>NZ_JBIRTH010000001.1:0-635437 GCF_044334565.1 Micromonospora sp. NPDC020750
GCGATCACTGATGCCAGTCAGTGCCAGCCCGTACCATCCATGTCGATCAACTCGTAATGCGTAGGTCGACGGTTCGATTCCGTCAGGCGGCTCGGTAGGTGAAAGGCCCTGGTCACTAACTCTGACCAGGGCCTTTCACCTGTCCGCCGGCAGAAAAGGGTGGCTCGCTGGCGCCGGGCATCTTCGATCCGATGGCAAAGCTGAGGACACGCTGGCCTGCGCCGGGTGGGTCTGCTGCCGGGGACGGGTGAGTCGCCGGTCAGGATCGGGCCATGACCCCGAGCGCGAGGGCCGCCAGGATCAGCACCGGGGTGCCCGGAAGACGACAGCGTCTTCGACCTGCGGGTGTCCGGCCCTTGCCACGACTGCGGCCCCGTCTCCCTCGAACCGAGGGAGACGGGGTGTCACGGTCAGTTGGGCGAGTGTGGTTTGTACGGCAGGGTGGCGGGCTCGCGGGGCGGATTCACCAGGTCGTCCCCCGGCCAGAACGGGCCCCGCGCAACGTATTGGCGGACGGCAGCGGTCAACTGGGCAAGTTCGCGCCGCCGCTCGGCCGGGCCGACGATTTTCGGGGGTGCGTCGATGTAGTGGACCGTGTGCTTGGTGGCGGGTCCGTGACTGAGGAGGGTGGCGGCCAGGGGCGGCAGGCCGAGCGGCATCGCGTCACACTTTCGCTGCTGGCCGAGCCACACGATGTCGTCAACGACCGACGCCCAGTCGCCGACCAGGCTCCAGCCCGCGCCCCCGTCCAGCTCGTACGTCAGGGTCGACAGCGGCACCACGCAGCCTGGCGCGCGGTCGGGAAACTCGGTCAGGCATCGGTACATCAGCGCGCCGTCGGGTTGCGTGACGGCGGGGTGCAGCAGCGTCCGTGCGTGGACGATGGTCGCGTTGATCGGTACCGGATGCTCCGGTGCCTCATACGGCTCGTGTACAGCGAGGAAGTGCACATCCAGTACAGCCACCAGTGGGGATCCTCACGGCAGGGGGAAGTGGACGAGGGGCCCGAGCCCCTCCGTCCTTATTGGACACCTTGAGGCTCGCTCATCGTGACAGCACGCGCCGGTCGGTCCGGACCCGTGGGTCGACCGCTGTCCCCGACCGGTGGACGTGACCCCGCCCCCGCCGTCAGGCAGTTACTCCTCGTGTTCATTGTGAGGCTCCCGTGCCCCGGGACCCGTCCGCGCGAAAGCTCCCTTCGATAACTATCACTATCCGAAGAGTGGACGTTTCCGCTGGTAGGGGCGTTGTTGCCTGATTACTCTTGGCTCATCAGCCCGACGATGTGCACCTTTGGCCGGGCGCGTCCTGCACCTCCGGATTCTTACTCGGAGTGATCGTTGTGCTCGGCCTTCCCCCACGGAAGGAGGGCCCCATGACCCGGGCCCCGACGAATCTCCTGAACGTTCGGACCCTGTTGCTGTCGTGCCTCAAGGACCTGGAACCGGCCGCCGTCGGCATCGTCGGCGACTCGGCCCACCGCGGGGGTTACCACTGCGGCTCCGACCGGGTCGTGACCAACGACTACTCGGTCGTGGAGTCCCCCCGGGACCAGTCGGGGCTGACCCTGGACGCCTCCGGCCTGGACGTCGGCTCCTTCACCGTACGGTCGGGCGGCCTCACCCACGACCTGCGCTCGTTCTCGGTCTGGTGCGTGCAGCAGTGCGCGGCCGGCGCGGCCGACACGCGGGACATCAGGGAGATCATCTACTCCGCGGACGGCAAGGTCGTCCGGCGGTGGGACCGGCTCGGCAAGCGCACCACCGGCGACAACTCCCACCTGTGGCACACCCACTTCAGCTTCTTCCGCGACTCCACCAAGGCGGGCCGGGACCAGACCCCGCTGTTCCGCCGCTACCTGACCGGCATCGGCATCCTGGAGGATCACATGGACCGCGCAGAGTTCCTCGGCCACATCAAGGCCGCGCTGACCGACGAGGGCATCGCGACGCAGCTACGGGCGATCCCATGGCAGTACGTCGGCGGGGGCATCCCCAAGGACATGAGCACCCTCGGCGTCCTCAACGAGGTGCTGAGCAACACACGCAGCACAGCGGCCAAGGTCGGCGTCGACCTGGTCGACGAGCCGGCCATCATCGCCGGGGTGCTCGCCGGGCTGTCACCGCAGCGGCTCTCCGAAGCATTGAAGACAGCGGGGTTGACCCCGGAGGCCATCGCGGCGGCGGTGCCGGCGGAAATCGCCCAGCAGGTCGTCGACGAGCTGACCGCCAGGCTGTCGACCTGACGGCGGGTGGACCTGTCGACTCTCGTCCCGCCCGGCGGGGCACGCCGGGCGGGCAGGGACCGCGGGGAGTGGGCGGGGAGTGGGCCCTCCGAGCTACAGCCACCCGACGGTACGACCGCGCAGGTCGTCACCACCGACGACACGCGGCGCATTACTGCCTACGTGACCGAGCGACCGATCAACAGAGGAGGCCCGCATGTCCACCCCCATCCCCACCTCGACCGCCACCGAGCCGTTGTTCACCGTCGGCGGGATCACCGCCGCCGGTACGGCCGTGATCAGCCTGCTGGTCGCCTTCGGCCTGCCGCTGTCCGCGAATCAGCAGACCGCCGTACTCGGTCTGGTCGCCGTACTCGCCCCGCTGGTGGTGGCGGCGATCGCCCGGGGCCGGGTCTACTCGCCGGCCACCGTGGCCCGGCTGTTGGAGAACCGCCGGTAGCGCGCTGCCCCGACCGTCCCGGCCAGCTCTCCCGGGCGGCGGGCCGGCGGTCTGTGCGCCGCCGCGCCCGCCGGGCTCCCTCGGCCTGACATGCTCCGGGCCCCTCGGCGTGACGGCCCCTCGGCGTGACGGCCCCTCGACGTGACGGCCCCTCGGCATGGCGGCCCCTCGACGTGACGGCCCCTCGGCATGGCGGCCCCTCGACGTGACCGGCCCGGGTCGCGCGGACCCGGGCCTGCGTCGTGCGGGAGCCGGTCAGAGCGGCCGGTGGACGCCGTCGGGGTCGGCGCCGGTCGGGTACGGGGTGGTGGTCGGCGCAGTCGCACCGGCGTCGGTGTCCCGGCCGGACCCGTCGACCCTGCCGCTGTCGCCCCGGGTGCCGGCGGCGTACTCGACGCCGGGCGTGCCGAGTCGGCGACCCTCGTCGATCGTTCCTCGCCAGCCACCGGTCTCGACGCCTCGGCTCTCGATGTACGTCTTGAACCTCTCCAGGTCGGACTCGGCCTGTCGCTCGACGAGGTGCAGCCGTTCGCCGGCCTTCTCGACGAAGCCCTCCGGCTCGTACTCGAGGAACAGCCGGACCATCGTGCGATTCGTGTCGACCGGCTGGAAGTGGACGGCACCGGCGTTGGTGAACCCCTCGGTGGCGGCCCAGGCGACCTTGCGGTCCGGCACCTGCTCCAGCACCTTCGCGTCCCACTCGCGCTGGACGCCGGCGATCTCGGCGACCCAGTGCATGCGCCTGTCGTCGAGCTGGCGCACCTCCCTGACACCGCCCATGAACATGGGGAACTCCTCGAACTGCGTCCACTGGTTGTACGCGGTGCGGATCGGGACGTTCACCTCGACGGACTTCTCGACCCTGGTGGTCATCGACACTCCTTCGGGTTGTGGTCTTCCGCGCTCTCGCGCGCCGGAAACGTGCTCACGTCCACCGAATCCGTACCCGGGGCCGGTCGTCTCAACCACGTCCGTCCGAGATGGTCGTCATATCCACCGTCGGCCGGCGGCGGAACGTGTCGGTCGGGCTGGCTAGCATCCCGCCCGTGACCATGCCTTCAGACAATCCCGTGAAGCTGCTGCCGAGCGCCGACGACGAGGCCCGGTTCTGGGCCCTGGTGGAGTCCGCGTGGGAGCCGTTGGGCCCCGAGGCCCGGGCGCTGCGCCGCGCCCTCGTCGAGCGCGACCCGGACGCCGACGACGTCAACGTGTACGCCCTGGACGCCTCGTTCGCCCCGTTCCTGGACAACCTCCGTTCCCTCGGCGCCGAGTTGTCCAGCGAGGAACTGACCGCCCTCGACCGGGTGATGGAGCGCAAGCTGTACGACGTCGACCGCGCCGACATCCACGCGGTTACCGACGGCTCCGACGACGGCTTCCTCTACTGCCGGGGCCACATCGTCGCCCTCGGGCAGGAGTTCTACGAGGCGGTGCGCGTCAACCCCGCCCTGGCCGTCCTGGACGGCAGTTGCGAGAGCATCTGCTACCTGTTCGCCCACCTGCACGACAAGCTGTTCGGCGGGTGGCCGCGCACCGGGTCGGGCATCTCCCGGGAGTCGTTCAGCAACCCGGAGGGCTGGCGCGGCTAGCTCAGAACGCGCGGTACATCACGTGCAGGCCCACCCGGCCCAGGCCCGGGTGGGCGAATGCGCCCGGCACCGTGCCGACCACCTCGAAGCCGTGCCGCCGGTACAGCTCCACCGCCGTGCGGTTGGTCTCGACCACCGCGTTGAACTGCATACCGGCGTACCCGCGCCCGTGGGCCCAGCCCAGCGCGTGCCGGCACAGCGCGGTACCCACCCCGCGCCCCCGGGCGTCCGCCGCGACCATGAAGCTCGCGGTGGAGACGTGCGACCCGGGACCGGGTCGGTTGGTGCCCATCTTGGCCGTGCCGAGGACCCGGTCGCCCTCGACCGCCACGACGGTCAGGCCGGGCGGGCGCTCCACCCACATGTCGTACGCCTGCCCGGCGGTCATCGTCGGGTCGTACGGGAAGGTCTCCTCGGCCCGGACGACCGCGCCGACGATCTCCCACACCTGCGGCCAGTCGGCCTCGGTGAACTCGCGGATCAGCACGGCCGCCGACGCTAGCATCGCCGCCGGACCGCGCACGACCTGATTCCGGCACCGGGTCGGCTGCTCCGGCCGGTCGGGGAGTCCCGCAGGCCGCGTACCGGGGAGAAGGGCACGCCGAGGAGCGCGCCGGTCGAGCCGCCGCGGCATCGGGCGCGGCGGAATCAGACGTAGATCTTCTTCGCGTACTCCGGGCCGTAGTGGCGCTCCAGGTCGGCCAGGCTCTCGTCCGGGGCCTCGACCTCCTTGATCAGCCGGGCCCGGGACGGCAGCGCGTCCGGCTGCCAGATCTCCGGCCGCCACAGCTCCGAGCGGAGGAACGCCTTGGCGCAGTGGTAGAAGATCTGTTCGATCTCCACCACGATCGCCAGGATCGGTCGGTGGCCCTTGACCATCATGTCGTCGAAGAACGGGGCGTCGCGCACCAGCCGGGCCCGGCCGTTGATCCGCAGCGTGTCCGTCCGGCCGGGGATCAGGAAGAGCAAGCCGACGTGCGGGTTGTCGAGGATGTTGCGGTAGCCGTCCGCCCGCCGGTTGCCCGGCCGCTCGGGGACCGCGATGGTCGTGTCGTCCAGCACCAGCGCGAAGCCGGGCGGGTCGCCCTTCGGCGAGACGTCGCAGCTGCCGTCCGCGCCCGCCGTGGCGACCAGGCAGAACGGCGAGGCGGCCAGCCACTGCCGGTCCCGCTCGTGCAGGACGGTCCGCTCCTTGGCCGCCGCCCGCGCGTTCGGCGTCCCCAGCAGCTCGCGCAGTTCCCCGTGCGAGGTGATCTCCACCGTCACGTCTTCCTCCCCCGACCGTTGACCTCGGTGGTGGCGGCGTGCGGCGCCGGTGCCCGGCCACCTGTCGCCCCAGCCTAGCCGGGCGCGTCTGGCCGGAGGTTTGTCCAGCGGTGTCCCGGGTGCCGCGCCGGCCAGCGTCCCGCAACACATCAACGGAGGCCGCCAGTGGAAAGCCGACTCAAGGTGCTCGGGCACCCCGTGCACCCGATGCTGATCACGTTCCCGGTCGGACTGCTGGTCACCGCGGTGATCTTCGACGTGATCGACACCGCCGGCGGCCCGCGATTCCTCGGCGAGGTGGCCTACTGGAACATCACGGTCGGCCTGATCGGCGGGCTGCTGGCGGCGGTGGCCGGCGCGTTCGACCTGCTCGCCATCCCCACCGGCACCCGCGCGAAGCGGGTGGGCCTCAGCCACGCCGCCGCGAACCTCGCGGTCATCCTGCTCTTCGCCGCCGTCTGGGTCGTCCGGCTCAACGCCGACTCCCGGGCGGCCGGCGGCGCGCTCATCGCCATCGAGGTGGTCGCGTTGGCCATCCTCGGCGGCAGCGCGTGGCTCGGCGGCGAGCTGGTCGACCGGCTCGGCGTCGGCGTCGACCGGGACGCCAACCTGAACGCCCCCAGCTCGCTGCGAGCACCGGCGGCCACCCACTCGATCGGAGACGTGCGATGAGCGAACAGTCCGCAGGCGGCCGGGGCTGGCGCGGCCGGCAGCCGAACTGGGACCCGATGGGGGAACTCCAGTCCCTGCGCGCCGAGCTGAGCCGGCTGGTCGGCGGCACCCGACCCGGCCCGCCCGAGGTGGAGCTGACCGAGACCGCCGAGGGCTGGGAGGCCGTGGTCCGGCTGCCCGGCGTCGCCCCCGAGGAGGTGGCCGTCGAGCTGGACGACCGGGAGCTCTGCGTCCGGGCCCGCTCCGAAGCCGAGGTCAACGCCGACCAGGGCATCCCCGGCGGCCTTCAGGCCCGGGGCTTCGAGTACCGGGTCGACCTGCCGTCCCGGGTGGACCCCGACCGGATCGACGCGGTGATGGACCACGGGCTGCTCCGGGTCCGGCTGCCCAGGGCGATCCGGCCCGCGCCGCGCACCATCACCGTCGGCCGCACCGGCTACCGGGGCGCCGGCACGGTTACCGGCCATCCGGTCGACCCGGCCGCCGACCGGGAACTGCACCACCCGGACCTGGCCCCCGGCCGGGAACTGCACCACCCGGACCGGGCCGCCGACGAGATCGACCGGCCGTAGCGCGTCGTGGTCACCCCGTCCCCGCTCGGCCCGGTGGGCGAGCGCGTGCCCGACGTCGCGCGGATCGCCGCGCTGCGTGCCAACGCGCTCGGCGACCTCATCTTCGTCCTGCCCGCGCTGGAGGCGCTGCGCGCCGCGTACCCGGGGGCGGAGATCGTGTTGGTCGGCGCGCCGTGGCACACGAAGCTCTGGCGCGGCCGGCCCGGCCCGGTGGACCGCGTGCTGGTGGTCCCGCCCGCGCCCGGCATCCGCGCCCCCGAACCCGGCGAGCCGGAGTCGTCGATGGACGACTTCCTGGCCTCGGCCCGCGCCGAGCGCTTCGACCTGGCGCTGCAACTGCACGGCGGCGGCGGCAACTCCAACCCGATCGTCGCCGGCCTGGGCGCCCGGGTCACCGCCGGGCTGCGGGCCGAGGACGCCCCGCCGCTGGACCGCTGGACCCGGTACGTCTACTACCAGCACGAGGTGCTGCGCTACCTGGAGGTGGCCGCCCTGGTCGGGGCGCCCGCCACCACGATCGTCCCGACGCTGACGGTCACCGACGCCGACCGGGCCGAGGCCGCCGGGGTGCTCGGCGCGGCGACCAGGCCCCGGGTGGCACTGCACCCCGGGGCCACCGACACCCGGCGGCGCTGGCCGGCCGAGCGGTTCGCCGAGGTGGCCCGCGTCCTGGCCGGCGACGGGTACGAGGTGCTGGTCACCGGCACCCCCGCCGAGCGGGAGCTGGTGGACCGGGTGGTCGCGGCGGCCGGGGTGCCGCTGCGCCCGCTCGTCGGCACGCTCGGCCTCGGCGGGCTGGCCGCCTGCTACGCCGGCTGCGCCCTGCTGGTGTCCAACGACACCGGCCCGCTGCACCTGGCTGCCGCGGTCGGCACCGCCACCGTCGGGATCTACTGGGTCGGCAACCTGATCAACAGCGGGCACCCGCTGCGCGCCCGGCACCGCCCGATCGCCTCCTGGACGGTGCGCTGCCCGGTCTGCGGTGTCGACTGCACCCCGGGGATCTACCCGCACCGCCCCGGGCACGGCGACTGCCCGCACCGCGACTCGTTCGTCACGGACGTCCCGGTCGTGGAGGTCGTCGAGGCCGCCCGCGAACTGCTGGCGTGAGCGCGGGCGACGCCCGATGCGACGCCCGTCAGGCGGGCTGTGGGGTGTCCGAGTCGGCGAGGACGACCTCCCACGCCTCCACGTCCCGCTCGGTGACGGTGGTCGGCGACTCCAGGTGGTACGCCCCGCTGGGCAGGACGCCCGCGCCGCCGTGCCGCTCCAGCACGGCCAGCTGGGCGGCCACGTCCTCGCCCTGGTGCTTCTCCGGCATCCGCCGCCAGAACTCGAAGCCGCCCGAGTCGACCAGCGCCGCCCGGTCGTAGAGCACGCACCCGCCGATCCAGGAGACCTTGTACGCCCGCCAGGCCCCCGGCGGCAGGTTCAGCCGCTGCGTCACGTGCAGCAGGTTCGCCGCCGGATGGATCGAGGCCCGCTGCCACTGCGGCGTGCCGGGGCGGACCCGCTCCGGCACCGGCCGGCCCACCCACTCCTCGTAGTGCCCGTGGGTCTCCGGGCGCACGTCGTCGACGTACGACAGCCCGTGCACGGCGTTGCCGACGAAGCCGCAGCCCAGCTCGCCGATCGCGGTGACCAGGCGGTGCAGGGTTCCCGGCTCCAGCCAGACGTCGTCGTCGAGGCAGAGCACGTACCGGGCCGCCGACCGGTCCAGCAGGTACGCCCGGTGTTCGGCCAGCCCGCGCCGGGGCAGCCGCCGGGTCAGCAGCACCGGGTGGCCCCGGTGGCGCAGCGCCCGCACCATGGTGGCCGCCGCCGGGTGGGCGTACGCGGGGTCGCCGTCGGACTGGTCACTGACCACCACCCCGAACCCGGGCACGCCCTCCTGGGTGGCCAGCCCGGAGAGGGTGACCGCCAGCTCGGCCGGGCGGTTGCGGGTCGGGATCAGCACGTCGAGCTGCCGCTCGCGGCGGAACTCCCCGGCGTCGCCGGGTTCGAGCGGACGGTTCACGCCGGCCTGCCGGTCAACGTCTGCCCCGGGCCGTCGGACCGGTGCCCGGTGGCCGGCGCGCCCGTCGCCTGGGCCCGGATGCGCTCGATGATCGCCGAGGTGGAGCGGTCCGGCACGTACCCGAGGGTGCGGACCTGGCCGCCGAGCCGGCGCACCAGCGGCGCCTCCGGCACCATCTCCGGCGGGTAGTCGCCGCCCTTGACGTAGACGTCGGGGCGGACGGTCTCGATCAGGGCCGCCGGGGAGTCCTCCTCGAAGACCACCACGTGGTCCACGCAGGACAGCGCGGCGAGCAGCGTCACCCGGTCCTCCACCGGGTTGACCGGCCGGTCCGGCCCCTTCAGCCGGCGCACGCTGCCGTCGGAGTTGACCGCGACCAGCAGCAGGTCGCCGAGGGCCCGGGCCTGCTGCAGATAACGCACGTGCCCGGGGTGCAGCACGTCGAAGCAGCCGTTGGTGAACACCACCGACCGACCCGCGTCCCGGTGCGCGGCCACGATGTCCGCCAACTCGTCCGGGGCGACCAGCACCGGGTGCCCGGGGTCGCCGGCCGGGACGTCGAGCGCGTCGAGCAGGTCCTCGCGCCGGCACACGCAGGTGCCGGTGTCCGACACGGTGATGGTGGCGGCGAGCTGGGCGAGCTGCGCGGCGGTCGGCAGCGGCGCGTCGGCGGCCAGGGCCAGCGTCATCGCGGCCAGGTACACGTCCCCCGCGCCGACCGCATGGCTGGCCGGGACCGGGGTGCTGTGGCTGCGCCGGGGCGCGCCGTCCGCGCCGCCGACCACGGCGCCCTCGGTGTCCAGGGTGACCGCGACCACGTCCGCGCCGGTGTGCGCGCGCAACTCCGCGAGGCGGGACTCGGCCAGGACCGCCCGGTCCACCCCGTCGCCGGCCTCGGCGTTCACGGTCACGCCCGTGCCGGTGACGCTGAGCCCGTCGCCGGTCATCGCCACCCGGTCCTCGCCGGGCGTCGGCTCGCCGGTCGGACCCGTCGGCCGGCCGAGCGGCAGCCGGGACGCCGGCCTCACCCCGCCGCCGGAGCCGCCGCCGGGGTCGCTGGCGGAGCTGCCGCCAGGGCCGCCGCCGGGGCCGCCGCCGGAGTCGTCGCCGGGGCCGCCGCCAGGGCCGCCGCCGGAGTCGCCGCCGGGGCCGCCGCCGGAGTCGCCGGTGGCGGTGTTTCCGGCCGGGACGGGGCGGCCCGGCGCCGAGCCCACGCTCAGCTCCGACGGCCCGTCCGCCGGGTCGGACCCGGAGTGGTGGTCCAGGTGCAGGTGGGTGTCGGACCGGGCAGCCGCCCGGGCGAGCAGCCGGGTGGCCTCGGCGAAGCTCGGGGTGACCACGGTGGGCGCGAGGCCCCGCCAGTCGGCGAGGTCGTGCGCGTCGAGCGCGACCGTGGCGTACCGGTCCCGGGCGGCGACCAGCCAGGCGCGCACGGGCGCGGGCAGCGAGCCCAGCCCGTAGTCGCAGACCACCAGGGTGGGCACCTCGCCGCCGGCGGCGGCCCGCAGCTCCTCGGTGGCGCATTCCAGCGCCGTGAGCAGCCGGGCCACGCCGTCCCGTTCGAGCACGTCGTCCGGGTCTCCGGAGTCCTCGCGCAGCAGGATCTGGTTGCCGGCGAGCATCCGCCGTTTCACCGGGGTCGACCGGCCGGGCTGGTTGACGGTCCGGTCCCAGACGCCGGCCCGGTCCAGACAGTCGTGCAGCTCGTCCCCGGCGGCGTCCGCGCCGACCGGGGCGACCAGCACCGCCCGCCCGCCGAGGGCGGCCACGTTGACGGCGGTGTTCGCCGCGCCGCCGGCCGCCGAGATGCGCCGGCGCAGGCTGAGGACCGGGGCGGGCGCCTCCCGGCAGAGCCGGTCGGAGTCCGCGAACCGCCATTCGTCGAGCATGGCGTCGCCGATCACCAGCACGGGGCGGCCCAGCCAGCTCTCCACGACGGTGGCGAGCCGGCGCTCTTCCGCTGCTGCTCCTGCCATGCCCGTCGGGGTCCCCATGGGGTGCCGGGTCAAACCTGGGCCGACCCCGCCCGGCCGGCCGGGGCGTGGAGCGGGTCACCTCGGGTTCGGGTTTCGGGCATCCGGGCCCGGGAACGTCCAGAGGTACCCCGGAGAGGAGATGCACGAGATGGCAGCGACGACACTGCAGGGCAAGCGGATCGCCTTCCTGGCCGCCGACGGCGTCGAGGAGGTCGAGTACACGCAGCCGCGCGAGGCGGTCGAGAAGGCGGGGGCCACGGCCGAGCTGGTCTCGCTGAAGCCCGGCCGGATCCAGTCCTTCAACCACCTCGACCACGGCAGGACGTACGACGTGGACGTGGCCGCGGCGGACGCGGACGCCGGCGGCTACGACGCCCTGGTGCTGCCGGGTGGGGTGGCGAACCCGGACTTCCTGCGCACCGACCCGGCCGCGGTGCGGTTCGTGAAGGCGTTCTTCGAGGCCGGCAAGCCGGTCGGGGTGATCTGCCACGGCCCGTGGACGCTAATCGAGGCGGACGTGGTCCGGGGCCGCCGGATCACCTCCTGGCCGAGCCTGCGCACCGACCTGACCAACGCCGGCGCGAACTGGGTCGACGAGCAGGTGGTCACGGACAACGGCCTGGTCAGTAGCCGCAAGCCGGATGACCTCCCGGCGTTCTGCGCCAAGATCGTGGAGGAGTTCGCCGAGGGCCGCCACTGACGTCGGGACAGCCGTCGACGCCGGTCGGCCGTCGAAGTCGGTCGGTCGGCGCTGACGCCGGTCGGCCGCCGTCGAGGCCGGGAGCCCGCCCGTCGTGGCGCGGGCGTCGAAGGATCTCCGGCATCGGGCATGATCCTCGCCGTACGGGATAGAAGGCGGGGTGACCAGCGAAGCCAACACCCGCCCGACGCTGACCGCCCGCCAGCTCCGCCTTCTCATGTTCGGCCTGATGACCGGCATGCTGCTCGCCGCGCTGGACCAGACGATCGTCGGCACGGCGCTGCCCACCATCGTCGGCGAGCTGGGCGGGATCGAGCACTACTCCTGGGTGGTCACCGCGTACCTGCTCGCGTCCACGGCCTCCACCCCGCTGTACGGCAAGATGGCCGACCTGTACGGGCGCCGCCCGGTCTTCCTCTTCTCGATCGGCACGTTCCTGCTCGGCTCGCTGCTCGCCGGGCTGTCGCGGGACATGACCCAGCTCATCGTGACCCGTGGGGTGCAGGGCCTCGGCGCGGGCGGCCTGATGACGCTGGCGTTCACCATCATCTCGGACGTGGTGTCGCCCCGGGAGCGGGGCCGCTACCAGGGCCTGTTCGGGGCGGTGTTCGGCATCTCCTCGGTGGCCGGGCCGCTGGTCGGCGGCTACTTCGCCGAGACGAACTGGCGGTGGATCTTCTACATCAATGTGCCGCTGGCGATCCTGGCCATCGTGGTCTGCTACCACGTCCTGCGGCTGATCCCGTTCGAGCGGCGGGAACACACGATCGACTGGCTCGGCGCGGGGCTGCTGGTCGTCGGGGTGAGCTGCGTGCTGCTCGCGCTGAGCTGGGGCGGCACCTCGTACGCCTGGGGCTCCGGTCTGATCATCGGGCTGTTCGTGGCCGGGGCGGTGCTGGCCGTGCTGTTCCTGGCCCAGGAGGCCAGGGTGGGTGAGCCGATCCTGCCGCTGCGGCTGTTCCACAGCCGGACGTTCGCGCTGGCCAACGGTGCCGGCTTCGTCATCGGCCTGGTGATGTTCGGGTCGATCATCTTCATCCCGCTGTACCTCCAGATCGTCAGGGGCGCGTCGCCGACCCGCAGCGGTCTGCTGATGCTGCCGATGATGGCCGGCATCATCGTCACCTCGATCGTGACCGGCCGGGCGATGAGTCGGATCGGCCGGTACAAGTGGTTCCCGGTGGCCGGCTCGGCGGCGCTGCTCGCCGGCATGCTGCTGTTCACCCGGCTCCAGGTCGCCACGTCGCTCTGGCTGGCCTTCGGCTACATGGTGGTGATCGGCGTCGGGCTGGGCCTGTGCATGCAGTCGCTGATTCTCGCCGTGCAGAACGCGGTGGACATCCGGGACCTGGGGGCGGGCACGTCGTCGGTGACCTTCTTCCGGTCGCTGGGCGGCTCGTTCGGGGTGGCGATCCTCGGGACGGTGCTGTCCTCCCGGCTCACCGGCCAGCTCGCCGACCGGCTGCCGGGCGCGATCGCCCAGCTTCCGCCGGACCAGCGGGCCGCGTTGGCGGCCCAGGGCGGGACGAGTATCTCGATCAACGACCCGGCGACGATCCTGGCCCTGCCCGGCCCGGTCCGCGACGCCGTCCAGGGCGCGTTCGTCGAGTCGCTGCACCTGGTCTTTCTCACCACCGGGCTGATCGCCGTGCTGGCGGTGCTGTTGACCCTGCTGATGCCGAACGAGCAGCTTCGCGGCACCGGCCCGCAGGGCGCCACCGGCGGCGCCGACCCGCTCGGCGGCAGTGCGCCCGCTCCCGGCGGCCGGCCGTTGGCGAAGGAGTCGAAGGACGAGGCCGCCACCGATATGGAGGCCAAGAGCCAGACCATGCTCTGACCCCGGGCGGGGCCGCCCGGGGTCAGGCGTAGGCCGGCTCCGGGCTCACGCGAGGATCAGCCGGGTGACTCCCGGGCTCACTTGAGGATCAGCCGGTTGGTCTGCTCGAAGACGTCCAGGTCGGCGAGGGTCTCGGTGACCGACACGGAGAGCGGGGTGGGGAGCCGCTCGCGCGGGAAGAATCCCGCGTCGGTCGTCTCGTCGGTGACCCGGGTCAGGTCGCCGTCCCAGTCCTCGACCCGGAACGCGACCGTGAAGATCTGGTAGGTGTGGCCGTACATGTTGGTGTTGATGTGGTCCGGGCCGGTGTAGAGGGTGAACGCGCTGACCCGTAGGGCGCGCAGCCCGGTCTCCTCGCGCACCTCGCGGACCGCGCAGTCGGCGATGGACTCGCCCAGCTCCATCGCGCCGGCCGGCATCGCCCACTGGCCGTTGTCGGAACGCCTGATCAGCAGCACCCGCCCGGCGCTGTCGCGGACCACCGCGCGGGCGCCGACGAACATCAGGGTGCGGTCACCGGCCAGGGCGCGAAGCTGCCCCACGTACGAGTCGGCCCAGGAGATGCTCATCTGAACAACCCTACGGGGGTTCCCAACGTGTGACCGCCGACACTAGCTTCTTACTCATGCGTAGCACGATGATGGACGCTCCCCTTCAGGTCGCCCGGATCCTCGACCACGGCGCGACGGTGCACGGCACGGCCGAGGTGGTCACCTGGACCGGCGCCGAGCCCCGCCGCATGTCGTACGCCGAGGTGGGGCGGACGGCCGCCCGGCTGGCCCACGCGCTGCGCGACGAGTGCGGGGTGACCGGCGACGAGCGGGTCGCCACGTTCATGTGGAACAACGCCGAGCACCTGGTGGCGTACTTCGCCGTGCCGAGCATGGGCGCGGTGCTGCACACGCTCAACATCCGGCTCTTCCCCGACCAGGTCACCTACATCGCCAACCACGCGCAGGACCGGGTGGTGCTGGTCGACTCGACGCTGATCCCGCTGCTGGCCCGGGTCATCGGCGAGCTGGCCACCGTGCGGCACGTGGTGGTGGTCGGCGGCGGCGACCCCGCCCCGCTGGTGGCGGCGGCGGGCGACCGGATCGCCGTACACCACTGGGACGCCCTGCTGGCCGGGAGGCCGGAGGTCTACGACTGGCCGGAGGTGGACGAGCGCGACGCCGCGGCCCTCTGCTACACCTCCGGCACCACCGGCAACCCCAAGGGGGTCGCCTACTCGCACCGCTCGATCTACCTGCACTCGCTCCAGGTCTGCCTGCCGGAGGGGTTCGGTCTCGGGCCGACGCACCGCGAGCTGACCATCGTGCCGATGTTCCACGCGATGTCCTGGGGCCTGCCGTACGCGGCGTTCCTCTCCGGAGCGTCGCTGATCATGCCGGACCGGTTCCTCCAGGCTGCCCCGATCGCCGAGATGATCGCCGCCGAGCGGCCCACCCTGGCCGGCGCGGTGCCGACCATCTGGAACGACCTGCTGGCCTACCTCGACAGCCACGACGTGGACATCTCCTCGTTGAGGGAGGTGATCGTCGGCGGGTCGGCGTGCCCGCCCGCGCTGATGCACGCGTTCGACGACCGGCACCACATCGACGTGATCCACGCCTGGGGGATGACCGAGATGTCGCCGCTCGGCTCGGTGGCCCGGCCGCCGGCCGGCGCGACCGGCGAGGACGCCTGGCGCTACCGGTACACCCAGGGCCGGGTCCCGGCCGGGGTCGCCGCGCGGATCGTCGGCCCGTTGGGCGAGCCGCTGCCCGCCGACGGGACCTCCGTCGGCGAGCTGGAGGTCCGCGGGCCGTGGGTGACCTCCCGGTACGTCGGGGACGACGCCCCGGACGAGGAGAAGTTCCGCGACGGCTGGCTGCGCACCGGCGACGTCGGCACGCTCTCGCCCGATGGCTACATCACGCTCACCGACCGGGCCAAGGACGTGATCAAGTCCGGCGGTGAGTGGATCTCCTCGGTGGAGCTGGAGAACGCCCTGATGGCCCACCCGGCCGTGCTGGAGGCCTGTGTGGTGGGCGTGCCCGACGAGCGCTGGGACGAGCGCCCGTTGGCCACCGTGGTGGTCCGCGAGGGCACCGAGGTGAGCGCCGAGGAGCTGCGCGACTTCCTCGCGAGGTCGGTGGCGCGCTGGCAGCTCCCGGAGCGGTGGTCATTCATCGACGAGGTCCCGAAGACCAG
The DNA here is from genome assembly GCF_044334565.1 of Micromonospora sp. NPDC020750. Classification (NCBI taxonomy): domain Bacteria; kingdom Bacillati; phylum Actinomycetota; class Actinomycetes; order Micromonosporales; family Micromonosporaceae; genus Micromonospora; species Micromonospora sp. NPDC020750. The sequence goes on from NZ_JBIRTH010000001.1 coordinate 15,507, forward strand.
CGTCGGAAAGTTCGACAAGAAGGTGGTGCGCTCCCGGTACGCCGACGGCGGGCTGAGTGTCCGGGAGCTGACAACGCCGTAACGCTTTCAGGCGCATCTTCGCCTGAAGGGGCAGGGACGTACTCCTAAACATCCCTCCCCAGGGGGCGGCCCCGGCGTTCGCACCGCGCCGGGGCCGCCCGTCTCATGTGGGCCGTCCCGTTTCTCCACGGTGCGGCCACGCACTGTCATTGTCGCGAAACTTGTTCGGCTCTGTCCCGGCGTCGGGGAAAACAGCCGGTGAACGCCGCTCAGTCGGCTGTGCTGACCAGCACCTTGCCGACCACCGAGCGCTCCACCGCCCGATGCGCCGCCGCCGTGTCGGCCAGCGGGTGCTGGTGCAGCGGCAGGCCGGCCTCCGCGCCCACCCGTACGCCGCCCTGCGCCACCGCCGCCGCCACGTCGTTGACCGCCTGTGCCTTTGCCGCCGTCGGGGCCGTGTAGACCAGCACGAACTGCCAGCGGGCGTTCGGCACCATCAGCGGCCGGATCGGCAGGGTCACCTCGTCCCCGCCGTCGTCGGCGTAGACGCAGACCGCCCCGCCCTGGCGCAACAACTGGACGTCGGCCGCCGCGTTCCTCGCCGCCGAGACCTCGACGATCGTGTGCACCCCGTCGGGGGCGATCTTGCGGACCTCCTCGACCACGTCCTGCTCGCGATAGTTGATCACGAATGAGGCCCCGGCCGCCGCCGCCAGGTTCGCCTTCTCCGCGCTGCTCACGGTGGTGATCACAGTGGCGTCGGCCCACCGGGCGAGCTGGATCGCCGCGTTGCCGACCACGCCCGCCCCGCCCTGTACCAGCAGCGTGTGGTCGGTCAGCGCGCCGGCGTGCAACCCGTCGGGCATGAACTCCCCGGCTGTCAGGCAGCGGTGCGCGGTGAGGAACGGGATGCCCAGGCTCGCCCCGAGGTCGAAGGGGGCGCCGCCGAGGGGAACCGCCTGCCGGACCGGCACCACCGTGTACTCCGCGGCGGTGCCCCAGGGCCGCTGCCACGCGGCCTCCCACACCCACACCCGCTCGCCGATCAGGTTCCGGTCCACGCCCGCGCCGACCGCCTCGACGACCCCGGCACCGTCCTGGCCGGGGGTCTGCCAGCCGGCCGGCGGCCCCTGCCGGCGGGACTTCCAGTCGGTCGGGTTGACCCCGGAGACGGCCACCCGGACCAGGACCTCGCCGGGCCCCGGCTCGGGCACCGGCCGGTCGACCAGGCGCAGCACCGAGGCGTCACCGCCGGTCTCGTAAACGACCGCCCTCACCGTCGCCCCCTAATCCTTGGAAGCCAACTCCGTACCCGACCACCCACCCTTCATGCCACCCCGCACCCCCGACGGCTCAGTCGACCGCGCTCGTCCGGGGATGTAGTCGATCAGCGCCGGGCTCCGCTTCACCGGACCGCCCGACGGCCAAAATGCCGCGAAACGGGAAAATCGGAACAAGTTTCGGTTACTTTCTGAGAGCGGTGCTGCCGCCCGGCCCGGCAGGAAGGGCGGAAGAGGAACGGCCGTATCGAGCGGCCGTCACCGGAACAGGTTTCTGGGGGGCGTGATGAACGTGCTCGCGCAGGACGGATTGAAGATCAACTGGGTGGAGATGCCCACCTACAACACGATCATGGCGATCTCGGCCGGAGCCGGCCTGCTCCTGGTGGTCATGTTCGCCCGACAGTTGGTGCAGGGCCGGGACATCGCCACCGACGGCTGGGCGATGGCCTTCGCCGTCCCGGGCATCATCCTCGCCCTGACCGGCCTGCACATGACGCTCACCTGGCCCCTGGCCAGCGGCGGCTTCGCCTTCGACAACATCATCTTCGGCGAGCCGGCACTGGCCTTCGGAGTGCTCATGCTCGGTGCGGCGCTGGTGTTCTGGAAACGCGGCCCGATGCTCGCGGCCGACCCACCCGCGAACCCCGGCCACCGCCTCCAACTGGTCCGCCAACTGCTCGGCCCGAGCTCCGTGTTCGTGTTCGCACTCGGGCTCTCCTGCTTCGCCATCGCCGCCGCCGGCTGGACCTACACCCTGTTCGCGGCACCGCCCGAGGAACCGATCTCGGGTGAGTTCGCCGACTACCCGTGGTTGGAGGCGACCTTCATCTCCGGGCTCTACGTGCTGGTCGGAATCGGCGCCGTGGTCTTCCCGTTCGCGATTCGACGGCTGGCCCGTCCGCTGCTGCTCGTCGTCGGCATCACCTGGGGGCTGGCCGGGCTGGTGTTCCTGCTCTTCGGTGCGCTGAACTACTTCACCCACATCGGCCTGATCGTCAACACCCAGTAGCCGGAAGCACCCTGGCCGACCCGGATCGTTCAGTCGAGGGCGGCGACGACATCCGGGGTCAGGTCGCCCACCGTCGGCAGCACCACGGCCGCGAGCCGCTCGGCGTCCGGGTCCAACGGGTACGCCCCGTGCGGCACCGCCACCACCCGCATCCCGGCGGCGGCGGCCGACCGTACGCCGTTGGAGGAGTCCTCCACCGCGACGCAGCGGGCCGGGTCGACGCCGAGCCGCCCGGCGACGGCCAGATACACGTCGGGGGCGGGCTTGCCGTGCGCGGTCTCCTCGGTCGACAGCGTCGCCCCGAACGCGTCGGTCAGGCCCGTCGCGGCCAGCGCCGCCGCGATCAGCCGGGTCGGCGAGGAACTGGCCAGCCCGAGCGGCCACCGCGCCGCCAGCCGACGCACCACCTGGTCCGCCCCATCGATCACCGGTACGCGCTCCGCGTACCGCCGGGTCATCTCGTCGACCACCTCGGCGGCAACCTGCTCGGCCGTCCGGTCGACGCCCAGCTCGCCGCTGAGGTACCGGGCCCACTCGCCGGTGCTCATCCCCATCAGCCGGCGCTGGGTGTCCGGCTGCCAACCGCCGCCGTGCGTCGCCACGTACGCCCGGCGGACCTCCTCCCAGACCGGCTCGGAGTCCACGATCACGCCGTCCAGGTCGAAGACCACCGCATCAGCCACGCCCCCATCCTGCCCGATCCGGGGCGGACCGACGGACAGGCGGCCGGAGACGGGCGGCGCGGCCCGGCCACGGCAGGCGGCCGGAGACTTGGCGGACCCGGCGGTGGCCGGGGCGGCGCACCGGGCTCAGGCCGGCAGCGGGGGCAGGCCGATCGGGCTGCCCTGCGGGATCACCGTGTGACCTGCGCGGGCGATCGGGTCGAGCAGCTCCCGCAGCCGGTCCGTGCCGTCCGTGCCGAGCGCCCGCCACGGGTGGGTGGCCGCCAGGTCGGTGGCGTCCTCTACGGCTTGGAACGTGGCCCGGCCGTGCCCGGTCGGGTCGCCGTCGGGCGTCAGCCAGTTCCGTTCGACGAGCCGGCCGGCCGCCGCCCGCCACTGCTCCTCCGACCAGCCCCGGCCCAGCAGGTTCACCGGCGCCATGCCGTCCGCCACCTTCCAGGCCAGCGTCTCCACCGGGTCCAGGCCCGCCGCTACCAGCGCGGCGACGTGCCCGTCGCCCCGGTGTTCGCGCAGGGTGGTGGCCGCCTGCCAGAGCCGGGCCAGCGGGTACTCGGCGGCCGGCAGGGCGGCGTTCGCGGCCCCCAGCACCCGGCCGGCGGGCTGCGCCGCGCGGGCGGCCGTCTCCAGCAGCCCGGCGGCCTCGGCGAGGTGCCCCTCCGGCAGCTCGTACGTCAGCTCGGCCAGCGCCTGCACCGCACCGGTGAGCCGGGCCCGCAGCGCCTCCTCCGGGGTCGCCAGCCGCCACACCGCAGGCAGCGCCCGGGTCACCATGTGCGGGGCGAAGCTGAAGAACGCCGCGATCACCGGGGCCGCCTCGGTGGCGCCCAGCGGGGCGGACCGGCCGGCGAAGTACCCCCGCCAGTAGCCGCGCAGCCCGACCGCCTCGTAGGCGGCACGGGCGCGCGGATGGAAATAGGTGACCGCGTGCACCGGCTCGAAGTGCGTCCACATCAGCCGGGCGAGCCCCGGGTCGTCCAGCGCCGCCACGTGCACCTCCGCGTCGGATCGGGAATCACCGCGGCGCGGTCGGAACCGCCCACGGTGACCCCGAACCTACTGGTCGTGGGCGACCGGAAGGAAGACCGCTGTTGAACTACCGCATGGCTGCGGGGTTTGCTACTGGGCGGCGAGCACGTCGACGACGAACCGCAGCGGGCCGGCCGGCCGGCCGCCGGAGGCGTCGTTGCCGTACGCCAGCTCGGCGGGCAGGTCGAGCTGCACCCGGCTGCCCACGGTCGCCCCGACCAGGCCCTGGTCCCAGCCCTTGATGACGCTGCCGTTGCCGATCGGGAAGGTGGCCGGCTGGCCGCTGTTCCAGGACGCCTCGAACTCCTTGCCGTCCTTGTAGAAGACGCCCACGTAGTTCGTGGTGATCTGCTGGCCGGCCTTGACCACCGGGCCCTTGCCCTTGATCAGCGTGGTCACGACGAGCTTCTTCAGCTCGCCCTTGCCCGCCTCGACCTTCGGCTTGGTGGCCAGCGCCGGGTCCATCCCCTCGGGAAGCTGCGGGGCGGGCGGCGCGGTGGGCCCGGCCGATGGGGCGCTGGCCCCGGCCGACGGGGCGGACGCGAACTCACCCGGAGCGTCGTCGTCGCCCTGGTTCACGACGACGAAGACCCCGACCAGGATCGCCACGACGGCGAGGCCGGAGAGCGCGCCGAGGATGGACTGCCGGCGGCGCTTCGCCTCGGCGGCCTTCTTCGCCGCCAACTGGAGGCCCAGCCGCCGCTCCGCCTTGCCGCCCGGGCCCTGGCCCGCCGACCGGTTCTGCACACGCTCGCTCACGTCGACTCCCTGATCAAGAGGTGGGGGCCCGGCGGCCGCTGCCGAGGCCAGCGCACACGGTACCCGCCCTGCTCCCCTCGGTGCTGCCTCGGCCGGTGCCGGTCCCGGTCCGGCCGTCCCGTTCCAGCCCGCCCCGCCCGTTCCTCCTGTCCGATCCCTACCGCTTCGGCAACAATTGCCCGGGTGTGGGGCTCCGGACGGGGGTAGTTTCACGACCATGGCGATCCTCACCGAAGAAGACCTGGCCCTGCTGGCCGAACCGCAGCTCGCCCACGTGGCCACCATCGAGCCGGACGGCACCCCGCACGTGACGCCGGTGTGGGTGGACACCGACGGCCAGCACATCGTGTTCAACACGGCCAAGGGGCGGCAGAAGTACAACAATATCCAGCGCAACCCGACGGTCGCGGTCTCCGTCGTCGACAAGGCCGACGACTTCCGCACCCTGTGGGTGAAGGGCACCACCGAACTGGTCGAGGAGGGCGCCGACGAGCACATCGACCGGATGGCGCAGAAGTACCTCGGGCAGGACACCTACCCGTTCCGGCAGCCCGGCGAGGAGCGGGTGATCGTCCGGGTCACCCCCACCCAGAAGCTGGGTCGCGGCTGACGCGTGCGGCGGCGGCCCCACGGTCGACCGGGCCCCCGCCGCACCACTAGGCGGTCTTGCGGGGAGCCTTCTTCGGCGCGGCCTTCCTGGCCGGGGCCTTCTTCGCGGCGTCGGACTCCGCAGCCTTCTTCGTGGCCGCCTTCTTCGTACCCCCGGCCTTCTTCTCGGCCGTCTTCTTCTCGGCGGTCTTCTTCGCCGGGGCCTTGGCCGCCTTCTGCGCCGACCGGGCCGAGGTGATCGGGGTCGGCTCCCCGCCACCGGCCGCCGGCTGCTCGCCGCGCGCCGCCCGGGCGCGCTCCACCGACGCCTTCAGCGCGGCCATCAGGTCCACCGCCGCCGCCGGGGCCTCCTCGACCTCCTCCGGCTGGACGACCTCCCGGCCCTGCACCTTCGCGTCGATGACCTCCTGCAACGCCGCCCGGTAGTCGTCGGTGAAGACGTCCGGCTCGAACTCCCCGGCCATCGAGTCGATCAGCGAGCTGGCCATCGCCAGCTCCGGGGGCCGGACCTTCAGGTCCTCGCCCAGGAAGCCGAAGTCCGGGGTACGCACCTCGTCCGGCCAGAGCATCGTGTTGAGCAGCAGCACCCCCTCCCGGACCCGCAGGGTGGCGAGCTGCTCCCGCTGGCGCAGCGCCACCTTCACGATCGCCACCCGCTCCGAGTCGGCGAGCGCGTCGCGCAACAGCACGTACGGCTTCGTGGCCGCGCCCTCCGGCTCCAGGAAGTACGCCTTGTTGTAGAGGATCGGGTCGACCTGCTCCGCCGGGACGAACTCCAGCACGTCGATGGCCCGCGAGGTGGTCAGCGGCAGGTCGGCGAAGTCGGAGTCGGTCAGGATCACCATCTCGCCGCCGCCGATGTCGTACCCCTTGGCGATGTCGTCGTAGGTGACCTCCTCACCGCAGACGGAACAGGTGCGCTTGTAGCGGATGCGCCCGCCGTCCTCCCGGTGCACCTGGTGGAAGCGGATATCTTTCTCCTCGGTGGCCGAATAGAGCTTCACCGCGATCGAGACCAGCCCGAACGAGACCGCCCCCTTCCAGATCGCCCGCATACCCCGCTCCTCTCCCCGGTTCAGCTCAGGATCCCAAAGGATCGAAGCGGGCGCGAGCACTTCGATTGCCCTACTACAGTCGAGAAATGCCCGGCGCGCCGTTGAAGCCGATGCTCGCGATGACCGGCCCACTGCCCGCCGGCGCCGACTGGGCGTACGAGTTCAAGTGGGACGGCGTACGCGCGCTGGCCGACATCACCACCGGCCGGCAACACCTGTACGCCCGCTCCGGCGCGGAGATCACCACCGCGTACCCGGAGCTGATCACCCTCGGCGAGCAGGTCGACGACGCGCTGCTCGACGGCGAGGTGGTGCTGCTCAACCAGGCCGGCCAGCCCTCGTTCACCGCCCTGGCCGAGCGGATGCACGTGCGGGACGCGGCGAAGGCGGCCCGACTCGCGGCGACCGTGCCGGTGACGTACATGATCTTTGACCTGCTCCGGCTGCGCGGCGCGGACCTGACCGGCCGGCCGTGGCGGCAGCGGCGGGAGCTGCTGGACGGGCTCGGCCTCGGGGCCGCCCGGTGGGCGGTGCCGCCGACCTTCACCGACGGCCCGGCCACCTACGAGGCGGCCGGCGAGCACGGCCTCGAAGGGGTGATGGCCAAGCGGGCCGGCTCGGCCTACCGGCCCGGGGTCCGCTCCCCGGACTGGGTGAAGGTCAAGCTGGAGGTGACGGGCGACTTCGTTGTCGGCGGCTGGCGACCCGGCGCGCGCAAGATCGGTGGGCTGCTGATCGGGGTGCCCGGCCCCGACGGCCGGCTCGTCTACCGGGGCCGGGTCGGCGGCGGCATCGGTGCCGCCATCGAACGGGAACTGCTGCGCGAGCTGGAGCCGCTGCGTTCCGGGGAGTCGCCGTTCTCCGGGGACGTGCCGCGCGAGGACGCCAGGGCCGCCATCTGGGTACGGCCCGCGGTGGTGGTCGAGGTGAAGTACGGTCAGCGCACCCCGGACGGCCGGCTGCGCTTCCCCCGCGTGCTGCGGCTCCGCCCGGACAAGCCGCCGCAGGAGGTGGACGATGCCGGGTGACCGGTTCCGCGTCGACGTGCAGGGGCGCTCGCTGGACCTGTCCAACCTGGACAAGGTGCTCTATCCCGACGCCGGGTTCACCAAGGGCGAGGTGATCGACTACTACACCCGGATCGCCCCGGTGCTCCTGCCCCACCTGGCCGACCGGGCGCTCACCCGGATCCGGTACCCGAACGGGGTCGACGACAAGAGCTTCTTCGAGAAGAACGCACCGGCCGCCACCCCCGACTGGGTGCACACCGAGACGCTGCCCGTCCCCGGGTCGAGCAAGGGCCGGGAGACCATCGACTACGTGGTGGCCGACGACCTGCCGACCCTCGTCTGGCTGGCCAACCTCGCCGCCCTGGAACTGCACACGCCGCAGTGGAGGATCGGCAGCCATCCCGACACGATGGTCGTCGACCTGGACCCGGGGGCGCCGGCGGGGCTGCGCGAGTGCTGCGAGGTGGCGCTGCTGCTGCGCGACCGGCTCGCCTCCGACGGCATCGACTCGTACCCGAAGACGTCCGGGAAGAAGGGCATGCAGCTCTGCTGCCCGATCGCCGGCACCCAGTCCTCTGATCTCGTCTCGGACTATGCGAAGCGGGTCGCCCAGGAACTGGAGAAGGAACACCCGAAGCTGGTCGTGTCGCGGATGGCGAAGAACCTGCGCCCTGGGAAGGTCTTCATCGACTGGAGTCAGAACAACGCGGCCAAGACGACGGTGTCGCCGTACTCGCTGCGGGCCCAGTCGGTGCCGGCCGTCTCCACCCCGCTGACCTGGGACGAGGTTTCCGCCGGTGCCGCCGGGAAGCGGCCGGCCGCTCGCCCCTATACCGCTGTGGAGGTGCTGAAGCGGGTGGAGAAGCAGGGGGACCTGCTTGCCCCGCTGCTCGACGGCGGCCCCAAACTGCCCACCGGCTGACGCGCCGGCCGAGTCCGCGTCGTCGGCGGAGGACCGTCGTACCCTCACCTGGTGCTGGTGCTGGTGCTGGTGCTGGTGCTGGGACCTGCTGGACAAGGTCGCGGCGGCGCACACCGCTCAGCCGTCCGGCAGCCGGTACCGGGCCGGCCGGACGTTGCGCGCCGGTGACCAGGGCCGGTGGGAGCAGGGCACGGCGTGGTCGGTCGGCAACACGCACCGTGCGCCTCCGGGCAGTAACCGGTCGCAGAAGACCCGATGGCGTATGCCCTGGGCGTCCTCGGCCGAGACGGTCACCTCGCCCAGGTCGACGCGCCGGCTGAGCCGGGCCAGCAGGCGGGTGGCCGTCCGGGCGAAGATCCGCGCCCGGAGCAGGTCGGGCGCGGTGATCGGCAGGTGGATCACCCAGCGATCGCTCATCGGTACCGGTGCTTTCCGGACTGGCCGCTCTGCCACGCGTGCAGCGCCCGCCTGACGCGTACGTTCTCCTGCCGCACCGCGACCACGGCGGCCTGTGCGACGGCCAGTTCGTCGGCGACCTCGTGCAGGAAGGCGCGGATCTCGAACGGATCGAGCCCGTGCCGGCGGATGCTGAACCGCCGCTCGCGGATCTGCGCGGGGCGCAGGGGTTGTCTCGTTCTCTCCTGTCGGCCGGTCAGCCAACGGATCAGGTGGCGCACGGGGGACCGCCCTTCGTCGGGTGCACGTCGAAGTGGAGGGGCGGCCCCCGCCGGTCCGAGTCGGCGGAGGCCGCCCCGCCCGGCCGCCGCAGCCACGAACGGCGGTACGGCGGCAGGGCCGCGCCGGGGGAGTGGCGCGGGGGGTCTTCCGGCGGCGATGCGAGACCGGTACGAGAGGTGCCAACCGACCGCAGCAGCACCGCATCACCGACAGTGACGCTACCGATACCTCTCACCTCTGTCAACGCTTGCCTACCTATCAAATCTCGCTGGCACGCTGCCTGCTGCTTCCCTTCCAGTTGTTGCCGCTCTTTCACCTCGTGCTCGATACTGGGAGCGCCAACCGACTGCAAGGGGCCTCCACGTGCCGATTCCGCCGACCATGAATGAGTTGATCAAGGATCTGCTGAGGCGGATCGAGGTGCGCGAGTTCCAGCCCGGGTCACAGATACCGTCCACCCAAGAACTGGCTGATCACTACGACCTGTCGCTCTCGACGATTCACCGCGCGGTGGCGACGCTGCGGGAGCAGGGTGTGCTGGTCGGCCGCCCGGGTCGCGGTGTCTTCGTCGCGGAGTCCACCCGGCCCTGACCAAGCTGGTGGGACGTCGCCCGCCGCGCTGCCCGGGGTGCCGCGACCGCGCCAGCGGACTCGGTCAGGGCCAAGGCGTTCTTGCTCGCCATGAAATCACCCGAACCGAGGAGTGCCACGTGGAGCGGACCACTGTCCCGGCGGTCACGGCGACCGTTCCGTCCCCGGCCGTGACGGCCGGCGACGTCGGCCGTCCACTGTTCACCTTCCGCGACGACGCCACCGGCGAGCGGGTAGACCTGACCGCATCCGAGTTGGGCGACTGGGCTGCCCGCGCCGCTGCCCTACTGCGCGACGACTGCGGGCTGGGCGTCGGCGACCGGGCGGCCGTGCTGCTGCCGGCGCACTGGCAGACCGCCGCCCTGTTGCTGGGCGCCTGGTCGATCGGTGTGGCCGTGTCGGCCCGGTCCCGGGCGACCGCCGGGCTGCCGGTCCTCGACCAGGGTGCCGACGAGCCGCTGGACGCGGTCTTCGTGTCGTGGGCGCGGCTGGACGACTGGCTGGAGGACGTACCCGAGGGACGGCACCGGTTCGTGCTCGGCCTCGGTCATCCGCGCGCCGAGGTGCCCGAGGGGTGGCGGGACTGGCTCGCCGAGGTGAGCCGGCAGGACACGGCCCCACCGGCGTACGCGGCGGTGCACCCGTCGTTCGCGGCCACCCCAGACGGCACGAGCTATCACGCGTGGGGCGAGATCGCCCGGCACATCGCCGACTCGCTGGGCCTGTGCCCCGGCGATCGGGTGCTGGTCGACGCGCCCGACTACGAGGAGCCGGTGAAGTGGCTGCTCGCGCCGCTGGTCGCGGGCGCGTCCGTGGTGGTCTGCGCCAACCTCGACCCGGCCCGGCGGGACGCCCTGATCGCCGCCGAGGGGATCACCCGGGCGCTCTGAGCGCCGTCGGACCGGCCGGAAACCCTTTGACTCCACCGGGCTCCGCGACGCCTACTTCTCTCGGCGAGCAGGACGAGGAAGGGATCCCGGTGGACCGGACGGATCTGGGCGTGGACGCCCTCACCTGGGCGGATGTCGGTGAGCAGCACCTCGCGGCGCTCACGGAGCTGGCCGGGGAATGCCTGGCCGTCGACGGCGGGCTGCCGCTGTTCGCCCGTCCCCCGTTGCTGCGGGCCCGGCTGTTGCAGACCCGTACCCTCGGTGCCTGGCACGATGGCCGCCTGGTCGCGGCCGTCGGCGTGGGCATGGGCCGGGAGCCGGCCACCAGCACCGGCCTGGTGCATCCGGGCTGGCGCGGGCGGGGTCTGGGCGGTCGGCTGCTGGACTGGGCGGGCGAGCAGGCCGGGGACGCCGAGCTGCTGCTCACCACCGAGTCCTGGAGCCCCGACGCGGACGCCCTGTTCATGGCGCGCGGCTTTAAGCGGACCTTTGTCGAGTGGGTGCTGCGGCACGACCTCGCCGCCCTGCCGGACGTGCCGCCGCCCGACGGGGTGCGCACCGGGCCAGTGGTTCGGGAGGCCGGCCCCGAGCTGTTCGAGACGTACCGGGCGTCCTTCGCCGGCCGGCCCGGATTCCGGGCGCCCGAGGCCGAGGAGTGGCTGGACGAGCTGTGGGACGACGACGGGTACCGGCCGGACCTGTCGCTGATCGCCCGTGGTCCCGACGGCACCGCCGTCGGCTTCCTCAACGTCATCGACAACTGGGTCGACCAGGTGGGCGTGGTCCCCGGCTGGCGGCAGCGGCGGGTCGGGGCGCGCCTGGTGGCCGTCGCGCTGCGGTCGTTGGCCGGTGACGGTGCCGGGGAGGCGTGGCTCTGCGTCAACGACGACAACCCGGCCGCCGTGCTGTACCGGGGGCTCGGGTTCCGCGACGCCGGCCGCCGCGCCCGCTACCTGCGCCGCCGTCCCTGACACAGCCGGGCGGCGGCGGGCAAGCCGTGCCGACCGCCATGTCGGCGATGTGCGGTGTCGGGGTGACCCCGAACCGCCATCTCGCCGACATGGCGGAAGCACGTCAGTCGAACGCGGCGGCGAACATGCCGGGCTGGTAGGAACCGCCCCTCTGGTGCACGATCACGGCCAGCCGGTTGGCGGCGTTGATCAGGGCGACCAGGGAGACCAGCGCGGCGATCTGGTCGTCGTCGTAGTGCTTGCGTGCCTGGGCCCAGGTCTCGTCGGACACGCCCTGGTGGGCGTCGGCGAGCCGGGTGCCCTCTTCGGCGAGCGCCAACGCGGCCTGCTCGGCCTCGGTGAAGACGGTGGACTCGCGCCAGGCGGCGACCAGGTTGAGCCGGACCGAGGTCTCACCGGCGGCTGCGGCCTCCTTGGTGTGCATGTCGATGCACCAGCCGCAGCCGTTGATCTGGCTGGCGCGCAGCGACACCAGCTCCTGCGTGGATTTCGGTAGCGGCGACTGATGGATCACCATGCCGGCGTTGGCGAACCGCTTGGCGAACCTCGTGGCGAGCTCGTTGTCGAACAGGTTGAATCGGGCGTCCATGGTGCCGTCCTTCACTCGTGGGGTCGGTCGGACGAACACGAGATGCCGGCGTTCGGGTTCCTGTGACGGCGGGGGCGGGTGACGACTGCCACAGCCGGAGGTGTCACACGCCGGAGGGGTTCGGCGTCTGATGGGTGACGCAGTCGAGAGCGAACGGGAGTCACCCATGGTGGGCACACCGCAGACCGCAGCCGGCGGAGGCCGGGGCACCGAGCTGCCGGCCCCGGCCACCGAGGCGTTCCTCGCCCACCGGAACCTGCTGTTCACCGTCGCGTACGAGGTGCTCGGCTCGGCCGCCGACGCGGAGGACGTCCTGCAGGAGACGTGGTTGCGGTGGGCGGGCGTCGAACTCGGCACGGTGCGGGATCGGCGTGCCTACCTTGTCCGGATCACCACCCGTCAGGCACTCGCCCGGCTGCGTACGCTCGGCCGCCGCAAGGAGTCCTACGTCGGCCCGTGGCTGCCCGAGCCCCTGCTCACCGCGCCCGACGTGGCCGAGGACGTCGCGTTGGCCGACAGCGTCTCGATGGCGATGCTGCTGGTGCTGGAGACGCTCGCGCCGACCGAACGCGCGGTGTTCGTGCTGCGTGAGGTGTTCGACCTCGGGTACGACGAGATCGCCGAAGCCGTCGACAAGAGCCCGGCCGCGGTCCGGCAGATCGCACACCGGGCACGGGCACACGTCGCGGCGCGCCGGCCACGCCGGGTCGTCTCGGCGGTCGAGACCCGGAACGCGCTCGATGCGTTCCAGCGGGCGGTCGAAACCGGTGACCTGCAGCGCCTGCTCGACATCCTCGCCCCGGATGTCGTCCTTCTCGGCGACGGTGGTGGAGTCAGGCAGGCCGTCCTGCGGCCCATCGTGGGGGCCGACAAGGTCGCCCGCCTGCTGGCCGGCGGGTGGAGCAGGGGCGCGCACCTCTCGTCGCTGCGGCCGGCGCAGGTCAACGGCAACCCGGCGCTGATTGTCCGACTCGCCGGGGAGCTCGACACCGTCCTGGCGGTGCGCGTCGACGACGGCCGCATCACCGGGCTCTACGCCGTACGCAATCCTGAGAAGCTGTCGCACATGGCGCGGGAAATTGTGCTGAGCCGCTGAGTCGGCGACGGCTCGGGAACCGACGACAGCGCGATGTCCTTCCACGGCGCGTCGTACCGCTTGGGGCCGATGAGGCTGAACACGTCGCCCTCCCGGCCGTCCTCGCGTACCAGGGTGGCGGTCAGGCCGAGCCGGCGGCGGACCTGTAGGTCGGCGGTGGACCGGAAGATCGGCGCGGGCAGCAGACGCACCGCGAAGTGTTTGCGACCGTGGTACCGCTGGTAGTACCATCGACCGCGTGCCGTCCATGGGCAAGCTCGTTGCAGCGATGCGGACGAACCAACAGAACATTGCCTACAACGATCTTTACCGGGCATGCGAACACTACTTCGGGAAGCCACGACAAGCCGGCAGCTCTCATGCGGTGTTCAAGACGCCCTGGGCTGGCGACCCACGCGTGAATATCCAGAACGACAAAGGCAAGGCGAAGGCGTAGCAGGTCCGGCAAGTGCTCAAGGCGATCGACAAGAAGGAGGTCATGTGATGCAGCCCGATCCTCGTCCCGAAATCACCCACTACACCTACCGCGTCACCTGGTCCGCCGAGGATTGCGAATTCGTCGCCACCTGTGCCGAGTTTCCCTCTCTCTCCTGGCTGGCTCCCTCCCAGATCGAGGCTCTGCAAGGGCTTGAGGATCTGCTGCGTGAGGTGATCGAGGACATGCAGGAGCAGGGCGAGCAGGTGCCGCAGCCGTTCGCCGAGCGCAGTTACTCGGGCAAGTTCAACCTGCGCGTCGGCGAGAGCCTGCACCGTGAGCTCGCCACGCAGGCCGCTGAGGACGGCATGAGCCTCAACCAGTACGTCCTGCGGAGGCTCCGCGCCGCCTGACGGGTGTCCGGTCAGTCGACCGTCGGGAGTTTTGGGCCGAGGACGTCGTCGGCGTCGATGATCGTGTACGCGTATCCCTGCTCCGCCAGGAAGCGCTGCCGGTGGGCCGCGTACTCGGTGTCGATGGTGTCCCGGGAGACGACCGTGTAGAAGTGCGCCTGCCGGCGGTCGGCCTTCGGCCGGAGCACCCGGCCCAGCCGCTGCGCCTCCTCCTGCCGCGACCCGAACGTCCCGGAGACCTGGATGGCCACCGCCGCCTCGGGCAGGTCGATGGAGAAGTTGCCGACCTTCGAGATGACCAGGGTGCGGACCTCTCCGGACCGGAACGCGTCGAACAGCCGCTCCCGCTCCTTGTTGGTCGTCGACCCCTGGATGATCGGGGCGTCCAGGTACTCGCCGAGCTGGTGCAGTTGGTCGATGTACCCGCCGATCACCAGCACCTGGTCGCCCGCGTGCCGGTCGACCAGCGCCTTCACCACGGGCAGCTTGGTGCGGGCGGTCGCCGCCATCCGGTAGCGCTCCTCGGCCTCCGCCGTCGCGTACGACATCCGCTCCGCGTCGGTCAGCGTCACCCGTACCTCGGTGCACTCGGCCGGGGCGATCCAGCCCTGCGACTCGATGTCCTTCCACGGCGCGTCGTACCGCTTGGGGCCGATCAGGCTGAACACGTCACCCTCCCGGCCGTCCTCGCGTACCAGGGTGGCGGTCAGGCCGAGCCTGCGGCGGGCCTGGAGGTCGGCGGTGAACCGGAAGATCGGCGCGGGCAGCAGGTGCACCTCGTCGTAGACGACCAGGCCCCAGTCGCGGGCGGAGAACAGGTCCAGGTGGGTGAACGCGCCGCCGCGCCGCGAGGTGAGCACCTGGTACGTGGCGATGGTGACCGGGCGGATCTCCTTGCGCTCGCCCGAGTACTCGCCGATCTCCTCCTCGGTCAGCGAGGTGCGGGCGATCAGCTCCCGCTTCCACTGTCGGCCGGCGACGGTGTTGGTCACCAGGATCAGGGTGGTCGCCTTCGCCTCGGCCATCGCGGCGGCGCCCACGAGCGTCTTGCCCGCGCCGCAGGGCAGCACCACGACGCCCGACCCGCCGGCCCAGAACGCCTCCACGGCCTCCCGCTGGTACGACCGCAGCGTCCACGGCTTCCCGCCGTCCTTGCCGGCCTCGGCCAGATCGATCTGGTGGGCCTCGCCGTCGACGTACCCGGCCAGGTCCTCCGCCGGCCAGCCGAGCTTCAGCAGCGCCTGCTTGAGCCGGCCCCGCTCGGACGGGTGCACCGCGATCGTGTCGTCGTCGAGCTTCGCGCCGAGCATTCCGGCGAGCTTCTTGCTCTTGGCGACCTCGATCAGCACCATCCGGTCCAGCGCCCGCAGCACCAGCCCGTGCGCCGGGTCGTTGGCGAGTTGCAGCCGGCCGTACCGGTCCATCGTCTCGGCCACGTCGACCAGCAGCCCGTGCGGCACCGGGTAGCGGGAGTACTTGATCAGTGAGTCCACCACGCCCTCGGCGTCGTGGCCGGCGGCCCGCGCGTTCCACAGCCCCAGCGGGGTCAGCCGGTACGTGTGCACGTGCTCGGGGGAGCGCTCCAGCTCGGCGAACGGCGCGATCGTCATCCGACAGGCCTGGGCGTCGGGGTGGTCGATCTCCAGCAGCAGGGTCTTGTCCGACTGAACGATCAGTGGTCCACCGCTCACGCCAGCGTCCTTTCCTTGCCTGGTCGCCGGCCGCCTCGCGGGTGTCCGGGTGACCCCGGGCCGACCAACCAGTCTTGCACGGAAGCGGATGAGGGCAGAAAATCGGACACGGGGTGCAACCATTCCCGTACGTCCGGCGTCTAGCAGAGGGACGACCACCCTGGGAGGCCTCATGAGAAAGGTTCCACTCACCGCCAGGGTCGTCGCCTTGGCCGTGGTCACGCTGGTCGGCGTCGGTTCGTGCACGCCCGATCGGCAGGCCGACCCGGGTGGCCGTGGAGGAGGGCTCGCCCAGGCCGGCGCAGCCGAGCAGGGAACGGGGGCGGGCGGTTCGTCCGGCCCCGACCAGCGGACCCGGCCGAACCCCACCCCGACGAAGGCGAAGCCGAAACCCAGGCCCAAGCCGACGCCGACCCGGACGGCGGCCCCCGAGCGGGCCGCGCCGACCGCGCCGGCTCGGGCCGCCGGCTGTCCGCAGGGCGAGCACCAGCGCGAGGTGGAGACGTACCTGGCGAAGCTGGGCGGGTTCGGGCGGGTGACTGTTGACGGCCGCCAGTCCGCCGCCGACTGCGCCGCGATCAAGAAGTTCCAGCAGCGGTACGACATCCGCCCGGCCGCCGGCCGCGCCGGCCCCACCACGTACGACGTGTCGAAGCGGCTGGCCACCACCGACACCCGCCGGTGCAAGGCCGGGTCGTCCGGCACCACCTTCTGCATCGACCTCACCCGGCAGACCACCTGGGCGGTGCGCGGCGGGAAGGTCGTCTGGGGCCCGACGGTGACCCGGACCGGTATGCCGGGGTACGCCACCCCCGCCGGCACGTACAAGATCAATTACCGGAACATCAAGGAGTGGTCCGACCCGTACGAGGTGTGGCTGCCGTACTGGCAGCATTTCACCCAGGGGATGGGCTACCACCAGACCACCACCTACCTGCACGAGAAGTCGATCGGCTCGCACGGCTGCGTGAACCTGCTCCCCGTTGACGCCCGTCGGGCGTGGGAGCTGGGCAAGGTCGGCAGCCGGGTGGTCCTCTTCGGCCGTCGACCCGGCACCTGACCGGCCGGCCGGCGATCCGCCCGGCCCGCGATCGCCCCGGCACCCGACCAGCCCCGGCTCCGAGGAGGCGGCGATGAGCGTCGACCACGAGGCGGCAGCAGCCGAGGACGAGCCCGTGCCCGGCATCGCGGCGGTCACCACGGCCACCGTGGTCGGCTACGGGCTCGCCGCCGCCGTCCTCGTCGCCTGGTTCCTGTACGGCTGGCTGGTCCAGCAGCAGGGCTTCGTCGCCTCGGTCGGCGAGTCCGCCGGGGCGGGGTTCGCCCTGCTGCTGGCAGTCTCCGTGGTGGGCACCGTGCGGCGCAGCCGCCGCTGACCGGGGACGGGGCCCCGGCCGGGCGCCGGCACGCCGGTCAGCTCTCCAGGACCGCCGCGGTGATCCGGTGCAGCGCGAAGGTGTGCAGCATCTCCGTCCGCTCGTCCTCGGCACGCAGGTAGCCCGCCCCGATCGACACCGGCCGGAGCAGCCGGGACGCGGTCGCCCCGTGCGTGTCGACGTACCCCACCCAGACCAGCGCCTTGTCCCGGACCGCCTGCTGGAGCACGGCGAGCGCGTCGCTGTGGCCGTGCGCCGGTGCCGGGCCCGAGCCGGCCGTACTGCCACGCACCACCGCCGGGGCCCGCCGGGCCGCCCGCGCCGCCGCCTCGCCCCGGCGGATCTGCTCCACCACCCCGAGCAGCCGCGGCATGGCCAGCTTCGGGGACGCCAGCGGGTCGAGCGTCCGACCGACCGGCGCCCGTCCGGGGGCCCGCCGGGTCTTCGGCCGGGCCAGCACCGCCGCGCCGGAGGCGTCCTCCGGCACCGGGGCGTACCCGGCGTCGCGCAACGCCATCAGCATCCGGTTGACCTGGTACGGGGTGGACAGCACCGTCGGGGCCAGCCGGCGGAACGCCAGCGACTCCAGCCGCCGGTCGGCCAGCACCTCGGCGAGCAGTGCCTCGTCGTCGCTGCGCACGTACCCGCCGGCGGAGCCGACCCGCAGCCCGCCGTGCTTGCGGGCCACGTCGTCCACGAGGTAGGTCAGCCCCTGCGGGATCGGGGTGCGGGAGCGGCGACGGAACAGGGCGTGCAGGTCGTCGGCCGAGTACCCGGCGTCCAGGGCCCGGCGCACGCTCGCCGGGGTCACCCGGTGCACGCTCGCCCCGCCCGCCGACTCGTGCTCGGCCACCACCTCCAGCTCCCCGGCCAGCGCCGGGTCGGGCGGGCCGGGCACCACCACGGTCAGGTCGGCCTGCACCAGGAAGTGGTCGACCGGGGAGGGGAGCAGGGCGTCCAACGCCCGCACGGCGGTGGACGCGGCCCCGCTCTCGGCGTCCGTGTGCAGCCCGAGCGGGTCGTCCGACCCCCGCTCGTCGGCGTCGGTCAGGTCGGCCAGCAGCAGCCGCCCGTACGAGGTGAGCGCCCCCAGCCCGGTCACCCCGAGCCGTGCGGCCTCCGCCAGCACCTCCCGGTACGCGGCCTCCCGGCCCCGGCTGCGTCGGGGCGCCCGCCAGTCGAGCAGCCCCAGCACCTCCTCCGGCGTCGGGGCGGTGGCCGGCTCCAGGTCGGCCAGCACCGACAGCACGGCCCGGCGGGCGGCGGGCGCACCGGCCCGTTCCGCCTCGGCCGACAACACGGAGATCGGCCGGTCCCGGTCGTCCCGCTGCCCGGCCAGGCCGGCCTGTCGGGTCATCACCAGCCACGCCCGGGCCAACTGCACCCAGCGCCGGGCCAGCGACATGGCCCGCCACACCTCGTACCCGCCGGTGGGCATGACCTGCTGGTCCGCGCCGTACCGGGCGGTGGCGGCACCGGTCAGCTCCAGCTCGCCGGCCAGCCCGGCCGCGTACGCCACCTCCAGCAGCAGGGCGGCGGTCGGGTCGTCCACGCCGAGGGTCTTGGCCAGCCGGCGCAGGTCACGCACCCCGACCCCGCCCGAGCGCAGCACCGGCGCCGGCTCGGCGGACAGCAGTTCCAGCAGCGCCTCGGTGTTCCGTACCACCTCCATGGTCTGCCCGGCCCCGGCCGAGTCGACGGCCTTCGCCTCGCGCGGCGCGGCGGCCACCGGCGGCGGGCTGGTGCGCAGCGGGCCGAGCGGGCCGCTGTCCCGGCGCAGCAGCAGGCCGACCTCGCGGGGCAGCTCCACGGTGCCGGCGGAGACCAGCACCAGCAGCCGGTTGTCCACCAGCCAGCGCACCGGCGAGCCGGTCGGCGCGCCGCCGTTCGTCGGGTCCGGTGGGACGCTGTCCTCGGCACCGAGCGGCGGGGCCTGGAGCGCGCCCGGGGGCACGCTGCCCACCGGCGGCCCGGCGGCGAGCCGGTCCAGGATCGCCCGGGCCGACGGCGGCGCGGCCAGCAGCGTGCGGCGCAGCTTCGCCGGGTCCGCGCAGAGGGCGGCCGCGTGCGGGTCCAGCTCCGCCGCAGGCCGGCCCAGCCCCGCCGGGTACGGCGAGACCTCGTCCACGCCGCCCACCACGCGTAGCGCGTGCTCCGGGCCGTACAGCAGGAAGAGCGCGCGCAGCTTGTTCACCGCGCCGCGGATGGTGGCGGGGGCCGGCGCGCGGGGGCCGGCGGTGGCCATGGCCAGGACCGCCTCCATGGCGGTGGTGCCGTCGTCCGGGTCCCGGGTGAGCCGGGCAGCGTCGAGGATCTGGAGGGTGAACTGGTCCAGCCCGTCCAGGGCCCGGGCCACCGAGACCCGTGACTGGGCCCGGATCGCGAGCGCGGACACGTCGGCCGGCACGGGCACGACGAGGTCCGGCCGCAACTGGAGCAGGGCGGCCAGGGACTCGTCGGGCAGCGTCCGCAGGTGGTCGGCGAGTGAGGTGGTCATCGTCGTTCCACGCTAGCCCGCTTCGGGGCCCGCGCGCCCCCCGGACGTCCGGCTCGGCCGGTGATGGGCGGGTACGTTCTCGGAATGCCCTCGCTGACGGTCGGTTTCGACCTCGACATGACCCTGGTCGACTCGCGTCCCGGCATCGCCGCGGCGTTCCGGGCGCTCACCGCGCGCACCGGCGTAGCCGTGGACGCCGACGCGGCGGTGTCCCGGCTCGGCCCACCGCTGCGTGTGGAGATCGCCCACTGGTTCCCGCCCGAGCGGGTCGAGTCGGCCGTCGAGGCGTACCGGGAGCTCTACCCGGCGTACGCGATCACCCCGACCCTGCCGATGCCCGGCGCGATGGCGGCCATCGAGGCCGTGCACGCCCACGGCGGCCGGGCGCTGGTGGTCACCGCCAAGATCGGCCGGCTGGCCCGGCTGCACCTGGACCACCTGGGGTTGGCCGTGGACGAGTTGGCCGGTGACCTGTTCGCCGAGGAGAAGGCGACGGCGTTGCGCGAGCACGGCGCGACCCTGTACGTCGGCGACCACGTGGCCGACATGGTGGCCGCAGGGGCAGCCGGGGTCCCGGGGATCGGGGTGGCCACCGGCCCCTGTTCGGCCGAGGAGCTGCGTTCCGCCGGGGCCCACCTCGTGCTGGACGATCTCACCGGATTCCCAGCGGCGCTCGACCACATGATCCGGCTAGCCTTGAAGCAGTAGACGTCTCAAGCGAAGCAGGGGTTCTCAGGTGCCGACGGGTCGAGTGAAGTGGTATGACGCGGCCAAGGGTTACGGGTTCGTCACCAGCGACGAGGGCGGCGACGTGTTCCTGCCCAAGGGCGCGCTACCGGCGGGCGTCACCGACCTCACGGGTGGTCAACGGGTCGACTTCAGCGTGGTGGACAGCCGCCGGGGCGCCCAGGCGATGGGGGTCAAGCTGCTCGACGCCCCACCGTCGATGGCGGAGCTGCGCCGCCGGCCGGCGGAGGAGCTGCACGGCCTCGTCGAGGACATGATCAAGGTGCTGGAGGCGAAGGTCCAGCCGGACCTGCGGCGGGGCCGCTTCCCGGACCGGAAGTCCGCGCAGAAGATCGCTCAGCTCGTCCACGCGGTGGCGCGCGAGCTCGAGGTCTGAGGGCCAGAGGTCGGAGGTACGAGCCCGGCGTCGGTGGCCCGGCCCAGCAGCGCCTCCACGGCGGCGAACCCCGCGTCCCCCAGGTCCGCGGTGAACTCGTTGACGTAGAGGGCGATGTGCCGGTCCACCACGTCGGGCTCCATCTCCTGGGCGTGCGCGAGCACGTACTCCCGGCTGACCTCCGGGTCGGCCCACGCCTGGCGGACCGACTCGCGGATCCACCCGGCCGCCTCGACCGGGTCGACCGCGCCCTTGCGCGCCAGGATCGCGCCGAGCGGGATCGGCAGCCCGGTGTCGCCCTCCCACCACTCGCCGAGGTCGACCAGGGCGGTCAGCCCGTGCCGGGGGTACGTGAACCGCGCCTCGTGGATCACCAGCCCGGCGTCGTACCGCCCGGCCGCCACCCCCGGCATGATCTCGTGGAACGGGACGACCTCGATGCGCGCGGGCGGCCGGTCGGCCGACCAGAGCCGGAACAGCAGGTACGCCGTGGTCCGGTCCCCGGGCACCGCGACCGTCGCGCCGGTCAGGTCGCTACGGCCCGCCCGCCCGACCTGCCCGACCGGGTCGTCCTGGTCCCCGGTGTCTTCCTGGTCGTCCTGGTCCCCCCGGGTCAGCACCAGCGGGCCGCAGCCCCGGCCGAGCGCGCCGCCGCAGGGCAGCAGGTGGTAGTCGTCCAGCAGCCAAGGCAGCGCCGCGTAACTCACCTTCACCAGGTCGAACGCCCTCCGCTCGGCGGCGGTGTTGGTCACGTCCACGTCGGCGTACGTCACCTCGACCGGCGGAGCGCCCGGCACCCGGCCGTGCACCAGGGCGTCGAAGACGAACGTGTCGTTGGGGCAGGGCGAGATCGCCAGGGAGAGCGCCACGCCCCCACCGTATCCCCGCCCCTCCCGCCGCGCCCCGGCCAGCCCCACCCGCTGTGACCCGCCCCTGCCCGCTGTAACCAGCTCTGCCCGCTGCGCACAGCCCCGCCCGGGCGTGGGCGTGGGCGGTGAGGGTGTGGGCGGTGAGGGTGTGGGTGCCGAGCGGTGCTGGGGTGGGTGTGGGCGCCGGCGGTGCGGGGGTGGATGTGGGCGTCGAGCGGTGGGTGGCGCGTCGGCCGGTGGTGGGCGCGACGCGTCAGCTGCGTCCGGGCGCGGCGCACGGGCTTCGGGGTTGCCTTCCGCCGCCTTTGGAGCTGCCCGCATGAACGGGGCAATCCGGAGTTCGCTGATCTCTCGGCCGAGAAACAACCGGGGGGCTCTCCTCCGCCCTTCCTCGGCCGCCCTTCCTCGGCCGCCCTTCCTCGGCCGTCGGCCGTCCGACTTCCGCCCAGTCTGCCGTCGCTCCGCCGTTCTGCCGTTCTGCCGTTCCCCGTTCTGCCGTTCTGCGTCAGTCCGCCGTTCTGCGCCGGTTCGCCGCTCTTGTCGGTCCGCCGTTCTGTGCCGGTCGGCCGTTCTTGTCGGTCCGCCGTTCTGCGCCGGTCCGCCGCTTTGTGCAGGACGGGGCGTAACGGTATGGGGGACATGGCGGTCGGCCGGTGTCGACCAGTGGGCGCATGAACGGGGCAGCTCCAAAGGGGCCGGATGGAGACCCATCTTCCACCGCCGAGGGCTGTTGTCCACAGGTCTGTCCACAGGTTTCGGTTGGATGTTGATGGTTCGCCAGCCGCCGCCGACCATCGATGCGTGGAGAATTCAACAGGTACCGGCGGGCGGGACTGCAAGCCGACCGAGATCGACGATCAGGCGGTCGACGTCGCGGCCGTGCTTCGGGCCCTGCGCCGACAGGCCGACCTGAGCCAGCGGGAGCTGTCGGCCAGGGCCGGCGTGCCGAAGAGCACGGTTGCCCGGATCGAGTCGGGGGACGCGGCCGATCCGAGGCTACGTACCGTGGAGCGTCTGGTGCGGGCGGCGGGAGGCCGGCTGCTGGTCGGACGGCCCGGCGACGGGCCCGGGGACCGGCCGCCCGAGGTGCTGGCGGTGCCGGGGGTGCCGCACGACGGGATGCGGGACGAGGCGGGGCGGCGGTACCCGGCGCACCTGGACGTCTGGGAGGTGCACGACCCAAAGGACTGGCCCGGCGCCTGGTGGGCGGAGTGGTACAAGCTGCCCCCGGAGCGGTTCCCGCGACCGGTGCCGGCTGCGACGTACGAGCTGAGTCGCCGCTACCGGGACCAGCGCCGGTGGGCCGACCGGGTCCGCCGCGAAGTGGCGGTGCGCCGGGTCACCGACGAGGGCCTGCCCTCGACGTGCTGGCGGTTCGTGGCGGAGCTGCCCGACGGCCGGGTGCTCGGCGAGCTGCGGGCCCACGAGCGCAGCCCTCGCCTGCTGTACGGCGACCTGATCGATGCCGGGGAGCGGGAGATCGTGCTGGACGGCGTCCTGGTGACCGGGGCGTGTCGCCGGCTCGGCATCGGGCGGCGGCTGGTGGAGGCGCTCACCGTGGAGATGGACCGAACGGGGCTCCGCGTGGCGCACGCCGTCGCCGACTTCGGTGGCGTCGATCTGCTGCTGGCCTGCGGGTACCGGTTGGAGGCAAGCCGGCCCTACGCGCTTCGCCTCGACCGCTCACCGCCCCGGTGGGCGTGCTGACGGCCCGGCCCTGGTTCAGGCCAGTGCGGTGGTGGCCGCCCGGCCCTGGTTCAGACCAGTGCGGCGGTGGCCGCGGTGAGGGCGGCGAACGCCTCGCGCAGCCGCCAGGAGGCCCGGTCGCGCGGGCCGATCGGGTTGGAAACGGTACGCAGTTCGGCGAACGGCAGGCCGGCCTGGGCGGCGGCGACCGCCACCCCGTACCCCTCCATGGCCTCGGCCACCGCGTCCGGATGTCGGTCGGCCAGGGCCTCTGTGCCGGCGGAGGTGCCGGTCACCGTGCTGACGGTGAGCACCGCGCCCACGGTCGCCCACGGCAGGGCGGCGCGCAGCGCGGCGAGCAGTTCCGGGTCGGCGGGCACGACGCTGCCGCCGCCGAGCAGCTCGGACGGCATGCCCAGCTCGTCCACCGGGATGAAGCCCTCCGGTGACTCGGCGCCGAGGTCCGCCGCGATGCTGCGGGTGGCGAGTACCGTGCCGCCGACCGCCACCCGGCCGACGAAGCCGCCGGCGATCCCCGCGCTGATCACGGCCCGGTACGGGCGGCCGGCGGCCTCGGCGAGCGCGAGCAGCCGGGCGGTGGCGGCCCCGGCGACGGCCGGTCCCACCCCGACCGGCACGACGGTGACTGCGGGGCCTGGCGGCGGCGGCCCTGCCCCTGCCCCCGAGCCCGCCCTCGACGAGCCTGGGCGGCTCGGAGTGTGGGCCGGGAGGCCGGCGCGGACCGCCTCGGCCTCGGCCGGCACCGCGGTCACCACGAGCAGCCCTCCGGAGGTGGTCCGCGCGGCGATGAGGCCGGTCACGACACCGGGTCCCGGGGCTCGCGGCGGCTCTCGTCGTCGGCCCCGCCCGGGCCGCCGGAGCCGGAGGCGGCGGAGGAGGGCCGGTAGATGTGGTACCCGGGCGGGGCGAGGGCCGGGTCGTCGGCCGGACCGGCGTCGGGGCCCCGGACCCGGTCGGGCGCGGACCGGTCGGGCGCGGACCGGTCGGGTGAGGGCGGGCCGGGTGGGGCCGGGGCGGGTGAGATCGGGGCGACGTCCGCCGCCGTGTCGGCGGCGTCCGGCGGGGCTGTGGTCGCCTCCTCGGTCAGCTCGTCGTCGCCGAGCGGGCGGCCGATCAGCCGTTCGTCGCGGAGCTTCCCGGCGATGTACACGCCCCGGGCGGCGGCGAGCACACCGACCCCGGCGGCGACGGCGATGCCGAGCCGTCCGTCGAGCGGGACCAGGCCGAGGGCGCCGCCGGCCACGAAGGCCAGCATCAGCGCCGTCTCGGAGTGGGCGAACGAGCTGGCCCGCAGCCGCTCCGGGATGCGTTCCTGGATGGAGGCGTCGACCGACAGTTTCGCCACCCCGCTGGCCAGCGCGGCGACCAGGCAGAGCAGTGCCACCATCGGCAGCGAGAACTGGATGGTGGCCAGGACGGCCGTGCCGGCCACGATGATCATGCTGCTGGACTGGATCGCGGTGGGCCGGTGAATGCGCAGCCGGGTGCCGATCGCCGTGGCCAGGAAGGTGCCCACGGCCAGCGCCCCGCCGACCAGGCCGAGCGCCATCTCCGGGCTCAGGCCCCGGCCGAAGAAGTCGGTCGTCAGGTCGCCCTTCTTCAGCGCGAACGCGAGGAAGAGCAGCAGGAAGCCGTACACCGCGCGGGGCAGGGCCGCACCGACCAGGGTGGCGATGACGAGCCGGCCGGCCGGTCGACCGCGCCCCAGCGGACGGTCCCCGGCGGCCCGCCGGCCGAGCGACCGCAGCGGGCGGGGGACCCGCTCGGGTGGCTCCGAGTCCGCCCGGGGCGGCAGCCGCAGCGCGATCACCATGCCGACCAGGAAGATCACCGAGGCGACCCGGAGCGACCACTGCGGGCCGAACCAGAACGCGGCCAGCCCGATCGGGGCGACCAGCCCGCCGGCGATGGTGCCGTAGACGCTGGCCCGCGCGCCCACCTGGGACAGCCCGAGCCCCTCCGGCAGCAGCCGGGGTACCGCCGCAGAGCGGGCCACCCCGTACGCCCGGGAGAGCGCGAGCACCCCGAAGGCCGCCGGGTAGAGGCCGAAGCCGCCCATGTGATCGGAGATCATCCAGGCGAGGAAGGCCCGGCCGAGCATGGTGGCGGCGAGCGCGTACCGCCGGCCGTGCCGGAAGTGGTCCAGCAGCGGGCCGACCACCGGCGCGAGCATGGCGAACGGCACCATCGTGACCAGCAGGTACAGCGCCACCTTGCTGCGCGCCTCGCCGAGCGGCACCTCGAAGAAGATCGTGCCGGCGAGCCCGATCGCGATCAGGGTGTCCCCCGCACAGGAGACCGCGTGCAGGTCGAACAGGCGCACCATGCCGACCTCGCCGCCGGCGCCCCTGGCCCGGGCCGAGCCGGCCCGGCGGGTCATCCAGCGCCCGCCGCGCGCGGATCCGCGCAGCAGCAGGCGGACGGCGCGGATGCCGGTGCCGACGGTCCGCCCGAGTAGGGACCGCTCGGAGCGGGAGAACAACGGCATGTGCACCATCCTCGCCCATCCGACCCACCCCCGCGCGACCACCATCGGAGAACACGCTCCGGGGAGTGCCTGTCGGTCGTCGCCGCGCATGGGGGACAATGGTTGAGTGACCAGGCCCGCCTCCGCCCGTGCCGCCCGCCTCGACCAGGTCTGCGCCGCCGCCGTCGAGGTGGCCCGCGACGCAATCACCGAGGTGGAGCCCTCCGACGTCGTCGGTGACCACCTCCAGTCCGTTGCCGAGGCCGACCGGCTCGTCACCCACTACTTCGAGTGCCTGCTGTCCGGTTATCGGGGTTGGCGGTGGGCGGTAACGGTGACCCGGGTGCCGCGCAGCCGGAACGTCACCATCTGCGAAACGGTTCTGCTGCCCGGCCCGGACGCGTTGCTCGCCCCCGGCTGGCTGCCCTGGCAGGAGCGGCTCAAGCCGGGCGACCTCGGCCCCGGCGACCTGCTGCCCACCTCGCCGGACGACGAGCGGCTCGCCCCCGGTTACGTGCTCTCCGACGACCCCGCCGTCGAGGAGACCGCCTGGGAGCTCGGCTTCGGCCGGCCCCGGGTGCTCTCCCGGGAGGGCCGCGCCGAGACCGCCCAGCGCTGGTACGAGGGCGACCATGGGCCCGCCGCGTCGATCTCCACGGCCGCCCCGGCGGCGGCCCGTTGCGGCACCTGCGGCTTCTACCTGCCGCTGGCCGGCTCGCTGCGGCAGTCCTTCGGTGCGTGCGGCAACTTCTACGCTCCCGACGACGGCCGGGTGGTCAGCGCCGACCACGGCTGCGGCGCGCACTCGGAGACCCTTATCGAGACCCCCGACACCCCGGTCGACGAACTGCCCACCGTGTACGACGACAGCGCGGTCGAGGCGATGTCGGTGAGCGAGCCGGTGTCGGTGAGCTGGGCCCCGGGCTCGGTGGCGGAGCCGGCCGAGCCGTACGGCCCCTGACCGGGCGGCGTCAGCGGCCGGCGTCGTCCGGCCGGACGGTCTGAGCTGCGGCGCGGCGGCGACGCCGGTTGGCGTCGTGGCGCATCATCACCGCCAGACCGGGAAAGCCCCAGAGGAATCCGGCCAGGCACGTCCAGAGCCAGTCCTGACGGCCATGCTCGGTGAGCCAGGTCCGGAAGAAGATCAGCAGCACCAGACCGACCACCGCCCAGACCGCCAGCCCGGCGACCGCGAACGGCACCATCGGCGGGTCGAGCGGCTCGGGCCGCGGCGGTTGCTCCTGTCGCACGGGGGCAAGCGTACGCGACCAACTTTTGCAGGTGGCCGGTGATCTGCGACGATGCGCGCGACAGACGGAAGATCACCTGCGAGGACCAGATGGCCATTGCGCCGCCGTACAAGAGCAATGCACCCGATCCAGCCCACCCCCGTAACGGTTTCGACCGATTTTTTGAGATCACCGCCCGCGGCTCGACGCTGAGCCGCGAGGTCCGAGGTGGTCTGGCGACCTTCTTCACGATGGCCTACATCGTGGTGCTCAACCCGCTGATCCTCGGCGGCGCCGTCGACGGCGACGGCAAGAAGCTGTCCATCCCCGCGCTGGCCGCCGCGACGGCGCTGGTCGCCGGCCTGATGACCATCCTGATGGGGGTCGTCGGCCGGTTCCCGATGGCGCTGGCCGCCGGCCTGGGCGTGAACGCGCTGGTCGCGTACGAGATCGCCCCACAGATGACCTGGGCCGACGCGATGGGCCTGGTGGTGATCGAGGGTGTGCTCATCGCGATCCTGGTGCTCACCGGCCTGCGTACCGCGGTGTTCCGCTCGGTTCCCACCCAGCTCAAGACCGCGATCGGCGTCGGTATCGGCCTCTTCCTGACCATCATCGGTCTGGTCGACGCCGGCTTCGTCCGCCGCGTCCCGGACGCGTCGAACACGACCGTCCCGGTCGGGCTCGGCATCAACGGCAAGATCGTCAGCTGGCCGCTGTTGGTCTTCGTGGTGGGCCTGCTGATCACGATCGTGCTGGTGGTCCGCCGGGTCCGGGGCGCGATCCTGATCGGCATCCTCGCCTCGACCGTGATGGCGATCATCGTGGAGGCCGTGGCCAACGTCGGCCCGTCCTTCGTCAACGGCAAGCCCAACCCGCACGGCTGGGCGCTGAACGTGCCGGAGCTGCCGAAGAAGATTGTGGACGTCCCTGACCTGTCGCTGCTGGGCAACTTCAACGTGCTGGACTCCTGGAGCCGGGTCGGCTGGCTGATCCCGCTGATGTTCGTCTTCACGCTGCTGATCACGGACTTCTTCGACACGATGGGCACCATGGTCGCGATCGGCCAGGAGGGCAGCATGCTCGACGAGCGGGGCACCCCGCCGCGGGCCAAGGAGATCCTGCTGGTCGACTCGATCGCGGCGGCGGCGGGTGGCGCGGCGAGCGTCTCCAGCAACACGTCGTACGTCGAGAGCGCCGCCGGTGTCGCGGAGGGCGCGCGGACCGGCGTGGCAAACCTGGTCACCGGCGTGCTGTTCCTGCTCGCGATGTTCCTCGCGCCGCTGTCCCTGGTGGTGCCGTTCGAGGCGGCGTCCACGGCGCTGGTGGTGGTCGGCTTCCTGATGATGACCGCGGTGCGGACCATCGACTGGACCGACTACGAGATCGCCATCCCGGCGTTCCTCACCATCGCCCTGATGCCGTTCACGTACTCGATCTCCAACGGCATCGGCGCCGGCGTCATCTCCTTCGTGGTGGTCAAGCTGGCGAAGGGGAAGTTCCGGGAGGTTCACCCCCTGTTGTACGGGGTGGCCGTGCTCTTCGTGCTGTACTTCCTGCGCGGGCCGATCGAGTCCGTCGTGCTCTGACCACCCACCGTGGCCGGCCGGGCCGGGGTGCCCTATTCGGGTACCCCGGCCTTTCGGTCATGAACTCCCTGGTGAGGATGGTCATATCGCATGTCGTCAGCCAGTTTCATTAGCTAGGCTAACTATCGTGACGGAGCGGACGGTGACGGCAAAGCGCGTGCCACCGGCGCAACTGGCCCCCCAGTTGCGTGATGCGATTACCCGGCTCAACCGGCGGGTCCGACAGGCCCGCCCGGTGGGCGACCTGACGGTCACCCAGCTCTCCGCGCTCACCAGCCTCAGGCTGGCGGGCGCGCTGACGCCCAGGGAACTGGCCGACGTCGAGCGGGTGCAACCGCCGACGATGACCAAGATCGTCGCGAAGTTGGAGGAGCGCGGCCTCGTGCTGCGTACCCCCCATCCGACCGACCGCCGGCAGGTCATCCTCTCGGCGAGCGAGGGGGGGCAGGCCGTGCTCGACCAGTTCGAGCGGGTCCGCGACGAGTGGCTGGCCCACCGGCTGGCCGAGCTCACCGAGTCCGACCGGGAGACATTGCAGAGGGCGTCCGAGATCCTCCAGCAGCTCGCCCGCGCCTGACCGCGCCACCGCGCCCGCGCCGTCCGCCGTCGATGACGCGTACGACCGAGGAGGCGCATACAGGGTGCAGGCGAAGCTGAGCACGATGTTCCAGTCATTGCAGGTCCGCAACTACCGGCTCTTCGCGTCCGGGCAGCTGATCAAGATGATCGGCGTCTGGATGATGTTCATAGCCCAGGACTGGCTCGTCCTCGAGCTCTCGGGCGACTCCGCCACCGCGCTCGGCTTCGTCACCGCGCTCCAGTTCGCCCCGGTGCTGCTGCTCACCCTGATCTCCGGGCGGCTCGCCGACCGGTACGACAAGCGCCTGCTGCTGTTCGTCGCGAACGTGTTCTGGACGGTGCTGGCGTTCGGGATGAGCCTGCTGGTGTTCACCGGCCTGGTAGAACTCTGGCACGTCTTCGTCTTCGCGGCCCTGCTCGGCGTCGCGAACGCGGTGGAGACCCCGGTGCGGCAGGCGTTCGTCTCCGAGCTGGTCGGCACATCCCTGCTGCCCAACGCGCTGTCGCTCAACGCCGCCGTGTTCAACTCGGCCCGGATCGTCGGCCCGGCCGTGGCCGGCCTGGCCATCGCCGTCGTCGACGTCGGCCCGGTGTTCCTGTTCACCGCGGTCAGCTCGCTGGCCCCGCTGGCCAACGTGGTCCGGATGCGTCCCGCCGAGCTGTACCGCGAGGCCCTGCCGCCGGTCGGCGAGCGGAACTCCGCCCGGGTGGTCGACGGGCTGCGGTACGTCGCCCGTCGTCCCGACCTGCTGCTGCCGATGGCGGTGATGTCGGTGATCGGGATGAGCCTGTTCAACTTCCAGCTCACCCTGGCCGCCCTGGCCAAGACCGTGTTCAACACCGGCGCCGCCTCGTTCGGCCTGTTCAGCACGGCCCTGGCCGTCGGCGCGCTGGGCGGGGCGCTGGCCGGCACCGGGCGGCGCAGCCGCCCGTCGGTCTGGGTGGTGCTGGGCGCGGCGATCGGCTGTGCCGTCTTCGGCACCCTGGTCGGGGTCGTGCCGGCGTACTGGATGGTGGTGACGCTGCTGCTGCCCGCCGGGTTCTTCATGGTGTTCTTCGCCCAGGCCGCCAACCAGCGGGTGCAGCTCGGCACCGACGCCGCGTTCCGGGGTCGGGTCATGGCGCTGTGGGTGCTGGTCTTCCTCGGCACCAATCCGGTCGGCGCACCGCTGATCGGCTGGGTCGCCGAGACCTTCGGCGCCGGGGCGAGCATCTGGATCGGTGGGTTGATCTCACTGGCCACCGCGCTGATCGCGCTCGCCTGGCAGCTGCGCCGCTCGGGTGCCCGCCTGCGCCTGCGGATTCTCCCGATGCCCCGTTTCTACGTCGTCTCCCCGGAGTGATCGGAAGGTCCCCTGTCGGACACCCCTCCCCGGCGAGCAGGACCTCCGCCCGCGAGTGGGAGGGGAATTGATGAACCTGGATGTCAAGAAGGCGGTAGCGGACAGGCGTGCGGGGGCTTAGCGTCGATGCGTGGAGGTAGGCCGCGCGATTCTTCTCGTCCTGGCGTTCGCCGCTGTCGCGAGTCTGCCGGTTGCCTTCGCGCTGCTCTTCTGCGCCGACGAGATCATCGACCGGGTCGCCTGCGGGTACGCCGAGTGGCGTGAACGCCGCCGGGAACGCCGGACCGTCGCCCGGCTGGACCGGGCCGTCGAGGCCGACTCGCTCACCCGGGGCATCGACCTGACCGAGTTCGACCGGGCCGACCGCCGGTCCCTCCAGGAGATCGCCGCCGATCTGCGCCGCTTCGGCGGTCACCGGGTCAACCAGGTCGGCCGGGCGGTGATCTGGCACGCCGCCGTCCTCGACGCGTACGACGAGCACCTCCGGGCGGCCTGCCGGTGCCTGGGGCTCACCGAGCACCTGGGCGAGCTGACCGGCGTCGACCGGGAGATCGAGCGGGTCCGGGTCGAGGGGGCGCTGCACGCCGCCGGGCTGACCCTGCCCGCCGCCCGCGCCCCGCACCGCCAGCGGCGCCACTGAACGGCGTACCGGATGCGGCTGTTCGTCGCGGTCTACCCGCCGGCTGCGGCCGTCGCCGACCTGGCCGCCGAGGTGACCCGGCTGCGGGTCGGCCGGGCGGCTGCGGTCGGCACCGACGTCCGGCTCGCCGACCCCGCGAACGCGCACCTCACCCTCGCCTTCCTCGGCGAGGTGGACGCGGGCCGGCTGGTCGATGCGGAGAGCGCCCTCGGGATCGCCGCCGAGACGTTCCGGGCCGGCCGGGTCGGCTCACCGGTGCTGCGGCTCGGCGGCGGTGGCAGCTTCGGCGAGGGCAGACTCACGGTGCTCTGGGTGGACGTGCGCGGCGACGTCGAGGCGCTTCACGTCCTGGCCCGGCTGGTCCGGATCGGGCTCAGCCGGGGCGGGCTGCCGCACGACGAGAAGCCGTTCCGCCCGCACCTGACCATCGCCCGGCCCGGCGACCGGATCGACCGCGCCGACGTGGCCGCCGACCGGGAGGCCCTGCACGACTACCTGGGACCGCGGTGGCCGGCCGCCGAGCTGGTGCTGGCCCGCAGCCACCAGGGCCCCCGGCCGACGTACGACCGGCTGGCGGCCTGGCCCCTCTGAGGCCCGTTCCGCAGGCCGGCGGTGTGCCGGCCCCCACGTCGGGGCCGGCACACCGCCGCTCAACAGCTGGTCACGGACCCGTCACCAGGCCCACGCCTCCGGGCCCGGGCCGCCCTTGCCGACCGGCGGGAACAACTCGTCGAGCCGGGCCAGCGCCGCCTCGTCGAGCCGCACGTCCAGCGCGCCCAGCGACCGGTCGAGCTGGTCGAGGGTGCGCGGCCCGATGATCGGGGCGGTCACCCCCGGCCGGGAGAGCAGCCAGCCGAGCGCCACGTCCGCCGGGTCGTGGCCGAGCTCCGCGCAGAACTTCTCGTACGCCTCGATCGCCGGCCGGTGTTCCGCCAGGCCCTCGGCGGCCCGGCCGCTGGTGCCCCGGGCGGCCCCGCCCTCGGCCATCTTGCGCAGCACCCCGGACAGCAGCCCGCCGTGCAGCGGCGACCAGGGGATGATGCCGAGGCCGTAGTGCTGGGCGGCCGGGACCACCTCCAACTCGACGTGCCGGGTCAGCAAATTGTAGATGGACTGCTCGGAGACGAGGCCGAGGAAGTTGCGCCGCTCGGCCGCCGCCTGAGCCTGGCCGATGTGCCAACCGGCGAAGTTGGACGAACCGACGTAGATCACCTTGCCCTGGGCAACCAGGGTCTCCATGGCCTGCCAGATCTCCTCCCATGGGGTGACCCGGGAGACGTGGTGCATCTGGTACAGGTCGATGACGTCGGTCTGGAGCCGGCGCAGCGAGTCCTCGCAGGCCCGGACGATGTGCCGGGCGCTCAGGCCCTGCTCG
This sequence comes from Micromonospora sp. NPDC020750, assembly GCF_044334565.1. Taxonomy (NCBI): domain Bacteria; kingdom Bacillati; phylum Actinomycetota; class Actinomycetes; order Micromonosporales; family Micromonosporaceae; genus Micromonospora; species Micromonospora sp. NPDC020750. Next base: position 48,012 of record NZ_JBIRTH010000001.1, read on the forward strand.
TTGGGCCACTCGCCCATCTTGCCGTAGACCTTGGTGGCCAGGACGACCTTGTCCCGCCGGCCGCCATCCTGGGCGAACCAACGGCCGATGATCTGCTCGGTGATTCCCTCGCCGGTCTGCCAGCCGTACACGTTGGCGGTGTCGAAGAAGTTGATGCCGTGTTCCAGCGCCCGGTCCATGACGGCGAAGCTGTCCGGCTCGTTGGTCTGTGGCCCGAAGTTCATGGTGCCGAGGCAGAGCCGGCTCACCGAGAGCCCGGTGCGTCCCAGATTCGTGTACTCCATGCGACCCACCCTGCCACGGGCGCACTTCGAGTGCCTCGCCGTTTGCCGGGGCGTGGCGGGCACGCTCCCGGCAAACGGGTGGGTCAGGAGGACTCGCGGGCCGCCGGACCGCTGCCGAAGAGGACGTCGTCCCAGCTCGGCAGCCGCTTGCGGGGCTTGCCGGAGGCGTCGGTCGACTCGTTCCCGCCGGCCGCCGCCGCAGCGGACCCCGTGCGGCGGGGCCGGAGCACCGCCAGCGACGGCACGGCCGGGATCTCCTTCGGGGCGTCCGAGTCGTCGTCGAACGCGGAGCCCTGGCCGCCGCCGAGCAGGGCCGCAGCCCCCCCGCCGACCGGCCGCTGCCGGGGCGCCTCGGGCCCGGCCAGCGCCGCCGGCGTGCGCGGCTCCAGGCCGCGTCCGGACGTCGAGCCGAGTGGACGGTCCAGCGAGGCGAGCAGTGCGTCCCGCCCCGCGCGGATGGGGTCCCGCCCCGGGCGGCCGTGATCGCCGGTAGCGGCGGGCAACCCGTGCCCGCCCCGGCCCGGCTCGGCGCGCGACGGGCCGGGCAGCGCGTGGCCGCCCCGCTCCGGCACGGGCTCCTGCCCGAGGATCGGGGTGGGGCGCTCGGCGCACAGGTACTGCGCCATGTCGTCGTGCGGGGTGACGTTCTGCCGGGTCTTGTCCAGGTCCCACACCGCCTGCGCGGTGGCCTTGCCCGACGGCCAGGTGGCGATGATCCGCCAGGTGCCGTCGTCGCGACGGTACGCGTCCCAGGAGATCTTCTCGGTGTCGATCCCGTGCTGGGCCAGCCGGCCGTTGACCACGTCGGCCAGCGGGGTCGGCTTCTCGGCGCCCTTGAGCCGGGTGCGTCGGGCGTGCTGGGCGAGCATCGCCCGCTCCTGGAGCACGGGGCCGGCGTAGCGCAGCACCCGGTCGACCGGGACGCCCGCGATGCGGGCAACGTCCTCGGCTGACTCGCCGGAGCGGATCTTGGCTTGGATGTCGCGCGGGGACAGCGACGGCACCAGGTCGGCGGTGTTCGACACCACGGCGAGCGGGGGCGCACCCGGCTCGGCCTGCATGGCGCCGGCGATCCGCTCGTCGATGGGCAGGGCGAGCAGGCGCCCGACCTCGTCGGCGAGCACCAGCGCCTGGCCGTCCTCGGAGAGGGCGACGAAGCGTACTGGGCGCATGAGCGTTGCCTCCGTCCCGCTTCGCTGGCCGCACGCCACGAGTCGGCCACCCGGGCGTCTCGCACCACGGTACGCCCATCCGTCACCAGGTGGGGGAACCAACACCCGCATGTCGCGGGCGGGTTGCGAGGATGATCACATCGGGTGGCCGTCGGTGATCCGGCGACCACCCGATGTGACGATGCCTAGAGCCGCTCGACGACGTAGTCGATCGAGGCGGTCAGCGCCTCCACGTCGGCCGGCTCGACCGCCGGGTAGAGCGCGATGCGGAGCTGGTTGCGGCCCAGCTTCCGGTACGGCTCGGTGTCGACGATGCCGTTGGCCCGCAGCGCCTTGGCGATCGCCGTCGCGTCCACCCCGTCGGCGAAGTCGACGGTGGCGACCACGTTGGAGCGCAGCGCCGGGTCGGTGACGAACGGGGTCGCCACGGCCGAGCGCTCGGCCCAGCCGTACACGATGCCGGCGCTCTCGGCGGTGCGCTTGGCGGCCCAGTCCAGCCCGCCCTGGGAGTTCATCCAGTCGGTCTGCTCGGCCGCCAGGAAGATGGTGGCCAGGGCCGGGGTGTTGTACGTCTGCTCCAGCCGCGAGTTGTCGATCGCGGTGACCAGGTCGAGGAACGCCGGGATGTACCGGCCCGAGGCCTTGATCTCGGTGGCCCGCTCCAGCGCGGCCGGCGACATCAGGGCCAGCCAGAGGCCGCCGTCGGAGGCGAAGCACTTCTGCGGGGCGAAGTAGTAGACGTCGGTCTCGCGCACGTCGACCGCCAGGCCGCCCGCGGCGGAGGTGGCGTCGACCAGCAGCAGTGAGCCCTCGTCGGCCCCGGCCACCCGGCTGATCGGCACGGCCACGCCGGTCGACGTCTCGTTCTGCGGCAGGCCGTACGCGTCGACCCCGGCCTCGGCGACCAGCGTCGGCGCGCTGCCCGGCGCCGACTTGCGCACGGTCGGCTCGCCGAGGAACGGCGCGGCCTGGACCGACTTGGCGAACTTCGCGCCGAACTCGCCGAAGCTGGCGAACTGGGCCCGGTCCCGGATCAGGCCGAACGTGGCGACCTCCCAGAACGCGGTGGTGCCGCCGTTGCCGAGGATCACCTCGTAGCCCTCGGGGAGGGAGTAGAACTCGGCGATGCCGCGCCGCAGCCGGGCCACCTGGTCGCGGACGGCCTTCTGCCGGTGCGAGGTGCCCAGGAAGCCGGTCGCCGCGTCGGCGAGGGCGGAGACGGCCGCCGGACGGACCTTGGACGGCCCGCAGCCGAACCGCCCGTCGGTGGGCTTGATGTCGTCGGGAATCCGGATGGTCGGTGCGTCAGCCACGGTTGTCGAGATCCTTCCGCGTGGGCGGGGCCCGGTCTGGGTGGGCGGGTGCGGACCGACGGCGGTCGCGTGCGTGGGCGCACGGTCGGCCGGGATCCGAACCTGGTCCGGCGGCTCTGCCGAGCACCCATCCTCGCACCCGGGCCGACCCGGACACCCGGCGGTGAGGCGTGTGACACACCCGCCGGCCGCGCGGCTGGGCAGCCCTCCCGGTAACGCGAAGGGGCCCCGCCGATCGGCGGGACCCCTTCGCGTTGGCGCTGACGGGATGGACGGGCGTCGCGTACCCAGGTGGTGACTTCGTCGGGAGGACGCCCGGCTCAGACGCCGTGCGGAATGGCGTCCCAGCCCTCGACCTCCTGCGGCTTGCGGGGGCCCGGGCCGACATAGGTGGCCGACGGGCGGACCAGCCGCTGGAGCTTCTTCTGCTCCAGGATGTGCGCGCTCCAGCCGCCCATCCGGGCGCAGGTGAACATCGAGGTGAACATGTGCGCCGGCACCTCGGCGAAGTCCAGCACCACGGCCGACCAGAACTCGACGTTGGTGGCGAGCACCCGGTCCGGCCGGCGGGCCTGAAGCTCGGCCAGGGCGGCCTTCTCCAGCGCCTCGGCGATCTCGAAGCGCGGCGCGCCCAACTGCTTGGCGGTGCGGCGGAGCACCCGGGCGCGCGGGTCCTCGGCCCGGTAGACCCGGTGGCCGAAGCCCATCAGCCGCTCGCCCCGGTCCAGGACGCCCTTGACGTACCCCTCGGCGTCCCCGCTGCGCTCGACGGCCTCCAGCATGGTGAGCACCCGGGAGGGGGCGCCGCCGTGCAGCGGGCCGGAGAGGGCGCCGATGCCGGAGGAGATGCAGGCCGCGGCGTCCGCGCCGGTGGAGGCGACGATCCGGGCGGTGAACGTGGAGGCGTTCAGGCCGTGCTCGGCGGCCGAGATGAAGTACGCGTCCACGGCCTTGACGTGCCGCGGGTCGGGCTCGCCGCGCCAGCGCTTCATGAAGCGCTCGACGATCGTCTCGGCCTTGTCGATCTCCTTCTGCGGCACGGCCGGCAGGCCCAGGCCGCGGGCGGACTGGGCGACGAAGGAGAGCGCGGTCACCGAGACCCGGGCCAGGTCCTCGCGGGCCTGCTCGTCGGAGATGTCCAGCAGCTGGTCGAGCCCCCAGTACGGGGCGAGCATGGCGACGGCGGACTGCACGTCGACCCGGATGTCGCCGGAGTGCACCGGCACCGGGAACGGCTCGGCCGGCGGCAGCCCCGGCCCGAAGCGCCCGTCGACCAGCAGCGCCCAGACGCTGCCGAAGGAGAGCTGACCGATCAGGTCCTCGATGTCGACGCCGCGGTAGCGCAGCGCGCCCCCCGCCCTGTCCGGCTCGGCGATCTGGGTCTCGAAGGCTACGACGCCCTCCAGCCCGGGTTTGAAGTCGGCCATGTCGCTCTCTCCTGGATCTGCTCGATGCGCCCGCCCCGGGCTCATCCGGCCCGGCCGGTCGAGCGCCTCAGGCGATCCTCAGGGACGTGTTCGTGACATCTTGCCTGCTGGGTAACCGACTGCGCGACCCAGTGCGACTGTGCTGCACGCCTCATCCCCGCCGGCGGATGTCCGACGGGCCTCGGTGAGACTGGGGGGTGCGGGCTGGCCAGCGGTGCGGATGCGGGCGGTCCGACGAGAGGGAGACTTACTGTGACGGGTGACACACCCGGACCGGCGGGGATGCGTAACGAGTACGCCGCCGACCTGGGCCTTTCCGAGGCGGACCTGGCGGCCGACTGGCACACCCAGTTCGCCCGCTGGTTCGCCGACGTGGTGGCCGCCCGGCTGCCCGAGCCGAACGCCATGGTGTTCGGCACCGCCGACGCCCAGGGCCGCCCCAGCGGACGCACCGTCCTGCTCAAGCGGTACGACGCGGCGGGCTTCGTCCTGTTCACCAACCACGGCTCCCGCAAGGGCGTCGAGGCGCTGGCCAACCCGTACGCCAGCCTGGTCTTCCCGTGGTTCGCGATGCAGCGGCAGGTGGTGGTGGCCGGGCGGATCGAGCCGGTGGACCGGGCCGACACCGAGGCGTACTACGCCGGCCGGCCGCGCGGCTCCCAACTCGGCGCCTGGGCCAGCGCACAGTCCCGGGTGATCCCGGACCGGGCCGCGCTGGACGCCGGCTACCGGGCGGCGGCCGAGCGCTTCGCCGAGGTGGAGCCGATCCCCGCCCCGCCGAACTGGGGCGGGCTGCGGGTGCGCCCGGAGACGGTGGAGTTCTGGCAGGGCCGGGCCAGCCGGCTGCACGACCGGCTGCGGTTCCGCCGCACCGGGCCCGCCCCGGGGACGGCCGACGACGGAGGCTGGGTGGTGGAGCGGCTGGCCCCGTGACCGCCGTCAAGGAGGCCCGGCCGCGCGGGGAGCGCCGCTGGGCGATCGACCTGCGCCCGCTCGGCGTGCCCGCGTACCGGCGGGTGTGGCTCGGCAGCGCCGTGGCCATGTTCGGCTTCCAGTTCACCGCGGTCGCGGTGCCGGTGGAGATGTACGCGTTGACCGGCGGCTCGTTCTGGGTCGGCCTGCTCGGCGTCGCCGGGTTCCTGCCGCTGCTGGTCTTCGGGCTGTGGGGCGGGGCGGTCGCCGACGTCCTGGACCGCCGCCGGGTGCTGCTCGCCGGCGGGGCGCTGCTCTGGGCGTCGACGCTCGCGCTGCTGGTCCAGGCCCTGCTGCGGGTGGGCAGCCCGGCGCTGCTGCTGACCCTGGTGGCGGTGCAGTCCACCGCGTTCGCGGTCACCTCGCCGACCCGCAGCGCGATTCTGCCCCGCCTGGTGTCGACGGAGCTGGTGGCCGCGGCGAGCACGCTCAACTACACCACCCACACCGTCACCTCGGTGTTCGGGCCGTTGGCCGCCGGCCTGATCTTCGCCGGCTGGGGCACGGGCCTCGGCCTGCCGGTGGCGTACGCGGTGGACGCCCTGCTCTTCACCGTCTCGCTGTGGGCCACCTTCCGGCTGCCGGCGCTGCGCCCCGAGCCCGACCCGGACGGCACCGCCGCGCCCCGCCGGGCGGGGCTGAGGAGCATCGTGGACGGCTTCCGCTACCTGGCCGCGACCCCCGTGCTGCTGCTCTCCTTCGTCATCGACCTGATCGCGATGGTGCTGGCGATGCCCCGGGCGCTCTTCCCCCAGGTGGCCCAGGAACGGTTCGGCGGCGGTGTTGCGGTCGGCTGGCTCTACAGCGCGATCGCCATCGGGTCGATGCTCGGCGGGCTCACCTCCGGCTGGATCGGCCGGCTCCGCCGGCAGGGGCTGGCGCTGGTCCTCGCCGTGGTCGGCTGGGGGGTGGCCATCGCCGCCGCCGGGCTGGCCCGCCAGCTCTGGCTGGTGGTCGGGCTGCTCGCTCTGGCCGGCGCGGCCGACCTGATCAGCGCCGTGCTGCGGCAGACGATGCTGCTGGTGCACGCGCCCGACCGGATGCGCGGCCGGCTCCAGGGCGTGAACACGGTGGTCGTCGCGGGCGGGCCCCGCCTCGGCGACCTGCGCGCGGGGGCGACGGCAGCCGGGTTCGGCACCGGCGTCGCCTGGGTCGGCGGCGGCCTGGTCGCGGCGGTGCTGGCGGTGCTGCTGGTGGCGGTCTTCCCGGCCCTGATCCGCTACCGGGCCGCCACACCGCGTACGCATGGAGCCAACGGCTAAGGTCACCGGCATGCAGAACGCCGCGACCCCCCCGCCGTCAGGTGCGCAGTGGACCATTTCCGCCGCCGGCCACGAGGCCGTCATCGTGGAGGTGGGCGGCGGTCTACGGACATACCGGCACGACGGGGCCGACTACCTCGACGGGTACGACCTCGACGAGATCTGCCCCGGCGGGGCCGGGCAGGTGCTGGCCCCGTGGCCCAACCGGATCCGCGACGGGCAGTACTCCTTCGGGGGGCGGTCGTTGCAGCTCACGCTGACCGAGCCGACCCGGAACAACGCCATCCACGGCCTGGTCAACTGGGCGCGGTGGCACCTGGTCGAGCAGGCCGATGACGCGGTGACGGTCGGCTACGACCTGCCGCCGCACCCCGGCTACCCGTGGGGCCTGCGGCTGCGCAACCGGTACGCCGTGGGCCCGGACGGCCTGCTCGTCGAGCACGAGGTGACCAACGTCGGCGACGGGCCCTGCCCCTTCGGCTTCTCGACGCACCCGTACCTGCGGCTGCCCGGGGTGGCGGTCGACGACATCTCGCTCCAGGTGCCCGGGCGGACCCGGGTGATGCTGGACGGGCGGCTGCTGCCGGTCGGGGCGACCCCGGTCGCCGGCACCGAGTACGACTACACCAGCCCGCGCAGGATCGGCGACGCGGTGCTCGACGCGGCCTTCGGCGAGGTGGTCCGGGCCGCCGACGGCGGCTCCTCGGTGACCCTGGCCGCCCCGGACGACGCCGTCGCGGTGCGGATCTGGGCGGACCGGGAGTTCGGCTGGTGGCAGGTCTTCACCGGGGACACCCTCGGCGGGGAGCGGCACCGGCGCTCGGTGGCCGTCGAGCCGATGACCTGCCCGCCGGACGCGTTCCGCTCGGGCAAGGACGTGATCACGCTGGAGCCGGGGGACACCTGGCGGGGCGCCTGGGGCATCCGTCCCGGGGCCTGACCGGCCGGCGCGAGGGAGCGACATGGAGTTCGCCGAGGTCGTCCGGCGGCGCCGGATGGTGCGCAACTACGACCCGGACCGCCCGGTCCCGCCCGAGGTGGTCGAGCGGCTGCTCGACCACGCGGTCCGGGCCCCGTCCGCCGGGTTCGCCCAGGGCTGGGGATTCCTGGTGTTGGAGGCGCCGGAGGACCGGGAGCGGTTCTGGGCGGCAACCACCCCGAACGACGGTGGGCGGGAGCGGTGGCTGGCCGGGATGCGGCGGGCACCGCTGATCGTCGTGCCGCATGCCAACCGGTCGGCGTACCTGGAGCGGTACGCCGAGCCGGACAAGGGCTGGGCGGACCGCTCGACGGAGCGCTGGCCGGTGCCGTACTGGCACGTCGACACGGGCTTCGCCGCCCTGCTGATGCTGCTCACCGCGGTGGACGAGGGGCTGGGCGCGTGCTTCTTCGGCATCCCGCCCCAGCGCACAGTCGCGTACCGGCAGGCGTTCGGGGTGCCGGAGCAGTACCAGCCGATCGGCGCGCTGACCGTCGGCTACCGGGCGCCGGACCACCGGTCGCCGTCGCTGAGCCGAGGGCGTCGCCCGGTCGACGAGGTGGTTCACCGGGGCCGCTGGAGCTGACCGGTCCGCCGGAACCGACCGCGACCGGCGGCGCGGGACCCGGTCCGGGCGGCCGGGTCCGGGGCGCCGCAGTAGTGAATGCGACATGAGGGAGTAAAACGCGGTGTGGCACGGGCGGCTACGCTGGCACGGTCATCGGTGCCGCGACGCGCGGCGCCACACCGCGATGCGACCCGACGCGGCGGGTCGGCCCGGTCAGGGGGAGGGGAGCGCACCGTCGTGATCTTCAGAGCGGTCCGGGACGGGAGTCCCTACCCGGACCACAACCTGACGCTCAAGCAGTGGGCGGAGATCCCACCGCGCCCGCTGAGGCTGGACCAGCTGATCACCACCAAGCGCGAGCTGGCGCTGGACAAGCTCCTCGCCGAGGACTCCACCTTCTACGGCGACCTGTTCCCGCACGTCGTGCAGTGGAACGGCGGGCTGTACCTGGAGGACGGGCTGCACCGCGCGCTGCGCGCCGCCCTCCAGCAGCGCAACCAGATCCACGCCCGGGTGCTGGTGCTCTCCGGCCAGGCCAACTGAGGATCGCTGTCGGGCCTCCGTCACCGCCGCGGTGGCGCCAGCCGACACTGATCCGTTTACGACATCAGCTCCGTTTACGACATCAGCTCGAAGGCGTCACGCTGGTGACCTGGCACGACGACCCAGTCCCGGCGCGGCGCGGAGGGGACCGTCCAGAGTGCGACACGCGTAGACCGGGTTCTCGCCGAGCGGGTGTCGCACGAGGGCCGTACCGTCATCGGAAGACGATGTGTCCGATCGAGGATGGTGAGCGCGATGTCCCCTGACGGTGAGCCCGACGGTCAGGTCGACCGGCCCGCCCCGCGGGGCCCCTCCGGGCCCGCCCGGGGGCTGCTCGTGGTGCTCGGCGCCGCGGCGCTGGCCGTGGTGGTGCTGCTCGGCACGCAGGTGGCCGGGGTCTTTCCGGACTTCCGCAACCCGTTCAGCAAGGAGCAGACCGACCGCAGCCAGCCACCGCTGCTGAAGTCGATCCAGGATCTCAGCCGCTACGTCGCGGCCGAGGGCAACTTCCAGGTCGTGGTCGACCTGCAGAACGACCGGAACAACGTCCCGGAGTTCCTGCTCAACGAGCGCACCCTCTTCGTGGGGGCGGGCAGCGTCGAGGCGTACGTCGACTTCGGCAAGATCGCCGAGGGGGCGATCGTCGTGTCGGCCGACGGGAAGTCCGTCGAGGTCAAGCTTCCCGCGCCGCAGCTCGCCCAGACCAACCTGGACATGGAGAAGAGCTACGTCGTCGCGCAGCAGCGAGGGCTGCTCAACCGGCTCAACGATTTGGTCAAGGGCGACCCGAACCGCCAGCAGCAGGTGTACAAGCTGGCCGAGGACCGGATTACCGCCGCCGCCCGGGACAGCGGGCTGACCGCCCGCGCCGAGGAGAACACCCGCAAGATGTTGGAGGGCCTGCTCCGCTCCCTCGGGTACGAGAAGGTGACCGTCACCTACACCGCACCCTGACGTCCTCCCGCCAGCGACGAAGCGCCCGCCCCGGACTGCCGGGGCGGGCGCTTGCGCGTGTGGTGGGTGGCGGGTCAGTGGCGGGCGGCGGCGTAGCGGTCCTCGTTCGGCATGAGCACCCACAGCACCAGGTAGACGATCACCTGGGTGCCGGGTAGCAGCAGCGACAGCAGGAACAGCAGCCGGATCATGTTGGCGGAGGTGTTGAACCGGCGGGCCAGGCCGACGCAAACCCCGGCGAGCATGCGCCCCTCGCGGGGCCGGACCAGTTTGCGACTCATCGTCGTACTCCCACTCTGCGGCGTACCCGCCGCTCCTGTGTTCCACGGTAGGAACGGACGACCGCCCCGCCCTCCGTCCCGAGGGGGATCCCGCGACCCCTGTCCCGTAGGTGCTTACCCGGGCACCCCCGCCGTGACGCCTCCCCGCCCCGCGCCTCCCCCGCCCCGCGCCGCGCCGCGCTGCCCCGCGCCGCGCTGCCCCGCGCCGCCCCGCGCCGCGCCGGATCGCGCTAATTCAGGGAAAGAGTGGCCTCGCGGGGGTGCGGAGACCACTCTTTCCGTGAATTAGGCGTGGATCTTGACCCTGCGGTGGGGGCGGTGTGCGGGGACTGGAGGGGGGTGACCTGGGCGGGTAGGCTGGCAGGTTGGGCCGTCCACACCCGGACGGCGGTGGGACGGCCGACCCGACCGGGGGAGGCCGCGACCGGGCCGGGCCCGCACTGCGGGGTCGACGGCGAGGAAGTGCACATGATCAGCGTTTTCGACCTATTCAGCGTGGGCATCGGCCCGTCCAGCTCGCACACCGTGGGCCCGATGCGGGCCGCCCGGACGTTCGTCGCCGGGCTCAAGGCCGACGGGCTGCTCTCCGCGACGGCCCGGGTGCGGGCCGAGCTGTTCGGCTCGCTCGGCGCCACCGGCCACGGCCACGGCAGCGACCGGGCGGTGCTGCTCGGGCTGGAGGGCGAGGCGCCGGAGGCGGTCGACACCGACACCGTCGGGCCCCGGGTGGCGCGGATCCGGGCCGAGCGGCGGCTGGGCCTGCTCGGCGTCCAGGAGATCGACTTCGACCCGGACCGGGACCTGGTGCTGCACCGGCGTCGGTCGCTGCCGTACCACCCGAACGGGATGACCTTCGTCGCGTACGACGCCGCGGGGGCGCAGCTGCGGGAGCGGACGTACTACTCGGTCGGCGGCGGGTTCGTGGTCGACGAGGAGGCGGCCGGGGCGGACCGGATCGTCCCCGACACCACCCGGGTCCGGTACCCGTTCCTGACCGGGGCCGAGCTGCTGCGGGTCAGCGCCGGCAACGGGCTGTCGATCAGCGAGGTGATGCTCGCCAACGAGCTGTCCCGGCGCACCGAGGGCGAGGTGCGTGACGGGCTGCTGGAGATCTGGCGGGTGATGCGGGAGTGCGTCGAGCAGGGCTGCGAGCGCGACGGCGTACTCCCGGGTGGGCTGAAGGTGCGGCGGCGCGCGGCGGAGCTGCGGCGCAGCCTGGAGGCGGACACCGGGACCACCGACCCGCTGCGGGTGATGGACTGGGTGACCCTGTTCGCGCTCGCGGTCAACGAGGAGAACGCGGCCGGCGGTCGGGTGGTCACCGCCCCGACCAACGGCGCTGCGGGGATCATCCCGGCGGTGCTGCACTACTACACCCGGTTCGTGCCGGGGGCGTCCGACGAGGGCGTGGTCCGGTTCCTGCTGGCGGCCGGGGCGATCGGCGTGCTGTTCAAGGAGAACGCCTCGATCTCCGGTGCCGAGGTGGGCTGCCAGGGCGAGGTCGGCTCGGCCTGCTCGATGGCCGCCGCCGGGCTCGCCGAGGCCCTCGGCGGCACCCCCGAGCAGGTGGAGAACGCGGCCGAGATCGGCATGGAACACAATCTCGGGCTCACCTGCGACCCGGTCGGTGGCCTGGTGCAGATCCCCTGCATCGAGCGGAACGCGGTGGCTAGCATCAAGGCGATCACTGCCGCCCGGCTGGCGTTGCGCGGCGACGGGGTGCACCACGTCTCGCTGGACAAGGTGATCAAGACGATGCGTGAGACCGGCGCCGACATGAAGGTCAAGTACAAGGAGACGGCGCGGGGCGGCCTGGCCGTCAACGTGATCGAGTGCTGATCCGGCGAGGAGGCGGGGTGACGTCTGGCGTCGGGGCGCTGTGGGCGCACCGGAACTCGCTGCGCATTCTCGTCCGACGCGACCTGGCGGTGAAGTACCAGCAGTCGGTGCTCGGGTACCTCTGGTCGCTGATCGAGCCGCTCGGCATGGGGGCGATCTACTGGTTCGTCTTCGGGGTGCTCTACTCCGGCGACACCAGCCGGCACCTCGGGCAGGCCGCCGCGTCGTACCCGCTGTTCCTGATCACCGGCATCTTCGCCTGGATGTGGACCAGTTCGGCGCTGAGCGAGGCGACCAACGCGCTGACCGGGCAGGCCCGGCTGATCACCACGCTGAACGTGCCGCGCCAGGTCTTCCCGATCAGCCGGATCACCGGCCGGTTCGCCGAGTACGCCGCCGGCCTGCCGATCCTGGTCGCCATCGCCGGCGTCTACGTGGCGCGCGGCGAGGTGCACCCCGGCTGGTCGGTGCTCGCCCTGCCGCTCGCCGTCGCCGTACAGGCGGTGCTGCTGGTCGGGCTGGCGCTGCTGCTGTCGGCGCTCAACGTGTTGATGCGCGACATCGAGCGGTTCATGCGGCTGCTGATCCGGCTGTTGTTCTACGCCACCCCGATCATCTACCCGCTCAGCCTGGTCCGGGAGTCCACCATGCCCGGCTGGGTGAAGACCGGGTACGAGCTGAACCCGCTGGTCGGCATCTTCCAGCTCCACCACGCGGTCTGGTACCCGGACCAGTTCCCCGACGCCCGGCTGCTGACCACCACGATCGTGGCGAGCCTGCTGGTGCTGGTGGCCGGCTGGTGGGCGTTCCGCCGGCTCGAACCCGCCGTGCTCAAGGAGCTGTGATGACGGCGCTCAGGGAGCTGTGGTGGCGGCTGTGACGACGGCGCTCAGGGAGCTGTGATGACGGAACCGATCATCGAGGCGGACGGCCTCGGCATCCGGTTCGTCCGCAACCGGCGGCGGCAGCTGCGGCTGCGGGAGTTCTTCATCCGACCGGGTGACCGGTCGGCCGACGCCGGCCGGTTCTGGCCGCTGCAAGACGTCTCGTTCTCCGTCGCGGCCGGCGAGACGGTCGGGGTGGTCGGCCGTAACGGCACCGGCAAGAGCACCCTGTTGCGGCTGATCGCCGGGGTGCTGATCCCCGACGAGGGACGGATCCGGGTCCGTGGCGACGTGGCGCCGCTGCTGGAGCTGTCCGCAGGCTTCTCCAACGACCTGACGGGGCGGGAGAACCTGTACCTCGTCGGCGGGCTGCACGGGCTGTCGTCGGGCTACCTGCGCGAACACTTCGACGAAATCGTCTCCTTCGCCGGTGAGCAGGTGGAACGGGCCATCGACGCGGCGGTGCGGCACTACTCCTCGGGGATGAAGGTACGGCTCGGTTTCGCCATCATCTCGCACCTGCCGCACCCGATCCTGCTCATGGACGAGGTGACCGCGGTCGGGGACGCGGAGTTCCGCGAGAAGTGCTATGCGACGATCGACCGATTGCTGGGGGAGGGACGCACACTGGTGCTGGTGTCACACAACGAAAAGGATCTGACCCGGTTCTGCCGTCGAGGGCTGTACCTCGACGCCGGGCGGCTGACCGTCGACGGGACGATCGCCGAGGCGCTGGACGCGTACCACACCGCGGTTCCGCGGTGACGCTCGCGATCGTGCTCGCCGCCGGTTCGCCGGCCGCGGGCCTGCCGACACGCGCCGGGGCGACGCTCGCCGACCGGCTGGCCGACCAGTGGCGCCGGGCCGGGGCGAGTCAGGTGCGGCACGCCGCCGACCTGGCCGAGCTGGCCGCCCTCGCCGACGCCGCGACCGGGCCGGTGATCGTCAGCGGGGCGGACCTGGTGGCGCACACCGCCGTACTGCGGCACCTGGCCACCAGCCCGGTCGGGCCGACGGTGGCCCTGGTGCTCACCGACCCGCCGGCCCCCGGCCGGGCCGTGGTGCGCGAGGAGCGCGGCCAGGTGGTCGCCGCCGGCGTCGACGGTCAGCTCGAAGGCGGTGCGACCGGGGTGTTCGGCGGGGCGCTGCGGGTGGGGGTGGACGACCTGCCGGCCCTGGCCGCCGCCGCCCGGGCCGCCGCCGCGGGCGGGTCGCCGGCCGGCACAGCCCTCGGGCCCGACCCGGCCGGGCCCGAGGTGGACCGGTTGTTCGCCGGCCTCACCGCGCTCGGCACGCTGACCTTCGCCCACCGGGTACGCCTGCTCGTCGCCCACCGGGTCGCCGACCCGGCGGGGCTGGCCACCGCCGAGGCGGCCCTCGGGGCGGTCGACGAGGACAAGGCCGAGCTGCGGCTGTCGGTGAAGGAGAAGGACGACTTCTTCACCACGTACTTCGTCAGCACCTGGTCCCCGTACGTCACGAAGGCGTCGGCGTGGCTCAAGCTGACCCCGACCGGGGTCACCGCGATCTCCGTGCTGTTCGCGGTCGCCGCGGCGGTGCTGTTCGGCGTCGGCGGCCGGCCCGCGCTGGTCACCGGCGCGGTGCTGCTCTACCTCGGCTTCATGCTGGACTGCGTGGACGGGCAGCTCGCCCGCTACACCCGGCACTTCAGCGCGTGGGGCGGCTGGCTGGACACCATGGCCGACCGGGCCAAGGAGTACGTGGTCTACGCCGGCCTCGGCTACGGGGCGACGGCCGCCGGCTACCGGTACGGCTGGGCGCTGGCCATCGCCGCGATGACGTTGCAGACCGTCCGGCACATGACCGACACCTGGTACGGGGTGCTGCACGACGAGGCGGCCCGCCGGCCGAGGACCGCCGCCGCGGGCGGCGGCGGGATCGGCGACAAACTGAACGCCGCGTCGACGCGGGTGCAGGCCGACACAGGGTCGCTGTCCTACTGGCTGAAGCGGACGGTGGTTTTCCCGATCGGGGAGCGGTGGGCGCTGATCGCGCTGACCGTCGCGCTGTTCGACCCGCTGGTCAGCCTGGTCGCGGTGCTGACCTGGGGGGTGCTGGCGTTCGCGTACACGGGTGCGCTGCGTACCCTGCGGGCCCGCTGGATGCGGGTGCCGGTGCTGGACACGGTCGACGCCACCCTGCACCGCGACGACGGCCCGCTCGCGGCCCGGTTCCCGGCGCTGCGCCCGGTGGGCCCGCTGACGCTGGCGGTGATCGGCGCCCTCGGCCCGGCGGCGCTGCTCGTCGCGGGCCTGCTGCGGGCGGGTGGGGACGGCGACCCGGCCGGCCTGCGTTGGGCGGTGCCGGCGGCCCTGCTGGTGCTGCTGGTCGCCGGCCTGGGCGCCGGGGCGGCGCACAACGGCCCGCTGGACTGGTTGGTCCCGGCCGCGCTGCGGGCCGGCGAGTACCTGTTCGCCGTCGCGGTCGGCGTGGTCGCCGGGGTGCCGGCGTGGGTCGTCTTCGGGTACGTCTTCGTGTTGACCCTGCACCACTACGACCTCACGGCCCGGTTGGAGAAGCGGCAGGCGGCCCCGCCGCTGCACCCGTGGACGCTGGGCTGGGAGGGGCGCTCGGTGCTGCTGGCCATCGCGGCGATCGTCGGATTCGCGGCTGTTGTGATGGCTACACTCGGTACGTACCTGTTCATGGTTTTCGTCGGGAGCGTGGTCCTGGCCTGGGTCGTCCTGCCCGCCCGCGCCCGGCGGGCCGCGGGCGCCCCGGCGCGTAGAGGCGTTCGCCAGCCGGGCTGACGTGGGGGGCCGGTCGATGGCGCTGATCAGCTTCGTCGTACCGGCCTACCGGGTGCAGGCGTACCTGAGCGAGTGCCTCGACTCGATTCTCGGCCAGCCGTTCGACGACGTCGAGGTGATCGGCGTCGACGACCACTCGCCGGACGGCAGCGGCGACATCCTGGCCGACTACGCGGCCCGGGACCACCGGGTCCGCGCCGTCCGGCTGACCGAGAACGTCGGCCTGGGTCCGGCCCGCAACGCCGGGCTGGACCTGGCTGGCGGCGAGTACGTGTGGTTCGTCGACGGCGACGACTGGCTGGCCCCGGACTGCCTGGCTGAGGTGGCCGCCCGGCTCCGGGCCACCCGCCCGGACGTGCTCGTCGTCGACCATGTCCGGGTGCGGTGGGACGAGCGGCCGACCCGCAGCGCGATGCGGGACGTCTTCCCCGAGCCGCTCGGACCGGCCACCTTCCGGCTGCGTGAGCGGCCGGAGACGCTGCGGCTGCTGCACACCGCGTGGAACCGGCTGGTCCGCCGGGAGTTCCTGGTCGACCTCGGGCTGCGCTTCGAGCCCGGCTGGTACGAGGACGTGCCGTTCAGCTTCCCGGTGCTGATGGCCGCCCAGCGGATCGGGGTGCTGGACCGGGTCTGCGTCAACTACCGGCAGCGCCGGGCCGGCGCGATCACCCGGACCCGGGGGGACCGGCACTTCGAGGTGTTCGTCCAGTGGCACCGGGTGTTCCGGCTGATGGACCGGTGGGCGCCGGCCGTCGACGACCTGCGCCCGGCGGTCTTCGAGCGGATGATCTGGCACTACCTGACCGTGCTCGGCAACGGCGAGCGGATCGCTCCCGAGCTGCGGCCCGCCTTCTTCGCCCAGATCACCGCCGACCACGCCCGCTTCCGACCGCCCGGGGGCCATCCGTTGCCGGAGGGGGTGGAAGGGCTCAAGCACCGGCTGGCCGCCGCCGGCCGGTGGCGGACGTTCAGCGCCCTGCGGGCGGCCAACCACACCCGGGACGCCGCCCGGCAGCAGGTCCGCCGGGCGAGGCCGGTGGCCCGGCGGGCCGCCCGACTGGGCCGCGACGCGCTGCTGCGCCAGTACTACCGGGCCGAGCTGCGCCGCCCGCTCGACCCGACGCTGGCCGTCTACGCGGCGTACTGGTACCGCGGGTACGCCTGCAACCCGGCGGCGATCTACGAGGCGGCCCGCCGGCTGGCACCGCAGGTCCGCGGGGTGTGGGTGATCCGGCGGGACCGGGTCAGTTCCCTCCCGGCCGGGGTGGAGTTCGTGGTGGCCGGCAGCCGCGAGTACCACCGGGTGCTGGCCCGGGCCACCTGGCTGGTCAACAACGTGAATTTCCCCGACTTCGTGCGCAAGCGGCCGGGCTCGGTGCACGTGCAGACCCACCACGGCACCCCGGTCAAGGTGATGGGGCTGGACCAGCAGCGCTACCCGGCCGGCGCGGTGGGGATGGACTTCGCGAAGCTGCTTCGCCGGGTGGACCGATGGGACTACAGCGTTTCCGCGAACAGTTTCTCCACCCAGATGTGGGAGCGGGCGTACCCGGCCGCGTACACCACGCTGGAGGTCGGGTACCCGCGCAACGACCGGCTGGCCACCGCCACCCCCGCCGAGGTGCGCGAGGTACGTTCCCGGCTCGGCCTCGCCCCCGGCGACCGGGTGGTGCTCTACGCCCCGACCCACCGCGAGCACCTGCCCGGGTACCGCCCACCCTTCGACCCGGACGTGCTGCTCGACACGCTCGGCCCGGCCGGCCGGCTGCTGATCCGCAGCCACTACTTCCACGATCGGGACCGCCGGCCGTCGGGTCCGGTCCTCGGCCCGGGTGGCGCCCGGATCCGGGACGTCAGCGACCACGACCGGGTCGAGGACCTCTACCTCGCCGCCGACGTGCTGGTCACCGACTACTCGTCGGCGATGTTCGACTACGCCGTGCTGGACCGGCCGATCGTCGTGTACGCGCCGGACTGGACGGCGTACCGGCTGGCCCGGGGCGTCTACCTGGACCTGCTCGCCGAGCCGCCCGGTGCCGTGACCAGCAGCTTCCCCGGTCTGCTCGACCTGTTCCGCTCCGGCGCGGTCGACGCCCCCGCCGCGACCGCGGCCCGGAAGCGGTTCCGGGCCCGGTTC
Organism: Micromonospora sp. NPDC020750; assembly: GCF_044334565.1. Taxonomy (NCBI): domain Bacteria; kingdom Bacillati; phylum Actinomycetota; class Actinomycetes; order Micromonosporales; family Micromonosporaceae; genus Micromonospora; species Micromonospora sp. NPDC020750. The sequence goes on from NZ_JBIRTH010000001.1 coordinate 65,398, forward strand.
TGCGCCCTGGACGACGGCCACGCCGCCGAGCGGGTCGTCCGCCGGGCTTTCCTCGGCGAACCGGGCTGAACCCTGCTGGACCGTAATAGGCCTGTCACGAGCCGAACATGGCACGTTTACCCGATGTGCGGACTCGATGATCCTGGTCACATTCATTCGGGTACGGCCGACGAGCTGGGGGAGGAGACGGTGACAACCGTCGCGCTCAAGGATGTGACCAAGGTTTTCCCGGACGGGACAGTCGCCGTCGACAAGATCAACCTGGACGTGAACGACGGTGAGTTCATGGTCCTGCTCGGGCCGTCCGGGTGCGGGAAGTCCACCGTGCTGCGGATGGTGGCCGGGCTGGAGGATCCGAGCTCCGGAGCGGTCCTGCTCGACGGTGAGCTGGCGAACGACCTGCAGCCCCGGGACCGGAAGATCGCCATGGTGTTCCAGGACTTCGCCCTCTACCCGCACATGACGGTGGGGGACAACATCGCCTTCCCGCTGCGGCTGGCCGGGGTCGATGCCTCGCCGCGCGACGAGCGGGTCGCCGACGTGGCCAGCGCGCTGGGCATCGGCGACGTGCTGGGCCGCAAGCCCAGCCAGCTCTCCGGCGGGCAGCGCCAGCGGGTCGCGATGGGCCGGGCCATCGTCCGCCGGCCAGGGCTCTTCCTGATGGACGAGCCGCTGTCCAACCTTGACAGCGGGCTACGGGCGGAGCTGCGGGCGGAGATCTCCGGCCTGACCCGCGAGCTGGGCGTCAGCACCATCTACGTCACCCACGACCAGGCCGAGGCCCTGACCATGGCCGACCGGGTGGCAATTATGCGCAAGGGCGTGCTCCAGGACGTAGGCACCCCCACCCAGGTGTACGGCCGCCCGGCCACCCTCTACGTGGCCGCGTTCCTCGGCAGCCCCCGGATGAACCTGCTGGAGGCGTCCGTCTACGTCCACCTCGACCGGTACGTCGCGCTGAAGATCGGCGAGCAGTCGCTCTACCTGCCCTGGACCGACATCCGCAGCCGGGCCGTCGCGCACTACCACGGCGAGCGGATCGTCGTCGGGATGCGGGCCGAGGCGCTCACCCCGGTCGCCCCGGACGCCCCGGGCGACGTGCTCCGGGGCCGGATCCGCTACCTGGAGCACCACGGTCACGAGTCGCTGGCCTTCCTCGACATCGGTGCCACCGCCATCGTGGTGGACGAGATGGGCAGCCGGGCCGAGGACACCGACGGCGGCCAGCGCGGCCGACGCCGGTTCGGGCAGGTCATACAGCGGCTCACCGGCCGGGGTGCTGAGCCGGCACCGACTCCCGACGAGACCGGCCGGGGCAACCGGGCCAGCGTGCTCAGCGACCAGGGCCGGCACCACCGCCGCCCGGCGGAGCTGGGGGTCCGGCTCGCGCCGTACCCGGGGGTCTCCGCCGGTCATCCGCTGGCCGTCTCGGTGCGCCTGGACGCGCTGCACTTCTTCGACGAGCGCGGCGACCGGATCGACGTGGGCTGGCGCTGATCGCCGGGCGGGGTGGCGGGTGGGTAGGTCGGTGCCCTACGGTCAGCGGACCTCGTCCACAGTGCACGGTGTGAGAAAGGGGTCCGCCAGTGTCGGCTGACCGTCCCAGCCCGCTCGTCATCGAGCGCATCCTGCGCGACCGGCAGGGCATCTGGCAGCAGATCGTGGCCGACCGCGATCTCAACGGCCTCACCATGCGGATGCTGGCCAGCTCCGGCATCGCCCTCGCCTGCTACGGCGCGGTGCTCGGCGCGTTCCACAGCGTGCTGATGGCGCTGACCTCGGCGGTCAAGCTGCCGCTGCTGTTCCTGGTCACGCTCGCCATCTGCCTGCCCACGCTCTACCTGTTCAACCTGGTCTTCGGGGCCCGACTGTCGGTGCGACAGTCGCTGGCGCTGGTGATGGTGGCGGTCACCGTCACCTCTATGCTGGCCGTGGCGTTCGCGCCGATCAGCCTCTTCTTCCTGATCACCGCGCCCGACTACGGCTTCTTCAAGCTGCTCAACGTCGCCATCCTGACGCTGAGCGCGGTGGTCGGGCTGCGCTTCCTGACCGGTGGCATGCAGGTGCTCAACGCCCACGGCCTGCTCACTCCGGCCTCGGCTCCCGCCGTTGCGGCCCCGGCTCCCGCCCCGGTCGCGCCTCCCGCCGTTGCGGCCCCGGCTCCCGCCCCGGTCGCGGTCGGCACCACGTCGGCCCTGGCTCCCGCACCGGCCACGCTCGGCGTCAACGGAACCGCCGACGAGGCCGCCGTCCAGCCCGCGCCCGCCCTGGCGGTCGCGGCCCCCGCCCCGGTGGCCGTCGTGCCCGGGGCTGTCGTGCCCGGGGCCGTCATGCCCGGGGCCGTTGTGCCCGGTCACCCCGGGCCGGGGCTGCTTCCCGCCGGGTATCCGCCGGCGCAGTACCGCCACTGGCCCGAGCCGCCGGTCCGCCGACCGGCTGCCGAGCGCCCGGCGAGCATGACCCTGCTGTACGTGTGGATCCTGCTCTTTGGCTTCGTCGGCACTCAGCTCGCCTGGACGCTGCGTCCGTTCTTCGGCAGCCCCGGTGAGGGGTTCGCCCTGTTCCGCAGCATCGAGGGCAACTTCTACGCCGAGATCATCCGCACCATCGGCCACCTCTTCTAGCGAGAGCTTCCACCCTTCGGGGTGCTGTGGGCGTCGCACCGTGATCGTCTGCTGACTTTCGAGACGACACGCCGGGGCGAGTTCTCCATAATCAGCAGACGATCACGTCGGGGCAGGCCCGCTCCGGGCGTTCGGGCTTACTCCCTGCGCGGGCGGGCCCTGGCATGGTCTGGGTCCGTACGAACGAACCCCACACCGAGTCGACAGCGCCGAGCCGAACCGGGGCGGGCCGACTTCGACACATGGCCTGACCTAGCCGACGTGCCACTTCTGATTCTCGCTGCCGTTGCAGTCCCAGATGTTGAGCCAGACACCGTTGGCGGGGTCGCCGCCGGGCACGTCGACGCATTTGGCCGGGACCGTGCCGAGGCTGACCAGGTCGCCCGCGCTGTTCAGGTCGAAACGCTGCCTCGCGCTGCCCGTGCAGGTGGCGATCCGTAGGTGTGGGCCGTTGCTGGTGTCCGAGATCTCAAGGCACTTGCCCACCACCCGAAGCGTGCGGTCTGCGGCGAGGGTGAATTGCTCCCCGGCGGCGCCGTGGCATTCCCATGTCTGGATTTTGGCAGTTGTGGTCGGGGAGCTGTCCGGTACGTCGATGCACGTGCCGCTGCCGTTGTTGATGATGGGTCGGTTGGTGAACCGGGGCTTTGCCGAGGTGCTGCTCTTGGCGGGCCTCGGTGACCTGGGCGGGGTGACGCTGACGCGAGGAGAGGGCGAAACGCTCCTGCTCGGCCTGGCAGACGTCGATGCTCCGCCCGGTGACGCCTGTGCGTGCTGCGCGCGGAAGCTCCCCAGGATCAGTGCGAGAGCATCCTGACCGGCCGCCCACGCATTGTCCGGTGTGGTCCATTCGATCGTGTACGCCTGGCCGTTCTCGGCGACGAAGGTGCGGCTGAGGACGTGCATCCGCATCCCGCCGGCGTCGGCGTAGGTCCATTCGCGGTCCACCGCCCGCGCCCGGTAGTTCACCTTGTGGAGGTGAACCGGTTTGTAGTCCGGATACCTTCCGGTCTTGCGGTCCGCCGCCTCTGCGTCCCGGGCGTCCGCCAGGAGATCGGCCTTCGGCGCGCCGAGAGCGTCGATGGCCAGCACGCGACGGCTGTTCAGATCGTGGAACTCGACGCGCGTGCCGTCGCGGAGCTGCTGCCAGCCGTCCGGGACCGGTACCGAGAAGCCGGGATCCTGGGTGTAGTAGTGCCATCCGGCCATCGGCGCGTGGGTCGGTGAAGCCGACGTGCCGAGCACCGGGTCGTGCTTGGCGTCGTCGGCCAGGGCGTTGCTGATGAGCGGTTGAACCGCGATGACGCCGACCAGGGCCACGGCCGCGACGGCGGCGATCAGCCAGCGATTTCGCCTCGTGGCGGCGGTGGTCGTGGTGGCGGTCGGTGTCTGGGCCGGCCTGTCCGGCGGGGCCGTGGTGACGGACGGCTTCGGGGTCGACTCGTCCTGCGTCGCCGTCCTCGCCGTCGTGCTCGTCGGTGTCGTGCTCGTCGGTGCCGTGCCCGCCGGTGTCGTGCCCGTCGGTGTCAGGCTCGCCGCCGCCTGCGCTGGTGCCAGGGACGGTCCCTCGGGTACCGCCTGACGCAGGAGCCGTTCGGCTTCCTCGGCGTCGATCCGCCGGCTCGGGTCCTTGCGCAGCAGCCCTTCGAGAGCCGGGGTCAGCGCGCCCGCGCGCTGGGGTGGCGTCGGCGGATCGGTCGCGATGGCGGCCACCGTCGCGACCGCCGACGACCGCGCGTACGGCGGTCTCCCCTCCACGGCGGCGTAGAGCGTTGCGCCGAGCGACCACAGGTCGGCCGCAGGGCCGATCACGCCGTCGGTGAGCCGCTCCGGCGGAAGGTACGAGGGCGAACCGAGCACGATCCCGGTTCGGGTCATGCTCGGGTCGTCAGGTGCGGTGGCCAGCCCGAAGTCGGTCAGCACCACCCGGCCGTCATCGGCGAGCAGCACGTTCGCCGGCTTGACATCCCGGTGCAGCAGTCCGGCCCGGTGGGCGGCGCGCAGCGCGGCGAGCAGGGCCAGGCCGATCCGCGCCACCTGGGCCGGCGTCAGCGGGCCGCTCTCGGCCAGCACCGCGTGCAGCGACCGGGAAGGGACGAACTCCATCACGATCCAGGGCTCGCCGTCGGCATGCAGCACGTCGAAGATCCGTACCACATTGCTCTGGTCCAGCCGCGCGATCGCCCGCGCCTCGCGCATGGACCGCTCGCGCATCTCCCGCCGCTCGTCGTCCGTCAGGCCCGGTGGCGGCAGCAGTTCCTTGATCGCCACATCCCGGCGTAGCGTCTCGTCGCGGGCCAGCCAGACCCGTCCCATGCCGCCCTGCCCGAGGGGCCTGACAAGCCGGTATCGGCCGGCGATCGAACGCTGTGGAGTGTCGGACACAGCCAGGACCGTACCTGCGCGGCGTTCGAACTTTTCGCCCGGGCAGTTGCCCGAAAAGCGACAGTCAGATCCATCACCCGTGCCCGGTGGGGCGGCCAGGGCCGCGTCCGTCGTCGGCGGGGCCCACGGCCGGTCGGCGATACGGCCCCCAGGCCACGAACCGGGCGAACAACTCGCCCGGGGCGGGTCCGTCGTCCGGGTTGAGCCGGTACAGGTCCCGGACCGCCTCGTAGTACAACCCGCTCAGGTAGATCGACAGGCCGATCTGGTTGTCGGCGTAGTCCACCTTGAGCAGCAGCCGGGCCTCCGCACACGGCCAGGGCTGCCCGCAGGCGCGGCAGCACCACAGGGGGCGCAGCGGCGTGTGGGGTCGGGCGTGCGGCGGGTACGCCCGGGGGCGGTCCGCCTTCGGCCCGTCGCCGGGCTGCGGGAGCTGGTGGCTGATCACGTGGGTCTCCTTCATCGGCGGGAGGGGGCCCGCCCCGCCAGGGGGAGTGGAGGGACGGGCCCGTGCGGTCGCGCCGCGTTCCCGGGGGTGGAAGCGGCAGCGGCTCCGCTGCGTGACAGTGTGCTGACAGCGGGGCTACTGTCGGAAGCCGTTCCGCCCCCACCAGCCCGGCCGTCCGAATCGGCCGGCGCACGTGTGCAGAGGTGTGCAGATGAACCGGATGCCCATGTTGGAACTGTTCGCCGGGGAGCTGCGCCGCCTGCGGTCCGGCGCGGGCCTGTCGCAGGAGGCCCTCGGCGAGCGGGTGAACTACTCGGCGTCGCTGGTGGCGGCGGTCGAGCAGTGCCGCCGCCCGCCCCGGGAGGAGTTCACCCAGCGCTGCGACGAGGCGCTGCGGGCCGACGGGCTGCTGCTCCGGATCCGGGAGACGCTGGTGCGGGAGAGCCTGATGCCGTGGTTCCGCGAGTGGGTGACCATCGAGCAGGAGGCGACCGCGCTGCGCAGCTTCGAGCCGCTGGTGGTGCCGGGCCTGCTCCAGACCGAGGGGTACGCCCGCGCGCTGTACGAGGGGGCGGCCCAGCTCGTCGGCGACGCGATCGAGCAGCCCCTCGCCGCTCGGCTGGCCCGGCAGGCAGTGCTCGACCGGCCCGCCCCGCCGCAGCTCGTGGCGGTGCTCGACTACACCGTGCTGGAGCGCCCGGTCGGCGGCCCCGACGTGATGCGGGAGCAGTTGCGGCACCTGGTCGAGGTGGGCTGCCGGCCCCGGGTGCACCTGCACCTGGTGCCGCGCGGCGTCGGCGCGTACCCGGGGCTCAACGGCGCGTTCGTGCTCGCCACCCCGCCCGACAGCGACGACGTCGGCTACCTGGACAACCAGTTGCAGGGCACCATCGTGGAGCGCACGGCGGACATACACTCGCTGCGGCAGGTGTGGGAGTCCGTGCGGGCGGAGGCGCTGCCGCACGGGGCCACGCTAACGGCGATCTCGGAGGCGGCGGAGGTATGGACCTGACTGGCGCGGTCTGGCGCAAGAGCACCCGTAGCAGCGGCAACCAGGGCAACTGCGTCGAGGTGGCCGACAACCTCCCCGGGGCGGTCGGGGTGCGGGACAGCAAGGATCGGTGGGGGCCGGCGCTGGTGTTCGCCCCGGCGAGCTGGTCGGCGTTCGTCGCGTACGCGAAGCATCGCTGAGTCCCGGTCCCGGTCCCGGTCCTGGTCGGGGCGGCCGCCTTCGCGTTGACAACCACAGGGGCTGAGCGCCCTTGCCGGTCAAGTTACCGAGGAGTAACATTCGGGCATGACCATCGACTCACGCCAGGTCGCCGCAGGCATGCTGGAGGCGGTGCCGTTCGCCCGGACCCTAGGGGTCGAATTCGTCGAGGTGGCCCCCGAGGCGGAGGGCGGCGTGCGCGCCGTGGTCCGGCTGCCCGACTCGCCGGCCACCCACAACCACGTCGGCGGTCCGCACGCCGGGGCGATGTTCACCCTCGGCGAGACCGCCTCCGGCGCGGTGGTGCTGGCCGCGTTCGGCCAACTCCTCGACCGCGCGGTGCCGCTGGCCGTGCGCGCGGAGATCGCGTACCGGAAGCTGGCGATGGGGCCGGTGCGGGCCACCGCGCGGCTCGGCCGGGCGGCGGCCGAGGTGATCGCCGAACTGGACGCCGGCCGGCGGCCCGAGTTCCCGGTCGAGGTCGAGATCGCCACCGAGGACGGCACGCCGACCTCGGCGATGACCGTGGTCTGGACGCTGCGCCCCAACCGCTGAGCGTGTCGCCACCCCGGCTCCCGCGCGTCGTGGGGTGAATCCGGTTTGCCGGGTCCGGCCGGTGGATAGATTCGTACCGTGCTGGGCCTGCCTGATCATGTGACCGCCTGTCTCTTCGATCTGGACGGCGTGCTGACCCAGACCGCCCGGGTGCACAACGTGGCGTGGACGCAGACGTTCGACGCGTTCCTCCGGCGGCACTCAGCGGCCAGCGGTGAGCCGTACCTGCCGTTCGACCCGGGACCCGACTACAACCGCTACGTCGACGGCCGGCCCCGGGCCGACGGGGTGCGTTCCTTCCTGGCCTCCCGGGGGATCACCCTGCCCGAGGGCGGGCCCGACGACCCGCCGGAGGCGGACACCGTCAACGGGGTGGGCAACCGGAAGAACATCGTCCTGCTGGAGCGGCTCCGCACCGACGGGGTCGAGGTCTATCCGGGCTCGGTGACGTACCTGAAGGCGACGGCCGACGCCGGCCTGCGCCGCGCGGTCGTCTCGGCGAGCGCCAACTGCCGGCAGGTGGTCGCCGCCGCCGGGCTGGAGCCGCTGCTGGAGGCCCGGGTGGACGGGGTGGTCGCCCGCGAGCGGGGGCTGCGCGGCAAACCGCACCCGGACACCTTCCTGGCCGGGGCGAAGCTGCTCGGGGTCGAGCCGGCCCGCGCGGCCGTTTTCGAGGACGCGCTGGCCGGCGTCGCCGCCGGCCGGGCCGGCGGGTTCGGCTACGTGGTCGGCGTGGACCGGGTGGGGCAGGCCGAAGAGCTGCGCGCGCACGGGGCGGACGTCGTGGTGACGGACCTCGGCGACCTGATCGACAGGGAGACACCCGCATGATCCGTGAACGCGCCTACCCGGTGGAGCCCTGGCACATCCGGGAGACCCGCCTCGACCTGGACGTGCTGGCCCAGTCCGAGTCGGTCTTCGCGCTCTCCAACGGGCACATCGGCCTGCGCGGCAACCTGGACGAGGGCGAGCCCCACGGCCTGCCCGGCACCTACCTGAACTCCTTCTACGAGCTGCGCCCGTTGCCGTACGCCGAGGCGGGCTTCGGCTTCCCCGAGTCCGGCCAGACCATCGTCAACGTCACCAACGGCAAGCTGATCCGGCTGCTGGTCGACGACGAGCCGCTCGACGTCCGGTACGGCGAGCTGCTCGCCCACGAGCGGATCCTCGACCTGCGGGCCGGCACCCTGCACCGGGAGCTGCACTGGCGTTCCCCGGCGGGCCGGGAGGTCAAGGTCCGCAGCACCCGGCTGGTGTCGTTCACCCAGCGGGCGGTCGCCGCCATCAGCTACGAGGTGGAGGCGGTCGACGGGCCCATCCGGCTGATCCTCCAGTCCGAGCTGGTGGCCAACGAGACCCTCCCGGCGCAGAGCCGCGACCCCCGGGTTGCGGCGGTGCTGGAGTCGCCGTTGGTGGCCGAGGAGGAGCTGACCACAGGCGGCGGCGGTCTGCTGATCCACCGGACCAAGGTCAGCGGCCTGCGGGTGGCCGCCGCCATGGACCACGACGTGCAGGGCCCGGAGCGCACCACTGTCCAGTCGGAGGGGTACGAGGACTGGGTCCGTACCACCGTCGGGTGCGTGCTCAAGCCCGGCGAGACGTTGCGGGTGGTCAAGTACCTGACGTACGGCTGGTCGAGCAAGCGGTCGCTGCCGGCGCTGCGCGACCAGGTCGGCGGGGCCCTCGCCGCGGCCCGCCTGGACGGCTGGGACGGGCTGCGCCGCGAGCAGCGGGAGTACCTGGACGAGTTCTGGGACGCCGCCGACGTGCGGGTCGAGGGCGACCCGGAGGTGCAGCAGGCGGTGCGGTTCGGCCTGTTCCACGTGCTCCAGGCCGGTGCCCGGGCCGAGCGGCGGCCGATCTCCGCGAAGGGCCTGACCGGCCCCGGGTACGACGGACACGCGTTCTGGGACACCGAGATGTTCGTGCTGCCGGTGCTCACCTACACCCAGCCGGGCGCGGTGCGTGACGCCCTGTTCTGGCGGCACTCCACCCTGGAACAGGCGCAGGACCGGGCCCGGACGCTGAACCTCGCCGGCGCGGCCTTCCCGTGGCGCACCATCGAGGGGCCGGAGTCGTCGGCGTACTGGCCGGCGGGGACGGCCGCGTTCCACATCGCCGCCGACGTCGCCGACGCGCTGCGCCGGTACATGCTGGTCACCGGGGACGAGGGGCTGGCGCGGGAGATCGGCCTGGAGCTGCTGGTCGAGACGGCCCGGCTGTGGCGTTCGCTCGGGCACCATGACCGGAACGGCCGGTTCCACATCGACGGGGTGACCGGCCCGGACGAGTACACCGCGGTGAAGAACGACAACATCTACACCAACCTGATGGCGCAGCGGAACCTGCTCACCGCCGCCGAGTACGCGATGCGGTTCCGGGACGAGGCGACCGACCTCGGGGTGACCGAGGAGGAGGCGGCGGCCTGGCGGGACGCGGCGAACGCGATGTGCGTCCCGTACGACGACGAGGTCGACGTGCACGAGCAGGTGGACGGGTTCACCCTGCTCCAGGAGTGGGACTTCGAGCACACCCCCGCCGAGAAGTACCCGTTGCTGCTGCACTACCCGTACTTCGACCTGTACCGCAAGCAGGTGATCAAGCAGGCCGACCTGGTGCTCGCGATGCACTGGCGCGGCGACGCGTTCACCGACGAGGAGAAGCTGCGCAACTTCCTCTACTGCGAGCGGCGGACCGTGCGGGACTCGTCCCTGTCGGCGTGCACGCAGGCGGTGATGTCGGCCGAGGTCGGCTACCTGGAGCTGGCCCACCGGTACCTGCGCGAGGCCGCGCTGATGGACCTGCACGACCTGAACGAGAACACCCGCGACGGGGTGCACATGGCGTCGCTCGCCGGGGCGTGGATCGCCCTGGTCGCCGGGTTCGGCGGGCTGCGCGACCACGATGGGCTGCTGACGTTCGCGCCCCGGCTGCCGAGCGGGCTCACCCGGCTGGAGTTCTCCTTGCAGTGGCGGGGCATGCGGCTGCGGGTCGACGTCCGGCCGCACCAGACCACGTACGCGCTGCGGCACGGCTGCACCGACGACGTGGTGGAGCTGCGGCACCACGGCGAGAAGGTGCGGGTCACCTGCGCCGAGCCGGTCACCGTGCCGGTGCCGCCGTGCGACCAGCCCGGCCCCGAGCCGGAGCAGCCGCCCGGCCGGGCACCTCTGCTGCACCTGCCCGAGAAAGTCAGTTAGAGGCTGCGCCGGTCCGACGGAGCTTGGCGGTACCCGTGACGAATCCGGGCGGCACCAGGGTCTGTTACGGAGCCGTTGCGCACAGGTGTCTTGACGTGTATCCATGTGAACGCTAACACTATGCCCATCGAAGGTGTGGAGGCGAACATGAACCTTGTGGACGGAGCCGGCGAGCGCTACGTCGTCGGCGTCGACTTCGGCACCCTCTCCGGGCGAGCGCTGGTGGTGCGGGTCGGTGACGGCGCGGAGCTGGGGACTGCGGTGCACGAGTACCGCGACGGGGTCATCAGCGCGGCGCTTCCCGGCGGTCGGCCGCTGCCGCCGGACTGGGCGCTGCAGAACCCGGAGGACTACCGCGACGTGCTGCGGTACGCCGTCCCGGCCGCGGTGTCCGCCGCGGGGGTGGATCCCGCCGCGATCGTCGGCATCGGCGTCGACTTCACCGCGTGCACCGTGCTGCCGACGTTCGCCGACGGCACTCCGCTCTGCGAGGATCCCGAGCTCCGCGACCGGCCGCACTCCTGGGTGAAGCTGTGGAAGCACCACGCCGCGCAGCCGCACGCCGACCGGATCAACGCGCTGGCCCACGAGCGGGCGGAGCCGTGGATCGGCCGCTACGGCGGCAAGATCTCCGCCGAGTGGCAGTTCGCCAAGGGCCTGCAGATCCTGGAGGAGGACCCCGAGGTCTACCACCGGACCGAGCGTTTCATCGAAGCCGCCGACTGGATCGTCTGGCAGCTCAGCGGCACCGAGACCCGCAACGTCTGCACGGCCGGCTACAAGGGCGTCCGGCAGGACGGCCGGTACCCGTCCGAGGGCTTCCTGACCGCCCTCAACCAGGACTTCGGCACCTTCGTCACCAAGCTGGACGGTCCGCTGATGCCGCTCGGCGCCCGAGCCGGCGTGCTCACCGCCCGGGCCGCGACGTGGACCGGCCTGCCGGAGGGGATCGCGGTGGCCGTCGGCAACGTCGACGCGCACGTCACCGCCGCCGCCGCGCGGGCCGTGGAGCCCGGACGGCTCGTCGCGATCATGGGTACCTCCACCTGTCACGTGGTCAACGGCACGCACCTCGCGGAGGTGGCCGGGATGTGCGGCGTCGTCGACGGCGGCATCAGTCCTGGCGCGTGGGGTTACGAGGCCGGGCAGAGCGGAGTCGGTGACATCTTCGGCTGGTTCGTCGAGCATGCCGCCCCGGCCGGGGTCGCCTCGCACGAACGCCTCACGGAGCTGGCCGCCCGCCAGGCGGTCGGCGCGCACGGCCTGGTCGCCCTGGACTGGTGGAACGGCAACCGCTCGTTGCTCGTCAACCACGACCTCAGCGGGATGATCGTCGGCATGACGCTGGCCACCCGGCCGGAGGACATCTACCGCGCGCTGCTGGAGTCCACGGCGTACGGCACCCGGATGATCATCGAAGCGTTCGTCGAGGCCGGCGTGGCGGTTGAGGACCTGGTGATTGCCGGGGGACTCGCCTCCAACGAGCTGCTGATGCAGATCTACGCCGATGTGACCAACCGGCCGCTGAACATGATCGCCTCCGCGCAGGGGCCGGCGCTCGGGTCGGCGATACACGCCGCCGTGGCCGCCGGTGAGTACCCGTCGGTCCACGAGGCGTCGCGGGCGATGGGGCGGGTGCACGAGGCCGTCTACCGACCGGATCCCGGCCGGGCGCGTGTCTACGACGCCCTCTACGCCGAGTACCGGACGCTGCACGATCACTTCGGTCGCGGTGGCGACGACGTCATGCTCCGGCTGCGGGCGATCCGCAACGCGGCGGTCGGCACCACCGCCGCCACGCACCAGGCCGTGCTGGAGGTGGCCGCGTGAACGCCGAGGTGACCCGACAGATCGCCGAGCTGCGTGAGACCGTTGCCCACCTGCACGCCGAACTGGTCCGGTACCGCCTGGTCGCCTGGACGGCCGGCAACATCTCCGCGCGGGTTCCCGGGTGCGACCTCATGGTGATCAAGCCGAGCGGTGTCGGCTACGAGGAGCTCTCGGCGGACACGATGGTGGTGTGTGACCTCGACGGCGTCGTCGTCGAGGGGAACCTGGCCCCGTCCAGTGACACCGCCGCCCACGCCTACGTCTACCGGGCCATGCCCGAGGTGGGCGGGGTCGTGCACACGCACAGCGCGTACGCCACCGCCTGGGCCGCCCGGGGTGAGGCCATTCGGTGCCACCTCACCGCGCAGGCCGACGAGTTCGGTGGGGAGATCCCGGTGGGCCCGTTCGCCCTGATCGGCGGCGACGACATCGGCAAGGGCATCGTCACCACCCTCGCCGGGCACCGCTCGCCCGCGGTGCTGATGCGTAACCACGGCGTCTTCACCATCGGCCGCGACGCCCGAGCGGCGGTCAAGGCCGCGGTCATGTGCGAGGACGTGGCCCGTACCGCGCACCTGGCGCGCGCACTCGGGCAACCGCTGCCGATCCCGCAGGCCGACGTCGACGCCCTCCACCACCGTTACCAGAACGTCTACGGACAGCAACCGGTCTCACCGACGGACTGCTGAACGGCCCGCGCCGGCACCCGCCGGTCCCGCCCACCGGGGTCGCCAGCCCCAGCACCCGCGCACGCCGCTCTCCGCACGTCGGCGGTCGGCGCGACCACCACCACACCGAGCCAAGGAGATTCGATGAGAAGGTTGCGAACGTACTCCGCCTCGCGGCGCGCCGCCGCGGTCCTCGCCGGCGTGCTGCTCGTCGGCGGCATGGCGGCCTGCGGCAACAGCGACACCGGCGGGTCCTCGGACGACGGGAAGATCACGCTGGGCTTCTCCCAGGTCGGCGCGGAGAGCGGGTGGCGTACCGCGAACACCACCTCGATCAAGGAGGCCGCAGCCGCCGCGGGGGTCGAGTTGAAGTTCGACGACGCGCAGCAGAAGCAGGAGAACCAGATCAAGGCGATCCGGAACTACATCCAGCAGAAGGTGGACGTCATCGCCTTCTCGCCGGTTGTCGAGTCCGGCTGGGACACCGTGCTCAAGGAGGCCAAGGACGCCGGCATCCCGGTCATCCTGACCGACCGCTCGGTCGACTCGGCCGACAAGTCCCTGTACAAGACCTTCCTCGGCTCGGACTTCGTCAAGGAGGGCCGGCTCGCCGGGGAATGGCTGGTCGAGCAGAAGAAGACCGCGTCCGGCCCCGTGCACATCGTCGAGTTGCAGGGCAGCGCCGGCGCCGCGCCGGCCAACGACCGCAAGAAGGGCTTCGCCGAGGCGATCGCCACCAACCCGAACCTGAAGATCGTCGCCTCGCAGACCGGCGAGTTCACCCGGGCCGGCGGCAAGGCCGTGATGGAGCAGTTCCTCAAGGCCAACCCGAAGATCGACGTGTTGTTCGCGCACAACGACGACATGGGCCTGGGCGCGCTCGAGGCCATCGCCGCCGCCGGCAAGGTGCCCGGCAAGGACATCACCATCATCACGGTCGACGCCGTGAAGGACGGCATGCAGGCCCTCGCCGACGGGAAGTTCAACTTCATCGCGGAGTGCAGCCCGCTGCTCGGCCCACAGCTCATGGACCTGGCGAAGAAGGTCCACGCCGGCGAGGAGGTGCCGCCCCGGATCGAGACCGAGGAGACCACCTTCACCCAGGAGCAGGCCAAGGCGGCGCTGCCCGACCGCAAGTACTGATCCGACGCCGGGCCGCCGCGTTCGCGTGGCGGCCCGGCTGCTCGGCCCGATCACCCCCGCCGGACCGGGCCCGGCCCGCGGCCACCGGAGTCCCCGCGGGGACGACCGCCGTGGGAACAGCGGCCCCTCCGCGTCGACAACCCAGAAGAGGTCTGATGGGATGACGGATAGCCCTCCGGTCCTGACGATGACCGGTATCAGCAAGTCCTTCCCCGGGGTGCGCGCACTCCACGACGTCAATTTCCGGCTCTTCCCCGGCGAGGTGCACGCCCTGATGGGCGAGAACGGCGCCGGCAAGTCGACCCTCATCAAGGTGCTGACCGGCGTCTACGACACCGACGAGGGCACGATCACCCTGGCCGGCGGACCGGTGTCCTTCCCGGGCCCGATGCAGGCGACCGCCGCCGGGGTGAGCACCGTCTACCAGGAGGTCAACCTCTGCGCCAACCTCTCGGTGGCGGAGAACATCTTCATCGGACGCGAGCCTCGGCTCCTCGGCGCCATCCGCTGGGGTGAGGTCCGTCGCCGCAGCCGTGCGCTCCTGAACCGCCTCGACCTCGATCTCGACGTCAGCGCGCCGCTCGGGACGTACTCCCTCGCCATCCAGCAGATGGTCGCGATCGCCCGCGCGATCGACGTCCGGGCCCGGGTGCTGATCCTGGACGAGCCGACCTCCAGCCTCGACGCCGGTGAGGTCGCACAGCTCTTCCGCATCATGCGGCAGTTGCGCGACGAGGGCATCGCGATCCTGTTCGTGACCCACTTCCTCGACCAGGTCTACGGCATCGCCGACCGCATCACCGTGCTGCGCAACGGAGGGCTCGTCGGCGAGTACCTGACCGCGGAGCTGCCCCAGCTCGCCCTGGTCGAGAAGATGATCGGCAAGGAACTCGACGTGCTCGAGGGGATCGAGGAGCACTCCCGGCGGGACGTGTCGGCGCTGGAGAAGGGAACCGCGCTCCTCGCGGCGTCCAATTTCGGCCGGTCGGGGGCGGTCGCGCCGTTCAGCCTCACCATCCACGCCGGGGAGGTGGTCGGCCTGGCCGGCCTGCTGGGCTCCGGGCGTACCGAGGTGGCCCGGCTGTTGTTCGGCGCCGACCGGGCGGACGGCGGACAGGTCACGGTGGACGGCGAGCCGGCCAGCCTACGCACCCCCGCGCAGGCCATCGACCAGCGCATCGGCTTCTGCTCGGAGAACCGCCGCGAGGAGGGCCTCGTCGCCGACCTGTCGGTCCGCGAGAACATGATCCTCGCCATGCAGGCCGCCCGCGGCTGGCTGCGGCCCCTGCCGCGCCGTCGCCAGGACGAGCTGGTCGAGAAGTACGTCCGGGCGCTCCAGATCCGGCCGTCCGACCCGGAGGTGCCGGTGCGCAACCTCTCCGGCGGCAACCAGCAGAAGGTGCTCCTGGCCCGGTGGCTGATCACCGAGCCGCGGCTGTTGATCCTCGACGAACCCACCCGGGGCATCGACATCGGTGCCAAGGCCGAGATCCAGCGGCTCGTGACGCAGTTGTCCGACGGCGGCATGGCCGTGCTGTTCATCTCCGCCGAGCTGGAGGAGGTGCTGCGCCTGAGCCACAAGGTGGCCGTGATGCGGGACCGGCAGATGGTCGCGCAGCTCGCCAACGACGACCGGCTCGACGCCGACCGCATCATGCAGACCATCGCCAGTGGATCGCACCGGGAGAAGGCAGTCCGATGAGCGACACCAGGAGCCGCTACCGGACGCTGGTCGGTCACCGCCTGTTCTGGCCCGCCGCCGTGCTCGTCGTCATGCTCGCCGCGAACACGATCTACCGACCCGGGTTCCTGTCCGTCGCGGTCACCGACGGGCACCTGTACGGCACCCCGATCGACATCCTGCGGCTGAGCGCGCCGCTGATCCTCGTCGCGTTGGGCATGACCGTGGTCATCTCGACCGGCGGCATCGACCTGTCGGTCGGCTCGGTGTGCGCGATCAGCGGCGCGGTTGCCTGCGTGTACATCAGCCAGCAGCCCGACCAGAACAGCCTTCCCGTGGTGCTGACCGCCCTCGCGGCGGCGCTCGGGGTCGCGCTCGTGCTCGGCGCCTGGAACGGGGTGCTGGTCGCCGTGATCGGCATCCAACCGATCATCGCCACCCTGATCCTGATGGTGGCGGGCCGCGGGCTCGCGCAGCTCATCACCGAGGGTCAGATCATCACCATCAACTCCGGCCCGTACCGGGCGATCGGGCTGGGCCACGTGCTGACCCTCCCGCTGGCCATTCTCGTCGCGCTGGCGGCGGCCCTCGTCGTCGGCGCGTTCACCCGCCGCACCGCGCTCGGCATGATCATCGAGTCGGTGGGCGGCAACGCCAGGGCCAGCAGGCTGGCCGGCATCCGCTCCGGCCGGGTCATCTTCCTGGCGTACGTGCTCAGCGCCGGCTGCGCCGCGGTCGCCGGCTTCATGATGACGGCCAACGTCTCCAGCGCCGACGGCAACTCCGCCGGCCTCTGGGTGGAGCTCGACGCCATCCTCGCGGTCGTCATCGGCGGCACCTCGCTCGCGGGCGGCCGGTTCTTCCTCAGCGGCACCATCCTCGGCGCGCTGATCATCCAGACCCTGACCACCACGGTGTACGCCATGAACATCTCGCCGCAGACCTCACTGCTGTTCAAGGCGGTCGTCGTCATCGCCGTCTGCCTCGTCCAGGCGCCGGCCTTCCGGGCCCGGTTCACCCGCCGCCGGAGCAGCGCCCCGCCGCCCCGCGCCGTCGCCGACAAGCCGAAGGAGCAGGTGCCGGCATGACCGCTGGATCGCTCACCGCCCGCCGGAGCCGGATCCGGTTGCCCCGGCGGCAGGTACCGGTTCTGGCCACGCTCGTCCTGCTCCTGGTCATGTACGGCATCGGCGTGTCCCAGTACCAGGCGTTCTCCAACGTGCAGGTCATCTTCAACGTCTTCATCGACAACAGCTTCCTGCTCGTCGTCGCGGTGGGGATGACCTTCGTGATCCTCACCGGTGGCATCGACCTGTCGGTCGGGTCGGTCGTCGCCATGACGGCGATGGTGTCGGCCGCGCTGCTACAGCAGGGCCTGCCGGCGGCGCTCGTGCTCGTCATCGCGCTGCTGATCGGCCCGACGCTCGGCCTGCTGATGGGCTGCGCCATCCACTTCTTCGACATCCAGCCGTTCATCGTCACGCTCGCCGGGATGTTCTTCGCCCGGGGGATGTGCACGTTCATCTCCGGCTCGTCCATCCCGATCACCGACGGGTTCTGGACCAGGATGTCGCAGGAACGGGTCGGCGATCCCCGGGGCAACTTCGTCTCGATCAGCGTGCTCGTGGCCTTCGCCGTGGTCGCCGTCGCCGCGTGGACGCTGGCCTACACCCGGCTGGGTCGCAACGTGTACGCCATCGGCGGTAACCCGCAGTCGGCGCTGCTGATGGGACTGCCGGTGGGGCGTACCCGGATCGCCGTCTACACGATCAGCGGCCTGTGCTCCGCGATCGGCGGGATCCTGTTGTCGTTCTACACCCTCTCCGGCGCGCCGCTGATCGCCGTCGGCATGGAGTTGGACGTCATCGCCGCCGTCGTGATCGGGGGCACCGTGCTCACCGGCGGCTCGGGCTACGTCTTCGGCACGGTGCTCGGCGTGTTGGTCCTGGGCGTGATCCAGACCCTCATCACCTTCGACGGAAGCCTCAACTCCTGGTGGACCAAGATCGTGATCGGCGGCCTGCTCCTTGCCTTCATCCTCCTCCAGCGCCTCATCGGCATCCGTTACAAGTGACGGCCCCTCTCGCGGAAGGCAACTCTCATGGCACCACACACCGCACCCGAGATCTGGTTTCTCACGGGCAGCCAGGGCATGTACGGCGAGGAGACGCTCCGGCAGGTGACCGAGCAGTCCCGGCTGATCGCGGCCGTGCTCGACGAGTCGCCGCAGATCCCCGCCCGGGTGGTCTGGAAGCCGATCCTCACGAACAGCGGTGAGATTCTGCGGGTCTGCCGCGACGCCGCCACGCAGGGCGCGATCGGGGTCGTCGCGTGGATGCACACCTTCTCCCCGGCGAAGATGTGGATCTCCGGCCTGGACGCGCTGCAGACTCCGCTGCTGCATCTGCACACCCAGGCCAACGTCCTGCTGCCGTGGGACGAGATCGACATGGACTTCATGAACCTGAACCAGGCCGCGCACGGCGACCGCGAGTTCGGGTTCATCCAGACCCGCCTCGGGGTGGCCCGCAAAACCGTCGCCGGGCATGTGGAGAACCCGCGCGTGATCGCCCGGGTCGGCGCCTGGGCCCGGGCCGCGCTCGGCTGGTCGGCGATGCGGTCACTGCGACTGGCCCGCTTCGGTGACAACATGCGCGACGTCGCGGTGACCGAGGGCGACAAGGTCGAGGCGGAGCTGCGATTCGGGGTGTCGGTCAACACCTACGGCGTGAACGACCTGGTCACGGTGGTCGGTGAGGTCGCCGACGCGCAGGTCGACGAGCTGGTCAAGGAATACGACGACACCTACCGGGTCGTTCCCGAGCTGCTCGCCGGGGGCGAGCGGCACGAGTCGCTGCGGTACGCCGCCCGCCTGGAAATCGGCATGCGCGCCTTCCTGGACGACGGCGGGTTCCGGGCGTTCACCACGAACTTCGAGGATCTCGGCGGCCTGCGCCAGCTACCCGGCATCGCCGTGCAACGGTTGATGGCCGACGGCTACGGCTTCGGCGGCGAGGGAGACTGGAAGACCTCGGTGCTGGTCCACACGCTCAAGGCGATGGCGGTGGGCGTCGAGGGCGGGACCTCCTTCATGGAGGACTACACCTACGACCTCACCCCCGGCGACGAGCTGGTCCTCGGCGCACACATGCTCGAGGTCTGCCCGACGATCGCCGGCGACCGGCCGAACGTCGAGATCCACCCGTTGGCCATCGGCGGCCGTGAGGATCCCGTACGGCTGGTGTTCGACGCCGCGCCCGGCCCGGCGGTGGTCCTCGGCATGGCCGACATGGGCGACCGCTTCCGGCTGGTGGCCAACGAGGTCGACGTGGTGTCGCCCCCGCACCCGCTGCGGAAGCTGCCGGTGGCCCGGGCCGTGTGGCGGCCCCGCCCGCACCTGGCCGGTTCGGCGGAGGCGTGGATCACCGCCGGCGCGCCGCACCACACCGTGCTGTCGCAGGCGGTCGGTGTGGAGGAGCTGCACGACCTGGCCGAGATGACCCGCACCGAGCTGGTCGTCATCGACGCCGACACCGAGCCGCGTCGCTTCGCGAACGAGATCCGGTGGAATCAGGCGTACTACCGGCTCGCCCGGGGGTTCTGACCGGCGGGTGCGCCCGGTGCCCGGCTGAGGGCCCCGTCGGTCAACTCGATCCCATGACCTCTCGAAGGAGGAAGATGATGCTTGCCGTTGGTAAGCGCTCCGGGGCCGTGCCCCGGCGTCGGGGGTGGTTGTCGCGCCTCGCCGCGGCCGTGGTGCTGGTGGGCAGCGCCCTCGGCGTCGTGAACGGCGCGCCGGCGTCGGCGGCGTCGGTCGACACGGCCGCGTGGTACGTGTTGGTGAACCGCAACAGTGGCAAGGCGCTGGACCTGTACAACAGCGCCACGAACGACGGGGCGCGGATCACCCAGTGGTCGCGCAACAACGGGAACGCCCAGCAGTGGCAGTTCGTCGACTCCGGCGGCGGGTACTACCGGCTGAAGTCCCGGCACTCGGGCAAGGTGCTCGACGTCTACAACCTCTCCACGGCCAACGGCGCCAGCATCGTGCAGTGGAGTGACGGCAACGGGACGAACCAGCAGTTCCGGCTGGCGGACTCCGCCGACGGGTACGTGCGGTTGATCAACCGGAACTCGAACAAGGCGGTCGAGGTGCAGAACGCCGCCACCGCTGACGGCGGCAACATCGTGCAGTACGACGACTTCAACGGCAGCCACCAGCAGTGGCAGCTCGTCCGCGTCGGTGACACCGGCACGCCGGGCGGCACCTTCACCAACCCGGTGCTCTGGCAGGACTTCGCCGACGTCGACATCATCCGGGTCGGCGACGTCTACTACCTGTCGGCCTCCACGATGCACTACTCGCCGGGCGCTCCGGTGCTGCGCTCGTACGACCTGGTGAACTGGGAGTTCGCCGGTCACTCGGTGCCCCGGCTGGACTTCGGCGCCAAGTACGACCTGACCAACGGCGGCCACGGGTACGTCGACGGCATCTGGGCGTCCACGCTGAACTACCGGCCGAGCAACCGGACGTTCTACTGGGCCGGCTGCGTCGACTTCGCCCAGACCCACATCTACACCGCGTCCGCCGTCGGGGGCACCTGGAGCCGGCACGCCACCATCCCCAACTGCTACTACGACGCCGGGATGCTCATCGACGACAACGACACCATGTACGTCACGTACGGCAACGGCACGATCAGCGTGGCCCAGCTCTCCGCCGACGGGCGCAGCCAGGTGCGCGCCCAGCAGGTGTACCAGACGCCGTCGAACATCGGCACCCTGGAGGGGGCCCGGTTCTACAAGCGCAACGGCGCCTACTACATCTGGCTCACCCGCCCGGCCAACGGCCAGTACGTGCTGAAGTCGACCAACGGTCCGTTCGGCCCGTACGAGCAGCGGCAGGTGCTGCTCAACCTGCCGGGCCCGATCTCCGGCGGCGGCGTGCCGCACCAGGGCGGGCTGGTGCAGACCCAGAACGGGGCCTGGTACTACATGGCGTTCACCGACGCGTACCCCGGTGGGCGGATGCCGACGTTGGCGCCGATCACCTGGACCGGTGACGGCTGGCCGCAGGTGCAGACGGTCAACGGGGCCTGGGGAGCCAGCTACCCCAACCCGCTGCCGCTGCGACCGGTCAAGCCGCTCACCGGCACCGACACCTTCCCGGGCACCACCCTCGGCGTCCAGTACGAGTGGAACCACAACCCCGACAACAACAGGTGGACGGTGAACAACGGGCTGCGACTACAGGCCGCGTCGGTGACCAACGACCTGTACCGGGCCCGCAACACGCTGACCCACCGGATCCAGGGGCCGACCTCCACCGGAACCATCGAGCTGGACTACTCCACGATGCGCGACGGCGATCGCGCGGGGCTCGCGATGCTGCGGGACACGTCGGCGTGGATCGGCGTCAAGCGGGACAACGGCGCGACCCGGGTGGTGATGACCAACGGCCTGACCATGGGTTCCGACAACTGGAACACCACCGGCACCGGGACCGAGATCGCCGGCGCCCCCGTGTCCGGGGGGCGGATCTGGTTGCGGGCCAATGCCGACATCCGGCCCGGAGCCGGCCGGCAGGCGAGGTTCTCGTACAGCACCGACGGGGTCAACTTCGTGCCGTTGGGCAACGCCCTGACCCTCAACAACGCCTGGCAGTTCTTCATGGGATACCGGTTCGGCATCTTCAACTACGCCACCCAGTCGCTGGGCGGGGCGGTGACGGTGCGGCAGTTCGCCCTGACCACCCCGTGACGTTTTTCTGCGGCCCGCCGCACGGCCCTGGGGTCGTGCGGCGAGCCGTCGGTACGGGTGCGAGGCGTCAGGTCCGCCCCGGGCGTGACCCGGGCCGGACCTGACGGGGAATCAGCCCACGGTGCGGGTGACGTCCGGTCAGATGAAGCGCCAGCGCTGGTCGGCCGCTCCGCTGTCGTTCGAGAGAACGACCTGCGCGCCCTGGCTGCTGGCGCCGCCGCTGGCGCCGAGGATCCGGCCGCCGTGGGCGCACTGGAGGCGGAAGTAACCGGCCCCGCCGAAGCGCAGCCGCCACCGGTGGTCGTCCGCGCCGTTGTCGGCCCACTGCACGATCCGGGCCCCGGCGGTGCTGACGCCGCCCTCGACGCCGAGCACCCTGCCGCTGTTCGCGTTGCGCAGCCGCAGGTAGCCGTCGGCGTCCACGATCGCGGTCCAGAGATGGTCGGCGGTGCCGCTGTCGCCCCACTGGACGACGAGACCGCCGTCGGCGGTGGACATGTCCCGGACGCCGAGCACGAGTCCGCTGGCCAGGTTCTGGATCCGGCGGGCCCCGTTCGGCAGGAACCGCCACTGGTTGTCCGGGCTGCCGTCGTCCTGGTCCTGCACGGCCCGGGCGCCCTGGCCGGTGGCGCCGCCGGAGATGGCGAGCAGCTTGCCGCTGTGGACGTTGCGCAGCTTGTGCGTGCCGTCGCCCACGTCGACGACCGTCCAGAGGTGGTCCGCGGTGCCGTTGTCCGCCCACTGGACGATCCGGGCGTTGTCGGCGGTCGACATGTTCTCCACGCCGAGGACCTTGCCGCTGTGGGCGTTACGCAGCCTGACCGCCGCCCCGTCGACGAGGAGCTGCCAGTCGTGGTCGGCGGTGCCGGTGTCGCCCCACTGGAGGGCGGAACCGCCGTCGGCGGTGGACATGTTCTCGATGCCCAGCACGAGGCCGCTGGCCGCGTTGGCCAGTCGGAAGCTCGCCTCGGTGCCGCTCGCGCCGCCCACCCGCCAGTAGACGGTGTAGTTGTGCCCGTGCGCGTCGTAGAACGGCCGGAGGGGGACGCTGACGCCGTTCGCGGTGGCGGTGAACGCGAGCGCGCCGGGGCTGGTCCGCGTGATCGAGGCGGTGTTCAGCGAGGGCAGCGCGCTCAGGGCGGTGTTGCCGTAGTCGCCGGACAGCACCACCGGCCCGTACGTGATCGCCTGGACGGCCGCGTCGTCGTCGGCGGCGGCCATGACGACCCGCATCGGCAGGCGAACCGTGACGACGTCCCCGGAAGCCCAGGAGCGGGTGAGGCTGGAGTAGCTGCCCGGCGTCGTGGCGATGCTCTGCGGGACGCCGTTGACGCTGACGGTCGCGCCGCTGGTCCACGCCGGGATCCGGATCCGCATCGTCCACGACCCGCCGGAGCCGGCGACGGTGAGGGTCGTGACGTCGCTGGCCGGGTACGAGGTGCTCTGGGTGACGGTGATCCCGCGCTGCGACCAGGTGAGCACCGACGGCAGGAACAGGTTGACGGTCAGGGTGGTGCCGTTATGGAAGTAGATGGAGTCCATCAGCCGGGTGTTGGTCTCCAGGCCGGTGCCCTGGCAGCACCAGAAGGAGTCGTAGTCGGTGCTCCACGTGCCGCCGCCCCACGCCGGCCCGACGCCGCGCCGGCCGCCCGGGTTGAGCGGCGTGAAGTAGGTGACGTGCCCGTGGCTGTCGGCCGGGTTCTGCTGGCCGATCAGGTGGTTGAGGAGCGCCCGCTCGTAGAAGTCGAAGTAGGCGGCCCGGTTCGGGTCGAGTAGCCAGAGCTCCCGGGTCAGGCTGAGCATGTTGTACGTGTTGCACGCCTCGCAGGCGTCGGCGCGCAGGTAGCCGGCGATGGCGTGGGGGGCCCGGAAGTGCTCCGCCTGGCTGTTGCCGCCGATCACGTAGGTGTGCGCGGTCACGGTGATGTTCCACGCGTTGGTGGCGATGTCCCGGTAGCGGGTGACACCAGTGGCCTTGAACTCCCGGGCCGAGCCGATCCACTTCGGCACCTGCGTGTTGGCGTGCAGCCCGTTGAGCTGGTCGGAGTTGGCGGCCAGGGGGTTGAACACGGCGGCGTGGTCGAACCGCTGGGCCACGGTCAGCCAGCGGGCCTCGCCGGTCTGCTGGTACAGGTCGGTCAGGACCGCGTTCATGCCACCGAACTCGGTACCCAGCATGGCCTGCATCTGCGCGCCGGTCAGCCGCCCGGTGCGCCGGTCGACCCAGCCGGCGAGCGCCAGGAGCACGTCGCGGGCCTGCGCACTGCCGATGTGCCGCCACACGTCGAGCAGGCCGGCCATCGTCTTGTGGACGCAGTAGTACGGCACGTTGCCGTTGCTCAGGGTGCGCGCTTCGAGGGCGGTGAAATCGGACTCGGGGAAGCCGGAGAGGTACCCGGCGGTGAAGCCGGCGGCGGCGTTGTTGGCCTGGCACCGGGCCAGCTCGGCGACCATCTGGTTGGCCTTGTCGCGGCTGGTGGTGTCGCCGAGCACCGCCCACGCCTGGGCCCAGGCGGTCAGGAAGTGTCCCTGGACGTGCGTGCGGAACGGGAATGTCGGGGCGTCCCAACCGCCGGTCGCCGCGGCACCGCCGGTGGAGAGGCGGTGGTTGGCGCGGAAGTTGTAGAGCAGCCGGTTGACGTCGACGAATCGCAGGTAGTTCAGGGTGCGGGTCTGGTTGTCCAGCCACCGGCTGGCGGTGAGGCGGACCTGACCCGGCTCGAACCCGTACGCGGAGACGCCGATGTCGGGCCGGACGGGAGGAAGGGCGGCGCCGGCGGCCCCGGAGCCCACTGCGGGCCCGACGGTGGTGGCGACGGCCGCCGCGCCGGCGGATTGCAGGAGAAGTCGACGGTTGACCAGGGGAGAGGACATCACAGCCTCCGTATGCGGGAATGAGTGCGGCCGGGGAGGTTACGACGTGATCTGGAAGGTGGCGTCCTGCCGGTCGGCGGCGCTGGAGGACGCGCTCAGCGGGTCGATGCGCAGCAGGTATCCGGAGTGCCGCAGGTACCGGTCGGGGAAGTTGTAGGAGCGGAACGACGTCCAGGCGGAGTCGCCGAGGCCGGGGGTGCGGTAGAACGTCGCGTCGGCCCGGAACGCCGCCGTGCTGGTGTTCGGTTCGAGCCGGATGGCGTATCCGCTGTGGCGCAGGAGGTTGCCTGCGGGGAGCCGACCGACTGGAAGTCGGACGTGTAGTTGACCAGGAACATGTCCCCGCTGCTGGTGTTGCAGGAGTAGACGATGCCGTACTGCCCCCGGCCGGCGTCCCAGAAGACCGTGGGCGCCCAGGTGTGGGCGTTGTAGGTGTGCATCCGCAGCCGCCGATATCCGGTGAAGCTGGTGAGGTTCGTCGAGTCCCAGACGTGCAGGTACTGGCTGTAGGTGCCGAAGTCGGTGCCGCGCAGGTCGGTGGCGATCACGACGAACGTGCCGTCCTGCTTGCGGAACACGAACGGGTCGCGCAGTCCGAGCTGCCCGGCGGTGGGGGTGACCACCGGGTTGTTCTGGTTGAGCGGCGTCCAGTTCAGTCCGTCGCGGCTGACGGCGACGTGCAGGCCGTAGTCCGCGCCGACGAAGTTCGGCGACTCGGTGAAGTAGGTCATCACGTACGCGGTGTAGGTGGCGGCCGAGGCCGTCTGAGGGGCGATGGTCAGGCCGGCGGCGGTGGCCGCGCCGGTGGCGACCGCGCCCAGGGTGAAGGCTCGTCGGGTAAGGGCCATGGGGATGACCTCTCTCGGTGCTGGTGGACCGCGCCGCCCCCGGGGACCGGGGGCGGGCGCGGAGGTCGTCGGTGCGCTCGGGTGGATCCAGGTGCCCGGAGGCCGGCTGCCCGCTGGGGGACGAGCCGGCCTCCGGCCACCGTCACTGGAACTGGGTGAAGAACCGCCAGGTCTCCCCGGGCGCCCAGGTGCGGGAGCCGCTGTCGCCCGGTGCGCCGTCCTGCGGCGCGGCGATGTGCCCCTCGTCGAACGCGATCCACTCCACCGGGTAGCCGGCGGCGCAGCCGGAGTACGCGGTGCCGACGTGGGTCAGGCTGCCCGAGGCGGGCTCCCGAGGGCTCTGCGCGGCACAGCCGTTGTTCTGCACGAACCGGTCGCGCAGCGTCCGACCGCTCGCGATGTTGAGCACGCCGTCGCGGATGCCGTGCACCCCGAGGTACGCGACCCGGTTGGTCCCGCCGCTGCACCCGCTGAGCTGTGCGCCGGAGAGGACCGCGACCGCGCGGAAGACGTTCGGCCGCGCGCAGGCCAGGGCGTAGCTCATGCCTCCGCCGAAGCTGAACCCGGTGGCGAACCGCTGCCGTGGGTTCACGCAGAGGCCGTCCTCGATCCGCCGCAGCATGTCGTCGACGAACGTGACGTCCTCGCCGCCGGCGTTGCCCCAGCCGTTGCCCAGGCCCTGCGGGGCCACGAAGATCGTGCTGTTGTTCGACAGCCGCAGCAGCCCGTAGTACGCCCACACGTCCCGCTGCACCGTCTGCCCCGTGGCCACGTCGGTGGCAGTGCCGCCGCGCCAGTGCAACCCGAACACCAGCCGGTACGGGCGGGTGTTGGTGTAGCCGTCCGGCACGCGCAGGATGAACGTGCGCGACTTGCCGTTGCTCGTGATCGTGTGTGTGCCGCTGGTGATCGTCGGGGCTCTGCCGCAGCCGGCGGTGCCGGTGCCTGGGTTGCCGGTGTCGCCGACGCGGACGAGCTGCCACTGCTGGTTGGCCCCGCCCCAGTCGTCGTACTGCACCACGTTGGCCCCGTCAGCGGTCGACGCGTTCTGCACCTCCACCGCCCGACCGCTGTTGCGATTCACCAACCGCACAAAACCGCTGTCGGAGTCCGCCAACCGGAACTGCTGATCCACACCATTGCCGTCGGCCCACTGCACAATCCCCGCACCGTTGGCCGTCGACGAACCCGCCACGGCCAACACCTTGCCCGAATGCCGCGACCGCACCCGATAGAACCCACCACCGGAATCGACGAACTGCCATTGCTGCCAGTTGCCGTCACCCCGCGCCCACTGGGTGATCCGCGCACCGTCACCCGTCGCCAGGTTGTACACATCCAACGCCTTACCACTGTTCCGATTCACCAACACGTACCAGGCACCCGTATCCACCGACGCCGCAGACGCCGGCGCACCACCAACGACGCCGAGGGCGCCGAGCATGACGGCGCTGAGCACCGAGGCGATGACGGGCCGGCGCCAGCGGCGTCTCGGTGGAGGGGCGGGACGGGCCTCACCGGTGGGCTTCATGGTTCGCTCCTTGTCTGGACCGCGCGTAATCAGGACGCGCGTCGCGTCGGGTGCCGGCGTCCGGTGGTGGCGTCAGCACGAGGTGGCCCGGGAAGCGCGGTGCTGCCGCCGGGGCGTGTGCGCCTGCGCCGGGCCGGCTGCGGGTGGCGTGGAGGTGGGTCTGGGCCGGGTGACAATCCGGACCGTGACTCGGCACGTTAGCGCTAACAGCGGCAGGCGTCAATTGGTTCGCGACGAGCGGCGAGGTGCGCCGCACCGGTTCGGCCGTCCGTGGCATCCCCGTGGCATCGCTCCTGCCCCGGATCGCCGGTCGCCCCTCCGGTGGTCGGGGTCTGCCCTGCTCCGGCGGCCGTAGCGGCGGCCACCTGGCGCGTTTCCGTTGACGCACGCCGGGATGCTCAGTACGGTGCATCGTAAATATTCGATGTCGAAGTCGATGCGTCCATGCTGCGAAACGGTTGACGCGGCGGGTCGCCGCGCCGGGCACATGCTCGGCCCACCCAGGTTCGGATCAGGCAGTGGCGTATCTCAGGCCAAGATTGTTAGCGCTAACGACAGGGCCTGGCCGGCTGCCGGTTCGTGCCCGGGCGGGACCGCAGCCCCCCCGGCGGAGCGTCACGCCCGGACGCCGACGGAGGCAGAGCCAGGAGGTAACTCGTGAATCCCGCACTTCCACGCCGACCCAGGGGGAGCATCCGGCGCGCCGTCGCCGTAGTCGTGAGCCTGGTCTGCGCCGCCTTCCTGCCACCGGGCACGGCCGCCAGGGCCGACAACCCGATCGTGCAGCACATCTACACCGCCGACCCGGCCCCGATGGTGCACAACGGCCGGGTGTACCTCTACACCGGACACGACGAGGACGGCTCCACGAACTTCACCATGCGCGAGTGGCGGGTGTTCTCGTCCGCCGACATGGTGAACTGGACCGATCACGGGGTCCCGATGAACCTGGCCACCTTCGCCTGGGCGGACGCCAACGCCTGGGCCGGCCACGTCACGCCCCGCAACGGCAAGTTCTACTGGTACGTCCCCGTGCGGCAGCGGTCGAACGGGCAGATGGTCATCGGGGTCGCGGTGGCGGACAGTCCCACCGGCCCGTTCCGCGACGCCCTCGGGCGCCCGCTCGTCGGCAACGGCGAGATCGACCCGACCGTCATGGTCGACGACGACGGGCAGGCCTACCTCTACTGGGGAAACCCGGGCCTGTGGTACGTACGGCTGAACCCGGACATGATCTCGTTCTCGGGCAGCGCGACCCGCGTTCCCCTCACCACCGCCGGCTTCGGCACCCGGGTCGGCAACGCGGCCCGCCCGACGCTGTACGAGGAGGGGCCGTGGGTCTTCAAGCGCAACGGCCTGTACTACAACGTGTTCGCGGCAGAGTGCTGCTCCGAGTTCATCGCCTACTCGACCGCCCCCGGCCCCACCGGACCGTGGACCTACCGGGGAGCGATCATGCCCCGGCAGGGCTCCAGCTTCACCAATCACGCCGGCGTCATCGACTTCAACGGCGGGTCGTACTTCTTTTACCACAACGGCGCGTCGCCGGGCGGCGGCGGATTCACCCGCTCGGTCGCGGTGGAGAAATTTGCCTACAACGCCAACGGCACGTTCCCGACGATCACCATGACCAGCACGGGCGCACCCCAGGTGGGCACGCTGAACCCGTACGTCCGGCAGGAGGCCGAGACGATCGCCTGGGGCTCCGGCATCGAGACCGAGCCGGCCAGCGAGGGCGGGGTGAACGTCGGCTGGATCGAGAACGGCGACTACATCAAGGTCAGGGGCGTGGCGTTCGGCACCGGCGCGACGTCCTTCTCCGCGCGGGTGTCCTCGGCCGGCAGCGGCGGCCGGATAGAGGTCCGGCTGGACAGCGCGACCGGCCCGGTCGTCGGCACCTGCGACGTCGGTGGCACCGGTGGCTGGCAGAACTGGACGACCACCACGTGCGGGGTGAGCGGCGCGACCGGGACGCGCGATCTGTACCTGCGCTTCGCCGGCGGCGACGGCAACCTATTCAATATCAACTACTGGCGGTTCGGCGGCGCCGCCGGGGCCGGTGATCTGCTGACCAACGGCAACGCGGAGAACGGCACCACGGGCTGGGGTGTGCTCGGCAGCGGGGCGCTGTCGTCCCACACGAACGTCGTGCACGGCGGCACCCGGTCGCTGGGGATCGCCGGGCGCACCGCGTCGTGGAACGGCCCGAGCCAGAACGTGACCTCGCAACTGGCCAACGGCCGGAGCTACACCACCGAGGTCTGGGTGCGGGCGCAGAGCGGAACGCCGTCGGTGCGGGCGACCCTGTCGCTGACCGCCAACGGGACGACGAGCTACGTCTCGCTCACCCCGGCGGTGACGGCGAACGCCACCGGCTGGACGCTGCTCACCGGCACCGCCGATGTGTCCTGGAGCGGCACCCTGTCCAACGCGACGTTCTACGTCGAGACGACCTCCGGAACGGACGGTTTCCTCATCGACGACGTCTCGTTCCGGTAGCCCGCCGGCCGATCACCGGCGCTGGAGCCGGGCCTCCGATCCCCTCTGCTCGGCGTGCCATGTCCGGGGGCGGCTGGCGTAGACTGTCAGCGATCCAGCGCTGGTCATCTGGGATTCAGCGCCGGCGTGGTGGCTGGGCGAGGGGATCGGGCCGGGCCGCTCCCGTTGACGGCCACCGGTCGGAGATGTGGGCGGGGGAGTGATATGGCCGTGCGCGGTCCCGCGATGACGGACGTCGCTCGTCTGGCCGGTGTCTCCCATCAGACGGTGTCGCGGGTGCTCAACGGGCATCCCAATGTCCGCGAGCAGACCCGGTTGCGGGTGCGGGCGGCAATCGCCGAGCTCGACTACCGCCCGAACGGAGCGGCACGCGCGTTGGTGACCGGCCGGTCGCAGGTCATCGGCGTGGTAGCGCAGAACACGACCCTGTACGGCCCGGCGTCGTTGCTGGCCGCGTTGGAGCAGACCGCCGCAGCGGAGGGGTTCGCGGTCAGCATGGGCAGCGTGCGGGATCTGGACCACCACTCCATCTCGGCCGCGGTCGAGCGGCACCTGGCGCACCGGGTAGCCGGCATCGTCGTCATCGCCCCGGTCGAGTCGGCCGGCGAGGCGTTGGAACGACTGCCCAAGGACGTTCCGCTGGTCACCGTCGACGGTGACCCCAATCGGCCGGTGCCGTTGGTGACGGTCGACCAGGTGGCCGGCGCACGGGCGGCGACTCAGCACCTGCTCGACGCCGGGCACCGCACCGTCTGGCACGTGTCGGGGCCGTCCGACTGGTTCGACAGCGCCGGTCGTATAGAGGGCTGGCGGGAGGCGCTGCTGGCGGTGGGGGTCGATCCGCCCCCGTTGATGCCGGGGGACTGGTCCGCGGCGTCAGGCTACCGGTGCGGGCAACTGCTGGCCCGGATGCCGGAGGTCACCGCCGTCTTCACCGCCAACGACCATCTCGCGCTGGGCGTGCTGCGGGCGTTGCACGAGTTCGGCCGGCGGGTGCCGGACGAGATCAGCGTGGTCGGCTTCGACGACGTGCCGGAGGCGGCGTACTTCATTCCGCCGCTGACCACCGTCCGGCCGGACTTCGACGCGGTGGCGCGGGCGAGCCTGCAGATGCTGCTGACCCAGATCGAATCGGGCAATGGTGGGGCGTTGCGACGGACCATCGCGCCGACCCTGGTCGCCCGTGACAGCGTCTCCCCACCGCCCCGCTGACCGGGCCGGGCCCAACCGGTAGGCACCCCGACCGGGCGTACGCCGGTGCGACGTCGCCGCCGGCGGTGGGCTCCCGGTCGGGCGGGCGGCGCGTGCCCACCCGACCGGAGGGCTCAGAACTGTCGCCCGTTGGAGGGGCGGCCGGCCGCATCGCGCGGGGGGACCGTTCGCGGGTCGTCGGAGGTGCGGGCCTGCGCCGCCTCGTCCGCCCAGTCCCGGCCGCGTTCGGCGTCCCGTTCCTGTCGTTCGTCCCGCTCGGCGGTCTGCTGTCTGGACCTGTCCTGCTGTCGACCCATGACGATCCTCGCGATCCGTCGGGGCGCGGCTGCGCCGGTGCTGCGGTCGTCCCGGGCCTTCCCGGTCGGCCGAGGCGCAAACGACGGCGGCGCGGCGGTCACTGCTCCAGGTGGCGGGCGAAGCTCAGCCGCAGGTGGTTCTTCGGCCGGGCCCCGACGATCGAGCCGACCACCTCGCCGCCCCGGAACACCAGCAGGGTCGGCATTGACATCACCCCGTACGCCCTGGTGGCCGCCGGGTTCTCATCCGTGTTGACGGTGACCACGCGCAGCCGGTCCCCGAACTCCCCGGCCAGCTCGGCGAGGCTCCGCGAGACCGCCAGGCAGGGCGGGCACCACTCGGCCCAGAAGTCGACCACCACCGGCCGGTCGGCGGCCAGCACCGTCTCGGCGAACGTGGCGTCGGTGACGGCGGTCAGCGGGGAAGTCCCCGTTTCCTGAAGCATGTTTCCTCCCGGTACGCGATGGCCTGGGTGAGCTGGTCGTGCAACTGCCGCCGTACCGTGCCCAGCCGGTCGAGGTAGGCGTCCACCTCGGCGAGCTTGCGACGCAGCACGGCCACGGAGTCCGGGCAGACGTCGCCGGACGAGTGGCCGGCCCGCAGGCAGGCCACGAACGGCCGGATGTCGTCCAGGCCGAACCCCACGGCCAGCAGGGCGCGGATCTCGTGCACCACCCGCAGTTCCGCCTCGTCGTAGACGCGGTAGCCGTTGGCCGAGCGTTCGGGCCGGACCAGCCCCTGCGTCTCGTAGTACCGCAGCGTCCGGGTGCTCGTACCGGCGCGTTCCGCCAGTTCGCCGATCCGCATCCGACCCTCCTTCGCCCGCCCCTGTCCGCCACGCTAGACCTTGTCGCCGGTGTCAAGGCAACGACGAATTCCGGCCGCCGGGGTGGGTAACCGGGCGGGACGAGAAACGGGAAGGGGTGGGCGGATGGCGGCGCGAGGAAAGGCTGATACGACGACCCGGGGCGGCGAGGTCACGATCCCGGTGGGGGACGCAGGGCTGCCGGCCGACGTGCTGGTCCCGGGCGGGGCGGCCGGGGTGGTGCTCTTCGCGCACGGCAGCGGCAGCTCACGGCACAGCCCCCGGAACACGGCCGTCGCCGGGGTGCTGCGCGAGCGGACGCTCGGCACGGTGCTGGTCGACCTGCTCACCCCGGAGGAGGACCGGGTCGACGCCCGGACGGCCGAACTGCGCTTCGACATCGGGCTGCTCGCCGACCGCCTGGCCGCGATCGTGGACTGGATGGCCGGCGATCCGGCCCTGAGCCGACTGCCGGTCGGCCTGTTCGGGGCGAGCACCGGCGCCGCCGCCGCACTGGTGGCCGCGGCGGCCCGGCCCGAGCGGGTCCGGGCGGTGGTGTCCCGGGGCGGCCGGCCCGACCTGGCCGGTCCCGCCCTGTCCCGGGTGCACGCCCCGACGCTGCTCCTGGTCGGCGGCCTGGACGAGCAGGTGATCACGTTGAACGAGGAGGCTGCGGCCGACCTCGGCGAGGTGGCCGAGCTGCGGGTGGTGCCCGGCGCGACCCACCTGTTCGAGGAACCGGGCACGCTGGAACAGGTTGCCGACGCGGCGGCGGACTGGTTCGCCGCCCACCTGCGCCCCGGGGCCTGACTCAGGCGGTGGCCGCTGGTCGCCCGGCGGCGTCCTGCCGGTGCCGCTGCACGGTGTCGATCACCCGGTACGCGACCGCGGTGATCGGCACCGAGACGAACGCCCCGGCGATCCCGGCGATCAGCGTGCCGGCCGTCACCGCCACCAGGATCACCGCCGGGTGAAGTTTGACCTGACGCTTCATCACCAGCGGCTCCAACAGGTTCCCCTCGACCTGCTGCACGGTGATCACGGCGGCCAGGGCGAGCAGGGCGACGGTGGGCCCCTTGGCGGCGAGCGCCACCAGCACCGCGACCGCCCCGGCCACGGTGGCCCCGATGATCGGCACGAACCCGCCGAGGAAGGTGATCAGGGCCAGCGGCAGGGCGAGCGGCACCCGAAGCAGCACCAGGGCCAGGCCGATCCCGATCGCGTCGATCGCCGCGATCAGCATCGTCCCCCGGCTGTACGCCCCGAGCGTCCGCCAGCCCACCCGGCCGGCCTCGGCGGTGACCTCCCGGTTCGGCCCGGTCATCCGGCGCAGCACCCAGTGCCACATCGAGCGGCCGTCCTTGAGCAGGAAGAACAGCAGCACCAGGGAGAGCAGGACCGAGCCGAGGAACTCGGTGGCCGTCCGGGCCCCGCCGACCGGGTCGGGGGCGCTGCCGCCCAGCCCGTCCCGGGCCTGCTGGATCAGCTTGTCGAGCTGGGCGTCGGTGACCGGGAGCGTGGAGGTGACGAAGTCCCGGCTCCGCTGGAGGCCCTGGTCGAGTTCCTGGCTCAGCTCGCCGAACTGGCTCGCCGTCAGGTTCCACACCAGCACCCCGACGCCGACCAGGACGCCCAGCAGGAGCAGCACGGAGAGCAGGGCGGCCAGCGCCGCCGGCAGCCGGAGCCGGCGCAGCAGGAGCAGCACCGGATCGAGCAGCGCGGTCAGGAAGAAGGTCACGGCCAGCGCGATGGCCAGTGGCGCCAGCAGCACGGCGATCTTCCCGACCAGGTACAGCCCGGCGACGAACACCACCAGGCAGGCACTCCACAGCACCGCCGAGCGGACCAGCCAGGGCAGCCCGGCCCACGCCTGCCGAGGTCCCGTCCCGGCCCCCGGCGCGGCCGTCCCGGCCCCCGTTCCGACCGTCCCGGCCCCCCGCGCGGCCGTCCCGGCCAACGCCGGCCCCGGACGCGCCGTGGGGTTCCCGTCGTCCGTCGTCCCCTCGGGCGTCCGCCCGGCACCGTCCTCGACCACGTCGGTCCTCCTCGGTCTCGGCGACGTCCCTACCCGTCCGGCGGCTCTCCGACACCCCACCGTCCGCGCTCGGATCCCTATGGCGTCGCCTCCGCCGGGGGCGGCCTGCGGCCGGGCGCCCGCCGGGGCGGTGCCGGTTTGCGACCGGTGGCCCAGGGAAGGCTCTGCGAGGACCGATCGGAGGAGGAACGCATGAGCGACTTCATGGACAAGGCCAAGGACTTCGCCGACAAGCACGACAAGCAGGTCGACCAGGGCCTCGACAAGGCCGGCGACATGGGTGACCAGCGCACCGGGGGAAAGTACGACAAGCAGATCGACAAGGGCGTCGACATGGCCCAGCAGCGCACCGGCGAGGGCGACACCTCGCCACGCTGACCCGCGCAGGCCGGGCCCGCGCGCCCCGAGCGCCGGGCCCGGCCTGCCGGGGGTACGAATCCACCCCGGCCACTGGCCGAGGATCGACCTCTCTCGCTACCATCCGCATTCAGGGCATGACTCACGGTGGAGTCGCGCCCGGCGGTCGGACGGCCCGAAGGCAGGGCCGTGGGAGAGAGGAAGTCATCCGGTGGCCGACACATCCGAGGCGACGATCGAGCGCTACCCGTTCAGCGATCCCGACCGGCTCAATCTCGACCCGCGTTACGCCCGGCTGCGCCGCGACGAGCCGCTGATCCGGGTGCGGCTGCCCTACGGGGAGCCGGCGTGGCTGGCCACCCGGCATGCCGATGTGCGTACGGTGCTCGGCGACGCCCGCTTCAGCCGGGCGGCGGCGGTCGGCCGGGACGAGCCGCGCAACACCCCCCGCCAGATCCAGGGCGGCATCCTGGCCATGGACCCGCCCGACCACACCCGGCTGCGTCGGCTTGTCGCCCGGGCCTTCACGGCGCGCCGGGTCGAGGAGCTGCGCGCCCGCACCCGGCAGGTCGCCGACGAGCTGGTCGACGGCCTGCTCGCCTCCGGGCCTCCGGCCGACCTGGTGGACCACCTGGCCACCCCGCTGCCGATCCGGGTCATCTGCGACCTGCTCGGCGTGCCGGTCACCGACCAGGACAAGTTCCACACCTGGTCGGAGGCGATCGTCTCGACCACCTCACTGAGCGCCGAGCAGGCCCAGCGGTACATCGACAACCTGTTCGCGTACATGGGCGGGCTGATCGCGCAGCGCCGCCAGGAGCCCACCGACGACCTGATCGGCGCGATGGTCCGGGCCCGCGACGCCGACGACCGGCTCAGCGAGGAGGAGGTGGTGCAGCTCGCCGCGGGGCTGCTCGCCGCCGGCCACGAGACCACCGTCACCCAGATCCCCAACTTCGTGTATGTGCTGCTGCACCATCCCGACGAGTGGGCCCGGCTGCGGGCGGACCGGAGCCTGGTGCCGCGCGCCGTCGAGGAGCTGATGCGGTTCGTCCCGCTCGGCGCGGCCGCCGCCTTCGCCCGGTACGCCAAGGAGGACGTCGAGATCGGTGGGGTGCTGGTCCGTGCCGGTGAGCCGGTCGTCGTCTCGATCCCGTCGGCCAACCACGACGAGACCGTCTTCCCTGACGCCGACCGGCTCGACCTGGGCCGGGAGGTGAACCCGCACATCGGCTTCGGGCACGGGGTGCATCACTGCGTGGGCGCCCAGCTCGCCCGGATGGAGCTACAGGTGGTGCTGGACACCCTGCTCGACCGGACCCCGGGGTTGCGGCTGGCAGTGCCCGAGTCGGAGCTGACCTGGAAGAGCGGCCTGCTGGTGCGCGGCCTGACCGCGATGCCGGTGGCCTGGTGACGGGAAGGATGACCAGGTGAACGAGGAGGAGGAGACGACCAGCTCCGGGTGGCGGTTGCAGGTGGACCCGACCCGGTGCATCGGTTCGGGGATCTGCGCCGGGACGGCTCCCGGGCACTTCACGCTGGTCGAGGGCCTGTCCCGTCCGTTGGCCGAGCAAGTGACGCCCGCCCAGGAGGTGATCGACGCGGCCGACTCCTGCCCGATGGAGGCGATCGTGGTCTCCGACCTGGAGAGCCGCCGACAGATCGCCCCCGAGCCCTGATCCGACGGGTACGGCATCCGCAATCCGGCACCGGCGGCCTTCTGGGGCGACCGGATTCCTGTCGGCCGGGTGGCTGGCGGCCCGGCGGCCGGCTGCCGCGCGTACCCGAAAGGGCCGGCCCCCGGGTGGGGACCGGCCCTCGTGGGTCGTGCCGGAGATCAGGAGCTGTAGCCGCGGCCCGCGATCCAGTTGGCCAGCTCGGCGACGTCCATCCAGTACTCCTGGACGGCCGGGTCCGCCGGGTCGGCGATTTTGATCGTGTTGCCGTCGTCCTTGTACTCCACCACGGTCAGGTAGTGGCCCGGGTAGCTGTGCTCCCGGCCCTCGGTGTCCACCGCGCCGCCGAGGATGTTGGCGACCACCGGCTCACCCGCGTCCACCGCGGCCTTCACGTCCACCCGCAGCCGCTCGATCTGCTCCTTGGACGCGACATCCGAGCTGATCTCGGTAGTCCTGTACCTGCCGTCGGTGTACTCGTTCAGCACCCGGGTGATGTCGATGGCCGAGTCGGTGCCGTTCTCGGTCGTGCCGAGCTTCGCGGCCAGCTCGTCCTGGCTGACGGCCCTGCCCTCGGCCGACAGGGCGATCCGGGCCGACGCCGGGCCGCAGTAGTAGAAGTTCGGCTGGGCCTGGTACTCGTAGCCGGCCCGGCGCTCGCTCTTGTTGGTCTTGTCGTCCTTGGTGGTCTTGCTGGTCTTGGTGGTCTTGTCGACGCGGAGCGCGCCGGTGGGCCCGGTCTCGGCCGGGGCCGCGTGCGCCGCCGGCGCGGGGCCGGCGACGGCACCACCGCTCATCACCAGACCGGCGACGGACAGCATGCTCTTGCGCAGAATCGTGTTCATGTCGAAGCTCCGTTCGGGGGTTGCCGCCTCCGGGTTCCGGAGACGCAAGCACCGGGAAGGGCGCTCGGCTGACTCACCGTCGGGGGCCACAACGCCCCGGCCCTCCGCCGACATTCCGGGGGCGTCCACCCGGTGAGGGCGGTCCTGTTCGGTCGTACGAGGGGTTCAACGCGCTGCCGTTCGCTCCGATTCCGGCCCCGGGCGGGCGGGTGAACCGGTCATCCAGTCACAGACTGCCCAGGATTCGGGTCACGGTGATCTCGATGACCACCCGGTGCGGATTGGGACGCGGGGTGCGGTAGCGCTCGGCGTACCGGCGTTCGGCCTCGACGACCGCCGCCGGGGCGGAGCGGACCACCGCCCGGCCCTCGACGGTCAGCCACCGTCGCCCGTCGACGTGACAGACCGCCACCGGGGTGCCGGCCGCGCCGGCCGCCGCGACGTGCCGCGCCTTCGCGGACGTACCCGACGTGATCACCCGGGCCAGGCCGGCCTCCGGGTCGAGGGTCACCCCGACCGGTACGACGTGCGGCGTCCCGTCGGCCCGCAGGGTGGTCAGGGTGGCCAGGTGCCGTTCCCGGCAGAACGCAGCGACCCGCTCGTCACGGATGCCCAACCGATGCCCGCCCGGCATGACACGCCCCTGTCCGAAGATCCGACCCCGATCATGGCACTCCCCGGGGCACGGCACGCACTGATGTGGGGCGGCAACCGGGTCAGGGGACCGGGCGACGGGTCTCCTCGTTTCGGGGCTCCGGCTGGCCGGGCAGCCGCCGCTCGGCGGCGCGCCGCTGCTGGACGAGCCGGCCCAGGTAGATCAGGGCACCGGCGAGCACCCCGATGTCGTCCAGGTAGATCGGGTCGGGCAGGACGTCGATCGGGAAGACCGTGTAGGCCAGTGCGCCCCAGAAGGCGACCTTGCCTCCCACGCCCAGCGTGCCGAGCATCTTGCGGGTGCGTACCACCCGCACGGCGAGCAGGATGGCACCGACCAGCGTCGCCGCGACGACCAGGGCGGCGAGCGCCAGCAGCCAGTAGTGCTCGTTCATGCCGCCACGCTAGCCGAGATCACCAAGATCACGCTCGATCCGGGAAGCAGGGGCATCAGCGCGGCCTCACGGTCGGGAGGCCACCGTTTCCGGATGGAGCGCGATCTCGCTGCCTGGTACGTCAGGCGGGGACGGTGGCGCGGCCCCGGGCGGCGCGGCCCCGGGTCACGACCGCGCGTCCCCGGGCCACAGTCGGCAGGTCCCGGGTGACGGCCGGCGTCTCGCGGACGAGCACCGGCATCTCGCGGGTCTGCTCGACGGCCGGCGACCGCCCGTCGGTCACCCCGGGCAGCAACGGCTGCTCCTGCTCGGCGGGCCCGGTTGCGGCGAACGCCTCCTCCCGGAGGCTCCGCGCGGCGAGGACGGCCTGCTCAGCGGCCCGCCAGGCGGCCTGTTCCCGTTCCCGGGCCGCCTGCTGCCGGCTGCGCAGATGGTCCCGCACCGCGCGGCGCAGCACCAGTTCCTGCTCGACCGGGTGCAGCCGGGGATCCCAACCGCCGCGGTGCGCGAAGACGTCGCTGAGCTGCTCCTCCGACAGATCCCGACGCCAGTACGCGTCCAGCGCGGCCCGGTGCAGGTAGCGCTCGCGGTCGGCGTACTCGGCGGGGGTGCGCTCGGTGTGCGGCTGGGGGAGGCCGCCGGCGGCGGCCAGCCGGCGGACGTCGGCCTCCGCGACCTCGCCCGCCTGCCAGATGGCTTCCACCTCCTCCTGGGCGGACAACCACTCGGCCCGCAGCCGTTGGGCGGTGGCCGCCGCCCGCTCCGCCGCGGTCGCCAGCTCCCCGGCGTAGCGGCGCCGTTCCCGGTCCTCCTCCGCCTGTTCCAGCAGGCTCGGCATGGCGGCCTCGCGGAAGCGCCCGCCGATCACGGAGCGGAACAGGCCCGGCCGGACGACCAGGGTGGTCACCGCGACGGCGACGACGCCGAGGAGGGCCAGCCAGATCGCGGCGGCCTGGGGCACGTCGAGCAGGACGGAGGAGAGCGCGGTCTGCATGGGGAGCACCTCGGGTGGGACGACGTGGACTGACGGTCGGGCCCGCTGTGCGGGCGGTGGGCCGCGCGTGAACCGGTGCCGGACGGGGCCTCGCCGGTCAGCGCTACGGGTGACGGTGGGCGTGGTCGTCAGCGGCGCGGGAGGGCGCGGCCGTCGGCGGGCTCGCGGAGAGCGATGCGGTGCCGGGGCAGTGCCGGTGCGGCGCGGTGCAGCGCCGGGACGGCCCGGATCAGCGCCTGATCGGCCCGGGTCAGTGGCGGGGCGGGCCGCGCCGGACGACGGTGCCGCCGCTCGGGTCCACGGCCGGACGGTCGACCGGGACGACCCGCGTCGCGGTCGCCGCCGGGGCGGTCGCCGGTCGCCGGGGGCTGTCGGGGGCCGGCCGGGCGTGCGGGGCGGCCGGCTCGGTGCGCAGCTCTGCGGCCGGGCCGGACCCGGGGCGCAGCTCGGCCACCCGGCTGGTCACCACGGCGGGGCGGGCCAGCTCGGCGGCGGGGGCGGCGACAGTCAGGGCGGACACCCCGCCGAGGCCGAACGCGAGGACCAGGGCGGTCAGCGCGAGGCGACCCAGTCCCCGGATGCGGCGCAGCGTCGCCCGCCACGACGGGTGTGCCCCGCGCAGCGTCACCGGCCGGGAGGGGCGGGCGAACGCTAGGGACTGCACCGCACCAACCTATCGCCGTTCCGGTCCATCCGCAGCCTCTGCGGAACGCCGTAGGGGTGAGCCGAGCCACGAACCGACGCTGTGGACAGCCGGGCACCGCTGGAACCCGACGGCCGAGGGGCCCGCGACTCCATCGACGGAGACGGTCCCGTCGACAGTGGCCCGCAGGCCCCTCGTGTCGTAGGCCCGGCTCACTCGGCCCGCAGGCCGTCGGGGCGGGTCAGCCGCCAGAGCACCGGCAGGCTCGCGCCGGTGATCAGCAGCACCACCCCGCCACCGAGGCCGGCCCCCAGCGCGACCGCCGGCCAGCTCACCATGACCGGCGCGCCGACCATGCGCAGCAGGACCGCACCGAGGCCCAGCCCGAACCCGACCGCGAGGACGAGACCGACCAGCACCGGCACGGCCGCCTGCCAGAGCACCGACCAGCTCAGCGTGCGGCGCGGGGTGCCGACGGCGACCAGCATGGCCAGCAGGCGGCGGCGCTCCCGCAGTTGCTCCAGCACGCCGACCAGCATGCTCGTCCCGAGCAGCAGCAGGGTTACCACGAGGCCGGCGGCCAGGCCGCGCTTGACGTTGACGTACTGCGTCGACCGGGTGACGTCGGCCAGCGTGCTGACCGGGGCGCCCAGGTCCACCTCGGCGGCGGCGTTGCGTACCCGCTCCAGCGCGTCCGGGTCGCCCGGATCGATGCTGACCAGCACCTCCGCGTGCAGCCCCGCCCACCGGGAGGCGTCGGCCGCGCCGGGGGTGACCAGCAGGCCGCCCCGTTCCCGGCCGATCGGGTCCGGCCTCGTGGGAACCGCGCGGGTCCGGGCCGGCACCGTCCAGGGGATCTCGTTCGGGCCCACGGTTACCCGGGTTCCGGGGACGGGCATGGGGCCGGACCGCTCGCCGGCCGGTCCCTCGGCGAGGAAGACGTCCCCGTCCGCGCAGGAGCCGAGCCGGGCGAACTCGGCCAGCGCGGCGCAGTCGCCGATCCGCACCTCGGTGAACGTGGGTGCGTCCGTGCCGGGCTGTTGCTTCCCGATCGTCGCCGTGGCCAGCGTTCCCACGCTGCGGGTGACGCCGGGGGCGGCGGCCAGCCGGGCCAGCGCGGCCCCGGGGTCGGGCAGGTCGGCGAACCAGACGTACGCCTGGGCCCGCGAGGTGTCCTGGCCGGTATGCGTCGTGAACCGGTCCTCCACACCGGCGACCAGCATCTGTAGACCGATGCTGCCGGCCACCGCCACGGCGACGCCGTTGACCAGGCGGGCGGAGGTGGCGCTGTCCAGTTGCAACCGGCGCACCGCGAGCTGCCACGGGACCGGGCCGCCGCGCAGCCGTCCCACCACCAGGTCGATCAGCCAGGGCAGCAGGGTGACCGTGCCGATCAGCACCAGCACCGCGCCGGCCGCCACCTGGTAGTCGTCGCTGCCGGCGGTGCGCTCGCCGACGCCGGTCAGCGGGTACAGCAGCGCCAGGCCGGCGGCCGGCAGCAGCAGTCGCCACCACAGGCGGCGGCGGACGGTCGTGCCCTGGCGGCTCACCCCGAGGGGTTCGACCACCACCCGGCGCTGGGCGACGAGCGCCACCAGCACCGCGAGCACCGGGACCAGGACCGCCACCGCCGCCACCAGCGGCAGGGACGGGTGCAGGTCCGACGCGTACACGCTGATGTCCTGGAGGGTGAGCAGCGGGGCGAGCTGGCGGCCGGCGACGAAGAGCGTGCCGCCGACGGCGAGGCCGAGCACCGCGCCGGCCGCCGCCTCCCCGGCGGCGATCCGCCGGATCATCCCGGCGTCGGCGTCGGCGCCGAGCAGGCGCAGGGCGGCCAGCCGGCGGTCCCGGCGGTCGCCGCCGAAGCGGACCGCCGCGCCGACGAAGACCACGACCGGCAGCAGCAGCACCACGAAGACGACCACGACGAGGACCATCAGGACGGGCGAGAACTCCTCGCTGGGCGGCCCGCCGCCGAAGCGGTCGAGCCGCAGCGCCTGGTCCCTGGTCAGGGTGTCGCTGCCGAGGTAGAAGGCCAGCTCGTGCGGGCCGGTGAGGCCCTGCGCCGCGATGGTGCCGGTGACCCGGGCGCCGCCGAGCCGGGGCGCGAACAGCGGGCCGTCGGGCGAGTCGAGCAGCTCCCGCAGGGCCGGGGAGACGACCACCTCGCCGGCCGCTGGCAGTCGGGGCACCCCCGGCGGCAGCGGTGCGGCCGGCCCCTCGGGTCGGAGGATCCGGCCGCGCACCGGCCGCTCCCGGAACTCGGTGTAGACGGATACCACCAGCAGCGTGTTCGCCGCCGCGGCCAACTCCGCGCGGCTACCCCCGTCCTCCCGGGCGTCGCCGCGCGCCGCCCGCGCGTCGAGGGCGCCCGGCACCGCAGCGGCGAGCAGCAGCATGGCCACCCCGACCCCGACCCCGAGCGCGGTCAGCACGGCCCGGGTCCACCCGTCCCGGCCGCCGGTGACGGCCATCCGCGCGCCCATCAACAGGTCCGCGAGCACCCCGCGCAGCCGGCCGGCCGCGCGTCCCGGCGTCTCCGGGCCGGTCACGCCGCCCGCTCCAGGTTCCGGGTCCGGCCGTCCCGGACCACCACCTCCCGATCCGAGTACGCGGCCACCCGCGCCTCGTGGGTCACCAGCACCACGGCCGCGCCGGTCTCCCGGGCCGCCCCGGTGAGCAAACGCATCACCCGCTCCCCGTTGAGCGAGTCGAGCGCGCCGGTCGGCTCGTCGGCGAAGACCACCCGGGGGACGGTCACCAGCGCCCGGGCCACCGCGACCCGCTGGCCCTGCCCGCCCGAGACCTCGCCGGGCCGCTTGCCGGCCACCTCGGCGACCTCCAGCCGACCGAGCCAGTCGGTGGCCCGCCGCTCGGCCTCACGCCGGGCGACCCGCGTCAGCCGCAGCGGCAGGGCCACGTTCTCCAGGCAGGTCAGCTCGGGCACGAGCTGGCCGAACTGGAACACGAAGCCGAACTGGCCCCGGCGCAGGGCGCTGCGCTCCCGGTCGGACATGACGGTCAGGTCCGCGCCCCGGAAGGCCACCCGGCCGGAGTCGGGCCGGACGATGCCGGCGAGGCAGTGGAGCAGGGTCGATTTGCCGGAGCCGGACGGCCCCATCACCGCCACCACCTCACCGGCCCGTACGGTCAGCGACGCCCCGACCAGCGCCGGCGTCTGGCCGAAGGCGCGGTGCAGGTCCTCGGCGGCCAGCAGTTCCGCTCCGGTCGGGCCCTGCCCGGTCACCGCCCCGCCGGGGGCGGTCGCCGCGCTCACCGCCGCACCGCCGCGGTCAGCTCGTCCAGCCGGGCGGCGGTCAGCTCCAGCCAGCGCAGGTCGGCTTCCAGGTGGAACAGGGCGTGGTCGCAGATGAGCTGGTCGGCGAGGTCCCCGCCGGTCTTGCGCTGGGTCAGCTCGCGCATCAGCCGCAGGTGCTCGGCGCGCTGGGTGTCCAGCAGGTCGGCGGCGGAGCGGCCGGTCAGCAGCGCCAGCACCACCTTGGTGTAGAGGGTGCTGTGCAGGTACGGCTCCGGCTTCTCCGGCTGGGACAGCCAGCGCCGCACGTCGGTCACCCCGGCCTCGGTGATCGCATACCGCTTGCGTTCCGGGCCCTCGCCGGCCTCGACCGAGTCGACCTCGACGAGGCCGCTGCGGAGCAGCCGGGACAGGGTGGCGTAGACCTGGCCGAAGTGCAGCGGACGGGCGTGGCCGAACCGTTCGTCGTAGGCGCGTTTCAGGTCGTAGCCGTGGCGGGGGCTGGCTTCGAGGAGCCCGAGGATGGTCTGACCGATCGACATGGCGCGACTATACACATCAGGTATACACGTGATGAATAGCCAGGTCGCAAAAGGCGCGGGGCCCTCCAGATGGAGGGCCCCGCGCCGTACGGGTGAAGAGGACGGGTCAGCTCGCCCCGAGCACCGGCGGGGCACCGGTGTCGCCGTTCCCCCAGACCATCTCGTCCTCGGTCAGCCAGGTCAGCCGCTCGTCTGACTCGTCCTCGGCGGACCGTCCGTGCCCGCCGAGCACGCCCGCCCGAGCGCCGGAACTCCCGTTCGCGCCGACCCGGCCCACTCCCGTGGCGGCGCGGTGCTCGACCGCGCCCAGGCCGCCGGCCGGCCGCGCCGTCACCGCCGCCCCGCCGCGAGCAGACCCGGCCAGCGAACCGGTGCCGCCGCCGAGCACGCCGCCGGCCGGTGCGCCGGTGGACGCCCCGAAGAGCAGCCCCGCCCCGGTGCCGGCCGACGCAACCGCGGTCCCGCCGCCGACCGTGCCCACCGTGCCGCCGGCCAATTGCACCCCGCCGAGCGACGGATCGGCGCCCGCGAGCGACGTCCCGCTGCCCGGACCGCCGACGACCGTGCCGATGCCGCCCGGCGTCAATCCGCCGTGGTCCACGCCCGACGGCGTCGATCCGATGGCCGACACGTGCCCCGGGCTGCCCGGGGCGGACACCGTCTTGTGGCCGGTGGTCGGTGCGCCGCTGCCGGAGCCCGGTGCGGCCCCCGGGGTGCTGGCCCCGGGACCGGCGGACGGCGTCGTCGTGGAGGTGGTCGGGTCGAACGGCAGGTCCCGGTCCGGCTCCGGCGGGGTGACCAGCCGGCCGTACGCGGACAGGTCGTAACCGGCGGCCAGCTCGGCCACCACCTGCACCATCCGCCGGTGGGCCTTCTCCTTCTCGGCCTTGTCCTGATTGTGGCCCATGATGCCGCCGACGATCGC
This sequence comes from Micromonospora sp. NPDC020750, assembly GCF_044334565.1. Taxonomy (NCBI): domain Bacteria; kingdom Bacillati; phylum Actinomycetota; class Actinomycetes; order Micromonosporales; family Micromonosporaceae; genus Micromonospora; species Micromonospora sp. NPDC020750. The sequence continues at coordinate 109,290 of NZ_JBIRTH010000001.1, forward strand.
GCCGGCCGGGCCGAGGACCGCGCCGCCCTTGAGCGCCCCGGAGACCGCCTTGTCGTGGTCGTCGGTCTCGTCCGGGCTCTCCGCGTCCTTCTTGGCGGTGCGCAGGTGGGTGGCCATCAGCGTGAGGCCCTGGCGGACGTCGGCCATCCCCTCGGAGAGGGCGGTCGAGTGGTCGACGACCAGCGACAGCCGGCGCTGGAACTCCCGCCCGGCGTCCCCCTCCCAGCCGTTGGCCAGCTTGTCGAGGTCGCCCTTCAGGTCGCGGGCGAGGCCGTCGAGGGTGCCCTTCATCGAGTCCCACTTGGCGGCCAGCCCGTCGATCTGGGCCGGGTCGCCAACCTTCACGGCCTCGTACAGCTTCTCGTGGCTGACGTGCTCGTAACGCGCGGTGTACTCAGACACGACGGTCCCCCTGCCTGTCCAGCGCGTCGTCGACCCCGCCGAGGGCGGCGGCGATGTCAGCGGAGTTGGCCGCGTTGCGATCCTCGGTGGTCTTGTAGTTGGTCAGGATCGTGCCGGTCGCGCTCTGCGCGGCCCGCACCGCGTCGCGGAGCCGCTCGACCTGCTGGACGTAGCTCGTGTGCAGGTCGGAGTAGCGCCGGGCGTTGCTGGTCGCGTCCGTGAACGTGCCCAGCTCCGGAGGCCGGCACTGAGTCTCCGTCTTGAGCTTCCTGAGCACGGCCTCGGCCTCGGTGAGCCGACCGGCCAACCGCAGATGAAAATCCTCTAGGGACAGTACGTCGACTGTAGTGCGCCCGGTCATGGCAGCATCCCCGTAGTCCTCGTCGATAACCGTTGGCGAGACCAGGTTAGTGGACGGGGGCCAACCTGGGCGACCCGCGAAAGTGCGGTCGACGTGTTTTCGACCCAACCAACCTGGTCACCCACCGGTGGTCGGCGACCCGGTCGCCCCGGCAGACCCGTCATCCGCGGGCCGGCTCGGCTCGCCGCTCGCCTCCCGGTCCGGCGTGCGGCTCGCACCCCCGGCGGGCGGTCGACGTGCGGCTTCGGTCGGCGCGCTGCGGCTCGCGGAACCCGGCGCGCTGCCGCTCGCGGGGCTCGGGGCGAAGTACGCGAGCGCGTCCTCCCGCTCGAGGGCGGGGCCCGTCGGCACCAGTGACAGCAGCGACGCTGGCACCGCCAGCGGGGTCACGCCGCCGTACCCGAGGGCGGTCAGCGCGTCGCCCGACCGGGTGCCCAGCGGGTAACGCACCCCCTGGGCGCCGATCAGATAGACCGTCGAGCCCGGCGTGCCCGCGCCGCCCTCCCCGGCACCCGGGGCGGCCTGGACCAGCACACCCTTCCCGCCCGGCAGCAGGACCTGCTCGGCGGTGCGGACCGCGTCCCGGGCGCCCTGCCGGACCGGCGTGGCTGGGCTGCTCAGCTCAGCCGGCACCCGGTCGAAGACCTCCAGCGTGGTGGTGGGCGGCGCGTCCACCGCCCCCTTCCGGTAGGTGGCGCAGAGCACCGTCCGGCCCGCCTGGACCGGGTGCAGCACCGGCAGCGCCCGTGGCGTCCCCTCCGGCTCCACCCGCTCCCGGGTCAGCAGCCGGCCGGCCTGGTCCGGCGTGATGTCGGTGACCCGCCCGCCGTCGCGCAGCAGCAGCAGGGCGGTGACCTCGCCGATCGCGGCCAGCCCCTCCCGGGTCAACACGTAGTGCTGCCCGGCCGCCCGGAAGACGTCGCCGACCCGGGCCGGACCGTCGCCCACGGTAAGCCGGCTGGTCTCCCCCTCGCCCGCGATGTCGGGCTCGCGGAGCACCGGACCCGCCGGCACGGCGTTGAGCAACTGCGCGCCGACGGTGACCGTGGGGGCGCCGGCCATCCGCAGCGCCGCCGTCGCCTGGTCCCCGCCCGCGATCTGCATTCGGGCGTCGCCGGTGAGCAGGTACCGTCCGCCGTCGACGGTGACCAGCACCGCCCGGTCGCCGAGCGGCACACCGCCGGAGAGCGGCCGGTCGATCACCACGTGGGTGGTGGAGCGGCGGGGGTCGGCCGGGTCGGGCACGTCGCAGACCGACCAGGGCAGCCCGATCAGCGACTTTCGGTCGGGCAGCGCGTCGGGGGCGCCGACGATCCCGACGGTACGCCCGCGCGGCCGGTCGGCGATCGACGCCTGCGACATGGTGCGCACCGCCGGGTCCGCCTCGTTGAGGATCAGCCGGGCCGAGGCGTAGTTCAGGGTCGGATGCAGCAGGTTGTCCACGTAGACGTACGTCGCCCCGGTCTCCCGCTCGATCACCAGCGTGTTCGCCTCCAGCGGTGCGGTGTTGCCGGTGAGCTGGCCGTACGCGCCGATGCCGCCGAGCACCACCGCTGCGGCCACCACGCTGCCGATCACCGCGAGGCCGAGCCGCCGCATCGGCAGGTTCGTGGTCTCCGGATCGCCGGACAGCAGCGCGGAGACGATCCGGCGGGTGACGAAGCGGTACGCCTGCACCTGGTCGCGGCGGGTCCGCATGACTTACCTCCGGCGGGATGGGTCCGCGGCGATCAGGTCCGAGCTCCGCCGCGGGCTTCCCTACGATAAGGGGCCGCCGGTCGGGGAACGGGACCACCGCCCACCCCGTACCGGCTCAGGAAGCCGCCCGTCCAGAAGGGACGCCACCGATGCCCCAGGTCCAGGCGCCACCCGGTCGTACGGCCCCCGGCTCGGCCGACCCGCCCGCGCCGCCGGCGCCGCCCGACCGTGCGGTCGTCCCGGCCGACCGGCGCAGCCGGGGCCGGCTCGGTCCGGTCGTCGTCGGGCAGCTCGTCGTGGCGGAGCTCGGCGCCCTCACCGTGTACTCCGCCCTCGGCGGCTCCGGCTGGCTGGTCGGGGTCGTCGCCGCCCTCGCGACGGCGGCGGTCGTCGCCGCCTTCGCCCGCCGCGGCGGGCGCTGGTGGTACGAGGACCTGCTGCTGCGCCGCCGGCTACGGCTTCGCCGGGAGCGGGCCCGGACGGCGGTGACCGGGGGTGGCCCCGGCGACTCCCTGCTGGTCGCCCTCGCCCCGGAGCTGACCGTGATCGAGCTGACCGAGCGGGGCACCCGGCTCGGTATCGGCCAGGACGGCCAGGGCTGGTTCGCCGCCGTGGCGCTGGACCCGCGCCCTGGAGCGCCCGCCGGCTCCGTCGAGGCGGCGGTGGTGGACCGGGCGCTGGACGTCCTGGCCGACTTCTCGGCCTCGGTCTCCCTCGCCCAGGTCGTCTCGCACACCCTGGTCTGGTATCCGGCCCCGGGCGCCCCCCCGGCCGCCCACCGCACCGTGTGGGTGGCCGTACGGCTGTCCGTGCGGGACGCCCGGAACGAGGCGGTGACGCGGGGCGGCGGGGTGGTTGGCGTGCACCGGACCGTGTCCGCCGGTATCGGCCGGCTCGGCAAGGCGCTGCACGCCGCCGGCCTGAGTCACCGGGTCCTCGGCCGGGACGAGCTGCGCGCCGCGGTCGTCTCGGCGGCCGGCATGGACCTGGCGCCCGCGCCGCAGGCGGAGACCTGGACCGGGCTGCGCGGCGGCGGTTGGACCCAGCGCTGCCTGGCCCTGCGCGCCCGTTCCGGGGTTCCCTGGGGGGCCCTGGTGGACGCGGTCACCGCGACCTCCGCCCCGTCCCACACGCTCGCCGCCGTGGTCCGCCCCGGCAACCGGCCGAGCCCGCCGCTGCTGCGCGTCGCGGCTCCCGCCGACCACGTCGAGGCGCTGGTCAAGGCGGTCCGGGACGTCGCCCGACGGGGCGGGGTCCGGGCCCGGCCGCTGGACGGCGAGCACGGCCCCGGCGTCTACGCCACCGCTCCGGTCGCCCTGCGCGTCATCGACCACCGCGCCGAGTGAGGCCGTCAGGGGCGGAGGTTGACGATCCAGCCGTACAGGCCGCAGACCCAGGCCGCGAGCGGCACCAGCGAGATGATCAGCAGGATCTCGACGATGTCCAGGAGCCGTCCCCAGACCGGCGAGATCCGCTTGCCCGCCACGGTCAGCCCGTAGATCAGGCTGATCACGGCCGCCACGACCAGGCCGCCGAGGACCACGCCGAGCCGGAGGGCCGTGGAGCCGGCGGCGAAGGTGGCCGCCGCCGCCAGGCCGAGCCCGGCGGTGCCGGCGAGGAGCACCGGGGTGCGCAGGGCGCGGCCGATGAACGGCCGGGCGCGCAGCAGCGACAGGAGGGCCAGCACCAGGCAGAGCAGCGTCGACGGCAGCCGGCCGTCGAGGGCGAGGATGACCTCCCCGCCCAGCACCAGCAGCGCCACCGTCCACAGCAGGCCGGTGAGGAACGCGTCGGCCCGCTCGCTGAGCCGCAGCACCTGGCGACCGTCCACGGTCTCGGTGTCGGTCTTCAGGTCGTCCGGGCCGGTCGGGATGGACGGGACGGGCAGCCGGGCCAGCCGGTAGGACGCCATCGGCAGCGCCGGCAGGAAGGCGAACGCGACAGTGGCGACCACCGCGGCGGCGGCCGGAGCGCCGACGGAGAACGCCAGGCTCACCACCGCGCCGAGGCCCACCGCCGCGCCGACGGCGGTCGCGCCGAAGAAGAGCGGGAGCCGGTCGCCGACCGCCAGCGCCGCGACCGCACCGAACACCACCACGGCGGTCGCCGCGAGCAGCACGTGCGGGCTGGCCAGCCCGGTCAGCGTCCGGTCACCGGCCAGCACCAGCAGGCCGCCGGTCGCGGCGTGCCCGATGCCGACCAGGGCGAGCACCGAGCCGGTCCGGCTGTCACCGGCAGCCCGGGACAGCACCGCGGCGCTGACCACCAGGGCGACCGCGACCAGCAGGGCGGCGATCGCGCCGGGCAGCTGCGGCGGGCCGGCGAACAGCGCCGCCAGGGCCCCTGCGGACAGCGCCGCCGCGGCGAAGAGCACCGAGAACGAGCGGGTGGTGCCCACCTGCCAGCTGCCCGGGCGCTGGTTCGTCGCGGTGGCGACCGCGTCCACCACGTCGTCGAAGACGATCTCCGGGGCCGCCGCGGCGCGGGGGGTGAAGTAGAGCACCTCGCCGTCGCGCAGGCCGAGCTGCGCGGCGGTACGGCCACCGTCGAGCGGCTGCCCGCCGAGCCGGGCGAGGCTCCAGCCGCCGTGCCGGACCCCGTCGTCGGCGAGGTCCTCCCCGGCGTGCCGGAGCAGGGTCGGCAGCAGGTCGGCCAGCGGCACGTCGGCGGGGAGGGCGAGATCCATCCGGGTCCGGGGCGCCACGATGGTGATCCGGCTCAGACCGCCGGTCGCCGTCTTCGTCGCCACTGTGGCCTCCTCGCGCTCGCCTACGCTCCACCCCACCGGGGCGGCACCGCCCCGTGGGTCCACGACGCCCACGGGAGATTACCTACGATGGCGTCCACGTACGATGCCCACCCGACGGCCCGCGGTCGGTCGTCGTGGCCCCCGGCCGCACCTCGCGCCGTGCCGGTCGGTGTCCAGGCCGCTTCTGGGGGAGGAGACAGCCGTGAGCACCGTGGTGTTCCGCCGGCTTCCGCGCCAATCGGGGCCTGCCCTGCCGCGTGGTGAGGTGCTGCTGGAGTCCCCGCCCGAGCTGCCCGAACAGACCCCTCGGGGGATGGGTCAGCTACTGATGATCCTGCCGATGGTCTGCGGCGTCGGCGCGATGGCGTTCCTCTACGCCGGCCGGGGCGGCGGCATGATGACGTACGTCGCGGGCGGGCTGTTCGGCGTCTCGATGCTCGGCATGGCGCTTGGGTCGCTGAGCAACGGCGGCAACGACAAGGCCGAGCTGAACGCCGAGCGCCGCGACTACATGCGCTACCTCGCCCAGATGCGCAAGCGCACCCGGCGCGCGGCCGAGCAGCAGCGGGCCGCGATGGCCTGGCGGCACCCGGAGCCCGACGCGCTCTGGTCGATCGCCGCGTCCCGCCGGCTCTGGGAGCGGCGGGTCACCGAGGACGACTTCGGCGAGGCCCGGATCGCGGTCGGCCCGCAGCGGCTGGCGGTGGAGATCGTGCCGCCGGAGACCAAGCCGGTGGAGGACCTGGAGCCGATGAGCGCGATCGCGCTGCGCCGGTTCGTCCGGGCCCACTCGACGGTGCCGGGCCTGCCCACCGCGCTGTCCGTGCGGGCGTTCTCCCGGGTGGTGCTGCGCGGCGAGCGGGAGCCCGTACTCGACCTGGCCCGGGCGGCGCTGGGCCAACTCGTCACCTTCCACGCCCCGGACGACATCATCGTCGCGGTGGTGGCCGCCCCGGAGCGGCAGCCGGCCTGGGACTGGGTGAAGTGGCTGCCGCACGCCCAGCACCCCGGACGCGCCGACGCGGCGGGCGCCCGTCGGCTCGTCTTCGCCACCCTCTCCGAGGCCGAGGAGTCCCTCGCCGACGAGCTGGCCGGCCGGCCCCGGTTCTCCCCGGAGGCGAAGCCGCTGACCACCGCACCGCACGTGGTGGTGCTGATCGATGGCGGCGAGATCGCCGCAACCTGCCACCTGACCGGCCCGAGCCTGCTCGGCACCACCGTCATCGACCTGTCCGGCGCCGTCCCCCGCGACGCCGGCCGCTGGCTGCTCTGCCTGGACGTCGGCGACGGCGCAGCGCTCGATCTGGTCCGGGGGGCGTCCGTGTCGCGGCTGGGCCAGCCGGACCGCCTCACCTCGGCCGCGGCCGAGGGACTGGCCCGGCAGATCGCCCCCTACCGGCTCTCCCAGCAGCAGGCCAGCGCCGAGGAGCCGCTGGCCCGCAGCACGGAGCTGCCCGACCTGCTCGGCATCGGCGACGCCGCCACGGTCGACACACAGCGGACGTGGCGCCCGCGCAGCCAACGGGACCGGCTGCGCATCCCGCTCGGCGTGGGCCCGGACGGCAACGTCGTCGAGCTGGACTTCAAGGAGTCCGCGCACGAGGGCATGGGCCCGCACGGCCTGGTCATCGGCGCGACCGGCTCCGGCAAGAGCGAGCTGCTCCGTACGGTGGTCGCCGCGCTCGCGGTCACCCACTCGTCGGAGGAGCTGAACTTCGTCCTGGTCGACTTCAAGGGCGGCGCGACGTTCGCCTCGCTCGACGCGCTGCCGCACACCAGCGCGGTGATCACCAACCTCTCCGACGAGTTGCCCCTGGTCGACCGGATGCGCGACGCCCTGGCCGGCGAGATGAACCGCCGCCAGGAGGTGCTGCGCGCCGCCGGCAACTACGTCTCCCGGTTCGAGTACGAGAAGGCGCGGGCCGCTGGTGAGCCGCTGGACCCGATGCCCAGCCTGCTCATCATCTGCGACGAGTTCAGCGAGCTGCTCGCCGCGAAGCCGGACTTCATCGACCTGTTCGTGATGATCGGCCGGCTGGGCCGGTCGCTCGGCGTGCACCTGCTCCTGGCCAGCCAGCGGCTGGAGGAGGGCAAGTTGCGCGGCCTGGACACCCACCTGTCGTACCGGGTCGGCCTGCGTACCTTCTCGGCGGTGGAGAGCCGGATCGTGCTCGGCGTGCCGGACGCGTACGAGCTGCCCAGCGCACCGGGCCACGGGTACCTGAAGACCGACACCACCACCATGCTGCGGTTCCGGGCCGCGTACGTGTCCGGGCCGTACCGGGCGCCGGGGGAGCAGAAGTCGTCGCAGGCGCTGGTGCAGCGCCGGATCGTGCCGTACGGCACGGACTTCGTGCCGGTGCGCGCCCCGGAACTGACGGTGGAACCTGTGGACGAGCCGGAGCAGCCGGCAGACGGCAAGGCCGTGGCGATGCTCGACGTGCTGATCGCTCAGCTCGCCGGCCGGGGCCGCCCGGCCCACCAGGTCTGGCTGCCGCCGCTGTCCGAGCCGCCGAGCCTGCTCGACCTGCTCAGCCCGCTCGCCGTCGACAAGACGTACGGCCTGACCACCTCGGGCTGGCAGGGCCGGGGCCGACTCACCGTCCCGGTCGGCGTGGTCGACCGCCCGTACGAGCAGCGTCGCGACCCGATGATGGTGGAGCTGGCCGGCTCGGGCGGCAACGTGGTCATCGTCGGCGCCTCACTCAGCGGCAAGAGCACCATGCTGCGGTCGATGCTGGCCTCGCTGGCGCTCACCCACACCCCGCGCGAGGCGCAGTTCTTCTGCCTCGACTTCGGCGGCGGCGCGCTGCGCAGCCTGGAGGGGCTGCCGCACATGGCCGGCGTGGCCGGCCGGCGCGACACCGAGGCGGTCCGCCGGACGGTCGCCGAGGTGGTCGGGATCATCGACGAGCGCGAGCAGCGGTTCGCCCAGCACGGCATCGACTCGGTGGCCGGCTACCGCCGCCGTCGGGCGGCCGGCGAGTTCGCCGACGACCCGTTCGGGGACGTCTTCCTCGTGGTGGACGGCTGGAACACACTGCGCCAGGAGTACGAGGAGCTGGAGCAGACCATCACGAACCTGGCCAACCGGGGGCTGGGTTTCGGCGTACACGTGGTGGTCACGGCGGTCCGCTGGGCGGAGATCCGGATGAACATGCGGGACCTGCTCGGCACCAAGCTGGAGCTGCGGCTCGGCGACGCGGCCGAGTCCGAGATCGACCGCCGGGCCGCGCAGAACGTCCCGGAGAAGACCCCGGGCCGCGGCCTGACCCGCGACAAGCTGCACTTCATGGCCGCGGTGTCCCGGATCGACGGCCGCCGGGACGTCGACGACCTGACCGAGGCGTCGGTCGCGTTGGCCGGACACGTGGCACGGGCGTGGCCGGGCACGCCGGCCCCGAAGGTCCGGTTGCTGCCGCGCCGGCTGCCGCTGCACGAGCTGGTCCGGGTCGCCGACCGGTCGGCGCCCGGCCTGCCGATCGGTGTCAACGAGTCGGCGCTCGCCCCGGTGTACCTGGACCTGGCGAACGAGCCGCACCTGACGGTCTTCGGCGACGCCGAGTGCGGCAAGACCAACCTGCTGCGGGTGATCGCGAAGGGGATCGTCGAGCGGTACACCCCGGCGCAGGCGCGGCTGGTCATCGCCGACTACCGGCGCGGCCTGCTGGGCGCGGTGGAGGGGGAGCACCTGCTCGACTACGCGCCGTCCAACCAGGCCTTCGGCCAGGGGCTCGCGTCGATCCGCAGCGCCCTGTCGAACCGGCTGCCCGGGCCGGACGTCACCACCGCCCAGCTGCGCGACCGGAGCTGGTGGAAGGGGCCGGACCTCTACATCCTGGTGGACGACTACGACCTGGTCGCCTCCGGCGGCAGCAACCCCCTCAGCGCGTTGCAGGAGCTGCTGCCGCAGGCCCGCGACATCGGTCTGCACCTGATCATCACCCGCCGCGTGGGCGGCGTGGCGCGGGCGCTGTACGAGCCGGTGCTGCAACGCCTCCGCGAGCTGGACTCCCCGGGCCTGTTGATGTCCGGCAACCGGGAGGAGGGGGCGGTCTTCAGCACGTTGCGGCCGAGCCCGCAGCCGCCGGGCCGGGGCACCCTGGTGCGCCGCCGCGACGGTCAGCAGCTGATCCAGACGGCCTGGTCCGAGCCGGCCTAGGGTGGGACGTCGGCTTGTCGTTCCGGTAGCGTCGGGCCGATCGTCGCTTGTGAAGAGAGGACCGTGGTGAGCACTTCGCGGGGTTACGGCGGCGCCGGGGGCGCTATGGAGAACTTGTTGCGCCAGGCGCAGGAGCAGCAGCGTCGGCTGGCCGAGTTCCAGCGGCAGCGCGCCGATCTGCGGGTGACCGGGGAGAGCCCGGACGGCCTGGTCCAGGCCACGGTGAACGGCGAGATGAAGATCGGTGACATCGAGATCAACGCCCGGGCGATGCGGCTGGACAGCTTCTCCCTCGCGGAGTCGCTGCAGGCCGCCGTCGACGCGGCGTACGCGGCGTTCGGCGAGCGCCAGCAGGAGCTGCTGACCGATATGCTCGGCGGCTCCGAGCTGGTCCGCCAGGCCCAGGAGGGCACCCTCGCCCCGGAGGACTGGTTCCGCCAGTTCGGGGTGGACCTGGCCGATCCGTTCCGCGGCATGCGCCGCTGAGCCGGGAGGAGACACGGTGGCTAACAAGGTCGACGTCGACGCGATCCGCAAGGCGAGCACCAAGCTCGCCGCCGCGGACGGCCCGATCCAGTATCTGCGCAACGTGCAGGCACTGCTGGAGAGCGTGAAACTGCCGGGCGGGTCGCTGACTCTCTTCGGTGACACGACCGTGCAGGCCCACAACGCCTCGGTCGACGGTCACCTCGACAACGTGAAGACCGGCATCGCGCACCTGAACAAGGCGGCCGAGCAGCTTGAGCAGACCGCCAAGAACTGGGAGAAGTCGGACCAGCCGTGGGTGGTCAAGTGACCGGCCGGGCGCATGACGGGGGGAACAACTGATGGCGGAGCTCCTGATCGCCAACGCGTCCGGAGCGGTGACCGGCACGCACACGGTCGCCACCACGACGGCGCCGGTGCGGGGGCTGCTCCCCGCAGCCCGGGCCAACTGGGTGTGGCTGGTCGGCGCCGGCGTCCTGGGGGTGATGATCGCCTATCTTGAGACGTTCGACAACGACGAGGTCAACAAGTCCATCAAGGAGTGGGGCGACGCCGCGCGCCTGCTCGGCGGGGACCAGTTCGGCGCGGCGCTGGATCAGGTGCCACCGTCCGACACCGAGTGGGACTTCGACGACCGGGACGCGTTCGAGCTCTTCCTCCGGAAGCTCGGGGCGGAGATCAACTCGCTGGCCGAGGCGTTCAGCGCCAACAAGGACACCCTCACCTCCGCCCGGGACGCCTTCAACGACGCCGTGGACGCGCTGGTCGAGGCGCTCATCCCGATCCTGATCGCGGTGATCGCGTCGGTCGCCCTCCAGGCGTTCCCGCCCACCGCGCCCATCGCCGAGGCGATCGGGGTGGCCGGGATGACGGTGAGCGTGGCCATCCTCGCGCTGATCTTCGGGGACATCAGCTCGATGTTCACCGCCGTCATGGCCGGGTTCCAGAGCAACAACCGGTTCGCCTTCGTGTCGGACTCCCGCCCGGGTTGGGCACCCACCGGCTCGGATCCCGACATCAAGGACATCAAGATCGACTGGGTGCAGGACTCCAAGTTCTACGAGTGACCGAGAGGCGGCGACATGGCCAGAGTGGTCCTGGGGCTCTTCGTGTACTGCCTGGTGACCATCCCGGTCTTCCTCGGGCTGGCCCTGGTCGCCCAACTTGCCCGGGTGACCTGGGCCAAACGGGCCAGCGAGGCGGTGCTCATCACGGGCGTCGCCGCGCTGATTCCGGTGGTGCTGGACCGGGCGTTGGAGAAGCCGGTGCTCTGGGCGGGCGTAGTGCTGCTGGTGGTGCTGTTGGTGGTCGGCGTGGTGATGCACGTGAAGTCGTACACCCGGCCGTCCTGAGGCCGGCTGTGGGCCCGATCGTTCGGTCCGCACCGGAACACGTCGTGGTCCCCACCTGCCAGGGAGCGACGGTACGGAGGCAGGGCTGCGCGGGCTGGACGGAATCGGTTACCGTCTCATCCAGAGTGTCCGTCGGTGGGGTTGGTAGGTTGCCTTGCCGCGGGGGAAGGCGCGGCAGAGTTCCGCCGCCACAACGATGACGGAAGGGTGTGAAGCATGGCGTTCGAGGTCGAAGCATCGACTCTGCATACCGCGGCGAATGACGTGCGGTCCACGCGCAGCGAGGTCGACGGCGAGCTGAAGAAGCTGTTGGGCGTGGTCGACGACCTGGCGATCGCCTGGAAGGGGCAGGCGTCCGGAGGCTTCCAGCAGCTCATGCTGCGTTGGAACGAGGACACCGGGCTGCTGCTGACGGCGATGGACAACATCGCCGACCTGCTTGACAAGTCCGGCACGACGCACCAGGTCAACGACGAAGAGCAGCAGCAGATGCTGGACAAGTTCCACTCTGCTCTGAACCCGTGACCGGCAGTCAGGCGCAGAGGAGGAAATCGTGACGATCAAGGTTGACTACGCTGTCCTCGAGAGCAGCAACCAGCAGATGACGGCCATCGCGCGGACTCTCGACGAGAAGCTCGACACGCTGCGGTCCATGCTGACCAAGCTCCAGTGGGAGGGCGAGGACCGCGCCGCCTACCAGCAGCACCAGGCGCAGTGGGACACCGCCGTCCGGGACATCAACAAGATCCTGAACGAAATCGGCGGCGCCGTCGGCATCGCCCGCGCGAACTACGTCACCACCGAGATGAGCAACTCCAAGGTCTGGAGCTGAGATAGTTACCGGCGCGGCTCCGGTCCGGCTCGACCGGACCGGAGCCGTTCTGCGTGACGGGTCGACGAGGGTCCTGGGGGAGCGATGCGTACGGGGAAGCGCCGCCGGCCGCTGCTGCGGTCCGCCGCCGCCGTGCTGGCGCTGGTAACCGCCGCCGGAGCCGGCCTGCTGGCCGGGCCCGCGCCGGTCCGCGCCGCCGACACGGTACGCGGCCTCCAGTGGTACCTCGACACGCTGCGCATCCCCGAGGCGCACAAGCTGACCAAGGGCAAGGGCGTCACGGTCGCCGTGGTCGACGGCGGGGTGCACGCCGCACATCCCGATCTGAAGGGCCAGGTCCTGCGGGGCACCTCCCTCTCGAAGGACGTGCCGGCCGACGGTCGTTCCGACCCGGACCGCGAGAACGGCCACGGCACCAAGATGGCCGGCATCATCGCCGGGCGGGGCGGCGGGTCCATGCACCAGTTGGGCATCGCCCCGGAGGCGAAGATCCTGCCGGTCGCCCTCGGCCTGCCGCGCGACTGGGACATCGCGGGCGGCATCCGCTGGGCCGCCGACCACGGCGCGGACGTGATCAACCTGTCCGTGGGCGCCGCCGGCAGCGACCCGCAGGTCACCGAGGCCGTGCGGTACGCGCTCGGCAAGGGGGCGGTGCTGGTGGCCGCCGCCGGCAACCGCCGCACCGACCGGGCCGTGCCGCTGCCGGCCAACATTCCCGGCGTCCTCGCCGTCGGTGCCACCGGGAAGACCGGGTCCCTCTGGAGCGGGTCGGTCACCGGCCCCGAGGTGGGGCTGACCGCGCCCGGTGAGCGGATCATCGGCCCGGTGCCGCCACCGGTCTCGCCGAACGGCTACGGCGTGACCGACGGGACCAGCGACGCGACGGCGGTGGTCTCCGGGATCGTCGCGCTGGTGCGGTCCCGCTATTCCGATCTCGATGCCGCCGACGTGGTGAACCGGCTGGTCCGCACCGCGCGGGACCAGGGCGCCCGGGGTCGCGACCCGGAGTACGGCTTCGGCTCGGTCGACGTGCTGGCCGCGTTGACCCGCCCGGTGCCGAAGGTCGACGCGAACCCGCTGCTGACCGGTGCCTCGCCGACGCCCCCGACGGCCTCGGACGAGGGCGGGGAGGACGGCGACGACGGGCCGGCGATCTCCGTCGGACTGGCCGACAACGCACCGATCCAGCTCGGGCTCTGCCTACTCGCGGTGCTCCTCGTGGGCGCGGTGGTCGTGGTGCTGATCGTGGTGAACCGGCGGGCGGCGCGGCGTCGCGTACCGCAGGCCCCGGTGGGCGGCCCACCGCCGCCGCCCGGCCGGACGCAGCCGGGCCACCACGGCCCCTGGCCGTACCCACAACACCCGCAACAGCCGCGACCGCTCGGGCAGCCGACGGCCCCGCATCCGTACGGGCAGCAGGCCCCGCATCCGTACGGGCCGGCGGGCCGGCCGGGCCCGCAGCCGGGCGGCGGGCAGACCGGGGCTCCCCCGGCGGACCCGCAGCCGCGTTGACACCGACACCGTAGACACGGGGCCAGGGGAGGGCATCATGAGCGACGAGGACAACGATCCGGACCGGGTGAACGTCGATTTCGCCGTCCCGATTCCGGTCAACCCCATGTTCCCCGGGGTGGGCGACATCCGTGGGATGAGCTTCGACCGGATCGGCGTGGACCAGGCCGAGACGCCGTCCGGACTGGTCGCCGGGAGCGGCGAGAAGGGCGTCGAGACGGAGTGGGACGCCGGCAACATCGACTCGGCCATCATCTGGCTGGAGACGCACGCCGGCTACCTCCACCGGCTCTCCTACGACATGGTCGACATCAAGGAGAAGCTCGGCGGCGACCAGGCCATGGCGGGCAAGGGGCCGCTCGGCGGCTTCCAGTACGCCAAGCAACTGGCGCAGCAGCACCAGCAGGTGTACGCCAGCACGGAGAGCGGGCTGCGCACCCTCTCGGAGAACCTTTACACGGCCGCCGAGGCGCTGCGCACGGTCAAGCAGAACTACGAGACCGCCGAGGGCGCGAACGCCATGACGGCTCAGCAGATGCAGCAGGCCTTCAACGATGCCGCCCGCGGCGGCGGCAGCTGAACCGGGGGTAACGGGACGTGGGGAAGAGCTGGGAGGACATGGCCCGTGAGGTGCTCGTCGAGGGCCGACCGGCCGACGTGCAGAGCGCCGCACTGGGCTGGAAGGAACTGATCAAGAACCTCGACCAGGTCCGGGAGAGCCTCGAGACGAACGTCAAGGACATCGGCGTGGTCTGGAAGGGCCCGGCGTACGAGTCGTTCAAGACGCACATCGAGGGGCTGGCGAAGAGCGCGAAGACCATCGTCGAGGACGTCGACAGCCCCGGCCGGGGCAAGGTCAGCATCGTGACCACCCTGGAGACGGCAGCCAGCCAGTTGGAGCAGGCGCAGGGCAAGATGCCGATTCCGGCGGCCTGTGTCGGTGACGTCATGGCGGCCCGCAACGGCGAGGTCACCCTTGGGATCGGGCTCTTCGAGACCCGGGTCAAGGCGGACCTGATGGGTAGCTGGCCCGTCGAGCAGCTCGGCAAGCTCGGCGACTGGGTGACCGGCTGGTTCTCCGACCAGGAGGGCGAGGCCCGCAAGGCCTACAACGAGGTGAACGACAACTTCAGGGACCGGACGATGGAGGCCCCGACCTCGGTGACCCCGGGCACCCGCACGGATCTCAAGCCGGACGTACCCGACCTGGGGGGTGGCCCGGGTGGCGGTGGCGGTGGCGGTGTGCCGAAGGTCGGCGGGATGCCGGGCACCGGTGGGATCGGCGGTGGTCCCACGGCCGACGTCGGCAAGCTGCCGGAGCTCGGCAGCGGCCCGGACCTCGGGTCGACCGTCCACCCCGACCTGTCCACGCCGGACACCGGCACGGGGAACCTCCCCGACACCGACTACCCGGGCTCCGGCGGGCTGGACGACGGCTACGGCACCGGCCTGGCCGGCGCCGGCGCACCGACCACCACCGGACTCGGTTCGGGCGGCGGGCTGGGTGGTGCGGGGCTGGGCGGCGGGAGCAGCGCAGGCCTGTCCGGCGGCGGCGTGGGCGGCGGCATTCCCGGCGGCGGTGCGCTCGGCAAGGCGGTCAGCCCGGGGCTGCCGCCGATGATGGGCGGCGGGGCGGCCGGCGCGGGCGGAAAGGGCGCGGGTGGCCGGCTCGGCGGCAAGGCCGGCATGGGCGGCATGATGTCCCCCGGCATGGGGGGCGGCGCCGGTGGCCGGGGCGCGGCCGGCAAGGCCGCAGCCGGGGCCGGTCGACCGGGCGGCGCGATGGCCGGCCGGGGCGGCATGGCCGGGGCGGGCCACGGCGGCGCCGGCTACGCCGAGGAGGAGCAGCCGCGCAACAACTGGCTGGAGGAGGACGAGGACGTCTGGGGCACGGGCGGCGACGGCGGCCCCGGCATCCTTCGCTGACCCCCGGGCCCACGTCCGGCGTTGAGCACGACGGTGCCGGCCCACGCTTCGGCGCCGGCCGGCACCGTCGCGCTCATTGGGACGAGGCGGGGGTGGGCCGGCGTCCCGGGCGCCAGCCGCGTCGCCGGCCCCGGACCAGGATCGGCTTGGCGGCGAGCAGGACGCCGGCCAGCAACGCGCCCACCACGGCCACCCAGACCGCCACGGACCGTTGCCAGCCCAGCGGGTCCCGGGGCGGGTCCGGCGCGGCCAGCGCCCCCGGCGGCGGGTCGGTGCGCGTGCCGAGCAGGCTGGTGACCGCCCGGTACGGGTTCACCACCCCGTACCCGACCTGGGCGTTGTGCCCGTCCGGCGGATTGTCCGCCGTGCGGGTGAGCCGGGCGGCGACCTGTTCCGGGGCGAGACCGGGGTACGCGGCGCGGACCAGCGCGGCTGCGCCGGAGACGTACGCGGCGGCGAAGCTGGTGCCGCCCTGCGGCTCGGCGAGGTACCCCTGCCCCCGGGGCGCCGGGCCGAGGATGTTCAGCCCCGGCGCGGCGATGTCCACGTAGTCGCCGGTGACCGAGCTGCCGACGTGGCCGCCCTGCTCGTCGACCCCGGCGACGGCGATGACCCCCGGGTAGGCCGCCGGGTACGCGGGCAGGTTCTGCTGCTGCTCCTGCCGGTTGCCGGCGGCGGCCACCACGACGACCTTGTTGTCCAGGGCGTACTCGACGGCGGCGGCCAGCTCCGGACGGGGCAGCGTGACCAGCGACAGGTTGATCACGTCGGCACCCTGGTCGACGGCCCAGCGGATGGCCTGGGCGATCTGCGCCGGCAGGTTCTCGTCGTTGGTGCGCTTGGTGTCGGGCAGCACGCGTACGGGCAGGATGCGGGCGGCGGGGGCGATGCCGGTGAACGGCGAGCCGGTGCCCTCCCGGCCGGCGATGATGCCGGCGACCATGGTGCCGTGCCCGGCCTCGTCGCACTGGCCCTCGCGCGAGGGCAGGTCGTTGAAGTCCCGCCCGGGGCGCACCTGCCCGCGCAGCAGCGGGTGGGTGGCCGAGACGCCGGAGTCGATGACCGCCACGGTGACGCGCTCGCCGCGGGTGATCCGCCACGCCGCAGCCGGGTCCAACCGGGACAGCGCCCAGGGGGTCTCGGTGGGTGCGGGGTTCCCGCTCGGCCCGCACGCCGGGGCGGCCGAGGCTGGCAGGGGAGGCGGGACAGCGATGCCGAGCAGCGCCGCCGCGAGTCCACACAGGAGCGCGGACCGCGCCCGCCCGGTACGCCCGTTCACTGCCATCCCCCTGGCCGGGTAGCTCCCGCGCACCGGCAGAGAGTACCGCCGCGCCGCCCCGGGCGGGGACACGGGCCTCTGGCGGCTCAGGAGCCGGCGGCCTCTCCGGTCTGCTCCCCGGTGAAGAGGGCGAGCAGGTCGCCGACCTGGCGGTCCGACTCGGCCGGGTGGCGGAAGTGGCCGCTCGGGTTGACCGTGTACTCGTTGCGCCGGCCCACCCGGGTACGCCGCAGGTAGCCGCCGACCTCCAGGTCCGCCACGATCGCCTGGGCGGCCCGTTCCGTGACGCCCACTTCGTCCGCGACGTCGCGCAGCCGGGCGGTCGGGTTCCGGGCGATGGCGAGCAGCACGTGCGCGTGGTTGGTGAGGAACGTCCAGTTCCGGGTGCTCCCGTTCGCGCCAGCCGTCGTCGTCATATCCGACATGCTATGGCGAGGCCGCCCCGCGTACTCCCCCTGGGCGGCCGGCTGCCCCTGCGGTCCCGGCCGGATCGGGGCGCAGGGCCGGCCTTCGTGGGCTACTGCCCCCTCGGGCGCGCGTGCAAGACCTTCCCGACGTATGAAATGCGTATCACGTAACGCTTGACGTACCTTTAGCTGCGTGTGACGGTGGAGGAACTGGTCGTGCGGCCGAAGGGCAAGGTGGTGGGGCATGAATCATCTGAGCATGTCGATGAATCAGGTGGGGTTGGGGCGGGTTGACCCGTCACCGGCCGCTCGCCCCGGCGATCTCGACCCGCTCGCTCCGGGCCAGGCCCTCGCGGAGTTGCACGCCGGAAACCACCGGTTCGTCACCGGGGTGCCGCGCCATCCGAACCAGGACGCCGGCCACCGGGCGGCCGTCGCCGACGGCCAGCACCCGTTCGCGGTGATCGTCGGCTGCTCCGACTCCCGGCTGGCCGCCGAGATCATCTTCGACCGAGGGCTGGGCGACCTCTTCGTGGTCCGCACCGCCGGGCACACCATCGGCCCCGAGGTGCTGGGCAGCGTGGAGTACGCGGTGACCGTGCTGGGCACCCCGCTGGTGGTGGTGCTCGGCCACGACTCCTGCGGCGCCGTGCAGGCGGCCCGGGCGGCGGCCAGCACCGGAACCGCGCCCGTCGGCCACCTGCGGGCCGTGGTGGACGCCGTGGTGCCCAGTCTTCGCCGGGCCGCCGAGCGTGGGGTCGAGGACATCAACGGGATCGTCGACATCCACATCGCGCAGACCGTCGAGGCGATGCTCGCCGACTCGTTCGTGCTGGCCGCCGAGGTCACCGCCGGGCGGTGCGCGGTGGTCGGGATGTCGTACCGGCTCAGCGCGGGCGAGGTGCGGACGGTGGCCGCGGTGCCCGCCGGCTTCGCCCCGGCCGTCGCCGCGGCCCCGGCCGTCCCCTCCGCCGCGGCCCCGGCCGCCCAGGACGCGCCCACCCCGCCCCCGGGAGTCACGCCGGCCACTCCGGCGGCCCCGGCCGCCGCCTGAGACGCTCGTGGGCCCACGACACGGCGAGGGCCGCCCCCGCGGGGTGTGCGGGACGGCCCTCGATCGCGTGGCGGCGGCGTCAGAGCAGCGACATGTGCACGTGGTCGGTGTGGTCGGAGGGCCCGCTGTAGGACTTCCAACCGGTCGCCGGGAACCAGATCTGCCGGTTCCAGATGACGTAGTAGATGCCGAGCCGGTCGGCGTTGCGGATGAGGAAAGCGGCGAGGTTGTTGCCGTACATCCGGGTGTCGTTGTTGTGCCAGGGGGCGAATCCGCTGTTCTGCAGCGACCAGTCGCAGGCCCGGCCCTTGGGGTGCTCCCACGGCCCGCCCGGGCGGTAGCAGCCGACAAAACGGTGGAAACCGGCCTTCTTGGTCTCCTTGTACGCGTGCAGCGTCCGGGGGGTGATCGTGCCGGAAGTGGTCGGGTCGTTCTCGGTGCGCGACTCGGGCCGCCACTCACCGTCGGAGGTCCGGCCCGGCGCGATCCTTGCGACCGGGGAGGTGGCGTCGACCAGGCCAGCGGTGAAGTCCTTGCCGCCGACCAGCGCGAGGGACTTCTCGGCGTCGTGCTTCTTCTTCGCCATGATCGCGGTCTGCTTCTGCTGCTCGCGGATCTCGGCGTCGACCGCGAGCTTGGCCTGCTCCGCGTCCTTCTTGGCGTCGTTGACCTCGCCGAGCTTCCGAGCATTGATCATATTGAGCTGGTCGAGGGCGGTGGCGCGTTCGACGAACGAGTCCGGGGTACCGCTCTCCAGCAGCATCGCCATCGCGCCGATCCGCCCGGTCCGGTACGACTGGGCGGCCATCTCGCTGATCTGCGGGGCGAGCGCGTCCAGCTCCTGTTCGGCCCGCTTCACCTCCAGGGCGAGCTGGAGCTGGCGCTTCTTGGACTTGTCGAGCTTCGACTGGGCCTGGGTGTAGTCCCGGTTGGCGGCCTCGATGACGTCGGTGATCAGCTTGGGCTCGTCGTCCTCCTCGTGCCCCGAGGGTTTGGGGGTGGAGGGCGCGGCGAACGCCGGGGCGGCCGGCCCGGCGAGCATCGCCAGCGCGGCGAACACGGCCGCCACGGGTGCCAGCCAGCGGCGCAGGGGTGCCGTCACAGTATTCCCTTCCATCGACCGCCGACCGGGTTAGCTGACGGGTTCGGGGCGGAAGTGGCCCCTACCGCTCTCGCGGATTCACCCCAGGTACCTGGATCCCCGGCTCGCCTCGCGGCGATTGGGCGGCGGCACCGCAGGCGCCGCTGCGCGCCTTCGGCGGTGACCGGCAGCGAGGTTACCCGACAGTCCTCGTGGGGATCTACGTCCGGATGCCGACTAAAAGCGTAATTTTGTAATTGCTTTCGGTAGTCAGTGACGCGATTCTCATACGTGGCACCACTCTCGGTCACGCTGGGAAGTGTCACCATGCGCTGTCCGTGCTCCCTTCTCGGCCGGCCCAGCGGGCCGGCAAATCGGTGGGGCGGGCCGCCGGACCGCCGGGAAACCGGTCGTCGGGCCGCCCACCGCTGAGCGCCTCCAGCGCGAGGTCCCGCTCCGCCGGGTGCGGGGCTGCGCCGGGGGTACGCGAGGCCGGCACGTCCCCGTCGCCGCCCGGCCGGCCGGGCCCGGCCGCTGCGGCCCGACCCGCTGCGGTGACCACCGCGGCCAGCCCGGTCGTCAGCGGTACGGCGGCGATCAGGCCCAGTGTGGCGACGGCGCTGCGGACGATCTCCTGCGCCATGAACTCGGTGGTCAGGATCTCGGTCACCGGGCGGGAGTCGGCGGTGAGCAGGAGCAGCAGCGGCAACGACGCGCCCGCGTACGCCAGCACGATGGTGTTCACCGTGGACGCGACGTGTGCCCGGCCGACCCGGGTGGCCGCCCGGTAGAGCTGTAACCGGGACAGCCCCGGGTTGGCGTTCGCCAGCTCGGTCACCGTGGCCGCCTGGGTGACCGTGACGTCGTCGAGCACCCCGAGCGAGCCGATGATGATGCCGGCCAGCAGCAGCCCGTGCAGGTCCACGTCGCCCCGGAACATCGACAGGGTGGTGGCGTCCTCGCTGCCATGGCCGGTGAGGTGGGTGGCGGCGGCGGCCAGGGTGCCGAGGACGCCGGTGAGCACCAGGCTGCCCAGGGTGCCGAGGACGGCGACGGAGGTCTGCGCGCTCACCCCGTGGGTGAGGTACAACACCACGAACATGATCAACGCCGAGCCGACGATGGCGATCAGCAGCGGTGACCCGCCGGCGCCGATCCCGGGCAGCACGAACGTCAGCAGGATGGCGAAGCTGGCGGCCAGGCCGGCCAGGGCAGCCAGCCCTCGCCAACGGCCGAAGGCGACGATCGCCAGCGCGAACACCACCGCCAGCCACACCAGCGGGGTGCCGCGCTGGTGCTCGGCGATGTTGTAGGCGCTCGTCGACGGGTCGACCGGGTCGGTCAGCTCGACCAGGACGATCCGGTCGTCGACGGCGACGGTGGGCGCGCCGGGACCGGTCGGGACCGGCGTCTCGATCTGCTGTCCCGCGTCCGGCCCCTGCTCCACCCGGACGGTGACCGTGCCGCACCGGCCGTCCTGCGCGCCCGGCCCGCCCGAGCTGTCCTCCGGCGTCTCCGGCTGCGGCGGGCACGCCTCGGTGACCACCCGGGTCACTGTGCCGTGGTACCGGGGCACCGCCGCGCTGCCGTCGCCCTGCGGGCCCCCGTCGCGGGGCCAGAGGACGACTGCCACGATCACGGTGATCACGAAGAGCGGCACCACGGTCGCGACGAGGACCCGCCGCACCCCGGGCGGGGCGGGCGGGGCCGGTCGGGTGTGGTCGGCGCCCATCGACGGTCTCTCCAAACGGTGTGTCAGCGCGGGGTGGGGTACGGCCCGGTGGACCGGGCGGTTCAGCGTTCCCGTCGTCCGGCCCGACCCGTCGGGTCGGACTCGGCGGCGGGAAGGCTCCCCCGGTGTCCGTGCCGGTACCCACGGCGAACATGGGGCGGGACGGTGCGGCGGACCGGCGCCGGCCGCCGGGTCGGCGCCACCCGGCGGGATGCGGGGGCGGGCGGTGCGGAATCCGGACGACCATCGCCCGAAATGGTAGCCATCCCCACCTGGGAACGCAGATCGCGCGCCCGGTCGGCCCGCCGGACATGCCCCGACTGACCTCCGGGTCGATCGGCCCGCCCCGGGTGCGGGGGCCGGTCGCCGCATCGGCCGGGACCGGTGGGCGGCGGTGCGACCGCTCGTGGCGTGTTCGGCCCGGGCATCCGGCCGGACCGGCTAGCGTGGACCGGGTGCGGACGGCGACGGTGCTGACTGCCGGGCGGTGGGCCCGGCTCGCGCTGCTGATCTGCACCCTGGTCGGGCTGGCCGCGATGCACACTCTCGGCCACGGCGCGCACGGCGGCGAGGGCCACGGCGGTCACGACCGGGCAGGGTCTCCCGATGCGCACCCGGCCGCCTCCTACCGCGCCACCACGATGGGCGGCGCTCCCGCCGTGACCGCCATGACGGGCGCTGCCCTTCCCGTGGCCATCGGCGCTGCCTTCCACGCGGCCGGCGCGGCCCTCCACACGGCCGACGCAGCCCTCCACACGGCCGGCGCGGCCTTCCATGCGACCGACGTCACCTTCCAAGCGGCCGACGCGGCCGGGGCTGCCCTTCCGGTGGCCGACGGTGGGGCGGGTGCCGTACTCCGCGTCGGCGTGACGCGGGTGGGTGCGATGCGGATGTTGCCCGAGGGCTGTCCGGTGGCGGGGTGCCCCTCCGCGCGGCTGCTGCCCGCCGGCGATCCCGGTGCCGGCCCGCCCGGCTGGAGCATCTGCCTGGCGGTGCTCGGCGCGCTCGCCGTGGCGCTGTTCGTGGCCGTACTCCTGCTCAGCGGGGTGCGGTCGGTCGGTCCCTCCGCCCGTCGGCCCGCCGGGCCGCCCGCCGGTCCGCGTGCCCCACCGCCCCGGCCGATCGGCCTGTGGCTGGCCGAGATCTCGGTGTCGCGTACGTAGGACGCCCCGACGCGGGCGCCCGGCCCCTGCTGCCGGCGACCCGTGTCCCCGTCCTGCCCGCGTACGCACTCGACATCGAAGGATCCAGACCGTGACCACTCGTACGATCGCGCGCCGCGCCGCCCTGGCCGGCGGGGCGCTCATCGCAGCCCTGGCCCTGACCGCCTGCGGCTCCGCCGACCACACCTCCTCCGGCCACGACACGCCGCCCGCCGCGACCAGCGGTGCACCGGCGAGCGGGTCGGCCACGTTCGGCGACGCCGACGTGATGTTCGCCCAGATGATGATCCCGCACCACCGGCAGGCGGTGGAGATGGCCGAGTTGGCCGACTCCCGGGCCGCCGACGCCGAGGTCAAGCGCCTCGCCGTTCAGATCAAGGGCGCCCAGGGGCCGGAGATCGCGACCATGGCCGGCTGGCTCACCGGGTGGGGTCGCCCCGTCCCGTCGGACGGGCCCGGGCACGGGATGCCGGGGATGGACCACGGCATGCCCGGGATGATGTCCGACGCGGACATGACCAGACTGGCGGGCGCGACCGGCTCGGAGTTCGACCGGCAGTTCCTGACCATGATGATCGCCCACCATGAGGGTGCGATCACCATGGCGAAGGAGGAACTGGCGAAGGGCACGCACGCCGACGCCAAGGCGATGGCCCAGGGGATCGTCACCGCCCAGCAGGGCGAGATCGACGCCATGAACAAGATCCTCGCCCGGCTCTGACGCCGGCGGCCTTGTGGTGGGGGCGGGTCTTTCCGGCCCGTCCCCGGTCCCAGGCGGCGAGCCGGAGGCCGGTCCCGGTCACGGGACTGGATTGGGCCCGGCGGTGGAAAACGGGATCGGGCGGCGGTGGGCGCGGTCAGCCGCGCTTCATGAGGCGGCCGACGGCGGCCATCATCTCGGTGGCCATCTCGTCGGCCCGGCCCCCGGCCGCACCCTCGTGCATGCAGTGCCGGGCGTGTCCGTCGAGCAGGCCGAGGGCGACCTTGTCGAGGGCGGCCTGGATCGCGGAGATCTGGGTGAGCACGTCGATGCAGTAGCGGTCCTCGTCGACCATCTTCTCGATGCCGCGGACCTGGCCCTCCACGCGGCGGAGCCGCGCGAGCAACTGGTCCTTGCTGGCGGTGTACCCCCGGGTCGGGGTGGGCGTCGGTGCGGTCATGGCATCGAGGATAACCTACCCCCAGGGGGTATGCTACGGTTCTTTGCGGCAGCGATACCCCCCACGGGTATCGGGATGCTTGAGATGGCTGTGGTCCGCCTCACGATTACCCCCCGGGGGTATGGTGGGCCAGGAGAGGGGAATTGCGATGATCACCACGGCATACCAGGTGCAGGGGATGACCTGCGGGCACTGCGCCACCTCGGTCAGCACCGAGATCGGCGCGATCGAGGGCGTCAGTGACGTCCAGGTGGAACTGGCCGCCGGCCGGGTCACCGTCACCAGCGAGGGCCCGCTGGACACCGACACCGTGCGCGCCGCCGTCGACGAGGCCGGTTACGACCTCGTCGGCGCGTGACGCCGCCCACACAGAACCGAGGTACCCGATGAACACGGCGACGAAGCTGAGCGGTTTCGCCCTCGGCCTCGCGGCGGTGTTCGGCGCGGCGTACGGGGTCGGCCGGGTGGCCGGCCCCGTCGCCCCGGCCGCCGAGACCCGCCACGACGCCGGTGACCCCGCCCACGGCAGCGCCGCGCAGCCCTCCGGCGACGCGCGCTCCTCCACCGACGACGCCGCAGCCCACCTGCCCGGCGGGCTGCTCGTCTCCGACCGGGGCTGGACCCTGGCCCCGGTGGCCGCGCCGGCCGGCGAGTTCGCCTTCCGGATCACCGGCGCCGACGGTGCACCCGTCACCCGTTACGACGTCGCGCACGACAAGCGGATGCACCTGATCGTCGCGCGGCGGGACCTCTCCGGCTTCCGGCACGTCCACCCGGAGTTGGCTCCGGACGGCACCTGGCGTGTTGCTTCCCCGCTCGGCGGCCCGGGCGTCTGGCGCGCGTTCGCGGACTTCACCCCCACCGGTGGCCCGGCGCTGACCCTCGGCGTCGACGTCACGGTGCCCGGCCCGGTCGACACCCGGCCGCTGCCCGCGCCGGCGAGCAGCGCCACGGCCGACGGCTACACCGTCACCCTGGCCGGCTCGCCGCAGCCGGGCCGGCCCACCGAGCTGACCCTGACCGTGAGCCGGGACGGCACGCCGGTCACCGACCTGCAGCCCTATCTCGGCGCGTACGGGCACCTGGTGGCGCTGCGCCAGGGGGACCTGGCGTACCTGCACGTGCATCCCGAGGGTGCGCCCGGGGACGGGCGGACCCCGGCCGGGCCGGCGGTGACGTTCTCCGCGGAGTTCCCCTCGGCCGGTGCGTACCGGCTCTACCTCGACTTCAGGCACGGCGAGGCGGTGCACACGGCCGAGTTCACGGTCGTCGTGGGCGCCTCCGCCGTGCCCGGCGGCGCGGCGACGAGCACGCCGGCCGCCACCACCGCCCCGACCGCCACCACCGACCCGACCGCCACCGGCGCCCCGAGCGCCGGTGCCGGGCACGGGGTCCCCGGGCACGGGCATGACTGACAGGAGGGCTGAGATGACCTCGCCCACGCGGCCGTTGCAGGTCGCAGAGAACCGGATCGAGCTGGCGATCGGCGGGATGACCTGCGCTTCCTGCGCCGCCCGGATCGAGAAGAAGCTCAACCGGATGGACGGCGTGACCGCCACGGTCAACTACGCCACGGAGAAGGCCACCGTCTCGTACGCCGACGACATCAGCCCGGACGACCTGATCGCCACGGTGCAGAAGACCGGCTACACCGCCGTCGTGCCGCCCCCGCCCGCCCGGGCCGGCGCAGAGCCCGCCGTCGAGCCGGTCGACGAGCTGCGCGGGCTGCGTACCCGGCTGTGGGTGTCGGTCGCGCTGGCCGTGCCGGTGATCGTGCTCGCCATGGTTCCGGCCTGGCAGTTCGACTACTGGCAGTGGCTGTCGCTGACCCTGGCCGCCCCGGTCGTGGTCTACGGCGGCCTGCCCTTCCACCGGGCCGCGCTCGTCAACCTGCGGCACGGCGCGGCGACCATGGACACCCTGGTCTCGCTGGGCACCCTGGCCGCGTTCGGCTGGTCGCTGTGGGCGCTGTTCCTCGGCGACGCCGGGATGCCCGGCATGACCCACCCGTTCCGGCTCGACATCACCCGCACCGACGGCGCCGGCAACATCTACCTGGAGGCCGCCGCCGGGGTCACCGCGTTCCTCCTCGCCGGCCGGTACTTCGAGGCCCGGTCCAAGCGGACCGCCGGGGCGGCGCTGCGCGCCCTGCTCGAGCTGGGCGTCAAGGACGTCGCCGTGCTGCGCGGCGGGGTGGAGACCCGTGTACCGGTGGACCAGCTCGCGGTGGGGGACCGGTTCGTGGTCCGCCCCGGCGAGAAGATCGCCACCGACGGGGTGGTCGAGGACGGCACCTCGGCCGTCGACGCGAGCATGCTCACCGGCGAGTCCGTCCCGGTCGAGGTCGGCCCCGGTGACACCGTGGTCGGGGCGACCGTGAACGCCGGCGGCCGGCTGGTGGTCACCGCGACCCGGATCGGCGGCGACACCCAGCTCGCCCAGATGGCGAGGCTGGTCGAGCAGGCCCAGACCGGCAAGGCGGCCGTGCAGCGGCTGGCCGACCGGATCTCCGGGGTGTTCGTCCCGATCGTGATCGCGCTGGCCGCCGGCACACTGGGCTGGTGGCTCGGCTCCGGTGCCGGCCCCACCGCCGCGTTCACCGCCGCCGTGGCGGTGCTGATCATCGCCTGCCCGTGCGCCCTCGGCCTGGCCACGCCGACGGCGCTGCTGGTCGGCACCGGGCGGGGTGCCCAACTCGGCATCCTGATCAAGGGCCCGGAGGTGCTGGAGTCCACCCGGCAGGTGGACACGGTGGTGCTGGACAAGACCGGCACCGTCACCACCGGGCGGATGTCCCTGGTCGACGTGCTCCCCGCCGAGGGCGGGGACGCCGCCGAGCTGTTGCGGCTGGCCGGGGCGCTGGAGGCGGCCAGCGAGCACCCGATCGCCCGGGCCGTCGCCGCCGGGGCCGCCGACGCGGGGCCGCTCGCCCCGGTCACCGGTTTCGCCAACGTCGAAGGGCTCGGCGTCACCGGGACCGTCGAGGGACGCGAGGTGACCGTCGGCCGGCTGCGGCTGCTGCGGGAGCGCGGACTCGACGTACCGGAGGAGGTCGAACGGGCGGTGACCGGCGCGGAGGCCGCCGGCCGGACGGCCGTGCTGGCCGGCTGGGACGGGCAAGCCCGGGGCGTGCTCGCGGTGGCCGACGCGGTCAAGCCCACCAGCGCGGCGGCGGTCGCCGGGCTGCGCGCCCTCGGCCTGACCCCGGTGCTGCTCACCGGCGACAACGCCACGGTGGCGAAGGCGGTGGCCGCCGAGGTCGGCATCACCGAGGTGACCGCCGAGGTGCTGCCCGCCGACAAGGTGGACGTGGTGAGGCGGTTCCAGGCCGAGGGCCGGACCGTGGCCATGATCGGCGACGGGATCAACGACGCCGCCGCCCTTGCCCAGGCAGACCTGGGCCTGGCCATGGGTACCGGCACCGACGTGGCGATCGAGGCGAGCGACCTGACGCTGGTCCGGGGCGACCTGACCGCCGCCGTGGACGCGATCCGGCTGTCCCGCCGCACCCTGGCGATCATCAAGGGCAACCTGTTCTGGGCCTTCGCCTACAACGTGGCCGCCCTGCCGCTGGCCGCCGCCGGCCTGCTCAATCCCATGATCGCCGGGGCCGCGATGGCCTTCTCCTCGGTCTTCGTGGTGGCCAACAGCCTCCGCCTGCGCCGCTTCCGGCCGGCGGCCTGACCTCGCCCGTCCCAGCGATCACGGCGGGTGACCGTCGTCTCCGTCGGGCGAGGATTGGGCAGCCGGGTGGCGGGGTACCTCCATGACGTCGCAGTACCGACAAAACGGCACCACTGGAGGTAGATCATGGGCATGGACGACAAGATCGCCAACAAGTCCGAGGACGCCGCCGGCAAGCTGAAGGAAGGCGCCGGGCGGGCCACCGACGACGAGCGCCTCGAGGCCGAGGGCCGCAACGACCAGTCCAAGGCCAAGCTCAAGCAGGCCGGCGAGAAGATCAAGGACGCCTTCAAGAGCTGAGAACCAGCTCTTACCGTGCCGGGTCGGCTCTCGCCGGCCCGGCGCTTCGCGTGTCGGTGGCCCGCCCCCACGCGGCCGGGTGGCCGCGCCGCGTGCCGGTCGGTACGGTACGTGACGTCCTCCGGCATGCTTGGGCGGTCCACAACCCAACGGGGGAGAACATGTCTCGTCCTGCCGTGACCGCGCTCCGGGCCGCCGCCCTGGTGACCCTGACCATCTTCGCCGCCGGCTGCCAGTCGGGCGGGGATGCCGCCGAGGAGCCGGCTGCCGCGCCGCCCACCAGCGCTCCGACCGCGCCGCCCACCAGCGCCGCCGCGCGGCCCTCGGAGTCCCCGACCGCCGTGACGGCCGCCAACACCGACGAGGTGTGTCGGGCGGTCGACAAACTGATCGTCGCGGGGAGCAAGAGGATCGCGTCCGACTCGGCCACCGCCACCCGGGACGAGGAGACCAACGACGAGCTCAACGCCCGGCTCAAGCGGACCCTCGCCGGCCTGGCCGACGACGTCCGCAGGCAGGCGGCGCGGGCCGAGGACCGCGAGATCGAGGCGCTGATCTCGGACACCGCGAAGCAACTCGACGGGGGCGCCCGGTCGGCCACACCGGTGAAGTGGCTGAGCACGACGTTCGTCGACATCCCGCCGAAGCTGGCCCGGAGGTGCCGCGCCTGACGGGCCCTCGCTCGGGTCTTCCGACCGCCGGGCGCAGCCGGCTGCCTCCGCCGACAGGCGACCCCCGGGCCGCCGCCCTTCGTCAGCGGGCCGGTCGGCCGCCGCGCAGCGGCCGGGGCGGCCGGCCGGCCGGGTCCAGCGACGCCCGGTCGGCGGCCGAGGTGCCGGAGGACCAGCCCTCCTCGTCGGCGACCGTGAGCCGTTTGCTGGTGACCCCGGGGAAGAGGTCGTCCAGCCGTTCCCGCACCGCCTCCGTGCGGGCCGCGAGCACCGGCAGCAACCGGTCCGCCCCCTGCTCCAGGGCCGCCTCCCGGCTCGCCTCGTCGGTGGCGGAGCGCAGCCGTTCGCCGATCCGCAGCGCGAACGCGTTGAGGAACGACTCGTCGTACGCCTTCGTCCGCCGGCTGCCGCCCGCGGACCGGCGCTCGGTCCGGCCGCGCAGCATCGCGGCGGTGGCCTGCACCAGCAGCGACGTGTAGATCAGCTCGACGGCGGCCAGCTCGGCCGGGAAGCCGAGCACGGTGGCGAATTCCAGGTCGTCGGACCAGACCGACTCGCACCGGTTCGCCGCCGCCACCTCCTGCACCAGCAGCGCCTTCGCCCCCGGGTAGGGCGGCTCCGTGCCGAGTCGCACGCCGCCGGGCACGTCGGTTCGCTCGGCGGTCGCGGCGACCAGGGCGACATCGAGGCTGTGCCGGGTCATCAGCTCCTGCGCCTTGCCGGTCAGCGCCTCCGCCTCCGCCGGGAAGGTGGTCGACTCGGCCTTGGCCAGCAGGGCCCGCACCCGGTCGAGCATCCGCGACCCGCTGCCACCGGCAGGAACGGCCGCTGCCCGGTCGGTGGTGCCGGGCGGCGGGCGGAGCACCGCGATCGGGGGCAGCCCCTCGACCAACGCCAGCACGTCCACCGCGTCGCGCAGGGCGGCGATCCGGTCGGTGCCCTCCCGGGCCGCCCAGGACGTCAGGTAGCGGCGGTCGTCGTCCCACCACACGGCCGCGTCGAGGCCGGCGAGCTGGTCGTCCCACCAGCCGGGAACCGTGCCGGCCAGGTCCCGGCGCTGGGCGGCGGTCAGGTCGACCACCAGCCGCCCGGCCGGCGGGCCGAGTCGGCGGGCCGCGATCCGGGCCAGGTCCGCCGGCTGCCAGCCCCGGGGCCAGAGCCGGCCCACGCCGCGCACCAGGCGGGCCACCAGGGCGGCGTCCACCGCCGCCGGGCCGTCCGCGACGCCCGCGCCGACCACCAGCCGGTCGAGCTGCCGTTCCGCCGCGCGTACGTCGGTGCCGCGCGCCGCCGCGAGGGCGTCGGCGACCAGCTCGTCGGCGTCCGGCACGGTGTCCTCCGTCAGTCCTGGTCCCCGGTGTTCGGCCGGCGGCTCGCGGGGCGGGCCGGTGCCGGTCCGCCCGGAAACCGTACCGCCGGGCCGTGCTGGGCCGGGCCGGGCGTGAGCGCCACCACGTCCGGCCCGGAGACCCCCGGGGTCGGTCGTCGCGCCGCTCGTCGTCCCCAGCCGCCCCCGTGCCGGCGAAGGCTGCGGGGCCGAGCCGGAGGCATGTTCGCCGCCCTGCCGGCCGGTAGGGCGGCCCGTGCCGGCAGGCTCGGGCGTGGCCCCGGAGGACGCGATTGATCCGGGTTACGGCTACCCTGGGGCGAACGAAGCCGGTACCCGCCTTCTGCTACGAGGGACCGCTGCCGGTCACCGATCAGGGGGAGTGGTTCGTTGAGCCCCGCCAGGCCGATGCCAGAGCCATGGCCGACGTCCAGTCACCTGTCGATCACCCCGCTCTCGGTCACCGGGAACCGGGGGCTGCTCGCCGTGACCGGCGAGGTCGACCTGGCCACCTCCGGTGAGCTGGCGGCGGCCCTGACCGGCGTCCTGGACGGCCCGCCGCTGGCCGCGCTGGAGGTCGACTTCGGCGGGGTCCGGTTCCTGGATTCGTCCGGCATCCTGGTCCTGCTGCGCACCCATGCCCGCGCCGCCGAGCAGGGCTGCCGGCTCACGGTCGTCGACGTCCAGCCCGCCGTGCGCCGGGTCCTGGAGATCACCGGCGTGCTGGCCACGCTTGGCCTGGACACCACGTCCCCGACCCGCTGACGGCCAGGCCGCGGGCTCGTTCACCGTCCGTCGCCCTGAGCCTCCCCGCGCGGGAAGGACGCCCAGATGTGCTTCGTGTCCTCCGTGGCGTACCAGCCGACGTCCAGGGAGAAGGCCCGGGCGAGCTGGAGGCCCCGACCGCCGGCGCCCAGCGGGCAGGTGTCGGCCAGCTCGGGCACGGTGGTCAGGTCGTGGTCGGTGACGTCGAGGATGAACACGTCCTCGTCCCGCAGCAGCCGGACCGTGGTCGGCGGCAGCCCGTGCAGCAGGGCGTTGGTGGCCAGCTCCGTGGCGACCAGTACGACCCGCTCGGGGATGCCGTCGAGTTCCTCGCCCTCGGCGATGGCGTGCCCGGTGAACGCCTCGTGCAGGGACGCGCGGAGGCCACGAAGCTCCGCTCCGGTGGACAGGGTCCAGCAGCGCAGTTCCGTGGCGCGGGGTGGTGGCGGCGACGTATGCAGCAATCCCATCATCCCGGTTTACCCGCGGGGCCTGCCGCTCACACGGCGTCCGGCGGTCCACCAGCCGGTCACGCCAGTGGCTTGCCACCGGTCACCCCGAGCACCTCGCCCGTGACGTAGCTGGACTCCTGGGAGGCGAAGAAGACGTACGCCGGGGCCAGCTCGGCCGGCTGGCCGGCCCGACCCAGCGGCACATCCGCGCCGAACGATTCGACCTTCTCCGGGGGCATGGTCGCCGGGATCAGCGGGGTCCAGATCGGGCCGGGCGCCACACAGTTGACCCGGATGCCCCTGTCCGCCAGATTCTGCGCCAGCCCTTTGGTGAAGTTGACGATGCCGGCCTTCGTGGTGGCGTAGTCCAACAGGTCGGGAGAGGGCTGGTACGCCTGGATCGACGCCGTGTTGATGATCGTCGCGCCGGGTGCCAGGTGCGGCACCGCCGCCTTGCAGAGCCAGAACATCGCGTACAGGTTGGTCTTGAGCACCCGGTCGAACTGCTCGGTGCTGATGTCGGTGATCCCGCCGGCCTGCGACATCTGGTGGGCGGCGTTGTTCACCAGGATGTCCAGGCCGCCGAACTCGTCGACGGCCCGCCGGACGATCTCCTGGCAGTGCGCCTCCTCGCGGATGTCGCCCGCCACGGTCACCACCGTGCGACCGGCGTCGCGTACCAGCCGGGCCGTCTCCTCGGCGTCGGCCTCCTCCTCGGGCAGGTAGGTGATCAGCACGTCCGCGCCCTCGCGGGCGAAGGCGAGGGTGACGGCCCGGCCGATGCCGGAGTCGCCGCCGGTGACGATGGCCCGCCTCCCGGTCAGCCGGCCGGTGCCCCGGTAACTTTCCTCGCCGTGGTCGGGGGCGTCGGGCATCTTCCAGGTCTTCCCGGGGGCGGACTGCCGTCCGCCGGTCTGCTCGTCCGGGGTGCGGAACTGCTCTTGGGGGTCCTGCCGGTCGTGCTGGTCGTGGCTCACGATCCCATCCCTTCTTGCCGCTGGTGCGCGGTACCGGTCAGTGATTCCCCTACCGGGCCCGCCCAACCAGATCCGGGCCGTGAAGCGCCGGGCGGCACCGGGAGTCACGGTGCGGGGCCGGCGGGGGCGGCTGGGGTACGGTCCGGCAGGTGACCGTCGTCCGTTCGCTGCTGTTGTTCGCCCTCGCCGCGCTCGCCGAGATCGGCGGCGCGTGGCTGGTGTGGCAGGGCTGGCGCGAGCACCGGGGCCTGTGGTGGGTCGCCGCCGGCGTGATCGCCCTCGGCGCCTACGGCTTCGTGGCCACCTTTCAGCCCGACCCGAACTTCGGCCGCATCCTGGCCGCCTACGGTGGGGTGTTCGTGGCCGGCTCCCTCGCCTGGGGCATGTTCGTCGACGGGTTTCGCCCTGACCGGTGGGACCTGACCGGCGCGGCCGTCTGCCTGCTCGGCGTCGCCGTCATCATGTACGCCCCGCGCGGCGCCTGACCGGCTCCACCGCACCCGGCCGGCCGAGCAGGTGACGGTGGGTGACCGTGCGCTCGCCGAGCACGGCCGGGTCGCCCGACGGGCCGGTAAGGTTGCGCGGTGCGTATCTGGCGAGGCGTCTCAGACGTACCTTCCGATGTGGGCCCGTGCGTCCTTGCCGTGAGCGACGGATCGCAGCCCGGAGGCGACCGGCTGGTGTGGAGCGGCGTCGCGGAGGCACGTCGACGCGGGGTGGCCTGCGTGCTGCTGTTCCTGGTGGCCTCGCCGGCCGAGGCCGTGGCCGTCGAGGACGACGGACGACTGCTCGCGGGCCTGGGCGTGGACGCGATCTGTGTGCAGCCGCTCGCCGTCGTGCCGGCGGGTGGCGGCTGGGACGAGTCGGCGGTCGCCACCCTCGTGGCGAAGCTGCCGGCGGTGGCGCTGGTGCTCGACCCGGCGGCCGTTGCCGGCGGCGGGGGCGACCCGGCGGCGCGGGGCCGGCTTGCCGGCGTGGCCGTGCATGCCGTCGACCCGTCCGGGCAACGGCAGCCGGACCGGCTGTCCGTGGCCTACGTCAGGGAACGCCTGCTGGCGGGTGACGTGGCCGCAGCGGCGGAGACGCTGGGCTGCCCGCACCGGGTGGCGGGGGTGGTCGTGCACGGCGAGGGCCGGGGGAGTGGCCTCGGTTTTCCCACCGCGAACCTCGCCCTCGCCAAGCATTCGGTGGTGCCCGGCGACGGCATCTACGCGGGTTGGTTCACCGTGGTGGACAGGAGTTGGTCCGACGGGGACATGGCCGGGGGTGTCCGCTATCCCGCCGCGATCTCGATCAGCCGGAACCCCACCTTCGAGGGCCGTCGACGCACCGTGGAGCCTTACGTGCTCGACGTTGCCGCCAACCTCTACGGCCAGGCGGTGACAACCGACTTCGTCGAGCGGGTACGCGTTCCTGAGCGCTTCGACTCGATCGAGGAGTTGATCGCCACCATGCGACGGGACGTCGAGAACGTTCGATCGGTGTTGCGTGCTGCGCGGGGATCCCGGCGTCTCGGCTAGCCTGCGGGGATGGTGGTGCGATCGTCGCGTGGTGGTGCTGGTCGGTGGCGGGCGCCGGTGAAGCCGAAGCCACCGGCGTCGCTGGAGCTGGCCACCGTGGAGAGCGCCGCCGTCGAGGACGAGGCCACGTTCCGCCGGCTGGGCTTCTTCGATCTCGACCTGTCGGGACGGTCGGCGGACGGGGCCGAGTTCGCGCAGTGCCGGTTCAGGGGCACGGACCTGAGCGGGGTCGGGCTGGAGGGAGCGAGGTTCACCGACTGCCTGTTCGAGAGCACGAACCTGGCGAACCTGCGGGCGGAGAAGTCGTCGCTGCAGCGGGTGCGGCTGTCGACGGCGCGGATGACCGGCGTGCAGTGGATCAACGGCGCGGTGCGGGATGTGACGGTCTCGGACTGCCGGCTGGACCTGTCGTCGTGGCGGTTCACGGCTTTCACCAGTGTGGCGTTCGAGGGGTGCAACCTGACCCGGGCGGACTTCCAGAACGCGGACCTGCGCGGGGCCCGGTTCACCGACTGCGACCTGAGCGGTGCGCAGTTCTCCCAGGCGACGTTGGAGGGCACCCGGTTCGCCAACTGCGTCCTGGCCGGGATCGGCGGCGTGACGAGCATGGCCGGGGCGATCGTGGCCCAGCAGGACCTCGCCGCCCTGTCGTACACCCTGGCGGGGGCGTTGGGCATCCTCATCGAGGACACCGACGGCGAGTGAGCCCGGCCGGAGCCGGGCTTTCGGCGTCCACGCGGATCGGGGCGGCCGGTGGTCAGGGTCCGGCGTGGACGGCGGGGGTCAGGCAGGTTGGCGGGACACGACCGCCCGGACTGCCTCGATCAGGCCGGTCGTTCGGGGGTCCGGGGTCATCGTGACGCGCAGGCCGTTCATCACGTACCCGAAGGCGATGCCGCTGGCCGGATCGGCGTAGCCGAGCGAGCCGCCGTGGCCGGGGAAGCCGAAGGCGGTGGGTGACCACCAGGGCTGGTCCGGCAGGGGTAGACCGAAGCCGAGCGCAGGCCGGGTCGGAACCATCAGCACCCGGTCGACACCGCTGGCCTGTTCGGCGGTGGCGGTGGCGAGGGTGGCCGCGTCGAGGATCCGGAACCCGTCGACCTCGCCGATCAGGCCGGCGTAGAAACGGGCCAGTGACGACGCCGTGCAGATGCCGTTGACCGAGGGGATCTCGGCCGTCCAGGTCTCCGGGTCGGAGAGGTCGAGCGGCGGGTCGGTTACCGCGGCCGACCGGACCACCAGCGAGGTCGGATCGGTGTACCGGGCGAGCACCTCCCGCAGCGCCTCGGGTGTCGCAGTGCCGGGCTGCTCCACCGGCTGCTCGACGAGCCGGCTGACCCGGTACGCCTCCGATGCGGGCAGGCCGACCCAGAGGTCCAGGCCGAGCGGCTTGCCGATCTCGTCCGCGAAGTACGTGCCCAGGCTGCGGCCGGAGACCCGGCGTACCACCTCGCCGACCAGCCAGCCGAAGGTCAGCGAGTGGTAGCCGTGCGCCGTGCCCGGCTCCCAGACGGGTGCCTGGGCGGCCAGCGCCGCGACCATCGGCTCCCAGGTCAGTGCCTGCGCCCGGGGGATCGGGCGGTCGAGTACGGGCAGTCCCGCCTGGTGGGACAGCAGCCAGCGGACCGGGATGCCGCCCTTGCCGGCCGCCGCGAACTCCGGCCAGTACTCGGCGACCGGGGCTGCCAGGTCGAGCTGCCCCCGCTGGGCCAGCAGGTGGGCACAGGCGGCGGGCACACTCTTGGTGGTCGAGTAGACCACCTGGAGGGTGTCCTCCCGCCAGGCGCGGCCGGTGGTGGGATCGGCGACCCCGCCCCACAGTCGGACCACCTCCCGGCCGTGCCGGTAGACGCTGAGGGCCGCGCCGATCTCGGACCGCGTCTCGAAGTTCGCCAGGAACGCCTCCCGGACCGGCTCGTAACCCCGGACCACCGTGCCGCTGACCACGGACATGCGTTCTCCTCTCGGAGCGTCGGGCCCGGGCGAGGACCAGCCCGGGCAGCTGCGTCAAGATATCCTGACATCACCAGTCAGGAAACCCTGACGCACATATGCTTGCGGGATGGCGGAGGCAACGGTTCCAGGGCACGCGAACCTCATCGGGTTCCGCTTGCCGGACGGGACGCTGAGCACCGACGCCGCAGCGCCGGTCGGCACCGTCGGCTACCGGGCCCGGTGCGGTTGCGGTTGGGTCGGCGCCAGCGACTATCCGGCCGCCGAGGAGGGGCGCTGGATGGCCACCTCCGAGTGGGGCGGACACATCAGGCCGATCCTGGCCGCCACTCCGCCCGGCTGGTTGCTGGGCCGCTCCGACACCCTGCGGGACAACGTGGCCGAACTGGCCACCGCCTGGCCGTTGCAGGCGCTCGGCATCCTCGCCGAGGTGGAACGCTGGCAACGGCCGCTGATCGAACGTGCCGTGCTGGCGGCCCGGGAGGCCGGGCTCTCCTGGGCCGAGATCGGCCACGCGCTCGGCATCAGCCGGCAGTCGGCGCACGAGCGGTTCCGCAACGCCGCAGCGTCCAAGCCACCCGCCTGACGGGCCACCCTGGGACGCCGCGGGCCGGTCGCCGCGGGGCGTCCGGGGGCCGCCGCTCGGGCCGGTAGCTCGCTCCTCCGCAGGCCGGGCGGGGTGGCGGGCTGGGCAGCGTTATCGAAACTGGGTCTTGACGGTTCGAGAAGTTTGACATTTGATAAATCCCGTCCACGCAGGAGGTCACATGTCAGGTCGTAACCGTCTCGTCGCGGCAGTCGCCGCGGCGGCTCTCGCACTCACCGTCTCCGGCTGTGGTGGTTCGGAGAAGACCGATTCCCCCGATGCCGCCTCCGTCACCTACCTGACCTCCTTCGGGACGTTCGGTCGGGACTCGTACGCCTACGTCGCCCTGGAGAAGGGCTACTTCAAGGAGGCCGGGCTCAACGTCACCATCAAGCCCGGCACCGGCACCGTCGACGTCATGAAGCTGATCGGGTCGGGGCAGGCCGACTACGGCACCGGCGACCTCTCCGGGGTCATCACCACGATGGCCAACGAGAAGATGCCGGTGCGCGCGGTGGCCGCCATCCACCAGAGGTCGATGGCCGGCATCGCCTCGCTGGACAAGGCGATCGACTCGCCGGAGAAGCTGCCCGGATCCAGCATCGCGGACAGCTCCGGCTCCACCAACATGATCATTTTCCCGGCGTACGCCAAGGCGGCCGGCATCGACCCCAAGTCGGTGAAGTTCGTCCCGTCCTCGCCGCAGTCGCTGCCGCAGCTGCTCGCCGCCGGCTCGGTGGACGCGATCGGCCAGTTCGCCGCCGGTAAGCCGCTGCTGGAGAAGGCGGCCGGCGGCAAGACCGTCACCATGCTGCCGTACGCGGACAAGCTGCCCGACCTGTACGGCAACGGCCTGCTGGTCTCCGCCACGAAGCTGGACAGCGACCGCGCACAGGTCGAGAAGTTCACGGCGGCGCTGGTCAAGGGTCTGGTCTACGCGGTGGAACACCCCGAGGAAGCCGCCCAGCTGCTCAAGAAGCACGACCGGACGGCGGACGAGAAGGTCGCCGCCGCCGAACTCACCGAGATGCGGCCGTACGTCCTGGTCGACGGCGGGCAGGCCGGGAAGCTCGACCGGGCACGGGTGGAGGCGATGATCAAGCTGCTCTCCGGCACCGGCACCCTCAAGTCGACGCCGAGCGCCGACGACCTCGGCGTCTACGACATCGCAAAGCCGTAACTTCCTCTTCGACGGCGGTGCGCGCGGTCCGTTTGCCGCGCGCACCGCGAGGGGCGAGACCATGATCGGAATTCGTAACGTTTCGCAGATCTTCCGCACCAGGGCCGGTGACGTGGAGGCCCTGCGCGATGTGTCGCTGGAGGTCGCCGACGGCGAGTTCGTGGCGATCGTCGGGCGGTCCGGCTGCGGCAAGTCCACCCTGCTGCGGCTGGTGGCGGGCCTCCAATCGGCCACCTCGGGCGAGATAACCGTCGCCGGCACCCCGATCAACGGGCCCCGGCGGGACGTCGGCTTCATGTTCCAGCGCCCGGCGCTGCTGCCGTGGCGGTCGGTCGTCGACAACGTGCTGCTGCCGACCCAGGTGTTCAAACTGGACCGGCGGGACGCCCGGACCCGCGCGCACGAACTGCTCGACCTGGTCGGGCTGAACGGCTTCGAGAAGCGCCTGCCGCACGAGCTCTCCGGCGGCATGCAGCAGCGGGTCTCGCTGTGCCGGGCCCTCATCCAGCAGCCCCGGGTGCTGCTGATGGACGAGCCGTTCTCCGCGCTCGACGCGCTCACCCGCGCCGACCTCACGGTGGAACTCCAGCGCCTCCAGATGAAACACGCCTCGACCGTGCTGTTCGTGACGCACTCGGTCGACGAGGCGGTGCTGCTCGCCGACCGGGTCGTCGTGCTCAGCCCGCGACCGGGCCGGCTGCGGCAGATCGTGGACATCGACATCGCCCGTCCCCGTTCGCTGGGACACGACGGTCACTCGGCCGAACTCGGCGAACTGCGCGCCCGCCTGCACGACCTGCTCATGACCCCCGAGGAGGTGGCACGGTGACGGTCACCGAGTCCCGCCGTACCCGCCCCGACAAGCCACGCTCGGACGCCCGCTGGCTCCAGCACCTTCCGCCCGTGCTCGGCGTCGTGGCCGCCGTCGCCCTGTGGTGGGCGATCACGGTCGTCTTCGAGGTGGAGAGCTTCATCCTGCCGTCCCCGGTGCAGGTGGGACAGGCCATGGTCGAGCAGGCCGGCTACCTGTGGGACAACACCCTGGTCACCCTCGCCGAGACGCTGCTGGGCTTCGCACTGGCAATCGCGGTCGGGGTGCCGCTGGCGCTGATCGTCACCGCCTCGCGGATGCTGGAGCGGACCGTCTACCCGCTGCTGCTGATGCTCAACGCCGTACCGAAGGTGGCCGTCGCGCCGCTGCTGGTGGTGTGGATGGGCTTCGGCCAGTTCCCCAAGGTCTTCCTGGTCTTCCTGGTCTGCTTCTTCCCGATCGTCATCTCCACCGCCGCCGGGCTCAGCTCCACCCCGGCCGACCTGGTCGAGCTGGGCCGGTCGCTGAAGGCCAACTGGTGGCAGACGTTCCGCATGATCCGGATGCCGGCCGCCATTCCGCAGCTCTTCGTCGGGCTCAAGCTCGCCATCACCCTCGCCGTCATCGGCGCGGTGATCGCCGAGTTCGTCGGTGCCACCGAAGGGCTGGGTTACGCGATCGTCGCCTCCGGCGCGAGCGCCGACACCGCGTTGGCCTTCGCCGCGATGATTCTGCTCGGGGTGATGAGTGTCGTGCTGTTCTACCTGCTCGCCGCAGTCGAGCGGTTCTTCGTGCCGTGGGCGGACCGGCCATGAGCGCGCCGGACTTCCAGCCGACGATCCCGGTCCGGTGGCTCACCGACGCGGTCGCCTCGGTCTTCGGCGCCCTGGGCTTCTCCGAGCAGGCGGCCGGCCTGGTCGCCGGGTCCCTGGTGGACGCCGACATGCGCGGGATCGGCTCGCACGGGGTGATGCTGCTGCCGATGTACGTCGACCGGATCAGGGCCGGCTCGGTCAGCCGGGCCGAGCGGGCCGAGGTGGTTCGGGACAAGGGCGCCATCGCGGTGCTCGACGCCGGCCACGCGTTGGGGCAGCTCACCGGTGACCAGGCGATGCGGCTGGCGGTGGCGAAGGCCCAGGCGTACGGCGTCGGCGTGGTCACCGTCCGCCGGGCGTTCCACTTCGGTGGGGCGTTCCGTTACGTGGACTTCGCCGCGCGCAACGGCTGCGTCGGCATCGCGGCGGCCAACACCCGCCCGCTGATGCCCGCCCCGGGCGGCGCCTCGGCGGTGGTCGGCAACAACCCGCTCGCGGTGGGCGTACCCCGCGCCGGCGGCAAGCCGGTGATCCTCGACGTGGCGCTGTCCGAGGCCGCGCTCGGCAAGGTCCGGCTGGCCGCCGGCGAGGGCCGCGAGATCCCCGCGAGCTGGGCGACCGACGCGCAGGGGCGGCCCACCACCGACCCTGCCGCCGCGCTCAAGGGGCTCCTGCTGCCGTCCGGTGCCCACAAGGGATACGGCCTCGCCCTCATGGTCGACGTGCTCACCGGGGTGCTGTCCGGCGGGGCGTACGGCCGGGCGGTCCAGGGCCTCTACGCCGACGTGTCGGTGCCCAACGACTGCGCGCACTTCTTCCTCGCCCTGGACGCCGAGGCGTTCGCCGAGGACGCGGAGGAGATCGCCCGCCGGGTGGACGACCTGGCCGGCCAGGTGCTCGGCTCCGCGCTGGCACCCGGCGTGGAACAGGTCCACCTGCCAGGCGACATCGAAGCCGGCCGGTACGACCGGGCGCTGCGCGAGGGCGTGGCGCTCCAGCCGTCGGTCTTCG
The DNA here is from genome assembly GCF_044334565.1 of Micromonospora sp. NPDC020750. Taxonomy (NCBI): domain Bacteria; kingdom Bacillati; phylum Actinomycetota; class Actinomycetes; order Micromonosporales; family Micromonosporaceae; genus Micromonospora; species Micromonospora sp. NPDC020750. The sequence goes on from NZ_JBIRTH010000001.1 coordinate 148,698, forward strand.
CCGGGCTGGTGGAGGTCGCCGCCGGGCTGGGCGTGCCGCTCACCGCGCCGGGCAGCGCCGGCTGAGCCGGTCCGGTCCGAGGAAGGAGAAGGAAGTCATGCAGGCCAGTTTCGATGCCACCGGCGAGGTGCTCGTGGTCACCGGCGGCGCCAACGGGATCGGCGCCGCCCTCGCCCACGCGTACGCCGACGCGGGCGGCACGGCCGTGGTGTTCGACGTGGCACCCGGCCAGCCGCACCCCGGCGGGCGGGTGCAGGAGCACCGGGTGGACGTGTCCGACCGGGACGCGGTGCACGCCGCCGTGGGCCGGGTGCTCGCCGAGCACGGCCGGATCGACGCCCTGGTGGCCGGCGCGGCGGTGCAGCCCCGGTGCGACGTGGTCGACATGGACCCCGAGCAGTGGCGGCGCACGCTCGCGGTGAACCTCGACGGGGTGGTCTGGTGCGCGCAGGCGGTCCTGCCGGACATGATCGCCCGCCGCTCGGGCACGATCCTGGTCTTCGCCTCGGGCCTGGCCACCGCCGGCCGGGCACAGGCGTCGGCCTACGCGGCGAGCAAGGGGGCGCTCATCGCCTTCGCCAAGTCGCTCGCCGCCGAGGTCGCCGAGCACCGGATCCGGGTGAACACCGTCTTCCCCGGCGTGGTGGACACTTTGCAGTTCCAGCAGGCCAACCCGACCGGCGGGGAACGGGAGCACTGGCAGCGGGCCACCGGCATCGGCACGCCGGCCGATGTGGCCGGCCCGCTGATGTTCCTGCTCTCGCCGGCCGCGACGATGACCGGATCCACCCTTACCCGTGACCGGGCGTACCCGAGGAGCGAGGCGAAATGAGCGACACGACCGAGCAGTTGCCGGTGGGCATCGTCGGTGCCGGGCCGGTCGGCCTGGTCACCGCGTTGGGCCTGGCCCACTACGGCGTACCGGTGGTCGTCTTCGAGGAGGACGAGCGGCTGTCGCTGGACACCAAGGCCGGCACCGTCCTCACCCGCACCCTGGAGGTGCTGCACCGGTACGGCGCCCTGGACGACGTGCTGGCCGGGTCGCTGCGCATCGACGAGATCGGCGAGCTGGACCGGGCCACCAACACCCAGACGCTCAGCGTCCGGACCGGCGACCTGACCGAGGACACCCGGTTCCCGTTCATCATCAACATCCCGCAGCACGAGCTGGAGCCGATCCTGCGGCAGCGGCTGGACGCCACCGCCCCCGGCGCGCTGCACATGGGGCACCGGCTGCTCGACTTCGTCCAGCATCCGGACCGGGTGGACCTGCGGCTGCGTACCGCCGAGGGGGAGCGGACCGTGCCCGTGCGGTACCTGCTGGCCTGCGACGGCGGCCGGTCCGTCGTCCGGGAGCAGATCGGCGCGTCGGTCGAGGGCGAGACGTACCAGGAGCGGTACATGCTGGTCGACCTGAAGGTCGACCTGGACGTGGAGAACCCCCGCGACTACCCCTACCTGGCCTACTTCGGTGATCCGAAGGAGTGGATGATCCTGGTCCGCCAGCCGCACTGCTGGCGCTTCCTCTACCCGCTGCCGGCCGGGCAGGCCGAGCCGAGCCGGGAGGAACTGGTCGACAAGGCACGCCGGTTCATCGGGGACACCAAGACCCTGGAGATCGTCGGCACCAACGTCTACAACGTCCACCAGCGGGTGGCCGACCGGTGGCAGGACGGGCGGGTCTTCCTGCTCGGCGATGCCGCGCACCTGATCACGCCGATGTGGGCGCTGGGCCTGAACACCGGCGTCCTGGACGCCTCCAACCTGCCCTGGCGGATGGCCTGGGTGCTGCGTGGCTGGGCCGAGGAGAGCCTGCTCGACGGTTACCAGGTCGAGCAGGAGCCGGTCGCCACCAAGGGCTCCGCGTCGATGGCCGCGGCGGCGCGGGCCTACATGGCCCGGCGGGCGGACGACCCGGGGGTGATGACCGCCGGCAACTGGGGCAACGCGTTCACCCGGGCGATGCTCGGGGTACGCCTCGACGTGGACGGCACGGGCGACTGGTCGATGGTCGCCGCCGGCGACGAGCCGTTGCCGGTGCTGGCCGGGGCGCGCAGCCCCGACCTGCCACTGTTCGGCCAGTCCGGCACGGTGCACCTGCACGACCTCGCGGCCGATGCCTTCGTGGCGCTGTACTTCACCGACCCCCGCCGGGGGCCGGCGTTGCCGCCGCAGGACTCGCCCGCGCTGCGGCACCACGTGGTGAGCCGGTGGGACGCGCCGCACGACTCCGGGCTACGGGACCGGGCGCTGTTCGACCCGGGCGACCGGGTGCGACGCCGGTTCGGGGTCGCCGACGACACCCTGGTGCTGGTCCGCCCGGACGGGCACGTCGCGGCGATCGTCCCATTCGACCCGGCCACCGGCGTCGACACGGCCGCCCAGCTCTACACCCGGATCACCGGCTGCCCACCGCCCCGTGACCCGGCCTGACCACCCCATCGTCTGCGAAAGGGATGACAATGAGTAACTACGGTCACGCGACCGCCCCGGACGGAAGCCAGGTCGAGCTGGGCGCCGTCGGCCAACGGGTGGTCTTCGAGAACGACCAGGTGCGGGTCTGGGAGATCAGCCTGGAGCCCGGTGAGCAGCAGCCCTGGCACCACCACCTCAACCCGTACCTGGTGATCGCGCTGGCGGCCGCCGACAACCGGATCGACGCGCTGGCCGGCGGCGACCCGCGGCTGGTGCACGAGGCCGTCGGCGGGGTGGTCTACCGCGCGCCGGGCGAGGTCCACATGCTCACCAACCACGGCACGACCCGCTACCACAGCCGGCTCGTCGAGCTGAAGTGCCTCGGGGAGAACCTCGTGGCCGGTCAGGGCGACCAGTGAGCGACCTGCCCCCGCTCGTGCCGGCCCCGCCGGTGCCGGCCGGCGTCGACCCGCAGGAGTGGGCCAACAACCTCTCCGAGCCGTCGAACTACGGCGGGGAGGCGGCCGACCGGTCGCGGGAGGAGCTGGTGCCCGCCCCGGGCGGCGTGGTGCTGGCCCGGTTCCGCGAGATCCTGCTCCAGACCGACGAGCTGGACTGGGCGGACAAGACGCTCGCCGGCCTCTCGCACAAGGCGCTGTGGCGCGACGACGAGACCGAGGCGTCCATCTCGCTGATCCGGTTCCGCAAGGGGTCCGGCATCCCGCTGCGCCACTCGCACGCGTCCAACCAGTTCATGTTCTGCCTCAGCGGCCGGTACACCTACGTGCCCACCGGGCTGACCCTCACCTCGGGCTCCTTCTACTGGAACCCGAAGGGCAGCCTGCACGGGCCGACGCTCGCCGAAGAGGAGAGCATCCTGCTGGAGATCTACGACGGGCCGCACTACCCGACCCAGCCGCGGTGGTACACCGATCCGGCGGACGCCCGCTAGCCCCACCCTCGGAAAGAGAGGATGACCATGCCCAAGCAGCAGATCGTTTCCCCCGAGCTGGCCGTCCCGAACGGTCACTTCGCCCAGGCCACCCAGATCAGGGCGCGGGGCCGGATGGTGTTCGTGTCCGGCATGACCGCCCGCAACCGCTCCGGCGGGGTCACCGGCGTCGGTGACGTCTCCGCCCAGACGCACCAGGTCTGCCAGAACCTGCGCGCCGCGATGACGGCCGCCGGCGGGTCGCTGGAGGACATCGTGCGGGTGGACGTCTACGTCCGCAACATGGAGGACTTCAACGCCATCCACGAGGTGCGCCGGCAGTACTTCACCGGTGAGCCGCCGGCCTCGACGATGGTGGAGGTCTCCAAGTTCGTGAACAAGGACTACCTCATCGAGATCAACGCGATCGCCGTGATCGACGACGGGCAGGACGCCTGATGAGGCTCGCCAGCGTGCTCACCGAGGGCGGCCGGCGGATCGGGGTGGTGCACGGCGACACCGTCGCCGTGCTCCCCGCCGAGCTGGGCGGGCTCGACGAGGCGATCCGGGGCGGCGCGGACGCGTTGGACGCGGTTCGCGCCGCCGCGCGGCAGGTCGCGGCGGTGCCGCTGGCCGAGGTCCGGCTCGACGCGCCACTGCGCCGGTTCAACCGGGACATCCTCTGCACCGGCTGGAACTACTGGGACCACTTCGAGGAGTCGCGCGGCAAGCGGGAGGGGCAGGACCCCGCGGAGCCCCCCAAGCACCCGACCTTCTTCACCAAGGGCCCGGACACGGTCGTCGGCCCGTACGACGACATCGCCTACGACCCGCGGATCTCCGCCAAGTGGGACTACGAGGCGGAGGTGGCGCTGGTCATCGGCGCGGACTGCCGTTCGGTGGGCGAGGCGGACGCGATGTCGTACGTGGCGGCGTTCTGCGTCGCCAACGACGTGTCGCAGCGCGACCTGCAACGCGCGCACGGCGGTCAGTGGCTCAAGGGCAAGAGCATCGACGCCACCATGCCGCTCGGGCCGTGGCTGACCACCGTCGACGAGGTGCCGGATCCGGCTGACCTGCGCATCCGGTGCGAGGTGAACGGCGTGGTGCTCCAGGACGCGTCGACCGCGCAGATGGCTTTCCCATTCGCCCGGATCATCGCCGAACTGAGCTGGGGGATGACCCTGCGGGCCGGCGACGTGGTGCTCACCGGAACGCCGAGCGGCATCGGGAACGCCCGCGATCCGCAGGTGTTCCTGAACGACGGCGACCTGGTGGTGACCCGGGTGGAAGGGCTCGGTGAGCTGCGAAACCGAGTACGGCTCACGAAGCTGCACTGATCCCTGGCGGGTGCGGGACGGGGCAACGTGGCACCGCCCCGCACCATTCCACGGCGGCGAAATTGGTACCATTTCCAAAGCGCGCCGGTGCGTTTGTGGGAGCACCCGAAACACCCATGAACCAGGATCATGTCCCGCATGTTCCCGAAGACGACGGGACGCGGACGGCATCCACCAGCGGCTTTACCCGGAGGCACACCGTGGCAGCAACGCATCGTAGAACCGTCCTGGGTGACGCCGGCGATGACGGTCGGGTCGGTGCCGGTGGAGCCGACGGGCAGCACCGCACCCTCGCCGACTCGGCGACCGCGGTCCTGCACGAGGCGATCCTCACCGGTCGGCTGCCGGCCGGTACCCCGCTGCGGCTCAACGAGATGGCCGACCTGCTCGGCATGAGCATGAGCCCGGTCCGGGAGTCGATCCGGCGGTTGGCAGCGATCGGCCTGGTCGAGGTGGTCCAGCACAAGGGCGCCTGGGTCATGCCGCTGACCGTCGAGGACGCGGTCGACACCCACGAGGCCCGGATCGCCATGGAGACGGCGCTGATCGAGCGGGCGGCGACCCGGTTCACCGCCGCGGACGCCCGGCGCGCCGAGGCGGCACTCGACGAGCACGTCGCCGCGTCCGAGCGCGGCGACGCCACGGCTGCCCGCCGGGCGCACACCGAGTTCCACTTCACCATCTACCGGGCTGCCGGTTCGCGCTGGCTGCTGCGCGGCCTGGAGCCGGTCTGGGAAAACAGCGAGCGGTACCGGTTCGCCACGGTCACCCCGACCGGGCAGAACGAGGAGCGGGTCCGGGAGCACCGGGCCATCCTCGACGCGTGTGTGGCGGGGGACGTGACGGCGGCGGTGGCCGCCGTGCAGGTCCACATCCAGCACGCGGCCGACCGGGTGATCGGCAAGATGAACATCGACGCCGCGGAGGTGCCCGCGGCCCGGGAGCCGGTGCGCGCGCGTACCGGCAGATGACCACCGGCCCCACCGCACCCAACCGTTAAGGAAGCCCAGTGTCCGGCATCGACATGCACGCCCACCTCGCCCCCGACCTGCGCCCCGCCGACCTTCCCGGGGTCGCGGTCGACGGTGACGGCGCGGCCCTTCTCGACGGCAAGCGGGTCGGCCCGACCGACCTGTACCACCCGGACCGGCTCGAAGACCACCTGGACCGGGCCGGGCTGGACGAGGCGATCGTCAGCGTGCCTCCGCCCTTCTACCGCCAGCGGTTGTCGGGGCCGGAGGCGGCGGCGTGGGTCCGCGCGGTCAACGACGGCCTGCTCGCCGTGGTCGCCGACCGGCCCCGCCTCACCCCGCTGGCGTACCTGCCGTTCGAACACCCCGAGGTGGCGCTCGCCGAGTACGACCGGATCGCCGCCGACGACCGCTGGGCCGGGGTGGTCGGCGCCGCCGGTGGCGGCGCCGGACCGCTGGACGGCCCGGCGCTGCGCCCGCTGTGGCAGCGTCTCGACGCGGACCGGCGCACCCTGCAACTGCACCCCGCGCACTCGGCGGATCCCCGCCTGGAGCCCTACTACCTGGCCAACCTGCTGGGAAACCCGGTCGAGACGACGGTGGCGGTGGCCCAGCTCGTCTTCGGTGGGGTGCTCGGCGGGCACCCGGGGATCCGGTTCGTGCTGGTGCACTGCGGCGGTTGCGTGCCGACGGTGGTCGGGCGCTGGGAGCGCGGGCACACCACCACCCGGCCGGGCGTACCGGTGCTGTCACCCACCCCGGCCGAGGCGGTGCGCACCCTCTACGTCGACAACCTGGCCCACGACCCGGCGGTGGTCGACCTGGCGGTGTCGGTCTTCGGCGCGGACCGGCTGGTGCTCGGCAGCGACTGGCCGTTCCCGATGGGCACCGCCGACCCGGCCGCCACGGTGACCCACCGGGGCGGGGACTACGCCCAGCAGGTGGCCACCGACAACGCGGCGCGGGCCCTGGGACGGGCGCCCGCTGGTCCGTGACCGCGGTACCCCGGGTCCTGCTCGTTGCCTTCAGCCTGGTGATCATGCTGGTCGCGCCGAAGGGTGTGATCGGATACGCCGACAGGTGGAGGCGGCGCGCGCTGGCGCTGCCAGGGAGCAGGTGTACGGGTGGATGAGACGAAGCTGCTGGTCGGTCGCGGCCTGACCAAGCGGTACGGCGGGGTGACCGCGTTGGCGGACGTGTCGTTCGAGCTGGGGGCCGGGGAGGTCCTCGGGCTGGTCGGGCCGAACTCCGCCGGCAAGACGACGCTGGTGGACCTGATCTCCGGTGCGCAGGCGGCCACCGCCGGTGAGCTGCTGCTGCGTGGGCAGCGGCTCACCGGACCGGCCTCCCGCCGGGCCCGGGCCGGGCTCGGCCGCACCTTCCAGCACCCGCAACTGGCGCTGCACCTGACCGTCCGGGACAACCTGCTGCTCGGTCGGCAGGCGCAACGGCACAGCACGCCGTGGCGGACGATCGCCGGCGCGTTCACCGGTGCGGTGCGGCCGGACCGGGCGGCCGACCGCGAGGGCGTCCGCCAGTTGGCGCATGAACTGGGCATCGAGGGCCTCGATCGCCGGACGGGCGACCTGACCCTGGGCGAGCAACGGCTCGTCGAGGTCGGTCGGGCACTGGGTCGGGACCCGGTGGTGCTGCTGCTCGACGAGCCCTTCGCCGGCTCCGACGCACAGGGCGTGGCCGGTATCGCCGGGGTGATCCGGAAAGCCAAGCGGCGGGGCCACGCGGTGATCCTGGTCGACCACGACATGGACCTGGTCGCCCGACTGGTCGACCGGGTGCTGCTGCTCGACCGGGGTCGGGTCGCCTTCGACGGCGATCCCCGGGAATGCCTGGCGAGCCCGCAGATGCAGCAGGCCTACTTCGGCTCGCGATGACGGATCAGAACGTCGGAGACAGGTAGAGGAGCCGGTTGGGCGAACCGGCGCCCGGGTTGCCCACCGCTACGTTGGCGACGCCGAACAGGTAGCTCGCCACCTGGGCCGGCGTCCACGTCGGGTAGTTGGTGAGTACCCGGGCCGCCGCCCCGGCCACGTGCGGTGCGGCGTGTGAGGTGCCGGCCAACGTCTGTACCGCCGAGGGCGAGCCGATCCAGGCGGACTTGATGCCCACGCCGGGGGCGAAGATGTCCACGCAGGAGCCGTAGTTGGAGAAGCTGGCCCGGCTGTCGTTCGACTGCGTCGCGGCCACGGTCAGCACGGTCGGCGCCGACGCGGGTGAGAAGTTGCAGGCGTTGGCGTTCGAGTTGCCGGCGGGGACCGTCACGGTGATGCCGTCGGCGACGGCGGCGGCCACCGCGTTGTTGAGCGCGGCGCTGGGGGTGGACTGGACCCCGACGTTCGCGACGGCGGGCTGCCCTGCCAGGTGGTCGCCGATCATCCAGTTGATGCCGCTGATCAGGATCGACAGGGTGCTGGGCAGGGCGCAGTCGAACACCTTGACCGCGACCAGCACGACGTTCTTGGCCACCCCGTGCGTCGTCCCGCCGACGGTGCCGGCGGTATGGGTGCCATGCCCGCTGCAGTCGTCCGCCGGCAACATGCCGTCGACCGTGTCAACGCCGTAGATCGCCTGACCGCCGAAGTCCTGGTGCCCGATGTAGATCCCGGAGTCGACGATGTACGCCTTGACTCCGGTGCCCTGGCTGACGTAGCTGTAGGTGCCGCTGAGCCCCAGCGGTGCGTCGATCCGGTCCAGGTTCCAGGGCGCGTTCAGTTGCGTGGTGGCCAACGTGGTCAACCGGTCCTGCTCCACGTGGGCGACCGCCGGGTCGGCGGCCAGCCGGCGGGCGACCGCCTCCGACGCCCGCATGGAGAAGCCGTTCAGGGCGTCGGCCCAGACCTGGTCCGGGTACACGCCGTACCGGCCGGCCAGGCCGCTGACCACGCTGGAAGCCGTGGACCGGCCGCCGACCGCGCTCTCCTTGAGCGTCACGATGTAGCTGCCGGGAACCGCCGTCGCACTGCCGACGCCCAGGATCTCGCCGATCGCACCTGGCGTCGGCTCCGCAGCGGGTGCCGAGGACGCCGGACCGGCGAGCATGGTGGCGGCCAGGGTGGTGGTGGTGAGGACGGCCATGGCGGCCAGCCCGGGTCGACGGGTGCGGGTGAAGATCGTCCTGTGGCGGAGTCTCATCTTTGCGCCATCCCTCTGCTCCGGCCGTTCCATCGCGCTCGTGACGCCGATGGAATGGTCTGGTCGGTTTTCGGGATCGTACTGCGAGGTTGACCTGATGGCGATTGGTGGAAATGCATCTATCGATTGATGGAGGTCTTTTTGTCGTGGGTTGATAATTATTGTTTCCGTGTGTATCAAGATCTGACGACGACAGCCGGCCCGGCCGTGGCGGCCCGACCTGGAGCGCGTCGACGGTACGGGGCCGCAGACCGATCTGCTGTGGGGGCAGGAGCCCTTCCCGAAGCAGATCGGTCTGCGGCCGATCGACTCAGCTGACGGTCACGGGGACGGTCTTCGGCGGCTGTTGCAGCTGACCGTAGTTGTCGGTTCCCCTGACCGAGACGGTGTAGGCACCCGCCGGGATCACCGGTGACGTGTACGCGAAGTTCGACCCCGGGGATCCCGGGCTGGTGAGGAAGACCGAGATCCACGGGAAGTTGCCCGGGACGGACGGCGTGCTGAACACGCCGGAGGCGTTCATCCCCTGGCCGGCGCCGTTGACGATCTGGACGTCCACCCGAAGCATCCCGACATCGTCCACGGCACGTCCGGTGACCACGATCCTCGAGTCCGTGTAGACCTCGCCGTCCTGCGGGGTGAGGCTCGGCTCCAGCCGTGGGTCGAGATCGCCCGGATACACGAGGTACCGAGCGGTGGCGCCGGAGGTCGAACCGTCCTGCTGGCCCGCCGTGTCGACGGCCCACGCCTCGACGCTGTACTCGCCCTTGGTCGGCAGGTCGATCGACAGGGCGAACGTGGTGCTCGTCGCGCCGGGCGAGGCGAGGGTGGCGTTCACCGTGGCGAAGTTCGCCGCCATGGTGCCGTTCGGCTGCACGTACCGGCCGGTGTCGAGGTCGCGCAGCGCCACCCGCACGCTCTGCACGCCGTTGTTGTCGGTCGCGCTGCCGGCCAGGTTGAGGTGCAACTGGTCGACATTCTGGTCGACGCCGGTGAAGTTCAACAGGCCGTTCGGGAAGGCGTCACCGGGCACCTGGGCGGTGACGGTGAGCCGGCCCAGGTTGGCGGTCGCCGTGCTCAGGCCCAGGTTGTCGGTGGCCCGCACCCGGAAGTCGTACACGCCGGGCGTGAGCGGCACGGTGGTGTAGGACCAGTTGTACGACGGGGCGTTCAGGTTGATCGGTGAGACCCGGTGGTACGCCGCGATCGAGTCGGCGCCCCACGTGCCGTCGGCCGCCAACGCCTCGCGCGTGGTGTTGTTGCGCAGGTAGATCTCGACCGACTTCAGGGTGCCGTCGTCGCTGGCGGTCCCCGAGAACGTGATCGAGCCGCCCGGCGCGACGGTGACCGGCGCGGCGGCGGTGGGCGGCGTCATCGGCGTGGGGGTGCTGACGGCCACCGACGGCGCGACGCCGGTCGCCGAGATGATCCAGTCCCGGGTGTCGCCGCGCAGGTCACCCTGACCGGCGTTGTCGATGGCGGTGGCCGTCATCTTCCACTCGCCCTCGGTGGGGAGGGCCACCTCGACCTGCCAGGTGGTCGACAACGCGCCGATGACGTCCGGCTCGCCCCGGAAGGTGTTGTAGACCGGTGCGGCCGTCCCGTCGTCCTGAAGGTACTGGTTGTCCGACCTGCGGAACGAGTACGTCATCGCGCTGACGCCCTTGTCGTCGCTGGCGGTGCCGGTCGCGACGAAGCTCTGGGCGGCGACCAGGCCGGCGGGCGGCGAGGTGATCTTCGTGGTCGGCGGCAGGTCGTCGAAGCTGAAGGTCTCGATCTTCTTGACGGCCTTCGAGGCATCGCTCTGGCCGTTGTTACCGAACGTCTTCGCCTGGACCTGGTATTCGCCGACGGGCAGCGACACGGTGAGGGACCACGAGGTCGAGGCGGTGTTCACCGCTGCGACTGTCGCGTTGATGCTGTTGGCGGCGCCCCACGTCGTGAGGTCGTCCTGCAGGTACTTCTTGGAACCCCGGTTCTGGATCTCGATCCCGACCTTGGTGACGCCGGCCGGAGCGGTCGCCTGCCCGCCGAGCGCGAACGGCGCGTTGGCCTGCTTGACCGTCCCCTCGATGGGGGTGACGATCGTCGTGTCGACCGGCGAGGGCGCGGGTGCCTGGGTGAGGTCGAAGAACCCGACCCGCCCCGCCGGCAGGCCGCCCTTGGTGTTGCCGTCGCCACCGACGAAGAGGCCGCGCGGGGTGGCCAGCATCGCCTTCTCCCCCTCGTACGAGCTGGAACCCGGGTTCCACTCGATCGCCGTGCCCGTGGCCGGGTCGAGCGCGCCGAGGTGGTCACGGCGGACCACCTGGTCGCCGAGACCGTAGCCGCTCAGGCCCTGGCCCGTGCCGTACCCGACGTTGTCCAGGCCGGGCCACGGGACGTTGGAGGTCGGCGATTCCTGCCAACTGAAGTGGCCGCCGACGTACACGGCCGTCTCGGTGATGGCGACCGAGTAGATGCTGTCGAAGTGACGCGACACCCAGATCGGCGCGACGTGGTCGGCGCCGGTCACCGGGAACGCGATCGCCGTGTCGTTGATCGGCGGGCGGTCGCCTCCCGAACCGCTGGTGACGACGAAGTAGGAGTCGTCCGGCGCGACGTCACCGGCGAAGACCCGCTGGATGCCGCCGACGAAGGAGAGGTTGTCCTCCCACAGGCGGGTGCGCCACGGCAGGAGGGCCTTGGTGGCGGTGTCGACGAGACCGACGCCGTAGCGGTCCTGGCCGGCGATCTGGCGACCGGTGTGCACGACCAGCAGCCTGCTGCCGTTGTGCGTCAGCTTGAGCTGCTGCACGGTGAGCATGCCGCCGACGCCGATGCCGCCGGACAGGGGCAGGTTGAATCCGCTGTCGACCGCCCCCGTCGTCGGGTTGAGCGCGACCAGCCCGGTGCGGTTCACGCTGTTCACCTTCGTGAACTGGCCGCCCACGTACACCGCGGTGCTGCTCACGGCCAGAGCGGTCGCGCGCCCGTTCCCCTGCGCGGTGAACGCCGCGATCGGAGCGCCGGTGACCGGGTCGAGCCGTACGATCTTGCGCTTCGTCAGGCCACCGACCGTGTTGAACGAGCCGGCGACATAGAGCGACGAGCCGTCCGGCGAGGCCTCGACGGCCTCGACGGATCCGTCGAACGTCGGCTGGAAGCCGGTGTCGACCAGGCCCGTGTCGATGTTGTAGGAAGCCAGCGACGGCTGCGCCACCGGCGTCCCCCCGACGTTGGCGATCGCGGTGAAGGAGCCGGCGATGAAGACCCGGTTGCCGATCACCTCGATGTCGGTGATCTCGCCGTCGGTGATCCGCGGTACGTCATTGCGCGGCGTGCTGGGAACCAGCCCGGTGTGTCCCGGCACCGACAGTGCCGCGGCCGTGCGGACGGCCGTGCGCGTCGCATCGCCGCCGATCGTTCTCGTGGCGGCGCGAGCGCTGGCGCTCGCGACCTCGTCGGCGGCACTGCCCTGCACAGTGCCCGCGGCCGCCGGTTGGCCTGTCAACAGCACAGCCCCGGCGACCAGACCCGCGATGGCGCGGCTCCGAACGTGCATCGAGACAACCCCCTGTAAAACGCCTGAATCGCGTCGCCGGGTCGATTCCCGGCGACGTCCATCCCCTGGCGTGCCGGAAGTCACCGTAGGAGGTCACGGTCCAATGTGCACTGAGGCTCGTCGGAAACCCGACCGATCGACATCCGTTCCGGCCCTACCGGCCGGGCCCGCCGCCCTTGGCTCCAGACCCGCTCCGCCAATCGGATCGGATCGGTGCGGCGAAGGAATCGACGAGGCTTCACCGCCGTGGCCGCCGACACGCCCGGACTCGACATGTGGGGTGTGACAACGCCGTAGTCCCTATATATGGTGTCGACCGTAGCTGGTTCGGCCGCTCATCCGGGGCGGTCGAGGCAAGAGGGAACCCGGTGGAAATCCGGGACTGCCCCGCAGCGGTGAGTGGGAACGACCGCCGTCATCAGCACTGGGCCGCCAGCGGCCTGGGAAGCGACGGCCAGTAGAAGACCGGCGAGCCCGGTCGCGCCCGCGAGTCCGAAGACCTGCCAGCGCGCCGCGCACCCATACCGGGGTGGGCGGCGGTCCGAGGCCGCGTGGGACGGCCGACGCCACCTGACCCGCGCCCCGCCGGCGTGACGTCCGCCGGTGTCTGTCTCCACGCGTCCGAAGGCCATCAGGTCCCGAGCCCGCGAGGAGTGAGTGGTGGCAGTCACCGAGGTTGTCCCGGCCGATGGCATGGTGGCCGACGAGGCAGCCCTACCGGGCCCGCGGCGGACGCAGATGCGCGTGCGTAAGCGCGACGGCGGCACCGAATCGGTCGATGTCAACAGGATCGTCGGAGCGGTCGAGCGGTGGACGGTCGGCCTCGCCGACGTCGACCCGTTGCGGGTGGCGACACGGACGATCAGCGGCCTGTACGACGGCGCGACGACCGCCGAGCTGGACCGGCTGTCCATCCAGACCGCAGCCGAGATGATCGGTGAGGAGCCGCAGTACTCGCGGCTGGCCGCCCGCCTGCTGGGCGGCTACATCGACAAGGAGGTCCGCAGGCAGGGCATCGGGTCGTTCAGCGAGGCGATCCGACGGGGACACGTCGAGGGCCTCATCGGCGACGGCACCGCCGCGTTCGTCGCCGCCAACGCCACCCAGCTCGATGACGCCGTCGACCCCCACGGTGACCTGCGGTTCGAGTACTTCGGGCTGCGCACGGTCCACGACCGGTACCTGCTGCGGCACCCGACGAGCCGGCTGGTGGTGGAGACCCCGCAGTACTGGTTGCTGCGGGTGGCGTGCGGCCTGTCCCACGCCCCGGACGAGGTGATCGAGTTCTACCGGTTGATGTCGAGCCTGGCGTACCTGCCGAGTTCGCCGACGTTGTTCAACTCCGGCACCCGGCACACCCAGATGTCCTCCTGCTACCTGGTCGACTCCCCGCGCGACGAACTGGACTCGATCTACCAGCGGTACGCGCAGGTGGCGAACCTGTCGAAGTTCGCCGGCGGCATCGGCATCGCGTTCTCCCGGGTCCGGTCGCGGGGTGCGCTGATCCGGGGCACCAACGGGCAGTCCAACGGGATCGTGCCGTGGCTGCGGACGCTGGACGCCTCGGTGGCGGCGGTCAACCAGGGCGGCCGGCGCAAGGGCGCGGCCTGCGTCTACCTGGAGCCGTGGCATCCGGACATCGAGGAGTTCCTGCAACTGCGGGACAACACCGGTGAGGACGCCCGGCGCACCCACAACCTGAACCTGGCCAACTGGGTCCCGGACGAGTTCATGCGCCGGGTGGAGGCCGACGGGATGTGGTCGCTGTTCGACCCGGACGTGGTGCCGGAACTGCCGGACCTGTGGGGGGACGAGTTCGACGCGGCGTACCGGGCGGCCGAGGCGCAGGGCCGGTACGTGCGGCAGGTGCCGGCGCGGGAGCTGTACGGGCGGATGATGCGGACCCTCGCGCAGACCGGCAACGGGTGGATGACGTTCAAGGACGCCGCGAACCGGCTGTGCAACCAGACCGCCGAGCCGGGCAACGTGGTGCACCTGTCCAACCTGTGCACCGAGATCATCGAGGTGTCCAGCGACGCCGAGACCGCCGTGTGCAACCTCGGCTCGGTAAACCTCGCCGCCCACCTCACCGACGGCGGCATCGACTGGGAACGGCTGCGCGCCACCGTCCGCACCGCCGTAACGTTCCTCGACCGGGTCATCGACATCAACTACTACCCGACCCCGCAGGCCGCGGCGAGCAACCCCCGCTGGCGGCCGGTCGGCCTCGGCCTGATGGGCCTGCAGGACGTGTTCTTCGCCCTGCGGCTGCCGTTCGACTCCCCGGAAGCCCGGGAGCTGTCCACCCGGATCAGCGAGGAGCTGTACCTGACCGCCCTGGAGACGTCGGCCGACCTGGCGGAACGCTTCGGCGCCCACCCGGCCTTCGCCGAGACCCGGGCGGCACGCGGCCAGCTCCAGCCGGACCTGTGGGGCGTGACGGGCAGCCAGGCGCAGCGCTGGGGGGCGCTGCGGGAGCGCGTCGCCGCGCACGGCCTGCGCAACTCGCTGCTGGTGGCGATCGCCCCGACCGCCACCATCGCCTCCATCGCCGGCTGCTACGAGTGCATCGAGCCGCAGGTGTCCAACCTGTTCAAGCGCGAGACCCTGTCCGGGGAGTTCCTCCAGGTCAACACCGCTCTCGTACGCGAACTGAAGGCCCGCGGCCTGTGGACCGACCAGGTCCGCTCGGCGATCAAGCGCGCCGAGGGATCGGTGCAGGGCATCACGGAACTGCCGGCGGAGGTCCGGCAGCTGTTCCGTACGGCCTGGGAGTTGCCGCAGCGGGCGCTGATCGACCTGGCCGCCGCCCGCGCCCCGTTCATCGACCAGTCACAGTCGCTGAACCTGTTCCTCGCCGCTCCGACGATCGGCAAGCTCTCCTCGATGTACCTGTACGCCTGGAAGGCCGGGTTGAAGAGCACCTACTACCTGCGGTCCCGCCCCGCCACCCGGATCCAGCAGGCCACGGTCGCACCCGCCGGCCCGGTCAGCCCCGCCGGCCCGGTCAATGCCGTCAGCGCCGTCGGTGTCGTCGCGGCGGCGGTGACCGTCGACGAGGCGGTGGCCTGCTCCCTGGAGAACCCCGAGTCGTGCGAAGCCTGCCAGTGACCGCCCCGACCGACGCCACCGCCACCGACCCGAGGACCACACACATGCTGCTCGACCCGGGGATGGACCTCACCCTCCGTCCGATGCGCTACCCGCACTTCTTCGACCGGTTCCGCGACGCCATCCGCAACACCTGGACCGTGGAGGAGGTCGACCTGCACGCCGACCTCGCCGACCTCGACCGGCTCTCCCCGGCGGAGCGGCACCTGGTGAGCCGCCTCGTCGCGTTCTTCGCCACCGGCGACACCATCGTCGCCAACAACCTGGTGCTGAACCTCTACCAGCACGTGAACTCGCCGGAGGGCCGGCTCTACCTGTCGCGGCAACTGTTCGAGGAGGCCGTGCACGTCCAGTTCTACCTGAACCTCCTCGACACGTACGTGCCCGACGAGGCCGAGCGGTTCGCCGCGTTCGACGCCATCGAGAACATCCCCTCGATCCGGCGTAAGGCCGAATTCTGCTTCCGCTGGATCGACTCCCTCCAGGACCTGCGGGAGCTGCGCTCGAAGCAGGACCGGCGGGTGTTCCTGCTCAACCTGATCTGCTTCGCCGCCTGCATCGAGGGGCTGTTCTTCTACGGGGCCTTCGCCTACGTCTACTTCCTGCGCTCCCGGGGACTGCTGCACGGCCTGGCATCCGGCACCAACTGGGTGTTCCGCGACGAGTCCATGCACATGGCCTTCGCCTTCGACGTGGTCGACACCGTCCGCCACGAGGAACCGGACCTGTTCGACGACGACCTCGCAGACCAGGTACGCCTGATGCTCACCGAGGCCGTCGAGTGCGAGGTCCAGTTCGCCGAGGACCTGCTCGGCCACGGCGTGTCCGGGATGTCCCTGGCCGACATGCGCCAGTACCTCCAGCACGTCGCCGATCGGCGGCTCGCGCAACTCGGCATGCCCGTCCACTACGGGTCGACCAACCCGTTCGCGTTCATGGAGTTGCAGGACGTGCAGGAGCTGTCCAACTTCTTCGAACGGCGGGTGTCGGCGTACCAGGTCGGGGTGACCGGCGCCGTCGCCTTCGACGACGACTTCTGAGCCGACCGCGACAGGCGAATCCCCAGCAGATGTCGGCGATCTCGCTTCCGCGTCATGGCCTCGTCTGCGGGGGTTCGGATGTCAGTCGATGGCGGGACGGAAGATGATCGCGACGCCGAGGGCTTCGCTGGCCGGTACGACGATCTCGTCCGGTCGGGGCGTGCGGTATGGCACCCCTGCGGTCCGTAGATGATGCTCGGTCTGGGAAATGTCGTGTACCGCGACCGTGTACCCCACGAAAGCGGGCAGGGCCGGCGGGCGCTCGCCGGGCAGGACGTCGGGCAGCGCGGACTCGGCGACGACGATCACTGAGGCGTCGCCGAGGTCGAAGGTTCGGGTGGAGCCGTTGCGGTGGGCGGCGCGGCCGAGGTACGTCTCGTAGCGGCGCTCGACGTCGGGTAGGGCGTCGTCGGGTACGCACAGTAGGCATCCGATCAGGTCGACGGCGCCGTTGGCGTGTTTCGGGTGCTGCTGCCCCTCGACGGCGGTGTTCTCGGCGATGCCGACCCTGCCCTCGGGCAGCCGGCCGCGTGGCGCGTCCGTCTCGTCGCTGTTGATCTCCAGGTAGCGGGTCGGGAGCATCCGGGTGCCGTCAGCGGTTTCGATCGGGCGCTGCACCGCGTGTACGCCGCCGTGGCCGGCGTCTGCGGCGTCCAGCCGCGCGGCGGCGGAGTCGAGGTCCGCGGAGTCGACGACGAGGATGTGCATGCCTTGGAACCGGTCCAGGAAGGCGGCGAGGTTGGCGGCGGTGCCACGAACGGCGGCCAGGAGCCCAGGCAGTTTGTCGTCTGGAACGTCGAGCGGGATC
Organism: Micromonospora sp. NPDC020750; assembly: GCF_044334565.1. NCBI lineage: Bacteria > Bacillati > Actinomycetota > Actinomycetes > Micromonosporales > Micromonosporaceae > Micromonospora > Micromonospora sp. NPDC020750. Next base: position 166,008 of record NZ_JBIRTH010000001.1, read on the forward strand.
AGGTGGGCGTCGCCGGGGACCGGCTGCCCATCGTCGACGACGGCCACGATCTCGACGAAGTTGCGACGCAGATAGATGTGGGTGTTCGCCGCGCCGACCGGACGGGAGAGTGCTCCGGGAGCGGTGGGCAAGGTTGGATAGGCCGGCGGTGGCAGGGTGAAGCCAAGCCGCCGGCAGGTCTCGATCGCCGCAGTCATGTCTCGCACGACGAGGCCCACGTGGTGCAGGCCGCTGATGTCCTTACCCATGCTCGTCACCTTCTTTCGGTTGCTGCGCCGTAGGTGGCGCGGCGGTAGTCGTCGACGTGCCGGTCGAAGACGGCGATGACCCTTGGTGCGGCGGTGGCGAACCGCGCCGGCGGTGGCGGCTTCGCCGGTTCGAACGCGTGGCGCAGGGTGTCGGCCAGTTGGTCGGCCTTGTCCGCGAGGGCCAGTGCAACCTCAGGAGAAAGAAGCGGGTCGACGCCGAAGAAGCCGAACATGACTGCGGGCAGGGTGTAGTCCAGATCCTCCGGGCGCAGCCCGGCACGCAGCAGGCCGTCGTCGGCGAGCACGCCGAGGTATTCGCGGGAGGCCAGCAACTTGGCGCTCTGCAGCGGTCGGCGGGCCGGGCTGGACAGAAAACGGTCCAGCACCTCGGCGTCCCGGGTGAAGATCGCACGCAGCACCGGCCGTGACATCGCCTCCAGGAAGAACCGGCGCATGTACCGGTGCAGCGCGATCTCCTGCGGGTCGTGGCGCATCGCGGTCACCACCTCGCCGAGCATCGCGACTGCCTCCCGGGCGCCGACAGCGAAAAACAGCTGCTCGCGGCTGCGCCAGTGCAGATAGACGGTGCCCTTGCCGACACCGGCGCGTCGGGCGATCTCGTCGATGGTCGCCCGACGGTATCCCCATCGCAGCAGCAGCTCCTTCGCCGCGTCGAGGATCCGGTCAACACGCTCGATCTGATCGGTGGGCTGCTGGTCAACCATGACCCCTCCTTGTGACTGATGACCAGATTAGCGCTTTGGTCATCAGTCACAAGGAGGGGGGTCGGGGTGCGCGTTCAGCCGTACGTGCCTGTGCACGTCAGGGCCGGGGCCGTACGACGGGCAGCGAGCCGCCGCCATGGTCGAACAGGTCCAGGCGCGGGATCGCGACGGGCGCCACACCGAGCCGACCTTCGGCTACTGGCCCACCGGCAGCGACCACGCTCTCATCCCCGCCGACGCCACGGTCATGGACAAGACGCACGGCGTCGTCGCGATCTCCTGGTCCTGGACCCGGTGGCACGCCAACCCTTCAACCGGTCCGACCTACCAGGCGGCATCCGTGCCCTACATCTTCGATTTCTCCGACGCGTCACATGGTGAGTGGCTGGGTGGCCGGATCGGTCGGCTCAGTTCCACGATGGCGGCAGGCCGATCGCCGGCTCGGGGTAGTCCGGCAACTCGATGTTGTTGCTGCGGTCCTCGGCCGTCCTGAGCATCATGGTCATGAGGAGTGGCCGGTTGAGGAGTCCGTTGCGTACCCGCGCCGCAGCGGCGGTACGCGGCGCGAAAAACCTGCCTGTGGTGTCGCCGCCCTTCTGGCAGCGCCGGGCGAAGTCGGCGAGCAGCCGTTCGTAGCGCGGGAACGCGACGGTGTGGTCGCCGCCGGCGGCGGCCAGTTCGCCGGCAAGGACGTACGCCGCGACCACCGCGGTGCCGGTGCCCATCCCGCCGATCGTGGCTCCGCAGGCGGCGTCACCGATCACGGCGATCCGGCCGCTGGACCACGGCGAGATGTCCACCCGGCAGATCGAGTCGAAGTAGAAGTCGGTCGCCTCCTCCAGCGCGGCGAGGAGCCGTGGCACCTCCCAGCCCAGCCCGGCGAACCGCTCGCGGACGATGCCACGCTGCTGGTCGGAGTCGTGCCGGTCGTAGTCGATCCGGGGCGCGGCGAACGCCACGAAGGCACCCGCCCTGGACGGATCGCGGTGATCGCCACCGATGCTGGCCATCCGGCCGGGGGCGTTGTACAGCAATGAGTGCCGGTCGAGTCCGAACTCGTTCGGCAGCCCCCAGGTCGCCACGTAGTAGCCGAGGTGCCGGACGAAGCGCTCCTCCGGCCCGAAGGTCAGCCGGCGTACGGCCGAGTGCACCCCGTCGGCGCCGATCACCAGATCGAAGGTGCGGCGCGTGCCGCTGGTGAAGGTGACGTGCACGCCCTGCGACGTGTCGGTCATGGTCGCGATGCTGTCACCGAACAGGTATTCGGTGCTGTCTCGGCTCCGCTCATGGAGCACCCGGGACAGGTCGAAGCGTGGCACTTCGATGTCGCCGCCGGCGAAGTCGGCCGGCACTTCCATCAGCTTGCGGCCGGCGGCGTCGACGAAGCGCATCGCGGTGCCGCCGGTCTGCACCTCGCGCAGGTCATCGAGTACGCCCATCCGCTCCAGCACGCTCAGGTGGGTCCGGCCGCGGAAGTCGACGCGGTTGCCACCGGCCCGCAGGCCGGGCGCGATCTCGACGACGGTCGGCCGGAAGCCGTACCGGCCCAGCCAGTACGCCAGCGCCGGCCCCGCAATGCTGGCACCGGAGATCAGCACGGTCGAATTCCTCATGACGGGCCCTCCAACAAGAAACAGTGTCCGGTGGACACTATCGTTACTGTGTACCATGGAAACAGATTGTGGACAACAACCAGACGCGTGGAGGCCAGGTGTCGAGCGACTTCCTGTGGGAAGGCCGGGCGCAACCGACCCGAGGACCCAAACCCGCCCTGAGCCTTGAGCACATCGCTGACGCGGGGATCGCGATCGCCGACGCGGAAGGCCTCGCGGCGGTGACCATGCAGCGGGTGGCCGCCGACCGCGGGTTCACCAAGATGTCCCTCTACCGGTACGTGGCGGGCAAGGGGGAACTCGTGGCGCTCATGGTCGAGCGCGCGATCGGTGTGCCCCCGGCCATCGACCCGGCCGACTGGCGGGCCGCCCTGAAACAGTGGGCCCACCATCTGCTCGACGCGTACGTGCGGCACCCCTGGACGGTGGAGGCGATCCTCGGTCCCCGGGCCGTCGGCCCCAATGAGCTGGGCTGGATGGAGTGCGCGGCGGGCATCCTGCCGTCCACCGGGCTGACCGGGAGCGAGCGCCTCGACGCGATCGGGGTGCTCGCCGGCCATGTCCGCGCGATCGCCCAGCAGGCCATGGTGGGCCGGCAACCCGAAGCGGACCTCACCGCCGAGATCGCCGAGCAGCTGCGCCGCCACGGCGACCGCTTTCCCGCGCTGGTCGCGACGATGGCCGCGGCAGCCGCCGACGGCGGGCACGACCAGGCGTTCGAGTTCGGTCTGGACCGGATCCTCGACGGTCTCGACCTTCTGGTCGACCGGCGTGGCGGCTGAGTGACAAGCGGACGGACGTCCCGATTCCATCGTCGGTTGTCGATGGCTGGAGCGGCCATGTCCCCCCGGGTGTGGGAGCGCGCAGACCCTTTAGTGCTGGTCACTCTGCGTCAGCGAGGTCGATCGGGCGACCAGCAGGGGATTGGCGTCCGGAGGCTGGCAGTCACTGGGCGCATAGCGGACGCATAGAAGGCGCAGACTGCCGTCAGCAATGCTTGGCCGCCATCGATGTTGTGCGATTCGGGTGGGACCCCCGACCGCACACTTCACTGTCACGAAACTGAGAGGTGGATATGACCAACAACATCAAGGCGGGTGCCCAGATGGTGGACCACGCGGAGAACTTCGTCGACCTCGACGACCTCGATCTCGCCGGGATCGACGTCGAGGCCGGCGAGATCGCCGGTGGTATCAACTGGACCTCGATCATCCCGACCACCGGCTGCACCAGCACCACCAACCGGTGCGGCGGCGGCGGATCGTACTGATCGTCCAATAGTTAGGTAACGATCGATGCGACAGCTCGCCGCTACGCTGCTGTGGCTGCGCGACGGTCCGAACGAGGTCCAGAGCCTGGTAGCAGGCCTGGATCTCGTTCGTCGCGCCGCAGCCGAGGACGCCAGTGAGGCGTGGCTCTGCATGATTGCCAACGGCACCGCGCACTACCTCTCGACGTATGCGTCCGGTGACCTGCTGTCCCGGGCATACTCCGGAACCAACGCGGTTTACGGCGTGGTCGCCCAGGTCGGCCGGCTGGACCGGGGCCCGGACGGTGAGCTGGTGGTCGACGGGTGCTGGCGGTTCGGCTCCGGCGCGGACCGGGCCACCTTCATGGCGATGGGGTGCGAGCCGGTCCAGGGCAACCGCACCACCGTGCTGATCGATCGCGCCCGACTGCACATCGAGCACCCGTGGGAGGGCCCGGGCCTGCTCGGCACGACGAGTCACACCCTGAGTGCCCGGTGCCTGGGGGTGCGACCTGAGGACGTCATCGAGATGTCGGCCATCCCGACGACTCGTCCGCTGGGGATCTACGCCGATGCGGAGCTGTTCCTGGCGAACATGCCCGGGGTGGCGATCGGGCTCGCCGAGCGGCTGCTGGAGCTGCTGGGTCCCGGCCTGTCGCCGGGATCGCCCTGGCAGGCCGCCTACGCCGAGGCCGAAAGTCGTACCATCCTGGCCCGACGCGGTCTGACCGGGATGCTGCACGGCTTCGACGCGCTGGCCCGGGACGGGCGGCTGCGGCCGTTCGCGCCGGCCCTGCGGGCGGAATACCGCGCGGTCCTCTCCGCCGCCTACCACGTCTGCCTCGACGCGGTTCTCGCCCTGATCGAGGCCTGCGACTCGGCGGACCCCGGTGTGGAGCAGCGGCTGGCCGAGGCGCGTCTGGACGCCGCCACCATGAAGCCGCACGCGGCCATGCGGCCGCACAGATGACCGGAGCCGCTGGAATGACGCCATCCCCACGGACGCTGTCCACGCCGGGCTGGTGCCTGGTCCGGGTGCCGGTGCTGCCGGCCGTGCCCTGCGACGACTCGTCGCCCCGGGTCGGCGAGATGTCACGGCGGCTGCTGGAACTGGCCGTGGAGTACGCCACCACCTTCCAGCGCTCCGGGGATGACGACCGCGACTGGCAGGACCAGCCGACCCGAATGGCGATCTACGGCAACCGGGCCCGATTTCGGCCTACCCCGTTCGGAATGTTCGGCTTCAGCATGCTCGCCGACCTTGTCGACGGTGATTCCACGACACACATCGACCTCGCGACCGAGATCCGGCTGGCGCGCCTCGATCTGCCCCGGCCGACCGGGAACTGGTTCGTCAATCCCACCCTCGTCGCCGATGCCGGCCGCTGGTCGTACGTGCGTCCGGACCGGGGCGGTACGACGTCGTTGTCGGACGATCCGGCGATCTGCCGGCTCGCCGAGCTGCTCGGGGAACAGCGTGCCGCCGCACCGCGCTCCGCTGCCGACTGGGCCGCCGACCTCGGCGATGACGGCACGGCACAGTTCGACCTCTGCGTACGCCGGCACCTGCTGTTGCCGGAGCACGCGCCGGAGATGCTGGTGGGGACCGCCGTGGCGGCCTCGCCCGCGGATCCGGTGAAGGCGGTGCTCGCCGAGGAGCGGCCCTTCCGCCCCGACCAGTTCGTGGACGCGTTCAGCGAGGTTCGGCCCCGCCTCGACCGCGGTCCGGTGGAGGCGCTGGTCGACGGCGTCGCCCAGATGATGCGGGTGCCGTGGCCGTCCGACCGGCTCGAACGGGTCAGGGAGTACGTGGGCGGCATGTTCTCCGGCGGCGCGGTGCCGCTGACCTGGCTGCTGACCGCACCGGTGGACCACTCGCTGGGCAGTTGGCGGCGACCGCCGACGCCCTCGGAGACCCCTGACCTCCCGGATGCGCCGCGGCGGCTGTTCGTGCCCCCCGGCCGCCGCGACAACAGCGCGGTGGAGTGGTGGAACGACGCGGTCACGCTGGACCAGTGGCGGGCGGGGCAACCCAATGCCGGGGTCTCCGATCCCGCGGGCTCGACCCGACCCCGGTTCGGCATGGCCTGCGGCGCGCTCCTGGCCGAGCCGTGCTCCGGTGCCGATGCCTGGCTGAAGATGATCATGCCGGGGTTCTGGGGCGGGCCGGGGGCAAGGTTCGGCGAGCAGCTGCGCGTTCCGGATCTCTGCGCCACGGTGGAGGACGCCGGCCGGCTGGCCGTCGAGATCGGCTGGATTCCGCTGGACCGGCGGGCGCCGCTGGCCCGACGGCGGGTCGGCGATCTGCCCCGACTCAACCTCAACCTGCCGCACCGTCCCGGCGACCTTCTCCTCACCGACCTGGCGGTCGTCGTCGTGGACGGGCGGCTCCAGCTGATCAACCGCGCCGACGGGCGCTTCGTGGAACTACGCTGGGACAGCCCGCTGTCGTTGAGTCACGATCTCAACCCCTGGACGGTCAGGCTGCTCGGGCTGCTCATGGACGAGGCCGCCGACACGATACCGGCAGCCGACCCGAGCCAGTGGCGGTCGCCGGGTGGCATGAATCCGCGCATCACCGCCGGTCGTTGCCTGCTTGCCCGCCGTGGCCTGGTGCTGAACGCCCAGCACCGGGCCGACCTGCTCGAGTTGGCCGCCGATCCCGTCGGGCTCTGCGACGTGCTGACCGAAGTCGGGCTGGGATCCACGGTGGAGCTGACCGAGGGCGCGGACCTCACCATGCGGATCGACCTCACCGACGCCGTGCAACGACGGTGGTTCACCCAGCGGCTGCGCCGCGAGGGCAGGCTCCAGCTGCACGAGGCGCTGCCGGTGAGAACGCCGGTGTGGTCCGATCTCGGCGGCCACGTGCACGACCTCTGGGTGCCCTGGTCGTACCGGGAGTCGACGGTGAGCCGGCCGCTGTCGCGGACCCGGCTCGTGGACCGGCTGCCTGTGGCGGACCCGGACTGGACCAGCTGGTACGTGTACGCCCCGGACCGGGCGGTGGAGACGTGGCTGGCCAGGGCTGACGTCATGGCGCTCATGCGCCGGGCCGAGCTGTTCTACATCCGGTACCGGGACGAACGGCCTCACCTGCGGGTACGCGTGCGTTCCTCGGCCGCGACCGAGACGTTGCTCGCCGATCTGCGCACCCACCTGGCCAGACTGGTGCCGCAGCAACCGTGGGAGGTCGAGGTCCGCGCCTGGGTGCCGGAGGACTATCGGTACGGCGGCCCGGCATGCCGGGCGGACACCCTGCGTCATTTCTGCGGCGACTCGGCCTGGTGGGTGGGGCGGCTCACCGCCGGCCCGGACCAGGCGGGCCGGTACGCGCTGGCGGTGTCCCGGATCGCGGCCTGGTGCCGGCAACTCGGCGGGGACGACGGAGCCCTCGACCTGCTGTGCGATCTGCGTGGGCTGGATCCGCGGTTGCCCAGTTCCCTGGCCCAGCGGGACTGGATGGCGGCCTTCCGTTCGGCCCGGCCCGATCTGGAGCGGGCCCTGGACTTCGTACTCGCCGAGCCTGACCCGACGCTCGGCCATCTCGTGGACATGAACGAGGACGCCCGCCGTCTGGCGCTCAGCAGCATGATCCACATGACCATCAACCGAGGGCTTCCGCTCGGACAGGCGGTGAGCCGCGAGCCGGAGATCGTGATGGCAGCGGCGCGGCTGCTGAAGGGCCGGATGGCCCGGGTGCCACGGGGCGGGACCGGGCATGCCTGAGGTCGACGCCGCGCGTCGGCTGCTCCGCCGGCTGATGGGGCATCTCCGCCAACGTGGCAACGCGACCGTGGATGCGCTGGCGGCCCTGGCTCTGCTCGCGTCGCGGCTCGACCACCGTCCGTTGGCCGGGTCGCTGACCCAGCTCGCGTTGCGCGGTGAGCCCGTTTCCGACCACCGGATCACCTGGCTGCTGCATCGTCTGGTGGACGGCTGCCTCGCTTCGGCTGCCGGACACCTGGATGTGCCGGCGTCGACCGGCCCGGCGGCTGCCGAGGTGCTGACCGCCCAGTACCGGCGCTTCGTCGATGCCGGCGAGCTGGATCCGATCAACGGCGCCGGGGGCATCGGGATCACGCTGTGGGACGTGGCGGGCCCGACGGCGCGTGACGAACTCGCACCCGCGCTCACCCGGACCGCCCTCGGCATCCTGCGGGTGCCGTCGAGCGGGCTCTACCACGGTCGCAGCGGTGGCATCCTGCTGCTACGAATGCTCGGTCGCCGGTATGGCCGGGACGAGGTGCTGACCGGCCCGGTCGACGCCCTGGTCCGTGACATCGAGCGGCTGGAGCCTGCGGTGCTCGACACCGGTGGCCTGGGTGCCAGCGGGGTCACGCTGTGCTCCGGCCTGCCAGGAATGCTGGCCGCGCTGGGCCCGGACGCCGAACCGGCCGTGTTGGAGCGGATAGTCCGAGCGCCGATCACCCAGGCGTCCCTGCGTCGGCTCGACGGGTTGCTCGTCGACGAGACCGCCGACGTCACCTTCTGCCACGGCCTCGCCGGGCTGAGCCTCGCCATCCGGCTCTCGCCGTGCTGGGCGGGGCTCGTCGGCGCCGATCGGGCGAGCGCGCTGGCGGCCCGGCTCTCGGCCCACCTCGACCGGGTCGACGGGCAGGCGGTGGCCGACGTCTTCGACACGCCGTACGTTCTCTCCGTGCTCAGCGGACCGGTCGGGGTGGCGCTGGCGCTGGCGGAGACCGAGACCGGTACCCCGCCGTGGTGGGGGAGCGGGGTGAGCCTGGGCGACGGCACGTCCGCCGTGGCCGGAACACGAGTGATCGGAGTCCCCGTATGACAGTCAGCCTGCAGACGCAGGACAACGACTGCGGGGTGCAGGCCCTGGTCACCAGCCTGAAGCTGCTGGGCCACGACTTCCCCGAGCCGGCGTTGCGGGACGCGTTGGCCGTACGTGGGGCGCTCTCCATGCGGGACCTGCGGGACACCTCGGCCGAGGTCTGCGGCGTTCGCTACCGCGCCCGGCGGGACTGCCCCTTCGATGCGTTGACCCCCGGCGCCATCGTTCACCTGCGGGCTGACCACTTCATCACCGTCGAACGTCGGCGGCGGCGCCAGGTGCGGATCTTCGATCCGTCGTTCGGTCACGCGTGGCTCGACGAGCGCGGCTACCGCGAGCGGTCCTCCGGCTGGGTGCTGCTGCCGGGTTCCCAGCCGGTCACGCCAGGTGCCGGCGACCAGCCTGCGGCGCGGGTCGCGTCGGCCGGTCGCGCCCGCCGGTCGGCCCGGGCCTCGTGGCTGTGGCCGCTGGTGCGTTCCGGTGAGCTCAGCTTCCGCCAGGTCGTGCCGCTGCTCGTGATGAGCCTCGTGCTCTACACCGGCCTGACCATGCTCAACCTGGTCCTGCTGCCGTACCTGAACCAGGTCGCGGCCGGTGGCCGGGTGGCCGCCGGCCCCCTGGCCGCCGCCCTCATCACCTTCTTCGTCGCGCTGAGTGTGCTGTTCTGGCTGCGGCACCGGCAGCTCACAGCGGTCGGGCTGGCGTTCGACCAGGCGATGCTCGGTAACCTCGTCGATCGGCTGACCCGCACGTCGGCGACGACCGAGATGACCTCGGGTGGGGTCCTGCACCGGGTGCAGAGCGCCCGGGAGGTGCGGGAGGCCGGCACCACCCTGGCCCTGTCGATGTTCACCGACGCCATCGCCGTGGTGATCCTGCTGGCATTCATGGCGTCGATGTCGCTGCCGCTCACCGGCGTGGTGGCGGCCCTCGGCGCCCTGCACATCGGGGTGACGCTGCTCGCCCGACGGCCGATCAGCCGCCATTACGACGAGCAACTGCGCCTGGACGGTGAGGTCCAGGATGTCCTGATCACCACGACCCGAGGACTGACCACCTTCCGTGGTCTCGGGGCCGTCTCGCACCTGAGGGCCGAACACGCCCGGCGGCTTGATCTGCTGCACGAGTCGGTACGAGCGTTGCAGTACAGGCTCTCCTGGGTGTACGGGCCGAGTGAGGCCCTGCGCTTCTCCGGCCTGTACGTGATTCTCATCGTGGGGTCGGTGCTGGCCACGACGGGGCTGGTCAGCACGGGCGAGCTGTTCGGATTCCTCACCCTCGGCGGGACGGTGCTGTTCTCGGTCATCTCCATCGCGCAGACCCTGCCGGCCGTCGCCCAGTTGGAGCGGCAGCTGCGTTACGTGGCGACGCTGCTGACGCTGCCGGCGATGCCGGCCGGCACGCACACCCGGCCGGTGCCGGACGCGCCGGCGGTGGAGCTGGACGGTGTGCGTGTCTGCCGCCCCAGGGACGGCTTCGACCTGCGGCTCGACCTGCGTGTCGAGCGGGGTGAGACGGTCACCGTCGGCGGGGTGAGCGGCGTCGGCAAGTCCACGATGGCGCACATCGTCAGCGGGCTGGACCCGGCGCCGGCCGGCCGGGCCGTCATCTACGGTGTGCCGGCCGGCGACTGGGACCCGGACGAGTTGCGGCCTTTGGTCTGTTACGTGCCGCCCCGCTCCGACTTCATGCACACCACGATTCGCGACAGCCTCTGCGCCGGCGCGACCGAGTTGGACGACCAGGAAATCCGAAACATGCTCACGTTGATGGAGCTGGACGAGGTGATGCGCCCGCTGCGGCTGGGGCTGCGCACGACGCTGCGGATCAACGGCGCCACCTTCAGCGCGGGCGAGGTGCAGCGGTTCGCGTTGGCCCGGGCGCTGCTGCGCCGACCATCGCTGTTGATCCTCGACGAGGCGACCAACTCCCTCGACCGCGAGATGGAACTGCGGCTGCTGAACGCCGTCCGTCAGCGGGTGGAGACGCTGATGGTGGTCAGCCACCGGCCGGTCGGCGAGCACCTGGGCAGCCGGCACCTGACCGTCGTACGCGATCAGGACGGTGTCTCCCGGGTGGTGGCCGGTGGCTGAGCCGTTGCGCGGGGTGCACGCCTATTGGCGGATTCCCAGCCGGCATCCGCGCCCCTACCGGCAGTTGTCCTGCGCCACCTGGCTGCTGAGCATCCTGTCCTGGCAGCGGCACGCCGGTCCGATCGACCTGTACGCCGACCCGCCGACGATCGACTGGCTCGATCAACTCGGCTGGCTCGGCCACTACGACCGGACGGAGGTCCTCGACGACGCCGGGCTGGACCGACACTACGATCGGGTCGCCTGCTTCGCGTTGCCGAAGCTGCTCGCCCTCGATCGCTTTCCCGAATCGGTGCTCGTCGACACCGATGCCTACCTGCGCGTCGGCCTGCGCCCGCAGGGGCCCGGTTCGCTCTTCGCCCACCTGGAACGCGGCGACGTCGACTTCTACACCCGGCTGCGCGAACTCGCCAACCCGGCCGGGGTGGATCTGCCCGACTCGCTGGCGCTGGTCGGCAACACCTCGCTGTTCCGGGCCGCCGACCCCGACCTGGCCCGTCGGATCAGCCGCACCGGGCTGTCCTTCCTGGCCGACAACCCGTCCACCCCGGGACGCGACATCCACTCGCACATGACCGTCGCCGAACAGGTGCTCGCCACGCACCTCACGATCACCGCCGGGCATCCCGTGGTGAACGTCTTCGGCGCGGTCTGGTCGCCGCAGACGCTCACCTGGATGACCGCCCCCCCGAACTTCGGCCACCTGTGGAGCATCAAGCGCGGGCCGCAGGTGGCGACGCTGGTCGCCGCCTACACGTCGGTCACCCGAATTCTGCGCGACGAGTACGGGGTCGCACCGGATCGGGTACGCACGGCGCTGGAGCAGGTGTGAGCCGGGCGGGCGTGTTCGACAGGCTGGCGAACGCGGGCGCCATCGTGACGTCGGCGGCATCGGCGGCGTCGACCGTGCCCGGTGGACATCCGCCGGAATGGGTGGTGGAGCCCACGTCGCTGACCCAGCTCGGCGCGGTGGTCCGGATCCTCAACGACAGCGCGGTCCCGTGGCGGGTCGACAGTCGCGGGCGAAACTGGGGGTACGACGACTCCCGCGTGCGCACGCCCGGCGTGATCGTCCGGCTGGCCCGACTGGACCGGCTCAGCCTGGATGTCGAGATCGGTCTCGCCACGGTGCAGCCCGGGGTGACCTTCGCCAGGTTGAAGGCGGCACTGACCGACGCCGGAGCGCCGTTCCACCTGCCGCCGCCGGGTTCCGGACCGCACACCTCCGTCCTCGGCAACGCCCTCGACCGGGGGCTGCTCTCCGGGCTCGGCGAACGCGAGCGGCACTGCCGGGACTTCCTGGTGATGGAACGCGACGGTTCGATGCACCGGCTGGGCTGGACCGGTGCGGAGGACGCGCGGGTCCGGGGCGCCCTGCCCTACCCGCCCGGTCCGCACGGCCAGGGAGCGCTGTTCCAGACCGGCGGGTACGGCCCGATCGTGGTGGAGCTGACCCATGTCCTCCAGGCGGCACCGGCGCAGGCGATGCGGCTGGTGGTGCTCTCCGAGCCGGCCCTGACCGAGGAACTGGTGCGTTGTTGGCGTGAGCTGCTCGTGGAAGGGCTGGCGAGTAGTTCCATCCTGGCACCGCAGGCGCGTCGGCGGGCGCAGGGGATCGCCACCGCCCACGACGGGCTCGTCCTCGACCTGTCCGTGACCGCCGGCTCCATGGCGACCCTGCGGGCCAAGGCTGCGGACGTCCAGCGGCTGGTCCGCGAGCACGGGCAGCGGCTGGCGCTGCGGGTCTCGGAGCACCCCGACGACCTGCGCATCGTCGGCGGTGACAGCGAGCACCCGGAGGAAGTCGCCCAGCTCGCCGAAGGGCTGGAGTGGCACACGGCGGCGCTGCCGTTCGCACCGTCGACGGTCGTCGCCTTCGCGCACGCCGTGCAGGCAGAGGCGGTACTGGCGGACACGCCGTGGTCCCTGCGCCCGCTCGACGACCGGGCAGTGGTCTGGCTGTCCCCGTTCGTCTACCGCAAGGACGATCCGGCCGGCGTCGAGCTGCTTCGCCGCCGGGCTGCCGCCTTCGAACGCATCCGTGGCGAATTCGGTCTGCCCTCGTACCGGTCCGGTGGGGTGCGTGGCGGGCGATGAAACACCTTCTCGTCGTCAGCGTGCACCGCATCTCCACCGGGCAGTCGGGCGAGGCGATCCACCTCCGGCAGCTCGCTGCGACACTGCGGACCGCCGGTGAGCGGGTGACGGTGCTGGACGGGCCGATGGACCCCGGTGCGGCGGGCAGCGGTCATGGCGCGGCGCTGCGCACCCTGGCGGGATCACTCGACCGGCTGCTCCACCAGGACCGTCCGGATGCGGCCCTGCTCTGGGGGCATCTCGGTGAGGAGACCGGATTAGCGCAGCGGCTGCGGGCGGCGGGCGTACCGGTCGTGTTGGAGCATCCCGCGGCCGACCTTCGGCCCGTCGCGCAGACGCTTTGCCTCGTCGACGAAGTCGTGGTCCCGTCCCGATTCGCCCGAGACCTCTTCTTTGGGCAGACCGGTCGGAATGCCCGGCCGATCGAGCCGCTGTTGCGCCCGTGCTCCTGTGCGCCCGGCGCGGACCCCGCCGGCTCCGCCCGGTCCGGCCCGTACCGGCTCACCTTCGTCAACCCGGAGCCGGCCAAGGGTCTCGGTGTGGTGATGCACCTGGTCGCAGCCGCCATCCGGGCGAACCTGCCGTTCCGCTTCCGCTTCGTGGAGGGACGTTGGACCGCCGCCGATCTGGCCGCTGAGGGCATCGTCGCGGCGGAACTGCCGTGCGTCGAGGTCGTCGGCTACCGCGCCGACGTCTGTTCGCTGTACGCCGAGACGGACCTGCTGCTGGCGCCGAGCCTGTGGCGGGAGAGTTTCGGGATGATCGCCCGCGAGGCCGTGGTGCACGGTGTGCCCGTCGTCGCCACCCGGACCGGCGGGCTGCCCGAGGCCGTCGGCCACGGCGGGATCTGCCTCGATCCGCCGGAGTGCGGCGACGACTACCTGGTACGGATGACCGGGGACGAGGTCCGGGCGTGGCTGTCCGCTGTCGTGGACGGGCTGCGCCGTGGGCGCCGGCCTCAGCCGGAGTTGCTGTCCCGGGCCACCGCCGAGAGCGTCCAGGCGTACCGCGAAGTGCTGTCGGGACGCGCGGCGGCGTGAGGACGCCGCTCGGCGCGCCACCCCGGCAACGCCGTGCCCGTGACAGCGGCGCTGCCGTCCGGCGTGGCCCTCTCGTCAAGATCGAGCTTGGGATCCTGCCGCAGGATGGCCAGCTCCAGGTCGCGGAGCAGCGGGCCGGGGTCGAGCCCGTGCTGATCGGCGAGCATCTCGCAGCCCTGCCGGGCCACCCGGAGCGCCTCAAGCTGCCGGCCACAGCGATACAGCGCAACCATGAGCTGGGTGCGCAGGCGTTCGCGCAGCGGATACTCGGCAACGTACCGGGTCAGTTCGGCGATGAGCTCATGGTGCCTGCCGAGGGTCAGCTCCAGGCCGAGGAGCCATTCCAGGTCGGCGAGGCGTCTCTCCTCCAGATGCAACCGGCCGGGTTCGACGAAGTCGGCGGCCGCACCGGAGAGGGGAGTTCCCCGCCAGAGCGCCAATGCCTCGCGCATGAGCTTGCAGGCGTTCTCCAGGAGGCCCCGCTCACCCTCGACCCGGGCCGTCGTGGTCAGGGTCGTGTACCTCGCCAGGTCGAGCTGGTCGGGCGCCAGTGCCAGCACATATCCGCCGGGCTGGGTGACGATCGGCTCGGTGGCGATGTCGGCCTGCTGGATGCTCCGGCGCAGCGCCCAGATCTCGGACTGGATCTGGGCTCTCGCCGTCGACGGCGGGCTGACTCCCCAGATCGCCGCGGCCAGCTGGTCGACCGACACCACCTGGTTGGCGTGCAGCAGCAGGTAGGCCAGCACCGCCCGCCGGCGGGGCCGATCCACGTTGACCGGGGAGCCGTGAGCCGTGACACCCACCGGGCCCAGTAGTGTGAAGCGCAGGGTCATGATGCTCTGCCCGGGGACAGCGGCGCCGGGCTGCCGCCCCCGCAACCGGTGATCGGATCGACCCTCTTCGGAAGCCGATGACAGTCCAACGGGGTATCCATTGTGGGTGTTCTCCTCGCGAGGCTGGGCGAGCCGTTCGGGAGCATTCTCGTGGGTGGGTTTCCGTCGGCACCCGAGATCGATGACTACTCCCATCGCGTGGAAGCTAATGACGGGCTGGTACGCGGGACCGACGTCCGGCTTCCCGTAGTTGTCCCGTACCGGTTCCTTACCGCCGTTCCGACTGGTCAAAATCGGGTGGCCGGTGGCCGAAGCCACCGTCGGGTGAGGGCGTCCGCCATCCGGTCCGCCCCTGCGGCGCGATAGATGGTCACTGCCTCGTCGACCAACCGACCCGCCGCCCGGGAATCCTGCCCGGCAAGGCAGTGGGCGTGCGCCGCCAGGGCATCCGCTTCAAGAAGGCGGAAACCGTGCGTCCGTGCCGTGTCGCGGGCCAGCTCGCAGGCCCGCTGCGCGGCGTCGCGGTCGCCGGTGTAGAGGAACGCGCCGGCCAGGCCCACACCGGCGCGGGCGTCGAAATACGGGTAGTGGTGCTGCCTCGCCATGGCCTGCGACTGGAGCAGGCACCGCGTCGCCTCCGACACGTCCAGGCCGGCCAGGTGCGCCTCGCCCAGTGTGGTCAGCAACGCCACCTGGGCACGCTGGTCGCGGACGATCAGGGCGACGTCGTAACCCTCCCGGGCCGCGCTGACGGCGGCGACCGGGGCGGCCTGCTGCCGGTGGAGCTGGCTGATTTCGTCCAGGGTGGACAACTCTCCGTGCATGTTCGAGCGTAGTCGGTAGCCGGCCAGTGCCGCTGTCAGATGAGATGCGGCCTCGTCGAACTCGCCGAGTTGACGCAGCACCATGCCGAGGTTTCCCCGCGTCGACAGCGCAGACGCCTCCCGGCCGGCCCGCTCGTTGATCCGTAGCGCGGCGGTGAAGCACTCGGCGGCGGGCCGGAGCCGCCCCTGATCCGCGTACATGGCACCCAGACCGCTGAGCGCGAGAGACCGGACGTACCCGGCGCTCTCGTCACCGCACAGGGTAAGCGCGCGTCGATACGAGGTGTGGGCGTCGTCGAGCAGGCCCTGCTCCGCCTGTACGACGCCGATGCTGTGCCACAGGTACGCCGCGGCCTCATGCCATACGCCCGCCTCGGCCAGCAGCGCGCCCGCCAGGTAGTCGTCCAGTGCCTCCCGGTGGCGACCCAGGGCCCACATGGCCTGCCCGCGGCTGATGAGCAGCGCGGCCTGTGCGGCTTCGTCCGCTGCCTCCGCAGCGACCCGCAGACCGGCTTCCGCCGTTCGCAGCCATCGATCCACATGCCGCCGGACGAGGAAGTACCCCCGTAGCTGGTCGGCGATCTGCCAGCTCAGCGGGTCCGGACCCCGCGCGGCGGTCTGCTCGACCAGGGCCACCAGCGCGGCGACCTCCCGGTCCAGCCACTCCAGTGCCCGGTCCTGTCCCGCGAAGGCATCGGCCCGCCCGGGGACGGTGGTCGGTAGTTGGACCGTGTGTGGGGAGACCCACCCCATCGCGGCGATCAGGTGTTCCAGATACCAGGCGTGCAGACGCCTCCGGCCGGCGTCGCGCTCACCGGGATCACCGTCGGCGAGCAGCTTGCCGGCATACAGCCCGAGCAGGTCGTGGAACCTGAATCGATCTGCGGTCAGTTGGAGCAACATGTTGCCATCCAGGAGCTCACAGACGACAGAGTCCGTCGCGACCGGGTCCAGGCCGAGCGCCTCCGCGGTGGCATCGAGACCGAAGTCGTCACCGGGATGCAGGGCACAGAGCCGAAACGCCCGCCGTGCGGCTTCGCTGAGGTCCTGGTAGCTGAGCTGGAAGCTGGCCAGGACGCTGGAGTCGCCGACGGCCAGTTCGGCCAGCCGCCCGTTCACGTCCCGCAGCCGCCGGGCCAGATCGGCGGTGCTCCAGGCTGGCCGGTTCGCGAGCCGGGCGGCCACGATGCGAAGTGCCAGCGGCAGCTTCCCGCACGCCAGCGCGACCTCCTGGGTCGAGCGGGGATCTGCTTGCGGCCGGCTGCCGCAAGCATCCGCGATCAGCTTCACGGCGTCCGAGATGGGCAGCGTCGGGACGTCGACGACGGTCGCGCCGGCGAGGTCCGGCAGTCGCCACCGGCTCGTGACCAGTACGTCACAATGGCCGGGACCGGGAAGCAGCGGCCGTACCTGCGCCGCCTCCCGCGCGTTGTCGAGAATGATCAACATTCGGCGGTCGGCCAGCTCGCTGCGCAGAGACGCCGACGCCTCGGCCTCATCCACGCCAACCTGGCGAGCCGGCACGCCCAGGGCGCGCAGGAACCGTCCAAGCACCTCCATGGGTGCGACGGCTGCCCCGGTTCCGCCCCGCAGGTCGGCGTAGAGTTGCCCATCCGGGTAGCCGGTGCGTAACTGGTGCGCCGCCCTCAGGGCGAGGGCGGTCTTGCCCACTCCCGCAGCTCCGCTGAGCGTGACGATGTTGGGGGAGACCTGCCCCTCTTCGGACGTACGTCGTTCGAACGCGGCCCTGATCGTGATGAGCTCGGTGGCCCGTCCGACGAACCCCGGCGGCGGGGCGGGCGCCTGCTGGAGCACCGGGCGGCGCGCCGGCGCCGGGGCCGGCGACTCGCGGCGCTGCAACGCGTAGTCGTGCGCCTGCCGGAGCTTCGGGCTGGGCTCGATGCCCAGGTGCTCCACCAGAGCGGCACGAATCCGCTGGTAGGTGGCGAGCGCCTCGGCCTGCCGGCCGCTGGCTGACAGGACCATGATCAGCTCGGCGTGCACCGGCTCGTCCAGCTCGAACTGCCAGGCCAACTCCCGCAACGGCGGCAGCACCTGCTCGCCGCCGCCGAATTCCCGGGCGAGCGCCGCCCAGCTGCGGAGGAGCTGTGCGTACTGATGCCGCAGAGCGGTGGTCACCGGAATGTCGCGCAGCGCCTCCACGTCCGGCTCGCCGCGCCACAGGAGCGCCGCTGCGGCGAAATGGTTGCTGGCCAGCTCGGGGTCGGCCTCGCCGGCACCCAGCGCGATGAGCCGGCGAAACCGAAGCAGATCCAGTTGCCCGGGCGCGAGCGTGAGGCGGTAGCCATCGCCTGCCGCGCGGAGCACCCCCGTCGCGTCGTGGAGTCGCAGCTTCCGGCGGAGCCGGCCGACGTAGCTCTGCAGCAGTTGCTGGGCCCGCTGTGGCCGCTGGTAACCCCACAGCAGCTCAACGAGTTCCTCGCGTCCCACCACCTCGCCGGCGTTCAGCGCCAGTCGCACGAGGATGCGGCGCTGCTTGGTGGAGGCCAGTTCCACCTCGTGCGGACCGCACCGCACCTGAAGTGGCCCGAGCACCGCCACCGAGAGTTCGTCGACAGGGGCGCCGGGCACGGGGTCGGGCTGCGGTGCCGGTTCCGTGCGGGCCGTTGCGGCTGCCCGCACCAGCTCAGCTCCCTCGCCGGACAGCCCCAGTGCCTCGATCATGGCGTGCAGCGATGCCCGGCGTGGAAGTCGGCTGCGGCCCTGCTCCAGATCACGAATGGTCGCGATGCTCACGCCGGCCCGGTCGGCCAGCTCCCGCTGCGTAACACCGGCGCGCTCGCGGGCTGCTCGCAGGATGACGCTGAACGGCACGTCCGGGGCCGCCCCGGGGGGCGAGCGAAACGAAACTGCAGGAAGCGAGAACTCCCATGCCGGCACGGGGGCCGATGCTACAAGACCGGGGCGGGGCGGTGACGGGGGTCACCTCCGTCAGTTGAGCGGACAAGGGAATCAAGGCCCTCCGCCCGGTGCGGCTGCGTCTCGTCGGGCCGATGAGACGCAGCCGCAGACGCCGTTTCACGGTACGACCGGTGGCCTGACCGCCGGGCCGGGCCAGCCGGAATCGTCGTGGCGTTCTCCTTCAGTGGTCGGTCAGTTTGGGAATCAGGCGCTGGGTGCGACGATGACGACCTTGCCAGTGTGTGCTCTCCAGCGGATGCCAACCGGGGCGAACCGGTGCCAACGCGGGTCACCGCAGTCGACCTCCGGTCGCAAACCGGGGTTCGTGTGCTCCAGGTGTGCTCCTGGGCTGGGAGAACAGGGTCCGGGTGACGCGGGTGAACGTGGGCCACTCCCTGCCACCCCAGGCGAACCCCCAGGTCGCTAGACTAGGCCCTCGCGCCCCCGTAGCTCAGGGGATAGAGCATCGGTTTCCTAAACCGTGTGTCGCAGGTTCGAATCCTGCCGGGGGCACCAGGTCAGACCCTTGATCACCGATCATTCTCCAACCTTCCGGGACTTCCGTGCCCGTTGCGTGCCCGATCGTGTCCGACCGAGGCTGTCCAGGTGAGCGGCTACCTCGGCATCGCGGGAGTCGAGAGCGCGGGCGTAGTGCCGGGTGGTGACGCTGGCGTTGGCGTGTCCGAGCCGACGGGCGGCAACGAGAACACCGTGAGAGTCGGCCACCCAGCTTGCATGGGTGGCGCGCAGGTCGTGCGGAGTGATGTCGGCAAGCCCGGCGGCTGCCACAGCTTGGACGAACCGGCGGCGGAAGCCGTAGTAGCTCTGCTGTCGGTGGGCGGTGTGCTTCTGCCGACCGGGAAAGGCGAAGGCGTCGGGGTCGGCGGGGAGGGTAGCGAGGTGCTCCCCGACCAGCTCGGCGACGAACGCGGGCACCAGCAGTGCTCGCCGCTGATGGTTCTTCGGCGTGTCGATGACAGGGCCACCCGGTAACTCGCTGACCGCATCGGCGATGACTACCCTGCTGTTGGTGAGGTCGATGTGACGGCGACGCAGCGGCAGAGCCTCACCGATGCGTAGGCCGCCGTAAGCGAGCAACAGCACCAAAACCCGATCACCGAGAGTGCAGTTCGAGGCGAGCCGGGCGACTTCTTCGACGGTGAGGATGTGCGGGTCGGCTTCCGGTATCCGAGGCAACTTGACACCCCGACACGGCGACGAGGGGATCATGCCGTTGTCCACCGCCGAGGCCATTATCTGCGCGAGCAGTCGGTACGCCTGACGTGTCTGCGAGGCGCTGAGGGTTGCCGACAGCGTGCCGATCCACCGGCTCACCGCGATCGGGCGGAGCATGGCCAGCTGCGTACGGCCGAGGTGCACGAGGACCAGGCGGTCGAGCACCGACCGGTAGGTGTGCCGGGTCTTGGGTTTCCACCCGGACTCAGTGGCGGTGAACCACTGCTCGGCCCACTCGGCGATAGTCGTCCGGCCAGCAGATGGCGCGATCCATCGTCCCTGGGAAATGTCGGCTTCCACGATGCTGAGGAACCGGTCCGCCTCCGCCTTGCTGCGGAAGGTGCTCGGGGCCGGGTGGTCGAGTCCATCCGGGCCGAGGTAGCGGACCTGGTACCGACCGGAGGGCAGCTTGCGAAGCCGGCCAAAGCGGCGTTTACGAGCGGCACCCATCAGGCCACCGCCCCGTTACGCCAACGCACGGAAAGCGGTTCTACGGTCGATTCGGCGATGTAGGCGATCAAGACGCTCTCCCGGATCCGTACGTGGGTGCCGAGCTTGACGAACGCAATCCGCCGCTCGGCGATCAGCCGTCGGGGGAAGCGTTCGGTCGTGCCGAGTAGCGCAGCCGCTTCCTCGACGGTTAGCAGCCTGTCCATGAGGTCTCCCTTCTCGTTACGCGGCAGCCGGCGTGGTGCCGGCAGGGGTGGTGCCGAGTTCGTGGGCGAGTTCTTCGCGGCCGGCGGCTTGTCGCTCTCTGGCCATGGCAGCGGCGGTGTTGGCGAGGAGTGCGTCTCCGGTGGTGTGCCAGCCGACGCCGGCGAAGGTGAGGGTGCCGACGATCAGCGTGGTGTCGTCGAAGTCGTCGACGAGTTGGCCGCCGGGGGTCGGGTGCGTGTGGTCCTGGTCCTCGTGCTGCCGGTAGGAGCGGCGGGCGTCGCGCAGGACTTGGAAGGTGACGGAGTACCGCCGGGCCTTGGTGAGGAAGTGGCCGCCGAAGCCGAGCATGTGCGCCCACCGGCGCAGTCGGGCGTATGGGTTGGCGTTGGCCGGTGTCGTCGTTTCGGTGTCAAGGGCGGCTTGACGCTGGGCGACACAGACGGGGCAGGCCCGGTATCGGGTGTGGGTGCCGCAGTCGGGGCACTCCCAGCGGTCGACGAAGCCGGGCCGGGGCCGGGGGTCCCGGGGGCGTTGGGACAGGGGGACCGGGGTGCCGGTCGGTCGGCCGAGTCGCCAGCAGGCGTCGATGAGGCGGGCCGTGTGGTCGCCGTCGGGGTCGGCGTGGTCTGCGATGGTGTCGGCGGTGAGGCGGGTGGAGCGGTGCCCGGTTACCTCGGTGCTCTTGGTGGCGTACTTGGCAAGGTAGCCGGCGACCATGCTGTCAGTGACCTCACCACCGCCGGTCAGCGTGATGGGTCGGATGTCGAGCTGTTCGCCCCAGGTGATCGGCCACCCGTCGGGCTGATCGGGGTGGGCGGGGGTGGTGAACGCGACCTGCGCGGCGGCGTGCCGGAGCGCGTCGACGAGGTCGGCGACGGTGAACGCGGCCGGTGGTGGGACGACAGCGGCCGGGTTGTCCGGGTCGACGCCGTCCAGGCGCACCAGGGCGTGGAAGTGGACCGCGCCGCGTGCCTGGAACTCGGCGGCTTTGCCGTGGGACAGCCGGACCGGCGCGACGGCGCGGGTGTTGCCGGAGGCGGTGACGACCTGAACGCGGGGGATGCCGCAGCGGCGGGCGATCTTGGCGAGGTGCCGTTCCGCGGCCTGCTTGGTGCGGTGCCACAGCTCTCCGGAGTAGAGGTTCCAGACGACCTGGTGGTCATGGTCGTAGCAGTCGAGGCACAGCGGTTGGCCGAGGACGGCGTCACCGGGTTCGTGTCGGGCCCAGCATGCTGCGGGGCGGCCGTGGGGGCAGCGGCCGGTGGTGGGGTCGGTGGCGCGTCGGGCGTGGCAGGGGTCGGGGCGGCAGTCGCAGCGCTTGTGGTCGGCGCAGGTGTGCTTACGGACGGCCCGGACGTGGACGGGGCCGAAGGATGGGGCGGTGAAGGTGGGGAACACGGCGGGGTGCTGGGTGACGGTATCGGGGATGCCTTTGCCGCCGACGAGGCCGGCGCGTAGGAGTTGGTAGGCGTCGCGTTGGTAGGTGTGGGCGCAGGCGGGGCATACGGTGGCCCGGCGGTTGCCGCAGGGGGTGTAGATGACCGCGTCGGGCATGCCGTCGGTGTGCCGCTGCTCGACGACCCGGCCGGTCGTCGAGTCGACGGTGAGGAGTTGGCCGGCGAGTCGGATGGGGCGGGTGCAGCCGGCGGCGGCGCGGATGTGTTCGATCCAGCCGAAGTAGTCGGGGCGGGTGGCGCGGGTGAAGGCGGCCCCCGCTGCGGTGTAGTCGTAGACGATGGTGTCGGCGTTCGAGCCCACCCCCCGGGCCGAAGCGCGGGGGGTGAGTTCCAGCGTCGAGGCCATCAGGCCGCAGCCCCGTCCGGGGTGCGGGTGGTGATGGTGCGTTCGGTGACGATGACCCGGCAGGCGCCGCATTGGCGCTTGGCCGGCTCGTGCCGGTGGCAGGGAATCAGGGCGGTCTGTTCGCCGCAGCGGACGGTGACCGGCGTCCGGCAGGGACCGCCGGGGATGACGTCGACGACGGTGCGCCGGATGTCGTAGGGGTGCCCGTCAGGGTTGGCGGGGCAGGTGTGGGTGATGTGTTCGATGTCGACGAGGTAGATGGTCATCGGGCACCACCGGTCAGGGTGGTGAGGAGCTGCCCGGCGGCGGCCGGGGTGATGTCGAGCCGGTCGGCCAGCTCGACCGGGGTGATCGGTGACCCGGTGTTCTGCTCGTGCTGGACGGCGGCGAAGCGGGCCATGGGCAGCAGGTGAGTGGGGACGTCGACCGGCTCCGGTGCCGGCACGGTGACGGGTTCCGGCTCGATGACCGGCGTGGAGACCGGCTCGGGAACCGGGGCAGGGGTCGGGGTGATGGCGGCCGGCGGGGCCGGTTCGGTGGTGACCTGCTCGGCCACCTGGACGTGGATCGATTCGGCCGGCTTGGCGGACGGGGCGGTGTTGTCAGCGGTGTGTGCCGGGGCAAGGACGAGTTTCACCAGGGCCATGAACGCCAGGGCGGGAACGGCGGAGAGGAGCCACCCGGAGATGCCCGGCTTGGCGACCGCGAGTTGTGCGGCGAGGGAGAGCCCGGCGGCGGCGAGGAGCAGGAAGAGCGGGTAGCCGATGGGAGCACCGAGCCGGCGACGTCGCCGGATGGTGAGCAGGCAGGCGATGGGGACGAGTTCGGAGATGACGGCGTTGGCCCAGCCGAACCACTGCCCGGTGCCGGTGGGGGAGTTGGCGAGGGTCCAGTCTTTGACGTGGGTGAAGGACGCGGCTCCGGCGAAGCCGGCGACGGCGAGGAGGATGAGGACCAGGACGACGCCCTCCAGACGAGGGCCGGCGGTGGGCTTCACTGCTGGTCACCTCCGGTCGGTGCGGGGGCGGTCCAGCCGCAGACGTCGCAGTTGTGGAAGCCGCAGTACTGGCAGCAGTCGCTGCGGTCGGTGGTGGTCAGCGGGGTGTTGTCGGCGCAGTAGTAGTCGCCGCAGGGGCAAGGAACGGACATGGTCAGTGGCCTCCGTGGCAGTCGAGGCAGCAGCCGTAGCGGCGGGGGATGTAGTAGGGCTGGAGCAGCCCGCACACGCCGCAGGTACGCCGGGCACGTAGCGCCTTGCCAATGGCCACCCGCTGGGCAGGGGTGGCGGTGCGCTTGGGCTTGGCGTGGTCGAGGCGGTAGAGGTAGGCGACGCGCTTGCCGCGACGCCAGATGATCTGGGCGACGGGTTCCTGTCCTGCGGGTCGCAGGCCGGCGGTGCGGAGTTGGCGGCGGGTGGCCAGGCCGTCGGGTGCCATCCGGTAGGGGAAGGTGGGGAACCCGGTGCGGGTGCCGGTCGGGTCATAGATGGTGGTGGTCACGGGCGGTCTCCCCAGCGCTGCTGGGCGGCCTGCCGGGAGATGCCGAGGCGGGAGCCGATCTCGGCCCAGGAGTAGCCGAACGCCCGCAGCCCGACGACGGCGTCGGAGACGGCTTGGTCGATGGCGTCGGACAGGGCGAGGAGGTCGCGGAGAGCTTCGACGTCTCCGGTAGCGACGCGGCGGCCGTGGGCCCGGATGATGCGCCGAGCGAAGGCGGCGAACTCGTCGTTCTCGACAACCTCCCGGCGCTTCTGTCGCGGGAGGTGAGGCGTCAAGGACTTCTTGACAGTGCTCATCGGTTCTCGCCCCCGGTGGTGTGGAGGGAGTCCCACTCGTCGGCGGCGGCCTCAAGCGCCGTGATGACCTGCTCGGCCGTGCGGCCGGGGTCGTCGTTCCACGAGTACGGGAAGGAGTGTTCGTCGATGAGGAAGCCGTCCTCGTCGATGGCGCGGATGGGCTCGTGGTCGTCGAGATAGGCGGTGAGGATGCGGACGACCTGGCGGAAGGTGGCTTCGGTTTCCCAGCCCAGGCCGTGGAACTGGTCGGCGCGGCGGCCCGCAACGGCCATGGCGATAGCCCCGCTGGCGCAGGCCGGCGGGGTGGGGGTGTCGGTGGTGGGGGCGTAGTAGGTGCCCTGGTGCCAGCCGTGCCGGCGCAGGTAGAGGGCAGCCATCCGGAGCAGGTCAGCGGGAGTGACCGTTCCGGTGATGGGTGGGATTTGGGTAGCCTTCATGGCAGCCACGTCCTTTCGAGGGCTGTTGGTGGAGGTCGGCAGGACCGGGGATTGCTGCCAGGCGTGGTCCGGTCCTGTCGACTGCTACTGGTTGCGCAGCCGCACGTAGCGGCGGAAGCGGGTGTCGTCGCCGCCCATCGGGATGGGCGCGGAGACGAAGACGAGTCGTCCGGTGCGGTTGGCGGCCTCGAACATCACGGCCAGGTCCTCAGGGCTGCCGATGACCCACAGTTCGGTGTACTGAGCGGCCCGCTGGTTGTTGGCGCGGGCATAGGTGCGCTCTCGGGTGGTCATGCCGCGATCCCCCAGTCAGAGGGGGAGCCGGTCGGGGTGGTGATGCCGCTGGGACGTCGGATCCAGGCCGCGTAGTCGGCGATGCCGGCGATCTGGGCGTCGGACAGGTAGGCGACCTTGATGCGGCGGGGAACGCCGCCTTCAGCGATGAGGTAGGCCGCGCCCTGGTTGGTGGGGGCGATGTCGGTGGCGGAGTAGCCCTGCTCGGCCCAGCCGTGGCCCAGGACGATGTTGGAACTGTTCGGGGTGGTGCAGCGGAACGCGGCGCGGTAGCCGAAAAGGTCCCGCAAGGAGGTGGGGATGATGTCGAACGACGGCCGCTGAGTCGCGGCGACAACGGGGATACCGGCGGCCCGGCCCCGGGCGACCAGGTCGCGCAGCAGGGCGACGAACTCTTCCTGTTCCTGCTTGCTGCCGATGGTGGCGGAGTAGAAGGCGATCTCGTCGACGAGGACGGTGATGACGGACAGGCCGTCGGCGGGGGTGAGCTTGCGGCGCCCGTGGGCGCGCAGCCAGGCGTACCGGTTGTTCATCACCTGCTGGAGCCGGCGCAGGACGGCCAGGGCGGCGGCGATGTCGGGGCCGATGAACGCGTCAGCGCAGTCTTCCCACTGGCCCAGCTCGACGAGCTTGCCGTCGAGCAGCACGAGGCGGGAGTCCGCCGAGAGAGCCGCATGGGCGGCAATCGCGTTGAGGAGGCCGGATTTGCCTCCACCGGGTTCGCCGCCGGCGAGGAGGTTGCGGTAGGCCAGGGTGACGTTCACGTGCTGGCCGAACTCGTCGATGCCGAGGAAGATCGGGTCGAACATCGACAGGCCGGGCCCCACCGGAATGCCGGCGGTCGGGGCGGTTGCCGTGGTCATGGGTGCCCTCCTTGGGCGTTGATGGGCGCGGGAAGCCACACGAAGGAGCCCGTAGGGCTCCCCGCGTCCGGGTCGGGTGCGGGTGGGGTCAGATCCAGTCGGAGACGTCGTCGACGTCCGACGATGGTGCGGAGGCCGGCTTGCTGCCATTGGCCGACGTGGCGGCCGGCTTCTTGGGCTGCTGAATGGGCAGCGCGATGGTGGGTGCCTGGACATCAGGCAGGTCCAGGGCGGTGGGGATGACCGGCGTCGGCCGGTCGATAGCCGGGGCGTCGGGGTTGATGACGTCGGCCAGCGGAGACGTGACCGTTGCGGTGAGCACCTCACGGCGCTTGATGTCGAACCGCAGGTACGCGGCGTTGCCGTCGGAGGCGCGCTCGACCAGGACGGACGAGGCGTGGCAGGTGACGGCGATCTTGTCGAGACGGCCTTCCAGGTCCGCCAGGGACAGGCCGGGCCGCAGGTAGACCCAGACCCGTTCGCCGACCGGCGTCGGACGAGCCCACAGGACCAGCGGGAGGGAACCGGACTGGTTGGCGACGATGAACTGCGCGAAGCACACGCGCAGGCGGTGGCGCACGATCAGGCACCACACCCAGGCAACGACCTGGCGGCGGGCAACGGGGACAGCGGCCGGAACGCCAAGGACGACGGCGACGACGACCAGGGTGACGAGGGTCGGAGTGTGGGTGGCGAGCTGCACCCAGCCCGCGAGCAGCAGAACGGTCAGGGCGATTTCGGGGGTCCACCACCACAGCAGCCGCAGCACCGGCCAGATGCGGACCAGGAGCCAGGCCAGAGCGCCGCATGGGACGGCGACGACCACGCCCACGAACAGCGCGATGATGGGGTGAACGTAGGAAGCGGCCACCACGGCCGCGAGGATGCCGATGATGACCGCAGTGAGGATGAACGCCATCCGGGCGTTCCGGGCCGAGGACCGGTGAACCTTGGCCTCGATGACTGTCACCATTCCGGTTGACTGCCGGCCGAACGAGCGGCGAGGGCTAGACTTGGACATGACACGTCCTCCCAAGCGATTGGGCTGGATGGGTTGGAGAGAGCGGGGTCGGTGGGTGTAGGAGCCAGACCGACCCCGCACTCGATTACTCAGCGGAAATGTCAGATGCGCTTTAGATCAGCGAATCGGTTCCGACTTGATGGCGACCACATCCCCCTGCGGGATGTGCCGAGGCTCGCAGCTATCGCAGCAGACGTACCTCGTGGACGTTCCAGACATCTTCTGAACTTCGACCCGCCTGGTAGCAGGACTTCCGCAGATGAAACACTTCATCTACTTCTCCCTTTCCTTTGGAAGGGCAGGCGGGACCGGCCGACGGACAGGTCAGGACCGGTCTCGCGCCAGCGATGATTGTGGCAACAGAGCTGCCAGGCTCGGAGGCGTAGGAGCCAGAGACGTTTCCGAGCCGAGTGAGATGGATCAGCGGACCATTGGGCCGCTTCGTGCATGAGACACCAGAAGCTCACGCAGTGCGGTGAGCGAGGGACCTACTTTGCCGCCGAGTTACCAGTCTTCGACTTCAGCGAGATGGCGCGGAACGCGACGCCGTTACGCCCGTTGGTCGCCCACGGAATGGCCTCCAACTGCTCGACAGCGACGAGCTGTCCCACCGTCACGCTCGGCTTCTCACCCGCCGTGGTGATGGTGATGATCTCGCCACCGGTCTCGTCGAGCACGAAGACCTGGGTGGACCACATGAGCCGGCCAGTGTTCTTCTCCGACCGCTGGTTGCCGTTCTGGTCGTTCTTCGGCTCCGGGTCCTTCGTCACCTGAACCTGCTTGCTCTGGGTGTCCACGTACAGCTTCACAACAAACCTCCTGTGTCTCGGGCCAGGTAATGAGCTTGTCCCCGGTGGACTCTTGCTCGTGGCCTCTGCGGATAAGGCTCCCCGAAAGCCGGGGACAGCCCATCCGATGGGCTGGACAACTAGGGGACGTCTCGGCTACCTTCAACTCGTCCCTAGTCGTCCCTTGAGGAGGGTCACATGCCGAACGAGCGGCTACGCGATGCCATCCTGCGCAACGGCCTGACCCCCGCCGCAGTGGCCGAGAGAATCGGGGTCGACTCGAAGACGGTGGAGCGTTGGATCACGCAGGATCGGACGCCGTACCCCCGTCACCGCCACGCAATCGCGGCGATCGTGCGGGAAGACGTGCCGTACCTGTGGCCGGACGCGGTGACCCCGGAGAAGGCGTCGAAGATCGGGCAGAGCGAGATGGTCCAGCTCTACTCCCGGCGATCGTCGGTGCCGTACGACCTCTGGCGTCGCCTAATCGAGCGGGCAGAGAAGCGGATCGACGTGCTGGCCTACGCCGGCCTCTTCCTCGTGGAGCAGGACCCGAGGCTTGTCGACATCCTGCGTCAAAAGGGCGTTGACGGTGTTGCGGTGAACATCCTGCTCGGGGACCCGACCAGCGAGGCGATCGAACGGAAGAGCGTCGAGGAGGGCACGCCCGGCGTGATGGCCGCGAAAATCCGGCAGGTTCAGCAGTACTACAAGCGGCTTGATGGTGCGCCAGGGGTGAAGGTGCTCTACCACGACACGACCCTGTACAACTCGATCTACCGCTTCGATGACGAGATGTTGGTGAACATGCACGTGCTCGGGTTTCCGGCACCACACGCGCCCGTGATGCACCTGCGCAAGCTCAACGGCGGCGACCTGTTCCGCACCTACTCCGACAGTTTCGACCGAGTCTTGGGTGCCTCGAAGCCCCGTCCAGGCGACGAGGTGGCAGCCTAGAGGCATGGCGAGAACCGAGCACTACCACGACCCGAACGCCCCGAAGGCCAACAGCATCGTCGTGGCCGTTTCCGTTTTCGTTCGAGACGAAGACGGCCGGGTGCTGCTGATCCAGCGCACCGACAACGGCCTGTGGTCCCTGCCCGGCGGCGGCCAGGAGATCGGCGAGCCGGTCGCAGAAACAGCAGTCCGGGAGACCCACGAGGAAACCGGGATCAGCGTCGAGGTGACCGGCATGGTCGGCGTTTACTCCGACCCGGGTCATGTCATCGAGTACTCCGACGGCGAGGTACGGCAACAGTTCTCGCTCTGCTTCCGCGCCGTGCCGGTCAGCGGTACCCCGACCCCGAGCGACGAGTCACATGACGTCCGGTGGGTGGCCCGCGACGAGCTGGCCGCGCTCGACATTCACCCGTCGACCCTGCTCCGCATCACTCACGGCTACGAGGAGCGCCCTGAGCCCTACATCGGCTGACGGACGCCGCCGGCGAGCCGTTCCTGAGTCCGCCGCACGGCAGCGACCATCTCCGGTTCCGCCCGGCCGATGAACCGGGTCACCAGGTGCTCCGGCCCGTACCGCGAACGGATCTCCGCCAGCCGCTCCAGCACCTCGAAATCCTGGCCGTCCGGCCCGGTCGTCATGTCCGAGCAGCAGAGCGCGTCAGTCACCGCGGTTTCCTCCCGAGGGAACTCGGCGGCCAAGACCTCACCGAGCCCACGTTCCTCGGCTTCCAGCCACGCGCAGGAGTGATGAGCCACCAGGGCGGCAATCCGCTCGTTGAACCGCTCGCGGCGCAGCCAGCGGCCACCGTCGAGGGAGTGGAAGCCGGTGTCCACCAAGTCGGGGCTGTAGCCAACGTCATGTAGCCACGCCGATGCTACGAGCACCTCCCGATCCTCCAACGGTACCGCTTCGCTGATCCTGTCCGCCTTGGCGGCGACCGCCTGGACGTGACTCCATCGACGGGGCAACGGTGTCTCTAGCAGCTGTCGCGCAACTTCCCGGGCGGTATCGACGAGGGCGGCCATCCCGCCAGAATACGGAGCGCACTCAGCCCGCACCATCCCGTGCCTAGATGGCGGCGAGACGAGGCCAGCCGGCTGCAGGCGATGTGGTTCAAACTTTCTGTACGTCTTCAAGGCGGCCCTGAACGGGCCGCACGCGCCGCCGCCTGGGCGCGCGTCCGTCGCTCCGCTGGCGCTCCGACTCCGGCCACGCAGGACGCCCGGCGGCTGGCGCGGAGGGCGGGTAGCCCGGTGGGCCGCCGGATGACGACAGGCCGTTGTCGGGTGCAGTGGTGGGCCGGCAGCCGGCCGGGCCGCGCGGCCAGCAGCCCGCGCGGCGTCGGGGAGCGCACGCCGGGCCGCCGGCGGCCAGCGGGCCGGTGTGAGGGTTGCGCTTACTGCGCCTCCGGCGGGGGCGCTCCGGCTCCAGGATGGCCGGGGGCCGTCGGCGCGTCGCGGTCCGTGGGTGTTGCGGTAAGCCATCCCGCCCGCCATCGACCCGGGCAAGCCGAGCAGGGCGCCGCCCGACCCGCCAGCGTCCGAACGGGCGTCAAGGCCGTCTTGACGTGGCGGGTCGGGCGGCGCCCTGCTCCCAGGAGGGCGGGTCGACGGCAGACGGGATAGCAGCACTCGCCTGAGTCTGTGCCATGCGTTAGGACTGCCGAGAAGGTACAAAAACTCTCTCGTAACCTGAAAGCGTGGCCGTTATGTAGAGGCTAGCTCCGACTCCGGGGGCATCACTTCGAGTAGCAGTGGAGGTATGCCCATTCGAGCAGTCAAGCTATGGATCAACTCACGCACATAAGGATGGGCGACAGACAGTGCGCCAACCGCGCCGAACGCCGCGAGGTCCTCGGAGGAAATAGTTTGATCAGTCAGCTTGAATATTAGTGTGAAAGTCGCTTCCGCTTCCACTACTGGCCGCTGTCGAGAGTCCTGCGCCTGAATAACGTACTTGGTGTCAAATACTACCAAGTCTTTGACACGACTCATTGACGGTTCCACCGTGGGCCATATTTCTAGCTCAGGTTCAGGTGCAAGGAATAGCAGGTTAGCTTCTACATGCCTCAGTCGGAGATCGATAAGCGAAACGGAGCCGGCGATCCGATCCGAGAGCTGCTTGGCATTCAATATCTCTTCAGCCACGGCTTACCGAACTAAGGAAGGTGTCTAGGGTATCAATGACGCGAGTCTCTCGGACATAGGGGTTCCGAGTGTGCGTTAAGGCCGGGTAGTGCTGCTGCAGACGCCCATCCCTAAGGGCTCGTTCCAGAACTTTGGCTGGCTTTCTTGTTACACTTACACTATCGGTTTTGTATGGCAGCGATCTGTTCTTCCATGAGGTGAAAATCACGGTAGATGTCCACACTTGCGAATCTGGCTGCTGCCCGTCATCTTCTACCACTGACAAGTCCAGCCGGCAGTCAATCGCTCTCGCGTACCTTTGAAAAGTAGATAGGCGTGGATCAACAAGCCCTTTTTCGAATTCAGAGACAGCCGATTGAGTTGTGTGCATGCGGTCAGCAACGCGACGTTGACTTATTCCATGCAAAATGCGCCTCTTGACGAGAGCAAGGGTTAGCCTTGCTCTCGCTGTGATGTCGTGACTGTGGGCAGCAATGGCGCGATCTCGGCTGGCATCCGACTTCGGAGAGGGGGCGTGCGGCGGCGATGAACCACGGGGGTCGTCTTGCATGCCATGGGTAGCTGACTGTGCCCGACCTGCGGTCACGACGACTTCTCCCTCCTCTGAATCTCGATCGATGCACCCGCTGCGCCGAGAGTGATCGGTTGCAACCGATAGTGTCAGACGCAATCGGACTTGGCTATAGGGGTTCTAGTTGACGTGCCCACCCCTCTACTTCCCCCGCACGCCATACCAACCCTCACGGGCTCGGTCGAAACGCTGCTCAGCGAGCGATCGTTCGGATGGTGCAACTTTACCTTCTAGGTACACAACCGGACATAGGGCGATGAAGAGGTTGCCCGGCCCTGGTAGTGCAGCGTATAGGACCCCGTACGGTGGCCGGAGGGGAAGGTGGGCAAGTGCCCTGATCGAGGAGCCTTCGAGCTCCCCGAGGTCTTCGGAGGGCAGCAGCTCGTTCGTCTGATACCTGAGGATCAGGCTGCGGATCGCCGCGACCGCCATGTCTTCCAGGGCGAACAGCTCCTCGAAGAAGACGCCGTCCTCTCTTGGCCCGCCCGAATGGTCGAAATAGGTCCAGAGCTTGGCCACGCCGCGCACCTCCAAGCTGACGGTCCGCAATACTCACACAGCTGGCTAGGCGTTGAGGTGCATCAAAAGGCAAAAAGAGAGGCCTGTGAGGCCTTTGCCAACCTGTTACATACGGGTTCTTCATGCTGTTGACCAGCGAAAGTCAAGGCGCGTTGGAGGTGAACGCGCTCCGCCAGGAGGCCGCGTGCAGTATGATCCCTGTCGAGTGAACGACAGTTACTGCACGCGGCCTCTTGGTACCTTGTTGTTACTGAGGAGCTAGGAGCAGGACTTGATCAGGCTCGTCGCCGCAATGATCAGTCCGGTGGTAGTGATCAGCAGTGTGTTGATGCGGGGGGTGTAGTTATCGATAATTCCCCGCAACTGCCCGAAGTTCCTTCGGTTGGGTGGAGTTGCACCTCCACCTGACCGCCGG
This sequence comes from Micromonospora sp. NPDC020750, assembly GCF_044334565.1. Taxonomy (NCBI): domain Bacteria; kingdom Bacillati; phylum Actinomycetota; class Actinomycetes; order Micromonosporales; family Micromonosporaceae; genus Micromonospora; species Micromonospora sp. NPDC020750. Next base: position 197,963 of record NZ_JBIRTH010000001.1, read on the forward strand.
TGGCGCTTGCTGCCGGGGGAGCCATTGATCGACGTCTGGCTGGCTGGCCGGGCGTCGATCTTTGTTCGAGCCTGCCGGCTTCCGGCCTCGCTCCGGTTCGGCGACTTTAGAGCCAACTTTTCACCCTCTGGCTTCGGGGGGCGCCCCTGTCGCTGATCGCGCCTCCGCCGCCTTCTTCTCGTGTTCTCCGGCGCGGCGTCCCTCTCCCGCCCGGAATCTCTAGCGCCTGGCGGCGTCCTACCGCCCTCGGCCTCCTGGCGTCCCGGGGGTCGTGCCGAATCTGGGCTGCCCATGGACCACCTCCTCATCTCTGATCGGTCGGGACCGTTCATGTCTGGTGATCCCGTCGAACCGATGCAGTGATGATACTGGGTGCGGAGTTAGGCCGTCGCGAGCACCCCCGGTGAGCTTCTGGTGACGAGTCGCACGGGGAGCCCGCCTGGGCTCTGTCAGCAGGAAGAGCCGTCTAGCCAGACGGCGGACCTGTTCTAAACGATCGGCGGGGCAGGGTGGTTACGCGAGCGTCGGAAAGTAAACAGCGGCGACCCTGCGGCCCCAAGCTGACGGGTCTACCGCGTGGAGCTTGTGAGGGAGACGTCACGTCGGAGATGGACGCGTGCCCGTCGCGTGCCCGATAGCGCGGCCCCCGACGGACAACGACGGTCAAGGTCTGCCGGTGGATGAGGCTCTTCTCCCAGCGCAAACGGCAGATGGCAGGGCTGACCTAAACCCAGAACCGAGGATTCCTAAACCGTGTGTCGCAGGTTCGAATCCTGCCGGGGGCACCTCAAAGATCAGCAAAAACGCCATCTGAACAGCGGATACGCTTCCGCGTCGATCGGCCGGCCTGCGCAGCCGAATGCCACCCTGAGCCGCCGTTTGTCGCCGTCCACGGACTATTCACGGATTGATCTTGGCGACGTTTGCCCAGGTCACACCAGCTGCTCCGATCAAGATCCGGACTGGTGAGGCTGCCCCCGAGACTACGCACCCGAGCCGCCAAACGCGTCCTCGATGCGTTGGTTCACCGTCGCCTCCTGGCCGTCGATGCACTTGGCGTACACCTTCAGCAGCACGTCGACGGAATGCCCGGCGCGGGCGGCGACGTCGGTCGCCGGAACACCGGAGTTGAGCCACAGTGACACCGCCGCGTGCCGCAGGTCGTACGGGCGCCCGGCGAGCGGCGACGCCACCTGCACCGGAGTCAGCGCCAGCTCTCGCGCCGCCTTCCACACCCGCGAGTACGTCGACGCGGCCACCACGTTGCCCTTCCCGCTACGGAACAGCCGGCCGTCGTCGGCGACCCCGAACCGCTCGACGTGCCGCCGCAGCACGCCCACCAGCTCCGGCGGGATCGGCACCACCCGGGACTCCGCCGCCGCCCGGTGCTTCAACCCGCGCCGGTCGTGCACCTCGCCGCTATCGGTCCACCGCTTGCCCGCCTGGGGCCGGTTGTCGACCAGCGTCAGCCTGCCCCACCCGGTCGCCGGAAGGTGGCAGTCCTGCTCGCGCAGCGCCAGCGCCTCACTCGGTCGCATCGCCGCGAAGTACAGACACGCGAAGAACGCGACCAGGCGCTCACCGCGGCCCACCCGACCCCGCTCGCCGACGTAGGACACGGCGGTCAGCAGTTCCCGCGCCTGACGGCCGTTGATCACCACCCGCCGGTCAACCGACTCGGCGATCTTCGCCCGCTGCGCCCGTACCCGGATCTTGTCGACCGGGTTGAACTCCAACGCCTCCAGCTCGACGGCGTACTGAAGCACGTTGTAGAACACCGACCGCTTCCGCCGCACCGTCGTCGGGGCCGCCGACAGCCCGTCGAGCCGCAGCGCCAGCACGTCCAGGGCAGCCCGTACCGCCGCCGCCTCACCGACCTCGGACACCGTCAGCGACGCCCGCCGCAGCCAGCGCAGTGCCGGAGCCAGTTCCGCCGGCACCTCCTCGTCACGTGCGCCCGGTGGTAGGAGGTGAACGCGCAGGAGCCGCCGCAACTCGTCCGCCGCCGGCCGTCCCGCCAGCTCCCGCACCAGCACCGGCGTCACGGTCGTCAAGGCGTCGACCATGCTTTCCCGTGACTTCGCCGCCGCGCCCGGCCACTTCATGCCGATGTACGACTGCATGAACTCGAGCCACGACACCGCGCCCTTGCTCTGCACCATTGAGTCAGGCAGACCGGTGGCGGCGTTGAACGCCTCGCCCCGGTTGATCGCCTGCATCAGGTCCGACCGGTGGTTGTCCGCCAGCGCCCGAGTGGCGAAGTTTCGCGACTTCTCCCGGCCGCCGACGATCCAGCGCACGGTGTATGTCCTCTTCTTGCCGGCACCCTTATTGACGCGGATGTCCCAGACCCGTACCTCCCGGGACTTCACGCCGCTTCCCGGTGCTGTTGCAGCCACGACCGCAGGTCGCGCCGCTCGATGCGCAGCTCACCGTTTGGCAGCTTGATGCACTCCGGGGCGATGCCCAGCTCACGCCACCGGTAGAAGGTCCGCCGCGATACGCCGTTGAGCACGGTGAGGACTTCCGGAACGGTCAGCAGGTCACTTTCCATGAGGGGGTTTTTCCTTTGCATGGTCAAGCAGCGGGGGAGAGGGGAGCAGCGGTTGCCGGCGCGGCGGCGGCTGTTCGTATCCGGGCGGTGTCGAGGTCAGCGCGCCAGCGGATGCGGGCGGATATCGAGCGCAGGAGGCGGTGTTCCAGGGGTGGCACGTCGGGGTCTTCGGGTCGGGCGAGTTCGAACCTGTATCGCTTCGGCCCGTCCGCCTCGTCGACCGCCTGGTCCTGCTCTTCGGTGTCGGCCATGCCGCCGGCCAAGATGGCGCGGACCCAGGAGCGGTTGTCGGCCCGGTGATCGGCGAGGGTCTTGCCCGACCACTGCCGGGAGACCAGCACACGCCGGCCGGTGAAGCCGAGCGTGGAACGTTGGTGCACCTTTCCGGTGCACCGCCCGGGGGTCAAGCCAGCCTTGACCCCGTCGGGTTGGACGCCGTAGAGCAGCCAGTTCGCGCACGTCGGCGAGCACGGCAGGATCGACAGTTCGGCGTGCAGCCGGTCGAAGTGCGCCTTCTGCGCGTCCGAGCGCGGCTTGGCCTGGTCGGTCAGGTCCTTGGTGACGTACTTGGTCACGTACCGGATGGACCGTTCGGCGTCCTTGGTGCCGTGGTCGATGCCGCGGGCGTCGATCCGCCCGAGGCGGGCGACGTACGCCGGCCGGCTGTCGGGTTCTTCCAGGGCGTCGAGGGCTTCACCCCAGGTGGGCAGCGGCTCCCGGGTTTTGGGGTCGACGTAGGCCTGTCGGTCGACGTCCCACATCGGTGGCTTGTCGACCGGGTAGACCAGCTCGTCGAAGCGCGGCCACCACACCTGGTGGTAGGTGGCCGCCGCGATCTGCTTGAGCAGCCGGCGCGGGAGCGTGCCCCGGATGGCGAAGTGCGCGTGTGGGGCGAGCCGGCGTTTGCAGCTCGACGGCTCCCGCGTACTGGACGTTCCAGCCGGCGGCGCGGCGCACGTTCTGCCACCACCGGTCCAGCACCCGGGCGAAGTGGATCGAGTCCAGGGCCGCGCGCCGGTAGTCGTAGCTGTCCGGGTCGACCGGAGTGCTGAGGACGTCGTCGTACGGGCCGTGCCGTTGCCCGCACTCGCAGGGGGCGATGTAGGCGCCGCGCCGGAGGTGGGAGTGCACCGGCCCGTGTGAGCCGAGGGTCAGCGTGATGAGCATTGAGGGCCGGTAGGTCTTGCCGGTCTTGCCGGAGTAGGCGCGGCCGACAGTGCGCGGGTCAACGGGCAGCCGGGGCAGATCCGGTGAATCCTGCCGCCGCCTCGTCGACCGCTTCCGCCGGGGCCGCTCGTCGCGGTCCTTCGGGGTCAGGTGCCCCCGCAGGCTCGTTTCGGCGAGTGCCTCGTCCAGCTCGGCTATCGCGGCGTCGACGTCGGCGATCTGCGCGGCTCGTTGATCCGGGTCCATCGGCTGGTAGTTCAGCGCTTCCCGTTCGAATTCCAGGTGCGCGCGGACGCGGACGAGGGCGAGGACGTCTTCGCCGGGTTCGTCGGGGCGGACGGTGGGTTCGTCGGTGAGGTGCCAGCCTTCGCGGATTTGTTGGATACGTAGCCGCCGGCCCCGCTCGGCGCAGGGCTTGCACTTGACCGCGAGGGTCGCCCCGCAGGGCACCTCCACCACCTCGGTAAGGCCGGTGACGGTGTCGGTGCGGCGCAGGGCCAGGGGGCGGACGCAGACGCCGTTCTGTTCGGCGAGCTGCTTGAGCGCGTCCTTGGCCAGGGGCTTGCGCATCCGGTCCGCCCGCGACCCCGGCCGAGGCCGCTCCATTGCTTCCACAGCCGGAGTCGCGGGGATCAGTGGCAGTTGGCTCATCGGTCGCCCTCCGAGCCGTACAGGGTGCCGTTGCGGGGTGCGAATGCCGCCGCAGATACCGGCACCAAGCCCGGCCGCTGCACCGCCGCCGGCGGAACCGGTGCGACGGGCACGGCCTGGCCCTCGTCGACGGTTGCGACAGCGGCGGGCCGGTAGTCCTCGGTCGGGTCGTAGCCGGGAGGCACCTCAGACCAGCTCCCGGTGTCGGTCGGCTTGTCGACGGGCAGCGCCGCCGGGGTGGGGGTGGTGGAGAAGATGAGCTTGGACAGGCCGAGGAACGCCAGGGCGGGAACGGCCGACAGCAGCCACCCGGACACGGTCGGCGTGGCCACCGCGAGTTGCGCCGACAGGGACAGGGCGACGGCGCAGACGAGCAGGAACAGCGGGTACCCGACCGGCCCGCCGGTGCGGCGCCGCCGCCGGATCGTCAAAAGCGCGGCGAGGGGGAGGAGTTCGGAGATGGCGGCGTTGGCCCAGCCGAACCAGTCCCCCGTACCGGCCGGGGAGTTGGCCATGGTCCAGTCGTGGACGTGGGTGAACGACGCCGCCCCCGCGAGCCCGCCGACGGTCAGGACGATGAGCACCAGGACCACGCCCTCCACCCGGTCTGCGTTGGTCTTCACCGGGTCACCCCCTGTCCGTCATCGGTGTCGGTGTCGTCGCCGAGTTGGCGGTAGTCGCGGCCGAGTTCGCGGATGTCGTCGTCGGTGAGGTAGGCGAAGCGGACGCGGACGGGTTCACGGACGCCGTCGAGGACGACGAATCCGACGCCGGGGGCGGATTCGGGGATGCGGTCGCAGAGCGCGCCCCGGTCGCGGGCGGAGTCGCCGAGGACCATGTCCACCTGCTCTGGCTCGGTCAGCCGCAGCCCGATCCGGGTCGGGAACAGGTCCCGGAACGGCAGCACGTCCTTGCGCGGGTCCTGGAGCGCGGCGACCACGTGCACCCCGACCGCCCGGCCCTGCGACAGCAGCAGCCCGAGGGCTTCCTTGATGCGGTCGCGGACCTTCCGGTCAGTGATGTACGCCGTCAGCGCCGCCAGCTCGTCGACCACCAGCACGATGAGCGGGTCGTCGACCGTGGGCGTGTGCTGCCGGGAGACCCCACGCAGGCGGGCCGCCCGCAGGCGCATGCGCTTGACGGCTTCGTCCAGGACGCCGGCCATGCCGTCGGGGTCGTCGTAGGAGAACCGGGCGAACAGCGGCACCCCGGCGGCCAGCTCCATGCCGCCCTTCGGGTCGAACGCCCACACCTCCACCAGCCCCGACCGGATACCGCCGGCGAGGGAGCGAATCAGCGACCACAACACCGAGCCCTTGCCCGACCCGGTCGCCCCGGCGATCAGCACGTGTGAGCCGGTCAGCCGCAGTTGGTAGGGCTGCCCGTCCTCACGCACCCCGAGCGGCAGCCCGTCGAAGTCCGGCACCTCGGCCACCGGCAGCGGCGCCACCGTGCCGGCCAGGGGGTCGCGGCGAAGGAACCGGATCACCACCCGATCCGGGCGGGCCGTCGACCGGGCCTGGCCGGTGCGCAGGCGGAAGGCGTACGCGAGGCGTTCCGCGGCCTGCCCCCAATCATCCGGGATTTGCCCCGGCAGCATGCGTACGGTCAGCTCGTCGCCGTACCGGTCGCAGCGCACCCGCAGGAGCTGCGGCACGTACCGGTCACCGGCGAACGCCGTAGCCAGCCCACACGTCGCCATCACCGCCGCCCACCGACGCCGATACACCAGCAGGGCGCGGACCCGGCCGACGAGCGGGTACCAGCCGAAGCGCAGCCACGACGACGGATGCCACCGCCACCAGCCCGCGCAGCCGCCGGCGACGGCCAGGACGACGCCGGCCAGGACCCGGCCCCCGTACTCGGCGCGGATCCAGAGGGCGAGCGCGGTCGGGGCGGTCAGCCACCAGTACCGGGTGGCGAGGACGGTGAGGCGGAGCAGGCCCCGAGCCAGCCACCAGAACACCAGCAGCCAGCCCGGAACCCGCCACGCCGGTAGGCGCAAGTTCATCGGCGCCACCGGGATCTTGTCCCCAGGGATGATGTTGATCAAAGGCACAGGTCACCGCCCCGATCCGGACGCGCCAACGTCGACACGCACGAACGGCAGGACATCCGTTGCAGGTCGAACCGGCGCGGTTTGACCCACCGGAAGCAGTGCGGGCACAGGATCGCGCACACCCGCGCCGACGCCGGCGGCAGCCGCAGCGCCGACCGCATCGCGGCCTCCACCTCGCGGTAAGCGTGGCGTAGGCCGACCAGGCGGGTACGGGACATCAGGACCACCGCCCCGACGAGCAGTGGCCTTGCGAGGGGGTGGGGGTGGGGGGAACTACGGTGGGCATCACGCCCTCCTTCATCACGGTGAGGGATGGGAGAGCGCGGGACGGGTCGGGACTCTTGGCGGGGAAACGACCCGCCCCGCGCGCAGAACAAGAGCCGGTCAGGCAGCCACCGCACCCGGCGCACTCGACGCCGGGCGGATGGCGGTGGCGCGCAGGGAGTACGCCATCCGGGAGCGGCAGTCACCCGAGGAGCGGCCCGGCTTGCACCGCTGCGAATCGACGTACGGGGTCAGGGTCAGGCCCTCGAACTCCACCGCCGGCGGGTAACCCGGCACCGTCGACGGCGGCGGCACCGGCTGCTGCGCCGCGACAACCTTGACCTTCGCCTCCGTCGACCGGCCGAACTTCCCGGCCTCCGGGTCGAGGTCCATCACCCGCACCAGCCAGACCCGCTCCCCGGTCTCCTTGTCTCGCGCCTGGTTGTCCGCCTCACCCCGCCGCTCAAAGTCGATCTGCGGCGACACCCCGAGGCAAAGCGCCCCGGCGGGGAACACGTACTCGGACGGAACCGGCACCTTCAACGTCATCGGAACCACTTCGGCAGCCTCCTAGCCTCACCAGTCGTCTTCCTGACAACCGGTTGAGCTAACAAGCTACGTCAGCTTGTAAGCACAAGCAAGGTCAGAGGTGAATCGATTGCACAATGTGGAGAGCTGGCCCCGGGTATCCAGGGCCGGCATGGAGGAGGACGTCATGTCAGAGCGGGTGACAGCCGAGCGTCTGACGCTGCTGGACACGGTGGACCGCTGGTTCCGCCTGGACCAGCCAGTGTTCGTCGAACACGGGCAGACCTACTGGGTCGACCGCACGACGAACGAACTGTGCGTCGATCGGGGAGACGGGCGAGTCACGCGGACCGCCGGTGAGATGTGCCGCTGAGCTGACGCAGCGGATCAGGACAGGGCGTAGGTGTCCTCGATCTCGTGGCGGCTGCCCGGCATCACCAGCACCGACGTCATGATCGGATTGCCGGACGCCTGGTGGACGGTGATGACGACGCTCATCACCGACTCGTCGGCCGGCACCTTCAGGGCCTCTGCCTCGATGTCGCTCACGCGGCGGGCGGTCATTCGTTCGGTGGCGTAGTCGGCGCGTAGGCCCTTGTGGCGGGCGATGAGGTCGAGCAGTCCGCCCGGGATCGGGTCCGGCTTGATGATGTCGGTACCGACCGCGATGTCCACCGGCACGAACGTGGCCACCAGGTCCACCGGCCCCGCCTCCGAGACGGTCCGGCGGCGCCGCTCGTAGACCGGCGTGCCCTCGGGGATCTTCAACTCCGCCGCGATCCGCGGCGAGGCGAGTACCGGGCCGACGTGCAGGATCTCCGTCTCCCCGGTCTCGTCCAGCTCGACGGCGTCGCGGGCGTAGTCGGGCGAGGTGCGGCCGGATGCGGGCCGGCCGCGTACGAAGCTGCCCTTGCCCTGCTGCGACTCGATCCAGCCGTCCTGCTTGAGGATGCCCAGCGCCTTGAGCACCGTCGGACGGGACACCCCGAACTCCGTACAGAGCTGGTTCTCCGACGGCAGTGCCGCACCGGGCGCGTAGTCGCCGTCCTCAATACGCTTCCGCAGCGTGTTCAACACGCGCAGGTACTTCGGCGTCGGAATCTCGTACGCCATCGCGGGCCACCCCACCTATGAATACTGCATGAATCACAGCAGCTTATGAGTTGTGTGCATGACAGAACAAGTCAGGTCAGCCGTCCGGCGTCACACGCTCCACCGCTGCGGCCAGCCAGCCTGACCAGGAAGACGAGGCCCCCACCTGCTCCGGTCGCGACGACCCCGGCCAGCGGCGCGGAAGGCAGCCGTACCGGCCGAACACCCGCAACGCCACCCGCCGGGAAGAGCACGACCCTTCCTCCCCACAGCCGGCGCAGCGCCCGTCCGCGCTCGACGACGTGTGCTGGTCAAGCTGCCCTTGCGCTGCCCGGAGCTGGGCACGCGCCGCACCAGATAGGTACGTGGTCACCGGCCCTAACCTTTGGGCAGCAGCTTGCTCGCGTGTACCAGGATCTGCGTCTGCGGACCCCGGCGGCCGGACGGACTAAGCCGGACACCTTCGACCCAGATCCACTCGTCGTGGGGCGGGCGGTTGACCACCAGCCGGACCCCGGTCACCCACAGCGTCACCGGCCCGTCCGACGGTAGGAGACGATCCGTTGCTTCGATCTTCAGCACCGCGCCGAGTTGTATCCGGACGTCAAACACCGCGTCTCCTCATCACCGGCGCCACATTGCGAGGCGGCGCACTGTCGGTCTTGCGTCGTTGAATCTGTAGGCCGGCGATCTGTACGAAGACCTCCCGCCGCGCCAGCGCGTTACCGGTGGCCAGGTCGATGGAATAGCCGGTGAGCCACACCCAGCCGTAGTACGTCGGCGTGTCGTCCACCGACGTCACCCGCAGCCACAACGCGCGGTCCCCGGCGAACTGCACCGACGCCCGGCCGTCGACCAGCACCAGGTCACCCGGCACCGGCACACCCGGCCGGGACGGCGCAGGGTGCGGGGCACCGGGGCGGGCGGGCCATTCACGGGCCGCCGTTCGGGTCGCGGCCCCACACCAGCACCCACCCCGGGCCAGCCTCAGCAGGTCGCCGAACGACCGGAACCCGCACAGTCCAGGCAGGACCGCCGGGCCAGGGAACGAGTCCGCTCCGACCCCCGCCCCAATCCCCGGATGGCGGTGCGGGCAGAGGTGTACTTCCAGCCCGCGCCCGAGCAGGATTGGCAGTCAGTCGATACGTTCAGCCCCGTCATGAAGACAGGCTGTGGCACAAACCGCCCGGTAACCCGGAAAATCCTTCCGGGGTCGAGGCCGACCGAGGGGAGACAGTGAACCGGTGAACGGGACGACTAACCACCTGACCATCGGCGAGCGCGTCGCCTGGTACCGCTACCGGCGCGGCCTATCCCAGGAAGTCCTAGCCGGACTCATCGGCCGTACCGCCGACTGGCTCGGCAAAATCGAAAACAACCGGATCGAGCTGGACCGGCTCTCCGTCATCAAGTCACTCGCCGAAGTCCTGGACGTCTCCCTCGGCACTCTTCTCGGCGAACCCCTACTGCTCGACTGGACCGGCGAGAGCGGCAACGAGACCGTCCCCGCCCTCCGCGCCGCTCTGATGGACTACCGCGCCCTCGGCCCATTCCCGGACGGCACGGACACTGCGCCACCGAGCGTCACCGTCCTCAAGAAGGAGGTAGGCATCCTCTGGGACGCCTACCAAGGCTCCCGATTCGGGTACGTCACCGGTTGCCTTCCCGAGTTGCTCCACCGCGCCCAGGCCGCCGCCGACCACCACGACGGCGACGACCGGGACCAGGCCCGCCGGCTGCTCGGCCTGGCCTACCAACTCGCCGCCACCCAGCTCACCAAGCTCGGAGAAACCGACCTCGCGTGGATCGCCGCCGACCGCGGCTTGACCGCCGTCCGATCCACCGGCGACCCGCTCATCACCGGCTCCCTGTTCCGATCCGTCGGCCACGCCCTGCACGCCACCGGCCGCTACACCGAAGCCGTACGCCTCACCGAAGACGCCGCCGGCTACCTTGAGCCCCACCTCAAGCACGCCACACCGGCGCTGCTCTCCGTCTACGGAACCCTGTTCCTGTCCGGCTCGATGGCCGCCGCCCGAGCCAACGACGCCACCACCACCCGCACCTTCCTTGCCGCCGCAGACCACGCTGCCGGCCAGCTCGGCGCGGACGCCAACCACCTCTGGACGGCGTTCGGCCCGACCAACGTCGCCATCCACCGCGTCGCCACCGCCGCCGAGCTGGGAGACCTGCAAGTCGCCATCGACCTCGGCCCCCGCGTCGACACCACCGGCCTACCGATGGAACGCCGGGTGCGACACGCCCTCGAAGTCGCCCGCGCCTACAGCTCATGGAACCGGGTCGACGACGCCCAGGCCGTCCTACTCGACGCCGAACAGATGGCACCGGAGCAGGTCCGACACCACTTCCTCAGCCGGCAACTCGCCCTGACCTGGGTACGCCGACAGCGCGGCAAGCCCTCCGCCGAACTGGTCGGACTGGCACGCCGGCTCAAGGTGCTCGACTGAACCTAGCCCATCTAGGCTGCCCTGGTGACGGCCAACGAGATGCCACCCATGGCAACCCCACGCGTCGCCGCCGGCGCCCTCTTCTTCAACGACGATGGCCACGTGCTCCTCGTACGCCCCAGCTACAAGAAGCACTGGGACATCCCCGGCGGCTACGTCGAGCCAGGCGAGTCACCGCGTGCGGCGTGCATGCGCGAGATCGAGGAGGAACTCGGCCTCACCACCGCCGTCGGCCCCATGCTCGTCGTCGACTGGGCGCCGGCCGAGTACGAAGGAGACAAGCTCCTCTTCATCTTCGACGCCGGATCTCTCACTACGGAGCAGGAACAGGCCATCCGCTTCGTGGACGGAGAACTCACCGAATGGCGTTACGTGGCAGCAGATGGGCTGGACCATCACGGGCCGCCTCGACTCACTCGCAGGCTTCGTACAGCGATCGCAGCGCGCAACAGCAACAATGCCACCTATGCGGAGCACGGCAACGCCCTCTAGTCCAGAATTCGGCACAGGTTTAAGGCGGCCCTTGAAGGGGCCGCACGCGTCGCCGCTTGGGCGCCCGCCACCGCTACCGTTGATGCTCTGCGGCCATCACGTCGGGCACGCGCAGGGCTGACGACATCAGACCATTTTAGGCAGTTGCTCTGATGATGCCGGAGTTGCGTAGCGAGCAAGTCTGAGCCTCGCGTGACCGCAGCGTGTCCTACCAAGGGTAGGTGGACACCACCTCGCTGCGGTCCCTGAGTAGCGGCGCGAGTTCCTGATCGAGAAGTGCGGCGTCGCCTTCCGACAGGCTTACCAGCGGACGACGGAGGTAGACGCTCCACGATTCAGGCTTAGGAAACGCCCCCAGGAGATGCACGAGCGGCTGTAGCTCCACACCGCCTGGGTAAGCAGCAACGCCACTGATCTGCAGATTGCACCCAGAGTGGAAGGACCGGCCGGCGATCTCAACAGGCTGCTCTAATGCACGTACCGACGAGTCTGCCGTGGCATACGCGAAAAGCCGCCCGCGGTGTCTCGTCGGGTTACTCCAAGCGCCGCGGGTCGAGTACAGGTAGAGGCGATCGCCGGCAGCCAGCGTGCGGACCTCGGCTCGAGGCCTGGCCGGAAAGGCCATCCGCTGCTCCCGTAATACCCAGCCGATCGCGCGCCGTTCACCTAGGACCACCAGATAGGGCCGAGACACACTGAAGATGATACGGGACCGGTCACACGGCGACCACGTCAGGCCCCAGAAAGCGCAAGGGCGGTGCCGACGGGGCCGGGCTGCTGATGGGCGAAGGCCGGTGGCCGAGGACCTGATTAGCACCAAGGCAGGGCTGACCGGAACTGGAGGTTTCCGGTCGAGCGGCTGCCCGGCGGGTACACCGTGGACCCGAACTATCTCGATGGGTACCCGCCGCCAGCCACACGAACGATCGTAAATGGTTGGAGCTACGTTTCGAGCGCCTTAAGGGCCCGCCAGGAGCCCTTGGCCTGCTTGATGTCAGTTTCAGTGACGAGCAGATAATGCCACGGCGAGTCGATGCTGTCGCTTGCGTTGACGTGATTTACCCAGCGTCGCGCTGCAGTCCGCTTCGCCTGTACATCTGCTGAGTCGGCCGCATCATCGCTCTTGATCTCGACCACCCAGTGGTCACCTTCCTCTTCGACCACAATCAGGTCGGCGTTGTATTCGCGGCCGTCCGAGCGCCAAAGGATCGGCAACTCACCCACCTGCAGCCGTACCCAGCAAGCAACATCGTTCGAATCCTCAGCTATGTTTGCGACTGCCCGTTCCGGCTCAGAGTCAAACCAGTCGACACCGTAAAGGCTGCAGCTGAAGGAGTCGTAGGCGAGAAGTTTGCTGAACTTGCCGGTGCGGTCAAGGGCGACCTTGCGTTTGGACTGCCGCGGCTTACCAAGAGCCCGGAGTTCGACAACCTCCTCGAACTGGGGGGCACCAAGGAACCTGCGGTGCTCTACCGTCACCTGCCGAACCAGTCTGGCAGTCGCCCGATCGCCGTATGCTGACAATACTTCTTCTGCTTTGTTAACTCCGATTCCTTCAAGGAAGGCGTCGACGATTCGGTTTGCGGGATGCGCCTGGTTGGCGCGCTTTGGTACCACGGGTGCAGCCAGGATCGCGTCGACCAGGCTCTTGCGCATATCGAGGAGCGGGAGCAGCGAGCTGGATGCCTTTAGACGGTCGGTGGTGGAGCTGGTGACGAGTTCCGTTCGCCGGAGCCCGTCCCGGCCGGTCACGATGCGGGCGGAGACACGCATCCGCCTCAGCTCCGTTTCCGGGTCTGCGGCAATCTGTCTGCCCAGCTTCCGGAAAGCGTCGAGATCAGTAATATCAGCTAGGCTAAACTTGGTTTGGACGGCAGTCATCTTTAGTACGGGTACGATGATTTTCGGCATGCCTTCCAATGGCGCATAAGTCTCTATGATCGTCTGCTGGGTTGCCGCCTGCTTGTCCAGCGCCACATGCCGGCTTTCCAGAGACTCAAGAGCTACGCCGCCCTGCTCATGAGCCTCCTCCGCCGCATCATGACTGTCGTTATTGAGCGGTGGCCCGGTTTCTTCCCGATCGAGAATTACTTGCGGCTTGACCTCTGTAGTCTCGCTCACCGCAACCATTTGACCAGCACTGTTCTGCCGAAGGACAGCACGAGTCCGCTTGTCAATGAACTGCTCATTGAGGACGCCAGCCGTGCGTAGCAGCGCGTCGTATTTCTCGTGCGCAACAACTTCGAGGGTGTCCAGCATTTCAACGTCGGTATACCGCCCGAAGGGAAGCCTCAATCCTCGCCCGAGAGTCTGCTCCGTGAGGACTTTGGAGACCGACGCCCTCATTGAGGCAATGACATAGACGCTCTTTACATCCCACCCCTCCTTGAGCATGCCTACAGAGATGATAATGCGAACGGGGCTTCTAGGATCCTCGACGTCATCGAGTGCGGCCAGAGCTTGCTCCTTCTTCTCGCCCGTAAGGTTCGAGTGAACGACGAGGATCGCGTCTGCCCAACGCCCACGGTCGAACTCCTCGGAACGCAAAATATCGGCAAACTCGTCGGCTTCGGCCGTGTTTTGGGCAACTACCAACATTACAGGGTTTATTGGATCAAGGCTCTGTTCCGCGCAATATGCCGCAGCAGCGGAGGCCTTATAGTCGAGAAGTTTGACGCCGTCGGCAAGTTTGGTGAACGAATCCACACGGTCATCCCTGCGAGCAACAATTACGGGTGTTTTGACCCACCGGTCAGCTATCGCAGCAGCGAGTGGGTAGCGGTAGATGATCTGATCTTCGGGTGTACGCTTATCCGGGGTTGCAGTCAGGCCGATGGCCGCGAACGGGTCTAGGTTGACGATCGCCTCAGAGAAGGCGGGACCGAAGTAGCAATGGTGCTCATCGGCGAATACCACCAGATCGTCAAGCTGCGACAGATGTGCGTAAAAACCGGCGCCCAAGCCTTCCTGAAAAACGTGCGTCTTGCGACCCTGTTTGGTGGTTGGGGCAATGAGCGATTGTACGGTGAAGACGTAGACCTTCGCCCGCGAGTCGTCATCGAGTATTGCACGCGTCGCCGAGGTGTTGAAATTGTTTGACGTGACAAGGTATGGCTTAGATTCCATCCCACCTAGCAGGCTCTTGCGATGGCCCGGCGTGAAATGGCCGACCGTCTTGTCACGAATTGTTGCTCCGGGCGCGATGATGGCAAAGTTGCGTACACCCACGGCCGCCAAATACTCAATTGCGCCCACGACTATGTAGGTCTTTCCAACTCCTGTGGCCGAGTCGATCACGGATTCGAAGGGTGACGACTTCCCTTCTACGTCGTAGTACTGGGCCAACTCAAAGATGAGGCTGTCGAGCGCTTCTTTGTTCGGCGTCCGCAACTCTAGGCGCGATGAAACCGCCTCGAGAGTGTCGAGGTCAATGGGAACGGAAGGGGTCATGGCTCGGGCACCGCCAGCTTCGTTACGAATACCGTTGGCCGTCATTCTGCTGCTACCCTCGGTAGGCTCTCCGGCGAGCTTGCAGCGGCAGTATCAATCATCCGTTCGGCGGCACCCCAGTCCAATACGGAAGCGAGCGCCAGCCTATCCCGTCGCCGGATCCGGTAATCGTCGAGGATGGACGCCGGAACTTTCCTCAAAGAGGAACCGGGCCGGAGCGACCGGAGCGCCACCCGACAATCGGGGTCGATGGCTGTACCGCAGACGAGCATCTTCTCACCGATCGGCAGCTGGTCGGCGAGCAACCGAACGACGCCTTCATTCACAAGGCCGTCGACGACAGCTAGTCGAGTTTTCCCCTTAGTTCCACTGAAGGGCCCATCCGGGGCATAGTCGTAGCCGAACTGGGCGGCGACAGCCTTTCCAAGCGCTTCGTCGGTTGCCCAATCTGCCAGGTATACCCGCTCGTCGATCTCTTCGAACATCGACGAACCAACGTCGAGAACCCGAAACCCGCCACCGCCCGACCACCTTTGCTCGGTGCGAGTCCTCGCCAAGCTGCGAAGCGTAGAGACGACCGACTTGTCGAGATTATCTAGCATGCCATCGGCGTCGAGCGTAGCGATCACGTTCGCCGCCGTCTTGACAGATTCGACCGTTACCCCATCCGGCAATCCCTCATTGATCGCCACAACACGCGTGCTGATTCCCGCGGAATCTCTGCCGGCAATAACTTCGGTGAGCCGCGGAAGCATGAAGTCGGCCACTGTCTTGACAGAGCGCTCCGACGTCACCCATTTCCGCCCAAGCTTGTGCGCAGCCGCAGCAGTGGTGCCGGAGCCACCGAAGACATCAAGAACGATGTCGCCCGGTTCCGTTCCCATCGAGAGGATGCGTTCTATTAAGGCTTCGGGCTTTTGCGTATCATATCCCCGGCGTTCTTTCGAGGAGTTCGCCACTCTCGGTATGTCGTCCCAGAGGTCCCCCATAGCGATTCCGCTGGACTCAGTCAAGTACCGCTTGAACTTCGGCACGCTGTTTTCGCCTTGCGGCCAGTGGACATAGCCAGCGACGTCGAGTAGGTCAAGTCGCTGTCGCGTAGGTAGAGAAAGTGCCTCGCCATCATTCACCCCAGGAACGGTTGGCGCTGCCCAGTGGCGGTTCCGCCCACCCGGAGGCCGCCCCCGCCACGGCAGGCCGGAGTCTCCGCTACGCGCTCCAGGGGCAGCCAGGTCCCCTAGCATGTATCTTCCCCGCTCGTCCCGATGGCGGTACTCCGTTGCCAAGTGCTTGTCGCTAAGTGGCCCGTAGAGGGGCTTCAGTCGAGCCTGCTCACTGCGGCCATATACGAGGATCGTGTCGCACATTGTGCCCATGCCGCGCTTAGCAGCTGACTTTCCGCTCGTCCGTTTCCATACTACTTGGCTGATGAACGCGGCCGCGCCGAGTACTTCATCCAGCACACATCTCATCCGGTGCACCTCTGAATTGTCCAGGTGAACCCATAACGTCCCATCGTGAGAGAGCAACTCAGCAAGCTGAACTACTCGGTCACGCATCATCGTTAGCCACACCGAGTGCTCTAGTGCGTCGTCATATTGAGAGAACGCCTGGCCGGTATTGAACGGTGGATCGATGTAGACGAGTTTGACCTTACCTGCGTATTCACGCGCGAACTCGGGTATGCGCACCAACGCGTTGAGGGCATGTAGTGCATCACCGCGAATCAGCAGATTATCCGTAGCCCGCCTCAAATCCGAGGCGGTCTCTCCAACCTTCGCGACGTCGTGCAGGAGACGCACCTCGGACACTCGGTAGTCGGCAGGATCGACCCACTCGTAGCTCTGATCCTCATGCGCCAACAAGGTCTTTGACTTGTTGGTCCACGTGAGCTCGAGACGGCCAGAGTGCCTGCCGCCTGCCTGAGGGTCGTGCCGGTGGTCCTTTGCCGTCATCCGCAGCCGTCCTAGTGATCTCATGTGGTAGCAACCTGCTGCAGGTTAGCGGCCCTGAGCGTTGCTCACGATCCCTCGGCCGTCCATAGTGGCCGTCCTTTGGGTTGCTTCGGAGCGCTGCTGGCTTAAGGTCCGGCGTTCACGACCGTCCGGTGTAGAGGGCCAGCTACTGGCGGTGGCGAGGCAGCCGGAGGGCGGCTCAAAATAGACCAAAGCCGTCCCTGGACGCCAGAAAGCGTCGGCCGGCGCCACGTCCGCCTGGACTGGTGCCCTCCGTAACCGCCGGGAACCTGTCTGCGCACCCCGGACGGAGGGCCATGCCCCCAATCGTGCGTTTGAGGTCATGGGAGGGCGGGACCTGATCAGCCGTGGCGGTCATGGTCAGACGTGGCGGACGGTCGGCTGCCTCTGACCCGAGCCCTGTAGTCGCCAGCAGACGCTACGACTCGTGCCGGAAGCGCCTTGTAAGCGAGAGGTTAGGAAGCGGCGTGGCAGTGGGAAGGCAATGCCAGCCCTCCATCCGAGTCGGTTCCGAAGGTCACCGGACGACCGCGGCCAACTGCTCCCTGATTTGGTGCGCTACTCGTCCGTAGCGGCCGACGATTCGGTTCGCTTGCCCTGGCGGGATCCTGGTGGGCGGTGCCTGTACGTGAGTCGTCGGCCGACAGCCTGGAAGCGGTAGCACTGCCGAAACGTTCTCATAAGGATCAAGGCGCCGCGCAAGCGCGGCGCATGCCCGGCCGCGCTCGGCCTGCTGGCGGCCTCCGGCCGGCATCGGCCGACGCGGCCGGGCCAGAGCATTCGTGAGCGTGGCGACCTGCAGAGCCTTTCGCTCGCCGCCAAGACTCCAGTGATCCGGATCGACGACAACAGGCTCGGTGCGCGGTTGCATCATCCGGCGGTGATGTGGGGACACAAGGACCTCTGCTGGTAGCCACCGTCCGCGTTCTTCCCCACGTTCGTCCAGAAGGGCTCAGAGTCGGCGAAGTGTCCGCCGAGGGTGTGCCATGCAACGCCGGGATTCTCCGCGCGCAACGCCACCAAGCCAGCCGTAGCCAGCCCGCATCGCTGGTACTGCGGAGCCGTGTATGGATGCTCGACCCAGCCGAGACGGCACTTCTCGCAGATGCGGTAGCCGACCGCAAATGCAAAGTCTCGTTTGCCATCGGCATCCACGTTGGCAGCTCGTTGGCGCCAGCCGGCGCGCTCAGGAGAAATCGTGTCCTGCCACGGGGTTCCCAGGTCCGGAACTACTGGCCAGCCGTGGCGTTGGCCCAGCCGTCCTCGGGTCAACCACTGAAGTACCTCTCGCAGCGGCTCGCGACCGGAGGCGCGCCCAACGTGGCTAGGTGCCAGCTCGACGAGCCGGCGTGCGGCCGACCTGGGGTCCTCGGTGTTCACCATTGGTCCATCGTGCCGCAGTTCGGCTCGACAGCCCTTCGCATGAAACGGCCGTGACGATTGCGGGGGTGGTCGGCCGCCGTCGAGGGCGGGGCAATCGCTGCCGCGCCGCTTCGCGACTTGCCACCGAAGTACGTGGTCAAGGCAAGCGGGACTCGACGCACCCGACGCCCGTACCGTGGGCGGTCACCGCCACCCGCCGATGACCAGGCACCACGGATAGCCCCAGGCAGCCGAGAAAGGGCGACCATACTGGGGTTGCCGTCGTTGCTACGGTTCCCTCATGGAGGACTCCGCAACTGCTACCGCTGTCCTTCGCCCGCTCCTGGGCCGACGCCTGCTTGCTGTGACTGAAGCGCGGTCCTGGGTTGACGATGGTTCGGTGACGGGCACTGAGGGCCTGGTCCACTTCTGGCTGCACTTCGAGGGGCAGCCACCCGTCATGGCTCACGGCTGTGGCGAACGGCTTGACCTGGAAGTCGAGGAGCCTTACCCGTCCTACGACATGCAGGAGTTCGGAAGCACGGTGGTTGGACCAGTCCAGCCCTCGGACCTGTTGGGCGGAGTGATCGGACAACGCCTTATTAATGTCGGGCTCATCCAGGGATACTGCAACCCGCCGGATGTCGGTGGAGTCGTGCTGCGCTTCGATCAGTCGGATCTAGTTATCGCGTCCTTGGGGGACGAGTGGTTCCTTACTCAGGGACCGATACCGGACAAGCTCCAGCAGTACTTGTCGTTCAAGGGTTGGCTGGGCGCCATCGACACCACTGCCGAAAGCCAGCGAGGCCGTAGCCAGGGCCTCACCGAGGATGCGCACAGCCACGGATTATTCACGGACTGATCTTGAGCGGAAGCTGTCGAGCGTGAACCGTTGCAGCAGGTCAGAAGGCCGCACGCGGACTGAGCCGTACTCCATTCCTAAACCGTGTGTCGCAGGTTCGAATCCTGCCGGGGGCACCTCAAAGATCAGCAAAGATGCTATCTGACCAGCGGATACGTCACCGCGTCGATCGGCCGACCTCTGCAGCCGGCTGCCACCCGTAGCCGCCGTTTGCAGCCCTCCGTGCAAAATACGTGCAATGATCTTGGACGCTTGCGGAAGCTTGTTCGGGCAGGTCAGAGCCGTCTCGACGAGCAGCAGCGGAGGTCGGTCTGACAGGATCGCGCCCGTGACGACCCCGCAGCCGATCCCGCCCAGCCACGCCGACCTGGAGGCGCGGTTCGCCGCCATTCTCTCCGGCCGCCAGTCGCGTGACGAGGTGGACCGCTGGGCTACCCGAATCATGCGCGACCTGGAAGGCGTCGAGGTCGACGAGGCGGTGTGGTGGGCGCTCGGAATTCTCGCCGGCATCGACCTACGCCACGGACCGGATGAGCCGTACCTGCATGACGATGCACAGGTGCGCGGGTGGCTCACCGAGTTTCGAGAACTGTGCGGCATCACTGGCTGGACGCCGCCTCGATCCGCTCGTTCATTCGGCTGCGGTCCCCGTCGAGGCACTTCGCATACACCTTGAGCAGCACATCCACCGAGTGCCCGGCCCGTTGCGCGACCTCGGGCGCCGGCAGCCCGGCGTTGAGCCAGAGCGACACCCCGGCGTGCAGCAGACCCTTCAGCTTCGCTTCAACACCCGCTTCAATACAGCAACTGCCGAGACGCTCTCTTTAGGATCGAGGGGCCGCGCAAACGCGGCCCGCCCGCCGCACTCGGCCTGCTGGCGGCCTCCTGCCGGCATCGGCCGGCGCGGCGGGCCGATCGTTCGGCTGGTCAGCATCGGCGGTGCCACCACGGTAGTTCGGGCGACGTCTGCGGATCGTGAAGGCTTCGGCGCAGCAGGACGGCGTCCAAGGCATCAACGAGGGAACGCACCTCACTCCCGGCGCGCGGTGGGAGCATCGTCACGACGTCTTCCAGCATGTCGCGAGCCCAGCCCGCGCCGCAGCAGGAACAGGTGAACTCGGCCTCCCACTGCTTCCATGGACGTCGGATCCCACGTACGTGCACGGACCAAACGTTGATTGCCGCAGCCACGACCCCTGGCATCAGTCGCACGCCTTCAAGCTGCCGAATAGCCGCGTTGGTTGCTCCGGACAGCCCGGGAGTGCTGCGATAACGCACCCACGGTCGGCGCCAGGTCCGCTCCCGCAACCGAAGCGATGCCGGTCTATTACGCGGCATGACCCCTTCGAATGGCATTCATGACGACATCCTGCCAGCCGTACACGGCCACCGCCAGGCCGTGACGATTGCGAGGGTGGCTGGCCGCCGTCGAGGTCAGGGCGATCGCTGCCGCGCCGCTTCGCGGCTTGCCACCTGAGTACGTGGTCCAGGCGCGGTAAGCCGGCGCGGTACGCGAAACCGCCCCCGGCCCACAGGCCGGGGGAAAGCCGAGGCCGGGGGAAAGCCGTACGACGCGCCGGCCAGCCGCGCCGGATCCAAGCGCGTGCCATCCGCGTGCCATCCGCGTGCCTGAAGTCGGTGTCGTGGGCGGTCCTCAACGGGCACCACCGGGCACCGCGATTTCGCCGCCGAGCAGGCACTTCAGACTGACAGGGTCAGCGGATTTCGATCTTCCAAACTGATCCTCAACCGGATTACCTGTACGGGGCGTACTGGATGCTGTGGGACCAACGCCGCCAGAAGGGCAGTGGCAGGCAACCAGCCGGCGCTTCGCCCCCGACCTCGGTCTCCACGGTTCCATCGGCGCGCATGACCGAAATGGCCGATCGACCCGGAGCGAGCACCTGCCGAACCCTGCCGGCGATCACTGAGCGAGCGATGTCTTCGAGTAGGGCGACGTCTTCGGGGCCGGCTCCCAGTTCCCATCGGCCGCCGTAGTCGCCGACCTGCAGGATGAGTTGGTCGGAGAAGTCCGTCCATCCGAAGGCATGAGCATCGGGGTTACGTGGTGTGACGTCGACCGATATCCCGCCCTTGATGCCGACGATCTCCACAGTCGCCACCCCTACCAGCTCCCGTGCCAACTGCCTCGCGATGTTCAAAGTTGGTGTCCAGGACGGCTCGTCGGTGTTGGGGATTACCTGGCTCACGCGGCGCCAGCTCGGCGGGAGGCGCAGAGTTCGGCGAGGAAGTCGTCCAACTCGTCGTCCGACTCGAAGAGGTCGGGCCGGGCCAGGTCGTCGACGGAGGCAGCTGGCCGGATGCCCTGACGACGCGCCAGTTCCTCAGCCGGTACGTGCTCAGCGGTCGGCCACTCGGGCATCTGCTCGGCGCTACTCGACGTCACGGCTCACTTCCCGCATCTCGGACCGTCGCCCATTCTTGCACCTCTGACGTTCAGACGCCGCACGTCACCGCCGGCCGTCAGGCATCCACGCCTGCCGTGCAGAGTGCGTGCAATGATCATTTTTTGGCTGGGCAGGTCAGCCGACGCCGGACGAATCGCGGGCGTCCGCAGCGAGTACGCCATCCGCGAGCGGCAGGCAGCGACGCCCCCGGCAGCGACGCCCCCGGCAGCGGCGCGGCAGGCAGCCGTACCGGCTGGCGCCGAAGGTTGCGTCCAGGGAAGGGGTGTACGACGTGCCCCTCATTGGGCGTGTTGATTAGATGAGAGACGGCCTTCGCGCTGATCCTTTACTACGACGAACTCAGAGAAGGAAGAGAGACCGGAACACCGTCTACCGGTGGTGAACGTCGACAACGGCTCGGGCCCCGGCGACCGCCGCTGTCCCTACCGCCCAGCACCCGGCTAGCTCTACGCACCGGCCGGACGTATCCCAGCCGGTACGTGACGAGTGCCAAAACCAGTTAGGAGGTGCCAACCGTGAACACCATTACCGAGTATGGTTCGGTCGACGTCGCTGTCGAGCTCCCCGAGGGAGCCGAGATGCCGGACCGGCCGTTCTACACCGTCGCCGACCTTGCCGAGATTGGCGCACGCGTGCAGGGCGTCGAGTCGATGCGCAAGGAGACGATCTCTCAGCACCTGTTCGAGTCCCGGGCGGAAATCCGCCGCAAGAGCGGCAAGGTGGAGGCGGGGAAGTATGTCTCGGACCCGTTCCCGGCGCCAGACGACTACGTGGGTAAGGCCCCGTGGTGGGCGAAGCCCCGGGAGTCGGAGATCGTAGCGTGGTTCAAGCGGCACCCGCGTAGACAGGTGGGCGACGGGATCGGCGGCCGGCGGGCGAAGGACTCCTGAGCGGGTAGCGCAGGTCGCCTGTTTTTGCCCCATGCGGTCAGCAGTAGTCATGATCAGGTAGTGCGGAACCGCCGCTGACCGGGCATTCCGGACGCATCGGGTCAGCAGAGAACGATCGCGTGGCGGGAAGGACGCCGGCGGCGTCCGCGAGCTGGCGGCGGTCGCGCCGACGTCCGTACGAGCCGTCAAGGTCCGCATGACGTGGCGGGCCGGGCGGCGACCCGCTCCTCAGCGGGGCCGTCCGGGTCCTCAATGATCAGTGCGGTTCAACGACCTCTCGCAGGATCTTCAACAGGTCCTTCGGCGCGTCCCGCATGAGGTTGTGCCGACTGTCCAGCGCGTACGTCGTCCAGGAGGGCTCCGCGCGCAGCCGGTGGTAGAAGGGGGTGAACGGCGACTCGCCGTCCCACCCGGCTGCGTACACGTAGACCCTGCGCCGGATGTGCGCAAGGTCGCTGGTGGGGCCCGTCGGGCCACGGCGACCGCACGATCTTCGGTTGCCGTGACGATCGCGAGGGTGACCGGTCGCCGCCGAGGCCCGGGCGATCGCTGCTGCGCCGCTACGCGGCTTGCCACCGGGTATCGCGGTCCGGTCTCGCGCGGCGAGCCACCAGGCCGCCCCCTGCCCCCGGGCCCGGAGGCAGGGAGCAGGGGGGGCGGTGAGGCGTACGCCGGTGGACGGCCAGGCACCTCTGTCCACCGTTGTCTCGGCCGTTTCGATTCGTCGCGGATCAGTTTCACGCGGCGCTACCTAATCGTGCACGAGGTCGTTATCCGGCGTCCCGCCGACCGTGCACGAGGTCGTAGGTCAAACTGAGCCGAACGCCAGCGTCGTCGGTTACGTGCATCAAGGGGGCGGCCTCAGAGATATGAGTACTTGGCCAGTACGTCGGCGTGCCGAGCGAGGAAGTAGCTGAGGTGGTCATCGGTAAGGTGGTTCCGCCAGTCTCCAGCGACTCCCTTCCGGAAGTGGCTGCCGTCGTCGGGGACACCCGGCGTCCGGCCGCCGCTCATCCGGGAGAAGCTGTTCGCGTCCAGTACTTCTGCGAGCCTTTCCGCGCCGACCTGCGGCATGAGCCCGAGGAAACGAAGGATCCCGGTGAACCCGCCGACCTCGTCCGCCATCAGGTCTTCCAGTTTCACCTCGAGAACGTCGGGTCGCTGCGACCACTGCCGGAGGTCGTCGAACATCGGTTCGAGGTAGTCCATCACGGCATAGAGGCCCTGTTCCTTGGATATCCCGGCGAGCTGTTGACGGTGCCGGGCCAGGGACGGAAAATCGTCGATGTCGTGTGAGAGAAGGTGCGAGAAATAGGCGGAAACCACGATGTCGCGGGGATCCCGTACCACGTGGAACGATCGCGTGCCCGGTGGGAAGAGATCCACGTGGCGCGGATGCGCGTCGGTGAACGCGAAGAACCGGGCACCGAGACTGAGCCCTGCGGTCAAAGAATCCGCAGCGTAAAGCTGGTCGATCGGTTTTTCATCGGGGTCGAAGACCAGCCATGAACTGTAGGCGACGTACTTGAGCCCCAATCCGGCGCTTAGTTCCTCGAAGACGCGCCGGATCCAGAGGCTTGCGCACTTGTGATGGCCGAAGTACGCGTACACCTGCTCGAACTCCCGCGACACCGGTGCCTGTGCCATCAGGCCGTCTCCTCTCTCGACAGTCAACTTACCGGGTTGTAACCGAGGAGCAGTTGTTGGCGGTATCCCGACTCACTCGGTGACAGCCACCGGCATTCGACGAACCCGGCCGCCTGTGCCAGCGACAGCAGTTCAGCACGAGGCCAGGCCCGGTAGCGGACCAACCGCTCCTTGACCGTCCACTGCGCCTCCGGCTGGCGTGACATCAGGAAGTAGCGGAGCCGGTACACGTCCGTCGACTGCCATTCCCACGCCTGGAAGGCAAGGCGATTGCCGTCGTCCATGATCCTTGGTGCCGTCCCGGTGATTTTGGCCGCGCGGTCGGAATCGTAGTCACGCGTGCTGACCAGCGTTACTCCGCCAGGTCGGAGTCGGCTACGCATTGACGAGAAGGCCTGCAGGATGTCCTCTGGTTCGAGCAGGTGCGAGATCGCGTTTTCAAGCGCCAACACAGCGTCGTAATCAGCCGGCACAACCTCTTCCAGGTGGCGGAAGTCCGCTTGCCGGAACTGGATCTGCGTCCCGAGGCGCTCGGAATTCTTGCCCGCCCGGGCCACGGCCGTCTCGCTAAGGTCGGTTCCGGTGACGGCATAGCCCAGACCGGCGAGTCCGACAGCCTGCGTTCCGATACCACACGCGCAGTCAAGTATCCGGCGGGCCGGGAACGGCAGCACGGATCGAAGAATGACGTCGAGCCTGCCGGCCTCGTCACGCGTATGATCTTCCCAGTCCGAATACAGAAGTTCGTAGTCCGGCGCGAGGCTGTCGTAAAAGTCGGTTACTTCTTCTTGTTGTTCCACGGCGCTCTTTCTGTCACGCTGTGCGACTGTTCCCTGACCCGTGACTCAGTTCCGGCCCAGTGATCCAATTGATAACATCTTTCCGTGGAATCCGCGAGCCGTCCCTCCTTGCCGATCCCGGCTCCGGCCTGCACGGGAACGCCGGCACACCCCACCGCGTCACCGGCTCGCCGCACGGGCTACTGACACATCTGCACATGACGCAGACTGCGTCCACGGGAGTGATGTGCGGCTTGCCCGCGATGGGCGTATTGCGCAGATGGGAGACGGTCATCGCGTGGTCCTTCAAGACGACCGAGCCAGGGAAGGAAGAGGAACGCGATGGGCCGCAGCTGAAAGTTCGAACCCTGTTGACCTGCTGCGCGAGCGGATCGAGGGCGTGTCGCCGGTCATGTTGCAGGCGATGATCAAGGCGTTCGCGCAGGCGGTGATGTCCGCCGCGGCAGAGGCGATATGCGGCGCTGGGCCACGGGCAGCGCAGCGATGAGCGGGTCAACGCCCGCAACAGGTGCGGGAGCGGGACACCCGCGTACAGGTCGAGGCGTTCCGCAACCGACCTCTCGATGCCGCCCATGCATCGACAACTGCGGCACGTCACCCCCGTAGCTCTGCGCGACAACACCTGCGGGGCGACCGCAACCAATTCGACAGTCGTCCACAGTCTCAGCGGTTGGACCGGGCACCGCCGGCGACATGCGGCACTCTGCGGACGGTGCCTCGCGTCGGGGAGCCCGTCCTCTAGCATGGTTGGCCCCTGTCCAACCGTCGAAGCAGGCAGCCCCATGACCGGTACGGTTTTCGAGAACGCCCGGATCCACACGCTCGACCCCGCCCGGCCGCGCGCCGAGGCCATGCTGGTGCGCGGCGAGCGGATCGTCGCCGTCGGAAACCGCGACGAGTGCCGGGACCGGGCCGGCGGTGGAGCGCGTCGGGTGGACCTCGCGGGGATGACCGTACTGCCCGGAATGATCGACAGTCACATCCACTCCGCGCTGTACGTGCGCGGCCTGGAGCAGGTGGACCTGCGCGGCACCGCCAGCCTCGACGAGGCGTTGACCCGGATCGGGCGGCACGCCGCCACCCTGCCGCCCGACGCCTGGCTCTTCGGCGGACGCTGGGACAGCCACAAGTGGGCCCGGCCGGTACAGCCGACCCGGGCCGATCTCGACCGGGTCTGCCCGGACCGTCCCGCCGTGCTGCCCAGCATCGACGGGCACACCACCTGGGTCAACAGCGCCGCCCTGCGGCGGCTCGGCATCGACGCCGACACCCCCGACCCGGTCGGTGGGCAGATCGCCCGCGACGAACGCGGCGAGCCGACCGGCATCCTGCGGGAGGCGGCGGGGGACGCGGCCTACGACATCTTGCGCTCCTCCGTCGCCGGGGACATGGTCGAGCAGTTGCGCACCCACCTGCCCCGGTTGCTCGCCGTCGGCCTCACCAGCATCCACGACCTCGACGGGCAGGACTGCCGGGCCGCCTACGAGACCCTGTACGCCCGGGGCGAACTGCCGCTGCGGGTGCACAAGTCGATCCCGTCGACCGCGTTGGACGAGGTGATCGACCTGGGCTGGGCGACTGGCGACGGGGACCGGTGGCTGCGTACGGGACCGGTGAAGATCTTCACCGACGGGGCGCTCGGCTCGCATACCTGCCTGATGAGCGAACCGTACGACGGCGAGCCGGACAACCACGGCATCGCGGTCACCCCGGCGGAGGAGTTCGAGCGGCTGGTGGCGAAGGCGGCCGGGGCCGGCATCGCCGTGGCGGCACACGCCATCGGCGACGCGGCGAACCGGATGGTGCTGCGGGCGTACGCCCGCTGGCAGGAGTCGGCGCGCACCGACCCGACCGTCGCCGGGGCGGTACGGCGGCTGCGGCACCGGATCGAACACACCCAGCATCTTCGGCCGGAGGACGTGCCGCTGCTCGCCCGGCTGGGCGTGATCGCCTCGATGCAGCCGACCCACTGCACCAGCGACATCCCCCTGACCAGCAGGATGCTCGCCGGCCGGGACCTCGCCTCGTACGCCTGGCGGAGCCTGCTGGACGCCGGCGCGACGGTGGCGTTCGGCTCGGACGCGCCGGTCGAGGACCCGGACCCGTTCTACGGAATCCACGCCGCGGTGACCCGGCAGCAGCCCGACGGCAACCCGCCGGGAGGCGTGGACCCGCACGAGCGGCTCAGCCTCGACGCGGCGCTGCGGGGGTTCACCGTCGCCGGCGCGTACGCCTCCTACGAGGAGCACCTGAAGGGGCGACTCAGCCCCGGCATGCTCGCCGACTTCATCGCGCTGCCCGCCGACCCGTACCAGGTCGAGCCTGCGGACCTGCGTGACCTCACGGTGGCGCTCACCGTGGTCGGCGGCGTCGTGCGCTGGCAGCGCTGACCCCACGGCCCGACCGGATCGGGCACAGGATGTCGGGTCCGGCCGGGGTCGTCCTTCCTAGCGTGGTGGGCATCAGAGAGGGAGATCCGGGTGCTGGACCGGCTGAACGAGGCGATGACGTACGTCGAGCGGCATCTCGACCAGCGGATCGAAATGGCCGAGATGGCACGGATCGCCGTCACGTCGGAGTATCACTTCCGGCGGATGTTCTCCGCGCTGGCCGGCATGCCGCTCTCCGAGTACGTCCGGCGTCGACGGCTCACGGTCGCAGCCGCCGAGGTGCTCGCGGGGGAGTCGACGCTGCTCGACATCGCGGTCCGGTACGGCTACGGCTCGGCCGAGGCGTTCGGCCGGGCGTTCCAGGCGGTGCACGGGGTCGGCCCGGGCGAGGCCCGGCGGACGGGCGCGGTGCTGCGGTCCCAGCCCCGGATGTCCTTCCGCCTCATCGTCGAAGGGAGCACCAGCATGCGTTACCGCGTCACCGAGAAGGACGCCTTCCACCTGGTCGGGCGGAAGGCCAGCGTCCCCCTCGTGCACGAGGGGATGAACCCGGCCATCGTCGCGTTCGTCAAGAGCATCGACGCCGGGACGGTCGAGCGGATCGAGGCCCTCTCCGACCAGGAGCCGCGCGGGATCGTCAACGTCAGCGACAAGCTGGGGGACAACCGGGAGGAGGGCGCCGAGCTGGACTACTGGCACGGCGTGGTCACCGGCGTCACCCCGCCGGAGGGCCTGGACGCCATGCCGGTGCCCGCCGGCACCTGGGCGGTCTTCTCCAGCTCGGGCGAGTTCCCGCAGACCCTCCAGAACATCTGGCGGGACGTCTTCACCGAGTGGTTCCCGGCCAACCCGTACCGCAGTCGGCCGGGCCCGGAGATCCTTCAGGCCCGGGTCTCGGCGGACGGCACGCGGGCCGACGCCGAGCTGTGGATCCCGGTGGAGCGGGTCACGTCCTGAGCCGTCCGTCGCCCCGCCCCGCACCGACAGGGCGCGGGGCGGGGCGACGGACGCCGGCAAACGAATCAAAGAAGGGCTCAGAGCGCCGCGCGCAGCGCCTCGGCGAGGGTGGTCGGCCGGCGGCCGATCAGCTTCGCCAGGTCGTCGCCCTCGACGTACAGGTCGCCCTGGGACAGGCCCCGGTCGCTGTCGGCGAGGAGGGTGGCGAACCTCGGGGGGACGCCCGCGCCGGCCAGCACCTCGGCGTACTTCTTTGCCGGCAGGTCGGTGTAGCCGACGGTGCGGCCGGTCTGCCGGGACAGCTCCTCGGCCAGCTCGGTGAGGGTGAACGCCTCGCCGCCGAGTTCGTACACCCGGCCGGCCTCGCCGGCGCCGGTGAGCGCCGCGGCGGCGGCCTCGGCGTAGTCCGCGCGGGTGGCGGCGCTGACCCGGCCGTCGCCCGCCGCGCCGGTCACCCCGTACCGGAGGTACGTCGGGAGCTGGTCGGTGTAGTTCTCCAGGTACCAGCCGTTGCGCAGGATCACGTACGGCAGGCCGGCGGCGGCGATCTCCCGCTCGGTGGCCAGGTGCTCCCCGGCGAGGATCAGGCTGGACCGGTCGGCGTTGGCGACGCTGGTGTAGACGACCAGCCCCACGCCGGCCTCGCGGGCGGCGGCGACGACGTTGCGGTGCTGGGTCTCCCGCTGCCCGACCTCGCTGCCGGAGACGAACATCAGCTTCTCGGCCCCGGCGAACGCGGCGCGCAGCGATGCGGGGTCGGTGTAGTCGGCCCGCCGGGTGACCACCCCGCGTCCGGCGAGGTCCGCGAGCTTGCCGGTGTCCCGGCCGAGCGCCACGATCTCCCCGGCCGGTACGCCCCGACGCAGCAGCGACTCGACGATCAGGCGGCCGAGGTGGCCGGTGGCGCCGGTGACGACGATGGACATGGTGAACTCCTCGAAGGTGTCGATGATCCTCGTTGGGTACCAACAGGGCGCTCTTCCCATCGCTTCCCGTTGGACGCCCACTGATCCTCGCCGGCTGCGGGGGCTGGCGCGTCCGGGCGGGAGGGGGTAGAAACATGGCGATCCCCCAAATCGTGAAGGGATGCCGGACGGCGGATTGAGAGAGCGCTCTCACGGTCGCCCGCCCGGCCCCCACCGCCACCCGACAGGCAGGCCGATGACACCTCGCACCCGCCGCCACCTCCTGGCCTTGGCCACCACCACCGTCTCCCTCGCCGCCGCCGGTCTCGCCCCGGCGTCCGCCCTGGCCCATCCCGGCCACCCCGACGACCGCGACCCGGACCTCGGCCCGTACGTGCACGTCTACGACCCGTCCACCCCGACCGCCGAGATCCAGGCCACCCTCGACGCGATCTTCACGAAGCAGGAACGCAACGAGATGGGCACCGACCGGCACGCGGTGCTGTTCAAGCCCGGCCGGTACGACGTCGACGCGAAGCTCGGCTACTACACCACCGTGGCCGGCCTCGGCCGCTCCCCGGACGACGTCGACATCCACGGGGCGGTCCGGGTCGTCGGACAGCCCGACCCGAACTCGCCGGCCGGCATCTCCGCGCTGACCAACTTCTGGCGCTCGGCGGAGAACCTCTCCGTCACCCCCACCGACTGGTCGAACCAGTGGGCGGTCTCCCAGGCGTCCCCGATGCGCCGCGTGCACGTGCGCGGCACCCTCTGGCTCGAACCGGGCAACGGCGGGTACTCCAGCGGCGGTTACATCGCCGACTCGAAGGTCGACGGAACCACCATCAACGGCTCGCAGCAGCAGTGGCTGACCCGGGACAGCGAGCTCGGCGGCGAATGGAGCAACGGGGTCTGGAACCAGGTCTTCTCCGGCGTGACCGGGGCACCCGCCCAGAGCTTCCCCGACCCCCCGTACACCACGCTCCCGACCAGCCCGGTCACCCGGGAGAAGCCGTACCTGTTCGTCGACGGCAACGACCGGTGGCGGGTGGCCGTACCGGGCCTGCGGCACGACACCGCCGGCATCACCTGGGCGGCCGGCGGCCAACCGACCCCCTCGCTGTCGCTGCGCGACTTCTTCGTCGCCCGGCCCACCGACAGCGCCCAGCGGATCAACCGGGAGCTGGCGCGGGGGCGGCACCTGCTGCTCACCCCGGGCGTGTACCGGCTGGACCAGGCGTTGCGGGTCACCCGGCCGGGCACCGTCGTACTCGGACTCGGCATGCCGAGTCTCGCCCCGACCACCGGCGACGCCGCGCTGCGGGTCGCCGACGTCGACGGGGTACGCGTCGCCGGGCTGCTGGTCGACGCCGGCCAGCGCGAGTCCGCCGTGCTCGTCGAGGTCGGCCGGCGCGACGGCCGCCGGGACCACGCCGCGAACCCGACCTCGCTGCAGGACGTCTTCTTCCGCATCGGCGGCCCCTGGGTCGGCCGGGCCCGGACCAGCCTCGCCGTGCACAGCGACGACACCCTGCTCGACAACATCTGGGCCTGGCGCGGCGACCACGGCAACGGCATCGGCTGGACGGCGAACACCGCCGACACCGGCGTGCTGGTCACCGGCGACGACGTGACGGCGTACGGGCTCTTCGTCGAGCACTACCAGCGGTACCAGACGGTGTGGACCGGCGAGCGCGGCCGGACCGTCTTCTACCAGAGCGAACTGCCCTACGACCCGCCGGGCCAGGCCGCCTGGGCCAGCCCGACCGGTCGCGGCTGGGCGTCGTACAAGATCGCCGACTCGGTGCGCCGACACGAGGCGTGGGGGCTCGGCGTGTATTCGTACTTCAACCAGGGGGTCGACATCCGGGCGGACCGGGCGATCGAGACGCCCCGCCGGCCGGGCGTGCGGTTCCACGACATGATCACCGTCTTCCTCGACGGCAGCGGCGGCATCGAACGTACGGTCAACGACGCCGGCACCCCGGTCGTCGGCACGTTCGGCACCAGCCCGGTGGTCAGCTACCCCTGACCGGACGAGCGTCCGGGCGGACCCGGTGACCGGGTCCGCCCGGACGCGGCTTCAGATACGCGTCGGACACGGCCGAGGGGCGCGCCCGCCGGCCCATCGGTGACCACCGACCGGGCCGCCCCGGCCCGCAAGGTGCACGCCGAGCCGCCCCGTGCCGGCCCGCCGCCGGGGCCGTCACGCCGAGAGTTGGTCGACCCGGGTGAGCACCTTGTCGATCAGGCCGTACTCGCGGGCCTGCTCCGCGGTGAACCACCGGTCCCGGTCCCAGTCCTGCTGGATCTCGTCCAGGCTCCGCCCGCTGTGTCGGGCGATCAGCTCCTGCATGGTGCGCTTGACGTGCAGCATGTTCTCCGCCTGGATGGTGATGTCGGCGGCCGTGCCACCCATCCCGCCGGACGGCTGGTGCATCATGATCCGCGAGTGCGGCAGCGCGTACCGCTTCCCGGCCGTCCCCCCGCAGAGCAGGAACTGCCCCATCGAGCCGGCGAAGCCGAGCGCCAGGGTGGCCACGTCGTTGCGGATGTACCGCATCGTGTCGTACACGGCCATGCCGGCGCTGACCGAGCCGCCCGGTGAGTTGATGTAGAGGTGGATGTCCCGCTCGCTGTCCTCTGCGGCCAGCAGCAGGAGCTGCGCACAGATCTGGTTGGCGGACTCGTCCGTGACCTCGGTGCCGAGGAAGACGATCCGCTCCCGCAGCAACCGTTGGAACACCTGGTCGCCGAAGGCCGGCTGCCCGCCGTCCAGCATCCGTACGTCGTACCTGATCATGTCGACCTCCGCCGCGCCGGTGGGCGATTTCGACCGCCCCGGGGACCGGCCCGTCCAGCGTGCGCCCGCCGGAGGCGGCGACCCCAACGCTTCTGCCGCTGGCAGATTCGCCGACGGCAGAACCGGGCGGGGCACCGGCAGCCGGGCGATGCGGTCGGGCGACGCGGTCGGGCGACGTCCCTAGACGGTCACCGGCCGCCGCAGGCCCGCCGGGGCCCGCCCGCAGCGCACCAACCCGGCGGTACGCGGACCGACGGCGAGCGGCGTACCGCGCAGCGCCCGGTGCACGTCGGCCCCCCGCCGGGCGCCGGTCAGCCGGTCACCAGGCCGCTCCAGCCGGGCCATCCGGTCGCCGGACCGGGGCAGCGGCAGCGCGACGGCGTGCGCCGCCACGGCAGCCCGGGGACCCACCGGGGTGCGCGGCTCGACTCGGCGCAGGTCGTCCCGGGCCTCCTCCAACAAGTCGGACAGGCGGATGCCGAGGGCCCGGCAGATCGCCGCGAGCACCTCCGACGACGCCTCCTTGCGGCCCCGCTCGACCTCGGACAGGTAGGGCAGCGACACGCCGGCCGCCTGGGCGACCTCACGCAGGGTGCGGCCCTGTCTCGTCCTGATCCGGCGGAGCACCCCGCCGATGACCCGTCGCAGCAAAGACATGCGGCCTCACCCCCGGTCGTCTCTCCGCAGACAGCCCCATCATGCCCGGTGCGGGGCCGCCCGGCAGCCCCGGTCCGGCGAGTCAATGCGGCCGGAGGCGTCCCGGTGGCACCCCGGGGTGCGGATCCCCGCGTACCGGCTATGTTGTGCACGTGCAGGCGACGGAGGCGGAGCAGGTTCGACGGTGATCCATTTTCCCGCGCAACGACGGGGCCCGCTGAGCGCGTTGAGCCTGCGCCTCGCCGCCGCACTGGGCCTGGTCCTCGCCGTGGTCGCCGCGGTCTATCTCGACCGGGACGGTTACCGCGACGTCAACGAGGACGGCCTCACCCTCCTCGACTGCTTCTATTACGCGGTGGTCTCCCTCTCCACCACCGGCTACGGCGACATCACCCCGGCCGCGCCGTCCGCGCGGCTGGTCAACGTCCTGTTCGTCACCCCCGCCCGGGTGATCTTCCTGATCATCCTGGTCGGCACCACCCTGGAAGTCCTGACCGAGCAGTACCGGACCGGCCGGCGCCTGTCGCGGTGGAGGAGAAGCGTGAAGGACCACGTCATCATCTGCGGCTACGGCACCAAGGGCCGCAGCGCCGTCTCGGCGCTGTTGGAGAACGGCCTGGACAGGTCCCGGATCGTGGTGGTCGAGCGCAGCCCGACCGCCCTGCGGCAGGCCACCTCGGCCGGGTTGGTCGCGATCGAGGGTTCGGCGACGCGTTCGTCGGTGCTGATCGAGGCGCACGTGAAGAACGCCAAGTCGGTGATCATCGCGACCGACAGCGACGACGCGTCGGTCCTGGTGGCACTCACCGTCAGGCAGCTCACCGCCGGTCAGGTGCGGATCATCGCCGCGGTTCGGGAGGCCGAGAACGCGCCCCTGTTGAAGCAGAGCGGCGCCCACCACGTGATCGTCTCGTCCGCCACGGCGGGGCGGCTGCTCGGCCTGTCGACCTCCGCGCCGCCGCTGATCGACGTGGTGGAGGACCTGCTCACCCCGGGCCAGGGCATGGCGCTGGCCATGCGCTCGGCCGAGCGCAGCGAGGTGGGCCGTTCGCCGCGCGAGCTGGACTCCCTGGTCATCGCGCTGGTCCGCCGGGGCAAGGTGGTCACGCTCAGCGATCGGGCCGGCGCGGTGATCGAGACCGGCGACATGCTCGTGCACGTCCGTGACGACCGCCCCCAGCAGGCGAGCACGCCGGGCTGACGAAAGGGCCCGCAACCTGCGGAGGTTGCGGGCCCTTTCCGTGTCGCGGGGAGGCGGCGACGCCGTGCCGCCGTCAGCGGCGGGTCAGCTGATCGTCCAGGTGTCGCCGCTGGCGAGCAGGCCGGCGAGCTGCTGCTCCGGGGTCTCGGTCACTGCGGCCTTCGCCGCCGCGAGCTGCTCCTGCACCACGCTGTCGTAGGACGGGCGGTCGACCGAGCGGAACACTCCGATCGGGGTGTTGCGCAGGTCGAGCCCGGGCAGCCGGGACAGCGCGAACGCGTACGCCGGGTCGTTGACCGTCGCGTTGTGCACGACGATCTCCTCCGGGCTCACCGAGGCGGTCTCCCGCACCTCCAGGCCGAAGCCGCCCGGCGGGTGCACGACGCAGAACTGCCCGTCGGAGCCGAAGGTGATGGGCTGCCCGTGCTCCAGCCGGATCAGGAAGTCGTCCCGGGTGGCCGGCTCCTTGAGCTGCTCGAACGCGCCGTCGTTGAAGATGTTGCAGTTCTGGTAGATCTCCACGAACGCCGAGCCCTGGTGCTCCGCCGCGGCCCGCAGCACCGACTGGAGGTGCTTGCGATCCGAGTCGATGGTGCGGCCGACGAAGCTGGCCTCCGCGCCCAGGGCGAGCGAGAGCGGGTTGAAGGGCGCGTCCGCCGAGCCGGCCGGGGTCGACTTGGTGACCTTGCCAACCTCGGAGGTGGGCGAGTACTGCCCCTTGGTCAGGCCGTAGATCCGGTTGTTGAAGAGCAGGATCTTCAGGTTGACGTTGCGGCGCAGCGCGTGGATCAGGTGGTTGCCGCCGATCGACAGCGCGTCGCCGTCGCCGGTGACCACCCACACCGACAGGTCCGGGCGGGACACCGACAGGCCGGTGGCGATCGCCGGGGCGCGGCCGTGGATCGAGTGCAACCCGTAGGTGTTCATGTAGTACGGGAAGCGCGACGAGCAGCCGATGCCGGACACGAAGACGGTCCGCTCCCGGGGAATGTTCAGCTCCGGCATGAACTGCTGCACGGCGGCGAGGATCGCGTAGTCACCGCAGCCGGGGCACCAGCGCACCTCCTGGTCGGACTTGAAGTCCTTCGCGGTGAGCTTGAGGGCGACGGGCTCAGACATTCTTCAGGACCTCTTCCAACATCGTCTCCAGCTCGACGGCGGTGAACGGCAGGCCGCGGACCTGGTTGTAGCCGATGGCGTCGACCAGGTACTTGCCCCGGATCACCTGGGCGAGCTGGCCGAGGTTCATCTCGGGAATGACCACCCGGTCGTAGGAACGCAGCACCTCGCCGAGGTTCGCCGGCATCGGGGACAGGTGCCGCAGGTGCGCCTGGGCGACGGACAGGCCGCGCTGGCGCAGCCCCCGGCAGGCGGCGCCGATCGGCCCGTACGTCGAGCCCCAGCCGAGCACCAGCACCCGGGCGTCGCCGTCCGGGTCCTCCACCTCGACGTCCGGCACCGGGATCGTCTCGATCCGGGCCGCCCGGATGCGCACCATGAAGTCGTGGTTCGCCGGATCGTACGAGATGTCGCCGGTCTTGTCGGCCTTCTCCAGGCCGCCGATCCGGTGTTCCAGCCCCGGCGTGCCGGGGACGGCCCACGGCCGGGCCAGGGTCTCCGGGTCCCGCAGGTACGGCAGGAAGGTGCCGTTCTCTCCGTTGGGCTCGGTGGCGAACTCGACCCGCAGGTCGGGCAGGGACTCCACGTCGGGCAGCAGCCACGGCTCGGAGCCGTTGGCGACGTAGTTGTCCGACAGCAGGATCACCGGGGTGCGGTACGTCAGCGCGATCCGGGCCGCCTCGATGGCCGCGTGGAAGCAGTCCGAGGGCGACTTCGGGGCGATCACCGCGACGGGGGCCTCGCCGTGCCGGCCGTACAGGGCCATGTTGAGGTCGGCCTGCTCGGTCTTGGTCGGCAGGCCCGTCGACGGGCCTGCCCGCTGCACGTCCACGATGACCAGCGGCAGCTCCAGCGCCACCGCGAGCGAGATCGTCTCGCTCTTGAGCGCCACGCCGGGGCCGCTGGTGGTGGTGACGCCGAGCGACCCGCCGTACGACGCGCCGAGCGCCGCACCGACGGCGGCGATCTCGTCCTCGGCCTGCATGGTGACCACGCCGAGCCGCTTGTGCTTGCTCAGCTCGTGCAGGATGTCCGACGCCGGGGTGATCGGGTACGCCCCGAGGAACACCGGCAGGCCGGAGCGCACGCCCGCGGCCACCAGGCCCAGCGACAGCGCCGCGTTGCCGGTGATGTTCCGGTACGTGCCCGGCAGCATCTTCGCCGGCTTCACCTCGTACCGCACCGAGAACGAGTCGGTCGTCTCGCCGAAGTTCCAGCCGGCCTTGAAGGCCGCGATGTTCGCCGCGACCAGCTCGGGACGCTTGGCGAACTTGCGCTCCAGGAAGCGCAGGGTCGAGGAGTACGGCCGGGAGTACATCCAGGACAGCAGGCCGAGGGCGAACATGTTCTTGGCCCGCTCGGCGTCCTTCTTGGACACCGCGTTCTCGGCGAGCGCCCGGACCGTCATCGAGGTGAGGGCGACCGGGTGCACCACGTAGCCGGCGAGGGAGTCGTCGTCCAGCGGGCTGGACTGGTATCCCACCTTGGCCAGGTTGCGCTTGGTGAACTCGTCGGTGTTGACGATGATGTCGGCGCCGCGCGGCAGGTCGGCCAGGTTGGCCTTGAGCGCGGCCGGGTTCATCGCCACCAGCACGTTCGGCGCGTCACCGGGGGTGAGGATGTCGTAGTCGGCGAAGTGCACCTGGAAGCTCGACACGCCCGGCAGGGTGCCTGCGGGGGCGCGGATCTCGGCCGGGAAGTTGGGCAACGTGGAGATGTCGTTGCCCAGCTGCGCCGTCTCCGAGGTGAACCGGTCGCCGGTCAGCTGCATGCCGTCGCCGGAGTCCCCGGCGAACCGGATGACCACCCGGTCGAGTTGACGGATCTGCTTGGTCACGCCTGAACCTCGCTTCGCTCGGCGCGGTGGCGCGGGCGGCTGAACATGATGGCGACCTTGCCTTGCCCGGCCACGCGACCTCCTTGACGCACCGCTGCCCCGCACCGCCCGTGGCTGGTCCGGTCCGCTGTAGTTCCTCATCCGAGAGCCTACGTCGAGTGGGGGGTCGAACTCGCCCTGTGGTCCGCCGAATGGGATCGAATTCGGGGCGGCTATGCCCTGTTTGATGACGTTTTGACGCGCCCGCCGTAATCAGAATCACCGGTCCGCCTCGGCTCCGGTGGAGGACCGTGGGCGGGCCCGGACCCGCCGGGGCGACCGGAGCCGGGCGGGTCCCGGGTCAGTCCGACGGGGCCGGAGCGGGATCGGCCGGGCCGGCGAGCCGGCGGCGCAGCGAGGTGGTGGCCAGCACGAGCGCCAGCACGACCAGCAGCACGGAGACCACGATCAGGACGACCGCGCTGCGTTGCACCGAGGTGAGACCGCCGGCCGGATCCCGGCCCACGCCGGCCGCGGCCAGCACGCCCTGGGAGCCGCCCGGGGCGGGGGTGGCGATCGGGGTGGACATCGCGGCCGCCGCAGTGATCCGGAAGCTCATCTGGAGCTGCCGGGCCTGCCCGCTGCGCGGGTCGACCCGGCCGATCACGGCACCCGCCAGCGGCGCTTCCCGCTGGGCCTCGGCGGTCGCGCTCACCGGGAGCCGGACGGTGACGGTGCCGCCGGCCGGCACCGTGCCGACGTCGCAGCGGGTACGGGCGGGGCTCAGCGCGACGCAGCCGGGGGGCGGGGTCGGCACGGTCACCCCGGCGGGCAGGACCACCTCGACCCGGCCGGCGGCATCGACCTTGCCCGTGTTACCCAGCCGGACGCCCAGCTCGCTGGCGGCCCCGCTGATGTCGAAGGCCACCCCGTCGGCGTCCAGGGAGATGCCCGGCACGGGCGGCCCCGGCGGGAAGAGCACCGCGAAGCCCTCGTTGTCCTCGGCCGAGCCGGCCACGCCGGGGGCGCTCGCGCTCACCCGGACCGCGCCGCTGAGCGGCATCTGCCGCCAGGCGGCGCTGTCGACGCGCACCTTGACCAGGGCGCTGAACCGGTCGCCGGGCGCGGCCTGCCACCCTCCGCAGTGGTGCTCGACGCCGCCGGCCTCGGCGCACCCGGGGGTGCCGGCGTCGGTCAGGCCCGCCGGGAGGGTGTACGAGAGTCGGATCAGCTCTGCCACCTCGCCGGTGTTGGTCACGGTGACCCGCAGGGTGGCCGTCGTGTTCTCCGCGTTCCAGTACGCCTCGGTCAGCGTGACGTCCTCGGTGCTGACCCGCACGCCCAGCCGGCTCGGCGGCGGTGCACCCGCGCCGGGGGCCGACGGGCGGGGCGGCGGGGCGGAGGTCGCCGGCGGCGGGAGGGACGGAGCGGTGGTGGCCGGAGCGGTGGTGGCCGGCGGGTCGACGGGCCCGGCCGGCGTGGTGGCCGCAGGCTCGGTGGGCGTGGGCGGCGGGGCGGTGGTCTCCGAGGGTGGCGCCACGGTCGGTGGTGCCTCGGTGGGCGCCGGGTCGGTCGCGGTGGGCTCGACCGGAGGCGTCTCGCCGCCGGGCTCGCCGGCCGGGTCCCCGGGCGGGTCGGCCTGCGCGACCGCCGCGCGGGCCATGGCGGGGGCGGCGGTGGCCCAGCCGGGCAGCGCCGCGACACCGAACGCGATGGACGCCGCGAGCAGTACGGCGACACGTCGGTCGGCTACCCGCCGAACGGGGCGTACGTCCACGCGGGCCATCTCTCTTCCGGGACCATCAGGGCGAATTCATTATTCGGTAATACTTGCCGCAGGACACCAGTCCCGCCGGGAAACAGTTCCGTAACATGTCCGGTATGCGGCCAGGCGGGACACGGTAGGCTGACTCACCGTGACCGGCTATCTGGGCTCGTACGCGACGCTCGGGCTGTTGCTGCTCGCCGGCGTCCTCTTCTTCGTCACGGCGTTCTCCGCGAACCGGGTGTTACGCCCCGCCCGCCCCGCGGATCCCCCCGGCAAGCGGGCGAGCTACGAGTGCGGCCTCGACCCGGTGGGCGGCGACTGGGCGCAGATGCAGATCCGCTACTACGTCTACGCGTACCTGTACGTGCTGTTCGCGGTCGAGGCGGTCTTCCTCTTCCCCTGGGCGGTGGTCTTCGACCGGCCCGGCTTCGGCCTGGTCACCGCCGCCGAGATGGGCATCTTCGTGGCGGTGCTGGCGCTGGGCATCCTCTACGCCTGGCGTCGGAACATCCTCCGCTGGACCTGACCCGCCGCCCGCGCGTCGACCCGTGCGCCCGGCACCGGCGGGCGCTCAGGCCAGGCCGCGTCGGGTGGCGGCCGGCGGCCGGTCGCCCCGGATCGACGCCACCATGTCCAGCACCCGGCGGGTGGGCAGCACCTGATGGGCGCGGAACACCCGGGCACCCAGCCAGGCCGACACCGCGGTCGCCGCGAGGGTGCCCTCCAGCCGCTCGGCGACCGGCAGGTCCAGCGTCTCGCCGATGAAGTCCTTGTTGGACAGGGCCACCAGCAGCGGCCAGCCCGTGCCGGACAGCTCGGCGAGCCGACGGGTGATCTCCAACGAGTGCCGGGTGTTCTTGCCGAAGTCGTGCGCCGGGTCGATGAGGACGCCATCGGGGCGTACCCCCAGGGCGACCGCGCGCTCGGCGAGGCCGGTCACCGTCGCGACCACGTCCGCCACCACGTCGTCGAAGGCGGCCCGGTGCGGGCGGGTGCGCGGCGCGAGCCCGCCGGCGTGCGAGCAGACCAGCCCCGCGCCGGTCTCGGCGGCGACCCGGGCGAGCGCCGGGTCCGCGCCGGACCAGGTGTCGTTGAGCAGGTCGGCGCCGGCCGCGATCGCCTCCACCGCCACCTCGGCCCGCCAGGTGTCGATGGAGATCACCACGTCCGGGAAGGCGGCCCGGACCGCGGCGATGGTGCCCACCGTGCGCCGGATCTCCTCGGTCACGTCCACCTCGTCGCCGGGGCCGGCCTTCACCCCGCCGATGTCGATGATCTCCGCCCCGTCGGTGACCGCCCGCTCCACGGCGCGCAGCGCGCTGTCCTGGGCGAAGGTGGCGCCCCGGTCGAAGAACGAGTCCGGGGTGCGGTTGACGATGGCCATCACCGCCAGCTCGCCCGGCGCGAACGTGCGACTTCCGAGCCGAAACGCCCCGGTCATGCTCGCCTCCCGATCTCGCCACGGCCGTGTGACCCGGCCCGCCCTGCGACGCTAGCCGGTCGGCCGGCGTCCGGTCCGCCCGGTACGACCGCACAGATCCGCACCGATCTGTGGGAGGACCGCCCGGCGGGGTCGCCCCCGGCCCGTCCGCATGCCACGATCTCCTACATGGGTCAGGTGCTGCTCCTGCTGGTCGTCGCACTCACCGTCGCGGCGGTGGTCTTCGGGGTGACGGTGCTGGTCACCGGCCGAGATCCCGGCCTGGTGCCGGTCGAGCCGGACGGGCGGGCGGTCCCGCTGCCCGCCAGCCGGCCGCTGCGCGAGTCCGACGTGGGCGACGTCCGTTTCGACACGGCGGCGCGGGGGTACCGGATGGCCCAGGTCGATCAGGCGCTGCGCCGGACGGCCTACGACATCGGGTACAAGTCCGAGCTGATCGGCGTGCTGGAGGCGGAGGTCACCGCGTTGCGCGAGGGACGGGCCGCGGACGCCGACGAGCTGCGCCGCACCCGCGAGCAGGCCGCGGTCGCCGCCGAGGCGGCCGACGCCACCCCCGTCGGCGACCCCGGCGAGGTCGCGTCCGCCGACGCCGACGGGCCGGCGACGGCGGGTGCTGAGGCCGACGGCCCGGCCGCGGTGTCCACCGATGCCGACGAGCCGACCGCGGTGTCCGCCGATGCCGACGAGCCGACTGCGGTGTCCGCCGAGCCGACCGCGGTGGGCCCCGCCGACGAGCCGGCAACGGTGCCCGCGCGGGCCATCGACGCCGACGCCCCGGAGGCGGCCCCCTCCGGGGCCGGCGAGCCGGCGGACCCGGCCGGTGGGCGGGGGCCGGCGGCCCGGTCGGAGCCGGCGTGACCGGCGGGGCGGACGGCGACAGCCTGCGCGAAGCGGCCCAGCCCGGCGCGGGCGAGGTCACCGCGACGGTCATCGTCAACGCCCCGGCCGAGCGGGTGTTCGCCGCCCTCACCGCGTGGGAGCGGCAGTCGGACTGGATCCCGTTCACCACGGTCAAGGTGGTCGAGGGCGACGGTGGTGAGGGCAGCCTCGTGGAGGCGGTCACCGCGCTGGGCCCGGCGGTCCTGCGGGACGAGATGCGGGTGGTGCGGGTCGACGCTCCCTACGAGGTCGGCGTGGTGCACTGCGGTCGGCTACTACGCGGCCCCGGGGTGCTGCGCTGCACCCAGATCGAGGGCGGCCGGACCCAGGTGGTCTGGCACGAGTGGTTCCACCTCCCTGCCGGCGCCGCCGGCCGGGTGGCCTGGCCGGTGCTCTGGCCCGGCTCCAAGGTCAGCCTCACCCAGGCGCTGAAGAAGTTCGGCCGGCTGGTCGAGCAGGGCCGCCTGCCCTGACGGCCGGCCCCCGGGGTGCCCGCCAGGTCGGTGACAACGCGGTTTCCCGGTGCCCGGACACCCCCGTTGCGGCGGCACGGCGGCGGGCGGTCGGCGTCCCGGTCTAGCGTGTACGCCGTGACTGACCTGGTGATCGACGCGCACGGCCTGTCCCGTTGCGCGTGGGGGGCGAGCACCCCGGACTACGCCGCCTACCACGACGGGGAGTGGGGCCGGCCGCTGCGCGGCGACGACGCGCTCTACGAGCGGATGACCCTGGAGGCGTTCCAGTCGGGGCTGTCCTGGCTCACCATCCTGCGCAAGCGCCCCGCCTTCCGGCTGGCCTTCGACGAGTTCCGCATCGAGGCGGTGGCGGGCTACGGGGAGGCGGATGTGACCCGGTTGCTGGCCGACGCGGGCATCGTCCGGAACCGGGCCAAGATCGAGGCGACGATCGCCAACGCCCGGGCCGCCCTGGACCTGCCCGACGGGCTCTCCGACCTGCTCTGGTCGTTCGCGCCGCCGCCCCGGGCCGCCCGGCCGGAGACGTTCACCCAGGTGCCGGCGCTGACCCCGGAGTCCACCGCGATGGCCAAGGCGCTCAAGAAGCGTGGGTTCCGGTTCGTCGGCCCCACCACGTCCTACGCGTTGATGCAGGCCACCGGGATGGTGGACGACCACCTGGCCGGCTGCCACGTCAGCGCGGCAGAGCCGACGTGATGGGATGGTTTACATGACCGACACCGACCGCCGCGTGAGCGGCACGATCCACGTCCGGGGCGAGGGCGGGCCGGGTGACGGCGCCTGGGCCGTGCTCCTCCCACCTGGCCGGTACGACGCCGAGCGGCTCGTCCACCACGACACGCTGGAGCTGACCGGGCTCGACGCCGTCGGCGCGGCCTACCCGGCGGGTGCGGCGCCCGCCGGCCCCCACCCCGCCGGGCCGACCGCACCCGGTGGGCCCCGTCCCGGCGATCCGGTGGCGGTGCTGACCGAGGGGCCGCTGCG
Organism: Micromonospora sp. NPDC020750; assembly: GCF_044334565.1. NCBI lineage: Bacteria > Bacillati > Actinomycetota > Actinomycetes > Micromonosporales > Micromonosporaceae > Micromonospora > Micromonospora sp. NPDC020750. The sequence continues at coordinate 240,050 of NZ_JBIRTH010000001.1, forward strand.
GCTGGTGGCGCTGGGTCGGGTCGCCCGGCCCACCGTCGAGCGCCGGGAGGACCCGGACGACCCCCAGTCCGATCCCGCCTCCGGCTCGCTCGTGGTCGCGTACACCCGAAGGGCCTTCGACGAGCCGGTGGCGGCTGAGGGGCTGACCCTCGACGGTCCGGTCACCGCGCTGCCCGCCGGCGCCTACCGGGAGCTGGTCGAGCGGCTCGGGCCACCGCAGGCGCGCCGGCGGTGGCTGGTCAGCCTCGACCTCCCGATCGAGGCGGAGACCCCGGCCGAGGCGGTCCGGTTGTTCTGGTCATACGTGCGCGACCTGGGCCCGCAGGAGCTGCCCGCGTTCGTCTCGCCGTCCGGAAACGAGCTGGCCATGCAGGCGTTCGTGCTCGGGGCCGAGGCCAACCAGGACCCGGAGGAGGACGACTAGCCAGGGGCTCGCCGGGTAACGAGGGCTCGTGGCGGGCCGGCATCGACGCCCGGCCAGGGGAGGTGCGATGCGGTTCCAGGACAAGGTCGCGTTCATCACCGGTGGCGCCTCCGGGCTCGGTGAGGCCACCGCCCGGCGGTTCGCCGCCGAAGGGGCCAGGGTGGTGATCGCCGACATCAACGCCGCCGGCGGGCAACGGGTGGCCGGCGAGCTGCCGGACGCGCTCGCGGTCACCGTCGACACCGGTGAGGCGGCGTCGGTCGAGCAGGGCTTCGTGGACGCCGTGCACCGTTACGGCCGGATCGACGTGATCTTCAATAACGCCGGCATCGACGGCAGGCAGCAGCCGCTGCACGAGATGGACCTGGAGAACTGGGAGCGGGTCAGCCGGATCAACGGCGACGGCGTCTTCCACGTCCTCAAGTACGGCATCGAGGCGATGCTGCACGGCGACGGGGGCGCGATCGTCAACACCTCCTCGACCACGGGGCTGGCCGCCCAGGAGAACATCTCCCCGTACACGTTCACCAAGGCCGGCATCATCGGGCTGACCCGCTCGGCCGCCGTCGAGTACGCGACCCGCGGCATCCGGGTCAACGCGGTCGCCCCGTCGGTGGTGATGACCCCGCTGGTGGAGCACTTCATCGCCGACGCGCCGGACCCGGCGCAGATGCGCCGGCAGATGGAATCGTTCAATCCGAAGCCGGGCATCCCCACCCCGGACGACGTGGCCGGGGTGGTGCTCTTCCTCGCCTCCGACGACGCGGCCTGGATCACCGGCCACACCGTCCCGATCGACGGCGGCTACGTGGCCCGCTGACCGCCGGCCCCACCGCCCGCCCGCAGCTGGAGCGGATCGCGTTCAGCGTCCCTCGAAGACTGGTTTCTGCTTGTTCACGAAGGCCGTGGTGGCGGCTCGGTGGTCGGCGGTGGCGCCGCAGATCGACTGGGCCTGCGCCTCGGCAGCCAGGGCATCGGCGAGGGTGCCGGCGTCGGCGACGGAGAGCTGGCGCTTGATCGCCCCGTACGCGACGGTCGGGCCGGCGGCGAGCCGGGCGGCCAGTTCCTGCGCGGCGGGCAGCACCTGCTCGTCGTCGTCGACCAGCCGGGTCAGCAGGCCCAGCCGGTGCGCCTCCTCGGCGGACACCGGCTCGGCGAGCATCAGCAGCTCGACGGCCTTGGCGTGGCCGACGAGCCGGGGCAGCGTCCAGGACGCGCCGGTGTCGGCGGCGAGCCCTACCCCGGCGAAGGCCATCAGGAAGCGGGTCTTCGGCCCGCCGACGCGGAAGTCGGCCAGGAGGGTCAGCGACGCGCCGGCCCCGGCGGCCATTCCCCGGACCGCGGCGACCACCGGCTTGGGCAGGCTGGCCAGCCGGGCAGCGATCGGGTTGTAGTGGGCTTGGACGGTGGCCAGTGGGTCCGCCCCGGCCGATTCGAGGACCTGCACGTGCTCGCGCAGGTCCTGGCCCGCGCTGAACGACCCGCCCGCCCCGGCCAGCACCACGGCCCGGCAGCTGCGGTCGGACTCGAGCCCGGCCAGGGCGTCCCGGAGCGCCTCCTTGAGCGCCACGTCGAGCGCGTTCATCGCCGTCGGGCGGTTCAGCGTCAGGGTGACGACGGAGTCGGTGCGGTCGACGAGCAGCGGCTCGGTCACGTTCTAACGACCCTTCTGTCGGGGGGTGCGGTTCGTGGCGTCGAGGCACTGCTCGACGTACCGGTCGGCGGCTGGCCGCAGCCGGGCGGCGTGCCGGTCGAAGAAACTGGCCGCGGCGGTGCCGGGCCAGCGCTCGGGCAGCAGCGCCGGGGGGAGCTGGGGGTCCCGGAAGAGGAAGGTACGCCACGCGTGCACGAGCCGGAACCGTGCCGCGTACGCCTCCTCGTCGTCGCTGCGTGTGGTCACCATGGCCAGCAGCGGGCGCTGCTCGGCGACGAACTGCTCGTAGGCCCGCCCGATCTCGCTGAGGTCCCACGCCCGGCGGACCACCTCCACCGCGCCCCGGGTGCCGGCGGCGTGGGACGCGGTGAACCGCTCGTACCGCACGCCCGCGTCGTCGAGCAACAGGTCGACGTCCTCCGCCGGCCGGGTGGCCACCCACGTCTGCTCGTCGAGGGTGCCGTAGCCGAGGAAGCTCAGGTTCGCGGCGAGCCGCTGCCGTTCCCGGCGGGAGGTGGGGGTCGACAGGACGAGCAGGTCGAACCTTCCGTCCCAGTTGACCCGGCCGGTCCGGTAGATCCGGGCAGCCGCCTCGTCGAGTCGTCGGGCGGCTTTCGGTGTGATCGAATATCCCGGCCCGGAGACCAGGCGGAGCGGGTCGAGCCAGCCCTGGCGGACCATCCGGCTCACCGCCGTCCGCACCGCCGGAGGCGCGATCCTGAGCGGCGCGAGCAGCTTGACCAGGGCGGCGACCGGCGCGCGGCCACCCCTGGGTCGGAGGTGGTCGCCGTACAGGTCGAAGAGTGCCGACCGTGCCTGCATGACCGCACATTGTGACAGGCCTTCTCAGGATATGCTAGATGCTGTTACATCAAAGCTGCTTCGGTTTGGGTCCGGCGGTGTTCATCAGGGAAAATCGTCATCGGTGCCGCCGTGCAAGTTGCGGCGGGCGATGGCGAAGAGGCTGTGGGGCAACCCACCGACCCTGGCGTAGGTCTGAGGGGAGACAACATGGCGGCGATGAAGCCGCGGACGGGCGACGGTCCGCTGGAAGTCACCAAGGAGGGCCGGGGCATCGTCATGCGGGTCCCGCTGGAGGGTGGTGGCCGGCTCGTCGTCGAGATGACTCCCGACGAGGCCAACGCGCTCGGTGACGCACTGAAGGCAGCTGCCGGCTGACCGAGGAGCGGTCCGGCCGACGGTCGTCGAGCGGACGGTTCGTACAACCCTGAGCCACCGGCCCCGCCGGTGGCTCAGGGCCTTCATCTTTGGTACGGGCGCCGGGCCCGTTCTCCCGGCCGTTCTGGAGGTCGTTGCAGCGTGCTGGCCATCCGTCTGGTGAGCGGGCCCGAGCGGCCCGACTCCCTGGCCCTGCCCATCCGACCCGCGGCGGCTGCCGAGGGCGGGGACGCCCCAGCCACGCTGCCGGCCGGCCTGCCCGTGCCCGACGACGTGCTGGCCGAGGCGGCCGCCCTCGCACCCGCGGCCCGGGCCACCGGCCGGGCCGGTGAGGTGCACCTGCACCTGCGCCCCGGGCGCACCCCGGGCCGGCTGCTGCTGGCCGGGATCGGGGCCGGCGACGAGGCCGGATGGCGTGCGGCGGGGGCCGCCTTGGCCCGGACTGCGGGAGGTGAGACACATCTCACGGTCGGGCTGCCGGGCGACGCCCCGGCCGAGGCGGTGCGCGGCCTCGTCGAGGGGCTCCTGCTGGCGTCCTACCGGTTCCGGCTGACCGAGGCCGGCGAGCGCCCCGCCCTGGCCGGCGTCGACGTGCTGGTGACCGACCCGTCCCGGTACGCCGGCGTGGTGACCACGGCCGAGGTCACCGCGCGAATGACCCACCTGGCCCGGGACCTGACCAACACCCCGTCCTCGGTGAAGAACCCGCAGTGGTTCGCCGAGCAGGTCGAGGCGGCGGTGGCCGGCCAGCCCGACCTGCACGTACGCGTGCGGCAGCCGGACGAACTGGCCGCCGAGGGCTTCGGCGGCATCCTCGCCGTCGGGGGCGGCTCGGCCAGCGGGCCCCGCCTCGTCGAGTTGGACTGGCGGCCGGACGGGGCGCGTACCCATGTGGTGCTGGTCGGCAAGGGGATCACCTTCGACACCGGCGGCATCTCGATCAAGCCGGTGGCGGCGATGAAGTTGATGCGAAAGGACATGGCCGGGGCCGCCGCGGTGGTCGCCGCCACCCTGGGCGCGGCGGCGCTGGGGCTGCCGGTCCGGGTCACCACCCTGGTGCCGCTTGCGGAGAACGCGGTCAGCGGGTCGGCGTTCCGCCCCGGCGACGTCGTCACGCACTACGGCGGCGTCACCAGCGAGACCACCAACTCCGACGCCGAGGGCCGGCTGGTGCTCGCCGACGCGCTGGCGTACGCCGCCGCCGAGCTCAAGCCCGACCTGCTGCTCGACCTGGCCACCCTGACCGGCGCGAACGCGGTGGCGCTCGGCAAGCGCACCGGCGCCCTCTACTCCGACAACGACGAGCTGGCCGCCGACCTGCTGACGGCGATCGACGCGGCCGGCGAGGCGGCCTGGCGGATGCCGCTGCCGGCCGACTACGTCGAGCACCTCGGCAGTGAGGTGGCCGACCTGTACAGCGCCCCCAACCAGGGCGCCGGCTCGGTGCTGGCCGCGCTCTACCTGCGCGAGTTCACCGGCGATCTGCGGGGGCGCTGGCTGCACATCGACATGTCCGCGCCGTCCTGGGCCGACGGCGACGCCGCCGAGCTGGCCCGGGGGGCCACCGGCTGGGGCGTCCGGGGCCTGCTGCGCTGGCTCGGCACCCTTGACTGACCGCCCCGCCGTCGCGCCCACCGGCCCGGCGTCCCCGACCGGCCGGCTTTTGCGCCGGCCGGCCCGGCGGCACCGCTGAGCGGTGCACCCGGCTGCGGATGGCGGGGCCGCCTACCGAACCGGGCGGTCCGTGAGGCTCAGCGGCCGGCGGGGGTGCGCGGGTGGTGGCCGCTCAGCACTTGACCGCGGCGAGCAGGCCGTGCCCGACGGGAAGCAGCGCAGGCGTCCAGTGCTCGGACTCCCGGATCGCCTTGATCGTCTCCCGGGTGGTCACCGTCTCCACGTCCCGGGCGGCCGGGTCGCCGATCCGACCACCGGCCAGGGTGCCGTGCAGCGCGAGCACCCCGCCGGGGCGCAGCAGCCGCAGCGCCGCGTCCACGCAGGAGCTGAAGCTGGTGGCCTCGGTGTCGACGAAGACCAGGTCGTACGCGCCGTCGGCGAGCCGAGGGAGGACGTCCAGCGCCCGGCCGGTGATGATCCGGGTACGCCCGGCGGGGAAGCCCGCCTCGGCGAAGATCCGGCGGGCGATCCGCTGATGCTCCACCTCCACGTCGATCGTGGTGAGGACGCCGTCCACGCGCATGCCGCGCAGCAGCCACAGCCCACTGACCCCGGTGCCGGTGCCGACCTCCACCACCGCCCGGGCGCTGCCGGCGGCGGCGAGCAGCCGCAGTGCCGCCCCCGCACCTGGGGTCACCGCGTCGAGGCCCACCTCGTGGGCGAGGCTGCGGGCGGTCCGCAACACGAGGTCTTCGGTGACGTACGACTCGGCGAACTGCAACGTCTGGAGCATCGAGCTGCCGGAACTGGCGGCCGTGGCGATAGGACACCTCCGTCAGGGGCGGGTTGGCGCTATGAGCCTAGAGGCGTGGCCGGCCGGATGCAGCCGCGAGTCCGGTCTCGGACGATCATGTGGACGTGCCGGACGGGGGTTGCTGGCCGACGATCACCGACGGCAACCGCTGACTGCACGCGCGGCGTTCGTGTAATCCTGGATGCGGTATCCCCCGTCGTCGGGATCGGCCTCCCGTGCCGGTCCGAAGCGGGGGAGCCGGGGGACGACTGGGAGGCCTACGTGACCGACGGCTGGGACTGGCGCCAGCCCGGGGGAGCTCCGACGCCGGCGGGCCCGCCGGGGAGCGGGGCGACGCCGGCGGGGTCCCCGAGGGCGTCCGACGGCCCTCCGGGCGGCCCGACGAGTTCGCCCTGGTGGTCCGACGCGCTCGCCGACCCGTGGCGGGACCCGTACGCCCCCGCGGCGGTGGTCGTGCCCGGCCCGGTCGGGGGCGTCGACGCCGAGCCGGAGCGGGTCACCGATCCGGACGCGCCCGGCCGGCCGGCTCTACGCCAGTTGCTGCTGATCCCGCTGATCACCGCGCTGCTCGCCGGCACCCTCGGCGGCGCCCTCGGGTACGCCTTCGCGGTGCGCGGCGGCGTGGCCGGCGGGTCCGTGCTCGGCGCCGGTGCCGGTGCCGCCGACCCGCCCGCGCTCGCCCAGCGCCGGCCGGAGTCGCTGGCCGGGGTCGCCGAGAAGATCCTGCCCAGCGTGGTGACGGTCCGGGTGGCCGGCCTGGGCGGCACCAGCGAGGGCTCTGGTTTCATCGTCAGCACCGACGGACACGTGGTCACCAACGACCACGTCGTCGCCGGCGGCACTGGCAAGGCGACGGTGGTCCTCAACGACGGCAGCACCGCCGCCGCCACCGTGGTCGGCCGGGACCCGGAGTCCGACATCGCGGTGATCAAGGTGTCCCGTACCGGCCTGCGGCCGGTGGAGTTCGGCGACTCCGACGCACTCGCGGTCGGCGATCCGGTGCTGGCCGTCGGCTCGCCGCTGTCGCTGGCCAACACGGTGACCGCCGGCATCGTGAGCGCCGTGGACCGGACGATGCAGGCCGGCGAGCCCGGCGGCCCCACCCGCTACTACGCGGCCATCCAGACCGATGCCGCGGTCAACCACGGCAACTCCGGCGGCCCGCTGGTGGACGGGGCGGGGCGGGTGGTCGGAGTGAACTCGACGATCAAGTCGCTGGTGGCAGACGGCCAGGAGGCCGGCAACATCGGGCTCGCCTTCGCCATCCCGATCAACCAGGCGAAACGGGTCACCCAGGAAATCATCGGCACCGGCAAGGCCCGGCGCACGGTGATCGGCGCCCAGGTCGGCGGCACCGGCGCGGCCGGCGGCGGCGCGGGCGGCGTACGGCTGGCGGCGGTGGAACCGGCCGGCCCGGCGGCTGGGGCCGGGTTGCGGGCGGGGGACGTCATCCTGCGGCTCAACGGGCGCCCGATGGCCGACTCCACCGACCTGATCGCTCTGGTGCGGAAGTTCGCCCCGGGGTCGGTGGTGACCGTGGAGTATCGACGTGGGTCGAACCGGCAGAACGCGTCGGTGACCCTCGCCGCAGACGCCAAGTGAGACCCGTTACCCCCTCCCGGTCGGGCGTCCGACGTGCGTAGTCTTGGCTGACGCCGACGAGGAGGCCCAGCAGTGTTCGACAACCTGAACTGGTGGGAGATCGGTGCGCTGCTGCTCCTGGCGCTGCTGATCTTCGGTGACCGGCTGCCCGTCGTGATCAACGACGGGCTGCGGATGGTCCGCAACCTGCGCGCCATGGCCCGCAACGCGACCGGCGACCTCAGCCGCGAACTGGGCACCGACATCCAGCTTGAGGACCTGCACCCGAAGGCGTTCATCCGCAAGCACCTGCTCAGCGAGGAGGACGAGCAGGCGATCCGGAAACCCCTCCAGGGCGTGTACGACAACCTGCGGGCTGACGTCACCGGCGTGCACGACGACCTCAAGGACGTGGCCGCCTCGGTGGACCTGCGGACGAAGACCCCTGGCGGTTCGGCCGCGGGTGGCCCCGCGACGGCCCCCGCCCCCCGCACGGCCAGCTACGACGACGCCACCTGACCGGGCTCGCCCCGGGCTGGGAGCCGAACGGGGGCGGCGTGCCCCGTACCGGAGCGCGCCGCCCCCGTTCGATACGACGGGTGGCCGGGTCAGCGGCCGGCGGGCTTGAGGCCGAGCGGCTTGCCGAGCAGGGACTCCCGCCGCACCGCCAGCCGGTCGGCGACCCCGTTCAGGGCCTTCGCCGCCGGCGACTCCGGCTCGGCCAGCACGATCGGGTTGCCGGCGTCGCCGGACTCCCGGACCCGGGTGTCCAGCGGGATCTGACCCAGCAGCGGCACCTGGGCGCCGACCGTCCGGGTCAGCGACTCGGCGACCACCTCGCCGCCGCCGGAGCCGAAGACCTCCATCCGGGTGCCGTCGGGCAGTTCCAGCCAGGACATGTTCTCGATCACGCCGACCACTCGCTGGTGGGTCTGCACCGCGATCGCGCCGGCCCTCTCGGCCACCTCGGCGGCGGCGGCCTGCGGGGTGGTCACCACGAGGATCTCCGCGTTCGGCAGGAGCTGGGCCAGCGAGATGGCCACGTCGCCGGTGCCCGGGGGCAGGTCCAGCAGGAGCACGTCCAGCTCGCCCCAGTAGACGTCGGCCAGGAACTGCTGCAACGCCCGGTGCAGCATCGGGCCGCGCCACACCACGGCGGCATTGCCGGCGGTGAACATGCCGATCGAGATGATCTTCACGCCGTGCGACTGCGGCGGCATGATCATGTCCTCGACGCGGGTGGGACGGGCGTCCGTGCCGAGCATCCGGGGTACCGAGTGTCCGTAGATGTCGGCGTCCACCACGCCCACCGACAGGCCCCGGGCGGCCAGCGCGGCGGCCAGGTTGACCGTGACGCTGGACTTGCCCACGCCGCCCTTGCCGCTGGCCACCGCGTAGACGCGGGTGCGGGAGCCGGGCTGGGCGAACGGGATCACCGGCTCCGCGGCGGCGCCGCCACCGCGCAGCTTCGCCTGGAGACCCTGGCGCTGCTCGGGGCTCATCACCCCGAACTCGATCTCCACCCCGGTCACCCCGGGCACCGCGCCCACGGCGGCGGTGATGTCGGTACGCAGCTTGTCCTTCAGCGGGCAGCCGGCCACGGTGAGCAGCAGCTCGACCCGGACCACGCCGTCGTCGCCGACCTGGGCGGAGCGGACCATGCCGAGATCGGTGATGGGCCGGCGGATCTCCGGGTCGTCGACGGTGGCCAGGGCGGCCTGGATGGCGTCCTCGACGGTGCTGACGGGTGCTGACATGCCCGCAATGCTACGTCGGGGGCGATCCGTGCCGGCCGCCGCCGGGACCGGTGTGAGCGAATCGATGGCCCCGACGGCCACCGCTCCGGCCCGCCGGCCGGAGGGTGGCCTTGCGCCCGACTTCCCCGGGCCTGCGGGCTCCCGGCCGGAGCGTTGCCGGTCCGGCCCGTCAGCGTTGCCGGTCCGGCCCGTCAGCGTTGCCGGGGGCTGGGCCCTCCGGGCGGCCGTCCTGGGCAAAGTCGCCGTCCAGTTCGTCGATCGGCTCGTCGAGCGGCTCCCCGGCCCCAGGCGGCTCCCCGGCCTTGAGCGTCTCCCCGGCCTCACGCGCCTGCCTGGCCTCAGCCGTCTCATCGGCTCCACGGGCCTCCCGGGAACCACGATGCTCCCCGCGACCACGTCGTTCTCCGCGAGCGCGGGGCTCCCCGGCCCGGTGGGGGGCCGGCTTGTCCTGCTGCCCGCGCTCCAGCCGTTGCCGGCGCTGGGTGGCCTCGTCCAACTCCTCGGCCAGCCGGGCCAGCTCCGAGCGGAGGAAGTCCCGGGTCGCCACCTCGCCCAGCGCGATCCGCAGCGCGGCGACCTCCCTGGCCAGGTACTCCGTGTCCGCCTTCTGCATCGTCGCCCGGCGCCGGTCCTCCTCCATCCCCACCCGGTCCCGGTCCGTCTGCCGGTTCTGCGCGAGCAGGATCAGCGGCGCCGCGTACGAGGCCTGGAGGGAGAGCACCAGGGTCAGGAAGGTGAAGGTGTACGGGTCGAAACGCAGGCTCGCCGGGGCCAGCGTGTTCCAGACGAACCAGGCGGCGATCACCACCGTCATGTAGACGATGAAGTTGGCCGTGCCCATGCCCCGGGCGATCCCCTCGGACCAGCGGCCGAACGCCTCCGCGTCGAACCGGGGCAGCTTCACCCCCCGGGGCTCGCGCGGCTGGTCCAGCCGCTCGGCCCGACGCTGCTCACTCATCCGCGCCGTCCAGCACCACGGGTCCGCTCGGGGCGGACTCGGCGTCCCGGTCCCGCCAGTCGCGCGGCAACGAGTGGTCCAGCACGTCGTCGACCGTGACCGCACCGACCAGCCGGTTGTTCCGGTCCACCACGGGCATGGCGACCAGGTCGTACGTGGCCATCCGGCGGGTGATCTCCGGCAGCGGCGTGGCGGGGCGCAGCGGGTCGATGTCGTTGACCACCACCCCGCCGAGCAGGTCGGCCGGCGGCTCGCGGAGCAGCCGCTGGAAGTGCACCATGCCCAGGAAACGCCCGGTCGGGGTGGTCAGCGGCGCGCGGGTCACGAAGACCTGGGCGGCCACCGCAGGGGAGAGGTGCTCCTCCCGGATTCGGGCGAGGGCCTCGGCGACCGTGGCGTCCGGGGGGAGGATCACCGGCTCCGAGGTCATCACGCTGCCGGCCGTACCGGAGGTGTACTTCAGCAGCTGGCGTACCGGGTCTGCCTCGTTCGGCTCCATCAGGTCGAGCAGCATGTCCTGCTCGGACGGGGGCAGCTCGTTGAGCAGGTCGGCGGCGTCGTCCGGGTCCATCTCCTCCAGCACGTCCGCGGCCCGGTCCCGGTCCAGCGCGGCGAGGATCTCCACCTGGTCGCGCTCGGGCAGCTCGCTGAGCACGTCGGCCAGCCGCTCGTCGTCCAGCGCCGCCGCCACCTCGTTTCGTCGGGCGTCGGGCAGGTCCTGGAGGGCGTTGGCCAGGTCGGCCGGTCGCATGTCCTCCAGTACGGCGAGCAGGTTCGCCGTACCCCGGTTCTCGCCGATGCCGCTCAGGCCGCGCACCCGGTCCCAGTCGACCTGCTGGAGATGGCCACGGCGGGTGAGCCGGCCAGTGTGTTCGCGCACGGCCACCCGGCTCAGCGACCACTCGCCGCCCCGGCTGCACTCCATCGCCACGTCGACCACCGCGCCCGGCTGGCCGCTCGGGTCGATCTGCACCCGCCGGTCCAGCAGCTCCTGGAGCACCAGCAGCTCGTTGGGTCGCTTCTCGAACCGGCGCAGATTGAGGGTGCCGGTGCCGAGCACCACCGCGTCGGCGTCGATGGAGGTGATCCGGTTGATGGACAGGAAGATCCGCCGGCGCATCGGCATCTCCGCCACCAGACCCACGACCTCGGGCGGGCGCTGGGTCGGCCGGATCCGGGCGACCGCGTCCCGCACCCGTCCCACCTGGTCACCGTTCGGGTCGAAGACGGCGACTCCGGCGAGTCGGGCGATGTAGACCCGGTTCGGCGTGCTCACGGGCACCAGCCTAAGCGCCTACTGTTTATCAACATGTCGACCTTGGCGTACGAGATCGTGGACGTCTTCACCGACCGCCCCTTCGCCGGCAACCCGCTGGCCGTGGTGTTCGGCGCCGAAGGGCTGGCCACCGAGCAGATGCAGGCGCTCGCGCTGGAGTTCAACCTGTCCGAGACGGTGTTCGTGCTGCCTCCCACACAGGCCGGGGTCACCTACCGGGCGCGGATCTTCACCCCCACCGGCGAGCTGCCGTTCGCCGGGCACCCCAGCGTCGGCGCGGCGGTGACCGCGAGCCGGCGCGGGATGTTCGGCGTGGGGCAGGTCACCCAGGAGTGCGGGGCGGGGGCGCTGCCGATCGAGGTGACCGCGACCGGCGCGACGCTGACCGGCGGCATTCCCACCCTCGGCCCCGAGCTGGACCTGGAGCCGCTGCTGGAGATGACCGGCCTGACCGCCGACGACCACGCCGGCCCGGCCCCCCGGGTGGCCGGCTGCGGGCTGGAGTTCCCGTACCTGCCGGTGCGGCCGGACGCGGTGGCCCGCGCCCGGGTCAACACGGCGGCGGCGGAGCGGTACGGGATCGAGCATGTCAGCGTCTTCTCCTGGGAGGCCGACTCGCAAACCGCACACGCCCGGGTGTTCGTGCCGGGGCACGGCGTCTCGGAGGACCCGGCGACCGGGTCGGCCGCCCTCGGGCTCGGGGTGTGGCTGGTCGCCAGCGGCCTGCTGCCGGGCGACGGCCGTTCCTCCTACGCCGTCCGGCAGGGCGCCGAGATCAACCGCCCGTCCTTCCTGGCCTGTACGGTCACGGCGGCCCACGGCGCCGCGGTCGGCGCCACGGTGACCGGCGACGTGATGGCGGTGGCCCGGGGCGAGATCGCCGTACCGCCCTTCGTCGGCTGAGTGGCGCGCCGGGTCGGCAGGGCGCGACCCGGGATGGCGGTGCGGTCGCGCGGGCCCGAGGACATGCGGGAGGATGCCGGGGTGACGGACGAGGTGGACGAGCGGGTCGCGACGCCCCTGGTCGACGAGGCGGTCAAGAAGGCGGCTGTCGCCTGGGTGGGCGTCGCGGGCGAGCCGGCGCGGGCGCTGTGGTGCGTACCGTTCGAGGGGTCGCTCCTGGTGGTGAGCGGTCCCGGCGAGCAGGCGGCACCAGGCCTGGCGGAGGCGGCCGAGGCGCAGGTCACCCTGCGTGGCGACCACGGCGGGCGGATCGTGGCCTGGCCGGCCCGGGTGGCCCGGGTGACTCCCGACAGCGAGGAGTGGACGGCCCTGGCCCCGACGGTGGCCGCCAAGCGGCTGAACGCCCCCGGCCCCACGGCCGACCTGGTGCGGCGGTGGGCCGCCGAGGGCTGCGCCCTGGTCCGGCTGGTTCCGACCGGCGAGCCCACCGCCGGCGCCCGGCTCCCGGACTCCTCGCTCGCTGAGCCGCCCCGACCGGCCCCGGTGGTCCGGGTCACTCGCAGTCCGTTCCGCCTGCACCGGGTCCGCCGCCGCCGCTGAGCCGTCCGCCCCGCTTGCCGCGGCGGGGCAGCGTACTGCCAGCAGGTCAGAGCGGCCGGCCGTGAGATGCAGGCGCACCTAAGCCCGGAGCGTGGTCGAGAGTGCCGGCCGGGCGACCCGTAGCCGTCAAGGCATGGCTGTGCCGGGGTGATGCCCAGCGCGCCCTATGGGAGCTGCCCCGGTTGCGCTACCGGGTCGGCGGCAGCACGAACGGGGCAGCTCCATAGGGCGCAACCGAGGGTTGGCCGGACAGCCGGGGCACCCAGGATCGGCGGGTCAGGCCGGCACGGCGGCCGGGTCCACCAGGTCGATGACCTCGGTCAGCGAGCGGAGCACGGGCCCGGTCCAGTCCGGCTCGGCGTCGAACACCATGTGCTCGGCCAGGTCCGGGGCAGCCAGCCGCACCGCCGTCAGGCCCGCCTGCTTCGCGCCGGTGAGCTCCCGGCTGCCCCCGTCGCCGACGTACAGGCAGTCGGTCGGCGGCAGCCCCAGCAGCCGGCACGCGGCCAGGTAGAGCGCCGGGTCGGGCTTGCAGCGACCGAGTTCCACCGAGAAGACCCGCACGTCGAGCAGCGGGTCGACGGCCAACTGGGGCAGGAAGGCCGGCAGTTCGTGGGTGCAGTCGCTGACCAGCCCGGTGCCCAGGCCACGCTGGCGCAGCGCCGCCAGCACGGGCACCGCCTCGTCGCGCAGCCGGGTGTCGGCCCGGACCGCCCGGTGCCGGGACCGGACCGCCGCGCGCAGCGCGCTCTCCGGCGGGTTCACCCCGGCCTGGTCGCAGACCCAGCGCAGGGTCGCCTGGGCGTCGCCGAACCGCCCGCTGGCGCGCTCGTAATAGCTGCGGTCGAGCACGGCGGCGAGCGCCTCGACCGGGCAACCGAGTAGTTCGGCGGTGGACCGGTGGGCCGTGCCGCGCTGCACGGAACGGGTGAGTGTGCCGAAGAAGTCGAACAGCACCGCATGAAAGACGGGCATGGGGAGGTGCCTCCGGGCGTCGAGGGGAGGGTCGCCGACGGAATTCCATGATCGTAACGGAGCGCTGACGTTCTGTGGTGTCCCGTGCCGTGTGAGGATTGCTTTCCGTGTCCGTACCCCCGCAGCACCGCCCGCCGGTCGACGCGCCGACCGTCGGCGTCGTCGCCCTGGCCGTCGTCGCGGTCTCCTCGTCCGCGCCGCTGATCGCCTTCGCGGCCGCGCCGGCCCTGGCGATCGCCTTCTGGCGGAACCTGCTCTCGGTCGGCGTGCTCGGCCCGTTCGCGCTGGCCCGGCGACGGGCCGAGTTCCGGGCGCTGACCGTCGGCGCGGGCCGGCGCGAGGGCTGGTACTGCGTGTTCTCCGGGGTCGCGCTGGCCGCCCACTTCGCCACCTGGATGCCGAGCGTCCGACTCACCTCAGTTGCCGCGGCCACCGCCCTGGTCGCCACCCAACCGGTCTGGCAGGGGCTGATCGCCCGGGGTCAGGGGCGCCGGTTGCCGGCGGCGGTCTGGGCCGGCATCGGGGTGTCGGTCGGCGGCGCGGCGCTCGCCTCGGGGGCCGACTTCGGCGTCTCCGGCCCGGCGTTCGCCGGCGACCTGCTCGCGCTGGCTGGCGGCATGTTCGCCGCGGTCTACACCGCCCTCGGGGAGCGGGCCCGCAGCACCGTCAGCACCACTACGTACACCATCGTCTGCTACGGGGTGTGCGCGCTGGTCCTGCTGGCGGTCTGCCTGGTCGGCGGGGTGCGGCTGGGCGGCTGGGACGCCGGCACGTGGCTGGCGATCCTCGCCCTGGTGGGCGGCGCCCAGCTCCTCGGCCACTCGATGTTCAACTACGCGCTGCGCCGGATCCCGGCGACCACGGTCAGCGTGCTGATCCTGCTGGAAGCCCCCGGGGCCGCCCTGATCGCCTGGGCCTGGCTCGGTCAGCTCCCCCGGGCCACCGCGCTGCCCGGGCTCGCGCTGCTGCTGGTGGGCGTCGTCGTGGTGGTGCTCGGTGGGGCGCGTGCCGGCCGCCGGGTCGTCCCCACCCCACTGCCGGCCGACGCGACCCCGCTCACCGAGCGTCCGCCGGCCTGACTCCGCGTACTTTCCGCGGCGAGTGTCGCGGTTCCGCCCGCCCCGGCGCACCTCTTCGGCGACAGTGCGAGGGGAGAGGGGCGGTGGGATGGGCGAAGGCGGTGGGGAGGGGACGGTCGTCACCCCGACGGCGGAGTTCCCGGCCCTGGGGCCGGAGGAACTGGGGTCGCTGCGGCGGATCGGGGAACGGTGGCAGGTGACCCGGCGGGACCAGCCGGGGCCGGCGGGGGAACTGCCGGTGGACCCGACCCTCGGGCGGTACCGCCGCCGGCCCGCCCCGAGCCGGTTCGGCCGGCTGGCGCCGATCGAGATGTTCCAGGTCGGCGAGCCCGACGAGCTGGTCGCCACCGAGCCGGCGAACCTGCCCGGCTCCCGCCTCGGTCGCGGCCTCGGTCGGCTCCGCCGGGGAGCGCTCGGACCGCCGCTGACCAGCTCCGCCGTGCTGTACGAGCGGATGCGCAAGCTGGTCGCCCTGCCGGTGCTCTCCTCCGACCTGCTCAGCTCGGTGGCGTACGGGCCGGAGGCGATGCTGACCGTGCTGGTGCTGGCCGGCAGCACCGCGCTCGGGCTGTCGTTGCCGCTGGCCGCGCTGCTGGTGGTGCTGATGATCACGGTCGGCATCTCCTACCGGCAGACCATCCCGGCCTACCCGCACGGCGCCGGCTCGTACATCGTGGCCGGCGACAATCTGGGCGCCGGGGCGGGGCTCGCCGCAGCCGCCGGGCTGATGGTCGACTACGTACTGACCGTGTCGGTGTCGGTGGCCGCCGGCGTGCACGCCGTCACCTCGGCCCTGCCAGGGCTCACCGGGCTCACCGTTCCGCTCGGCGTGCTGATGATCGCGGTGCTGCTCGCCGGCAACCTCCGGGGCGTGCGTACCGCCGGGAACCTCTTCGTGCTCCCCACGTACGCCTTCGTCGTCGCGCTGCTGGCGGTGCTCGGCGTCGGCTTCCTCCAGGCGGCCGGCCGGGGATTCGCGGCGCTGCCGCCGCCGGACGTGCCGGTGGCCGAAGGGCTGGGCCTGCTGCTGGTGCTGCGGGCGTTCTCCTCCGGGGCGGTGTCGATGACCGGCATCGAGGCGGTGTCCAACGCGGTGCCGGCGTTCCGGCCGCCCGAGTGGCGCAACGCCCGCACCGCCCTGAGCTGGATGGTCGCCATGCTGGTGTGCCTGTTCGCCGGCATCGTCGTGCTCATCCACCTGAACGGCCTGGTGCCCAGGCCCGGTCAGACGCTGCTGTCCCAGCTCGCCCGGAGCAGCTTTCCCACCGGCCCCTGGTATGCGCTGGTGCAGGCGGCCACCGCGCTGATCCTGCTGCTGGCCGCGAACACCGCCTTCAACGACTTCCCCCGGCTGCTGTTCTTCATGGCCCGGGCCGGGCACGCCCCGCGCCGGTTCCTGCACATGGGGGACCGGCTGGCGTTCGGCAACGGCCTCCTGGCGCTCTCCGTGACGGCAGCGCTCGTCTTCCTCGCCTTCGGCGGACACACCGAGGCGCTGATCCCGCTCTACGCGGTCGGGGTGTTCCTGGCGTTCACCCTCTCCCAGGTCGGGATGGTGGTGCACTGGCGGCGCCGGCGCGGGGCGCGCTGGCGCCGCCGGCTGGCGGTCAACGCGCTCGGTGCGACGCTGTCCGGGTTGGTCCTGCTGACCGCCGCGGTCGCCAAGTTCGCCGAAGGCGCCTGGGTGGTGCTCGTCGCCGTGCCGTTGCTGGTGCTGCTCTTCCATCGAATACAGCGGCACTACCGACGGCTGCACCGGGTGCTGGCGCTGCGCCCGCCCGGCACTGTCCCGGCGTCCCCCGGGCCGCCCCTGCCGGCCGAGGGGCAGGAGGTGCCACAGCAGATCCGGCACCTGGTGGTGGTGCCGGTGGCCCGGCTCAACCGGGCCTCGCTGCGCGCCCTCGCGTACGCGGCGTCGCTCGGGCAGCCGACCCTGGCGGTGCACCTCGCCCCGAACGAGGAGGAGGCCGACCGGTTCCGTGGGCAGTGGGAGGCGTGGGGGGACCACCTGCGGCTGGAGACGATCGTGTCGCCGTACCGGGCGGTGATCGGGCCGCTGGCCCACTACCTGGAGGCGCTGCACGCCTCCAGGGCCGATCTGGTGCTCACCGTGATCGTGCCCGAGGTGGTGCTGCGCCATCCCTGGCACCGGCCGTTGCACAGTCAGGTGGAGCGGCGGCTGCGCCGGGCGCTGCGGGAACTGGCCGGGGTGGTGGTGACCAGCGTCCCGGTGCACCTGCCCGGGTGAGGCGGGCGCGACCGGCGCCGCGTGGCGGCTGGGCGGGCTCTACCCGGCGTCGACGCCGACCGCCTCCGCGCTGGCCGTCCAGAGGCGGGCGGCGAGCCGCGGGTCGGCGGCCTTGCGCAGCGGTCGGCGGGGCCGCCGGTCGGCGTAGTAGCCGCCGGACGTCAGCCTGGCCGGCTCCTGGTCGGCGAGCCAGACCAGCGTCTCGGCGCCCTTCTCCGGGCTGCGGAACGGCAGGACCCGCATGCCCAGGGCCACCAGCCGGCTGTCCGCGCCGAACCGGGTCCGCACCACACCCGGGTGGAAGCAGTACGCGGGGATCCCCGGCCAGCGGCGGGCCGCCTCGGCGGTGAACAGGATGTTCGCCTGCTTGCTGGTGCCGTACGCGCGCATCGGCCGGTAGCCGCGCAGCGTGGCATTGAGGTCGTCCGGGTCCAGTACGCCGCTGCGGTGCGCCCCGGAGGCGGTGACCACCAGCCTGCCGACCCGATCCCGCAGCAGGGTGCTGAGCAGGAACGGGGCCAGGTGGTTGGCCTGCATCGACAGCTCGAACCCGTCGATCGTGGTGACCGGGCGCAGCACGATCGCCCCGGCGTTGTTGGCCAGCACGTCGATCCGGTCGTACGCGGCACGCAGCCGTTCCGCCAGCCCTCGCACGTCGTCGAGGACCGCGAAGTCGGCCCGGAACAGTTCGGGCCGCTCGCCGCTGGCGTCCCGCACGCGGTCGCCGGCCGCCTGGAGGCGGGCCGGGTCCCGGCCGACCAGTGCCACCCGGTCACCGCGGCGCGCCAGGTCCACGGCGGCGGCCAGTCCGATGCCGGAGCTGGCTCCGGTCACCACCACGATCCGACGCCCAGTGAGATCTTCCACAGGTCCATTCACCCCGGTCACGGCACGAGGCTACCGTGGCGTCACAACCACCTTTGCGATCGTTAAGTCCGCCGGCGCGGCGGGCCGTCAGCCCGTCGGCCGGTCCGCCGACGCGGGAAGGAGCGCATCCATGGCCGCTGTCGGTCGTCCTCGCCGATCCTGCCTCGCCGTGCCCGGTTCCAGCGTCAAGATGCTCGGCAAGGCCCAGGGCCTCCCCGCCGACCAGGTTTTCCTGGACCTGGAGGACGCGGTGGCCCCGCTGGCCAAGCCGGACGCGCGCAAGAACATCGTGGCCGCGCTCAACGAGGGCGACTGGGCCGGGAAGACCCGGGTGGTCCGGGTCAACGACCTCACCACCCCGTGGACGTACCGGGACGTGATCGAGGTTGTCGAGGGGGCCGGCGCCAACCTGGACTGCGTGATGTTGCCGAAGGTGCAGAACGCCGCCCAGGTGCAGTGGCTGGACCTGACGCTCACCCAGCTCGAGAAGACCCTCGGCCTCGAGGTTGGCCGGATCGGCATCGAGGCACAGATCGAGAACGCCGCCGGACTGGTCAACGTCGACGCCATCGCCGCCGCGTCGCCCCGGGTGGAGACCATCATCTTCGGGCCGGCCGACTTCATGGCCTCGATCAACATGAGGTCCCTGGTGGTGGGCGCGCTCATCCCCGACTACCCGGGCGACCCGTACCACTACATCCTGATGCGCATCCTGATGGCCGCCCGGATGCACGACAAGCAGGCCATCGACGGCCCGTTCCTGCAGATCCGGGACGTCGACGCGTTCCGGGAGGTGGCCGGGCGGTCGGCCGCGCTGGGCTTCGACGGCAAGTGGGTGCTGCACCCCGGGCAGATCGACGCCGCGAACGAGGTCTACTCGCCGGCCCAGGCCGACTACGACCACGCGGAGCTGATCCTCGACGCGTACGAGCACTACACCTCGGAGGCGGGCGGCCGGCTCGGCGCGGTGATGCTCGGCGACGAGATGATCGACGAGGCGTCCCGCAAGATGGCCCTGGTGATCGCGGCCAAGGGGCGCGCGGCCGGGCTGACCCGCACCTCCGGCTTCACGCCCCCTGCGGGGTGACCCGGTGCCGCCCCGGGGCGCGGGGCGGCACCGGGTAGTGCCGGCCCAGCGTCAGTAGCTGCTGCTGCTGCTCGTGCTGCCCGCGTAGATCGCGAGGCCGATCATCACGATGTAGAAGATGATCCCCAGCACTATCAGGCCGGTGAGGATCCAGCCGACGATGATGGCCGCCTTCGCCATCCCCTCCCCGCCCTCGCCGGTCTGCCGGATCTGCTTCTGGGCGACGTGACCCATGATCGCGCCGACCGGCGCGGTGATGCAGGACGCGATGCCGACCAGGGCGAGCACCAGTGCCGCGATGGCCAGGCCGTTGGTCCTCGGCGGCTGCGGGTACCCGTACCCGGGGTAGCCGGCCGGCGGGTAGCCGACGGGTGCGTAGCCGGGCACGGCGTACGGGTCGGCGGCGGGCGCGGGCTGCCCCGACTTCATCCCCGCGTACGGGTCGACGGGCGCGTACGGGTCCACGCCCGTCGGCTGGCCGGGGATCGGCTGCCCGCTGACCGGCAGGGTGGGGTCGACGGGCGGGGTGGACGGCTGGGACCAGGGGTCGGTGCCGGACGGCGGCGGATATGTCATCGGTTCTCTCCGTCTGTCGAGGGTGCGCGGTCAGGGTAGCCAGGCCTGCCCAAGATGGGCGTCCCCGTTACCGGGTGCCGCGTTGCCCGGCGGGGGCGTAGCGGGCAGGATCTCGGCATGGCAGCAGACGCGCGGTCCGCGGACCGTTCCGGAAGCCGACCGCGGCGGGACGCGAGCCGACCGGGCCTGGCCCGGCGTGGCCGGGCCACCGCCGCGACGGCCCCGGCCGACCAGGACGCCCCGGCGCCGCTGGCCGACCCCGTCACCATGCGGCTCGACGGCAGGGTCGCCCTGGTCACCGGGGCCGGCAGCCCCGACGGCATCGGGTACGCCACGGCCCGTCGGCTGGCCGACCTGGGCGCCCGGGTGGCCATCGTGTCCACCACCCGGCGCATCCACGAACGGGCCGGCGAGCTGGGGGTGACCGGGTTCGTCGCCGACCTCACCGACGAGTCGGAGGTCGGGGCGCTCGCCGACGCGGTCGCCGAGCAACTCGGCGACGTGGAGGTGCTGGTCAACAACGCCGGCCTGGCCAGCCGGGCCAGCCCCGAGGTGCTTCGCCCGGTGGCCCAGCTCAGCTACGCGGAGTGGCACGGCGAGATCGAGCGGAACCTGACCACCGCGTTCCTGTGCAGCCGCGCGTTCATCGGCGGGATGGCCGAGCGTGGCTGGGGGCGGATCGTCAACCTGGCGGCCACCGCAGGCCCGGTCAACGCCCTGCCCACCGAGGCGGCGTACGCCGCCGCGAAGGCGGGCGTGGTCGGCCTGACCCGGGCGCTGGCGATGGAGATGATCGCCGACGGGGTGACGGTGAACTCGGTGGCCCCGGGGACCATCCACACGGCCGCCTCCACCGTGGCGGAGATCCGGCAGGGGCTCGGCACCCCGGTGGGCCGCCCTGGCACCCCGGACGAGGTGGCCGCCGCGATCGCGTTCCTCTGCTCGCCCGCCGCGTCGTACATCACCGGGCAGATGCTGGTGGTGGACGGCGGGAACAGCGTGCGGGAGGCTCAGTTCCGGTGACCGGCCCGGGCGTCAGTTGTAGGAGCTGCCGCCGCCGGAGCTGCCCCAGATCGTCAGCGCCATCCAACCGCAGCAGGCCAGCAGGCCGATCGCGGTGAAGAGGTAGCCGAGGATCAGGCCCCAGGTGGCGAGCTGGTCGCCCTCCTCGCCGGTGCGCCGGAGCTGCTGCTTGGCCACGTGCCCGAACACGATGCCGGCAGGCGGGAAGACGAACGCGAAAACCAGCGCCAGTACGGCGAGGATGTTCGTCGCCCGGCCGGGCGGCGGCTGGCCGGGGTACTGCCCCGGCTGGCCGTACTGCCCTGGCTGGCCGGGGTACGCCCCCGGCTGGCCGTACTGCCCGTGACCCGGGGGTGGGCCGTACTGGCCCGGTTGCCCGTACTGCTCGTATCCCGAGGGCGGGCCCGACTGGCCGGGCTCGCCGGGCGGCGGCTCGTACGGCGACGGCGGCTGGTCCGGCTCCTGCGGTGGATAACTCATTCGGCCCCTCCCGCGCACCCTTGGTGACCTGCCCTGTTGCGGACGCTACCCGCAGCGGTGAACCTTTTCACAGCGGTTGTGTGGACAGGTTGCCTTGGCCTCGCCGCCCGGGAGGCCGATACTGACCGAGCGTTCAGTTACCCATGAGTAATGCGCCGATCCCCGGAGGCTGAGATGGCCCGACTCGCCCAGACACCCGGCCTGACCGACGTGCAGCGGTCGATCCTGGAAACCGTCCGGGAGTTCGCCGACAAGGAGATCATCCCGCACGCGCAGCGGTTGGAGCACACCGACGAGTACCCCACCGACATCCTCGACGGGATGCGCGAGATGGGGCTGTTCGGGCTGACCATCGCCGAGGAGCACGGCGGACTCGGCGAGTCCCTGCTGACCTACGCCCTGGTGGTCGAGGAGCTGTCCCGGGGCTGGATGTCGATCTCCGGCATCGTCAACACCCACTTCATCGTGGCGTACCTGATTTCCCAGCACGGCTCGGCCGAGCAGCAGGCCCGGCTGCTACCGCGAATGGCGACCGGCGAGGTGCGCGGCGCGTTCTCCATGTCCGAGCCCGAGTGTGGCTCCGACGTCTCGGCGATCAAGTCCAGGGCGGTCCGCGACGGCGACAACTACGTCCTGAACGGCCAGAAGATGTGGCTGACCAACGGGGCGTACTCCTCGGTGGTGGCGACCCTGGTCAGGACCGACACCGGCGCCGACTCGGTGTACGGCAACATGAGCACCTTCCTGCTGGAGAAGGAGCCCGGCTTCGGCGAGACCGCGCCCGGCCTGACCATCCCCGGCAAGATCGACAAGATGGGCTACAAGGGGGTCGAGACCACCGAGATGGTCCTCGACGGCGTCACCGTCCCCGCCGCCACCGTGCTCGGCGGACCGGACAAGGTCGGCCGCGGCTTCTACCAGATGATGGACGGCATCGAGGTCGGCCGGGTCAACGTCGCCGCCCGCGCCTGCGGCATCTCCATCCGCGCCTTCGAGCTGGCCGTCGCGTACGCCCAGCAGCGGAAGACCTTCGGCCAGCCGCTGGCGAAGCACCAGGCGATCGCCTTCAAGCTCGCCGAGATGGGCACGAAGATCGAGGCCGCGCACGCCCTGATGGTCAACGCCGCCCGGCTCAAGGACGCCGGCCAGCGCAACGACGTCGAGGCCGGGATGGCCAAGCTGCTCGCCTCCGAGTACTGCGCCGAGGTGGTCCAGGAGGCCTTCCGCATCCACGGCGGCTACGGCTACTCCAAGGAGTACGAGATCGAGCGGCTGATGCGGGAGGCCCCGTTCCTGCTCATCGGCGAGGGCACCTCGGAGATCCAAAAGACGATCATCTCGCGTGGCCTGCTCAAGGAGTACAAGCTCTGACCGGCCCGGGTCGGGGGCGACACCCGTCAGGGCAGGCGGGTCAGGGCAGGCGGGTCAGGCCGGCGGCGGCGCGCTCGACGATGAGGCAACGGTCCTCGACATAGTCGATCCCGGCCTCCTCGGCGATCCGCCGCGCCTCCGACGAGACGATCCCGAGCTGCAACCAGACCGCGGGCGCGCCGATCGCCACCGCCTCGCGGACCACGCCGACCGCGTCCCGGGCCGGGCGGAACACGTCCACCAGGTCGACCGGGTGCGGGATGTCGGCCAGCGACGCGTACGCCCGCTCGCCGAACAGCTCGTCGACCGTCGGGTTGACCGGGATGATCCGCCAGCCGTACCGCTGCATCTGCGCCGGCACCCGGTGCGCGGCCTTGCTCGGGTCTCGGGACGCGCCCACGACGGCGATCACGGCGGAATCGGCGAGGATCTGCTGGGCGGTGCGCACCCCCCGACTGTAACCGGCCGGTAGGCGGGTGTTGCGGGCGAAGCGGTTGTGGCTGACCATGCCGTCGGCGATGAGATCGCCGGTGTCGGTTGGTGATGTCCCGGGGTGACCCGGTAGGCCGGTCGTCCCGGCGAACCCCGGGATGTCGAACGTGCGAATTGTCGCGCCGGGCAGCGCCGGCGGCAGGGGTGGAGCCGCCGGCGCTGCCCGGCCGGAACCGCCCTCGTCCGGGGGAGCGGAGAGGTTGTCCCAGCGCATGGCCATTATTCGAACACGTGTGCGAAAGAAGCGCAAGTGACCTACCGGACACCAGAACTCCGGCGGTCACCCGGCCGGGGGAGGATGGAGCCATGGAGACGTCGACCTTCGTCTACGACGGCGACTGCGCGTTCTGCACGAAGTGCGCCCAGTTCATCGAGCACCGCATCCCCACCGGGGCGCGGGTGCTGCCCTGGCAGTTCGCCGACCTCGACGCGCTGGGCCTGACGGAGGCCGAGTGCGAGGAGGCCGTGCAGTGGGTCGGCGCGGACGGCTCCCGGGCCGCCGGCCCGGACGCGATCGCCAGGCTGCTCGGCGACAGCGGTCCGCTCTGGCGGGTGGCCGGGGCCGGCCTGCGGTTCCCGCCGGTCCTCGCGGCGGCCTGGCCGGCGTACCGCTGGGTGGCCCGCAACCGGCACCGGCTGCCGGGCGGCACCGCCGCCTGCTCGCTGCCCCAGGAGGCGCGGGAGCGGCTCTACGGCCCGGCCGGCCGGCCCACCACGGACGCCTGACCCGGCGTGGCCGTGGCCGTAGCCGGGGCCGCCTGCGTCGGCTCCGACCCGCCGGTCCCGCGCGGGCCAGGTTGGCGGCGCCCGCCGAGCCGTCGGGCCCAGAGCACCGGGCGCACCCGCTCCAGCGGCAGGAAGCCGGCCATCGCTACCAGGTGCGGCGCGAACGAGATGGTGATCGTCGCCATGGTGACCAGGTGGAACGAGTAGAAGAAGCCGATCATGGCCTGCCGCCAGCGCTCGGACAGCAGGAAGACCACCGGGCTGAGCAGCTCGAAGGCGAGGATGCCGAACTGGGCCACGAGCAGCAGGTACGGCACCCCGGCGATCAGGTCGGCCAGGTCGGTGCCGCGCCGGATGATCGCCCGAGCCAGCACCGAGCCGGTGGCCCAGTCGAGCCCGCCGAACCGGAACTTGGCGAACGCGGCCAGAAAATACGTGCAGATCACCGCGATCTGGGTGACTCGCAGCGCCCAGCCGCCGGCCTCGGTGCGCGTCGGGTCGCCGTGCCGGGCCCGCCCGGCGGCGGGGAGCACGGCGAGCGCGACGAGCAGGCCGAACCGGTCGTGGTCGACCTTGCCGTAGCTCATCGCGATGATCATCCACTGCAGGTAGAGCGCGAAGACCGACCAGCCGAGCAGCCGGTGGGCGCGCCCGGTCGCGGCGAGCGCGGCGAGGAGCAGCAGGACCCAGAAGATCGTGGCGACCAGCGCCGGGGTGGGGGTGGGCAGCGGGAGCGCCCGCCCGACGAGCAGTGGCTGGTAAAGCTCGCCGGGCACGCTGGCCCGGGTGCGCACCCAGGGGGTGAAGAACACCAGGTCGGCAGCCACGAAGAGATAGATCAGGGTACGGAAGGCGGCCACCCGGCCGCGCGGGACCGCCTCGGTCAGCCAGCCGATCACCGGTCCGCCTGCCAGCTGACCACCGTCTCGTCGGCCCAGCGGCCGGTCGGCCGGCCGCCCTCGATGCCGTACCAACGGATCACGATGCGCACCTCGACGAGCCCGGCGGCGTCGGGGTGGCGCTCGGCGTACGCGTCGGCGACCTGGCGCAGCCGGTCCGGCTCGGCGACGTACCGGCTCTGCTGGCCCTCGATCTCGGCGCGGCGGATGCCGGTGGCGTCCTGGTCCAGGTCGACCACCGCGCCGGTGCGGTCCACGCCCTCGACGCGGGTGTCCGGGGCGGGGGCGTCGGGCGGCTCCGAGGTGGAGTACATCCGGAACGGGCCGAACGGGAAGTGGTCGTCGCTGCCCCAGGCCGTGCCGGCGAGCAGCATGGCGAGGCCGAGCGCGGTCGCGCCCAGCCGTACCGCCCGGCCACGCCGGGTCAACGTCTCCATCGGTTCAGGACCATACGGGATGGATCGGCTGGCAGGGGTCCGTCCGTCGGCCGGTCGGCACCGGCCGTACCGGTACTTTCCGCCCGCTGCGACGACCGGCCCGCTGCGACGACCGGCCCCTGCGACGGCCCTACCCGCCTACCCGGGACGCGACGACGGCCGGGCCCCGGAGCTGGGGCCCGGCCGTCACGGTGGCCGGTTCAGTGGTTGTGCTCGGCCAGCTTCTTGCGGACGTCGTCCATGTCGAGGCCCTGAACCTGCTCGATGAGGTTCTCCAGGGCGGACTCGGGCAGGGCGCCGGGCTGGGAGAAGACGATCACGCCGTCCCGGATCGCCATGATCGTCGGGATGGAGCGGATGTCGAACTTGGCGCCCAGTTCCTGCTGCGCCTCCGTGTCGACCTTGCCGAAGACGATGGCCGGGTGCTTCTCCGAGGAGCGCTCGTAGACCGGGGCGAACCGCTTGCACGGGCCGCACCACTCGGCCCAGAAGTCGACGAGGACGATGCCGTCGCTGCCCGCCACCTCGTCGAAGTTCCCCGTGGTCAGCTCAACGGTTGCCATTTGCACTCTCCGATCACCGAGGAATCAACTACGCCTCCTGAAACCAGGACGGGTGCCCACGAATTCCCGGCCGGGCGGTGCCGAAACCCCGCCGGCCGGCGGGCGGGAGCCCAGGGGCATCGACCTGCATCTGTCGTCTCCGGCTTGGGGCGTGCACATGCACGACGCATTTGCGTGACGAGCCGTGATGGGAGCGCTTCCAGGATCGTTCGCCCAGGCGGCGGCACTGTGCCGGTGATCTGATGTCTGACTAGCGCCGATCCGACCTGCGGAGATCGCTCCGGAACTGGATGATGGTCACGCAGAGTATTGTTACGAAAAGATAAATGTGACGTCGGTCTCTGTTCGTTTGGCACTGTCGTACGGCAGAATCTGTCGCATCAGAGCGTGGGCGGCGGGTGCCGGGGAGGGCCCCGCCGCTCATTGCGTCTCCTCCCAAGTGCCGCCGCCGGTGTGACATTTCCTCGGTCGGCCGGCCTCGGCCTCCGCCTTAACACTCGATAAGGCATGCTGGCCCGAACTCTGTCGCCGCCGTTAAGGGGACATCGATGCAGTTCGGCCGCTACTACGAGGAGTTCGAGGTCGGCGCGGTCTACCGGCACTGGCCGGGCAAGACCGTCACCGAGTACGACGACCACCTCTTCTGCCTGCTCACCATGAACCACCACCCGCTGCACCTGGACGCCCACTACGCCGAGTCGGCGAGCCAGTTCCAGCGCAACGTGGTGGTCGGCAACTACATCTACTCCCTGCTGCTCGGCATGTCCGTCCCCGACGTCAGCGGCAAGGCCATCGCGAACCTCGAGGTCGAGTCGCTGCGGCACGTGGCCCCGACCTTCCATGGCGACACCATCTACGGCGAGACCACCGTGCTGGACAAGCGCGAGTCCGGCTCGAAGCCCGACCGGGGGGTCGTCTCCGTGGAGACCCGCGGTTACAAGCAGGACGGCACCATGGTCTGCGTCTTCCGCCGCCGGGTGATGGTCCCCAAACGGGAGTACGCGGCCAACGCCGTCGGAGAGGGCGTCGACCCGGAGCGGCCGAGCTTCCCCGAGCCGCGCTGACCCTCCCGTCCGACATCGGGCCCCTCCCGCCGTCTTCTGCGGGTTGGGGCCCTTTCCCTGGTCGGAGGCTTATGCTGGCGCCGGAGGTCCCCATGAGCCACTCCGTCGCCGGAGAGCCGCCCTCTGCCGGCCGCCGCGCCGCACCGCTGACCACCGCCGTCTACTCCGCCGCCGAGTGGGACCTGCTGACCGGGCTGCCCGGCCGCGTGCTCGTGGCCGCCGCCACGCCCGCCCACGGACGCCCGACGCGGGGCGTCGTCGCCGGGCTCGCCGGCCTGGACGCCGTGGCGGCGGGCCGGGCCTCCGACAGCGACCTGGTCCGTGCCGTGGTGGCCGTCATCTACGCCCGGCACGACGGGGCGCCCGCCCCGGCCGGTCGGCTCACCGATCTCGTCGACCTGCTGGCCGCCTGCCGGGCCGCGGTGCGGGTGCTGCGCCGCCGGGCCGACCCCGCCGACTCGGCCGCGTACCGGCAGTGGGTGCAGTCGGTGGCGGCCCGGGTCTGCCGGGTCACCGTCGGCGGGGTCCCGGCCCCGGCGGACGTGCCCACCGCTCCGGCCGACCGACGCTTCCTGGACCGGCTCTGCGGTGCGCTCGACCTGGGCTGATCAGGCCGCCGTCCCCGCCGGCCCGCGACCGGCCCCGCGGGCACCCCACGGCCGGCGGCCGACGGGCGGACCGTACCCTCTTCAGACCGTGACGGGTGACCAGCTCGAAGTCGGCGTGGGGCCGTGGCCCGGCGACCGGCCGGACGACCCCCGGTACGACCCGGACCTGCTCGCCGAGGGCGACCGGCGCAACGTGGTGGACCGGTACCGGTACTGGCGGCGGGAGGCCGTGGTCGCCGACCTCGACCGGCGCCGGCACGGCTTCCACGTGGCCGTCGAGAACTGGCAGCACGACTTCAACATCGGCACGGTGGTCCGCAACGCCAACGCCTTCCTCGCCGCCGAGGTGCACATCGTCGGGCGGCGGCGGTGGAACCGGCGCGGTGCCATGGTGACCGACCGGTACCAGCACGTCCGACACCACGAGACGATCGACGAGTTCGTCGCCTGGGCGGTGGGGCGGGACCTGCCGGTGGTCGGCATCGACAACCTGCCCGGCTCCCGACCGCTGGAGACGACCACCCTGCCGCGCCGCTGCGTGCTGCTCTTCGGCCAGGAGGGCCCGGGGCTGTCCGAGACCGCCCGCACGGCCTGTGACCAGCTCTTCTCGATTGCCCAGTACGGCTCGACCCGATCGATCAACGCCGGGGTGGCCAGCGGCATCGCGATGCACGCGTGGATCCGGGCCTACGCCGGCCCGCCGCCCGACTGAGCTGGTGTCCACACCGGTCCGCCGCCCGGATCCGGGCGGGACGCCGGCCCGGTGACCCTGCGCCGCGGCCGGGCACGGTCGGTGGAATCCCGGCCCGACGCGCCGGGGAAACGGCCGCTCGACTTGACGGCCCGGCCGTCCGGGGTGACGGTGGAAACGTGGGTGTCACGGTGAGTTGTCCGAGGTGTGGTGGATCCGTGCGGGAGCCGGACCTCATGCACACCGAATGGCGGTGCCTGCGCTGCGGCCCGGTGCCGCCGTTGCACGTGCCCGAGCACATCGGCGCGGAGATCATGGCCAGCGTGGTGGACCGGGTCGCCGCCGCCGCGCCCGGGGCGGAGCCGGCCACGCCGGTGTGGTGCCCCTGGCCACTGCCGCCCGGCTGGACCCTGACGGGCGTGGCATACGCCGGCGACGAGCGGACCGGGGTGCGGGCCACCGCGATCGCCTGCGCCGGG
Source organism: Micromonospora sp. NPDC020750 (assembly GCF_044334565.1). Classification (NCBI taxonomy): domain Bacteria; kingdom Bacillati; phylum Actinomycetota; class Actinomycetes; order Micromonosporales; family Micromonosporaceae; genus Micromonospora; species Micromonospora sp. NPDC020750. The sequence continues at coordinate 268,475 of NZ_JBIRTH010000001.1, forward strand.
CCCGAGCCGCTCGGTGGCGGCCCCGCCGATCTGGTCTTCGTGGCCGAGGAGCCGGGAGTGGGCCTGGGCACCCGGCTCGCCGGGCTGGCGGGCCCCGATCCGGGCCCGCAACTCGCCGAAGCGTTGAACGAACCCGGCCCCGGGCATCCGGAGCACATCGGACAGGCCAGGATCCGGGTGGCCGGCCATCCGACTCCACTGTGGCTCGTGAATTCTCCGACAGATCGAAGCGCGTACGCCGGCGAGGCTCGGGGAATGTGGCTCCATGCGATAGCCTGGCCGGCGAGTGCGGGGCATCTGCTCGCCGAGGACGTGGAGTTGCGCGACCTCACGGAGTGGACGCCGTCCGAGCTCGTGTACGGCGCACCGTCCCCGTACCTGCACGGGAAGGCCTGACAAGTCTCCCGTTCTGTCGGGGAACGGACGCAAAGATTCACTGTACGACACCTTACTGATACTCTGGGTGCCGCTGCGGTAAATGGACCCGGCGCCAGCGCGAGAGGATGGCCCGCCATGGTCAAGAAGGTCCTCACCTGGGCCGGTATCGCATTCTTGATCTTCTTTGTCGCCTACCGGCCGAACTCGGCCGCAGACGTCTTCAAGTCGATCGGTGGCGGCATCATGGACATCGCCCAAGGCTTCGGCGACTTCTTCACCAGCCTCATCGCCTAGCCGCCGATGGGAAGCCCCTCCGGCCCCCCCTTCGATCCCGACGACCCCGACCGGGGGCGCCGGGAGCGAGACACGGAGCCGATTCCCCGGGTCCGACCCGACGATGTGCCGGGTTCCCGTTCTGGTCCCTCGGACGGCCCCCCGTTCTCGGACGACGTCGGCTACGGCGACGGTCCGTACGCGGGCGAGGAGCGCCCCGGGCGTGCCTGGGTCCGCGACCCCGAGGCCGGCTACCAGGCGCCGCAGATCTCCGAGGAGGAGCTGGCCGGCCTGCGGGTCGACGCCTCCGGCATGCCGCTGGGCCCCCGGCGGGTCCTCCCGCTGGAGGACGAGCCCAGCTCGCTCGTCGCCCGCTACCTCTTCCCCACCGAGCGGTACCGGGGCGAGTGGAAGCGGCACTGGATTCACCTCACCACGCCGATCCTGGTGGGCATCGCCGCGACCTTCGTCCTCGGCTACCTCTCCGGCTTCCTCGCCGGGCGGGACGTGGGCGCGCTGACCACCGTCGCGGTGCTGCTCTGGTTCGCCGTGATGGGCTGGGTCGCCTGGCGGGTCGCCGACTGGTGGTACGACCGCTTCATCCTGACCAACAAGCGGGTGATGGTCGTCAACGGCATCATCACCCGCAAGGTCGCGATGATGCCCCTGGCCCGGGTCACCGACATGAAATACGAGCAGAGCCCGACCGGCCGCGCGCTCAACTACGGCACCTTCGTGCTGGAGTCCGCCGGCCAGGACCAGGCGCTCCGCGAGATCAAGAACCTGCCCAACCCCAACGAGCTCTACCTGCGCGTCGTCGAGGAGATGTACGAGCCGCAGGCAGTCGAGGCGCGGTTGGGCAAGGAGGCGGACGAGGCCAAGGCCGACGACGGCGCCTGAGAATTCCGGCCGAACATCGGAGAACAAGGCACCAATCGCCGTCGACCGACGCGCCCCGGCGTGGCAGCCTGCCAGCAGGGCACGGGGGCGCGGGAGGTGGGCGTGGCCGGTAGGGACCCGCTGGAGGAGGATTTCCGTGAGTTCGTCGAGGCCCGTTCCGGTGCCCTGCTGCGCACCGCGTACCTGCTCGCCGGGGACTGGGCCACGGCCGAGGACCTGCTCCAGACGGCCCTGACCAAGACGTACCTGGCCTGCCGGCGGCTCGGCGGGATCGACGCGATCGAGCCGTACGCCCGCCGGGTCATGGTCAACACCTCGACGAGCTGGTGGCGGCGACGCTGGCACGGGGAACGGCCGACGGAGGTGCTGCCCGAGCGGGCCGGAACCGACGAGATCGAGCAGCAGCTCGACCGGGATGTGCTCTGGCGGCACCTCAGGGCGCTGCCCAGCCGGCAACGGGCGGTGCTGGTGCTGCGCTTCTACGAGGACATGTCGGAGGCGCAGACCGCCGCGTTGCTGGAGATCTCCCCGGGAACGGTGAAGAGCCAGACGTCCCGGGCGCTGGCCACCCTGCGCCGCCGACTGGGCGAGCAGGCGGCCCTCGACCTGCCCGACCTGTCCGGGTCGACGCGGTCCGCCGGCCGGGATGCGCCGCGTCGCCCGTCCCGGGCCGCGGCGTCCGACGCCCCCGTCCCGGGCCGGGCCGGCCCGCGCCCCGGCGCGTCCCGAACGCCGCCGCTCCGGCCCGCGCCGGCGGGGGAGCCGTCCCGCGTGCCGGCACCCGCCTCGTCCCGCGTGCCGGCCGATGCCCAACGTGCCACCGGCGCCCCACGCCGCAGCGAGCACCCGAAGGGCTCGGCGTCGGTGGCCGCCCCCACCCCGCCGGTCGCCGACGCCGTCGCGGTCGACGCCGTCGGGGCGTCGACCCGGGCCGTCGGCGCGGAGAGGCGGTGAGCGGCGTGCCGATCCCCGCTGACAACCGGACGAGGGGCCCCGGGCGTCCAATGGATGTGCCGAGAGACGAGCTGGAGCGCGAGGTCCGGGAGACCCTGTCCCGGCAGGCCGCCACGCTCCGACCCCTCGCAGTGGACCCGGCCGGGCTGGCCATCCGGCGCGCCAACCGCATCCGTCGCCGCCGCACCCTGACCGGCATCGCCCTCGCCGGGGCGGCAACCGTGCTGGTCAGTGCCGGCCTGGTGCAGTTCGGTGCGCAGCCGGGCCGCCCGACCACCCCGACCGTGGTGCTCGGCGACCCGCGTGAAGCCACCGCCAGCCCGACCCCGCACCTGGTGGCGAGCCCGTCGGCCGGGGCCGCCCGACCGATCCCCGGCCCGGGCGGCTCCGCCGTCGACCTGATCGTCGGCACGACCCTGCGCACCGCCCGGGCCGAGAGCATCCCGCTCGGGCTGGGCGCGGTCGACCGGGCCCAACGCATCCCCGACCAGGGCGGCTGGCTGGTGGTGAGCGGTTCGACCGCGGCGGGCCGGACCCTGGTCTCCGTGCGGCCGGACGGCAGCAGCCAGGCGCTCCTCGCGGGCGCGGAAGCCATCGCCGTCGCCACCACCGGCCGGCAGGTGGCCTGGCGGGACGGGGACCGGATCACCCTCGCCGGAATCGTCGGCGAGCGACTGGTCGCGGTCACCAGCACGCCGGCCCCCGGGCCGTCCGTCCCGGTCGGCTTCGTCGGCGACGCCGTCCTCGTGCGCCTCGACCCCACCCGTCCCGGGTACGCGGTGTGGCGACCGGCCGCGGGCGGGCTCTCCGCCGGGACCGGGGACGACGTCCTCGCCGTCCACGGGACGCTGCCGGACGGCCGGGCGATCGGCCTGGTCACCACCGGTACGCCCGGTCGGCCCTGCCTGGCGCTGCTCGACCCCGCCCGGAACCTCGCCGTGACCCGTACCGCCTGCGGGCCGGTCCTCGACGCCGACGGGTTCGGCGCGGTCTCCGCCGACGGGCGCTGGCTGCTCGCCAACGGCCGCACCGGAGCGTCGAAGGCCACCGGGGCGCTCCTGGTCGACCTGGCCACCCTCGACGGGACGCCGGTGGCCCGCCGAGCCGGTCCGGCGCTGGCCGGCGCGGCAACCTGGACCCCGACCCGGACCGCCGGGTACGTCGACGGGCGCGGCTGGCTCGTGCAGGTGCGCACCGACCGGGTGCTCGCCGGGGAGCAGGCCGACGCCGCTCCCGTGGCCGGCGTCGATGCAGGCGGCCGGCCGGTGGTGGTCACCGACGTGATCCCCTGACCTCCCGCCCTGGCCGGGGCCGTGCCGGCGGCGGGTAGCGTCGGGCGATGACCCCGCACCCCGGGCCGGCAGCCCGCATCGACCTGCACACCCACTCGACGGCCAGCGACGGCACCCTCACCCCGGCCGAGCTGGTCCGGGCCGCAGCCGACGCCGGACTGGACGTGCTGGCGATCACCGACCACGACACCACCGCCGGCTGGGCGCCCGCCGTGGCGGCGCTGCCTCCCGGGCTGACCCTGATCCGCGGCGCGGAGATCTCCTGCCGCTGGTACGGGGCCGAGCCGGCGGTGGCGCTGCACCTGCTCGCGTACCTCTTCGACCCGGACCACCCGGAGCTGGTCGCGGAGCTGGCCCTGATGCGGGCCGGCCGTGAGGTGCGTGGGGAGCGGATCGTCGAACTGCTGCGCGCCGACGGCGTCGAGGTGAGCTGGCCGGAGATCCTGGCCGGGGCGGCCGGCGGGACGGTGGGCCGGCCGCACATCGCCCAGGCGTTGATCCGGGCCGGGCTGGTGACCACCACCGTCGAGGCGTTCGGGTCGGCCTGGCTGGGGGAGCGCTACCGGCTGCCCAAGGAGGACCTCGACGTGTTCCGGGCGGTCCGGCTGGTCCGGGCGGCCGGCGGCGTGCCGGTCCTCGCCCACCCGAGGGCCAGCCGGCGGGGGCCGATCGTGCCTGACGGGCTGATCGTCGAGCTGGCGGCGGCCGGTCTCGCCGGACTGGAGGCCGACCACGAGGACCACTCGCCCGCCGAGCGGGCGCACGTGCGGGCGCTCGCCGCCGAGCTGGGCCTGTTCGTCACCGGCTCGTCCGACTTCCACGGCACCCACAAGACCGTCCAGCTCGGCGCGTTCACCACGGCCGTCGAGGTGTACGAGCGGATCCTGGCCGAGGCCGGCGGGGTGACGCCTGTCGCTTCGACCTGATCCGCTTCCACCCGCGCCGCTACCGTATCCGGGTGGATCCCAAGCTCTTCGGCGAGGTCTTCGTCACCCTGCTGGTCATCGTCGACCCGCCGGGCATGATGCCGATCTTCCTCGCGCTCACCGGGCCGCTGCCCGCCCGGGACCGGAACCGGGCGGCGTGGCAGGCCGTGGCGCTGGCGCTCGGGGTGATCGTGGTCTTCGCCGTGGCCGGGCAGACCCTGCTCGCCTACCTGCACGTGGACCTGCCGGCGCTCCAGGCGGCCGGCGGGCTGCTGCTGGTCCTGGTCGCCCTGGAGCTGCTCACGGGCAAGGCCGACGACCCCACCCAGCAGTCCACCTCGAACATCGCCCTGGTGCCGCTGGGCACCCCGCTGCTGGCCGGGCCGGGCGCGATCGTGGCGACCATGCTCTTCGTCCAGCAGGCCGACCGGGCCACCGACTACGGCGCCATCGCGGCGGCCATCGTCGCGGTGATGCTCACGGTCTGGCTCGTGCTGCGCTTCTCCGGCGGGATCGTCAAGATTCTGCGGCCCGGCGGGATCGAGGTGCTCACCCGGATCGCCGGCCTGCTGCTGGCCGCCATCGCGGTGCAGCTCATCGCGGATGCCATCGCCGCCTTCGTCACCCAGTACGTGAACATGGCCTGACCCGGCCCGCCCCCGGCCGCCCGCCGTCTGCCCCGACCCGCCGACCGGGTCGGGCGGACCGTCGTACCGGGGTGGCAGGATCGGTGGGGTGCGACGAGCCTCCTCACCCGGACGATCCACCTCCGCTCGGGCCCCCCGGGCCCGCGCCGGCCAGCCCGAGCAGCTCGGCTTCGACGGCATGCCGGAGCGGCTGTTCGTCTGCACGCCCAGCAAGCTCGGCGCGTACGCGGACTGCCCCCGCCGCTACCGCTACTCGTACGTCGACCGGCCGGCGCCGCCGAAGGGCCCGCCCTGGGCGCACAACTCGCTCGGCGCGAGCGTGCACACCGCCCTGAAGAACTGGTACGCGCTGCCCGCCGACCGTCGGCGACCGGAGGCGCTGGTCGCGCTGCTGAAGGGCACCTGGGTCCGCGACGGTTACCGCGACGACGAGCAGGAGCGGGAGGCCTACCGGCGGGCGCTGGGCTGGCTGGAGTCCTACGTCGACACCCTGGACCCGGAGGCCGAACCCGTCGGCGTCGAGCGGGTGGTGGCGGTCAAGACGGCGGTGCTGGCATTCAACGGCCGCACCGACCGGATCGACTCCCGACCCGGCCCCGACGGCCCGGAGCTGGTGATCGTGGACTACAAGACCGGCCGCGCCGGGACGGACGCCGACGACGCGCGCGGCTCCCAGGCGCTGGCCCTCTACGCGTACGCCGCCGAGCGGGTGTTCCGCCGGCCGTGCCACCGGGTGGAGCTGCACCACCTGCCCACGGGGACCATCGCGGCGCACGAGCACACCGCCGAGTCGCTGACCCGGCAGCTCACCCGCGCCGAGGAGACCGCGCGGGACATCATGGCCGCCGAGCGGGCGGTCGCCGACGGGGCCGACCCCGACGAGGCGTTCCCCACCACGCCCGGGCCGCGCTGCGGCTGGTGCGACTACCGCCGGACCTGCCCCACCGGCTCGCAGACGCCGGGCAAGGAGCCCTGGGCGGCGATGGAGCGCACGGCCTGACCGACACCGAGCCGCTGCGGTCGAGGCGGGCCAGGACCGGTGGGCATCAGGCGGCGACGCCGGCTGCCCGCGCCTTTGCGGCCTGCTGCAACGGACCCTCCCGCCAGCGGCGCGGCAGGGCCGCCAGGGCGAGCCGCAGGGCGCGCACGCTGAGGTCGGCCGACAGTTCGGTGGTCGGCAGCCCCAGCCCGCCGTACATCCGGCGGGCCCAGGGCGGCAGCAGCGCGAACGCGGTGCCGGCGACGCCGAGGTACGCGAACCGGGCCGGCCCGAGGCTCAGCCCGACGCGGGCCGGGAGGTTGAGCTTCCACGGGATCGGCGGAGCGGTGAGGAAGACGGCCGTCTCCGCCGCCTCCCGGGTGATCCGCAGGTCCGGCCGGACCCGCCGGTAGTACTCCGCCACCTCCGCGGCGGTGCCGGGCACGCCCGCCGGGTCCAGCCCGACCAGGGCCGCCACCCGGCGCTGCTCGCCGTAGTAGCCGTCCACCTCGGCGTCGGTCAGCCGCAGCCCGGCGCGGCGGGCGGTGCTGAGGAACGACTCCACCTCGGCCACGTGCACCCAGCGCAGCAACTCCGGGTCGTCGACGCGGAACTCCTCCCCGGTGGCCGGGTCGGTGGCGCGCAGCCGGGCGTGCAGCCGGCGTACCCGCGCCCCGGCGGCCTCGGCCTCGGCCGTGGTGCCGTAGATGGTGGTCGCCACGTACGTGGCGGTGCGGACCAGCCGCCCCCACGAGTCGGCGCGGTAGTCGCTGTTCTGCGCCACCCCGGCGACGGCCCGGGGATGCAGCGCCTGGAGGTAGAGCGAACGCAGGCCGGCGACGATCAGGATCGGCTCCTCGTGCACTTTCCACGTGACCGATCCCGGACCGAACAGGCCGAGGTCATCTGAGTCCACCCGACCAAGGGTGCCACGCCCCGAGCCCGGCCGGCGGGGCTGGTGGTGTCAGTCGTCGGCGGAGCGGCGGGACTGGCAGGCCGGGCAGAGCCCCCAGAAGGTGACCTCCGCCTCGTCCACCTCGAAGCCGTACGCGATGTTCGGGTCGAGGCACGGGGCCGCGCCGACCGCGCAGTCGATGTCGGCGATCTCGCCGCAACCCCGGCAGACCACGTGGTGGTGGTTGTCTCCGGCGCGCGCCTCGTAGCGGGCGGGGCTGCCGGCCGGCTCGATCCGGCGGGACAGCCCGGCCCGGGACAGCGCGCCGAGGACGTCGTAGACGGCCTGGGTGGAGACGGAGTCGAGGCGTTCCCGCACCCGGCGGGTGATCTCGTCGACCTCCAGGTGGCCGCCGGCGGCGAGGACGTCCAGCACGGCGAGGCGCGGCCGGGTGACCCGTAGGCCCCTCGACCGGAGCAGCTTCTCACCACCGGACATGAGGTCAATGACAACACGGCCCCCACCAGGCGACAAGCGAGCTCCTCGACCGGGTGGTCAGGGCCACAGCCAGCCATCGCCCGGGCCACGGGCTGAACCGGGCAATCGACGCGCGCGTGTACCCGTTCGTCAGCACTGCCGTGGCGTCGGGTCGTCGTACGCTGGCTGCCGCGGACCGCGTCCACTGCCGGAGGTGTCGGGTGTTCAGGGAGATCAACGGGCTGCCAGGCCACGTTCTGGTGATTCACGCCGCCGTGGTGTTCGTTCCGCTGCTGGCCGTGCTGGCCGCCGCTTACGGGTTGCTGCCGAGGTGGCGCCCCCGGCTCGGCTGGGCGGTGGCCACCCTCGCGGTGGTCACCCCGATCGTCACCTGGGTGGCGACGGAGTCGGGCGAGGCGCTGGAGGATGTGCTGCGCGAGAAGGGCTACCCGCCGCAGATTCTCGACCAGGTCCACGAGCACGCGGAGTACGGCGGGACGCTGCTCTGGTTCACCGTCGGCCTCGCCGTGGCGGCCCTTCTCCTGCTGCTGGTGACCCGCAACGACGACCGGGTCTCCCGGCTGCCCTCCTGGGCGCCCCTGCTGCTGACCGTGGTGGTGGTCGTGCTCGGGGTGGCCTCGCTGGTCTACGTCTACCTGACCGGCGACACCGGCGCCCAGGCTGTCTGGGGCGGCACCCTCTGACCGTCCGTGCGGCGAGCTGGCCCGGTCAGAAGATCGCCCGGGAGCAGAGCAGGCAGACCAGGGCGACCAGCACCACCGCTGCGGTCCCGCCGACGCTCCAGGTGACCCACTGGGCGCGCTGCTCCTCCACGTCCAACCCGGCCGTGTCCTGCGGAGGCAGGTGCCGGGGCGGCGCCGCCCGCAGGTGTACCGGGGGCCGCCAGCCGGGCGGCGGGGGCGTGGTGGGCGGCGGCCCGCCGTACCCGGGCGCCGGGCCGGGACTGTCGGCGCCGGCCGGCCGTTCCTGGCCGGGGGCCGCGCCGCCGCTGCCGGGGATGTTCGGCGGGCGGCGCCAGTAGTCGTCCTCGGGGCGGTCACCGCTGGGCGTCGTCACGCCGTCCGACGCTACCAACCCCGGGGCCGCGTGGCCGACCGGACGCGGGCCGGAACCGGTACTCTTGCCGCTCGTGAGCATCGACCCGGGGACGCAGGCGCGCGGCGACGACGACCGCGCCGTCGAGCTGAGCGACGAATTCGTGGTGCTGCCCGAGCAGACGGCCGACGACACCGACCGGGGTTGGGGCGAGCGGTCCGGCGGCAACGACGACTGGCTGCTCGCCGAGCGCCCGCCGCACTGGGCCTGAGCCCCGCCGTCTCCCGTCCCGCTCGGCGTCAGCCGCGGACCACGATGGCGAACCGGCTGCCCTCCGGCAGCCCGACGGTGCGCTGCGCCTGCTCCGGGCGTAGCGCCAGGTAGAGCGCCGAGGAGCCGTCCGCCGCGCCGGCCCCGACCACGTCGAGCACCAGCGCGCGGGACGCCAGCAGGTCGGCCTCGGCGGCCCGGCCGTCGGCCGGCACGGCGAGCAGGTCGACCCGGGCACCGGGGCGGACCACGGCGAGCGCGGCGGGTTCGGCCAGTCGGACCGGGACGCCGACCGCCCCGTCGGGCAGCGGCAGCGCGGACGGCGGGCCGCCGGTGGACGGCACCGGGCCCGGGCCGGGGGAGCCGGAGCCGCCCGGCGGTGACGGGCAGCCGGCCGGGGTCTGCAGGACCGCCGCGGCGAGCCCGAGGAGGGCGGCGACGAGGGCGGCACGCAGCAGCGCGGACCGTCCTGGAAGCCGGGGCCGGCGCACCGGCCGCAGTGATCCCGTGCCCGCCCCGGTGATCGCCATCCGGCCCTCCTGCCTGACCCGGGCGCCGTGGTGGCACCGGGGCACCCCGCCTCGCCCGGCACCGTGACGGCACCGGGAGCAGCAGGCTAGGCCGGGAAGAGCCGGCCCCGCCCGGATCGGGGCGGGGCCTGTGGACAACCGGGACGCCTGTGGAAAACCCCCACGCGGCGCGGCGATCTGCTAGGAAACCGGGTCAGGAGGAGCTGGAACCGCTGGCCGCCGGGGCCTTCGGCGTGCCGCCCGAGGACGACGACCCGGCCGCGCCGCCTGAGGACGACGACCCGGACGAGGCCGACGAGCCCGAGGACCCGCTGGTCGAGCCGCCGGACGTGCTCGACGACGACCCGGAGTCGCCGGACGACGAGTCGGACTTGGCCGGCTTTTCGGAGCCGCTCTTGGCCGGGTCGGCCCCGGAGCGGGAGTCGGTGCGGTAGAAGCCCGAGCCCTTGAAGACGATGCCGACCGAGTTGAAGACCTTGCGCAGCCGCCCCGCACACGCCGGGCACTCGGTCAGCGGCTCGTCAGAGAAGGACTGCACCGCCTCGAGCTGGTGACCGCACGCGGTGCAGGCGTACTGGTACGTGGGCACGTTCTCCTCCGGATGATCTGGCACGGCCGGTTGGCACTCGGCTCATTCGAGTGCCAATGGTGCGTCATCGGACCCGGGTTCGTCCAGCGGAAGTGCCGGGACCGACCCGGGGCCGCCTGTCAGCGTACGCAGCCCCGTCCCGGGGCCGACCACCGCGCGGACCGGCCGGTCGTGCGGCTCGACCGGGAGGTGTTCGCGTAGCTCACCGTCGTGCAGCAGGGCCACCGTCAGGGTCCTGTCGCCGACCCGGGCCAGCGCCCGGTCGTACGATCCGCCCCCGCGGCCCAGCCGTCGCCCGTGCCGGTCCACCGCCAAGGCCGGCACCACCACGAGCTGGGCGGCGGCGACCGCCGACCGGCCGAGCCGGGGGCCGGTCGGCTCCCGCAGCCCCCGCCCGGCCGCTACCAGGCAGCCGGGGCCGGTGTACGCCGCCCAGTCCAGGTCGAGGTCGTCGCACAGCACCGGCAGCAGCAGTTCGGCCCCGGGCACCAGCGCCGCCCGCAACGCCTCCGGCAGTTCCGGCCCGCCCGGCTCGGAGCCGACCGGGACGTACGCGGTCATCCGGGTCGGACGCAGCCGGCGGACCACCTCGACCAGCGCGGCCCGGACGCGCGCCGCCGCCTCGGCCCGGGCTGACGCGGGCAGCGCGCGGCGACGGGCGAGCAGTTCAACCCGGGCACTCCGCTTCGCCGCATGGGTCACTTCCGCGTCATCAGAAAAATCAGGCACGCAACACTCCTGACGCAACGTTTCCCACCCGGTCGCACTGTGTCAGCATCGCTAGCATCGGGCGCGGAACTTCCGGGGGGAAGCGTTGACGCTACGCGGGCGGTTGACGGCAGCCTTCCTCGCGGTGGTGCTCGGCCCGGTCCTGCTCGGCGCGCTTCTCGTCGGCTCGACCATGGCGGCCGTCGACCGCAGCCGCTCGGCGGAACGGCTCGGGCTGGCGGCGGCGAGCGTGCGTACCTCGGTCGACGCCCTCTGCCAGCAGTTGCGGGCGGCGGCCGACGCGGTCGCCCTCGTCGCCGACCAGGCCGGGCGGCCCGGCGCTGCCGGGCAGGTGGTGAGCCGGGGCCTGGCCGCCGCCGTGCTGGTCACCGACGTGGCCGGCGGCGTCCTCTACACCACCCCCGACGCCCTGGCCGGGCCCTGGCGGGACTGCTCCGCCGACGACCCCGCCGGTGGGCCGGTCCGCGCGCTCACCGCACGGGTCGGGCTGCGCGACCGGGCCGGCGTCGACCTGGGCGCGGTCGCCGCGGCCCAGCCGGTCGACCCGGGCTTCGTGGCCCGGCTGGCGGCGGTCACCGGCGTCGCGGTCACCCTCCTCGACGACGCAGCCGGCGGCGTCGCGCACACCACCGAGGACCCAGGGGTACGCGACGCGGTCCTCACCGCCGCGCGGAAGGTCACCGGGGACCGGGTCACCGAGACCGTGGACGGCCGGTACGTCCGCCGGGTGGGCCCGTCGCCGGGGCAGCCGCTGCCGCTGGTGCTCTCCGTGCCCAGCGAGCAGCCCCCCGGCCTGTACGCGGCGCTGGTCGGCGCGGTGGTGCTGGCCGGGCTGCTGGCGGTGGCGGTGGCCTGGCGGCTGGCCCGGGTCACCACCCGGCCGCTGGTCGAGCTGGCCGGCGGGGTGGACCGGGTGGCCCGCGGCGATTTGGGCGCCCGGGTGCCGGTGCGCAGCCGCGACGAGATCGGCCGGCTCGCCGCCGCGTTCAACCGGATGACCCGGGAGACCGATTCCTACGTGCAGGCGCTCACCAGCAGCCGGGACCAGTTACGCGGGCATCTCGCGGTGCTCGGCGACACCCTGGCCAGCACCCACGACCTGCAACGCATCCTGCGGGTGATCCTGCACAGCGCGATCGCCGCGACCGGGGCCCGGGCCGGGGCGGTGCTGCTGGTCGACGGCGGGGTACTGGTGGGGCGGTGCTCCGAAGGGCTGGACGGGCGCTGGCCCGCCGCCGGGGCGCTGCCGGACGCCGCCGACCCGGCGCGGCCCGCCGGTGCCGACCCGGCGGCGCTTCGGGTACCGGTGGGGCGCGGGGTGGTCGGCGCGGTGGCGGCCACCGGTGAGCCGTGCCGGGGCCGCGTCGATCCGGCGGCCGAACCGACCGGGGAGCCGCGCTGCGAGACGTACGTCGCGGTGCCCTTCGCCACCCCCGGCGGTCTCGCCGAACGGGCCGGCGCGGAGCCGGCGGCGGCGCTCGGCGTGCTGGTCCTCTACGACCGGCTCGGCGGGGACGAGTTCGACGACGACGACCTGGTCACCCTGCGCACCTTCGCCGGGCACGCGGCCGTGGCGGTGGACAACGTCCGGGTGCACGAGGAGGCCCAGCGGCTGTCGCTGACCGACCCGCTCACCGGGCTGTGGAACTACCGTTACCTGCGCGAGTCGATCCGCCGGGAGGTCGAGCGGGCCAGCCGGTTCGGCCGGATGCTCAGCGTCCTCGCGCTCGACCTGGACCGCTTCAAGACGGTCAACGACACCTGGGGGCACGCCGCCGGGGACGCGGTGCTCGCCGAATTCGCCCGCCGGCTCCGGGGCGAGATCCGCGAGGTGGACCTGGCCTTCCGCCAGGGCGGGGAGGAGTTCGTGCTGCTGCTGCCGGAGACCGACGCCCGGGGCGCGACCATCGTGGCCGAGCGGCTCGGCGCGGCCGTGCGGGACACCCCCGTCGCGTTGGACGGGCCCGGCGGGGTGACCATCGGGGTGACCGTCTCCGTCGGCATCGCCGTGTATCCGGACCACGCCACCACCGGCCAGCAGGTTCTCGACGCCGCCGATGCCGCCCTGTACGCGGCCAAGGCGGCCGGCCGGGACGTCTGGCGGCTGGCCGAGGCACGGCCCTGGCCCCCGGTGGAGGAGATCGCCGTGCCGGCCGCCGCGGTCAGCCCCTCCGACGGGCTGCCCCGGGCGGGCGCGGCGATCGACGGGCGGGAGTCCCCGGCCCGCGTCGCGGCGGCGGTCGGCCCGGCCGACCCGGACGCCGCGCGCCCCGATGTGCCGGTGGCGCGGTCCGGGCCGGGCGGCGCGTCTTCCGGTCCTCACCCGTCGCGGCACGCCCGTGGCCGATAGTCTCGCGACATGTCGGAGCACTCAGCGAACCCCTCACCGGCCGTTGCAACCGGTCGTTCCCGCGCCGTCAAGGCCGTCATCCCCGCTGCCGGCCTGGCCACCCGGTTCCTGCCGGCGACCAAGGCGGTGCCCAAGGAACTGCTGCCGGTGGTCGACCGGCCGGTGCTCCAATACATCGTCGAGGAGGCCACCCAGGCCGGCATCGGCGACGTGCTGCTGATCACCGGGCGCGGCAAGACATCGATGGTGGACCACTTCGACCGTCGGCCGGACCTGGAGGCCCGGCTGGAGGCCAAGGGTGACACCGAGCGGCTGGCCGCCGTGCGCGGGCCCAGCGAACTGGCCGAGATCTACACCTGCCGCCAGCCCGAGCAGCTCGGCCTCGGCCACGCCGTCGGGTACGCCGAGTCGCACGTCGGGGACCAGCCCTTCGCGGTGCTGCTCGGCGACGAGTTCGTCAAGCCGTCCGAGCCGCTGCTACCGGCGATGCTGGAGCTTCAGGCCCGCACCGGTGGCGTCGTGCTGGCCTTCTTCGAGGTCGACCCGGCCGAGACGAAGCGGTACGGCATCGCCTCCGTCGAGCCGGCCGAGGCGGAGCTGACCGACATCGGCGAGGTCGTGAAGGTCACCGGCATGGTCGAGAAGCCGAAGCCGGAGGACGCCCCGAGCAACCTCGCAGTCCTCGGCCGGTACGTGCTGCCGGGGCGGATCTTCGACGCGATCCGGCGGACGAAGCCGGGCAGCGGCGGGGAGATCCAGCTCACCGACGCGATGGAGCTGCTGCGCACCGAGGGCGTGCCGGTGCACGCGATCGTCTACCGGGGCACCCGCTACGACACCGGCATGCCGCTGGGGTACCTCCAGACCGTGGTGCAGATCGCCGCCGAGCGGGAGGACCTCGGGGCCGAGTTCCGCGCGTGGCTCGGCGAGTTCGTCAACAAGGGCGACGAGACCGTCACCGCGGCGATCCTGAACGGGATGCGCGAGGGGTCGGGCGGTCCTAATACATGACCGCGACGGCCGACGCCGAGGCGGCCGCGAACGAGTTGACGCCGCTCGCCGACTACCTGGGCAGCGTGCTGCGCAGGTTACGCGCGCTGCCTCCGCTCGACCTCGACCTCACCCAGGCGTACGGCAACGTCCTCGCCGAGGACGTCGTCGCGCCGCACTCCTTCCCGGCCTTCGACCAGGCGGCCGTGGACGGGTACGCGGCCCGCTGGGAGGACCTCTCCGGCACGGGCCGGGCGGCCGGGTACCACCCTGGCCCGTCCGGGTCCCGCACCGTGCGGCTGAACGTGGTCGGCGACCTCGGCGCGGCGAGCTGGCGTCCGGTCCGGCTCACCCCGGGCTCCTGCTTCTCCGTCGCGGCCGGGGCGCCGCTGCCGATCACCGCCGACGTGGTGGTGCCGGTGGAGTGGACCGACCAGGGCATGGCCGCCGTGGAGATCTTCCGCACCCCCAAGCGGGGGTACGGGGTACGCCGCGCCGGTGAGGAACTGCCCGCCGGGACGCTGCTCGCCCGCGCCGGCACGTACGTCTCCCCGGCCCTGGTCGCGGTGTTCGCCGCCACCGGCATCGGGCACGTGGTGGTCCGGCCCTGCCCCCGGGTGGTGGTCGTGGCCACCGGCGACGAGCTGGTCGACGTGGGCCGGGGCAGCCAGCCCGGCCAGGTGGTGGACGCCAACTCCCACGCGCTGACCGCCGCCGCGGCCGAGGTCGGGGCGCTGGCGTACCGGGTGGGTATCTGCGACGACGACCCGGAGGGGCTGCGCGGGCTGCTGGAGGATCAGACCCTGCGCGCCGACCTGATCATCACCACCGGCGGCACCGGCACCGGGCCGGGCGACATGGTGCGCCGGATCCTGTCCCGCCGGGAGGGCGGCCGGGCCGGGCCGGTCACCTTCACCGAGGTGGCCCTGTATCCCGGCACCGCCCTCGGGTTCGGTACGGTCGGCGCCGAGGAGGTGCCGGTGGTCTGTCTTCCCGGTGAGCCCGGCGCGGCGCTGATCGGCTTCGAGGTGCTGGCCCGCCCCGCCATCAACCTGCTGGCCGGGGCCGAGCCGGTGTTCCGGCCGAGCGTCCGCGCGCATCTGCTGGAGACCATCACCTCGCCCGGCGGGCTGCGCGAGTTCCGGCCCGCGCACGTCGCCGAGCGGCGCGGTGGCGGCTACACCGTCCAGCCGTTGTCGGGCGGCCCGTTCACCCTGTCCGGGCTGGCCGAGGCGAACGGGCTGATGGTGCTCGGCGAGCGGGTCACCGCCGCCGCCGCCGGCTCCACCGTGGACGTCCTCCTGCTGGACCGGCGCCGGTGAGCGCGAGGAGTGAGCTTGCGAGCCCCGCAGTCACGAGCGGAGGGCGGGCTCGGTGAGCGCGAGGAGTGAGCTTGCGAGCCCCGCAGTCGCGAGCGAAGGGCGGGCTCGGTGAGCCTGTTGCGGGCCGGGCGGTCGCCGGGCTGGCCGGTGGTGCTCGTGGACGGCCCGGTGCTGCTGCGGCCGTACCGACGCTCGGACGCGGCGGCCTGGTCGGAGGTGCGCCGCGCCAACCGGGCCTGGCTGACCCCCTGGGAGTCCGCGCTGCCCGGGAGCTGGGACGAGATGAACTCGCCGGCCGCGTTCCGCTGGGTGCACCGGGACCAGCGCCGTTCGGCGCGTACCGGCGAGGGGATGCCGTTCGCGGTCTGCCTGCGCGAGCAGGAGCGGGAGCGGCTGGTCGGGCACCTCAACATCGGCAGCATGGTCCGGCGGGCGTTCTGCTCCGCGTACGCCGGATACTGGGTGGACTCGCGGGTCGCCGGGCAGGGGGTCATCCCCACCGCGCTGGCGCTCGCGGTGGACCACGCCTTCGGCCCGGGTGGGCTGCACCGGATCGAGGTGAACATCCGGCCGGAGAACAAGCCGTCCCGCCGGGTGGTGGAGAAGCTGGGCTTCCGTGAGGAGTCGTACCACGTGCGTTACATGCACATCGACGGCGCCTGGCGTGACCACATTGGATACGCCATGACCAGCGAAGAAGTGGCCGCCGAGGGCGGCCTGTTGGCCCGCTGGCACCGGCTGCGCGCGACCGCCGGGTGAAGCGGCCCACCTGCGCCTGATCGGCGCGGCGCACAATCAAGACGGTCGGCGGCCCGTAACCTCAAGTAACTGCAAGCTGTGGCAAGCGTTGCCCGCCCGCATGATCGACCGCCAGGAAGGCGATTTGTCGAAGATCCTGCGGCCGTGCGGCGGTTGTCCCGAACTCGGTGACGGGAGGGATGAGGGTGCCGACCTCGGTGCTCCTCGCCGTCCTCGCCGCCGCCGGTTTGCTCGCCCTCGCGCCGGCCCTGGTTCGTCGGTACGACGCCACCGAGCGGCTGGTGGCGGAGCGGGCGCAGTCGACGGCGCGGGTGCTCCAGCGCCGCCGGCGGGGCCGCACTGTCCCCGGCCGCCGACCGGTCAACCCCTCCCGGGCACTCGTTGTCACCCTAAGTGAGGACACGAACACGGGTGGTCTGTCCGCCCCGGTCTCCGCACCGCCCGCCGTGGGCCGCAGGCGGCGTCGGTTGAGCGCCGTCCCGTCGGCGGCGAAGTCCCGTCGACGGGCCGCGCCCCGGCGTCGCCAGCACACCCCGGCGATCTACCGCCGCCGCCGGGTTCTGGCCGCCCTGCTGCTGCTCAACTTCGTCGAACTGATCGGCGTGGCCGTGGTCGGCCCCGGGTTCTGGATCAGCTTCTCGGTCACCGCGACGCTGCTGGTGACGTACGTCGTACACCTGCGCAAGCTGGCGCTGGTCGAGCGCCGCCGGCGGCGGGCCCAGGCCCGGGAGGCGGCGTGGCTGGCCGCCCGCCATGCCGAGGTGCGCCGCGAGCAGGCCCGCCGCGCGGCGGCCCGCCGGGAGGCGCAGCGCCGACTGGCGGCCCAGCGCGAGGCGGTACGCCGCAGGGCGATGGGCCTGGACCGCCCGGCCGACCTGCCGCCCGCGGCCAGCGGCGGCTCGGTGTCGTACCGGCGTACGGGCGGCCTGCGGGGCCGCCCGTACCAGTCGGGCCGCACCTCCCACTCGGCCTGACCCCCGCTCGGGTGTTCTGGAGCGATCTTGGAAGATTTCGGCCCTCCCGGGGGCCGTTTTCTACCAAGATCGGGATGGCTGGTGGGGCGGATTCGCTCGGCGGACAGGTGTGCTGTTAGTCTTGCTGCCGGCCCGCCCGGTGAAAGCCGGGTGGGACCGAAGCCGGTTCGCCGGTGGAGGGGGCTGTGGCGCAGTCCGGTAGCGCACCTCGTTCGCATCGAGGGGGTCAGGGGTTCGAATCCCCTCAGCTCCACCCAGAACGTCAATGGCCAGCGGAAACGCTGGCCATTGATCGTTTGGCACAGATCCGGCACAACTCAGCCCGGAAGGCCCGCCCCGGAGCGGGTGCCCGCAGCCTCCCGAAGCGCCGTGCTGACGATGTTCCGGCGACGGTTCTTCTTTGGCCACCAGTGCACGTACGTCTCCAGCGTGATTCGCAAGCTGGAGTGCCGGAGCGCGTTCTGCACGTCGGTGGGGTCGGCACCCGAGGTGATCAGGCGAGTGGCGAAGTAGTGCCGCAGGGAGTGAAAGGTGCCTTCGTCGGGCCATCCCGCCGCCTTGCGCCAGCCACGCCACAGCTCCGACCACCGTTGTTCATGAAGCGGCTTGCCCTGTTCGTCGGTGAACAACAGCGGGGACCGCCCGCCGCTTCGGCTGCTTGCCCGGGTCGGGAGTTCCCGCGTAGACCGAGCTGGCGAGCCGGGTTGCTCAGCCTTGAGGCTCGATGCTGGCGAGCAGGTCGGTAACTCGGGTCTTGATGTCGTCGCGGATCTGACGGACGACGTCGAGGGGCTGGCCGGCAGGGTCGGTGAGCTTCCAGTCCTCGTAGCGCTTGCCGGGGAAGACGGGGCAGGCATCGCCGCAGCCCATGGTGACGATGACATCGTTGGCTTCGGCGGCATCCCAGGTGAGCCGGGCTGGAATCTGACCGGTGATGTCGACACCCACCTCGCGCATTGCCTCGATGGCCACGGCGTTGATCTGGTCGGCCGGTTCGGACCCAGCGGAGCGGACCTCGACGGTGTCGCCAGAGAGGTGGCGGAGCCAGCCGGCGGCCATCTGGGAGCGGCCGGCGTTGTGGACGCAGACGAACAGGACGCTGGGCTTGTCGTTCATCGGTGATGTTCTTCCTGTCAGATAAAGATCGGGCTGCGGCGTTCGATGAGGGTGACGTCGCGCCAGGTGCCGTGGTGGCGGCCGATGCGTTCGCGGGTGCCGACGGTGCGGAAGCCGCAGGCGGTATGTAGGGCGAGGCTGGCGGTGTTCTCGGGAAAGACGCCGGATTGGATGCTCCAGATGCCCGCCTGCTCGGTGGAGGCGATCAGGGCGTTGAGCAGGAGGCGGCCGATTCCTTGGCTCTGGGCGTCGGGGTGGACGTAGACGGAGTGCTCGACAACCCCGGCGTAGACGCACCGGTCGGAGACGGCGGAGCAGGCAACCCAGCCGAGGACGCAACCGGTGGGGTCGACGGCCACCCAGCGGTGACCGGGTAGCCGGCTGGCGGTGAACTGCTCCAAGGTAGGTGGTTCGGTTTCGAAGGTGGCGTTGCCGGTGGCGATGCCAAGCCGGTAGATCTCCAGTACGGCGTTGGCGTGCTCATCGCCCATGGCGGCGATGGTGAATCCGGTGGTGCTGGTGGGGGCGGTCATCGGTTCTTCTGGGTGAGGTGCGGCACGACGACGGCGCCGACGGAGTCTGCGGCGTGGGGGTACCAGGCGGCGACGGCGACCAGGCCGCCAACGAGTTGGGTGGCGACGAAGCCGGGCACTGAGGCCGGGGCGATGCCGGCGAAGATGTCGGTGAAGGCCCGGCCGATGGTAGCGGCGGGTTTGGCGATTATCTGGACGGGTGTCAAGCCCAGCAGGTGGACCGTCATGGGCGTGCCGCGCTGGTGGTGGCCGCGTCGTTGGCGGGGAACAGGCGTTGGCGCAGGGCGAGGCTGACGTAGACCAGGGCGACGAGGACGGGCACTTCGATGAGTGGGCCGACTACGCCGGCGAGGGCTTGGCCGGAGGTGACACCGAAGGTGCCGATGGCCACGGCGATGGCGAGTTCGAAGTTGTTGCCGGCGGAGGTGAAGGCGAGGGTGGTGGTGCGCTGGTAGTTCAGGCCGATGCTGCGGCCGAGGGCATAGGAGCCGGCCCACATGATGGCGAAGTAGGCCAGGAGTGGCAGGGCGATGCGGGCCACGTCCCAGGGTTGGGAGGTGATGGCGTCGCCTTGCAGGGCGAAGAGGATCACGATGGTGAACAGCAGGCCGTAGAGCGCGACCGGTCCGATCTTGGGTAGGAACGCGGATTCATACCAGGCGCGGTCTTTGGTGCGTTCGCCGAGCCGGCGGGTGAGGTAGCCGGCCAGCAGCGGGACACCGAGGAAGATCAGGACGTTGCGGGCGATGTCCCAGCCGGAGATGTCGAGGTGCGCGCCGGGCAGGTGCAGCCAGTTCGGCAGCACGGTGAGGTAGAACCAGCCAAGTAGGCCGAAGGCGAGGACCTGGAACACGGAGTTGAGGGCGACCAGGACGGCGGCGGCTTCGCGGTCGCCGCAGGCGAGGTCGTTCCAGATGATGACCATGGCGATGCAGCGGGCGAGGCCGACGATGATCAGGCCGGTGCGGTATTCGGGTTGGTCGGCCAGGAAGATCCAGGCGAGGGCGAACATGACGGCGGGGCCTAGGATCCAGTTGAGGATCAGCGAGGAGATCAGCAGCCGACGGTCGCTGGTGACGGTGTCGAGCCGGTCGTAGCGGACTTTCGCCAGAACCGGATACATCATGATGAGGAGTCCGAGGGCGATCGGCAGGGAGATGCCGCCGATCTTCACCGAGTCCAGGGCGCTGTTCAGCCCGGGGACGAGCCGGCCGAGCAGCAGGCCGACGACCATGGCCAGGCCGATCCAGGCGGGCAGCAGCCGGTCCAAGCGGGACAGCCGGGCGACCACCGCTTGGGGTGGGGACGTGGTGTCGGCGGCGGTCATCAGCACTCCCGGAGAGATTCGGTGTTGGTGCGGGCGCGGCGGCCCGCACGGTGAGGCGGGCGGAGGCCTCGATCGTGTCGGGCAGCAGCCGGTAGTAGGTGAACCGGCCGCGTGGCTCGGTGGACACCAGGCCCGCGTCGTGTAGTACACGCAGGTGGTTGGAGTCTCACGCTGCGGTGTCGGCGGCCGGGGCGGTGGAGATGTCCAGCAACGCGCCGAGCTGCCGGAACGCCTCCGGCTTCACCCGGTACCACACCCAGGTGCCGCGTCGGTCGGCCTCGACCAGGCCGGCCTCGCGTAACACCTTGAGGTGGTGGGAGATGGTCGGCCCGGACAGGTCGAACGCCGGGGTCAGGTCGCAGACGCAGATCTCCGGCACGGAGGCGATCATCGACATCAACCGCAGCCGGATCGGGTCGCCCAACGCCTTGAACATCGGCGCGACCACCGCCGCTTGATCGGCCTCTAGGGGGCGGACGTCGATCGGTGAGCAGCAGGCCACGGCTTGGAGGTCCACCACCGGCAGCGCTTGTTTCGACATGACTCTAGGTTGACATATATCGAAACAGGGTGCAACGTAGGTCCTGCTTCGAAAAGCATCTAGGTAAGGGTGATGCTCATGCTGTTCTCCCGTCGTCGCAACACCCACGTCCGAGATGTGACGCTCTGCGAGTCGTGCGGGCAGGTCTGCACTGCGGATTGCCACGCCGACGCCCGTTACGAGCGCGCCCGCACCACCGCTCTCACCAGCTACCACATCCGCTAAATCCGTCAGGAGGGGAACCATGTCTCGCGTCCAGCTCGCCCTTCGTGTATCCGACCTCGAAGGCTCCATCGCCTTCTACTCGAAGTTGTTCAACACCGAGCCGGCCAAGCTTCGCCCCGGTTATGCCAACTTCGCCATCGAGAACCCGCCGCTGAAGCTCGTGCTCCTGGAGGGCGAGGCCGACCAGCCCACCGTGATGGACCACCTGGGCGTCGAGGTGTTCAGCACCGACGAGGTCGACGCTGCCACCAAGCGCCTCACCGACTCCGGCCTGATCACTCTCGAAGAGAACAGCACCGAATGCTGCTACGCCCTCCAGGACAAGGTGTGGGTACGCGGCCCCGGCAACGAGCCCTGGGAGGTCTACACCGTCAAGGCTGACTCCGATCACCTGGAAAAGGTCGCCGCAGATGCCTGCTGCACCCCGGACGCCGCGAAGGAGCCAGCCGTGACGGGTACCGCAAACTGCTGCTGACGGCGCGGCGGCGAGATACAGACCAACCCGCCCGCAACGCCTGGCTTCCGCTTGAAGTGCGAGCCAGGCGGCGGGCGGGATGGCGGCAGAAGCAGGGCTACCTGGCGGGGGCCGCGCAAGATCAACAGGCACAAATCCGGCACAACTGAGACCGAAAACCCGTGTATAAAGTCGAGAAGCGCTGACCGTTACGGCCCTACTCAGACGCTAGATCTGCCCGGTTCGGTGGGATCTTTGCCCGCCCGCCGGCCGTTTCCGGTAGTCGGAGACGGCCTTTTTCGATCTTGTACAGCAGAGCGCAGCAGTTCGGGCGCAGGCCGGGAGACTACGGGCCCCACCTGTCGGCGTAGGGCAGCGTGAGCAGCCGTACCTGGTCGTGCAACTCGGCCGCTGCCTCGTGCTCCCGTAGCGCGGCCGGCGCGTGCCGTAGCACCCACAGTGACAGCGCGGGGCACCAGGTGTCCTCGTCGTGCCAGCTCGACCAGGGGAGATCGTCGCGTAGTAGGTCGTACATCCACTCGTCCACGGCCATGACCAGCCGCCGCCGCGCCACCGTGACGGTGAGCGACTCTGCCCAGATGGTCAACCACGGGACGACCTCTGTGGTGATCTCGGCGAGGAGCGTCAGGGCGTCGTGGGCGGGCACCTTCGCGTCGGGCTCGACCAGGACGTGCAGCCACCAGGCGTTCAGGAATTCCCGCAGGGCGTCACGTTGCGCGGTGGGCCACTCCTGCCGGCTACCGGCGGTGAACAGACCTCCCAGGCACCCCATCCCGCCCATCGGCTCTACTGTGCCTGCCACGATGCCCTGGGTCAGTTGGGGCAGGATCCGGCGTAGCAGTGGACCCGGGTAGCGCCAGTCCGTGGTGAAGTACGTGCGGCGGAGCAGCTCGTCGTCAAGCGACACGTCCGGGGTCTTGAGCAGTGCCAACTCCTCCGCGCTACCCCAGTGGCACTCGCAGTTGGACTCCTGCCAGTGGGCGGTCATGCCCCGGAATGTGGCGGCCACGCCCGCCAGCGCCGCATCCAGGCGGCGGGTCACATCAGTCGGATTAGGGGTCACGGCGGGTCCGCCTTCGAGGACTCCGGAGGCGTACACCTGCCGAAGGGGAGGATATTGCCATAGAACCCGCGCGTGCAGGGTCAGGCGGAGCCGCTCTGAGGTCCGCCGCGCCTCGTGACGGAAATCCCGACGTCTCCACGCTGTGATTACCTCGTGAAACGTTGCACGCATGCGGGCGGTGACTGTATCCCCGGAGACATGGCGCTGTTTGATGACTGTGTGACCTATGTCACGTCGGCTGGGGAAACCACGGGCGGGAGGCTGTCGTCTTGCCGGTTGTGAGACGAAGTCTGGACGCGGCCGACGAGGACGAACTCGTGCGCCGCACCGCAGCCGGGGACCGGCGCGCATTCGACGAGCTGTACCGGCGTACGTCGCCGTGGCTGCTTGCCCGGTTGCGCCGCCGGTGTGCCGACGACGACGTGGTCGCAGACGTGATGCAGGAAACCTACCTGGCTGTCTGGCGGGCTGCGGGTAGCTTCGCCGGCTCGGCAACGTCGGGCAGCGCGGTCGGCTGGCTGTGGACCATCGCCGCCCATCGCCTCGTCGACGCGTTCCGCCGGAGGGCCCGGCAGAACCAGCTCCCGGCGGTACCTCTCGCCGAGACGGTCGCCCCCACCGCCGAGGACGAAGTCATGGCGGGGCGGGTCGGCCAGGAGCTGGAACAGGCCCTGCTTACGCTGCCGCCCGAGGCGCGGCAGGTCCTGCGGGCAATGGTTCTCGACGGGCTCTCGGTGCGTGAGACCTCCCTGCTGCTGGGTGTCCCGGAAAACACGGTGAAGTCGCGGGCCCGGCGGGCCCGGATCGCTCTTCGGGAGGCGCTGTCATGACCACACATCCGAGTCCCGCGGTGATCGCCCGCTACGCCGACCGGGAGACGAGCCTCGACGAAGCCACGGTGTGGTCGGTTGAGGCGCATCTGGAGAACTGCGCGGACTGCCGCGCCCAGATGGCCAGCAGCACGACGGACGAATCGCGGGACCTGCTCGCTCGGGTCGCCGCCAGCGTGGACCACGTCATCGCCGCCGGACCGGCTCCGGCCGGCCGCCCGAGCTGGTTGGCGGCCCGGAACCGCTGGCTGGTCTGGCATTCGGTGCCGTGGCTCATCATGACGGTGGCGGTTCTGGGCTGTGCGGTCCTGCTCGACGTACTGCAATCCAGCTTGCCGTCGGTGGTGTCGCTGCTGGCTCCGGTGGCGCCGCTTCCGGCGGTGGCGATCGCGTGGAGCCGGCGTCACGATCCGGCCTGGGAACTGGTCGCCGGCACGCCGGCTGCCGGACTGGCGATGCTGCTGAGACGTACGGCCGGGGTGCTCGCCGTGGTCGTGCCGGCGCTCGCGTTGGCGAGTACCCGTACCGGAGTCTCCCTGGCCATGACGCTGCTGCCGTGCGTGGCCTTCACCGCGGCGACCATCGCGCTGGGCGCCTTTGTCGGCGTACGCCGGGCCGCTGCCGGGCTCGGCACTGCCTGGGCGCTTGCCGTGGTGGTGCCGGCCGTGGTCACCGCCCAGCTGCCGGCGGTGCTGCAACCGGGCAGTTCCGGCGTGTGGGCGCTGCTCGCCCTGACGCTGGCCGGTCTGGCCGCGACCCGGGCCGGCAACTTCCGCCAGCTGACCAGCCACAACTGATCTGTCGGGCACTGCCCGTCTTCGAAAGGACTGATGATGCGTACGGTGAGCGCGGCCGAGACAGCCCCCACCACCTATCCCTGGGTGGTCCATGCCGAAGGACTGCGCGTGCGCGCCGGCCGGCACCTGGCCGTCGACGGGCTCGACCTGGCCCTCGACACCGGCGTCCACGGCCTGCTGGGGCCGAATGGGGCCGGCAAGACCACGCTGATGCGCGCGCTGGCCACGGTGGTGAAACCGGCCGGCGGGCGGCTGACGCTGCTCGGGGAGTCGGTCGACGGCCGTGCCGACCTGCGGCGGGTACGTCGCGGGCTGGGCTATCTGCCGCAGCAGTTCGGGTTCTATCCGCGCTTCACGGTGCGGGAGTTTGTCGAGTACATGGCGTGGCTCAAGGAGATGCCGAAGACCGCGGTGCCGGGCGCGGTGCAGCGGGCGATCGATCGGGTCGGCCTCACGGCCAAGGCGGGTGCCCGGATGAAAACGTTGTCCGGCGGCATGCTGCGCCGGGCGGGCATCGCGCAGGCGATCGTCAACGATCCGGCGGTGCTGCTGCTCGACGAGCCCACCGTCGGTCTCGACCCGGAGCAGCGCCTCGACTTCCGGGAGTTGCTGCGCGACATCGGCGTCGACAGTTGCGTACTGGTCTCCACACACCTGGTCGAGGACGTGGTGGCCGCGTGCACCGATGTCGTCATGATCAACGAGGGTCGGCTCGTCTACCAGGGCACCCCGGCCGACCTGGTCGCGCAGGGCGGACAGAGCGACGCCGGCGACAGTGCGGCCGAGCGGGGCTATTCCGCGCTGCTGCGCCGGCACCGGGCGGAGGCCGGTCGATGAGCCGCATCTTCGGTATCGAACTGCGCCGCTCCGCAGCGCTCGGAACCGCCCTGACCCTGCTGCTGGTCGGCGTCGTGCTGCTCTTCTTCGCCGACGGGATCGGCTTCGCGACCGGATGGATGCAGCTGGCCATGACCCAGCGGCTCTATCTGGCGGTGCTGTGGCCCCTGGCGCTGGCCGCCGGCGCCTGGCAGGCCCGCCGCGAGCACCGCTCGAACGTGACGGAACTGTTCGCCAGCACCCCTCGCCCGGCGGTGCAACGGACGACGCCGACGCTCGGTGCGATGGCTGTCGCGGTGGTCTGCGGATACCTGGCGATGGCTCTGGCAGGGGCGTTGTGGATCATCGGCACCGCCGAGTACCTGCCGGTGTCGGTCCTTGGCGTCATGGCCGTCGGCGCCCTGGCGCTGATCGCGGCAGCTTGGCTCGGCCTGGCGGTCGGCCGCCTGCTGCCGTCGCCGGTGACCGCTCCGGCGCTCGGCGTGGCGGGCCTGGCGCTGCTGCTGCTCATTCCCGCCGCGACCCGTCCCCGGGGCTGGCTGGCCCTGGTGTTCTCGCCGATCTACGAGATGAACATGCCGGGTGCCTACGCGACCGTGCCCGGCCGGGCCAGCGTCGCCCAGGCCGTCTGGTTGACGGCTCTCGCCGTCTCCGCCGTGCTGCTGTTCGCGTTCAGCGGCTGGCGGATCCGCGTGGCGGCGCTGCTGCCGGTGGTGGTCGGCGCCGCGCTGGCGATCACGGTCATGCCCCACCAGAACAGACTCGTCACCGACGCGCTCGACCCGGTGGCGAAGGAACTGGTGTGCGCCGAGGACGAACCGCGGGTATGCGTCAGCCGGGTCCATTCCGGGCTGCTGTCCGAGGTGACCCCGGGAGCTCGGGAAGGTCTGTCGATATTGGCGAAGCTGCCCGACGCGCCGACCCGGGTGCACGAGGACACCACCACGTACTTCCCCGACAGCTACCCGCAGTGGAACAAGGATGTCGTCCTGCTCCACGTCGAGGCCGGCTCCAACGGTCACCTCAAGGACGAGGCCGGTGTGCCGGCGGACGTGGTGTCCGGGGCGTTCGCCAGCCCACCTGGATGCGAGAACTCCGCCAACCGGGCAGAGAAACTGGCAGCCGCCTACTGGTTGATCGGACGCGAGCCGGTGGCCGGCAACATCTACGAAGCCGAGTATGTCGCCGAAGCCGGGCAGCTGTGGCGCGACCTGCGAGGGCTGCCCGCAGGCGAGGGGGACGCCCGGGTGAGCGCACTGCGCCAGGCCGCAGTGACCTGCTCGGTCGGCGACGGACCGCTCTCCCGGAGCGCGCGATGAGGTGGCTGACGCTCTACCTACGCTCCCGGCGGGTCCCGATGGCGCTGGTCGCGGCCGGCGGCTGTGCGGCGCTGATGTGGTCACTGTGGTCGGTGTTCTCCGACGACCGCGGCGTAGACGTACTGATGGTCGTCCTGACGGTCTTGCTGCTGGTCGCCGCACTGACCGCCACGCTCGGCGGCCCCGACGACGCCATCGAGAGAACGGCCGGGATGCCCTGGCCGCCGCGACGGGCCGCGCATCTGCTGGCGGCGTTCCTGGTCATAGTGGTGTTGCTGCTGGCCACGCTGGCGACCGGGGCCCGCTTCGGCCCTGCCT
Source organism: Micromonospora sp. NPDC020750 (assembly GCF_044334565.1). Classification (NCBI taxonomy): domain Bacteria; kingdom Bacillati; phylum Actinomycetota; class Actinomycetes; order Micromonosporales; family Micromonosporaceae; genus Micromonospora; species Micromonospora sp. NPDC020750. The sequence continues at coordinate 295,146 of NZ_JBIRTH010000001.1, forward strand.
GGTTGGTGGTGCGCGACGCGGCCGGGCTGCTCGGACTGACCGCCCTGGGCGCCGCGGCCATCGGCACCGCCCGAGCGTGGTTCCTGCCGCTGGGCTGGACGCTGGCCGCGATCCTGTTCCCTCAGCCGGAACCGATCGGGCGAGTCCTGACGTGGCAGGCGCAGCCTCCGGGGAGTACCGCTGCGGCCGTGACGGCAGGACTGCTCGCGCTCGGTGGGCTCATCGCGTACGCGGCGGTCGGGTCGGCTCCGCGCGCGCCCGCCGAGGCCGCCCAGCAATGACCTGGGTGCGCGGCGCGTGAGCCAGGCGAGGGGTTGTCCGGTCAGTGCCGCGTCGGCGATGCGGTGCGCGGAGGCGGTCTTGAGTGCGGCGCGACTGCTGTCGATCCAGCGCTGGACGTTGTCGATGCCTTGATGGTGGTATTCGACGGCATGAACGAGGTATTCGAGGCTGTCGGCGTCGTGGGCGACGATGGCTTCCAGGGTCTCGCCGGCCTCGCATTTGTTGACGGTGTCGGTGACGGCGGGTGGGCAGTCGGCGACCTGGTCCGCGGTGACGGTGGTGTTGGATGCGGCGGTGAGGTAGCGCTTCGGCCCGGGCGATCGGGCTGACCCCGTCGTGAGTCAACCCTCCACCAGCGGTCAGGAATGCTCACCGCATCGCCTGGGTGGGGCGTCCGACGGGAGGCTCCGACGGGGGGCAGTAGGATCGACATCCTTCTACCTAGTCGTCTTATTCGGAGGGGACTCCTCAATGACGGGTCTATTCACCCGCGTCCTCACGTCGGCCTGTCTGGCGCTCGCGACCGCCGGCGCCTCGGTGCTCGCGGTCGCGGGCACCACCGCTGTCATGGCCACGCCGGCCCATGCCGCCGGCCCCCGGCCCAACTTCCAGATGCCGGTTCCCTGCGGCGAGACATGGAGGATGGCCACCTACTACGGCCACGACGACTACGACATCGACCTGACCTTCACCGGCGGGGCCAGCAACGGCCGGCCGATCCTCGCCTCGTACAGCGGCACCGTCACGTTCGCCGGCTGGGGGAACAGCGGCGGCTGGTACGTGATCATCGATCACGGCGGCGGTTGGCGGACGCTGTACCTGCACATGATCGAGTCGCCGATGGTCCGCGCCGGGCAGGGGGTGTCGACCGGCCAGCAGATCGGCCGGGTCGGTAGCACCGGCAACTCCACCGGCCCGCACCTGCACTACGAGCAGGTGCGCGACGGCGTCAAGACCGAGTCGTACTTCAACGGGGTGGCCTCCGGCATCACCTCCGACGGCAGCCCGAACACCGGTCCGCTGTACATCTCCGGCCCCACCTCGGCGGCCCGGAACATGACCAGCCAGAACTGTGGGCAGGTCAACACCAACCGCCAGGTGTACGAGTCCGGCAGCCACAGCGGCTGGCAGATGCTGCCGGTCAACGGCATCACCGGCTCGGCCACCGCGTCGATGGTCATGGGCACGAACAAGCTGCTCTACACCGTCAACGACGGCCGGGTGTACGAGGCGTCCAGCGACACCGGGTGGCGCAACCTGTGGACCGGCATCTCCGGCGTCAGCAACAACGCCCTGGCCGTGATCAGCGTCGACGGCGTGAAGTACGTCTACACCGTGGCCGGGGGGATGGTGCACGAGGCGTCCAGCGCCAACGGTTGGCGGAACCTGAACACGGGCATCTCCGGGGTCAGCGCCAACGCCTTGGCCGCGATCAACCTCAACGGTGTGAAGATCGTCTACACCGTGGCCGGGGGCTCGGTGCACGAGGCGGCCAGCAACAGCGGTTGGCGGAACCTGAACACGGGCATCTCCGGGGTCAGCGCCAACGCCCTGGCCGTGATCAGCGTTGACGGCGTGAAGTACGTCTACACCGTGGCCGGGGGGATGGTGCACGAGGCGTCCAGCGCCAACGGTTGGCGGAACCTCAACTCCGGTATCTCCGGGGTCAGCGCCGACGCCCTGGCGGCGATCAACCTCAACGGTGTGAAGATCGTCTACACCGTGGCCGGGGGTGTGGTGCACGAGGCGGCCAGCAACAGTGGTTGGCGGAACCTCAGCTCCGGTGTCCGTGGCACGGCCGTCTCGGCGACGAGCAACAGCGGTGTGAAGATCCTCTACACCGTCTGACAGCCATTCCGGCACGCCCGGACCGCACGGTCCGACTACGCCTGCCTGGCGACCAGACCCGGGATCCCGCTGGATACGGGATCGGATCGCCAGGCAGGCGGCCCCGTTCAGGCCTCTCCTTGTCGGCCCGTGTCCCCGACGGCGCCGGTCGACGTGGCCGATCCCGGTCGCCACCCGGGCCGGTCCGGGTTCCGCCACCGCCGGCGGCACCCGGACCCACGGGTCAGCTACCGCAGATGCCGTACCCGTTGAGGCTCCAGTTGCCGGCGAAGCCGTCGGCGTCCTCGGTCGCCCGCACCCGCACGGTGGTGCCCGAGGTGATGTTGATGGCGTTGAGCAGCACCTGCCCGTTGCCGGCGTTGATGTCCGCCCCCGCGCTGTAGAGCGCCTTGCCGGCCGGGCAGGTCCTGAAGTGGGTGTGCTGGGGGTCGCTCGAACTCGTCCCCGTCACCACGATCCGCTCCAGCCCGGCGGGCGCGGTGGCGCAGACCGCGAACGACGTGGCGCTCCAGCCGGTCGGCGAGGTGCCCTGCACCGCGACCGCCCGGACGGTCACCGACGTCAGGTCGGACGACGGGACCACCTGATCGAGCACGACGTCACCCAGGCCGCTGTTGATCCGCCCGCCCATCCCGATGACCTTCTTCGTCCCGCAGCTGGCCGTGACGAACTCCGTCCCGACCGCCCCGGTGGTCGCCACGACCTGGTAGCCGGCCGGTGTGGTGGCGCACTGGGCGAGGGCCTGGAGCCCCCAGTCGCCGGTGAAGTTCGTCGGGCCGACCTCCCGCATCGTCACGAAGAAGCCGGTGCCGTTCGCCAGCGGCTCCAGCCGGTCCAGCCCGACCCGGCCGTCGGCCGTCGACCCGGCCGTGAGGAAGCCGCCGCCCCCGGTGACCACCTTGCCGGCCGGGCACGACGCGAGCGCCGACTTGTCCAGGCTGCTCTCGGCCGCCAACTGGGTGACCGTCTCCAGCCCGGCGGGGTCCGCCGAGGCCGGCACCGCCCCGCCGATCGCCCCCAGCACCGCCGCCGCCCCGACGACCGCCGTCAGCACGCTACGTCCCCTGATTGCTCGCATTGTCGATCTCCCTGTCCACCCCGGACGGCCGGCGCGTTAACACCGGCCCGTCGCCGCCGGTCCGTCGCCGGCAGCTGGGGATAGCCTGGGCGGCCACGCTTGGCGTCCACTATCCGACGGCTTGCCGCCGGCCACCCCCGCGCATCCCGTCCATAGACTTGGCTCGTCCGATCACGACTGGTGGGGAACGTCATGCGGTGGTCCGTCCTCGGTCCTGTCCAGGTGACCGCCGGGGACCGGGTCCTCGCCATCGACCGTCCCCAGCAACGCGCGGTGCTCGCGCTGTTGCTGCTCGACGCCGACCGGCTGGTCCCCGCCGGGCAACTCGTGGCGGCGCTCTGGGCGGACGACCCACCGGCCACCGCCCGGACCCAGGTGCAGGTCTGCGTCTCCCGGATCCGGGCGGCCCTGCGCGCCGAGGGCGTGGCCCACCTGCTGGTCACCCAGGGCGGCGGCTACCGGCTCACCGTACGCGGGACGGAGCTGGACCTGGCCGAGTTCACCGCGGCGGTCGAGCAGGCCCGCGTCGAGGAGGCGGCCGGCCGGCCTGCGGAGGCGGCGCGGCTGCTGCGCGCCGGCCTGGCGCTGTGGCGCGGGCCGGCGCTGGCCGGCGCGGCGGGTGCCTTCGTCGCCACCGCAGCCGCCGGCCTGAACGAGCAGCGGCTGGCCGCCCACGAGCGGCTCGCCGCCGTGGAACTCGGCCTCGGCCGGTGCGCCGGGGTCGCGCACGCCCTGCGCCCCCTCGTCACCGCCCACCCGCTGCGCGAGCCCCTGGTGGCCCGGTACCTGCTCGCCCTGGCCGGCTGCGGCCAGCAGGCCGCCGCGCTGCGGTTGTACGCCGAGACCCGGCACCAACTCGTCGACGAACTGGGTGTGGAGCCGGGTGCCGAACTGGCCGAGGCTCACCTGCGGGTGCTGCGGGGCCAGGTGCCAACCGCCACCGGGCCCGCCCCGCCCGTCCCCGCCGGGGCAGTCGCGTCCCCGCCCGCCGGGCCGCCCCCGACGCAGCTCCCCGGCGAGCCAGCCTGGTTCACCGGGCGGACGGCGGCGCTGCGCGAGCTGAACGACCTGCTGCCCGGCGATCCCGCCGGCGAGGACGGCACCATGCGCACCGGCGACGCCGGCGGGGACGGTGCCGGCCGGGCGGTCGTGATCTCCGCGATCGCCGGCACCGCCGGGGTGGGCAAGACCACCCTCGCGGTGCACTGGGCGCACCGGATCGCGCATCGCTATCCGGACGGCCAGCTCTACGTCAACCTGCGCGGGTTCGACCTCGACGGCCGGGCCGTCCCGCCGGCCGAGGCGCTGCGCGGCTTCCTGGCGGCGCTGCACGTGCCGCCCCAGCGGGTGCCCACCGACCTGCCCGGGCAGTCCGCGCTGTTCCGGAGCCTGCTCGCCGGCCGGCGGGTGCTGGTGCTGCTCGACAACGCCCGCGACGACGAGCAGGTGCGGCCCCTCCTTCCGGGCTCACCGGACAGCCTGGTCGTGGTGACCAGCCGCAACCGGCTCACCGGGCTGGTCGTCAGCGACGGGGCCCGTCCGGTGACCCTGGACCTGCTCGCGCCCGCGGAGTCGCGGGAACTGTTGGGCCGCAGGCTCGGCCGAGGTCGCGCCGGCACCGAGCCGATGGCGCTCAACGAAATCGTGCGGCGCTGCGCCGGCCTGCCGCTGGCGCTGGCCATCGTGGCAGCCCGGGCTGTCGGACAGCCTGACGTGCCGCTGGCCGCCCTCGCCGCGGAACTGCGCAGGACCAACGCGGACCGGCTCGCCGCGCTGGAGACCGGTGACCCCGCGACCGACGCCCGGGCGGTCTTCTCCTGGTCGTACCGGGCGCTGGACGCCGCGTCCGCCCGGCTGTTCCGGTTGCTCGGTCTGCACCCCGGCCCCGACGTCGCGCGGCCGGCGGTGGCCAGCCTGGCCGGCCTGCCCCCGTCCCGGGTCGGCCCGTTGCTGGTCGGGCTGGCCCGGGCGAACCTGCTCACCGAGCGCGTCCCCGGCCGGTACGCCATGCACGACCTGCTCCGCGCCTACGCCTCAGAGCTGTGCCACGAGGCCGACCCGGAGCCCGAGCGGACAGCCGCCCGGAGCCGCCTTCTCGACCACTACCTGCACGCCACGCACGCGGCGGACCACCTGCTCGACCCGTACCGGCTGGCCCGGCCGGCGACGCTGCCGGCACCGGAGCCGGGAGTGACGGTGGGCGACCGGCCGGACCACGCCTGGGCGACCGGCTGGTTCACCGCCGAACACCACGTCCTGCTGGCCGCCGTGGAACAGGCGGCGGGCACCGGCCTGGACCGGCACGCGTGGATGCTGGCCGCCGCCCTCACCACGTACCTCGACCGGCGCGGGCACTGGCCCGAACTGGCCGCCGCGCACCGCACCGCCCTCGCGGCGGCCCGGCGCCGGGGCGACCTGGCCGGGCAGGCCCTGGCGCACCGGGGCCTGGCCATCGCCTGCACCTGGCTGGGCGACCACCGGGGCGCACACCTGCACTACGGCCGTGACCTGGAGCTCTACCGGGAGCTGGGCGACGACACCGGTCGGGCGCACACGCACCTCGGGGTGAGCTGGGTGCTGGCCCGGCAGGGCCGGCACCGGGCGGCGCTCGACGAGACGCAGCGGGCGCTCGACCTCTACCGGGCCGCCGGCTACCGGGTCGGGCAGGCCAAGGCGCTCAACAACCTGGGCTGGCTGCACGCCCGCCTCGGCGAACCCGGGCCGGCGCTGCGCTGTTGCCAAGCGGCCCTGCGGCTGCACGAGGAGAACGGCGACCGGCACGGCGCCGCCCTGACCTGGGACAGCCTCGGCTACGTCCACCACGGGCGCGGTGACCACGGGCAGGCCGCGGACTGCTACCGGCGGGCGCTCGCGCTGCACCGCGAGCTGGGCGACCGGTACGACGAGGCGGAGGTGCTGGACAACCTCGGCGACGCCGAGCGCGCGGCCGGCGACCTCGCCGCCGCCCGGCGGGCCTGGCGGGCGGCGTCGGCCATCTTCGACGAGCTGCGCCACCCCGACGCCGACCGGCCCCGGGCCAAGCTGGCCGCCACCGCCGGGCCGCCCCGACCACCGTCGTACCGGCCCGCCCCACTCGTGGTCGGCCAGACCACCCCCGGCCACGTGGCGCCTGCCGAGCGGCACCCGTGACGTAGGGGGTGCCCTCAGCCCTTCAGCGATCGGGTCATGTCGCGGTTGGAGGCCGCCCCCCGGCAGGGGAGCGGCCTCCAACCGCGTCGCTGGGTGGCCGGTCGACGCACCCGGTCATCCGGGTACGCGGATCGGACCTACGGCTTCCAGGAGCCGGCGGCCTCAAACTTGTGCCGGTACTCCATCGCGCCGTTCTGGTTGGCCACGTCGAAGGTGACGCTGCCGGTGCGCTTGCTGCCCTCCCGCAGGTTGACGCCGGAGTCGAGCAGGTCGCCGCAGCCGGCGAACGCGCCTGCGATCCCGTTCTCCGTGGTGCCGTCGTCGGCGACCCACTGGAAGTAGAACGGGTTGATCGACATCTTGCCCTTCTTCACCGTCGCGGTGACGTCCGCGATCAGGTAGAGCCCCTTGTCGGGCGCGGACGAGTACGCCTTGCAGCCCTTGGTCGAGGTGCGGAACCGCAGCACCGTGATCTCCAGGGTGCCCTCGTCGTCGGTGATGACCAGGCTCTGGCCGGCCTTCAGGTTGAACGTCTCACCGTCCGCCGGGGACGAGGACGAGGACGGGCGGTCGGTCGGCAGGCCGCTCGGATCGGCGGTCTTCACCGGCCCGGGAAGCTGCCGCTCCGCCTCCTTCGCCGCCTCGTCGACGCCCTTCACGAGCGCCACCACGCCACCGATGCAGCAGAGCAGGGCGAGCACCGCCGCGACGACCGCGATGATGATGATCGGCTTCTTGCTGCTCTTCTTCGGCTGGACCGGGCCGAGCGGGTAGCCCGGGCCGCCCGGCGCGGCACCCGGCTGGTACGGCTGGTACGGCGATCCCGAGGTGGGCGGGTACGGCGTGCCGGACACCGGCGGATACGCCGCGTCCGGGGCGGGCGGCGGCGGGTACCCACCCGGCTGGTACGCCGGATCCGGGTTGGCCGGCGGCGGGTATCCACCCGGCTGGTACGCCGGATCGGCGGGCGTGAACCCGCCCTGCGGCGGCTGGTACGGGGACCCGGAGGCCGGCTGGTACGGGGCGCCGGAGACCGGCGGCGGCGTGTACGGCGCACCGGACACGGGCGGCGGGGGCAGCGGTGCGGTCGGATCGGCCGGCCACTGCGGCACGGGCGCCGTCGGCGGTTCCTGGTTCGGCTGGTATGGATCCTGCGGCCCGTAAGGGGGCTGGGGGTGGCTCACCGTACTCCTCGGCACCTGATCACGATCGCGACGACCTGACGGTATCGCCCCCGGCAAGGCTCCGGGTGCACGTACCGTCTCAGCGGGGTAACAGGATAGCGGCGGTGCGGACCAGGCCGGCGTCGACGGTGAACCGTCCGGTGATCGTCGCGGGTGGGTCGGGCACCGGGGCGGCATCCAGCCGGGCGGCGGCGATCCGGGCCGTGAACAGGCCGGAGTCCGGGTCCAGCTCGACCAGGGCGTCGTGGAAGTCGAGCCAGGTGCCGACGATCGGATGCCAGACCTTGTAGACGGTCTCCTTGGCGCTGAACAGCACCGCCGGCCAGGAGATGCCGGCCGGCAGCCGAGCGCACCCGTCCCACTCCTCGGGCAGGCCGATCAGCCGGCGTACCCCGGCGTTGAGCTCCTTGTGCTGCTCGGCGTCCATGCCGACGGAGCGGACCTGGTCAACGCGGGCCGCCGCCGCGGCGCAGTAGCCGTGGGTGTGGGTGATGGTGCCGACCACCCCGGCCGGCCAGACCGGGGACCGGTCCGGTGCCGACGGCAGGGCGACCGCCGGCACCCCGAGCCGGGTGAGCGCCCGCCTGGCGCAGACCCGCCCGGCGGTGAAGTCCCGCTGCCGACTCTCCACCGCCCGCTCGCCGAGGCAGGCCCGCTCGGCGGGCAGCAACTCCCCGGTCCAGTCGTCGGACCCGGCGACGGCCACCGCCACCTCGGGCGGCAGCAGGTCACGCACGTCCGGCCCCGGCCGCCTCGGCCCGCCAGGCCAGCACCTGCTCGGTGGTCAACTCCCGGATGCTCATCGGTGCCGAACGTACCGCAAGGGGGCGGCGCCGGAGGGCCCCGGACGTGGCCCGACCGACCCCCGCCGGTGGCCGCCGCCCCCCCCGCGGGAGGGAGCGGCCACCGGCACGTCGGCGCGCGGCACGGCCGGGAGGGGCGTCGGTCGAGGGCGGTGGGCCGGGAGGGGCGTCGGTCAGGGGCGGCGCGGGCGGCGGGTCAGGGCGAAGCCGACCACGCCGGCCACGGCGGCCAGCACGCCGCCGACCGTGGTCCAGATCCAGCGCGAGGACCCCTCGGGCAGCCAGCCGGTGAGGAGGGACTCGTCGTCCTCCTCCTCGGCCGGTGCCGCCGCCGGCTCACCGGTCAGCACCGTGCCGGCCTTCGTGTTCGGCACCAGCGGTGCCTTCAGCTCCCCGTCGTCGGCCGGGGCGTCGCCGTCGCCCACGTCCGAGACCAGCAGGTCCACGTCGATCGGCAGCCCGAGGTCCGGCTCCGGCAGGTCCACCACCGAGAGCCGTACGTAGTACGTGCCGGGCAGCGGGTCGGCTGACCACGGCTCCGCCGAGGGCCGGACCTGACGCAGCGTGCAGCCGAGCGCGACGCTGGTGACCGACGCCGCGGCGGTCGGGGTCTGCGCCCCCGCCGTGCACGCCTGCCGACGGCGCAGGCCGTCGAAGACCTCGACGGTCCAGGTGGACGCGCCGGTGCGGCCCTTGGGGAAGCCGGCCGTCGCGGTGATCTCGTGGATCTGCCCGGCGCGGGCCGGGAAGGACCAGTAGAGGTGGTCGCCGGTCGACGCACCGACCCGGACCGGCTGCCCGGCGGTGATGCCGGTGGCGGTCAGGAACGAGGTGCCGGCCTTGGTGACCGTGGTGGCCCCGGGGGAGGGGGTGGGCGCGGCGAGCTCGTTCCGGATCGCGGGGGGCGGCGGCCCGGCCAGCGCGGGCGCGGTCGGCAGGGCCAGCGTGGCGGCGGTCGGCAGCGTCAGGACGGCGGCGGCGGCCAGCGCCGCCCCGGACCGGATCAGCGGGGTACGCATCGTCAGTTCTCCCTCCAGGTCGCGACCCACCAGCGGGTGAGCAGGCCGGCGACGAGGCCGGTGAGCAGGCCGGCCAGGGTCAGCAGCATCAGCAGCACCCAGCCCCGACCCAGGTCCGGCCCGCCCGGGGCGGGCGACGAGGCGACCACGTCCACGGTCAGCTCGATCGGCATGCCAGGGGTGGCCCGGGTGCCGGGACGGGGCGCGAAGGCGTTGCTGACCACCAGGCAGACGGTGGTCGGGGCGGCGTCGGCCTCGCCCGGCGCCGGGGTCGGCGTCTCCCCCTCGTCGGCGTCGTCCGAATCGGCGGCGGCCGACCAGCGCAGGCCTGCGGAGACCACGTCGGTACGGCCGCTGCCGGCGTCCACGCCGCGGACCAGCTCGCGGCCGTCCGGCGCGGTGGCCCGCAGCAGCACCCCGTAGTCCGGGTTGACCGGGCGGTCCAGCGCGATGCTCACCGAGGCACGCAGCTCCTGCCCGGGGCGCACCGGGACCCGGTACCAGCGGTGCTCGGAGAACTGCTCCCGGTCGGTGTAGACGCCGGGGGCGAGCAGCGGCGCGTCCGGGCAACGGGCGGAGCCGCCCACCACGGCCGGGGCCACGGTGTACGTGTCGCGGGCCCGGTCGACCAACTGCTTGATCCGTCCGGTCAGCTCGTCCGCGCTCTGCGCGGCCGTGTACGTTCCACCGGTCGCGTTGGCGATGCAGAGCAGTTGCCGGCGCACCTTCTCGTCGGGGGCCAGGCCGAGGGTGTCCACCACCAGCTTGGTGCCCTGCGCGGCCAGGTCCCGGGCCACCTCGCACGGGTCCGGCGGGGCGCAGGTGTCCTCGCCGTCGGTGATCAGCACGATCCGGCGGGCGGTGGCGCCGGTGCCCAGGTCCTGGGCGGCCGAGCGGAGCGCCAGCCCGACCGGGGTGAAGCCGGTGGGCCGGAGGGTCGCCACCGCCGCCTTGGCCTGGGTCCGGTCCACCTGGCCGACCGGCACGATCTGCTGGGTGTCCTGGCAGCCGACCTTCTTGTCCTTGCCCTTGTAGGTGGCGCCGAGGACCCGGATGCCGAGCTGGGTCTCCTCCGGCAGCGCGTCCACGACCTCGTTGAACGCCTGCTGCGCCACGGAGATCCGGCTCCGCCCGTCGATGTCCCGGGCCCGCATCGAGCCGCTGACGTCGAGCACCAGCTCGACCCGGGGCGGCTCGGTGGGGGTCTCCTCGTCGGCCCACGCGGGCGCGGGCCCGCTCAGCACGATCCCGGGACCGATCAGGACGGTCGCCGCCAGCAGTCCACCGAGGACGGATGTCGATCGTCTTCTGTTGATCACCGGGGCGAGTGTAGTGAGATCCACTCCGGACGGTCGGTCGCCCCCCGGCGGCTGCCCCGCACCCGGCAGACGGCCCAGAATGGCCCGCATGACCAGCACTCCGGCGGGGCCGGCCGTGGAGGTCTTGCCTGGCCTTCCCCGGATAACTGACGGTTAACTGCCGGGTGTAAACCACCAGGCTGGGGTGAGTCTCGTCAGAAATCTGACCCGAGTCCACCCGTTGTGCCGGTGGTTCCCGGTGGCTAAGCTTCACGTGCGCGCCCCAATCGCCCGCTTCCCCCGTGGCAGGCGATCGGGGCGCGCGTCTTCGTGTCGGGGCCATTTCTTCGTGCCCGGGCCCTTGATGTCCTCGCGCCGGAGCCGCTGGCTATCCGATATCCGACGCCGCCTCCGGTTTCCGCTTACCGGCTACCGGACTCGCCCCATCATCACCGTCCGCGACAGTCGGAACGCCCCCACGTCGGCGGTCGACCACCGGTCGCGGGGGCGCCGCCGCTGGGCCGTCGTCAGGTCCAGCGGCCGTCCAGCCAAATCCGGGCCGACCACTCCGCGTACGGCAGCAGCCTTCCCACGAAGATCGGATAGAAGTACGCGAAGCAGAGCGCGACCAGCAGCACATACGCGCCGACCACGATCCCGCCGACCAGCCGGCGGTCGGCCACGTCGTCCGGCCCGGGGGGTGGGGCCCCGGCCGGCGCCCGGGCACCGGCGGGGGCCGGAGAGACGATGGCGCCCAGCACGTAGACCACCGCCAGCACCAGGAACGGCAGGGCCGGCGCGGCGTAGAAGGAGAACATCGTCCGCCCGTCCAGGGCGAACCAGAACCAGGGCAGCAGGCCGGCCGCCGCGCAGAGCAGGATCGCCCCGGCCCGCCAGTCCCGCCGGGCGACGCCGATCCAGGCCGCCCCGAACAGGGCGGGCAGGAACGACCACCACAGCAACGGCGTGCCGAGCAGCAGGACCTCGCTGGCACAGGTCGGCGCTCCGCAGGCACCGTCACCGGACCAGTGGAACGCCACCGGCCGGCCGAGCAGCAGCCACTGCCACGGCCAGGACTGATACGGGTGTGACTTGGCCAAAGTTGTGTGGAAGCCGTACGCGGCCTTGTGGTACTCCCACAGGTTGTTCAGCGCCCCGAGGTACGGGGTGTCGCTGAGCCCGGGCACGTTCGGGTACCGGGCGGCGAGCCGGTAGTAGCCGTCGTCGGTCAGCAGCCAGCCCGACCAGGTGGCCACGTAGGTGACGACCATCAGCACCCCGGCCAGGGCAAGCCAGGGCACCTCGTCGAGCAGGGCGTCGCGCCAGGGCCGGCGCACCCCGGCGGACCGGCGTACGCCGACCTCCCAGAACAGGGCGAGCAGCGCGAAGGCCGGCAGGAAGTACACCGCGCTCCACTTCACCGCGCAGGCGCAGCCGAGCAGCACCCCGGCCGCCAGCCGCCACCAGGGCCAGTTCCGCCAGCCGCTGGCCGGCCGGCCCGCCCGCCCCGCGGCGGTGGGGTCCAGCCCGGCCTCCAGTGCCCGGCTCCACCGTCGCCGGCGGGCGTCCCGGTCGAGGACCAGGGCGCCGAACGCGGCCAGCACGAACAGCAGCAGGAAGATGTCGAGCAGGGCGGTGCGGGAGAGCACCAGGTGGAAGCCGTCCAGGGCGAGCAGCAGGCCGGCGGCGCAGCCGAGCGCGGTGGAGCGGAACAGCCGGCGGCCGATGCGGACCAGCAGCAGCACCGACACGATGCCGGCGATCGCGGCGCCGATGCGCCAGCCGAACTCCGGGGCGGTGGTCGTCAGGTGCCCCGGCACGGAGATGTTGTGCTCGGCGTCGGAGTAGCCGAAGGCCCACTCGCCGAGCCCGATCAGCCACTTGCCCAGCGGCGGGTGCACCACGTACGACGGGCCGTTGTCCTTGTAGTTCCACTCGATGCCCTTGTCGACCAGCCCCCAGCCGTCGCGGGCGTAGTAGATCTCGTCGAAGATCTTGCCCTTCGGGCTGCTGAGGCCGACCAGGCGCAGGATCGCCGCGATCGCCACCACGACGGCGGTGGCCAGCCACGAGTTGACGTCCAGCCGGGCATCGACGGTCGCCAGCCGCCGCCGCACGATGGCGGGGACGCCCCCACTGCCGCTGATGGGGGGAGGCGCGGACTCCTCGGTCGCGGCGCCGGCTGCGGCGTGCTCCGATTTCGCCTGGCCCGCGCTCGCGCTCTGCGCTGTCGACGCACTCGTCACGAAGCGATCGTAGGCTGCGGAGGTGCCCGGTGGCGCCCGTCGTCTCCAATACCGGAACAACTGTCGATGAAGGAGTGCGTCTCGTGGGTGAAATGTCCGAAGTTGGCCGCCTGGTCCTCCTCGGCGCGCCGCTCGGCAACCCGGCCGACGCGTCCGCCCGGTTCCGTGAGGTGCTCGCCGCCGCCGACGTGGTCGCCGCCGAGGACACCCGGCGGCTCACCCGGCTGGCCCGGGACCTCGACATCACCGTGTCGGGCCGGATCGTCTCCTACTTCGAGGGCAACGAGGAGCGCCGCACCCCCGAGCTGGTCGAGGTGCTCCGCGAGGGATACGTCGTGGCCCTGGTCACCGACGGCGGAATGCCCAGCGTCTCCGACCCCGGGTACCGGCTGGTCCGGGGCGCGCTCGACGCCGGTGTGCCGGTGACCGCCGCCCCCGGCCCGAGCGCCGTCACCACCGCGCTGGCCCTGTCCGGGCTGCCCAGCGACCGGTTCTGCTTCGAGGGCTTCCTGCCCCGCACCCCCGGCGCTCGGCGTTCCCGGCTGCGCGCCCTGGCCGGCGAGGAACGGACCCTGGTGCTCTTCGAGGCCCCGCACCGGATCACCGGTGCGCTCGCCGACCTGGCCGCCGAGTTCGGCGCCGACCGGCCGGCGGCGCTCTGCCGCGAGCTGACCAAGACGTACGAGGAGGTGGTCCGCCGGCCGCTCGGAGAGTTGGCCACCTGGGCCGCCGACAGCGGGCCGCGCGGCGAGATCACCCTGGTGGTGGCCGGCGCCGCGCCAGCCGCCGCCGAGCGACCGGACGACGCGACGCTGCGTGCCGCCGTGGCCGAACGAGAGGCCGCCGGCCTGTCCCGGCGGGACGCGATCACCGAGGTCGCCACCGGGTACGGCCTGCGCCGCCGCGACGTCTACGCGGTCGTGCACGCCTGAGGTGTCGGGAGGTCGCCCGCCGCCGCCCCGGCCGGCGGCGAGGTGGGCGGGACGGGACACGGGAGGTCCGCGCCCGGCTGGGGGGCGTCACCAGGCGTTGACAAGGAAGCCTGCCGTGATCACGAGCGGACCGGCCACGGCGGCGGCCACCGCCCAGCGGCGGTCCCGCCGATCGGTGAACAGGGTGGCGCCGGTGCACCGGGCGATCGCCCCACCGCAGGCCAGCACCAGCAACAGCCCGAGCAGCCAGCGCAGGTGCCGGCCGACCCCGGTGTCGGCGTACGCCGCATCGGACGCCGGCCCGGTCATCCCGGCGGGCAGGACGGAGCCGGTGGCGCTGCGCTCGGCGGGCACGCCGCTGATCCGCACCCCGAACGCGACGTACCGGCCGTCGTCGGCGGTGAAGATCCCCCGGCAGCGCTGGGTGAGCCCGCCGCCGGTGCACTCGTCGACCACCACGCTGCCGGTGACGCGGTGCCCGACGGCCAGCCAGAACGGGTTGACGCTCACCCAGGCGAAGAATGCGGCGAGCAGGCTCAGCGCCAGAAGCGCGGAAAGCCCTCGCCAGGGCTCCGGCGGCCGGGCAGGGCGGTCGGCCCGCCGACGGCGGACCCGGGCCGCCCGGTCGCCGTCGCCGTGCCGCCACCGGCCGTGCCCCTCCCCGAGCGGTGTGCCGTCCCAGTGCACCTCCTCGATCGGTGCCCAGAACAGCCCGTCGTCGGACCCCGGCGGGTCGCCGACGGCGGTTCCCGGGCGGGGCCGGCCGCCCGGCTGCCGGACCGGGACCCGGCGCGGCACGGCGCCGACCGGCGCCCCGGTGGTCGGCTCCACCTCCACCGGCCGGCCGGGGCCGCCGGTGGCCTGCCCGGGCACGACGCCCGAACCGGCCAGCAGCGCGCTCGGCCCGGCTGCGGGGTTCGGTCCGGGCCCGGAGCTCGGCGCGGGCGGGGCGGTTGGTCCGGGCCCGGAGCTCGGCGCGGGCGGGGCGGTTGGTCCCGGCGGGGCGGTTGGTCCCGGCGGGGCGGCCGGTCCGGACGGGACGCTCGGCGCCGGTGCGGCGGTCGGCCCCGGCAGGGCGGTTGGTCCGGACGGGACGCTCGGCGCGGGTACGGCGGTCGGCCCCGGCAGGGCGATCGGCGGGGTCGGCCCCGGCAGGGCGATCGGCCGGGGCGGCCCCGGCAGGGCGATCGGTCCGGTCGGCCGGGGCGTGGCGGCGGCGGGAGCCCCCGTCGGTCCGGCGGCCGGGACCGGTCGGGGCTGTGGCGCCACGGTCCCGGCCCGGGGCGACGGTCCGGGCGGCGGGTCGTCGTCGCGGGCCGACCCGGTGGGCGGCTCCTCGTGGTCCCGGGCGGCTCGGCTGGCGGTCACGGGCTTCATTGGACACCGGTCGGCGTGGGTGTCCAGGCAGCTCAGGCCGCGTGTCGGCGACAATTCGGGCAACGATCGTCCGCCCCGACGCCGCCCGGTCGCCGAGGCCCCCTCGCCCCGCCCCCGTCCGTGTCGGCCCGGCATGCCCGACGGGGCGTTGACCCGCCCGGGTGGCCTGTTGGTTCGCGGTGCACCCGGCGAGGTCACTAGGCTTGCTGGTCATGAGTCACGTTCTCGCGGCGGTAGCCTGGCCTTACGCCAACGGCCCGCGCCACATCGGCCACGTCTCCGGTTTCGGCGTTCCCTCCGACGTCTTCGCCCGGTACATGCGGATGGCCGGCCACGACGTGCTCATGGTGTCCGGCACCGACGAGCACGGCACCCCGATCCAGGTGCAGGCCGACGCCGAGGGGGTCACCCCGCGCGCGCTGGCCGACCGGTACAACCGGGTGATCGCCGAGGACCTGCGGGCGCTCGGGCTGTCGTACGACCTGTTCACCCGCACCACCACCCGCAACCACTACGCCGTGGTGCAGGAGTTGTTCTCCGGGATGCACCGCAACGGGTACATCGTTCCGAAGGTCACCGTCGGCGCGATCTCGCCGTCCACCGGCCGGACCCTGCCCGACCGGTACATCGAGGGCACCTGCCCGATCTGCGGGTACGACAGCGCCCGCGGCGACCAGTGCGACAACTGCGGCAACCAGCTCGACCCGGTCGACCTGATCAACCCGAAGTCCAAGATCAACGGCGAGACGCCGGAGTTCATCGAGACTGAGCACTTCTTCCTCGACCTGCCGGCCCTGGCCGACGCCCTGCGGCAGTGGCTGGACAGCCGGGAGGGCTGGCGGCCCAACGTGCTGCGGTTCTCCAAGAACCTGCTCGACGACCTCCAGCCCCGGGCGATCACCCGGGACCTGGACTGGGGCGTGCCGATCCCCCTCGACGGCTGGCGGGACCGGCCGGACAAGCGGATCTACGTCTGGTTCGACGCGGTCATCGGCTACCTGTCCGCGTCCATCGAGTGGGCCCGCCGCACCGGAGACCCGGAGGCGTGGCGGAAGTTCTGGAACCCGACGGGCGCCGAGGGCGGCACCGACGGTGACACCCAGAGCCACTACTTCATGGGCAAGGACAACATCGTCTTCCACTCGGTGATCTGGCCGGCGCTGCTCGGCGGCTACTCGGGTGGGGGCGCGCGCGACGGCGAGCCGGGCCGGCTGGGCCGGCTCAACCTGCCCACCGAGGTGGTCTCCAGCGAGTACCTGACCATGGAGGGGCGCAAGTTCTCCTCCTCCCGCAAGGTGGTCATCTACGTCCGGGACTTCCTGGAGCGGTACGACGCCGACGCGCTGCGCTACTTCATCGCCGTCGCCGGCCCGGAGAGCAACGACACCGACTTCACCTGGGCCGAGTTCCTCCGCCGCAACAACGACGAGCTGGTCGCCGGCTGGGGCAACCTGGTCAACCGGTCCGTCTCGATGGCGGCGAAGAACTTCGGCGCGATCCCGCCGGTCGACCCGGCGGGGCTCACCGAGGCCGACGAGGCGCTGCTCGCCACCGCCCGGGCCGGCTTCGAGACCGTCGGCGGCCTGATCGGCCGGCACCGGCAGAAGCAGGCCATCGGCGAGGCGATGCGGGTCGTCGCCGAGGCCAACAAGTACATCTCCGATCAGGCCCCGTGGAAGCTCAAGGACGAGGCGGACAAGCCCCGGATGGGCACCATCCTGCACGTCGCCCTCCAGGTGGTCAGCGACGCGAACACGCTGCTGACCCCGTTCCTGCCGCACTCCGCGCAGAAGATCCACGAGCTGCTCGGCGGCACCGGCGTGCACGCGCCGATGCCCGTGCTGGAGGAGGTCGACGACCTCGACGGCGGGCCCGCGTACCCGGTGCTGACCGGGGACTACACGGTCGGGACGCGCTGGGAGTCCGTACCGCTGGAGGCGGGCCGGCCGCTCGCGGCGCCGAAGCCGGTCTTCCGCAAGCTCGACCCGTCGATCGTCGACGAGGAACTGGCCCGGCTCGCCGGCTGACCACCGTCGGCCTGACCCGCCGCCGGCCCGACCCACCGCGCCGGCGCGGCCCCCGCCCCCGGGGACCGCGCCGGCCGTACGGCCGGCGGCGGCCTCAGCGTCGGGCCATCGCCGGGGCCACCACGAACTCCAGGATCGCGCGGTTCACCTCGTCGCTGTTGGTCCACGGGATGCCGTGCGGCGCTCCCTTGAGCGTGGTCAGCCGGCTGTCGGGCAGCATCGGCTGCAATCGCTGCCCGGTCGCCGCGTACGGCAGCACCCGGTCCTGGTCGCCCTGCACGATCAGCACCGGCACGTCGATCCGGGGCAGGTCCGGCCGGAAGTCGGTCAGCCAGGCGTCCACGCTCTGGTACGTGCCGATCGCCGAGGCCCGCGTGCCGATCTCCCAGTGCGCCCGGTACGCCTCCTCGCTGACCAACTTGCCCTTGTTGTCCGCATAGTTGAAAAAGTTGTCGCAGAAGCTGGTGAGGAACGCGAACCGGTCGGCGAGGATCGCCTGCTGAAACCCGTCGAACAGGCTCCGGTCCAGCCCTTCCGGATTGTCGGCGGTCTTCAGCAGGAACGGCGCGAGCGGGCTGAGCAGCACCGCCCGGTCCACCCGGCTCGACCCGTACGCGCCGAGGTAACGGGTCACCTCCCCGGTGCCCATCGAGTGCCCGATCAGGATCGCGTTGCGCAGGTCCAGCTCGGTCAGCAACACGTCCAGGTCGGCCGCGAACGTGTCGTAGTCGTACCCGGCGGCCGGTTGGCTGGAGTTTCCGAAACCCCGCCGGTCGTACGTGATCGTGCGGTAGCCGGCGGCGAGCAGGGCGCTGGTCTGCTTCTCCCAGGTCGCCCCGTTGAACGGGAACCCGTGGATCAGCACCACCGGCTGCCCGGCGCCGTGGTCCTCGTAGTACAGGTCGATGGGCGCGGAGTTCTCCGCGCCGACGGTGATGAAGGGCATGTCGTCTCCCGGAGCGGGGTCGGGGCCGTCGGACACCCGGCGCATTCCCGGCCCTCTTGCTGTTATGCCCGCCCACCACCGCTTCGGTCCGACCGGCGGTGTGTGATGCTGACGGCGATGACCGAGCCGACTGAGTCCCGCCGCCAACGGGCCACCCGCCGGGCCGGGGAGTTCCCGCCCGCGCCCGAGCCGCTGCCCCGCCCCGTGCCGGACAGCCACACCCACCTGGACATCACCGTCACCGAGGCCGGCGCCCCGGCCGGCGGGGCGGGCGGGAACGCCGCCGCCGACGACCCGGTCGCGGCGGCCGTCGCGGTGGCCGCCGAGGCCGGCGTGGACCGGCTCGTCCAGGTCGGCGTGGACGTGGCGTCCTCCGCGTGGAGCGCCGACGCGGCCGACCGCTACCCGGCGGTGCTGGCCACCGTCGCCCTGCACCCCAACGAGGCGCCCCGGCTGGCAGACCTCGACGAGGCGCTGCGGCAGATCGAGGCGCTCGCGGCCCGGGACCGGGTGCGCGGGATCGGCGAGACCGGGATGGACTTCTTCCGCACCGGCGACGAGGGCCGGGCCGCGCAGGAGGAGAGCTTCCGGGCGCACGTCGCCATCGCCAAGCGCTACGGCAAGGCCCTGGTCGTCCACGACCGGGACGCGCACGCCGACGTGCTGCGGATCCTCGACGACGAGGGCGCCCCGGACACCGTCGTGCTGCACTGCTTCTCCGGCGACGCCGGGTTCGCCGCCGACTGCGTGCGCCGCGGCTACCTGCTCAGCTTCGCGGGCACCGTCACCTTCGGCAGCGCCGTCGCGCTGCGCGAGGCCGCCGCGCTCACCCCGCTCGACCAGCTCCTGGTGGAGACCGACGCGCCGTACCTCACCCCCACCCCGCACCGGGGGCGGCCCAACGCGTCGTACCTCATCCCGCTCACCGTGCGGGCGCTGGCCGCGACCACCGGCGCGGACCTCGACGAGCTGTGCGCGGCGCTGTCGGCCAACGGCGAGCGCGCCTTCGGCCCGTGGTGACCGGCCTGCTCGGCCCGGCGGAGATCCGGGAACTCGCCGCCCGCCTCGGCGTGCACCCGACCAAGAAGCTCGGCCAGAACTTCGTGCACGACCCGAACACCGTCCGCCGGATCGTCACCGTCGCCGGCCTGGCCCCGGACGACGTCGCCCTGGAGGTCGGCCCCGGCCTCGGCTCGCTCACCCTGGCCCTGCTGCCGGTGGCCGAGCACACCCACGCCGTGGAGCTCGACCCGACGCTGGCCGCCGCGCTGCCGGAGACCGCCGCCCGGTTCGCCGGGCCGGCCGCCGCCCGCCTGACCGTGCACCACGCCGACGCCCTGCGGATCGGCGCCGCCGAGCTGGCCGACCCCGCGCCGACCGCGCTGGTGGCGAACCTGCCGTACAACGTGGCCGTGCCGGTGGTGCTGCACCTGCTGGCCGAGCTGCCCAGCCTCCGGCACGGCCTGGTGATGGTGCAGAAGGAGGTCGCCGACCGGCTCGTCGCCGGCCCCGGCTCCAAGGTCTACGGCATCCCGTCGGTCAAGCTCGCCTGGTACGCCCGCTCCCGCGCCGCCGGTAAGGTGCCGCCCAACGTGTTCTGGCCGGTGCCCAACGTCGACTCCGGCCTGGTCGCCTTCACCCGCCGCGAGCCGCCCCGCCCCGACGTACCCCGGAAACAGGTTTTCGCCGTCGTCGACGCCGCGTTCGCCCAGCGCCGCAAGACCCTGCGGGCCGCCCTGGCCGGCTGGGCCGGGGGCGCGGACCGGGCCGCCGCGGCGCTCACCGCCGCCGGCGTCGACCCCGGCGCGCGCGGCGAGTCGCTCACCGTCGAGCAGTTCGCCGCCATCGCCGCGTCGGCCCCGACCGCCCCACCGGCCGCGCAGTAGGCTGGCGCGGTGACCGAGGCCTGGGGACCGGACGACGATGACGACCAGCAGCGGCGCGGGGCCAGCGGCCCGGTCCGGGTGCGGGTGCCCGCCAAGGTCAACCTGCACCTCGGGGTGGGCCCGCTGCGCCGGGACGGCTACCACGAGCTGAACACCGTCTACCACGCCATCTCGATCTACGACGAGCTCACCGCCCGCCGCGGCGACACCCTCACCCTGACGATGGAGGGGGAGGGCGCCGGCGAGCTGGCCTTGGACGACACCAACCTGGCCATCCGGGCCGCCCGCGCCCTCGCCGGGTACGCGGGCGTCCCGCCGCACGCCCGGCTGCACCTGCGCAAGCAGATCCCGCTGGCCGGCGGGCTGGCCGGCGGCAGCGCCGACGCCGCCGCCGCGCTGGTCGCCTGCGACGCCCTCTGGGGCACCGGGCTGTCCCGCGACGAGCTGGCCGGGATCGCCGCCGACCTCGGCTCCGACGTGCCGTTCCTGATCTACGGCGGCACCGCGCTCGGCACCGGCCGGGGCGAGGCGGTCAGCCCCGTGCTGGCCCGTGCCACCTCCTGGCACTGGGTGGTCGCCATCGCCGACGGCGGGCTGTCCACCCCCGCCGCGTACGCCGAACTCGACCGGCTCCGCGACGCCGGGGCCGCCGGCCCGCCGCTGGGCAGCACCGACGGGCTGCTTGCCGCGCTGCGCCAGCGGGACCCCCGGGTGCTCGCCGCCAGCCTCGGCAACGACCTCCAGGACGCCGCGCTCGCCATGCGCCCGTCGCTGGCCGGCACCCTGAAGGCCGGCGAGGCCGCCGGGGCGCTCGCCAGCATCGTCTCCGGCTCCGGGCCGACCTGCGTGTTCCTCGCCGCGGACGCCGACGACGCCGAGCGGATCGCCGCCGAGCTGGCGACCGCCGGGGTGTGCCGCCAGGCGCGCACCGCGTACGGCCCGGTGCCCGGCGCGCGGATCGGCTGAGCCGGGAATACGCCCGCCGGGCGGGCGGAGCGTACGCCCGCCGGGGCGGCCCGGAGCGTCCGCGTACCCTTGGAGGCCAGGCGTCCTGAGGTGCCCGCCGGCACCGGGACGCCTTCATCATGAAAGGTGGGTTCGTGGCCAACATCGTCAACCTGGACCGGGTGTCCAAGGGGTACGGCGCCGCCGGGCCGCTGCTCACCGACGTCTCGCTCGGCCTCGACGACGCCGACCGGATCGGCGTGGTCGGCCTCAACGGCGCCGGCAAGTCCACCCTGCTGCGGCTGCTCACCAAGCAGGAGGAACCGGACGACGGCCGGGTGACCCACCGTCGCGACCTGCGCGTCCTCTGGCTTCCGCAGGCCCTGACGCTCGCCCCCGAGGCCACCGTCCGGGACGTGGTGCTCGGCACCGCCTGGCTCGGCGAGAGCATGGGCGCAGAGCACGAGTGGGCCGGCGACGCCGGGGTCCGCGGCATCCTCGACGGCCTCGGCATGCCCCACCTCGGCCTCGACCAGCCCGTCGGCCCGATGTCCGGCGGCGAGCGCCGCCGGGTCGCCCTCGCCGCCCTGCTGGTCCGCGACTCCGACCTGCTCATCCTCGACGAGCCCACCAACCACCTCGACGTCGGCGGCGTCGACTGGCTGGCGAAGCACCTGGTCGGCCGCAAGGGCGCCCTCGTCGTGGTCACCCACGACCGGTGGTTCCTCGACGCGGTCTGCACCGACACCTGGGAGGTCGCCGACCAGACCGTCCGGGCGTATGAGGGAGGCTTCGCCGCCTGGACCCTGGCCCGCGTCGAGCGGGACCGGGTCGCCGCCGCCACCGAGGCCCGCCGGCAGAACCTGCTCCGCAAGGAGATCGCCTGGCTGCGTCGCGGCCCGCCCGCCCGGACCAGCAAGCCGCAGTTCCGGATCGACGCCGCCAACGCGCTGATCGCCGACGTGCCGCCGGCGCGCGACACCATGTCGCTGCAACGGATGGCCACCGCCCGGCTCGGCAAGCAGGTGTACGACCTGGAGGGCGTCCGGCTGTACGCCGGCCCGAAGGAGATCCTGCACGACGCCACCTGGCACGTCGGCCCCGGTGACCGGATCGCCATCCTCGGCCGCAACGGCGCCGGCAAGACCACCCTGCTGCGGATGCTGGCCGGCATCACCCGCCCCGACGGCGGACGGTTCGCCACCGGCTCCACCGTCCGGCCCGCGTTCCTCTCCCAGGAGCTGGCCGAGCTGCCCGGCCACCTGCGCGTCCTCGAAGCCGTCGAGGAGGTCGCCCGCCGGGTGCAGCTCGGCGACCGGGAGGTCTCCGCCGCCCAGCTCGCCGAGGTCTTCGGCTTCGACGACCGCCGGCTCTGGACACCGGTCAGCGACCTCTCCGGCGGGGAGCGCCGCCGGCTCCAGATGCTCCGGCTGCTCGCCGGCGAGCCCAACGTGCTGCTCTTCGACGAGCCCACCAACGACCTGGACACCGACACCCTCGCCGCGCTGGAGGACCTGCTCGACTCCTGGCCCGGCACCGTCATCGTGGCCAGCCACGACCGGTACCTCATCGAGCGGGTCACCGAATCGGCGTACGGGATGTTCGGCGACGGCCGGCTGGTGCATCTGCCCGGCGGCGTCGACGAGTACCTGGCCCGGGCCGCGAACCAGCCGCTGGCCGCGGTCGCCGGCGCATCCACCGCCACGGTGGGCGCCACCCCGGCGGCCGGTGGGATGTCCGCCGCCGAGGCCCGGCAGGCGAAGAAGGACCTCACCCGCCTGGAACGCCAGATCGGCAAGCTGGACCAGAGGGAGGCGGTGCTGCTCGACCAGCTCGCCGCGAACGCCACCGACTACGCCAAGGTCGCCGAGCTGGACGCCCAACTCAAGGACATGCGGGCCGAACGGGAGCAGGTCGAGGAGACCTGGCTGGCCCTCGCCGAGCAGGTCCCCGGGAACTGAGCCGGCCGGCTGCCGGAAGGCGAGCCGGCCTCGGGTGGGGGGTGTGCGGCGTCACAGCCCGCCGTGCGGGACAATCAGGTGACCCCTCACCCGCACGGTCTTGGAGATTCAGACATGGCCCACACCCCCGTCAACCACCCCGCGCGGCCGATCTACCGGGCGATCGGCGGGCTCGTTGGTCTGTACTTCGTGGTCTTCGGAGTGCTCGGCATCATCGCCAGCGCCGGCAACGACTTCCTCGCCCAGGATGACACGAAGGTGCTCGGCCAGGGGACCAATCTCGGATTCTCGCTGATCAGCGTCCTGCTCGGCGTCGCGATCCTGGCCGGCACCGCGATCGGCCGCAACCTCGACGTCGCGATCAACCAGTGGCTGGCGTACGTGCTCATGGTTCTCGGCCTGGCCGCGCTGGCCTTCCTGCAGACCGACGCCAACATTCTCAACTTCACCATCTTCACCGACATCGTGGTGCTGACCCTCTCGCTGGTGCTGCTGATGGTCGGCATGTATGGCAAGGTCGGCACCGAGGAGGAGAGCGAGGCCTGGCAGAAGGCCCGGCTCGTCCTCTGACCAGGGGCGCCGCTGCGGGGATCGGCTGGTTCCGGTCCCGCTGCGGCGGTTCGGCCCGCATCCGGCACCCGCGCGGGCGACAATCCTTCCGAACGGACACATCCGGACGGAGGGGTTATGGCGCACTTTCCGGTCAATCACCCGGCGCGGGCGCTCTACCGCGTCCTCGCCGGGGCCATCGGGCTCTACATCCTGGTCTTCGGTGTCTGGGGAGTGGCCGCGACCTGGGGCGAAGGGCTGTTCGACCGGGGCAGCACCTGGGCCCTCGGCCTCCGCACCAATCTCGCGTTCTCGCTGGTTTCGGTGATCTTCGGGGCCGTGCTGATGGTCGGGGCGTCCCGGCGGAGCAACCTCGGCCACTACATGAACCTGACCGCCGGGGTGGTCTTCCTGGTCACCGGCGTGCTGATGATGTCCGTCCTGCAGACCTCGGCGAACTTCCTCAACTTCTCGATGTCCACCGTCATCGTGTCGCTGCTGTTCGGGCTGGTGCTCCTCGCCACCGGCCTCTACGACAAGGTCGGCCCGCCCGAGCGCGCCGAGGCCGAACGCCGGCACCGCCGCGCCGCCGTCCCCGGCGGTCGCTGAACCCGGCCGTTCCGGACCCCGGTCACCGGCCCTTCGCCGTGATCAGGGTCGGCTTCGCGTCCAGGTGCGACAAACCGTTCCAGGCCAGGTTGACCAGGTGCGCGGCCACTGTCTCCTTACGCGGCTTGCGTACCTCCAGCCACCAGCGCCCCGTCAATGCCACCATCCCGACGAGGGCCTGCGAGTAGAGCTCGGCCAGCTTCGGGTCGTACCCCCGGGCCTTGAACTCGGCGCCGAGGATGTGCTCGACCTGGTGCGCGACGTCGTTCATCACGCTGCTGAAGTTGCCCGTCGCGGACATCACCGGCGACTCCCGGACCAGCACCCGGAACCCGCTGGTCTCCTCCTCGATGTACCCGAGCAGGGCCATCGCCGCCTGCTCCAGCAACTCCCGCGGATGACCGGCGGTCAGGGCCGTGGTGATCCGGTCCAGCAGGGCCCGGACCTCCCGGTCCACCACCACCGCGTAGAGCCCTTCCTTGCCGCCGAAGTGCTCGTAGATCACCGGCTTGGAGACCTTCGCCCGGGCCGCCACCTCCTCGATCGAGGTCGCGTCGAAGCCGCGCTCGGCGAACAGTTGCCGGCCGATCGAGATCAACTGCTCACGCCGCTGGGCCGCCGACATCCGCACCCGCGAGGGCGGCTTGCCCGCCGCCGCAACCGCGCGCCGCCGACCACCTGTGCCACCCTCGCCGACCGGACCGTCCGCCATGTCGTCACCTCGCCGGCGCTCGGGGACGCCTGTCGTGGGGAGCCGCTGCCTCCGCTGTTCGCGCCGTCGACCCCGTCCGAATCGGGACGGTGCCGCCGCGTCGTCCGACCGTACCCGTGCCGGTCGACCCGGCGTCGGCCGGCACGGCGGGCCCCGTTCGGGCCTGACCAACTTGGCCGCGATCCGCTCCGGCTTCGGCCAGCGCACCGCCCAGGCCGCCCCCGCCTTCTCGAAGACCCAGATGAGGGGCTTCGGGCCGAAGGGTGGGGCTCACGTAGGGCGGCGGACATTGCACCTCGCAGCGGGTTACCCCTACGTCACCGTAACTTAAGGCCCAGTGCGCCATTCCGTACGTGGATACGTCGATGTCGTACGGGTGTTCTAGCGTGCTCGTGGACGACCCCATGGCGGCCGAGGTCCGCCGACTGCGTGTCGACGAGCGGCTCAGCGTCCGGAAATCCGGGCTCGGACGGGCCTCGGTCGCAATCGGGTGTACGAATTACTGCGCGGGGTGCCCCCGCCGGAGTGGACGCGACGACCTAACGCGAAGGACGAGCTCCGCGCCAAGGCTGTGGAGCTGCGCGCCGCAGGGCGGTCCGTCAACGATATCGGCCGGTGTCTCGGCGTGGCCAAGTCGACCGCCTACCAGTGGGTGAAGCATCTGCCCCTCGATCCAGACGACGCGTCAGCGCAGCAACGCCGAGCCCACTCGCGGCTCATGACGGAGGTCCGATGGGCGGAGCACCGGCAGACGCGTGACGCCGCTCGTGCGGCCGAGCAGGCCAGTGCCGCAGGGGTGGTTGGTTCGCTCGACCGGCGGGACGTGCTGGTCCTCGGGGCGGCGATCTACTGGTGCGAGGGTGCCAAATCGAAGCCGTGGCGCCCGCAGGACCGCCTGCAGTTCATCAACAGCGACCCAGGGCTGCTGGCGCTGTTCCTCCGGTTCCTCGACGAATGCGGGGTGGACCGGAGCATGCCTGGTTACCGGGTCAGCATCCACGAGTCGGCCGACGCGGACGCGGCAGCGCGGTGGTGGGCGGAGCGGCTGGGGCTGCCGATGGGTAGGTTTGGGCGCCCGGTGCTGAAACGGCACAACCCTGCCACGGTCCGGCGGAACACGGGCGACGACTACCGGGGCTGTCTAACGATCACCGTCCCGCGCAGCCGCGAGCTCTACTGGCGGATCGAAGGTATGATCGCCGAGCTGTTCCGAACGATAGGTGGTGTGGCGGGTCAGATCGACATGCCGCTACGCTGAGCCGGCGGGCGATGGGGTGTGGGGTAACGGCAACCCACAGGCCTTTGGAGCCTTGAGCTCCTGGTTCGAATCCAGGCACCCCAGCTCGCGTTCACCTGCCGGCCGTATTCCGGCTTTTGTCTGTGCGGATGCGGAATACCGCCATTGCGTGGTTAGCATGGCCGCGAGACTGTCGCCGTCCCGACGGGAGCTACATCGTGTCCCAGCTCCACCTCCGAACCGTCGTCGTGCTCGCCGCCGGGGAGGGCAAGCGGATGAAGTCGGCGCTGCCCAAGGTGTTGCATCCCCTGCTCGGCCGGACCCTGCTCGGCCACGTGCTGACCGCCGCCGCGCCGCTTGCGGCCGACCGGACCGTCGTGGTGGTCGGGCACGGCGCGGACCAGGTTCGGGTGCACCTGGCCGAGGTCGCCCCGGCGGCCACCCCGGTGCTCCAGGCCGAGCAGCTCGGCACCGGCCACGCGGTCCGGATCGGGCTGGACGCGGCGCCGGACGCCGCCGGGACCGTGGTGGTGATCAACGGCGACGTGCCACTGCTCCGCCCCGAGACAGTTGCCGCGCTGGTCGACGCGCACGAGGGCGCGGGGGCCGCGGCTACGGTGCTGGCCGCCGAGGTGCCCGACCCGACCGGGCTGGGGCGCATCGTCCGGGACGCGGCGGGTCGGCTGGAGCAGATCGTCGAGGAGCGCGACGCCACCCCGGCCCAGCGCGCGCTGCGCGAGATCAACGCCGGCATCTACGCGTTCGACGCGGTGCGGCTGCGCGCCGCGTTGGGCAAGCTCTCCGCCGACAACGACCAGGGCGAGGAGTACCTCACCGACGTCTTCGGCCTGCTCGTCTCCGCCGGCGAGCCGGTGGCGGTGCACGTGGCCGCCGACCACGTCGAGACGCTGGGCTGCAACGACCGGGTCGAGCTGGCGGCGCTGCGCCGGCTGCTGCGCGACCGGGTGAACGAGGGGTGGATGCGTACCGGGGTCAGCATCCTGGACCCGGCGACGACCTGGATCGACGTGACCGTCGCGGTGGACCGGGACGCGGTGATCGACCAGAACACCCAGCTGCGCGGCGGGACCGTGGTCGGCGCGGAGGCCGTGGTCGGCCCGGACGTGACGTTGATCGACACGGTGATCGGCCCGGGGGCGACCGTGCTGCGCAGCCACGCCGTCGAGGCCGAGGTCGGCCCGGGGGCCAGCGTCGGGCCGTACGCGTACCTGCGACCGGCGGCGAAGCTGGCCGAGCGGGCCAAGGTCGGCACCTTCGTCGAGGTGAAGAACTCCGAGGTCGGCGCGGGCGCGAAGGTGCCACACCTGTCGTACGTGGGTGACGCGACGATCGGGGCGAAGGCCAACATCGGCGCGGCGACGATCTTCGTGAACTACGACGGGGTCAACAAGCACCGCACCACGGTCGGCGAGGCGGCGTTCATCGGCTGCGACACCAGCCTGATCGCCCCGGTTGAGGTGGGCCCGGGCGCGTACGTCGCGGCGGGCAGCGCGGTCAGCCAGGACGTGCCGCCGGGCGCGCTCGGGGTTACCCGGGCGCCGCAGCGCAACATCGAGGGCTGGGTGGCCCGCAGGCGGCCCGGCACCGCCTCGGCCGAGGCCGCCGAGCGGGCCCGCCAAGCTGTGGCGGAAGCGGCGGAGGATGCGCCGGAGGCATGAGGGCCGCAAGGGAAGGTGAGGCAATCCACGGGGGCGCCGAGGCGGTTCGACGGCCGTCAGGCGGGGGAGATACTGCAACCGCATAGTCCCGGCCAGACCGCAGCCGGGACCACCGACCAACGGGAGCAGACGAGCCCATGGGCAGCATCGTCGCCGAAAACCGCAAGAGCCTGATGCTCTTCTCCGGACGTGGCTTTCCGGAGCTGGCCGAGGAGATCGGCGAGGTGCTAGGCGTCGCGCCGACGCCCGCCGACGCGTACGAGTTCGCGAACGGGGAGATCTTCGTACGGTTCAAGGACTCGGTGCGCGGTTCGGACGCCTTCGTGGTGCAGTCCGTGACGCACGGGGTCAACACCTGGGTCATGGAGACCCTGATCATGATCGACGCGCTGAAGCGCGGTTCGGCCAAGCGGATCACCGTTGTCCTGCCGTTCTACCCGTACTCGCGGCAGGACAAGAAGCACCGGGGCCGGGAGCCGATCTCGGCGCGGCTGGTGGCGGACCTGCTGAAGACCGCGGGCGCGAACCGGATCCTCACGGTGGACCTGCACACCGCGCAGATCCAGGGCTTCTTCGACGGCCCGGTGGACCACCTGTTCGCGATGGACATCCTGGCCGAGTACGTGGAGCGCAAGTTCGCCGGTCGGCCGATGACGGTGGTGGCGCCGGACTCGGGTCGGGTTCGGGTGGCGGAGCGGTGGACGGACCGGCTGGGCGGCTGCCCGCTGGCGTTCATCCACAAGACCCGGGATCCGCTCAAGCCGAACCAGGTGGTGGCGAACCGGGTGGTCGGCGACGTGGAGGGGCGGGTCTGCCTGATCGTCGACGACATGATCGACACCGGCGGCACGATCACCAAGGCCGCCGAGATCCTCCGGACGGCCGGTGCGGCGGAGATCGTCGTGGCGTCCACCCACGCGCTGCTGTCCGACCCGGCGACCGAGCGGCTGAAGAACAGCCCGATCACCGAGGTCGTGGTGACCAACACGCTGCCCCTGCCGTCCGAGAAGCAGCTCGACAAGATCACCGTGCTGTCGATCGCGCCGCTGCTGGCCCGGGCGATCCGGGAGGTCTTCGACGACGGGTCGGTGACCACCCTGTTCGGCGGCCTGAGCTGACGGCCGCCCGCGCGCCGGCCGTCGTCCCGAGGCCGGCGCGCGGGTTCCGGACCGGCGTCCGGACCGGCTCCGACGCGGCGTCCGGGGCGATGTCCGACCGGCGTCCGGGGACGGTGTCTGCTGGGTGTTTTTGCTCCTGCGGATGGCGGAGGCGGGGACTGCCGTCGGGGGCGTAATCAACTCGGGTAGACTACTGCGGTTGCCACGGCGAGGGTGCCCGGCGGGCCGCTGAAAAGCGCCGCACGGATGCACCGTCATCGACGCGGTGCTCCGGGCAGTCGTTCATGACGCATGAGCCCCAGCGAGCCCCTCGCCCCAGCACCGCCAGTCGACAAGCCCGCCGCAGCGAAAGCATCAGGAGTTTCCCCGTGTCCGAGGTAAAGATCAGCGCCGAGCCCCGTACCGAGTTCGGCAAGGGTGGTGCCCGCCGTACCCGCCGGGCCGGCTTGGTGCCCGCCGTGCTTTACGGCCACGGCGAGAAGCCCAAGCACATCGCGCTGCCCGTGCGTGAGTTCGCCGCCGCGATCCGCAAGGGCGGCGCCAACCAGCTCTTCGCGATCGAGGTCAGCGACGGCACCCAGGTGCTGGCGCTGCCGAAGGCGATCCAGCGGGACCCGATCCGGGACAGCTACGAGCACGTCGACCTGCTGCTGGTCCGCCGCGGCGAGAAGGTCACCGTCGAGGTCCCGGTCCAGCTGACCGGCGAGGCCGCCAAGGACACGCTGATCGTGCACGACCACGACACCCTCTCGGTGACCGCCGACGCCACGAAGGTGCCGGACCACCTGGAGGCGTCGATCGAGGGTCTGGAGGCCGGCACCCAGGTCACCGCCGCCGACGTGGAGCTGCCGGCCGGCGTCGAACTGGTCGCCGACCCGGAGGCCACGGTCGCCTCGGTGACCGCCGCGCCGACCGCCGAGCAGCTCGAGGCCACCCTCCCCGAGGTCGAGGTCGCCACCGCCGAGGCCGAGGCCGAGGTCGGCGAGGAGACCGCCGAGGGTGCCGAGACCCCGGCCGCCGAGGGCGAGCAGGCCCAGGCCGAGGCGAAGACCGAGGCCTGATCGGTCCCCGTTCCGTGCGACAGGCGCTCCCGTGATCGGGGGCGCCTGTCGGCATATCGGGGGTGGTCGTCGGGTCGCACGGCCGTGGTGGGCGGCGCTGAGAGCGGGAGGGGCGTGGCGTGACGGACGAGGCGGGGCCGTGGCTGGTGGTCGGCCTGGGCAACCCCGGTCGGGAGTACGCGGGCAACCGGCACAATGTCGGCTTCATGGTGGCCGACCTGCTGGCCGCCCGCGTGGGTGGCAAGTTCGGCCGGCACAAGCGGACGGTGGCTGAGGTCACCGAGGGGCGGCTCGGGTTCGGCGGCCCGAAGCTGGTGCTGGCGAAGCCGCTGACGTACATGAACCTCTCCGGCGGGCCGGTGGCCGGGCTGGCGCAGTTCCACAAGGTGCCGCCGGGCCGGGTGATCGCGATCCACGACGAGCTGGACATCGACTACGGGCAGGTGCGGGTGAAGTGCGGCGGCGGCGAGGGCGGGCACAACGGCCTGCGCTCGATGTCGAAGTCGCTGGGCACGAAGGACTACGTCCGGGTGCGGTTCGGCGTCGGCCGGCCGCCGGGTCGGCAGGACCCGGCGGACTACGTGCTGTCGGACTTCTCCGCCGCCGAGCGCAAGGAGCTCGAGTTCCTGGTCGACCGGGCGGCGGACGTGGTCGAGTCGGTGGTCATCCGGGGCGTGGAGCCGACCCAGAACCAGTATCACGGGGCGTGACCTGGGCGGGGCGTACGCGGGTGACCGGGGCCCGGCCGGTATTCTGCGCCTTTCGGGCGAACCGCAGCCGGCGGCCCGGGTCGCCGGCGAGGCGACGGGAGCGAGTTGTGGGCAGTCCTCCGATGATCGACGGCGCGTTCGCCCGGTGGTTGGCGGCCCAGGCGGGGCAGGCGCTGCTGGGCCTGCGTACGGAGATGGGCTTCGCCGACCCGGGGGCGTTGAAGTCGGCCGGGGACAAGGTCTCGCACGACCTGATCCGGACGGAGCTGGCGAAGTGGCGCCCGGGGGACGCGGTCCTCTCCGAGGAGGACGAGGGCTCGCGGCTGGCCTGGGCGGCGGAGGTGAACGCCGGGGCGGTGCCCCGGCTGACCGCCGACCGGGTGTGGATCGTCGACCCGCTGGACGGGACGCGGGAGTACGCCGAGGAGGGGCGCTCGGACTGGGCGGTGCACGTGGCGCTCTGGGCGCGTAACGCCGCCACCCCGCACGGCCTGGTGGCCGGCGCGGTCGGGCTGCCGGCGCAACACCGGGTGCTGGGCACGGACCAACCGCCGGCGTACCCACCGATGGCGCTGGAGGCGGCGACCGCGGGCGGGGGGCAGGTCATCCGGTTGGCGGCCAGTCGTAGTCGTCCGCCGGTTTTTCTGACCGATCTGGCGGAGGATGTCGGCGCTCATCTCGTTCCGATGGGCTCGGCGGGGGCGAAGATCGCCGCAGTGGTGACCGGCGAGGTCGACGCGTACATCCACGCCGGCGGCCAGTACGAGTGGGACTCGGCCGCCCCGGTAGCTGTGGCGACGGCCACCGGACTGCATGCTTCCCGGATCGACGGTTCTGCGCTGAGATACAACGAGGCTGATCCGCGCCTGCCCGACCTGTTGGTCTGCCGCAAGGATCTCGCCAGCCGGTTGCTTGCAGCGTTGCAGAGGCAGTCCGGGTAGCCTGAGCGTTCTTCTTTACGTGTCCGACCGGAAAGGTCTGGAATCCCATGAGCGGATCCGAGCGAATCGAGGCCGTGTCATGACCACCCCCGCCGCGTACCAGGTCTCGCACCTCGACGCGTTGGAGGCGGAGAGCGTCTTCGTGATGCGCGAGGTGGTCGCGGAGATGGAGCGGCCGGTGCTGCTGTTCTCCGGTGGCAAGGACTCGATCGTGATGTTGCGGTTGGCGCAGAAGGCGTTCGCTCCGGCGAACATCCCGTTCCCGGTGATGCACGTCGACACGGGGCACAACTTCCCGGAGGTCCTGGAGTACCGGGATCGTCGGGTGGCGGAGCTGGGCCTGCAGCTGATCGTGGCGAGTGTGCCGGAGGCGTTGGCGCGGGGGTTCGTGCGGGAGGCGGCGGACGGGACGCGGAACCGGATCCAGACGCCGGTGTTGTTGGACGCGGTGGAGAAGCACCGGTTCGACGCGTTGTTCGGTGGGGCGCGGCGGGATGAGGAGAAGGCGCGGGCGAAGGAACGGGTGTTCTCGTTCCGGGACGAGTTCGGGCAGTGGGATCCGAAGAACCAGCGTCCGGAGTTGTGGTCGTTGTACAACGGTCGGCATCACCCGGGGGAGTCCATCCGGGTGTTCCCGTTGTCGAACTGGACCGAGTTGGATGTGTGGCACTACATCGCGCGGGAGCGGATCCCGTTGCCCTCGATCTACTACGCGCACGAGCGCGAGGTGGTGGAGCGGGACGGGATGCTCTACGCGGTGAACGAGTTCTTCCACCCCCGGGCGGGTGAGGAGCGGTTCAAGGCCCAGGTGCGCTACCGGACGGTGGGCGATGCCTCCTGCACCGCTGCCGTGCGTTCGGACGCGGACTCGGTGGAGCTGGTGATCGAGGAGGTGGCCGCGACGCGGATCACCGAGCGGGGCGCGACCCGGGGTGACGATCGGGTCAGTGAGGCCGCGATGGAGGACCGTAAGCGGGAGGGCTACTTCTGATGAGTACCGACACTGTGGCCGCCGAGGTCGATCTCGGGGCGCGGCCGATGGACCTGCTGCGGTTCGCGACGGCGGGGAGCGTCGACGACGGTAAGTCGACGTTGATCGGCCGGCTGTTGTACGACACGAAGTCGTTGTTCACCGACCAGCTCGCCGCCGTCGAAGCCGTCAGCGCGGCGCGGGGGGACGAGTACACCAACCTCGCGCTGCTCACCGACGGCCTGCGGGCGGAGCGGGAACAGGGCATCACGATCGATGTGGCGTACCGGTACTTCGCCACGCCGCGGCGGAAGTTCATCATCGCCGACACCCCGGGGCACATCCAGTACACCCGCAACATGGTCACCGGGGCGTCCACCGCCGATCTGGCGCTGATCCTGGTGGACGCGCGCAAGGGCCTCGTCGAGCAGTCGCGGCGACACGCGTTCCTGTGCTCGTTGTTGCGGGTGCCGCACCTGGTGTTGTGCGTGAACAAGATGGACCTGGTCGATTTCTCGCAGGAGGTGTTCGAGCGGATCGCGGACGAGTTCACGGCGTTCGCGGCGAAGCTGGACGTGCCCGACCTGACGGTGGTGCCGGTGTCGGCCCTGCGGGGGGACAACATCGTGTCCCGGTCGGAGAACATGCCGTGGTACGACGGCCCATCGTTGCTGCACCATCTGGAGCGGGTGCACATCGCCTCGGACCGGAACCTGCAGGACGTGCGGTTCCCGGTGCAGTATGTGATCCGGCCGCAGTCCACGACGGTGACGGACTACCGGGGGTACGCCGGCCAGGTGGCCTCGGGGGTGTTGAAGCCGGGGGACGAGGTGATGGTGCTGCCGTCCGGGTTCACCAGCCGCATCGCGGCGGTGGAGACCGCCGACGGGCCGGTGGAGGAGGCGTTCCCGCCGATGTCGGTCACGGTCCGCCTCGAAGACGAGATCGACATCTCCCGGGGTGACATGATCTGCCGGCCGAACAACGCCCCGGCGGTGGCGCAGGACATCGAGGCGATGGTCTGCTGGATGGACGAGACCCGCCCGTTGCAGGTCGGCGGCAAGTACGCGATCAAGCACACCACCCGCTCGGCGCGGGCGATCGTGCGGGGCCTGCACTATCGCCTCGACATCAACTCCCTGCACCGGGACGAGACCGCCGCCGAGCTGAGGCTCAACGAGATCGGCCGGGTCCGGCTGCGGACGACGGTGCCGCTTCTGGCCGACGAGTACCGCCGCAACCGCACCACCGGTGGTTTCGTCATCATCGACGAGGCCACCAACCGCACCGTAGGCGCCGGCATGATCGTCGAGACCGTCTGACGCCGCCCGCCCCCACCCCTCGAACGCCCCGCTATTTCACGGAAAGAGTGGCCATCCGGGCTTGGATGGCCACTCTTTCCGTGAAATAGCGCGTGGGGTGGGGTGGGGTGTGTGGGTGGGCGGGGTGGAGGTGGCGGGGTGTTAGGGGCGGGGGTGGGTGTCGGGGGTGGACAGGTGGAAGTTGGGGGCGGGGAAGTTGCGGGCGGCGTAGGCGGTGGTGACGGCGGCGGACGCCGCGTCGGCGCGGTCGGCGTCGACCAGGGCGAGGACGCAGCCGCCGAAGCCGCCACCGGTCATCCGTGCGCCGTACGCCCCGGCCGCGAGGGCCGCCTCGACCGCCGTGTCGATCTCCGGCACGGTGATCTCGAAGTCGTCCCGCATCGAGGCGTGTGAGGCGGTCAGCAGCGGGCCGACGTCGCGGACCCGGCCGGCGCGCAGTAGTTCGACGGTGTCGAGCACCCGCTGGTTCTCGGTCACCACGTGCCGGACCCGGCGGCGGGTCTCGTCGTCGTCGAGCAGGGCGAGGGCCTCGTCCAGCCCGGCGGCGGGGACGTCGCGCAGCGCGGCCACCCCGAGCAGCTTCGCCGCCTGGTCGCAGGAGGCGCGGCGGGAGGCGTACTCGCCGCCGGCGTGCCGGTGCGGGGCCCGGCTGTCGATCACCAGCACGACCAGGCCGGTGGCGGCC
This sequence comes from Micromonospora sp. NPDC020750, assembly GCF_044334565.1. Lineage (NCBI taxonomy): Bacteria > Bacillati > Actinomycetota > Actinomycetes > Micromonosporales > Micromonosporaceae > Micromonospora > Micromonospora sp. NPDC020750. The sequence continues at coordinate 329,721 of NZ_JBIRTH010000001.1, forward strand.
AGGTCGAACGGGATGTGTTCGACGGACTCGGTACGGCAGTCGAGGAACAGCGCGTGGCCGGGGCGGCAGCGGATCACCGCAGACTGGTCCATGATCCCGGTGGGGACGCCGACGTAGGCGTTCTCGGCCCGCTGGGCGAGCCGGGGCCGCCGTTCGGCCGGCAGGTCCACCCCGCCGAGGTCGACCAGGGCGGCCAGCACGGCGGCCTCCAGCGCCGCCGAGGAGGACAGCCCGGAGCCGACCGGCACGTCCGAGGCGATGGCGAGCCGCGCGCCGGGCACGTCGTGGCCGGCGTCGCGCAGCGCCCAGACCACCCCGGCCACGTACGCGCCCCAGCCGGCGACCCGGCCGGGCGCGGCGACCTCGTCGGCGCCGAACTCGACCGGGGATTCGGACAGCTCCGACCAGACCGTCCACCGCCCGCCGTCCTGCGGCGCGGCGGCGACGACGGTACGCAGCGGCAGCGTGAACGGCAGCACGAAGCCGTCGTTGTAGTCGGTGTGCTCGCCGATCAGGTTGGCCCGCCCGGGAGCCGCCCAGCGGCCCGCGGGTGGCTTGCCGTACCGGTGCAGGAAGCCGGCGCCGGCGCGGTCGGCGACGTCGCCGGGACGCGCGGGATCGGTCACGGACGCTCCAGGACGTGCGTGCGGTAGAAGGCCCAGGCGTCGCCGACCATGTCGTGCAGGGTGGGCTTCTCGGGCACCCAGCCCAACTCCTCGCGGGCCAGCGCGGAGGAGGCGACCAGCTCGGCCGGGTCGCCCTCGCGGCGCGGCGCCACCTCGATCGGCAGCGGCCGGCCGGTGACCTCGCGGACCACGTCGACGACCTGCCGGTTGGTGAACCCGGCGCCGTTGCCCAGGTTGTAGATGCGGTGCCGGCCGGGAACGGCGGCGGTGAGCGCCAGCAGGTGGGCGCGGGCCAGGTCCTCGACGTGGATGTAGTCGCGCACGCAGGTGCCGTCGACCGTGGGGTAGTCGTCGCCGAAGAGCTGGAGCTTCTCCCGCCGCCCGGCGGCCACGTCCAGCGCGATCGGGATGAGGTGGCTCTCGGGGTCGTGCCGCTCTCCGATGGCGAGGTCGCCGCGCAGGTACGCCCCGGCGACGTTGAAGTAGCGCAGCGACACGGCGGCCAGGTCGTGCCCGATCGCCTCGGAGGTGAGCGCCATGTCGACGGCGAGCTTGGTGGCGCCGTACGTGTTGGTGGGGGCCTTGACGGCGGTCTCCGGGATGGGCAGCTCGACGGGGTTGCCGTAGACGGCGGCGGTGGAGGAGAAGACCATCCTCGGCACGCCGGCGGCCCGGACCGCGTCGATCAGGGCGAGCGAGCCGACGGTGTTGGTGTCCCAGTACAGCTCCGGCCTGACCATCGATTCGCCGGCGGCGATCAGGGCGGCGAAGTGCAGCACCCCGTCGAAGCCCGCCCCCGGGGTGAGCACCCGGGCCGCGTCGTGGATCGACGCGTCGACCCAGGTGGCTTCCGGGGCGAGCGCCTCCCGGTGCCCGGTGCGCAGGTCGTCGAGGACGACCACCTCGTGGCCGGCGTCGAGCAGCAGCCGGGTCACCACACTGCCGATGTAGCCGGCACCGCCGGTGACGAGCAGTTTCACGTCGAGCCTCCTGCCTGGCCGCGCCTCGCGTGGCCGTTCGTGATCACCTTACGACGGCTCGCTGTGGCCGCATGGGCCGTCGCCGGGCCATCGGGGCTCTACCATCTACAGACATGCGGGAAGCGGGCGGTCCCGGGCTCCGGCGACGATCGCCGAGGCGGGCTCGACGCGTTCCGGGGCCGCTGGCCCGGGCGGTCGCCCGGCTCGTGGTCCGGGCCGCCGACGGCGCCACCCGGCTGGTCACCGACCTGCTCGGGGCCAGCCCCGCGGCCGGCCGGGAACGGATCAGCGAGGCGGAGCTGCGTGACCTGGTCGCCGCCAACACCGTTCTCGACCCGGACGAGCGGCGGATCATCGACGAGGTGCTGGTGGCCGGAGCGAGCCTGGTCCGTGAGGTGATGATGCCCCGAACCGAGGTGGTCTTCCTCTCCGCCGGGCTGAGCCTGGCCGAGGCGGAGCGGCTGGTCCGGGCCGAGACGCACACCCGCTACCCGGTGGTCGACGGCACCCACGACGACGTGGTCGGCTTTGTCCACCTGCGCGACGTGCTGCTGCGTCCCGACCTCGATCCGGACGCCACCGTCGGCGAGCTGACCCGGGAGGTCAAGCAGTTGCCCGGCAGCAAGCGGGTGCTGGCCGCGCTGACCGAGATGCGCCGCGAGGGTCACCACCTGGCGGTGGTGGTCGACGAGTACGGCGGTACCGCCGGCATCGTCACCTGCGAGGACCTGATCGAGGAGCTGGTCGGGGAGATCCACGACGAGCACGACGACGCCCCCGAGCCGGCGCTGGCCGGGCTGCCCGCCGTGGTGGACGGCCGGCTCAACCTCGCCCACTTCGCCGAGCGCACCGGGGTGCGGCTGCCAGCCGGCCCGTACGAGACGGTCGGCGGGTACGTGATGGCGGCGCTCGGCCGGCTGCCGATCGACGGCGACGAGGTGCCGGTGCCCCCGGCCCCGGGCGACGGCGGCGCCCTCGACGTCCCGCCCGGGGGGTGGCTGCTGCGGGTGCTCACGCTGGAGGGGCGCCGGGTGGCCCGGCTCGCGGTCTCCGCGGCGCGCCTGCCCGAGCCGCGGCGCGAGGTCGCCGCCCCGGTGCCGGCGGCCGAGAGCCGACCCGCCGGCCCGTCATGACGTACGCCGGGGGGTGCTGACAGAATTGCCGGCATGTTTTCGCCGGTGTGCTCCGAGTAGCCGGCGCGACGTGATCCGGGTGGACGGCTCGGTGGCCGAAGGGGTGGCGCGGAACGTGGATCGCAGGGACGGGGCGCCGGTGGCCGGCGACACCATCCAGATCGGGATCGCGGTGGACATCCCGGAACCGTGGGGCGGGACACTCACCCGGCGCCGGGTCGAGACCGGCGACCCCCTGGTGGTCCAGGCGCACGTGACGCTGCTCGGGCCCACCGAGATCCCGGTGGCGGCGCTGCCGGCGGTCGAGCGGCACCTCGCCGCGGTGGCCGCCGCCCACCTGCCGTTCGCGCTGCACCTGCGCGGCACCGGCACGTTCCGCCCCGTCACCCAGGTGGTCTTCGTGGCGGTGGCCGCCGGGATCAGCGAGTGCGAGTTGCTGGCCGCCGCGATCAGAGTCGCGCCCGAGCTGCACCGGGAGGCCCGCTTCCCGTACCACCCGCACGTCACGGTGGCGCAGGACGTCGCGCCGGAGGCGCTGGACAAGGTGTACGAGGACCTGGCCGACTTCTCGGCGATGTTCGAGGTGGACTCGTTCACCCTCTTCTCCCACAGCGGGCAGGCCCGGTGGCAGCCGCGCCGGGATTTCCTGCTCGGCACTTGAACCCGGCGGGCCGTCGACGTGCCGGCGGCCGATCGGCGAGGATGACGGCGTGAACATGATCGGGCGGATCGAGGCCGGCATCGGCCGGCGGGTCACCGCCGCGCGCCGCCGGTCACGGACGTTCGACCATCTGTGGCGGGCCGGGACGCTCTACGGCGATGTGCTCGCCGCGCGGCTGGCGGCGGCCATCGCGTACTACGGCTTCTTCGCGGTCTTCGCGCTCGGCCTGGTCGCGTACGCGATCTTCGGGGCGATCCTGGAGGACAACGACGAGATCAGCGCCGCCGCCGCCGGGTTCCTCCGGGAGAACCTGCCCTTCCTGGACCCGGCGCAGATCGCCCAGAGCAGCGGCACCGTCGGCGTGATCGGCCTGGTCATCCTGGCCTTCACCGGGATCGGCTGGGTGGAGGCGATCCGCTCGTCGCAGCGGTTGATATACGGGCTCAACCAGCAGCCCGGCAACCTGGTGGTGCGCCGGGTGATCGACCTGGGCGTGCTGGTGCTGGTGTTCGTGATGCTCGGTGTCTCGGTGGCCGCCGTGGACACGCTGGAGTCGCTGCTGCGGTTCCTGCTGAGCAGCACCGGCTCGGTGGGGTTGACGGTGGTGAGCGCGGTACTCAGCGTGCTGGTCAACGCGGTGCTGGCGACGGCGCTGCTGGTGGCGGTGCCCCGGCTCCGGATGAGCCGGCGCCGGCTGCGCCCGGTGGTGTTCGTGGTCGCGGTCGGGATCACGCTGCTGAACACGGTCGGGCGGTACTACGTGGTGCGCACCGAGCGGAACCCGGCGTACGCGGTGGTGGCCGGGGCGGTCGGCGTGCTGCTCTACCTCTACCTGCTCAACCAGCTCGTCCTGTTCGGCGCGGCGCTCGCCGCGACCAGCCCGTACGGCCGGGTGGTGGACCTGGCCGAGGGGCCGGTCCCGGCGGACGTCGACGCCGACACCGATCCGGGTGCGCCCGGGGGAGCGGGCTGACATGCGGATCATCGTGGACCAGGCGTCGCCGGTGGCGCCGTACGAGCAGGTGCGTGGGCAACTCGCCGAGCAGATCGGGGACGGGCGGCTGCCGGTCGGTACCCGGCTGCCGACGGTCCGCCGGCTCGCCGGCGAGCTGGGGCTCGCGGCGAACACGGTGGCCCGGGCGTACCGGGAGCTGGAGGCCGCCGGGCTGCTGGAGACGCGGGGGCGGCACGGCACCTTCGTGGCACCGGGCCGGGACGACGCGGTGGACCGGTTGCAGCGGGCGGCGGCCGGCTACGCGGCCGAGGCCGCGCGGCTCGGGGTCGCGCCGGACGCGGCGCTGGACCTGGTCCGGGCCGCCCTGGACGCGGCCCGCCGAGGGTGAGTGGTTCCGGGCGGGGCGGCGGACGTGCACCGGACCGACAACCGGAGAACCGGCAATTAGGGCAAAAGCTACCCACCTGAACGTGAGAATCCACCATGATGAGCGCGTGGGCGCTCTCGTGACGTTGGACCTGCCGGAAGACTCGCCGATGCATGGCCTGCCCTGGATCATCACCTTCGCCCCGCTCGGCGAGACCGACGCCGACGAGTGGGAGCCGGTGGTCTGCGGGCCGTACGAGCGACCGCACGCGCTGGCCCTCGCCGAGTCGGTGGTGGCCGAGGAGCAGCTCATGGCGGTGGTCGAGCCACTGCTGCCGGCGCTGTCGCCGGACGAGATCCGCAGCGAGATCGCTGCCGCCCAACTCGCCGCGCAGGACGAGGACAACCGGATCGAGGCGGCCGACCTCTACGGCGACTTCGAGGACGTCATCGACGACGAGCTGGAGGCGGCGGCCGAGGCGGACGACCGGACCGGGCCGCTCCCGGCGCCGGACGAGGCCGAGCTGCGGGCCGGCTTCGCCCGGATCGCCAAGCTGCTCACCGAGAAGGGCGGCTGACCCGCGCGGTCGGCGCCGGCCGGGCCGCCACCTGTCGCTCCCGTCGCCGGCGGCAGGTCAGTGCGCGCCGCCCAGGTTGAGCACGACCACGCCGGCGATGACGAGCCCGACGCCGACGACCTTGGTCACGCTGAGCGGTTCGCCGAGGAAGGCCGCCCCGACCGCGACGATCGCCGCCGTGCCCAGCCCGGACCACATCGCGTACGCCACACCGACGGGAATGTCCCGCACCGCGAGTGAGAGCAGCCCGAACGCCGCCAGGTACGCCACCGCCAGCGCGAGTGTCGGCCACGGCCGGGTGAACCCCTGCGTCGCCTTGAGCAGACTCGTCCCCACGACCTCGGACGCGATCGCGAGCACCAGAAACAGATATGCCATGCCCTGATTCTCCGGTGACGGGGAACACTTCCGCCGTCCCGCGACCCGGCGTGACGCGCGTCGGTCCCGTGGTCCAGATGGTCGCCGACGCCCCGCGGAGTTCGCTCCGCGGGGCGTCGGCGGCACCTCACCCCCCACCACAAGGGGTCGACTACCCAGTCGCCCGTCGGCGCGGGGCACAACGGACGACCAGGGGCTCAAATGGGAGTCTACCCAGGTCAGCGCCGGTCGAACCACGCGGCGGCGTCCACCGGCAGGACGTGCCCGACGCCCTGCTCGGTGAGATCCGCGCTGGCGGCGACCGGCCGGCCGTAGCCGTCGATCAGGACGTCGGCCTCGCTGAGGTTGACCACGCAGGTCAGCTCGGCCCCGCCGGTGGTCCGACGGAAGGCCAGCACCCCCGGGCCGGTGGCCTCCAGCCAGGTCACCTCGCCGGCGTCCGGGCCGAGCGCGGGGTGGGAGTGCCGGATCCGCAGCGCGGCACGGTACAGCTCCAGCGTCGAGCCGGGCACCCCGGCCTGGGCGGCGACGGAGAGGGCGGCCCAGGTGGCCGGGGCGGGCAGCCAGCTCGGCGCGCTGCCCGCAGGGCCGAAGCCGTACGGGGCCAGCTCGCCGCTCCACGGGATCGGCACCCGGCAGCCGTCCCGGCTCTCGCCGGTGCGCAGGAACGACGGGTCCTGGCGCAGTTCGTCCGGCAGGTCGAGCACCTCCGGCAGGCCCAGCTCCTCGCCCTGGTAGAGGTACGCGCAGCCGGGCAGGGCGAGCATCAGCAGGCTGGCCGCCCGGGCCCGGCGCAGCCCGACCTCGCCGTCGCCGTACCGGGTGACGTGCCGCTGCTTGTCGTGGTTGGACAGCACCCAGGTGGTTGGCGCGCCGACGATCGTCGCCTCCGCCAGCGCGGTGTCGATCACCTTGCGGAACGAGTCGGCCGACCAGGTGGCGTCGAGGAAGTCGAAGCTGAAGGCCTGGTGCAGCTCGTCCGGGCCGATGTAGCGGGCCAGCCGCTGGGGCGTCTCGGCCCAGGCCTCGGCGACCGCCATCCGGCCGCCGGGGTAGCTGTCCAGGATCGGCCGCCAGGCCCGGTAGATCTCGTGCACCTCGTCCTGGTCGAAGTAGGGCAGCCGGCCCTTGCCGAGCAACTCCGACTGACGCCGGCCGGTGGTCATGCTGCTGAAGCCGACGTCCGGCAGCCCCTCGGCCTTGATCATGCCGTGGGCCACGTCGATGCGGAACCCGTCCACGCCCCGGTCGAGCCAGAACCGCAGGACGTCCTCGAACTCGGCGCGGACCTCGGGGTGGCGCCAGTCGAGGTCCGGCTGGGCCGGGTCGAACAGGTGCAGGTACCACTGGCCGTCGGGCACCCGGGTCCAGGCCGGGCCGCCGAAGATGCTCTCCCAGTCGTTCGGCGGCAGCTCGCCGTCGGCGCCCCTGCCCTCGGCGAAGAGGTAGCGGGCCCGCTCGGGGGAGCCGGGGGCGGCGGCGAGCGCGGCGGTGAACCACGGGTGCGCGCTGGAGGTGTGGTTGGGCACCAGATCGACGATGATCCGCAGGCCCAGGGCGTGCGCGTCGGTGATCATCGCGTCGAAGTCGGCGAGGGTGCCGAACAACGGGTCGACGTCGCGGTAGTCGGCCACGTCGTAGCCGCCGTCGACCATCGGCGAGGTGTAGAAGGGGGTGAGCCAGAGCGCGTCGACCCCGAGGTCACGCAGGTACGGCAGGCGCTCGCGGATACCCGGCAGGTCGCCGACCCCGTCGCCGTTGGAGTCGGCGAAGCTGCGGACGTAGACCTGGTAGACGACCGCGGAGCGCCACCAGTCGTCGTCGGAGGTCAGTGGCGTCGGGTTGCTGGCGGTCATCGGTGGCGATCCCCGTTCTGTGGCGCGAAACGGCGTGGTGTGGCGTGGCACGGCGGTGTGTCACCCGGGTGTCAGAGCAGGATGCCGCCCGGCTGCTGCAAGAGTCAAGCAGGAATTGCGCAAGAAATGACGCCCTTGGCGGCGGGGGTGCGGTGTCGACGCCGGCCCGGTGGTGGGACCCGCCGGGTGATTCACGGTGCGGGACGGCGACCGGCGCGAGCCCGGGGCCGGTTCGGGCGGGCGCCGGGGAGGGGCCGGGCGGGCGCGAGGGAGGGTCGGGGCCGGCTCAGGCGGGCGCGGGGGCGGGTCGGGGGCGGCTCAGGCGGGGACGGGGAGGGCCGGGGGCGTCGGGCGCTGCCGGGCCGGGCCGCCCGTCGCCGGGCCGGTGGCGTCCTGGCGGACGACGGCGGTGGAGCCGCGTACCACCAGCTCGGGCCGGAACAGGTACTCCGAGTGCGGTGCGGCGTGCCCGTTGATCTCGTCGACCAGGGCCCGGACGGCGGCCACGGCCATCGCGGCCACCGGCTGCCGCATCGTGGTCAGCGGCGGGTCGGTGAAGGCCATCAGGGGCGAGTCGTCGTACCCGACCACCGACAGGCCGCCCGGCACGGGCAGGCCGCGCTGCCGGGCCGCCCGGACCGCGCCGAGCGCCATCAGGTCGGAGCCGCAGACCAGGCCGGTCACCCCGCGCTCAAGCAGCCGCCCGGCCGCCGCCTCGCCGCCCTCCACCCCGAAGAGGGTCAGCTCGGCCAGCCCGTCCAGCTCGGCGTCGGGCAGGCCCGCCAGGCGCTCCATGGCGGCCCGCCAGCCGGCCACCCGGCGCTGTACCGGGACGAACCGGTCCGGGCCGGTGATCAGGCCGATCCGGCGGTGCCCGAGTGCGACCAGGTGGGCCACGGCCAGCTCGGTGGCCTCCCGGTCGTCGCAGGAGACGAAGGGGGCGGCGATGCCCGGCACGTACCCGTTGATCATGACGACCGGCAGCGGCCGGGCGATCAACGCCCGGTACCGGTCGTGGTTGGCCGCGGTGTCGGCGTGCAGCCCGGAGACGAAGACGATGCCGGACACCTGGCGGTCGAGCAGCATCTCGACGTACTCGTCCTCGGTGACCCCGCCCGGGGTCTGGGTGCACAGCACCGGGGTGAACCCGCTCTGCGCCAGGGTCGACTCGATCACCTGGGCGAAGGCGGGGAAGATCGGGTTTTCCAGCTCCGGCACGACCAGGCCGACCAGGCCGGCGCTGCGCTTGCGCAGCCGGGCCGGGCGCTCGTAGCCGAGGACGTCGAGGGCGGTGAGGACGGCCTGCCGGGTCTCGGGGGCCACGCCGGGGCGGTCGTTGAGCACCCGCGACACCGTGGCCTCGCTGACTTCGGCCTGCTGGGCGATGTCGGACAGTCGAGCACGCATGGCCGAACTTTAGCCCACGGGCAAGTTCTTGCGTACGCGACTGCAAGCTCTTCCATTGTCTGCAACCTCTTGCTAACGTGCCCGCAACATGCGGGAGTAGCGGCGCAGCAACCGGGCGCCGGGCAGCAAGAACTTACAAAGGTTCCCACTGGCGGGCAGCCCTTCCCCGGCACATCCGCCATGACGACAGGAGTACCGATGCGCATCCGTACCGCGGGTGTGGTCGCCGTCCTCGGCCTGGCGCTGGCCGCCACCGGCTGCGGCGGTGGCGACGACGACAGCAACGCGCCGGCCGCGAAGGAGTCCGCCAAGGCAGCCGGCGGCAAGCTGGTGATCTGGGCCGACGACAAGCGCACCGCCGCCCTCAAGCCGTTCGCCGAGAAGTTCGGCAAGGAGAACGGCGTCACGGTCGAGGTCCAGGCCGTCTCCAAGGACCTGCAGACCAACTTCGTGACCGCCTCGCAGCAGGGCAGCGGCCCGGACGTCGTGGTCGGCGCGCACGACTGGATCGGCAACCTCGTCCAGAACGGCGCCATCGACCCCGTGCAGCTCGCTGCCGAGCAGAAGAGCGGATTCAACGAGACCGCCGTCAAGGCCGTCACGTTCAACGGCCAGCTCTACGGCGTGCCCTACGCCATGGAGAACCTGGCGCTGATCCGCAACACCGAGCTGGCCCCCGAGGCGCCCAAGACCGTCGAGGACCTGGTCGCCGCCGGCAAGAAGCTCAAGGCCGAGAAGAAGGCCAGCGAGATCCTCTGCCTCCAGTCCGGCCAGAACGGCGACGCGTACCACATCTACCCGTTCTACACCTCCGGTGGCGGGTACCTCTTCGGCACGACCGCCAACGGCGACTACGACCCGAAGGACCTGGGCGTGGGCAAGCCGGAGTCGATCGAGGCGTTCAAGAAGATCGCCAAGCTCGGTGAGAAGGGCGACGGCGCGCTGAAGCGCTCGATCACCGGCGAGAACTCGATCGCCACGTTCACCGGCAAGAAGTGCGCCTTCCTGGTCTCCGGCCCGTGGGCCGTCGCGGACGCCAAGAAGGCCAACATCGCCTACGACATCTCCCCGGTCCCCGGCTTCGCCGGCGGCAAGGAGGCCCAGCCGTTCGTGGGCGTCCAGGCGTTCTACGTGGCCGCCAAGGGCAAGAACAAGGCCCTCGCCCAGGAGTTCGTGGCCAACCACGTCACCACCCCCGAGCTGGCCATGGCGCTCTACAACGCCGAGCCCCGCCCGCCGGCGCTGACCGCCGCCCTCGACCAGGCCAAGGGCGCCGACCCGGACCTGGCCAAGTTCCAGGAGGCCGGCAAGAACGGCCAGGTGCTCCCGGCGATCCCGGCCATGGCCACCATCTGGGACCCGTTCGGCAAGGCCGAGGCCGCCATCATCGGCGGCGCGGACCCGACCAAGACGATCACCGCGGCCGGCAGGACCATCTCCGGCCAGATCAAGTAATGAGCACGTCGCTGTCCGGCCCGGGGGCTGCCACGCAGCCCCCGGGCCGGGAGCCCGTCGGCCCCGGGCTCCCGGACAGGTCCCGCACCGCGCGGCACCACGCGCCGATCACCACGACCGGTCTGCTCGTCAAGGTGGTCCTGCTCGGCCTGACCGCCGGGATCGCGGTCTGGGCGGCCTTCCCGCTCATCGAGGCGGAGAAGTGGGTCGGGCTGGCCCTGCTGGCCGCCACCACCGCCGGACTCTTCTACCTCTACCTGACCCGCCGGCACATCCCGGCGAAGTACCTGGTCCCCGGCACGCTGTTCCTCATCGCGTTCCAGGTGGTCCCGGTGCTCTACACGGCGAGCACCGCCTTCACGAACTTCGGCGACGGCCACCGCGGCACCAAGGAAGACGCCGTCGTCGCCATCCAGACCGCCTCGGTCAAGCAGGTGCCCGGCTCCGCCGAGTACGCCCTCTCCGTGGCCACCCAGGGCGACCCGGCGACCGGCCCACTCGTCTTCCTGGTCAGCGACCCGGGCACCCGCGCCGTTTCGGCCGGCGACGCCGGCGGGCTGCGCCAACTCGACCCGGCCGACGTCACCGTGGCCCCCGGCGGCAAGGTCACCGCCGCCGACGGCTACACCGTGCTCAACTTCGGCCAGGCCAGCGCCCGCAGCCAGGAGATCACCGACCTGGTCGTGCCGACCTCCGGCGGCGCGCTGCGTTCCGCCGGCCTGTCCCGCGCCTACGAGGGCAAGGCGATCCGGGCGTACGACGCCGGCTGCGACTGCGTCAAGGACATCGAGACCGGCAAGACCTGGACGGCGGACGAGGAGTCCGGCGCCTTCGTCGCCTCCGACGGTGAGCGGCTGGCCCAGGGCTGGAAGGTCACCGTCGGGCTGAAGAACTTCTCCCGGGTGCTCACCGACCCGGCCATCTCCGGGCCGTTCTTCGGCACGCTGCTGTGGAACTTCGCCTTCGCCGTCGGCTCCACCGGCGGCACGTTCATCCTGGGCATGTTCATCGCCCTGGCGCTGCACTCGCCCCGGATGCGGGGCACCAACATCTACCGGGTCCTGCTGATCCTGCCGTACGCCATGCCGTCCTTCGCGATGCTGCTGGTCTGGCGGGACATGTTCAACACCGACTTCGGGCTGATCAACAACCTGTTCGGGCTCGGGGTGGACTGGTTCGGCCAGGAGTGGTCGGCCCGGATCGCGGTGATCCTGGTGCAACTCTGGCTCGGCTACCCGTACATGTTCCTGGTCGCCACGGGCGCGCTCCAGGCCATCCCGAAGGAGCTGACCGAGGCGACCTCGGTCGACGGCGCGTCGCCCTGGCAGTCGTTCCGGGCGGTCACCCTGCCGCTGCTGCTGGTCGCGCTCTCCCCGCTGCTGATCGCGTCGTTCGCGTACAACTTCAACAACTTCAACGCGATCTACCTGACCACCGAGGGCGGCCCGTTCCCGGCGGACAACCCGACGGCGGGAGCGACGGACCTGCTGATCACGTACACGTACCGGCTGGCCTTCGGCGCGCAGGGTGCCCAGTTCGGCCTGGCGGCCGCAGTGTCGATCTTCATCTTCACCATCGTCGCGGTGGTGTCGGCGGTGAGCTTCCGGCGCACCCGTAAGCAGGAGGAGGTGTACTCGTGACCTCGCTTCGCGGCACTCCGGTCGCGGGCGGCGCGACCGGCACCGCCCCGGCCGTCAACCGCAACGCGGGCCGGCGTAGCAACCGGTGGTTCGCCCAGGTCGGCTGGCGCCACCTGGTCGCCGTGCTGGCGGTCGCGTTCAGCCTCTTCCCGATCCTGTTCGTGCTGTCGGCCGCGCTCAACCCGCTCGGCACGCTCTCCTCGACGGAGCTGCTGCCGACCGGGGCGTCCCTGGAGAACTTCACCAACCTGTTCGACCGTACGGCGTTCGGGTGGTGGTTCCTCAACTCGCTGCTCATCGCCGGGGTGGCCTCGTTCGTGTCGGTCGTCCTGTCGGCGCTGGCGGCGTACGCCTTCTCCCGGATGCGGTTCTCCGGTCGGCGGGTCGGGCTGTTGTCGCTCCTGCTGATCCAGATGTTCCCGCAGTTCCTGGCGATCGTGGCGATCTTCCTGCTCTTCACGACGATCACCGACCTGTGGCCGGCGATCGGCTTCAACACCCCGTGGGGCCTGCTGCTGCTCTACCTGGGCGGCGCGCTGGGGGTGAACACCTGGCTGATGAAGGGCTTCTTCGACACGCTCCCCCGGGAGCTGGACGAGTCGGCCACGATGGACGGCGCCACGCACGCCCAGGTCTTCTTCCGGATCATGCTGCCGCTGGTGGCGCCGATCCTGGCGGTGACCGGCCTGCTCGCCTTCATCGGCACCATCAACGAGTTCCTGATGGCGAACGTCTTCCTGACCAACAGCGAGTCGAAGACCCTCGCGGTCGGGATGTTCGGCCTGGTGGCCGGCGAACGCAACAACAACTTCGGGATCTTCGCGGCGGGCACCCTGCTCACCGCGATCCCCACGGTGCTGGTCTTCCAGATGGTCCAGCGTTACATCGTCTCCGGCCTCACCGCCGGAGCCGTCAAGGGATGAATCGGATGGGTGGCCGTCCTCTCGCGGAGGGCAGGGCCAGCGTGCCGGCTCCGTCGGCCACCTGATCCCCACCCCCATCTCCCGCTCGCTGCGGCAAGGGCGTCGGCGTCCGACGTACACCGGAGCAGTCACGGATCGACCGCCGCGGTCGGGGAACCGGCCGCGGCGGGAGACCCATTCCTCTCCCCGTCCGACCGACGCGAAAGGCACCGCCATGTCCCTGTTGCCGCACCACGACGGGTCCGCCCTGTACGTCCCCGAGCAGGAACCCGCGCTCGGCGACACCGTCGACGTCTTCGTCCGGGTGCCGGCCGGCACCGACGTCCGGCAGGTGCACGTGCGCACCACCGGCGACGGCGAACCCCGGTTCACCGAGGCGGTCGTCGACCGCACCGACGGCGGCGACGTCTGGTGGCGGGTTCCCGTCGAGGCCCGCAACCCGGTCAGCAACTACCGGTTCATGCTCACCGGCAACCGCGGCTACCGCTGGCTGAACGCCGCCGGCGTGATGCCCCACGACGTGCCCGACAACGGCGACTTCAAGCTGGTCACCCACGCCCCGCCCCCGGCCTGGGCCCGGGACGCGGTGATCTACCAGATCTTCCCGGACCGGTTCGCCCGCTCCGCCGCCGCAGACGGCCGGGACCTGCCGGACTGGGCCATCCCGTGCGACTGGGACACCCCGGTGATCGGCCGGGGCCCGGAGACCCCCCGTCAGTTCTACGGCGGTGACCTGGACGGCGTCACCGAACGGCTGAACCACCTGGACCGCCTCGGCGTGAACACCGTCTACCTGACCCCTGTCTTTCCGGCCCGCTCCAACCACCGCTACGACGCGGCCAGCTTCGACACCGTCGACCCGCTGCTCGGCGGCGACGCCGCACTGGCCCGCCTCGCCGAGGCCGTACGCGCCCGGGGCTGGCGGCTGCTCGGCGACATCACCAGCAACCACACCGGCGACGCGCACGAGTGGTTCACCCGGGCCGCCTCCGACGTGTCCGCGCCCGAGCGGGAGATGTACTACTTCGACGAGGTGACCGGCTGCGACCGGGAGCCGTCGTACGAGTCCTGGAACGGGGTCAGGTCGCTGCCGAAGCTGAACTGGGGCAGCGCCGAGCTGCGTCGCCGCTTCGCCACCGCCGACGACTCGCTGCTGCGCCGCTGGCTGCGGCCCCCGTACGGGCTGGACGGCTGGCGGGTGGACGTGGCGAACATGACCGGCCGGCGGGGGGCCGACGCGTACACCCACGAGGTGGCGGCGCTGCTGCGCGAGGTGGTGGCCGACAGCCGGGCCGACGGGCTGCTGATGGCCGAGCACGGCCACGACCACACCGGCGACCTGGACCGCGGCGGCTGGCACGGCACGATGAACTACGTCGGCTTCACCGACCCGGTCTGGTCCTGGCTGCGGCACGGCGACGAACCGGTGCCGAACTTCCTCGGCACCCCGGGCGGGGTGCGGCGGCGGGACGCGGACGCGGTGCTCGCGACGATGGACACCTACCGGTCGCTGATCTCGTGGCGGTCGTACACCCACTCGTGGCAGTTGCTCGGCTCGCACGACTCGGCCCGGATCCGCACCGTCGTCGGGGACGCGGCCCGGCAGGAGGTGGCCGCCGGCCTGCTCGCCACCATGCCCGGCACCCCGGTGATCTTCGCCGGGGACGAGTTGGGGCTGACCGGCGCCAACGGCGAGGGCTCGCGGACCCCGATGCCGTGGCACCGGCCGGAGAGTTGGGACGCCTCGACGTTCGCCTCGTACCGCGCCCTGATCGCGCTGCGCCGCTCGGAGCCCGCGCTGCGCCACGGTGGCCTGCGCTGGCTGCACGCCGACGCGGACACGCTGGTCTTCCTGCGCGAGGCCCCGACCGGCGCGGTGCTGGTCCTGGCCCGCCGCGCCGCCGGTGATCCGGTCCGCCTGACCGGCCTGGGACCGGCGGAGAACATCCACGGCGGCGCCCCCGCCCTGCACCCCGACGCGGACGGCACGATCACCCTCCCGGCCGACGGCCCCACCTTCCAGACCTGGCGCCTACCCTGACCCACCCCCACCACCCCTACCCTGCCCCCACCCCACCCCCTTCGGCCGATCTTGCACTTGCGGCCCGGACAAGAGGGGCATCTGACCCAAATCGAGGGCCCAAAGTGCAAGATCGCGGAGCGGGGGGCGGTGAGGGCGGGGTGTGGGGGTGGGGTGGGGGCGTAGCGGTGGTCGGTTTGGTAGGGGTGGGGTCGGCGGGGTGGGTGGGGGCGGGTAGGTGGCGTGGCGGGGCCGGTCACCGAAACGTGCTGATTCGCCCACTACTACGATCTGTCGTTGATGGGGGAGGATGGTCGGGTGGAAACTCTGAGACTGATCCTTCGCTACGCCCATCTGATCGGGTTCGCCCTGCTGCTAGGCGGCACGATCGCCCAATACGTCAGCGGCCGGCTGCGGATCAACGCGGCCATGCTCTGGGGGTCGGTCATCGGCCTACTGACCGGAATCGGGCTGTCCGCCCCGTTGCGTGACGGCGACGAACCGGCCCCCGCGAAACTTGTTACCAAGTTGGTGCTCGCGCTGCTGATCTTTGTCATGGTCTTCTTCTCCCGTAAGCGGGAATCGGTCAACCGTGGCCACTTCCTCGCCATCGCGGGTTTGACCCTGGTCAACGCGGCGGTGGCAGTTTTCTGGCGGTAGCGTCCTGACCAGGGGACAGGCCGCGGGAAACGGACGTTCGCGACACCGAACCGGCCACTGCCAGGGCGACAAGTGATCTGCCGCACCCAACGGATCACGTAGGGGTAACAGGCGTTCAACAGTCGTGCACGATTGTCGTCGGTGGGTGGACGCGGGCGTACGCTCCCGTCCGTAACGTGGGACGCCGGCGGCGCAGCGCAGGCCGGCTCAAGGGCTGCCACCGCGCAGAGCGGTGTGCAATGGGAAGGAGACGTCTTGCGCTCTGTGCGTGGGATGCGGATCGCCTCCGCCTTCGTGGCGGGTGGGCTCGTGCTGGGCGCCGCCGCGTGTGGTGAGGCCCCCGAGGACGACAAGGACGCCGGGAGCACCGGCGCCAAGAAATACAGCGCCTGCATGGTGACCGACGTCGGCGGCATCGACGACAAGTCGTTCAACACCTCGGCCTGGAAGGGCCTGCAGGAGGCCAAGAAGGCCAACGACAACATCGACATCAAGTACGTCGCGTCGAAGGCCGAGGCGGACTACGAGGTCAACCTGACCGGGTACGTCAACCAGAAGTGCGACTTCGTCCTGGCCGTCGGCGGTCTCATGACCGACGCCACCAAGAAGATCGCCCAGGCGAACCCGAACCAGCAGTTCGGCATCGTCGACTCGAACCCGGGTGTGGCCAACGTCTACCCGATGCAGTTCGACACCGCGCAGGCCGCGTTCCAGGCCGGTTACCTCGCCGCCGGGATGAGCAAGACCGGCAAGGTCGGCACCTACGGCGGCCTGCCGATCCCGCCGGTGACCATCTTCATGGATGGCTTCGCCGACGGCGTGGCGCACTACAACAAGGCCAAGAGCAAGAACGTCCAGGTGCTGGGCTGGGACAAGGCGACCCAGAAGGGTTCCTTCACCAACGACTTCGGCAAGCAGGACGAGGGCAAGAAGGTCTCCGACACGCTGGTCGCCCAGGGCGCGGACATCATCATGCCGGTCGCCGGCGGCGCGGGCCTCGGCACCACCTCGGCGGCTCAGGCCTCCGGCGGCAAGTACTCGGTCATCTGGGTCGACGCCGACGGCTGCGAGAGCACCCCGAGCTGCTCGGTGCTGCTGACCACCGTGGTCAAGAACATCGCCGACTCCGTCAAGGAGGCCGTGGTCAAGGCCGCCGGTGGCGAGAAGCTCCAGGCCACCCCGGGCTTCGTGGGCAACCTGGCCAACAACGGCGTCTCCATCGCCCCGTACCACGACTTCGAGAGCAAGGTCCCGGCGGACCTCAAGGCCGAGGTCGAGAAGCTCAAGGCGGACATCGCCGCCGGCACCATCACGGTCACCTCGAAGGCCCAGCCGACCAAGTGACCGCTCCGTCGGCCACCGCGGTGCGATCATCGACCGCGGGGGCCGGCGGGCCCCACGCCTGACGACCGGCCGCCTCGACGTACGCGGGGAGCACTCCTGCGGAGCCGGGGCGGCCGGTCCGCGCCACCCGACGCCCGGCCCGGCCGGCGACCGGCCCCGCGGCGGCACCGCCGCACCATCGCTCGCACTCCAGGAGGTTGCGCTGAAACTCGAACTGCGCGGCATCACCAAGCGGTTCGGTGATCTGGTCGCCAACGACCACATCGACCTGACGGTGGAGCCTGGAGAGATCCACGCCCTGCTCGGCGAGAACGGCGCCGGCAAGTCGACCCTGATGAACGTGCTCTACGGGCTCTACCAGCCCGACGAGGGCGAGATCCTGGTCGACGGGAAACCGCTGAAGCTGAAGGGCCCCTCGGACGCGATCGCGGCCGGGATCGGCATGGTGCACCAGCACTTCATGCTGGTGCCGGTCTTCACCGTCGCCGAGAACGTCATGCTCGGCGCCGAGCAGGTCAAGGGCGGCATCGCCGGTTTCCTGGACCGGCGGCGGGCCCGGCGCGAGGTCGCCGAGGTCTCCGAGCGGTACAACCTGCGCGTCGACCCGGACGCGGTGATCGAGGACCTGCCGGTCGGTATCCAGCAGCGGGTGGAGATCGTCAAGGCCCTCACCCGCGACGTCGACCTGCTGATCCTCGACGAGCCGACCGCCGTGCTCACCCCGCAGGAGACCGAGGAACTGCTCACGGTCATGCGGTCGCTCAAGGCCGCCGGCAAGTCGATCGTCTTCATCACCCACAAGCTCGGCGAGGTCAAGGCCATCGCCGACCGGATCACGGTGATCCGGCGCGGGAAGACCGTGGGCACCGCCTCGCCGACCGCGAGCCGGGACGAGTTGGCCGCCAAGATGGTGGGCCGCAGCGTCCGGCTGACCGTGGAGAAGCCGCCGGCCACCCCGGGCCGGCCGATCCTGGAGGTCGCCGGCCTGGTCGTCGACGACGACCGGCAGATCCGCGCCGTCGACGGAATCGACCTGACCGTGCGCGCGGGCGAGGTGCTCGGCGTGGCGGGCGTGCAGGGCAACGGCCAGACCGAGCTGATCGAGGCCATCATGGGCCTGCGTCCGGTCCTCGCCGGCACGGTCACCCTGGACGGCCAGCCGGTGCACGGCTGGTCGACCAAGAAGGTGCTGCGCGCCGGGGTCGGCTACGTCCCCGAGGACCGCAGCGTCGACGGCCTGGTGAAGGAGTTCTCCGTCGCCGAGAACCTGGTGCTGGACATCTACGACCGCCCGCCGTTCGGCAAGGGGCTGTCCCTGAAGCCGGACGCCATCGCGAAGTCGGCGCAGGAGCGGATCGAGCAGTTCGACGTCCGTACCCCGTCGGCCGACGCGGCCGTCGGCACCCTCTCCGGCGGCAACCAGCAGAAGGTGATCGTGGCCCGGGAGCTGTCCCGGCCGCTGAAGCTCTTCATCGCCGCCCAGCCGACCCGTGGCGTCGACGTCGGCTCCATCGAGTTCATCCACTCCCGGGTGATCCGGGAGCGGGACGTGGGCACCGCCGTCATGGTCGTCTCCAGCGAGCTGGACGAGGTGATCGGCCTGGCCGACCGGATCGCGGTGATGTACCGGGGCCGGATCATCGGCATCGTCGGCCCGAACACCCCGCGCGAGGAGATCGGCCTGCTGATGGCCGGCATCACCCCCGACGCGGCCACCGAAGCCGACGGCGCGGCCCCCGGCGGCACCGCCCCGGCCGACGGCGCGGCGACCCCGGCCCCCGAGGGCCCCCGTAACGAGGACGAGGCATGACCAACCCCAACCCGGCGTCGGGCTCGCCCGACAAGGAGCCGGCGACCGAGGCGCAGGCCGCGCAGGTGGCGGCCGAGGGCGTCGACCGCGCCGCGACGGCGACCACGCCGAAGCGGGAGCCGGAACCGGACCGACCCGCCCTGGGCCGGCTGTTCCTGGACAACCTGTGGGCGGCCAACACGGTCACCGTCACGGTGCTCGCGGTGCTGCTGGCGATGCTCGTCGGCGCCGTGCTGATCATCGTGTCGGACCCGGAGGTGCTGGCCACCTACGCCTACATCACCGCCCGCCCGGTCGACGCGCTGAACGCGAGCTGGACGGTGGTCAGCGAGGCGTACGCGAACCTGTTCAAGGGTGCGATCTTCGACCCGGAGGCGTCCGGGTTCACCGCGTCGCTCAGCCCGATCTCCGAGACGCTCACCTACACCGCGCCGCTGGTCTTCACCGGCCTGTCGGTGGCGCTCGCCTTCCGGGGCGGCCTGTTCAACATCGGCGCGCAGGGCCAGGCCACCATCGGCGTCATCCTCGCCGCGCTGGCCGGCTTCCTGCTGCCGCTGCCCCCGGTGCTGCACCTGATCGTCGCGCTGCTCGCCGGCGCGGTCGGCGGCGCGCTCTGGGGCTTCATCCCCGGCATCCTGAAGGCGCGCACCGGCGCTCATGAGGTGATCAACACGATCATGCTCAACTACGTCGCGGTGTACTTCCTGTCCTGGATCATCATTCAGAGCGGCGTGCAGAACCCCGACCGGGCCGACGCGATCAGCAGGCCCGTCGACTCCTCCGCCCAGCTCCCCCGGCTGCTCGGCGGCGACCTGCGGGTGCACGCCGGCATCCTGCTGGCCGTGCTGGCCACCTGGTTCGTCGCCTGGCTGCTCAACCGCTCCACCTTCGGCTTCGAGCTGCGCGCGGTCGGCGCGAACCCGGACGCCGCCCGCACCGCCGGCATCAGCGTCGCCAAGACGTACGTGCTGATGATGGCGATCGCCGGCCTGCTCGCCGGGCTCGGCGGTAGCCAGATGGTGCTCGGCTCGACGGCGAACGCGCTTACCCCGCTGGTGGTCGCGCAGATCGGGTTCGACGGCATCCTGGTGGCCCTGCTGGGCCGGGTCAAGCCGTGGGGCGTGCTGCTGGCCGCGCTGCTGTTCGGCGCGCTCCAGGCCGGCGGCAACCGGATGCAGTCGTACTCGGGGATCTCGCTGGAGCTGGTCACCGTGCTCCAGGCGCTGATCGTCATCTTCATCGCCGCGCCGGCCCTGGTGAAGGCGATCTTCCAGCTCCGGGCCGCCCGCGCCGCCCGGTTGCAGACGAGCCTGGCGAAGGGCTGGTAACGCATGTCAACCATGGCTGTTCCGGACGTCGCCGTGGCCCAGGTCGACGAGGGCTTCTGGACCCGCACCCGCAAGATCGGCGCGGTGCTGCTGGCGCTCGGCGTGCTCGCGATGGTGCTCTTCGGAGCGCTCGCCACCGACCGGCAGGCCCGCTTCACCCTCAGCGAGACCGAGGGCGGCGCGGCGCTGGAGATCCACGGCACCGTCGGCGCGATCCTGTTCGGCATCATCGCCGCGGCGGCCGGCGCAGCCCTGATGGCCGGGGTGCCGAAGCGCTGGTTCACCGTGCTGCTCGGCGTCGGGCTGGCCGCCTTCGTGCTGTCGTTCCTGTGCTGGCAGGTCTCCGCCGCCCCGGAGGGGCGGAACTTCATGCCCCTGGTCAACATGGTGCGCGGCACCTTCATCCTGGCCCTGCCGCTGATCTTCGGCGCGCTGGCCGGGGTGCTCTGCGAGCGTTCCGGCGTGGTCAACGTGGCCATCGAGGGACAGCTGCTGATGGGCGCGTTCAGCGGCGCACTGTTCGGCAGCCTCTCCGGCAGCGTCTGGGTGGGCCTGGTCGCCGCCGCGATCGGCGGCGCGTTCATCTCGCTGCTGCTGGCCGTGTTCGCCATCCGCTACCTGGTGGACCAGGTGGTCATGGGCATCGTGCTGAACCTGCTGGCGGTCGGCATCACCGGCTTCCTCTACGAGCGGCTGATGCAGACCAACGCGGAGAAGTACAACTCCGCGCCCCGGTTCAGCAACTGGGAGATCCCACTGCTCAGGGACATCCCGGTGCTGGGGCCGGCGCTGTTCCGCAGCAACATCTTCCTCTACCTCGGCCTGTTGCTGGTGCTGGTTATCCACATTGCGCTGTTCCGCACCCGCTGGGGCCTGCGCACCCGGGCGGTCGGCGAGCATCCCACCGCCGCCGACACCCTCGGCGTGAAGGTGCTGGGGCTGCGCTACCGCAACGTCCTGCTGGCCGGGGTGGTGGCCGGAATCGGCGGCGCGTCGTACACGCTGGCGCTCTACTCGTTCACCAAGAACATGATCGGCGGCAAGGGCTTCATCGCCCTGGCCGCGCTGATCTTCGGCCGGTGGAGCCCGACGGGGGCGCTGCTCGCGGCGCTGTTCTTCGGCTTCGCCGACCAACTCGGGACGTACCTCGGGGCGATCGGCAGCAGCATCCCCAGCCAGTTCCTGGCCATGCTGCCGTACCTGGCGACCATGCTGGCCGTGGCCGGACTGGTCGGCAAGGTCCGCGCGCCGGCCGCCGACGGCAAGCCGTACATCAAGGGCTGAACTCGTTTCGGATCCGTGCCCGGCGGGAATTCCCGCCGGGCACGGCCGGTTCCGGGGCCGTGGCGCATCGACGATCCCGCCGTACCTGAACGGGTTCGTGGTGCCTGATCTGCTGACGGACGACGACGGCGACCCGGTACAGCCTGCGAGCATGGAGACGCTGCACCCCAACCAGGACGGCAACTTCGCCTACGCCCGTACCCTCAACGGGTACATGGATATGTATGGCTGCCGCTGGTGACGTCACGTGGAGCCCGGCTGTCCTTCAGCCGGGCTCCACGGCTCGAAGGGGAAGAGATGCGCATGATCCGAGCGGCCTCGCTCGCTGGGGCACTGGGGGCGCTCGGGGCGGCTGTGCTCGCGTCCCTGTGGCGTACCGAGGCCCTGCTCTTCGCGAGTTGCGAGCCAGAGACCATCGGCGACTGCCTGACCTGGCGACAGCCCATGCTCCTCGTCGGGCCGCTGGTCGTGACCGCCCTGGTCTGGCTGGCGCTGTGGGTGTCCGGTGCCGACCGGGCGGTGCCGTCGGCCCTCTTCGGGGCCATCGTCACAGCCGACGCACTCCTGCTCTACGAGGCGTTCCAGCCGCGCTGGACGCCGCCGTCCGCCGGGCTGGCCGCGGTGTTCGGCGCGGTCGGCTTCGCTGGGGGCGTTTTGTTGGGAATCCGTCGGCTGCCGGTGGCCGTCCAGGTCGTCGCGGCGGTGGCGCTGCTGCTGGCGCCGTACGGGTTCTTCCCCGTCCTTCACGGTACGGCGCGGCGGGCCAACCTGGAGGAGGAGTTTTCCCAGCTCGGGCTGCCTCTGTTGGTGACGCGGGTGGACGGCTACCAGGTCGTCGCCGCTCACGCCAACCGTGGCGACCGAAGGCTCTCGGTGTCGATGCACAGGGGCGAGCTCTGGTTCACGATCGTCGTGGTACCCGTGCCGACGGGCTTCGCGCCGCCCACGCACTGCGGGCCCACCACCGACGAACTCGACCGCTACCAGCCCACCGCCGACCCGGCGAGCGCGCCGCCGTGCCGACCTGTCGGACCGGATCACTGGGTACGCGTCGAGCGGGACGACCCGGTCCATCTCGTCCGTAGGAACGAGGTGCTGGTGTACGTCGACCCCGGCATCGACGTGCCCGCCGCCGACCTCGGCGCAGCTGCGGCGAACCTGACCGAGGTGACCCCCGGGCGGCTGGCGGATCTGGCCGTCGGCTGAGTCGGGCCGCCGTCCGCGTGCCCTGCCCGTGCCTGACCGGCGCCAATTGGGCAGAATGGCGGGATGACCGACATCGACTGGGAGCGGCTGCGGGCCGCCGCCACCGAGGTGATGCGCCACGCGTACGTGCCCTACTCGAAGTTTCCGGTCGGGGCCGCCGCCCTGGTCGACGACGGCCGGATCGTGGTCGGCTGCAACGTCGAGAACGCCGCGTACGGCGTGGTGCTCTGCGCCGAGTGCGGGGTGGTCTCCTCGCTGCACGCGACCGGCGGGGGCCGGATCGTCGCGCTCTCCTGCGTCGATGCCACCGGCGAGCCGCTGATGCCGTGCGGCCGGTGTCGGCAGCTGCTCTGGGAGCAGGGCGGTCCGCAGTGCCTGGTCGAGGCCAAGGACGGCCCGCTGAGCATGGCCGAGCTGCTGCCGCACGCCTTCGACGTGGCCGACATCGAGGCGGTGACCGGCGAGCGGCCGGTGCCGGTGGTGCCGGACCGGCTGGCCGCCTGGCGGGGGCGGGGCAGCGTCTTCGTGCACCCGGACCTGTCCGCCGGGCAGCAGGTGTGGACGGCGTACTGGGAGCGGTCGGCCGGGGACACGGAGGGCGCCGAGACCGGCGTGCTGGAGGAGGGCCCCAGCTGGGGCGACTCGGCCGAGGCGATCGCCTGGGGTCACGCCCGCACCCCGCGCGTGGTGGTGGTCGACGCGACCGGCACCATCTTCTGGGCCGGCGAGGGCGAGCCGCCGATGGAGGTGCCGGTCCGCTGGGCGGGCTGAGCCGGGTGGTGGCGGGCCGCGGCCCGGAAGCTGCGAGGACGAGAAGAGGAACTCAACGGTGAGTGCTTTCACGGCGGTCGACGTCATCCGGGCCAAGCGGGACGGCGGCGTGCTGAGCGACGCCCAGATCGACTGGGTGGTCGACGCGTACACGACGGGTCTGGTGGCCGACGAGCAGATGTCGGCGCTGGCCATGGCGATCCTGCTGCGCGGGATGAGCGCGCCGGAGATCGCCCGGTGGACCGCCGCGATGATTGCCAGCGGGCAGCGGCTGGACCTGTCCGCCGTCGACCGGCCGACCGTCGACAAGCACTCCACCGGCGGCGTCGGTGACAAGATCACCCTCCCGCTCACCCCGCTGGTCGCGGCGTGCGGCGGCGCGGTGCCGCAGCTCTCCGGGCGGGGGCTCGGGCACACCGGCGGCACGCTGGACAAGCTGGAGTCGATTCCCGGCTGGCGGGCCGCGCTGACCAACGACGAGTTCATCCGGCAGCTCCGCGAGGTGGGCGCGGTGATCTGCGCGGCCGGCGACAGCCTGGCCCCGGCCGACCGCAAGCTGTACGCGCTGCGCGACGTCACCGGCACCGTGGAGGCGATCCCGCTGATCGCCAGCTCGATCATGAGCAAGAAGATCGCCGAGGGGACCGGCGCGCTGGTGCTGGACGTGAAGGTCGGCTCCGGTGCGTTCATGAAGTCCGTCGACGACGCCCGGGAGCTGGCCCGCACCATGGTCGAGCTGGGCGGCGCGCACGGGGTGCGGACCGTCGCCCTGCTCACCGACATGTCCACCCCGCTCGGGCTGACCGTCGGCAACGCGGTCGAGGTGACCGAGTCGGTCGAGGTGCTGGCCGGGGGCGGCCCCGCCGACGTGGTGGAACTGACCCTGGCCCTGGCCCGGGAGATGCTCGACGCGGCCGGGCTGCCCGACGCCGACCCGGCGGCGGCACTGCGCGACGGCCGGGCGATGGACTCCTGGCGGACGATGATCCGCGCCCAGGGTGGCGACCCGGACGCGCCCATGCCCACGGCGAACGAGATCGAGGTGGTCACCGCCGACGCGGACGGCTTCGTCTCCTCGGTCGACGCGTACGCGATCGGGGTGGCCGCCTGGCGGCTCGGCGCGGGCCGGGCCCGCAAGGAGGACCCGATCAGCGTGCCGTCCGGGGTGGTGCTGCACAAGCGACCCGGCGACCCGGTGCGGGCCGGCGAGCCGCTGTACGAGCTGCGCGCCGAGCACGCCGCCCGGATCCCGGCGGCGCTGGCCGAGGCGGCCCGCGCGGTACGGATCTCGGCCACCGCCCCGGCCACGAAGCCGCTGGTCATCGAGCGGATCGGCTGAGCCGGCCGAGCGACGGGGGGCCGTGGTGAAGCCCATCGGGACCGGCTATTCTCCCAGGCCACGGGGGACGACCAGCGCTGAGCCGATGCGACTGACAGGGATCTGAGCCGTGCGCATACCCGCCCCCGACCCGCGAGAGGTCCGAGAGGCCAGCCTGGACGAGCTGTCCCGGTTGGGGCTGCCCCTGCCCCCGAGCCAGTTCCCCCTGGTGTGGGAGCCGGGCGACGAGATCGAGCTGCGGCCGACCGTGGAGATCGAGGCCAGGATCGCGGTGCTGCACCTGATCCTGGCCCGGTGCTTCGGCATGCCGCCGCAGGCCGCGATGAGCTGGCTGCTCGCCTCGCACCTGGTCGACATGGTCACCCCGCCGGAGGGGCAGTTCGTGATGGGCGGCCGGGGCGACCACCGGTCGTTCGTGCTGCACCACGACGCGCTCTTCTCCCTGTCCTGGGTGCTCGGCCTGACCAAGCAGCTCGACCCGACCATGCCGGTGGACGACCGGCTGGTGGAGCGGCTGCCGCAGATCGCCGCGGGGGAGACGTTCACCGAGTGGCGTTCCCGCATCCTCGCCGCGCCCCAGCACCCGGCCGACGCGGCGGCCCTGCTCGACCTGCACTACTGCCTCGACTGGGCGTACCTGGAGCTGGAGCGGTCCGGCCGGTCGCTGCCGGGGCTGGTCGACGCGAACGCCATCGGGCAGCGCCGGTGGGCGCTGGAGTGGGCCGTGGTCCTGCGGGGGCAGTACCACGACGAGCCGCCGGGCTGGGAAGAGGTCGACCTGTCGACCTGAGCCGCTCAGCGGGGACGGTGCACGCTCAGCCGGACCGCGAGGGTCACCCCGACCGGCTCGGGCAGCACGGCGGTCCGCGCGGCGCGGGTGGCCGGGTCGGCGTGCCAGGCGCTGGGCCCCATCCCGACCAGGGTGGCCACCTCCGGGTGGGTCAGCTCCAGCCGGGACCGCAGCACCGTCGTGGCGACCTCGTCGAACTGGCCGGCCAGGCTCCCGGCGACCCGGTCGGCCTTGGCCGGGTCGACCCTCAGCAGGCCGAGCGCGTCGACCAGCTCGGCGAGGTGGTCCTCGGCCGGGGTGACCACCAGCAGCGCGCCGGCCGGGTGCAGCACCCGGCGGAACTCGGCCCCGTTGCGCGGGGCGAAGACGTCGAGCAGCACGGCGACGCTGCCGTCGGCCAGCGGTAGCCGCTGCCAGGTGTCGGCGAGGGCCGCCGCCGCGCGCGGATGGGCCCGCGCCGCCCGGCGCAGCGCCGGCTTGGACACGTCGAGGGCGAGACCCACGGCGTCGGGCAGCGCCGCCAGCACCGCCGCGAGGTGCCGGCCGGTCCCGGCGCCGGCGTCCACCACCAGCGGGTACGCCCCGTCCGCCGCCCCCGTCGGCACGTCGCGGGCCGCCTCGGCGAGCGCGGCGGAGACCGGGTCGTAGTGGCCGGCGGCCAGGAAGTCGGCGCGGGCCGCCACCATCTCGGCGGTGTCCCCGACGTGCGGGGCGCGGCCGGCGAGCAGGTTGACGTACCCCTGGCGGGCCACGTCGAAGCTGTGCCGGCGCGGGCAGCGCAACGCCCGGCCGGTCCCGGCGACGGCCTCCGCGAGTGGCTCCGCGCAGACCGGGCAGCGCAGCCGGTCGACGATGCGGGGATCGGTCACCGGGGTCACCGTACCGACCGGCCCTCGTCGGTCAGGTGGTCGACCACCCGGTGCGTGAGCGCGTCCAGCGCGGCGATCTCGTCGGGGGTCAGCAGGTCGATGAGGTGCCGGCGGACCGCCGCCACGTGCCCGGGGGCCGCCGCCTCGACGGCGCGTCGGCCCTCGGCGGTGAGCGCGACGACCGCGCCCCGCCCGTCGGCCGCGCACTCCTCGCGGGTGACCAGGCCACGCTGCTGCATGCGGGTCAGGTGGTGGGAGAGCCGGCTGCGCGACCAGAGCATCCGGTCGGCCAGCTCGCTGAGCCGCAGCCGCTGGTCGGGCGTCTCCGCCAGGTCGGAGAGGACGTCGTAGTCGGGCTCGGAGAGCCCCGCGTCCCGCATCAGCTCGCGGGCCAGCTCCAGGTCGAGCAGGCGGCGCATCCGCCGGTATCCGCGCCAGGCGCTCTGCTCCCGCTCGTCGAGCCAGCGTGGTCGTTCCATGCCGGCCATCCTAGCCATCTGGTTGACATGTCATCGATCCGCCTCCTAATGTAGGTGACATGTCAACCAGATTGCCGAGCCGGCTGGCCGCCGCCCGCACCCCGCCGCGGGTGCCGGCGTGAACGCCCGGCTGTGGGAGCTGTTCGGGGAGCGCGGCCGGGGCGTGCTGGTCACCCTGCGGCGCGACGGGCGGCCCCAGCTGTCCAACCTCGACTTCCTCGCCGAGCCCGGCCTGATCCGCTGCTCCACCACCGCCGACCGGGCCAAGGTGCGCAACCTGCGCCGTGACCCCCGGGCCAGCCTGCACGTCGCCACCGCCGACGGCGGGGCGTACGCGGTCGCGGAGGGCGTGGTCACGGCGACCCCGCCGGCCGTGGCGCCCGACGACGCCACCGTCGAGGAGCTGGTCGAGGTCTACCGGCGGATCCGCGGCGAGCACCCCGACTGGGCCGAATACCGGGCGGTGATGGTCGCCGACGGTCGGCTGGTGCTCCGGCTCGCCGTCGAGCGGGTGTACGGCTGGCGTCCCTGACCGGGCGTGGGGCCGGCCTCTCGGTCCCGGCCGGCCTCTCGGTCCCGGCCGGCCTTTCGGTCCGGCCGGGCGGGCCGGTCCGGTCGGGCGGCCCGGATGCCCGGCCGGGCCAGACCACGGGGCCGGCCCGGCCCGGACCGGCGGCACGCCGACCGCCGATCGCCGCCGGTCCATAGGCGGGCCCGGCGGGGCCGACTAGGGTCTCAGCATGGTCGCGACAATTCGTTACGAGGACATCGTCAAGGTCCCGAAGGCGCTGCTGCACGATCACCTCGACGGCGGCCTGCGGCCGGCGACAATCGTCGAGCTGGCCGCCGAGGTGGGTCACGAGCTGCCCACCACCGACCCCGAGTCGCTGGGCCGGTGGTTCGTCGAGGCGGCCAACTCCGGCTCCCTGGAGCGCTATCTGGAGACGTTCGCGCACACCGTCGCCGTCATGCAGACCCCGTCGTCACTGCGGCGGGTGGCCAGGGAGTGTGCCCAGGACCTGGCCGCCGACGGGGTGGTCTACGCCGAGGTGCGGTTCGCCCCCGAGCAGCACCTGGAGCGGGACCTGACCCTGGACGAGGTGGTGGAGGCCGTCGTGGCCGGGTTCACCGAGGGCGCGACACTGGCCGCGGAGGCCGGCACCCCGATCCGGGTCGGCACACTGCTCACCGCGATGCGGCACGCCGCCCGGTCGCAGGAGATCGCCGAGCTGGCCGTCCGGCACCGGGACGCCGGGGTGGTCGGCTTCGACATCGCCGGCGCGGAGGCGGGCTTCCCGCCCACCCGGCACCTGGACGCCTTCGAGTACCTCCAGCGGGAGAACTTCCACTTCACCATCCACGCCGGCGAGGCCTTCGGTCTGCCGTCGATCTGGCAGGCCATCCAATGGTGCGGCGCGGACCGGCTCGGCCACGGGGTGCGCATCGTCGACGACATCACCCCCGGCGAACCGCCGATGCTCGGCCGGCTGGCCGCGTACGTGCGGGACAAGCGGATCCCGCTGGAGCTGTGCCCGTCGTCGAACGTGCAGACCGGGGCGGCGGCGTCCATCGCCGAGCACCCGATCGGGCTCCTGCGCGACCTGCGCTTCAGGGCGACGGTGAACACCGACAACCGGCTGATGAGCGGCACCTCGATGTCCCGGGAGATGGCGCTGCTGGTGGACGCCTTCGGCTACGGCTGGAAGGAACTCCAGTGGTTCACCATCAACGCGATGAAGAGCGCCTTCATCCCGTTCGACGAGCGGCTGGCGATCATCGACGAGGTGATCAAGCCCGCGTACGCGAAGCTGCTGGGCTGATCAGTGGTGGTGCGGGTGGCCGGCGAGCAGGTCGGCCACCCGGCGCAGCACCTCGCCGGCCGGGGCCGGGTGCGCGCCGAGCCCCGCCTGCCGGCGCAGCACCGCAGGCTCGGCGCGCAGCAGGGCCAGCCCTCGGCGCAGCAGTACGCCGGGGGCCTTGCGCTGTTCGGCGAGGTCACGGGTGAGTCGACGGAGAAAGGTGGTCCCCCGCGGGCGGCGCAGCGCGTACGCCCCGGCGAGCAGCCCTCGGCGTCGACATTCCTCGACGATCTCGGCGGCGAAGATTCCTTCGGCGATGAAGAATGGCGACCCGGCGACCTCGAATGGCCGGGTGGCCACCCGGCGGTCCGCACCGATCGCATAAACCGGCACTTCGGCCTTTCCGTGCCGGGACAGTCTGGCAATGGTCTCCACGGCCGCCTCGGCGTCCCACGACCGCGGTGAATCCCAGTCCACGAGGTTGTTCTGACGCGGCAACGTAGGGTCATCGCCGTCCTTGTAGAAGTCGTCGAGGCATAGAACCGGGAGCCCGGTTCGTTGCGCGATGTACGACTTTCCGGAGCCGGATGGGCCGGCGAGCAGGACGACGCGGTGCGGATGATCCATTACTTTGTGTGACTCCGGCCAGACGGATTGCGAGCAAATTGCATCAACATCTCATCACACCCCCGGCAACCGCCAACCTGGGCTTTCTCTTTGGAACACGGCGTGATGGAATCTCGGAGGTCCGACCCACCGGGTCGGTCGCTGGGCGTTGCCCGGGGCAACGCGCGGACGCTGTGATCGCGAGGGCGGTGACGTGAGCAAACGGCCGAAGACGGCGGGCTCCTTCCTGTCGCGACTGCGTCGGCCGGCCGGCCGACTCCGCGACATGCCGATCTGGTCAAAGCTCGGTCTCATCATGATCGTGCCGACCATCGCGACGGTGGTCGTCGGTACCAGCGGCCTCGTCGACAACCTGGACACCCTCGGCAACGCCAACCGCTCCGGCGACCTGGCCAACCTCGTCGGCCACTCCGGCAAGCTGGTCAACAGCCTCCAGGACGAGCGCACCTCGGCGGTGCTGCTGCTCGGGGCCGACGGCGAGCAGTCCAGGGCCCGGTACCAGGAGTCGTACAACCGGGTCAACGGCCAGGTGGACCAGGACACGAGGCCCTACCTGCAACAGCGGGACAAGATCGAGGACCTGCCGGCCAGCCTGGACGGCCTCCTCGACGGGATCGACCAGAACCTGAAGGACCTGCCCGGCACCCGCAGCCAGGTGTTCAACGGCAAGCTGAAGATCATCGACGCGATGCAGGCGTACGAGGGTCTGATCAACGACCTGCTCGCCGTCCGCGACTCCGCCACCCAGCTCGCCGGCGACAACGACCTGAGCGACCGGATGCGGGCCTCGGCCGCCGTCGCCCGCGAGAAGGAATACCTCTCGGTCCGCCGGGTCGTGGTGCACCGCGCGCTGATCCAGCGCGAGCTGACCCCGGTGCTGCGCACCGACTACATCGCCAGCGGCACGGGCCAGCAGCAGGCGCTGCAGAGCTTCAAGGCGGTCGCCAACTCCGCCGAGGCGGACCTGCACGACCAGACCGTATCCGGCGGTGACCGGCGCGAGGCGCAGAACTACACGGGCTGGATCGACGGCAACATCAACGGCAGCATGACCGAGGCGCCGTTCGCGGCGGACCAGTGGGACGCGGCCATGGTGGCCAACGCCAAGCTGATCCGCACCGTCGAGGCGAAGCTGGACGGCGACGTGGTCCGGCAGGCCGACGGGTTGCGCTCGGACGTGCAGCGCACGGTGTTCGTCCAGACCGGACTGCTGCTCAGCATGCTGCTGCTGGCCATCCTCTTCGCCTACCTCGTCGCCCGGTCGATGGCCCGCTCACTGCGCGACCTGCGGGAGGGCGCACACAAGATCGCCCGGCACGGGCTGCCCCAGGCGGTCGCCCGCCTGCGCGACCCGAAGCTCTCCAACCAGCTCTCCCCGGTCCAGCTGGCCAACCAGATCGCCGAGCCGCTGCCGGTCCGCAGCAAGGACGAGTTCGGTCAGGTGACCGAGGCGTTCAACGCGGTCCACCTGGAAGCCGTCCGGACCGCGGCCGAGCAGGCCGCGCTGCGCGCGTCCGTCGCGACCATGTTCGTCAACCTGGCCCGCCGCTCGCAGATCCTGGTCGACCGGCTGATCGGCCACCTCGACCGGCTGGAGCGCGGCGAGGAGGACCCGGACCGGCTGGCCGAGCTGTTCCAGCTCGACCACCTGGCCACCCGGATGCGCCGTAACGACGAGAACCTACTGGTGCTCGCCGGTGCCGACTCCACCCGCGTGCAGCGCGAGCCCGCGGCGCTGATCGACGTGCTCCGGGCCGCCCAGTCCGAGGTCGAGCACTACACCCGGATCGAGTTCGGGGTGATCGACCGGGACATCGAGGTCGCCGCGCACGCCGTCAACGACCTGGTCCACCTGGTCGCCGAGCTGTTCGACAATGCGACCGCCTTCTCCCCGCCGGACTCGCAGGTGATGGTGGAGGCCCGCCGCGTAGGCGACCGCGCCTCCCTCTACGTCGAGGACCGGGGCATCGGCATCAGCGGCGACCAGCTCAACGAGCTGAACGATCGGCTGGCCACGCCGCCGCAGGTGGACGTGGCCGTCTCCCGGATGATGGGTCTGGTGGTGGTCGCCCGACTGGCGTCCCGACACGGGGTCAGGGTCGAGTTGCGGCCCGGAGCCGACCGAGGCACCGTCGCCGACGTCACCCTGCCCACCTCGGTCCTGGTGCCCCGCGCGCTCTCCGGCCGGGTCCAGCAGCCGTCTGCGTTGCCCCCCGGCCCGCAGCCGTCCGCGTTGCCCCCCGGCCCGCAGCCGGCCGGGGCACCCCCGACCCTGGGTGCCTTCGCCGCCTTCGGCGGCGGCCCGTCGGCTTCCGCGCCCACGCAGCGGCCGGGGCACTCCGGCAACCAGGTCACCCTGGGCGGCCGGACGTTCGACCCGGCCTCGCGCAACGGACAGGGCACGCCCGCCCCGGCCGGCGGTTCCGTCCGGTCGATGCCGGCCTGGTCCGACCTGACGGGGGCCAGCGGGGTCAGCGGCGGTGACACCCGCGGCCCGCGCACCTCGAACGGGCAGCCGATCGACCCGTTGCCGCAACGGCGTGCCCCCGGCGACGCCGACCCGGACAGCACGGGTCAGCAGCCGGTGATACCTCGGCAGCTGCCGAGCAGCCCGGAGGCCCGGGGCTGGACCCCGCCGCCGGTCTCCGCCCCTCCGGTCTCGGGCGCGCCGGTCTCCGGCCAGCCGGTCTCGGCCGCCCCGTTCCCAGGCCAGCCGGTCTCCGGCCAGCCGTACTCCGCAGCGCCCGTCTCCGGTCAACCGTTCTCCGCGCCGCCGCCGCTGCCGAGCCGGCCGACGCCGTCGGCCCCGGGGCCGACCGCTCCGCCGGCCTGGCCGCCGGTGGCCCAGCCGGCGCGGGAGCCGGCCACCCCGCCGGTGCCCGAGCGCCTCGCCGCCGCCCTGGACATGACCACGGAACTGCCACGGGTGCCGCGCACCGACGTGCCGCCAGGGCCGTACGCCCCGGTCGCCCAGCCGGCCCCGGGCCAGCCGGGGCCCCCGCAGGCCCAGAACCAGCAGCGGTACGCCGACGAGACGATGGAGCTGCCGATCTTCCGGGAGCTCGAGTCGGCGTGGTTCCGCACCCGCCGGGCGGGCTCAGAGGAGGGCGCCCAGCCGGCGCAGGCCAACGGAGCCACGGACCGGGCCAACAGCGCCGTGACCCAGCAGTTCTCCGCGGTCGACGTCGCCGACCGGGCCGTTCAGACATCAGGACCCCGGACGACAGGTAACGCACCGATGGCAGACATCCCGATGGCCGCAGGAGTGTCCCGCGACAACGGGCTGACAACCAGCGGTGGCGCCCAACGCGGTCCCGTTGACGGGCCGTTGACGGGCCGCCGGCCAGGCAGCGCCTGGCAGACCTCGGCCGACGACGGCTGGCGGGCCGCCTCGGCGGCGACCGAGGTTCCGGTCGCGGAGACCACCCGCCAGGGCCTACCCAAGCGGGTGCCGATGGCCCAGTTGGTGCCGGGCGCGGTGGAGAAGCCAGCCGTCTCCGCCCAGCGCCGTACGCCGGAGGGGGTCCGCGGCCTACTCTCCGCCTACCATCGAGGCGTGCAGCGCGGGCGTACCGAGCCCGACGGTAACTCGACCAGCCCGGACGTGACTCCGGGAGGGCAACAATCCTCGCAGTCTGGCTCAGGTCCGGTGGCCGGGAGCGGGCAGAAGGAGCAACAACGATGACAACTACGCAGGATCTCGGTTGGCTGCTGGCCAACTTCGCCGACCGGGTGCCCGGTGTCGCGCATGCGGTCGCCGTCTCCGCGGACGGCCTGCTCCTCGCGTCGTCACGAGACCTTCCGCGTGACCGGGCCGACCAGTTGGCCGCGATCGCGTCCGGTCTGGTCAGTCTGACCCAGGGAGCGGCCCGTTGCTTCGAGGGCGGCGCGGTGTTGCAGACAGTGGTCGAGATGGACAACGGCTTCCTGTTCCTGATGTCCATCTCGGACGGTTCGTCCTTCGCCGTGCTCGCAGCTCGCAGCTGCGACGTCGGGCAGGTCGGCTACGAGATGGCCCTCCTGGTCGACCGGGTGGGCGACGCGTTGACCCCGCAGCCGCGTGCGGCTGTGGGGATGATGGGCTGACCTACGCGCTGACCGGTTGGTCAGGCGGGGCGGCAAGGACAACGACGAGGGGTTCCGTTCCAGGGACCAGCCGGTGTCAGGGACGAAGGGAGGTGAGCGGCGAGATGGTCGATCGTGACGAGCCGACCGGAGCGTTGGTCCGTCCGTACGCCGTGACCCGCGGTCGTACCCGCCCCCGGCTGGACATCGCCCTGGAAGCGCTCGTCGAGACGACGGTGCGCGGCCGTACCGCTGCCAGCAGCAATGGCAGCCAGGGTCGTGAACACCAGTACATCGCCGCGCTGTGTGACGGACGTGTACAGTCGCTCGCCGAGATCGCGGCGCGGCTGCAGCTTCCGCTCGGCGTGGCTAGGGTGCTCATCGCCGACATGGCGACGGACGGCCTGGTCGCGGTCCACGAGCCGACCATTTTGGGCGACTCCGACGACTCGGTGGGCACTGAACTGCTGGAGAGGGTGCTGAGTGGACTTCGCAGGCTCTGACATGTCGCACCGCCCGCCCGCGCCGAGCGGCCGGGTGACGTCGGCGAAGATCGTTATCGCCGGTGGGTTCGGCGTCGGCAAGACGACGCTGGTCGGCTCGGTCTCGGAGATCACTCCGTTGACCACCGAGGCCATCATGACCTCGGCCGGCGTGGGCGTCGACGACACCCGGCAGGTGCCGGGCAAGACGACGACCACGGTGGCGATGGACTTCGGTCGTATCTCGATCGACCGGGACCTGATCCTGTACCTGTTCGGCACACCCGGCCAGACCCGGTTCTGGTTCATGTGGGACGAACTGGTCCGGGGCGCCATCGGCGCGGTGGTGCTGGTCGACACCCGACGACTGGCCGACTGCTTCGCGGCCATCGACTTCTTCGAGCACCGGCGGCTGCCGTACCTGGTGGCCATCAACTGCTTCGACGGGATGCAGTACCACAACCCGCAGGACGTCCGGGACGCGCTGGCGATCTCGCACGACGTGCCGGTGGTGGCCTGCGACGCCCGGAACCGGGAGTCGACGAAGCACGTGCTGATCTCGCTGGTCGAGTACGTGTTGACGATGCGCCGCTCGCGCGCCGTCACGCCGGCCTGAGATCCGCCCGGGCAGCGCCCGGTGACCGGCACGCCGCCGGGCCACCGGGCGCTACCTGCTGTCCGAGAGCGCCCGCCGGCCCGCAGGCTGTCCGAGAGCGCCCGCCCGCCTCGCCGTCCGATCCGCACCGCCTCCCGGCGGGCCGGCGGGTTGGGGCCGGCCGCTCGGGCGACTTGCGGATCGGGTCAGGACACCCGGACCCAGCCGCCGTGGTCGACCCGGTAGATGCCGAGGGAGTTGCGGTCCATGCCGCCGTGCCGGATCGGCGCGAACGCGTACGCCCCGGCGATGCCCTCGGTGACCTGGTTCTGCAGGTACGCCCGCAGCCGCCCCCGGTCCACGCTGGCCGCCGACCGGGACGCGTTGGCGATCAGTTGCAGCGCGTCCGAGGCGTACGGGGCGAAGCCGCTGAACCCGCCGTGTCGCTGGATGTAGCGGTACACGAAGTCCCGCCGGGCCAGCGCCGCCGTGGTGGTGTTGGTGAGGGTGGACCCGCCCAGGCAGATCGGGTGCACCGCGTAAGCGCCCTCCAGGGCGGCCGAGTTGCCGTCGGCCAGGGTGTCCTCGGCGACGCCGCCCGCGTCCAGGTAGAACGGTCCACGGTGGCCGGCCCGGCGCAGCGCCAGGATCGCCCCGCCCGTGTCGGGGGCGGTGCCCCAGACCACCACGGCGTCCGGCTCCGCCGCCACCACCCGTTGCGCGGCCCGCAGGAAGCTCTCGCCGGTCCGGGGCAGCCGGACGACCTCGACGGGCCGCAGCTCGACGGCCCGCAGGGCCGCTGACATCGCCCGTACGCCCGAGTTGCCGTGCAGCCCGTCCGCCGCCAGCACCACAACCCGTTTCCGCCCCTGCGAGGCGATGAGGCGGGCCAGCCGGCGGGCAACGTCGGAGGCGTCCGGGGTCAGCTTGTAGACGTACGTCCGCTGGGCCAGCGGCAGCACGATCCCGTCCCCGTACGCCAGCGAGACGTACGGGGTCCGGAGTCGCTGGGCGACGCCGACGATGGCGGCGGAGGTCTCGGTGACGGTCCCGCCGAGCAGGGCGTGCGCCCCGTCCCGCTGGATCAGCTCGGTGGCGTGCCGGGCGGCCAGGTCCGGGTCGCTGGCGTTGTCACGTACCTCCAGCCGGACGGTCCGGCGCAGGTTGCCGACGGGCACACCGTCGGCGTTGAGCGACTCCAGACTGATCCGTAGGGCCCGCTCCTGAGGCACCCCGAGCGCCGCGCCGGCACCGGTCAGCTCCAGGCTGACGCCGAGCACGAGTTCCTTACCGTCGGTCCGGTCGGCGCCACTGGTGGAACCGTCCTGCGCCCCGGTCCGCCCGCAGGCGGTCAGCAGCAGGACGCCCGCCGCAGCCGCGAGCACCCCCCGCCGGTTGGGTGTGCCCGGGTCGATCGCCGGTGCCGCCATGTTCCAGTCGCCTTCCCCACCCGGCGATACCTGCCGCCGGCCGTTACCGTCCGGTATGTTCCCGGCCGCCGCGACCCGGCGTCAACTTCTGTGGGCATGAACACGCAGGTCGGAGGCGGTTTTCGGGGGCCGACGGCGGCGGTGGCGGGGTCCTTCCCGGGCCGCTGCCGTCCGGCGTGCCGACTGACCCGCCACGGGGCGTGGCGGGTCAGGGGGCCGACGTCGCACCGGCGCGTCGGGCGGCCCGGATTGGGCGTGCGGGTCTCAGGACCGGTATCCGGCGGACCGGTACTCGTACTCCCGGTCGTCGTCGCGGTCCCCGGTGTCCCGGGTGAAGTCCCAGCCGCCGGCCGCTTCCCGTCCCGGACGCCCGCCGACCGCGAAGCCGCCGATCTCCTGCCCGCGACGCCAGCCCCGGAAGTAGCCGGTGGTGTTCTCGGCCAGGCTGGCCGCATCGCGGACGATCCGTAGCGGACGCTCCTCGCGCAGCGGTGAGCCGGGGACCAGGTTGGCCTGCGGCACCCGCTTCGGCAGCCCGGCCTTCGTCTCGACGCCCACGGCCGGGCGGGCGGCCTGCTCGGCGGCCTGCCACCCGGTGTCCGCGGTGCTCGACCAGTCGACCTCGGCCTCTTCGTCCTGGCCCACGAACCAGGCCGACTTGGCGGCGGCGAAGATCAGCAGGTCGCCGTCGCCCTCGTCGGAGATCGGCGGAGTCCGCCGCTCCACCGGCGCGGCACGTGGCGGCTGGACCGGGGCCGGCCGGTGCTCCATGGCCGGTCGGTCGAGGCGGTGTTCCATGGCGGGCCGCTCGGGCCGGTGCTCCATGGCCGGTCGGTCGGGACGGTGCTCCATCACGGGCCGGTTCGGGAGGGGCTGCGTGGCGGGCCGGTTCGGGAGGGGCTGCGTGGCGGGCCGGTCGGCGCGGATGGACTCCCCGCGATCGACGAGCCGCAGCGGCGGCGTCTCCAACTGTGGGTCGCCGGACGGGGCCGACCCCTCGCGCAGCGCCCGGTCCGCCAGCGGCTGCGGCTCGACCAGCCGCAGCATCGGCGGCTCCTGAGGCAGGTCGTCGGCGAGCCAGGGCGGGGTGACCCGACCGTCGGTCGGCACCAGTTCCGTCGGCCCGTCGATCTGTCGCGGCCCTCGGTCCTCGAAGGACCGCACGACCGGATTGTCGGCGGCGCTGTCGGACGGGTCCTCGGGGTTGTTGACCAGCGGCCAGTTCGCCCGCGAGCCCGGGGGAGCGGCCTCCTGGCCGGGCCGCGGGGTCGGGACCGGCACGCTCAGGTCCGTGGCGCTGAACCCGCCGGCGGGTCGGGCGCCCTCGCCAGTGGTCTTCGGCCGGGGCGGGATGACGGTGCGTTGCCGCTCCGCCCGGGCGTGCTGGATCGCGGCGGTCGTCAGCGTGGGCCGGAACGGCTCGCCGGCCTCGGCCGGCGGCACCGAGCCGCGATCGCGCTGGGCCGGCGCGAACGGGGTCATCCCCGGCGGCGGTGGCGGTGGCGCGGACACCGGCCGGTTGGTCGGGCCGTCCACCACCCGGCGCGGCTCACCGGCCGAAGGCGGTGCGGAGACGGGCGGGGTGGCGGTGGCGGCCGGGGCCATCGGGCGCGGGGCGATCGGCGGCGGGGCGATCGGCTCCGGTGCGATCGGCGGCGGGCCGAGGGGCCGGGGCGAGGGCGGCATTCCGCTGCCGGGGATCGGCTCGGGGCGGCTGCGGCGGCCGACGGGCTCGGGTTCGGTGGGCCGCAGCGCGCGCAGCCCGGTGCCGGTGCCGCCGAGGCCGGTCAGTTCGGCGACCGGCTCGCCCCGGCGAGCGGCGGCCCGCCGGCCGGGTGCCTGGGCCGGGTTGGTGACCCGGGCGCCGAGCGCGCTGACCAGCGCCTCACAGCCCGCGTCGCAGGCCCGCACCGAGGCGACCGCCTGGCGGACCGTCTCCGCCACGGCCGAGGTGAGCGCCCGGCTGACCGCCGCGCGGCGTGGGGTCTCGGAGATGGCGACCTGTAGGGCGGTCACCGCGTCGTTGATCTCGTCGGCGTCGGCCACCCCGTCGGCCGCGAGGTGGGCGGCGATGGCGTCCGCCGCCACCGACACCTCCCGGCCCCGGGCGATCGTGCCGCCCAGCATGCCGGGCTCGGGCAGGGCGTCGAGCACGGCCAGCGCGACCGGCTCGGCCGGATCCGGGTACGCCCGCAGCGCGGCCGGGTAGAGCTCCCGTAGCACCTCACGCAGCGCCACGGCTGCGGAGTGCCGGCCGCTGGCGAGCGCGGCGTGGGCAGCGAGGACCTGCTTGTAGCCGGTGAGATCCCGGGGTGCCGGCAGGGTGACCGCGGAGAGCGCCCCGGCCTGGAGTGCCCGGGCCAGCCCGACCGCCTGCCGCTCGGCCGGCGGGGACTGCATCTCCTCCAACGAGTCGTCGTCGGCGAACCGTTCGGCGAAGTCGTCCACCGAGTCGTCGTCGGCGATGGCCAATGGCCGCCCGGCGGCGCTGAGCAGCGCGGTGACCGTGTGGTCATCGCTGTCGGCCGCGATCGCGGCACCGCTCGGCCCGCCCGACCGCTCCACGAGCAGGGCGACCAGCTGGGCGTATCCGGCCGGGTCGTCGCCGATCTCGCAGACATGGAGCAGCCGGCCTGCGTCGTCGACGACAGCAGACGTCAGCGTCGAACCGGCCGAAGCCGGTCGGCCGGCTGGATCCGCTGAGGCCAGACCGCAGTACACGCGCACGAGCGCCACGGCGTCGTCCTCCTCCCGGGACTGAGGTCTTTCTCTGCCAGTGACTGATGCTCCCTGGAACGCGTCAGTCGCGCCAGTCCACGACTGCAGAGATCTTGCCGACAATGGTGCGCCAACCGAGGCTCGCCGTCTGCGCCCCGATCTTCTTCAGCCGCCGCCGGCCGAGGAAGCCGCCGATCCCGCCGTTGACCGTGGACCGCAGCGCTTCGTCCAGATTGTCCAGGCTGGAGCCGGCGGAGAGCATGTCCAGCACAGCGGGCAGTCGCAGCGCGTACGCGACGTCCCGGGCCGCCTCACCGGCCTCGATGAGCAGGGGAGCGTCCCAGGTGTCGTGTCCGCCGCGCAGGTTCTCCACGACCAGGTCGAGCTCGTAGGTGTCCTCGTCGAGGGGCGCGATGTCGGCCGGGGTCAGCCGATCGGACAGTTCATTCCAGCTGTCCAGCTGGGACATGTCGGTGGGCGCGCCGGACCGGACGAAGCTGACCAGCGACTCCGGCGTCTTGAACAGCAGCAGCTTGCCCCGGTGGCTGAGGAAGACCGGAATCTCCTCGTCGCCCTCCTCGTCGGCCTCGGCCTCGTCGTCCTCGTCGGTCTCGGCGTCCTCGTCCCCGTCGGCCTTGGTCGAGGAGTCGTCGGCGTCCCGGCGTCGGGACTTCC
Organism: Micromonospora sp. NPDC020750; assembly: GCF_044334565.1. Lineage (NCBI taxonomy): Bacteria > Bacillati > Actinomycetota > Actinomycetes > Micromonosporales > Micromonosporaceae > Micromonospora > Micromonospora sp. NPDC020750. The sequence continues at coordinate 368,970 of NZ_JBIRTH010000001.1, forward strand.
CGCCGTTCTCCTCCTCCTCTTCGGCCTCGGCGAACTCGGCGGCCACCTCCTCGTCGAGGATCACGACCTCGTCGTCGTCCTCGTCGACCTCGATCGCCTGACGGCGGGCCAGGAACGGGTCGTCGGCGTCGCGGTCGGCGACGTCGGTGGGGGTCAGCTCCCGCGCCGGCCGGTACGCCCGCAGCGTGTAGCCGGTGCCGGAGGGCAGTGCGATCTCCACCGGGTCGATGCGCACCTCGTCCCAGAGCGAGCGGTCGACGTCCCGCGCCGACGGGCGCTCGACCTCCTCCTCGACGTCATCGACGGTGCCGTCCTCTTCGAGGGTGCCGTCGGTTTCGTCGAGCTCGGGCTCGTCGGCGTCGGGCCGTTGGGGCGACTGGCGGGCCACGCTGACCTCCGTGTGCTTCGGGTTGCCCACCCGGCGGCGTCTCCGGCCGCCGAGTGACTCTGGGCACATACCCTAGTGGGCGGCTCACGGGGGCCGGTGCCCGCACCCCGGTGGCGGTCGGGCGGGCGGACAAGTAGCGTTGCTACCTATGAAGGCCCAGGCGCTGCACGGACACCTCGACGCGCTGCTGCTCGCGGTGCTGGAGCGGGGCTCGCTGCACGGCTACGCGATCATCGAGGCGCTCCGGGCGCGCAGCGACGGCAGTCTCGACCTGCCGACCGGCACGATCTATCCCGCGCTGCGCCGGTTGGAGCGGGCCGGGCACGTGGCCAGCGCCTGGAGCACCGTCAACGGCCGGGAGCGCCGCACCTACGAGCTCACCGACTCCGGGCGTCGGGCGCTGGCCGGCGAGCGGGCCGGCTGGCGGGAGTTCAGCGTCACCGTGGGCCGGTTCCTCGACGACACCCCCGCCGCCCCGGCCTGACCGCCGCGCGACCGCGCCGCTGGCCGCCCCCGCTCGGCCTGCCGGCCGCTCGGCCGCGTCGCGGGTCGCCCCGGGTGACCGGTCGCCGTGCCCCTCGTCAGCGAGCCGCGAGCAGCCAGGACCGGGCCGCCCGGCCGATCCAGAGGAAGCCGGCACCGGTCACCGACCCGCCCACGATCATTGGGGGCCAGGTGAGGGCCGCCTCCCACAGCCCGATCGACCAGCCGTACAGGGCCCCGCCGCTCAGCACGCCGAAGCTGAGCGCGGTGGTGAGCCCGAAGCCGGTCAGCCGGGCGAGTCGGGGCAGGGCCGGGTGGGCCGATCGGGCCGCGGCGGCCACCAGCAGCAGCCCGGCTACCGCCAGCAGCGCGGTGGCGATCCACAGGCCGTTCAGTGAGGCGGACAGGAGGCGGTAGCCGGCCGGCGGGACGGACCCGCCACTCCAGCTCGACCCCTTCCAGGTCAGGTCGCCCGCCACGACCAGAACCCCGGCCACCGCGAGCACCCGCAGGGCCAGGCCGCGCAGCGAGCCGGCCGCCAGCTCCGCCTGGTAGGTCGGGACGAGCCGGGAGGCGTCGCCGAACTCGGCCACCGCCCGCCGCTCGGCCTCCGCCGCCGGCAGCCCCCCGTTTTGGTACGCCTCGACGGCGTCCTGCAACGCGTGCCGCGCCTCGGTCAGCAGGTCGGCCTTGAGCCGTGGCGGACCGTGCAGCCGGTCGTCCAGCTCGCGCAGCCGGTCCTCCACGCGTACGACGTCGCACCGGGACATGGGACCGAGCCTGCCACGGCGGTGCCCCGTCCGCGTCGGGGAGATTCCCGGAGTCGGCGCTCAGGGGCGGGGGGTCAGGGCCAGGTAGCCGCGTTCCGCCGCCTCCTGGAGCAGCCACTGGTCCCGGTACCAGCCCGGCGCGGCGATCAGCTCGGCGTGCCGGCCGCGCTGCACCACCCGGCCGGCGTCGAGCACCACGATCTCGTCGAGGCCGGCCAGCCCGCTGAGCCGGTGGCTGATCAGCAGCACCGAGTGCCCGGCCGGGGTGGCGGCCAGCGCCGAGGCGAGCACCGCGTCGGCCGCGGCCGGGTCGAGGCCCTCGGTCGGCTCGTCGAGCACCAGCACCCCGGGCGCGGCGAGCAGCGCCCGGGCCAGCGCGAGGCGTTGCCGCTGGCCACCGGAGAGCTGCCCGCCCTCCTCGCCGACCACGGTGTCCCAGCCGGCGGGCTGGGCGCGTACCCAGTCGAGCAGGCCGGCGGCCCGGGTCGCGGCGGTCAGCGCGTCGGTGTCGGCGGCGGGCCGGCCGAGCAGCAGGTTCTCCCGCACCGTGGTGTGGAAGACGTACGCCTCGGCGAGCAGCCCGCCGACCGCCCGGGGCAGTTCCTGCGCCGGGTACGCCGACAGGTCCACCCCGTCCAGGGTGGCCCGGCCGCCCTCGGGGCGCACCGTGTCGGTGAGGACGGCCGCGAGCGTGCTCTTGCCGGCGCCGCTCGGGCCGACCACGGCGACCCGCCGGCCGGCCGGCAGGTCCAGGGTGACCCGGTCCAGCGCCGGTGCCGCGCCCGCCCGGTACCGCACGGTCACCTCGTCCAGGCGCACGTGGTGCGGGGCGGCGGCGGTCACCGTGACGGGGGCCTCGTCGGTGCGGGCTTCGTCGGCGGTGGCCGGGGTGGGACCGGCCTCGGGGGCGGTCGGGGCGGCGCCGGCCTCGGGGGCGGCCAGCAGGGCGGCGACCCGGACCAGGCCGGCCCGGAGCTGGGTGCGCTGCCGGGCGGCACCGACCAGGGCGAGCGCCACCTCGACGGCGGCCAGGGAGCCGACCGCCAGCACCCCGACCAGAACCCCGCCGACCCCGGCGCGCAGCGCGGCGACCACCACCCCGGCGGCGGTCGCCCCGGCGACCAGCACCCCGGCCGCGTCCACGGCGAAGCCGGTCGCGGCGAGCCGTCGTTCCAGCCGGGCCAGCCGCCGGGCCCGCCCCCCGGCGGCGGCCAGCGCCTGCCGGGTGGCGCCGAACGCGGCCAGGTCGGCCGCGCCGTGGGTCAGGTCGACCGCGTCCGTGGCGAGCGCGCCGCGCAGCGGGGCGACCTCGTCGGCGGCCCGGCGGGTCAGCGCCGTGGCCGCCAGCGGCAGCGCGACCCCGGCGGTGAGCAGGCCCAGCGCCAGCACCCCGGCCGCCGGCAGCGAGACGAGACCGGCCCCGGCCACGGCCAGCACGCTGACTCCGGCGGCGGCCGACCCGGGCACGAGCACCCGCAGCAGCAGGTCCTGCACGGCCTCCACGTCGGAGACCAGCCGGCTCAGCGCGTCCCCGGTGCGTCCCCGGGCGGCGTCGCCCCGGGCCGCCAGCGTGGCGAACACCCGGGCCCGCACGTCGGTGATCATGCGCAGCACGGCGTCGTGGCCGGCCAGCCGCTCGGTGTAGCGGAACACGCCCCGACTGATCGCCAGCGCCCGGACCGCGACGATCGCCACGGTGAGCCGGTCCAGCGGCGGCCGGCCGGCGGCGCTCATCAGCAACCAGGTGGCGGTGGCCATCAGGGCCAGCCCGGCGAACTCGGTGGCGGCGGCGAGCAGCCCCGCCCCGACCAGCCGCCCCAGGTACGGCCGGGCCAGCCGGAGCACGGTCCGCTCGGCGGCCCGGACGCTCCGGCCGTCAGGCGGTGGGGCCGCAGCGGCGTCCGCGCCCGGGTTCGGCGGCGTGTCGGGCGGCGGGGCCGCAGCGGCGTCCGCGCCCGGGTTCGGCGGTGTAATGGACGCGCCGTCGGCGGGACCGGTGCTCACCGGGCCACCTCCGCGACCGTCGCCCGGGTCAGCTCGGTGACCCGGCCGTCCTCGACCCGCAGGATCCGGTCGGCGTCCTCGAGCAGCGCCGGCCGGTGGGCCACCAGCAGGGCGGTCCGCCCGGCGACGAGCCGACGGGTGGCGGCCAGCACCACGGCCTCGCTGGCGGTGTCGAGCCGCGCGGTGGGCTCGTCGAGGAGCACCACCGGGGCGTGCCGGAGGAACGCCCGGGCCAGCGCCACCCGCTGCCGCTGGCCGCTGGACAGCCCGTGGCCGCGCTCGCCGAGCATCGTGTCGAGCCCGTCGGGCAGGGCGGCGACCACCTCGTCCAGCGCGGCGGCGGTGACCGCCGCGGCGAGCGCGTCGTTGCCGGTGTCGGGCGCGCCGAGCCGGATGTTGTCGGCCAGCGTCGCGGCGAACAGGTGGGCGCGCTGCGGCACCCAGGCGAGCCGGCTGCGCCAGCCGTCCGGGTCGACGCCGGCCAGGTCGACCCCGCCCACGGTGATCCGGCCCCGGGTCGGGGCGACGAAGCCGAGCAGCAGGTTGAGCAGGGTGCTCTTGCCCGCGCCGCTGGGCCCGACGACGGCGATCCGCTCGCCCGGCCGGATGGTCAGCGTGACGTCCCGCAGCGCGACCGTCCGCTCGTACTCGACGGTGACGCCCTCGAACCGGATCTCGCCCCGCCCGTCGGGGGCCGGCGACGGCTCCGCCCGGTCGGCGGCCGGCTCGACCGCGGAGAGGGTGAGCGCCTCGTCCAGCGCGGTCAGCCCCTCCATGCTGGCGTGGAACCGGCTGCCCGCCGCCCGCAGCGGCAGGTACGCCTCCGGGGTGAGCAGCAGCACCAGCAGCGCGGTGGAGAGGGCCAGCCCGCCGCCGAGCAGCCGGATGCCCACCGGCACCGCGACCAGCGCCACCGACAGCGTGGCGACCAGCTCCAGCACCAGCGCGGAGAGGAACGCGATCCGCAGCGTCTTCATGGTGGCGGCGCGGTGTCCGTCGGCGATCCGGCGCACCACCTCGACCTGCCCCCGTACCCGGCCGAACGCGCGCAGGGTGGGCAGCCCGGCGACCATGTCGAGGAAGTGCCCGCCGAGCAGCGACAGCCGTCGCCACTGGCGGTCCGTGGCGGCCTGTGCCTGCCAGCCGAGCAGCGCGCCGAAGACCGGGATCAGCGGCAACGTCAACGCGATGATCACCGCCGAGCCCCAGTCGGCGAAGACGATCCGGGCCAGCACGGCCACCGGCACGGTGACGCTGAGCACGAGCTGCGGAAGGTACCCGGTGAAGTACGCGTCCAACGCGTCGAGCCCGCGCCCGGCCAGGGTGGCGAGCTGGCCGGCCCGCTGACCGGCGACCCAGCCGGGGCCGTGCCGGCCGACGGCCGCGAGCAAATCCTCCCGGAGTGTGGCCTTGACCGTCGCGGCGGCCCGCGCCGCCACCGTGCCCTGCGCCCAGGTGACCAGCGCCCGCCCGGCCACCGCTGCGAGGAGACCGGCCAGCGCCGGCCGGTCCAGCCGTCCGTCGATCGCGGTGGCCAGCACCATGGCCAGCGCGGTCGCCTGCCCCACGACCAGCAGCGCCGTCGCCCCGCCGAGCAGCGCGAGCACGGCGAGGTCGCGCCGGGCCGCGGGGACCCGGCGCAGCAGACGCGGGTCGAAGGGACGGCGGTTCACCAGTACACCGGTGCCCTGCCGTCGGTCCGTCCCCGGAACACCCACCAGCACATTGCCTGAAAGCCTAGTAGGGCCGGCAGGAGCGGCACCGTCAGCCAGCCCAGCAGCGCCAGGGTCGGCCCACTGGCCGCCCCGCCGGTCACCGTCAGTGATGCCGCCGGATCGGTGGTGGAAACCAGCGCGTAGGGCCAGAGCGCCGCCCCGACCAGCGCCACCGGCAGCGCCAGCGCCGCCGAGGTGGCGGCGAAGGCCACCCCGGGCCGCCGCCGCGCGAGCGCCGCCCGCGCCACCAGCAGCGCCGTGACCAGCACGAACGGCAGCAGTACGGCGAAAAGCGGGCGCTGCGTCGCGGCGCGTACCCGATCGGAGAGGCCGCCCGCGACGGTGGCCAGCGCGACCGCGGCGAGCGCCACCGCGACCAGCCTGCGGGCGGTACGTGCCAGCGGCGCGGCGTCGGCGGCCGGAAGCCGGAGGGTGAGGAAGGTCGCACCGTGCACGGCCACCAGGGCCACCATCGCGACCCCGGCGGCGGCCACGAACGGGGTGGCCACGTGCCCGAGCCCCGCCACGTGCCCGGCGGCGGTCAGCGGCACGCCCTGGAGCAGACCGGCGAGCAGCCCGCCCCAGCCGAGCGCGGCGAGCAGGCTGCCGGCGACCACCACCCGGTCCCAGGCGGCCCGCGCCCGGCCGTCGGTCGGGCGGCTGCGCAACTGCACGCCGACGGTCACCGTGACCACCCCGGCCAGCGCGGCGGCGACGACCGGGTAGAACCCGGAGAGCAGTTCTCCCTCCAGGGTGGGGAACGCGCCGAACAGGATGCCGGCCGCGGCCACCAGCCAGACCTCGTTGCCGAGGAAGAACGGGCCGACGGCGGTGAGCGCCGCCCGATGGTCCGGGCCGCCGCCTCGGGCGAGCAGCAGCCCGACACCGTAGTCGTAGCCGCCGAGCACCAGGTAGGCAGCGAAGAAGAGGCCGAGCAGGGCGTACCAGGCGAGTTCCACGGCGGCTCCCTCAGGCGAGGACGGACACGGGGCGGACCGGCTCGGGGGCCGGGGCGGGCGGGCGGCCGAGTGGCGGGTCGGCGGCGCCCCTGGCGGCGTGCCGGGCGAACAGCACCCCGTTGGCGACGGCGAGCGCGCCGAGCAGCAGGGTGAAGCCGATCAGCGAGGCGAGCATCACGCCCGGCCCGACGGGGGAGACCGCCCGCCCGGTGGGCAGCAGGCCGTACGCGACCCAGGGCTGGCGGCCCACCTCGCGGGCGATCCAGCCGAGCAGCACCGCCGCGAAGGGCAGCGGCAGTGCCACCAGGGTGATCCAGAGCGGGACGCGGAGCCGGATGATCCAGTCCCGCCAGAGCAGTGGGAGCAGCAGCCAGACGCAGCAGAGCAGCATGCCGATCATGATCATGAAACCGAGCCCGACGTCGGCCAGCACGGGCGGGGCGTAGTCGCCGGGCCCGAACCTGGCCGTCCACTCGGCGACCAGGGCGTCCCGGCCCGCGCCGCCGCCGAACTTGGTCGGCTGCGCCTGCCCGACCGGCCCGAACTGGGCGAATCCGAAGCCCAGCACCAGGCTGACCGCGAGCGCCGCGGTGACCAGCCCGATCCGCAGCGAGGTGCGGAACAGCGCGAAGTCGGGGGTACGCCGGAGCAGGTGCCAGGCGCTCACCGCGGCCATCAGCATCCCGCCGGTGAGCAGGGCGGCGGCGACCACGTGTCCGAACGCCATTCCGAGGGTGGGGTTGGTGAGCAGGGCGCCGAAGTCGGTCAGGTGGGCCACCCCGTCGCGCAGCTCGTAACCGACGGGGTGCTGGAGCCAGGAGTTCGCCACCATGACCCAGAACGCCGAGGCGTACGCGGTCAGCGCCACGCCCCACAGCAGTGCGAGGTGGACGCCCCGGCGCAGCCGGTGCCACCCGAAGATCCACATGCCGAGGAACGTGGACTCCAGGAAGAACGCCACCAGGGTCTCGATCGCCAGTGGCGCACCGAACACGTTGCCGACGTAGCGCGACAGGCCGCTCCAGTTCAGCCCGAACTGGAACTCCATCACGATCCCGGTGGCGATGCCGAGCACATAGTTGATCACGTAGAGCTGGCCCCAGAACCGGGTCAGCCGTTCGTACGCCGGGTTGCCGGTGAGCACCCAGGCGGTCTGAAGCCCGACGAGCAGGGTGACCAGCCCCAGCGTGACGGCGACGAAGAGGAAGTGCAGCGAGGTGGTCGTGGCGAACTGCAGACGGGCGAGGAGCAGGGAGTCCATGGCCGCTCTCCGGGGGTAGGCTCGCTTTTAGTAGGGAGCCTACACATAGACCGTCTACCTATTAAGGGGTGTGCGGCGGCGGCCGGATCAACCGGCGTCAGTCCGGTGGGCCGTCAGCTCAGGAAGAGGGAGATCGGCAGCGTGACCAGGGTGGCCGCCACCGCCAGCGCGGTGGCCCCGATCAGCCGGGGCGGCCGGTCGACGATCAGCAGCCGCTGGACCCGGACGTCCAGGTCCCCCTCGCCCATCCCGAGCGCGCCGGCCGGGGTGACCCGGTGGCCGGCCTCGGCGAACCGCCGCAGCGCGCCCGCGAGAGGCGCCTCGGCGTGCAGCTCCCGGGCCTTGTCGTCGGCGCGCATCTCGACCAGCAGCGCGACCCGCTCGTGAGCGTCACGCACCCAGCGGAACCAGGGCAGCGCCCGACACAGCGCCGTGAACGGCAGCAACACGAGGTCGTGCCGCTCCTGCGCGTGCGCCCGCTCGTGGGTGAGCACCGCCTCCAGCTCGGCCCGGTCGAGCATGCTGAGCGTTCCGACGCTGACCACCACCCGGGGCCGCACCCCCGGCAGGCAGTACGCCGCCGCGCCCGGATGGTCCAGCACCAGCGCCCCCGGCACCTCGGGGTCCCGGCGGGCGACCAGGGTCAACAGGTCCCGGTGCCGGCGCTGGGCGCGGACGGCCGCGTGCAGGCTGCGTACCGTCGTGCCGAGCAGCACCGCCCCGATGCCGAAGCCGACGCCGACCAGCCCGAGGTGGATTGCGCCCACCCCGGCGGGGAGGGTGCCGTGGGTCAGGTCGGAGCCGAGGGCGAGCAGCGCGCCGCCCGTCGGCCGGTCGTACGCGGTCAGCCCGAGCGCCATGGGCAGGCCCATCGCGGAGAGGCCGAGTGCGAGCCCGACCGCCTGCCAGCAGACGATCGCCACCCGGGGGCTGCGCCACGTCCAGGTGGAGGCCGCGAGGACCTGTGCGGTCAGGTAACAGGCCAGGACCGTCGCGGCGAAGTGCGCGGCGTACGCCATGACGGCGCCCTACCGGTCCGTGGCCTCGTCGGCCAGGGCGGGCTGCCCGGTCCGGTCCGTACGCGGATCCTCGACCCGATCGGTCAGCGACCCGGCGGCCTCGGCGCCCAGGGCGGCCCGCAGCACGTCGGCCTCGGTCCCGGTGACCGAGCGGGCGAAGCGCACCAGCGCGGCGTCCCGGCTGCCACCGAGGTCCAGCGCGTCGAGCATGAGCTGGGCGATGTACGCCTCGCGGCTGGCCGCGGTCCGGTACCGCCAGGCCCGTCCCTCCCGCTGGCGCCGCACCATGCCTTTGCCCGCGAGCCGGTCCAGCACGGTCATCACCGTCGTGTACGCCAACTCGCGCCCGTCGAGCGCGTCGGCAACCTCACGCACGGTCACCCCGTCCGACGTGCCCGGGACGGTGTCCCACAGCACATCCATCACCGCACGTTCAAGATCCCCAAGCCGCGTCACCGATCAATCCTACCCCCCGTAGTAGACCCCCATCGCCCGCCGCCCTCTGCTGCCCCACCCCACGCCCCCACCCCACGCCCCCACCCGCGCGCCACGCCACGCCCTCACCCCACGCCCCCACCCGCGCGCCACGCCACGCCCTCACCCCACGCCCCCACCCGCGCGCCACGCCACGCCACGCAAGATCGCGACAGTTTCTGAGAATGAGTGGCCTTCGGGCGCGGCAAAGCCACTCATTCCCAGAAAGTGTCGTGGGCTCGCGGGCTCGCGGGCTCGTGGGCTCGCGGGCTCGTGGGTGGGGTGGTGGGTGGTGAAGTGGTGAAGTGGCGCTGGCCGGCGTCCCCTTGGGAGGGGGCGCCGGCCAGCGGGGTGGGTGGGTGGGGGTCAGACGCCCTTGGGGTGCCAGACCGTCTTCGTCTCCAGCAGAGCGGTCATCCGGGTGATGCCGGGGTCGGCGGACCAGTCGTGGTCGGCCGGGGCCGGCCGGAGCACCCGCTTGAGGTTCTCCGCCGCCTTCACCTCCAGCTCGGTGGCGAGCGAGGGGTCGGTCACCCCGGTCAGGTCGATCGCGTTGACGTCCATGTGGCCGGCGAGCGCCGGCGCGGTCTCGGTGATCTTCCCGGTGAGGATGTTGACCACCCCGCCGGGCAGGTCGGAGGTGGCCAGCACCTCGGCCAGGGTCACCGCCGCCAGCGGCTGCGCCGGGGAGGCGGCCACCACCACCGTGTTGCCGGTGACGATCGCCGGGGCGATCACGCTGACCAGGCCGAGCAGCGCCGGCTGCTCGGGGGCCACCACCGCCACCACGCCGGTGGGCTCGGGCGCCGACAGGTTGAAGTACGGGCCGGCGACGGGGTTCGCGCCGCCGTACACCTGGGGGAGCTTGTCGGACCAACCGGCGTACCAGACCCAGCGGTCGATCGCCGCGTCGACCTCGTCGCCCGGCACACCGAGCCCGACGAACTGCTCGCGGCGGCCCTCCAGCATCTCGGCGACCCGGTAGAGGATCTGCCCCCGGTTGTACGCGGTCGCCCCGGCCCAGCCCTTCACGGCCGCGCGGGCGGCGACGACGGCGTCCCGGGCGTCCTTGCGAGAAGCAAGGGACACGTTCGCGGATTGCACGAGATACGACCGTCCCGACTCGCTGCGCGGGAACTTCCCGCCGATGAAGAGCTTGTACGTCTTGCGTACCGCGACCCGCTCAGACATTGAGGTAGCCCTCCAGCCCGTGCCGGCCGCCCTCGCGACCGTAGCCCGACTCCTTGTACCCGCCGAACGGCGAGGTGGGGTCGAACTTGTTGAACGTGTTGGCCCAGACCACCCCGGCGCGCAGCCGGTCGGCCATCCACAGGATCCGGGAGCCCTTGTCGGTCCAGATTCCGGCCGACAGCCCGTACGGCGTGTTGTTGGCCTTCTCGACGGCCTCGGCCGGGGTGCGGAAGGTCAGCACGGACAGCACCGGGCCGAAGATCTCCTCCCGGGCTACCCGGTGTGCCTGGGTGACCCCGGTGAAGATCGTCGGTGCGAACCAGAAGCCGCGCTCGGGCAGCTCGCACGGCGGCGACCAGCGTTCGGCCCCCTCGGCGGAGCCGGCGTCGGACAGCTCGCGGATGCGGGCGAGCTGGTCGGCCGAGTTGATCGCCCCGATGTCGGTGTTCTTGTCCAGCGGGTCGCCGACCCGCAGCCGGGCCATCCGCCGCTTCAGCGACTCCAGCACCTGCTCGGCGACGGACTCCTGCACCAGCAGCCGGGAGCCGGCGCAGCAGACGTGCCCCTGGTTGAAGAAGATGCCGTTGACGATCCCCTCGACCGCCTGGTCGATCGGGGCGTCGTCGAAGACGATGTTCGCGGCCTTGCCGCCCAGCTCCAGGGTGAGCTTCTTGCGGGTGCCGGCGATCGACCGGGCGATGGCCCGGCCGACCTCGGTGGAGCCGGTGAAGGCGACCTTGTCCACGCCCGGGTGCTCGACCAGGGCCCGGCCGGTGTCGCCCGCGCCGGTGACGATGTTGACCACGCCGGCCGGCAGGTCGGCCTGCTGGCAGATCTCGGCGAACAGCAACGCGGTCAGCGGGGTGGTCTCGGCGGGCTTGAGCACCACCGTGTTTCCGGCCGCCAGCGCCGGGGCGATCTTCCACGCCAGCATGAGCAGCGGGAAGTTCCACGGGATGACCTGGGCGGCCACGCCGAGCGGCTGCGGGTCCGCGCCGAAGCCGGCGTGCGGCAGCTTGTCGGCCCAGCCGGCGTAGTAGAAGAAGTGCGCGGCGACCAGCGGCAGGTCGACGTCCCGGGACTCCCTGATCGGCTTGCCGTTGTCCAGCGACTCCAGCACGGCCAGCTCGCGGGAACGCTCCTGAATGATCCGGGCGATCCGGAACAGGTACTTGGCCCGGTCCCGGCCGGGCATCGGGCCCCACACCTTCTCGTACGCCTTGCGGGCGGCGCGGACCGCGCGGTCCACGTCCTCGCTCCCGGCCCAGGTGACCTCGGCGAGCACCTCCTCGGTGGCCGGGTTGACCGACTTGTTGAGATGCTCGCCGTCGACGAACTCCCCGTCGATGAACAGACCGTAGGAGGATCTGATGTCGACGATCGCGCGCGACTCGGGCGCAGGGGCGTATTCGAACATCACTCTCAGTCCAGGGTGAAGTAGTCGGGACCGGAGTAGACGCCGGTCGTCAGCTTGGTGCGCTGCATGAGCAGGTCGTTGAGCAGGCTGGACGCGCCGAACCGGAACCAGTCCGGGTCGAGCCAGTCCGCGCCGACGGTCTCGTTGACCATGACCAGGTACTTGATCGCGTCCTTGGTGTTCTTGATCCCGCCGGCCGGCTTCACACCGACCTGCCGCCCGGTGGCGTCGCGGAAGTCGCGGACCGCCTCCAGCATCACCAGGGTCACCGGCAGGGTGGCGGCGACCGGGACCTTGCCGGTGGAGGTCTTGATGAAGTCGCCGCCGGCCAGCATGGCCAGCCAGGAGGCCCGCCGCACGTTGTCGTACGTGGCCAGCTCGCCGGTCTCCAGGATCACCTTGAGGTGGGCGTCCCCGCAGGCTTCCTTGGTGGCCACGATCTCGTCGTAGACCTCCTTGAAGCGTCCGGCCAGGAAGGCGCCCCGGTTGATCACCATGTCGATCTCGTCGGCGCCGGCCGCCACGGCGGCCCGGGTGTCGGCGAGCTTGACCTCCAGCGGCGCCTGCCCGGAGGGGAACGCGGTCGCCACGCTGGCCAGGTGCACGCCGCTGCCGGCCAGCACCTCGGCCACGTGCGGGACCATCGCCGGGTAGACGCAGACCGCGCCGACGTGCGGGCAGGACGGGTCGGCCGGGTCGGGGCGCAGCGCCTTGGCCGCGAGCGCCCGTACCTTGCCGGGGGTGTCCGCCCCCTCCAGGGTGGTCAGGTCGACCATCCGGATGGCCAGGTCGATCGCCTGTGCCTTGGCCGTGGTCTTGATGGAGCGGGTGCCGAGCTGCGCCGCCCGCTGCTCCGCGCCCACCTGGTCCACGCCGGGCAGGCCGTGCAGGAAGGTCCGCAGAGCGGTCTCGGATCGTCCCAGCCCGGAGAGATCCGACCGGGCCGACGTCGCTGTCGCCGTCATGCCGGGAAGTCTACGCATCCATGGGTGTTGTGAAACCGGTCACGGTGCGGCCGTCGCGGGCGTCGCCGCCCCGCCGCAGCGTCGTCCGGCTGCCGTCGAGGCGTCGCCGGGGTGAGCCGGGTCGCTGCCGCGCCCGCTCCCGCACTGCGGGACCCGACCGTTCGGTAGGTTGAGCGATCGTGGACGTACACGTCATTGACCACCCGCTCGCCCAGTCGCGGCTGACCGCCATGCGGGACGCCCGCACCGACTCCTCTTCGTTCCGGGCCGCGCTGCACGAGCTCACCACCATGCTCGTGTACGAGGCCGCACGCTCCTTCCCCGTCGAGAAGTACCCGGTGCAGACCCCGGTGACCGGTGCCGAGGGCACCCGGCTGGCCAACCCGCCGCTGCTGGTGCCGGTGCTGCGGGCCGGCCTCGGCATGGCCGACGCGGCGCTCGGCCTGCTGCCCGAGTCGTCGATGGGCTTCGTCGGCCTGGCCCGGGACGAGGAGACGTACGAGCCGCGGGCGTACATGGAGTCGCTGCCCCGCGACCTGGCCGGCCTGCCGGTGCTGGTCCTGGACCCGATGGTGGCCACCGGCGGCTCCCTGGAGCACTGCTGCCGGCTGCTGGCCGACCGGGGCTGCACCGACATCACCGTGCTCTGCGTGCTGGCCGCGCCGGTCGGCATCCAGCGGCTGGAGCAGTCCGGCCTGCCGCTGCGGCTGGTCACCGCCTCGATCGACGAGGGCCTCAACGACAAGATGTTCATCGTCCCGGGCCTCGGCGACGCAGGCGACCGACAGTTCGGCGGCATGCCCCGCTTCTGACGGCGGCCCGGCCGCCGGCGCCGTTCGGGTGCCGCTCGGTGGGGCCCGGCCGTGCCGCTCGGTGGGGCCCGGCCGTGCCGCTCGGTGGGGCCCGGCCGTGCCGCTCGGTGGGGGCGGGAGGGGCAACCTTCCCGCCCCTCAGGCATCGACCGGGGGCCTTCCCGCCACGTCGGGCGGGTTGGGGGCCCGCCGGGGGCGCGCAGGCGCTACCGTCTCCGGCCATGACTGGTGTTGCGCTTGCCGAAGAGCTGCTGCTCCTCGCCTACGACGACGAATCCGGCAAGGCGACCATGCCGCGGATCAGCCTCGACCTCGGGATGGCCGCCGCGGTGCTGATCGAGCTGGCCCTGGCCGGCCGGATCGCGTACGCCGACGGGAACCTGGTGGTCGCCGACCCCACCGGAACGGGCGAGCCGACCCTCGACGAGGTGCTGGCCCGGATGGCCGCCGACACCCCGAACACCCCCTCCTCCTGGGTGCAGCGGCTGCGCCACGGCCTGCGCGACCGGATCCTCGGCGACCTGGTCGCCCGGGGCTCGGTGCGCGACGTCGAGGAGACCGAGTTGGGCTTCATCAACGTGCACCGCTACCCGGCGGCGGACCCCTCGGTGGAGGCGGACAGCCGCCGCCGGCTCGCCGAGGCGCTGGCCGACGGGCAGCTCCCCGACGAGCGGACCGCCGCGCTGGCCACCCTGGTCGCGGTGCTCCGGATGGAGCCGGCGCTCGGCCTGACCGGCGACGCTGCCCGGGACGCCCGGGTACGGCTGGAGGAGATCGCCGGCGGGGCCGGCTTCTCCGGCACGGTCGGCCTGGACGCCTCGGTGGTCCGCCCGTCGGTGGCGCTGGTCGTCACCGCCCTGGGCGCCGCCGTCGACGCCGCCCTCGGCAAGCGCGCCTGACCCCTCCGGCTGGGACGGACGACGCGGGCGGCCTGTCCCGCCCATCGGACCGCTCCGATCCCGCCCGCCCGCCGCCACCACCCACCACCCGCCGTGCATGATCGCGCACAAACACGGAAAGAGTGGCCTCGCAGCAGTTCGAGGCCACTCTTTCCGTGTTTGTGCGACAAACTCGGTCCGGCCCACCCACCCCCCCGCCTATCCCGCGTTGATCAAGAAGTTTGCGTCAGCGAGCGCGTCATCGGCGACGCAAACTTCTTGATCAACTTTGCGGGGGTGGGGATGGCGGGTCAGAGGTTCAGGGTGGTGGCGATCTCGGTGCGGAGGGCAGCCGTGGCCGTGGCCGCGCGGGTGCGGGCCGCCGGCACGTCGCCGTCCGTGACCGGCTCCACGACCTCCAGGTACGCCTTGAGCTTCGGCTCGGTGCCCGACGGGCGGATCACCACCCGGGCCGTGTCGGTGCGCAGGATCACCACGTCCGCCTCGGGGAGCAGGTCCCGAGCCTCGGTGACCGGGTGCCCGAGCAGCGTGGTCGGGGTGGCCGCCCGGACCCGGGCCATCGCGTCGGCGATCACCCGCAGGTCGTCCACCCGGACGGAGAGCTGGTCGGTGTGGTGCACGCCGAACTCGGCGGCCAGCTCGTCCAGCCGGTCGGTCAGCGTGCGCCCCTCCGCCTTGAGGCCGGCGGCCAGCTCGGCGACGGTCAGCGCGGCGGTGATGCCGTCCTTGTCGCGTACGTGTTCCGGGGCGACGCAGTAGCCCAGCGCCTCCTCGTAGCCGAACACCAGCGGCGCGGACCCGCCGCCGGCCCGGACGATCCACTTGAACCCGGTCAGCGTCTCGTCGTACGGCAGGCCCCGGGCGGCGCACATGGCCCGCAGCAGGGACGACGACACGATCGTGGTGGCGTACAGGCCCTGTACGCCCCGGCGCATCAGGTGGTCGGCGAGCAGGGCGCCCACCTCGTCGCCGCGCAGCATCCGCCAGCCGCCGGGCTGCTCCTCGGCCGTGACCGGAGGCCCCGCAGGCGCACTCCTCGCGCTCGCCGGCCCGCCGTCGCGGACGGCCACCGCGCAGCGGTCCGCGTCCGGGTCGTTGGCGATCGCCAGGTCCGCGCCGGTCCGCTCGGCGAGCGTGACGAGGCGGTCCACCGCCCCCGGCTCCTCCGGGTTGGGGAAGCTCACGGTCGGGAAGTCCGGGTCGGGCTCCGCCTGCTCGGGCACCACGCCGGGGATGCCGAACCCGGCGTGGGCGAAGGCGGCGGTCAGCACCGCCGCGCCCACCCCGTGCAGCGGGGTGTAGGCCACCTTCAGGTCCCGGGGGCCGGCCGGGTCGATCACGGCGGCGGCCCGGTCCACGTACGAGGCGACCAGGTCGTCGCCGAGCACCTGGCCGGCCGGGCCGAGCGGCACCTGGGCGAGCGGGCCGACCGCCCGGATGGCCGCCTCGATCCCGGCGTCGGCGGGCGGCACGATCTGCGCACCCGCGCCCAGTTCGCCGCCGAGCCGGGCACCCAGGTACACCTTGTAGCCGTTGTCCTGTGGGGGGTTGTGGCTGGCCGTGACCATCACGCCGGCCGCCCCGTCGAGCTGCCGCACCGCGTACGCCAGCACGGGGGTGGGCAGCGGGCGGGGCAGCAGCAGCGCCGGACGGCCCGCGCCGGTGGCGACCTGGGCGGTGCGCTCGGCGAACTCCCGGGAACCGTGCCGGGCGTCGTACCCGATCACCAGCGGGCCGGTCGCGCCCTGGGCGGCGAGCCAGCCGACCAGCCCGGCGGCGGCCTGACTGACCACGGCGAGGTTCATCCCGTTCGGGCCGGCCCGCAGCGGGCCGCGTAGCCCGGCGGTGCCGAAGGTCAGCGGCCCGGCGAACCGGTCGGCCAGCTCGGGCGCGCTCGCCGGCAGCCGGTCGAGCACGGCTTGCAGCTCCTCGCGGGTGGCCGGGTCGGGGTCGTCGTCGAGCCACCGCCGGGCCTGGTCGCGAATGTCGTCAAGGTCAATGGGTTCCGCCGCCATGCCTCTTGATAGCAGGCGGCGGATCACCACGTCCCGTCGGCCTCGCTCCGGTCGGCCCGGTGGGGCTCAGTTCGCCCCGCCGAGCTTGAACGACTCCACCATCCGGTCGAAGATCGGCTTGCTCTCCGCGAACCGGGCGTCGGTGGAGGAGAGGTAGAACGAGTAGACCTTCCCCTCGTGTACCACCCCGCGCCACACGCCGTGCCGCATGCCGTCGCCCTCGCCGCAGGTGTACTCGAACTCGGCCGCCGCCTGACCGTCCAGCTTCTGCTCGGTCATCGACACCTGGTTGTACGGCTTCGGGCAGGAGGTCGACTTGGTCCGCAGGCCCTTCTCGGCGACCTCGGCCCAGCGCTTCGACGACGTGCCGCCCCACTCCTCGGAGAGGATGCGCACCTTACGGCCGCTGTCCTCCGGGTCGACGAAGTCGACCCACACGCCGCCTTCGGCGCTGTTGCGCTGCCAGCCCTTGGGCACCTGCACCGTGACGCCCCGGGCCGACTGCTCCTGCATCTCCACCGGCGCGGCGGCGGCGGTGGGCTGCGCCGAGGGGGTGGTCGGCCGGTCCGGGTCGTCGCCGCCGCCGAACAGGACGACCGCGCCGACCAGCAGCAGCACGACGAGGCCGCCGGCCGCTGCGAGCTGCACCTTGCGCGGCCAACCCTTGACGGTGGCGACGAGGCCGCCGACCCCGCCGGGGGCGCCGCCGGCCGGGGCGGGCGCGGCGGCCGGGGCGGCCCACGGCTGGCCGGTGCCGGGCACCGACCACTGGCCGCCGCCGTACGTCCCGCCCATCCGCTGGGTCACCCCGGGCGGGCCGCCGAAGCCGGGCACCGCCTGGGTGGCGTCGGGCTGGCCGGCCCGCTGGGCGGTGTTCGCCCCTACGCCGAACGGGACCTGCTGGGTGGCGTCCGGGCGGGGCCCGAACGGGACCTGCTGGGTGGCGTCGGGCGATGTGCCGTACGTCACATTTTGGGTGGCCTCCGAAGACCCGCCGTACATCCGACCGGCCGGCGACGTCGGCGCCTGCGTGGGCATCGCCCCGGTGGGGGTGTGCAGCGGGCCGGCGAGCGCGTCGGCGCTGGTGTCGTCCAGCGCGGCGGCGCTCGCGGCGGCGGCGGTCTTCTTTTTCGCCTTCTCGCCCCGGCGCAGCGCGGCCAGCCGGTCGGTCAGCGACTCCTCGGGGGAGAGCATCGCCCGGCCGCCAATCTGCCCGCTCGGCTTCGGCTCCGGGGCGGGCGGCGGTGGCGGGGCGACCACCGGCCGCTGCACCGGCACCACCGCGTACGGGTCGGTGACCGAGTTGACGGCGGTCGCGGTGCTGGTCAGCGGGCCGGCCAGCAGCTCGCGCAGCATCGCCCGGGAGGTGTGCACGTCGAGCCGGCGGGACGGGTCCTTCTCCAGCAGTCCCATCAGGACCCGGGTCAGCGGACCGCTGCGCTGCGGGGTGGCCGGCGGATCCTCGACCACGGCGTGCATGGTCTCGATCGGGTCGCCCTTGTCGAACGGGGGGCGGCCCTCGACCGCCGTGTACAGCGTCACGCCGAGGGAGAAGAGGTCGCTGGGCGGGCCGAACTCCTGGCCCATGGCCCGCTCGGGGGAGATGAAGTGCGGCGAGCCGAGCACCATCCCGGGGGTGGTGAGCTGTACGTCGGTGGGGAGCTTGGCCACCCCGAAGTCGGTCAGCACGCACCGGCCATCGGTGCAGATCAGCACGTTGGCCGGCTTCACGTCGCGGTGCAGCACGCCGATCGCGTGCGCCACCTCCAGCGCGCCGAGCAGGGCGATGCCGATCTTGGCGACCGCGCGGGGCGCGACCGGCCCGTCCTCGATCACCATGTCGGCCAGGCTGCGGGCGTCCAGCAGTTCCATCACGATCCAGGGGCGGCCACCTTCGGTGACCACGTCGTACACCTGGACCACGGCAGGGTGCTGGATGGCCGCGGCGGCGCGGGCCTCGCGCAGCGTCCGCTCGTACATCGAGTCGCGGTCGCTGGGGGCCAGGCCCGGCGGAAGAATTACCTCCTTCACCGCCACGTCGCGCCGCAACAGGGTGTCTGTGGCACGCCAGACCGTGCCCATGCCGCCGTTGCCCACCGCGGACCGGAGCGAGTAGCGACCACCGATGGTGGTGCCGGGCGCCGCGCGTCCGTGGGGTGGACTGACTGGTCCGCCGCTCCACGTCGGGATCTGAGTCACAGAAAAGCCACCGGGGGAAATCGAGGGGGCTGGGACACAACTCCCCTATCTTGCTGGTTCCGACGCCCGATGCGAAACCCGACGCGACGGACGTTTACCGAACTCCACGGTACGTGTCCGATTGCTCACCCTGAGGTCGGCGAAAGTCAAGGGCCCTGTGCGGAATCCCTCACCCGTCGATGCACCGGCGCGTCCTACCATCCGGGGATGAGCGAACGGCGGTCAAGCGAGTCCGGCTTCCCCATCAAGGGCCTCTACACGGTGGATGACCTGCCCGAGGGTCTGGACTCCCGGCTGGGCGCCCCCGGCGAGTACCCGTACGCCCGCGGGGTTTATCCCACCATGTACACGTCGCGCCCGTGGACCATGCGCCAGTACGCCGGCTTCGGCACCGCCACGGAGTCCAACGCGCGCTACCACCAGCTTCTGCGGGCCGGCACGATGGGTCTCTCCGTCGCCTTCGACCTGCCCACCCAGATGGGGTACGACTCCGACGACCCGATCGCGCACGGCGAGGTGGGCAAGGTCGGGGTGGCCATCGACTCCGTCGAGGACATGCGGCTGCTCTTCGCCGGCATCCCGCTGGACAAGGTCTCCACCTCGATGACGATCAACGCGCCGGGCTCGGTGCTGCTGCTGCTCTACCAGCTCGTCGCCGAGGAGTCCGGGGTCGAGGGTTCGGCGCTCAACGGCACCATCCAGAACGACATCCTCAAGGAGTACATCGCCCGGGGGACGTACATCTTCCCGCCGAAGCCCTCGCTGCGGTTGGTCGCCGACACGTTCGCCTACTGCCACAAGGAGGTGCCGAGGTGGAACACCATCTCCATCTCCGGCTACCACATGGCCGAGGCCGGCGCGACGCCCGCGCAGGAGATCGCGTTCACCCTGGCCAACGGCGTCGAGTACGTCCGGGCCGCGCTGGCCGCCGGGCTGGCCGTGGACGACTTCGCGCCCCGGCTGTCGTTCTTCTTCGTGGCCCGGACGACCCTGCTTGAGGAGGTCGCGAAGTTCCGCGCCGCCAGGCGGATCTGGGCCCGGCTGATGCGCGACGACTTCGGGGCGAAGAACCCGAAGTCGATGATGCTGCGTTTCCACACCCAGACCGCCGGCGTGCAGCTCACCGCCCAGCAGCCCGAGGTCAACCTGGTCCGGGTGGCGGTGCAGGGGCTCGCGGCCGTGCTGGGCGGCACCCAGTCGCTGCACACCAACAGCTTCGACGAGGCCATCGCGCTGCCCACCGAGAAGGCCGCCCGGCTGGCCCTGCGCACCCAGCAGGTGCTGGCGTACGAGACGGACCTGACCGCCACCGTCGACCCGTTCGCCGGCTCGTACGTGGTGGAGGCGATGACCGCCGAGATCGAGGCGGCGGTGGTCGAGCTGATGGACCGGGTGGCCGATCACGGCTCGGTTGTCGACGCCATCGAGGCGGGCTTCCAGAAGCGGGAGATCGAGCAGTCCGCGTACCGGTTCGCGCAGGAGATCGACTCGGGTGAGCGGGTGGTGGTCGGGCTCAACCGGTTCACCATCGACACCGACGAGCCGTACGAGCCGCTGCGGGTCGACCCGGAGATCGAGGCGGCCCAGGCCGAGCGGCTGGCCACGCTGCGCGCGGAGCGCGACGGGGACGCCGTCGAGCGGGCCCTCGCCGAGCTGCGCGCCGCTGCCGAGGGCACGGAGAACGTGCTCTTCCCGATGAAGGAGGCGCTGCGGGCCCGGGCCACGGTGGGCGAGGTCTGCGGCATCCTGCGCCAGGTCTGGGGGACGTACCGCCCGAGCGACCGGTTCTGACCCCCTGCCGGCCGCCCCGGCACGTGTGTGCGGCCCGGGGGCGATGGGTAACCCGTCCGGGTGAACGGGACGGACAGCGTGTGCGCGAGCGCCGCGTCCCGTCGTGTCACCGTCGGGAGTCGCCCCGCCGCGTGTGCGGTCGGCTAATTGTCCGAGTGGCGGGTAGCCGAAGCGACTAATGCGACAATTTGGGAAACGGCTGCCCCGGATCGACGGTGATTTCGGAACGCCGACTCGGTTACGGGTTGTAGGAGGTGTGGGGCAGATGACGACGTTCGACCGCGATCTACCTGCTGTCCCGCAGATTGTCGAGCCCTTCCACCAGGGCTTTCGTGACGCTGCGCCATCTGATCGCTACGGGAATGAAGTTGCACAGCGTCACCGTCGGAGGTCTAGGCTGTCTGCTGTCATCCCCGATGATCCATCCATTTCTAGTGATCGAGATATCGACGTGACGAGTGCGTTGACGCTGCCGAACGGCAGCAAGCTGGCGTTGTCGGACTCGCCGGAGGCGCCGTCCGGGTCCCAGCCCCTGCCCGCCGAGCTGGACCACCTGCTCGCCCTGCGGGTGCCCGGGCTCATCGCCACCCGCCGGCACATCCACTCCCATCCGGAGCTCTCCGGCGAGGAGTTCGAGACCGCCGCCCTGATCGCCCGCGAGCTGTCCCTCGCCGGGCTGAACCCGCGCATGCTGCCGAAGGGCAACGGCGTGATCTGCGACATCAACGGCCGCCCCGACGGCCCCGTCGTCGCGCTCCGCGCCGACATCGACGCGCTGCCGCTCAACGATGTCAAGGATGTGCCGTACCGGTCCACGAAGGACGGCGTGTGCCACGCCTGCGGGCACGACGTGCACACCACCGTGATGCTCGGCGTCGGCATGCTGCTCGCCCAGCTCGCCGACCTGGGTGAACTGGACGGCCGGGTCCGGCTGATCTTCCAACCGGCCGAGGAGATCCTGCCCTGCGGCTCGCTGGAGGTCATCGAGGCCGGCGGGCTGGACGACGTGGTGCAGATCTTCGCTGTGCACTGCGACCCCAACCAGCCGGTCGGCAAGATCGGCCTGCGGGTCGGCCCGATCACCGCCGCCGCCGACAACGTCACCGTCAAGCTCACCGGACCGGGCGGGCACACCGCCCGCCCGCACCTGACCGTCGACCTGGTCGACGCGCTCGGCCGGCTGGTCACCGAGGTGCCCGCCCTGGTCGCCCGCCGGGTGCCGGCCAACAGCGGGTTGCTGCTGGTGTTCGGCCAGGCCTTGGCCGGCACCCGGAACAACGTCATCCCGTCCGAGGCGAGCGCCTCCGGCACCCTGCGGGTGATGGACCGCGACACCTGGGCGCAGGCTCCCAAGATCGTCGCTCAGGTGGTCCGGGACGTCATCGCCCCGACCGGCGCCACGGTCGACCTGGAGTACCTGCGCGGCCGCCCGCCGGTCTGCAACGACGCCGGGGCGATCCAGGTGCTCACCGCCGCCACCGTGGCGGCGCTCGGCCCGGACGGCGTGGCGGAGACCCCGCAGAGCATGGGCGGCGAGGACTTCTCCTGGTACCTGGAGCACGTCCCCGGCGCGCTGGCACGCCTCGGCGTCGGCCGGGCCGGCCCGAACGTCGACCTGCACCGGGCCACGTTCGACGTCGACGAGCGGGCCATCCCGTTCGGCGTCCGACTCATGGTGCAGACCGCGCTGCGGGCACTGGCGGCGACTCGCTGAGCGCCGGCGCCGGCCTGCGCCGGCGCCGGCGCAGCACCGCCACCAGCAGCGCCACGGGCACGCCCAGCGCCACCGCGAAGGGCAGCAGCGCGCCCAGCACGGTGAGCAGCACGCCCAGCGAGGCGACGAACGCGTCCCAGCCGCCGCGCAACCCCACCAGGAATCCGGTCCCGTCCTTCTCCTCGTCGGAGGAGGTGTCGGCGTCCGACCCGACCAGGGTGAGGGTGATGGTGGAGAGCGCGGTCAGGTCGGCCAGCCGGCGCTTCTTCGCCTCCAGCGAGGCGAGGTCGGCCTCCCGCCGGGCTACCTCGCCCTCCAGCGTCACCAGGTCGTCGATCGAGCTGGCCCGGGCCAGCAGCTTGCGGCCGCTCTCCACCCGGGCCCGCTGCGTGATGATCCGGGCGTCCAGGTCGACGGTCTCCTCGGTGACGTCCTCCGTACGGATCGAGCGGCGCTCCTGCCGGCCCAGCTTGGCCAGGTCCTCCACCACGGCGGTGAACCGCGCCGCCGGCACCCGCAGCTCCAGTTCGGCGCGGGCGTTGTCGCCCGTGCTGCTGCGTTCGTCGCCGCCGACGAAACCGCCGACCGCGGTGGCCGCCGTGACGGCGGACCGGGCGGCGGCGTCCACATCGTCCACCCGCACCCGGATGTTTCCCGTGTAGATGATCGACCGCTGGTCGACCCGTAGGTCCGGCGCACCGCCACCGGTGCCGGCCTTCGCCCCTCCCGCCTCGGCCGGGCCTGCACCGGCCGGCGCCGCCTTCTCCGGCGCCGATGCGGCCGAGTCCTCCGATGATTTCCCACCGCTGAGGCCACCGCACCCACTGACCGCCAGCAGGGCCGCCAGCCCCACCGCGGTCAGCAGTGCACCTCGTGCGCGTCCGTCCATTCCCGCTCCCCCTGTTCCTGGCCCGTCGGGCGATACGTCAGACGTGACGCGAAGACCCGTGGGTTCCGGCAGACTGCGCTGTGGGACGTCACGATTTGGTAATCAGGGGGTCATGATGCAACTCACCAAGTACGCCCACTCCTGCCTCCGGGTCGAGCACGACGGCGGGGTGCTGGTCGTCGACCCGGGCGGGTTCAGCGACCCGGCGGCGCTGGACGGGGCGGACGCGGTGCTGATCACCCACGAGCACCCCGACCACCTCGACGTCGCGGCGGTCACCCGGCAGCTCGACCGCCGGCCGTTCCGCGTTTACGGCCCGGCCTCGCTGGCCGGTCTCCTCGGCGACGCGGCCGAGGCGCTGGACCCGGTCGCCCCCGGGCAGTCGTTCACCGCGGCCGGCGTGCCGGTCCGGGCGTACGGCGGGCGGCACGCCGTCATCCACCCGGACATCCCGGTGGTGGACAACCTGGGGTACCTGCTCAACGACGTGGTCTACCATCCCGGCGACTCCCTCGTGGTGCCCGAGGACGTCCAGGTGGACACCCTCTTCGCGCCGATCCACGCCCCCTGGTCGAAGTTCTCCGAGGTGCTCGACTTCATCCGCGCGGTCGCCCCGCGCCGCGCCTTCGCCGCCCACGACGGGCTGCTCAACGACAACGGCCTCGCGGTGCTCAACCGTCAGTACACGGCGCTGTCCAAGACCGACTACCAGCGCCTCGAACCGGGCAGCCGGCTGGACGCCTGACCCGGTGCCGCCCCCTCGGGACCTGGTCCGACGGCTCTACGAGGAGCCGCCGGACCGGTTCGTCGCCACCCGGGACGCGGCCGTCGCCGAGGCCCGGCGGGCCGGCGACCCGGCCACGGCCCGGGAGATCGCCCGGCTGCGCCGCCCGACCGTGGCCGCCTGGCTGGTCAACCTGCTCGCCATCCGGCGCCCCGAACTCGTCGCCGATCTGGGCCAGCTCGCCGAGGCGCTGCGCGCGGCCCAGCGCGACCTGCGCGGCCCCCGGCTGCGGGAACTCTCCGCCCAGCGGCGGGCGGTGGTCGCCGCGCTGGTGGCCGAGGTGCGCCGGCTGGCGGCCGACGCCGAGGGTGGCCCGCCGGGCGGGAAGCTGCCCCTGGCCGAGGTGGAGGCGACACTCAACGCCGCCCTGTCCGACACCACGGTCGCCGAGCAGGTGCGTACCGGCCGGCTGCTGCGGGCCGCCAGCTACGCCGGCTTCGGCGAGGTGCCCCGCCCCCAGCTACGGCTGGTCACCGACGACGCGGAGCCCGCACCGGCCACCCCGGACCGGACCGCCGACCGCGATCGGGACCGCGATCGCGACCGGGCCGCCGATCGGGACCGGGCTGCCGACCGCGATCGGGACCGGGCCGCCGACCGCGATCGGGACCGGGCCGCCGACCGGGACCGGGACCGGCGGGAACGCGACGAGCGGGAAGCGGAACGCGCCGCCCGGGCCGAGCGGGTCCGGCAGCGCCGGGCGCTGGCACGGGAACTGGCGAAGGCGCGTACCGACCAGGGCCGGGCCGAGGCGGAGCTGGCCGGCGCGGCGGACGCCGAGCACGACGGCACCGAGGAACTGGCCGACATCGAGCGCTCGCTGGCCGAGCTGGAACGGCGGCGGGCCGAGGCCGAGCAGGAGCTGAGCCGGCGGAAACTGGCCCGGCGGGCGGCGGAACGCGCCGTCACCGCCGCCCGCCGGCGCACCGGCGAGGTCGAGGGGGCGATCGAGGCGATCGACGCCGAAGAGGGGACTGACGCCGGGGGCGGCGGCGGGGCAGACTGATTGCGATGACGCCGGAGCAGGTCGCCGCCGCGAGCAAACCGTTCGTGCTGGAGCTCGGGGAAACGTTCACCCGCTGCCCCGGCACGCTGCGCAGGGCCCGCCTGCTGGGCATCTCCGGCTGGGCCTTCTACATCACCGGCCGGGCCGGGGCGCTGGGTGACGTCCGGGCCCCGACGGTGGCCGCCGCCCTCGGCTTCATCGCCCCGGACGCCGTCGCCGACGGCTGGGACGCCGCCGCGCGGGTGATCCGTCCGCTGGAGGTGGCAGCCGCGAACCTCGCCGAGTGCTGCCGCTGGGGCGACGAGCATCTCGCCGCCCTGCCCGGGGCGCGCCGGCTGGGCGCGCTGCTGCGCCGGGTGGTCGACGCGGCGGACGCCAGCGGCATGCCGCTGTTCGCCGCCTGGCGGGCCATGCCGGTGCCGACGGACTCCCCGGGTGCCCGAGCCGCCGTCGGGTTGCTGCTGCTGCGCGAGCACTTCGCCGGGGCGTATCTGATGGCGGTGCGGGCCGGCGGGATGACCCCGCTGGAGGCGGTGCTGGCCGGGCCGGAGGGGGAGGCCGGCGCGCTGGCCTGTGGCTGGCCGCCGCCGTACCCCCGGGTCGGGCCCCTGGTGCGGCGGCGGTTGTGGGCGGAGGCGGTGACCGACCGGCTGGTCGCGGCGGGCTTTCGCGGCCTCGCCCCCGGCGAGGGCGCCGAACTGCTGGACCTGCTGGCCACCACCCGCGCGCAGGTGCAGGGACGGCCCACCCAGCGAAATCCCGACCGGCCGGAACGGAGATAAATGGGCAGCGGCGGGCGGTGGGCTGCTGCCAGGATCGCCGGATGACCCTTCCCGTTGGCTGGAGTGCCCGCCGCCCCACCCTCGACGACGTGCCGGCGATCCTTGCGGTGGTGCACGCCGCCGACACCTTCGCGATCGGCCACCCCGACTTCGACGCCGAGGACATCGAGGCCGCGCTGACCGCCCCCTTCGTCGACCCGGCGCTCGACTCCTGGCTGGTCGGTGACCACGACGGGAGGGTCGTCGGGTGGACCGTGGTGGACAACCCGACCGGGGTGGGCCGGGAGTTCGTCGACGTCTACGTCGACCCGGTGCGCGCCGAGGCCGCACGCGTCCCACTGCTCGCCCGGATGCTGGGCCGGGTCGCCGAGCGGGCGGCCGAGCGGGGCCTGTCCGCGCTGACCGTCCGCACCGCCGCCTTCGCGCCGGAGACCCGGTGGGTGGCGGAGCTGGCCGAGGCCGGCTTCACCCGGGCGAAACGGTACGTGCGGATGAGCAGGACACTGACGGGCCTGCCCCCCGAGCCGCCGTGCCCGCCCGGGGTGACGATCCGCCCGTTGCACGTCGGGGACGAGGCCGACCTGCGCCTGTTCCACCGGATCTTCGACACGGCGTTCCGGGACACCTCGGACTACGAGCCGGTCGGGTACGAGCAGTGGCGGGAGCAACTGCCCCCGTACGCCAGGACCTGGGACGAGTGTTTCGTCGCCGAGGTCGACGGGGTGCCGGCCGGTGCGTTGCAGTCGTCCGACCAGGCGTTGGAGCAGGACCAGGGGTGGGTCCGCACCCTTTCGGTGCTGCCGGCGTACCGGCGACACGGGGTGGGCGCCGCGCTGCTGCGGCGGGCCTTCGCGGTCTACGCCGCCAAGGGCAGGCGGTCCGCCGGCCTGGGCGTCGACCTGGCCAACCCGACCTCCCCGGCGACGCTCTACCGCTCGGTGGGGCTGGGCGAGGTGCGGTGGACCGACATGTACGAGCGGGTGGTTCCGGCGGTCGGTGTGTGACCGGAGCCGCCCACCGGGGGGCGGCTCCGCGCGCCGCCACCCACCCGGAGCAGACTGGGGGGCGTGGTAGACGCGCTACGCCGACGCGGTGCCGGTGGGGCGGGACCGCAGCTCGCTGACGTAGTCGTCGGGCGCGCCCGCCTTCTCGGCGGCGTTGGCGATCTCCGACAGGTACCACGCCGTCGGCAGGCCGCCCTCGTACCCGTCGAAGACGTAGACCCAGGCGGTCACGTCCCCGTCGAGGGTGGAGACCCGGACGTGCAGCTTGCGGTACGTCCCGGAGGTCACCCCCTCGATGTCGTCGAGCTGGCCGGCGTCGTACGGGTTGATGTCGTAGAGCGCCACGAACACCCGCTCGCCGGGGGACTCGACGATGGTGCTGACCGCGCCCTCCCAGCCGATGACGCCCTCGCCCGCGAATGTGAGCCGCCAGCCTTCCAGCCAGCCGATGCCCACCATCGGCGAATGCGGACAGTAGGCACGCATCCGGGCGGGGTCCAGGTTTGAGCCGTAGGCGGCGTAGTGACGCACGGCGATGACGATAGCCCTACGGACGGGCGGGGGAGAATACGACGGTGCGTGTCGGACGTGTCGGAGAGAAGAAAGTCACCGTGAGCATGGACGAGGGGCGAGAGCTGTGAGCCAGATCGTGATCATCGGCGGGGGGCCGGCCGGGTACGAGGCGGCCCTGGTCGCCGCCCAGTTGGACGCTGATGTCACCGTGGTGGAGGCCGACGGGGCCGGCGGTGCCTGTGTGCTGTCCGACTGTGTCCCGTCCAAGACCTTCATCGCCAGCTCCTCCGTGGTCACCGGGTACCGGGACACCGAGGAGTTCGGGGTGCACTCCGACGGGCTGGAGGCGGTCACCGTCGACGCCCGGACGGTGCACGAGCGGGTCAAGCGGCTCGCCCTTCACCAGTCGGCCGACATCCACGCCAAGCTGCTGAAGGCCGGCGTCACCTTGGTGGCCGGCACCGCCCGGCTCGGCGAGGACACGCTCGGTCACACCCACCGGGTCGTCGTCACACCCGCCGACGGGGGCGAGGAGTACTCGATCGCCGCGTCGACCGTGCTGGTCGCCACCGGGGCCACCCCGCGCCAGCTCCCCACCGCCGTGCCCGACGGCGAGCGCATCCTGACCTGGCGGCAGGTCTACGACCTGCCCGAGCTGCCCGAGCACCTGATCGTGGTCGGCTCGGGCGTCACCGGGGCCGAGTTCGCCAGCGCGTACCTGGCCATGGGGGTCGAGGTCACCCTCGTCTCCAGCCGGGACCGGGTGATGCCGCACGAGGACGCCGACGCCGCGATGGCAATCGAGCGGGTCTTCCGCTCCCGGGGGATGACCATCCTCAACAACTCCCGCGCCGAGGGCGTCCGCCGCACCGCCGACGGGGTGGAGGTGGAACTGGCCGACGGCCGGCTGGTGCAGGGCTCGCACGCGCTGATCGCCGTCGGGTCGATCCCCAACACGGCTGGCCTCGGCCTCGACGAGTACGGCGTCGAGCTGGCCCGGGGCGGCTACGTCAGCGTCGACCGGGTGTCCCGGACCAACGTCCCCGGCATCTACGCCGCCGGCGACTGCACCGGGGTGCTGCCGCTGGCCAGCGTCGCCGCGATGCAGGGCCGGATCGCGATGTGGCACACGCTCGGCGAGGCGGTCCGGCCGCTGCGGCTGCGTACGGTCGCGGCGAACGTCTTCACCGACCCGGAGCTGGCCACCGTGGGCGTCTCCCAGGACGAGGTGGACGCCGGCAAGACGCCCGCCCGCGAGGTGATGCTGCCGCTGGGGGGCAACGCCCGGGCGAAGATGGACGACCTGGCCGACGGCTTCGTCAAGCTGTTCTGCCGCCCGGCCAGCGGCCAGGTGATCGGGGGCGTCGTGGTGGCCCCGAAGGCGAGCGAGCTGATCCTGCCGATCACCCTGGCGGTGGAGAACAACCTCACGGTCAACGAGCTGGCCCAGACGATCACCATCTACCCGAGCCTGTCGGGCTCCATCACGGAGGCCGCCCGCCAGCTCATGCTGCACGAGCTGGAGTAGCCGCGGGGCCGGGCGTCAGCGGAAGGTGTCGGCGTGGTTGGCCGCCCATTCGCTGTACGGGCGGGCGGGGCGGCCGGTGACCGCCTCCACCGTGGTGGTGACCTGCTCGGGGTGGTCGACGAAGGCGGCCCAGCCGTCCAGGGCCGACGCGGCGAAGGCGGCGTTGCCGAACGCCCCGGCCAGCAGCGCGTGGGCCTCGTCGCGGGGCATCTCCGCCCAGCTCAGCTTCCGGCCGAGCGCCCGGCCGATGGCGTGCACCTGCTCCTCCTGGGTCAACGTCGCCGGGCCGCTGAGCAGGTGGCGGGTGCCCAGGTGCCCGTCCGAGGTCAACGCGGCGACCGCCACCTCGGCGAGGTCCCGCTCGTGGATCAGCGAACGGGCAGCACCCCCGTACGGCCAGCGCACCACGTCACCGGCGCGGATCTGGTCGGCCCACATCAGCGTGTTGGCGGCGAAGCCGGTCGGGCGCAGGAACGTCCACCCCGCCCCGGATTCCTCGACGGCCCGCTCCACGACCGCCCAGAACGACTCCGGCTGATCAGCCGCGCCGGGGGCGGAGAGGTAGACGATCCGTGGCACTCGCGCCGCGATCACCCGCGCCACCTCCGGGGCGGCTCGGCGGGCCAGCGCCGGGTCGGCGGAGGGCCAGATCAGGAAGACCGCGTCGACCCCGGTCAGGTGCGGGGCGAGCGACGCCGGGTCGGCGAGGTCGGCGGCCACCACCTCCACCCCGGCCGGCAGGTCGGCGGCGGCGGGATTCCGGCTGACCGCCCGGACCGGTTCGCCGCGTGCCGTCAGGATCGACACCACTTCCCGACCGACCGTGCCGGTCGCCCCCGTCACCAGGATCATCTCCGCCTCCTCGCCTGACTCCGGGCGTCGCCCGCCCGCTTCCTCAGACGGTAGGAGCTGAAGCGAAGTTGAGGTCAACCTCTCGCCTTCGGCCCTTTGGTCTCACGCGACGTTGCGCCGGGTGTTCCCGATCCGGGCGACCACGTCGAGGTGTCTGCCCAAGCCGGTGACGTCAGACTCATCCGGCGGAGCCCGAGGCCCGCCGGGGGTCATTCCGTAGGGGCCTCGGGGCGGGCGTTGCGGGCGCCGAACGCCGTCATCGCCCAACCGGCGGCGGCGAAGCCGCCCGCCGCCGCACCGGCGATCACCAGCAGCTGCCACGCCGACTCGGTCAGCGCCGTCCCGCCCAGGTGCCCGACCAGCGCCCCGTACGTGGCCCAGCCGGCCGCCGCCACCGCCTCGTACGTCAGGAACAGCCGGTACGGGTACCGGCTGCGGCCGGCGGCGAAGCAGGCGGCCATCCGGCCGCCCGGCACGAACCGGCAGAGCAGGATCACCAGCGGACCGGGCCGGCGCAGTCCCTGGGTCATCCGTCCGGCCATCCGGCGGACCCGGCTCGGCTCGGCCTGCCGGCCCTGCCGGCGGTCCGGTGCGCGCCGGCCGACCAGGTAGCAGGCCAGGTCGCCGACGAAGACGCCGAGCGCGCCGACCCCGATGGTCAGCGGGAGGCTCAGCCCGCCGTAGACGGTGAGCGCCCCACCGGTGATCATGATCGCCTGGGTGGGGATGACCGGCACGAACGCGTCGACCGCCAGCAGCCCGAGCAGCGCCAGGTACGCCCACAGCGGCGACGCCATGTGGGTGAGTAGCTCAAGCACGACTGACACCTCGCCGGGTCCGGCAGATCGGGTGCCCCGAGCCTGGCCCCGTGGCGGGGGTCACCGGAGCCCACCCTGGCCGGTGGTGACCACCGACACGACGGTTCCGGCCCCCGACGTGCCAGGATGCGGCGGCTCGGCCGCCCTGAGCGACCTCGGCGTACGGGCCGAGCCGGGCGGCGGATCGGCTACGGGCGGCGTACCGTTGTCGGCGCGCGGCCTCGGGCGCGTCGGGCCCCCCGTTTCCGACGACCGGGCCGCCGCGGGCCGCCGGCAGGTCCCGTGCCGGCGGCCCGCTCCTACGCCGTCGGCCCGCCGCACGCCCGCCCGGGCGCGGTGCGCGCAGCCGGCGGGCCCCGAAATCGGATGCGTGCCGGCCCGCCGCCGGTCTACCGTCTTTCCATGCGCAGCGCGGTATGGACCACGACGCCGGGAAACCCCGGCGCGCCGCACTGACGTCACCGTCATCGAGGCCCCGGGGCGAACCGCCCCGGGGCCTCGCGGCGTTCCCGGCCAGGTCGCCTCCGGGTCGTACCCGAGGGAGAGCGACATGACCGACCACCGCAGGCTCGGCCGGGAGCTGGAACTGTTCGTCTCCGACCCGCTGACCGGCGCCGGCCTGCCCATCTGGCTGCCGGCGGGCGCTGCCGCCCGGCACGCCGTCGAGGCGTACGTCCACGAGCTGGAGCGACGGGCCGGCTACCAGCACGTCTACTCGCCGCCGCTGGGCAAGCGGGAGCTGTTCGAGCTCTCCGGCCACCTCGGCTACTTCGCCGACGACATGTTCCCGCCGATGCGGCTGAGCCCGGACGACGAGTTCGTGCTCCGCCCGGCGCTCTGCCCGCACCACGCCTTGGTCTTCCGGGCCCGGGGCCGGTCCTACCGGGAGCTCCCGCTGCGGGTCGGCGAGCTGGGCGGGATGTACCGGGCGGAGCGTTCGGGGGTGCTCGGCGGGCTGTCCCGGGTGCGCGCCATCTCGCTCAACGACGCGCACAACTTCTGCGCCCTGGACCAGGTGGGTGAGGAGGTCGCGGCGATCCTGGCGCTGATCCGCGAGGCGCACGCCGCGCTCGGCGTCCGCCCGGCGGGGTTCCGGCTGTCGCTGCGCGGTCCGGGCCAGCGGTACGTCGGCACCGACGAGCAGTGGCGCCGGGCCGAGGACCTGCTCCGGGAGGCGCTGAACGGCGTGGACGTCGTCGAGGCGCCCGGCGACGCCGCGTTCTACGGGCCGAAGATCGACATTCAGGTCGCCGACCCGACCGGCCGGGAGTCCACCCTCGCCACCGTGCAACTCGACTTCGACAAGCCCGAGAAGTTCGACCTGTCGTACACCGGCTCCGACGGCGGCCGGCGGCGGCCGGTGATGGTGCACCGCAGCCTGGTCGGCAGCATGGAGCGGTTGTTCGCCCACCTGATCGAGGCGCACGACGGCGCCTTCCCACCCTGGTACGCCCCCGTGCAGGTGACCGTGCTCCCGGTCGACCCCGACGATCCGGGCCAGGCCGCAGCGGCCGACCGGCTCGCCCGGGACGCCGTCGCGCTCGGCCTGCGGGCCGAGGTCGACGGGGGTGGGTCGCTGGGCTCCCGGATCCGCGACACCGCCCGTCGTCGGGTGCCGTACGTCGCGGTGCTCGGTGCCCGGGAGGCGGCCGACGGCGCGGTCGCACTGCGCCTGCGCGACGGCCGCCGCCTGGACCCACGGCCCGCCGCCGACGCCCTGGCCCTGGTCGCGTCGGTGGTCGCCACCCGGTCGGCGGCGCTGCTGCCCTGACCCAGGCCCGTCACCCGGCCCGGGGCCGGTCGCCGCTGTCGCTGGATCCCCGGACACGACGATCAGCCCTGGACCGAGGCGGCGGGCAGCGACACGGGGTCGGGGGGGAGGGCCGGATCGGGCTGGCTGAACTGGGACTGGTAGAGCCGGTGGTACGCGCCCCGGGCGGCCTGCAGCTGATCGTGGGTGCCCTGCTCGACGATGCTGCCGTTCTCCATCATCAGGATCAGGTCCGCGTCCCGGATGGTGGAGAGGCGGTGGGCGATGACGAAGCTGGTCCGGTCCGAGCGCAGCGCCGCCATGGCCCGTTGGAGCAGCACCTCGGTCCGGGTGTCGACCGAGCTGGTCGCCTCGTCGAGGATCAGCAGCGACGGCTCGGCCAGGAACGCCCGGGCGATGGTGATGAGCTGCTTCTCGCCGGCGCTGACGTTGCTGCCCTCCTCGTCGACGACGGTGTCGTAGCCGTCGGGGAGGCTGCGGACGAACCGGTCCACGAAGGTGGCCTTGGCGGCGGCGACGATCTCCTCCTCGCTCGCGGTCGGCCGGCCGTACGCGATGTTGTCCCGGATGGTGCCGCTGAACAGCCAGGTGTCCTGGAGCACCATGCCGATCCGGCCGCGCAGGTCGTGCCGGCTCAGGGTGGTGACGTCCACCCCGTCCAGGGTGATCCGGCCGCCGTCCAGCTCGTAGAAGCGCATGATCAGGTTGACCAGGGTGGTCTTGCCCGCCCCGGTCGGCCCGACGATCGCCACCGTGTGCCCCGGCTCGGCGACCAGCGACAGGTCCTCGATCAACGGCTTGTCCGGCTCGTACCGGAAGGAGACGTGCTCGAACTCGACCCGGCCGTGCGGGTCGGTCACCCGGGCCGGCGCGGCCGGGTCGGGGCTCTGCTCGTCGGCGTCGAGGACGGCGAACACCCGCTCGGCGGACGCCACCCCGGACTGGAGCAGGTTCGCCATCGAGGCGACCTGGGTGAGCGGCTGGGTGAACATGCGGGAGTACTGGATGAACGCCTGCACGTCGCCCAGGCTCATCGACCCCGACGCCACCCGCAGGCCGCCGACCACGGCGATCGCCACGTAGCTGAGGTTCCCGACGAACATCATTGCCGGCATGATGATCCCGGAGATGAACTGGGCGCCGAAGCTGGCCCGGAACAGCTCCTCGTTCTTGGCGGTGAAGGCCGCCTCCACCTCGTGCTGCCGGCCGAAGACCTTGACCAGCTCGTGGCCGGTGAACGCCTCCTCGATCTGGCCGTTCAGCTCGCCGGTGTGTTTCCACTGGGCGATGAACTTCGGCTGTGAGCGCTTGGTGATCTGGCCGGTCACCACCACTGACAGCGGCACCGCGACCAGGGCGGCCAGCGCCAGTAGCGGCGAGATCCAGAACATCATGGCCAGTACGCCGATCAGGGTGAGCAGCGAGGTGAGCAGCTGACTCAGGGTCTGCTGGAGGGTCTGCGAGATGTTGTCGATGTCGTTGGTGACCCGGCTGAGCAGCTCGCCGCGCGGTTGCTTGTCGAAGTAGGGCAGCGGCAGCCGGTTCAGCTTCTCCTCCACCTCGGCGCGCAGCCGCAGCACGGTGCGCTGCACCACGCCGTTGAGCAGCCAGCCCTGCCACCACATCAGCAGGCTGCCCGCCAGGTAGAGGACGAGCGCCAGCAGCAGCACCCGACCCAGCGCGGTGAAGTCGATGCCCACCCCGGGCACCAGGTCCATCCGGGCGAGCATGTCGGCGAAGTTGTCGTTGCCGGACGCCCGGGCCGCCGCCACGGCCTGCTCGGCGGTGGTCCCGGGCGGGAGCTGCCGGCCGATCGCCCCGCTGAAGATCAGGTCGGTCGCGCGGCCGAGGAGCTTCGGTCCGTACACGCTGAACCCGACGCTGATCACGGCGAGCCCGACGATGACGACGAGCGGGAGCCGGTGTGACCGCAGCCGCCCCAGCAGCCGGCGGGCCGACGGCCCGAAGTTCATCGACTTCTCGGCCGGCATGCCAGCGCTCGGCAGCGGGCCGCCTCGGTGGCCGCCCTGGGGCAGCCGCGTCGGCGTCTGCGCCTGGCCGCCGGCCGCGGGCCGTCCCTGCGGCGCGGGCTTCTGACCCGGTACGGCGGTCATGCCGGCACCCCCGCGCTCTGCTGGGAGGCGACGATCTCCGCGTACGTCGGGCAGTTCTCCAGTAGCTCGGCGTGTCGGCCCATCCCGACGATGCCCCCGTCCTCAAGCACGATGATCTGGTCGGCGTCGACGATCGTGGAGACCCGCTGGGCCACGATCACCATCGACGCGTCCGCGGTGACCGGCCGCAGCGCCGCCCGGAGCCGGGCGTCGGTGCCGAGGTCGAGTGCCGAGAACGAGTCGTCGAACAGGTAGATCTCCGGCCGCCGGACCAGGGCCCGGGCGATGGCCAGGCGCTGCCGCTGCCCGCCCGAGACGTTGGTGCCGCCCTGCGCGATCGGGGCGTCCAACCCCTCGGACAGTTCGGCGACGAAGTCGCGCGCCTGGGCGATCTCCAGGGCCGCCCACAGCTCCGCGTCGGTGGCGTCCGGGTTGCCGTACCGCAGGTTGCTGGCGATCGTCCCGCTGAACAGGTACGGCCGCTGCGGCACCAGCCCGATCCGCCGCCACAGCTCGTCGGGCGCCAGGTCGCGGACGTCCACCCCGTCGACCAGCACCGCGCCGGCCGTGCTGTCGACCAGCCGGGGGATCAGCGAGAGCAGGGTGCTCTTGCCGGATCCGGTGCTGCCGATGATCGCCGTGGTGCGCCCGGGCGTGACCCGGAAGGAGATGTCGTGCAGCACCGGCTCGCTCGCCCCCGGGTACTGGAACCGCACGTCGCGCAGCTCCAGCTCGCCCCGGCCGGTCACCTCGGTGACCGGCGCGGCCGGCGCGACCACCGAGGAGTCGGTGTCCAGCACCTCGACGATCCGCTCGGCGCAGACTGCGGCGCGCGGCACCATCATCAGCATGAAGGTGGCCATCAGGACGGCCATCAGGATCTGCATCAGGTACACGAGGAAGGCGGTGAGCGCGCCGATCTGGATCTGCCCGGAGTCCACCCGTTGCGCGCCGAACCACAGCACCGCGACGCTGGAGACGTTGAGCATCAGCATCACCACCGGGAAGATGAGGGCCATCAGCCGGCCGGTGCGCAGTGCGGTCGCGGTCAGGTCGACGTTCGCGCGGGCGAAGCGTTCCGTCTCGTACGGCTCGCGGACGAACGCCCGGACCACCCGGATGCCCGTGATCTGCTCGCGCAGCACCCGGTTGACGGTGTCGATCCGGGTCTGCATGAGCCGGAAACTGGGCACCATCCGCCGGATGATCAGCCCGAGCGCGAGCGCCAGCACCGGGACGCAGACCAGCATCAGCCAGGACAGCCCGACGTCCTCGCGCAGCGCCATCACCACCCCGCCGACGCTCATGATCGGCGCGCCGACGAGCATGGTGCAGCTCGTCAGCACGAGCATCTGCACCTGTTGCACGTCGTTGGTGTTGCGGGTGATCAGCGAGGGCGCGCCGAACCGGGCCACCTCGCGGGCGGAGAAGCGGTTGACGTGGCTGAAGATCTCCGCCCGGACGTCCCGGCCGAAGCCCATCGCCGTGCGGGCGCCGAGGTAGGCCGCGGCGATCGAGCAGGCGATCTGGACCAGGCTGACCAGCAGCATCCAGCCGCCGGTGCGCATGATGTAGTCGGTGTCGCCACGGGCCACGCCACGGTCGATGATATCGGCGTTGAGGCTCGGCAGGTAGAGCGAGGCCATCGTGCCGACGAGCTGGAAGGCCACCACCGCCGCCAGCGGGCGGCGGTAGGGCCCCAGGTGGGTGCGGATAAGTCGGATCAGCACGCCGGCTCCTGCGGTCTCGTTTCGGGACTCGTCATCTGTGGCTCCTCTCCGCTGCCGATGACCTCGATCAGGAACTCCCGGATCACGGCTGCCTTCACCGGGTCGGCGTCGACGGAGGTCAGCGGTCCCCTGGTCTGCATGAGGGTGGTGAGCTTGGCGACCTGCTCCCGGCCGGCGGGGGTGAGGGCCAGCCGGACCCTGCGCCGGTCGGCGTCGTCGCGGTGCCGCTCGACCAGGCCGTCGCGTTCCAGCGTGTCGACGATGCCGGTGAGGGTGGCGGGCCGGACGAAGCAGCGCTCGGCGACCGCCCGGTGCGGCAGTTCGCCGAACCGGGCGAGGGTGATCAGGGTGCCCATGCCGGCCTGCGTGAGGCCGTGCTCCTCTGCCAGGTAGCGGTTCCACTGCTGACCGACGAGGTGGCCGGCAGTGACCAACAGACGGCCCAGCGGCACGTCTCCCAGCCCGGTCACGTCCATGTCCCTCAGATTAGCTCCCTGATGGTCAGGCCCCAAACGAATTTACGGACCCCTGCCAACAAGAGCAACGCACCCGCCCCGAGCGAAGTTACCCCCCACCCCACCCCACGGCTGCCCCACCCGGTACCGGTCGATCAAGAGGTTTGCGTCGACCGGATGGGCGCGGACGACGTAAACCTCCCCGATCAACCGGGCACCGGGTGGGGGGTTACCAGCTTGTCGGTAGGGGCATGCCCTCGGTGTAGCCGGCCGTGCTCTGTACTCCGACCAGTGCACGTTCGTGGAACTCGGCCAGGTTTCGCGCGCCCGCGTACGTGAAGGCGCTGCGCACCCCGGCGATGATCTCGTCGATCAGGTCCTCGACGCCCGGCCGGGTCGGGTCCAGGTACATCCGGGCCGAGGAGATGCCCTCCTCGAAGGCCGCCTTGCGGGCCCGGTCGAACGGGCTGTCGTCGGCGGTCCGGGCGCTGACCGCCCGGGACGAGGCCATCCCGAAGCTCTCCTTGTACCGCCGGCCGTCCGCGTCGGTGTACAGGTCGCCCGGTGACTCGTACGTGCCGGCGAACCAGGACCCGATCATCACGTTCGACGCGCCGGCCGCCAGCGCGAGCGCCACGTCCCGGGGGTGCCGCACCCCGCCGTCGGCCCAGACGTGCCGGCCCAGGTCCCGGGCCGCCGCCGCGCAGTCGAGCACGGCGGAGAACTGCGGCCGGCCGACCCCGGTCATCATCCGGGTGGTGCACATCGCACCCGGTCCGACGCCCACCTTCACGATGTCCGCGCCGGCCTCGACCAGGTCGCGTACCCCGTCGGCGGTGACCACGTTGCCGGCCGCGACCGGGACGCCCGGGTCGAGCTTGCGCACCGCCCGCAGCGCGGAGAGCATCCGTTCCTGGTGGCCGTGTGCGGTGTCCACCACCAGCGTGTCCACCCCCGCCTCCAGCAGCGCGGCGGCCTTGCCGGTGACGTCGCCGTTGATCCCGACCGCCGCCGCGACCCGCAGCCGGCCCCTGTCGTCCGTCGCCGGCCGGTAGAGGGTGGCGCGCAGCGCGCCCTTGCGGGTCAGCACCCCGACCAGCCGTCCCTCGCCGTCCACCACCGGCGCGAGCCGCCGCCGGCCCGCCGAGAGCCGGTCGAATCCGGTACGCGGGTCCGCGTCCGCCGGCACCGTGTGCAGCTCGGTCGACATCACGTGCCGGAGCTGGGCGAACCGGTCCACCCCGACGGTGTCCGCCTCGGTCACCACGCCCAGCGGGCGACCGGCCTCGTCGATTACGACCACCGCGCCGTGTGAGCGTTTCGGCAGCAGGTGGATGGCGTCGCCGACGGTGTCCGTCGGGCCGAGCGTGATCGCGGTGTCGTGCACCAGGTGCCGCCGCTTGACCCAGTCGACGACGGTGGCCACCACCTCGATGGGGATGTCCTGCGGGATCACCGCGACGGCGCCACGCCGGGCGACCGTCTCGGCCATCCGCCGGCCGGCCACGGCCGTCATGTTGGCCACCACCAGGGGGATCGTCGTGCCCGTGCCGTCCGCGGTGGCCAGGTTGACGTCCAACCGGGAACCGACCTCGGAGCGGGCGGGCGCCATGAAGACGTCGTTGTATGTCAGGTCGTGCGCGGGGACCGCGCCTTGAAGGAAACGCACGTCGCCATCATTCCCGCCCGCCGACGCCCGCGCCCCCGGTGGTAGCCGAAAACACCCTGACCAAGCCGGGAGCCGACGTGGTCAGCCGAGCAGCAGGGTCACCGCGACCGCGACCATCACGAGGGCGACCGCGCCGTCGACGAGCCGCCAGGCCGCCGGGCGGGCCAGCACGGGCGCGAGCCGGTGGGCGGCGGCGCCGAGGACCGTGAACCAGACCACGCTGGCCAGCGCGGCACCCGCGCCGAAGACCCAGTGGTGCGGATGCTGGCGGGCCACGCCACCGAGCAGGAGGACGGTGTCGAGGTACACGTGCGGGTTGAGGTAGGTGAACGCGAGGCAGGCCAGCAGCGTCGCCCCGAGGGTCGCCGGCGGCCGGTCGGCGGGGGAGAGCGCACCGGGCCGCAGCGCGCGGCGCACGGCCAACGCGGCGTACCCGAGCAGGAACGCGGCGCCGAGCCAACGGACGGCGGTGACGGCGGCGGGGTGTTCCGCCGTGGCGGTGCCCATCCCGGCGATGCCGAGCGAGATGAGCAGAGCGTCGGACGCGGCGCAGACGGCGACCACCGGCACGACGTGCTCCCGGCGCAGGCCCTGCCGCAGGACGAAGGCGTTCTGCGCGCCGATGGCGGCGATCAGCGCGATGGAGAGGGAGAAACCGGCGGCGGCGGAGCCGGCCGCGGAGCTGCTGAGGATTACGGGCACGGGCCGACGCTACGAGCCGCATGCGATGCAGCCCAGCTGAAGATTTTCATGGCGGATAAGCTCAGCTTCATCATGCTGGACTCCACGCAGCTCCGGACGTTCGCCGCGGTGGTCCGCGAGGGCAGCTTCGAGGCGGCGGCGCGGTCCCTGCACGTCACCCCCTCGGCCGTCAGCCAACGGATCAAGGCGCTGGAACAGGCCGTCGGGCAGGTGCTCATCCGCCGGTCGAAGCCGTGCCGGGCCACCGACGCGGGCCGTCCGTTGCTGCGGCTGGCCGGGCAGGTGGCCCTGCTGGAGCGCGAGGCGCTGCATGCCGCCCGACCGCCGACGGTCGGCGGATCCACCCCCACCCGGGTGACGATCGTCGCGAACGGGGACTCGCTCGGCACCTGGTTCGTCGGCGCGCTGGCGCTGCTGCCCACCGAGCTGGCGCTGCTGTTCGACGTCCGCCGGGACGATGAGGACCACACGGCGGAGCTGATTCGCGACGGTACGGCGATGGCGGCGGTGACCGCGCAGCGGGAGGCCGTCCAGGGCTGCCGGGTGGAGCGGCTGGGCGCGATGCGGTACGTCGCGCTGGCCCGGGCCGGGTTCGCCGACCGCCACTTCCCCGACGGGCTCACCGAGGCGGCCCTCGCGTCGGCGCCGATGATGGCGTTCGACCGAAAGGACCAGCTTCAGCACAGGTTCGCCCGTACCGTGACCCGCCGTCGGATCGACCCGCCGATCCACTACGTCCCGTCCTTCGACGGCTTCAACGAGGCGGTGCGGCTCGGGTTGGGCTGGGGCATGGTCCCGGAGCGGTTCGCCCGCGTCGACATCGCCGCCGGGCACT
This sequence comes from Micromonospora sp. NPDC020750, assembly GCF_044334565.1. Classification (NCBI taxonomy): domain Bacteria; kingdom Bacillati; phylum Actinomycetota; class Actinomycetes; order Micromonosporales; family Micromonosporaceae; genus Micromonospora; species Micromonospora sp. NPDC020750. The sequence goes on from NZ_JBIRTH010000001.1 coordinate 408,498, forward strand.
GCGTCGACCTCGGTGCCGGGCGTCACCTGGACCGCCCGTTGTACTGGCAGCACTGGCGGGTGGCCTCCGCCGCCCTGGACGCGCTGACCGCCGCCGTCCGAGCGGTGGCGGGCGCCGAGCTGCGCTGACGTCGCCCGCCCGCGTCCCGCTGGGTGGGCTCGGGGCTGCGCCGCGCTGGGGCCGCCCTCCGAGCGGGTAAGTCAGGCGATGGTGCAGATTGCCGCGCCGGCGGTGATGACGGCACCGACCTCGGCTGCGAGGCCGCTGACCGTGCCCGCCTTGTGGGCGTGCAGCGGCTGCTCCATCTTCATCGCCTCCAGCACCACGACCAGGTCACCCTCGGCGACGGTGTCCCCGTCGGCGACGGCGATCTTGACGAGGGTGCCCTGCATCGGGGAGGTGAGCGCGTCCCCGCTGACCGCCGCGCCGGCCTGGGCCCCGCCGCCCCGGCGGGCCGGCTTGCGCGTGGCGGGCGGGGCTGCGGTCGTACCCGCGCCGAGGCCGACGGGGAGGCTCACCTCCAGCCGCTTGCCGCCGACCTCGACCACGACGGTCTCGCGCCCGGCCGGCGCGTCGGCGGGACCGGCGGTGGCGGTGAACGGTGGGACGGTGTTGTCGAACTCGGTCTCGATCCACCGGGTGTGCACGCTGAACGGCTCGGCGGTGAACGCCTCGTCGCGCACCACGAGCCGGTGGAACGGCAGGGCGGTGGCCATCCCCTCGACGACCATCTCGTCCAGCGCCCGCCGGGCCCGCTCCAGGGCCTCGGTACGGGTCTCTCCGGTGACGATCACCTTGGCCAGCAGCGAGTCGAAGTTGCCGCCGATCACGTCGCCGGCCGAGATGCCGGTGTCCACCCGGACGCCCGGACCGGTGGGCAGTCGCAGCGCGGTGACCGTGCCGGGGGCGGGCAGGAAGCTGCGGCCCGGGTCCTCGCCGTTGATCCGGAACTCGATGGAGTGCCCGCGCGGGGCCGGGTCCTCGACCAGCCGCAGCTTCTCGCCGTCGGCGATCCGGAACTGCTCACGGACGAGGTCGATTCCGGCGGTCTCCTCGGTGACCGGATGCTCGACCTGGAGCCGGGTGTTGACCTCCAGGAAGGAGATGGTGCCGTCCGCGCCGACCAGGTACTCCACGGTGCCGGCGCCCTGGTAGCCGGCCTCCCGGCAGATCGCCTTGGCGCTCTCGTGGATCTGGGCGCGCTGGGCGTCGGTGAGGAACGGCGCGGGGGCCTCCTCGACCAGCTTCTGGTGCCGGCGCTGGAGCGAGCAGTCCCGGGTGCCCACGACGACCACGTTGCCGTGCTGGTCGGCGAGGATCTGCGCCTCGACGTGCCGGGGCTTGTCCAGGTACCGCTCGACGAAGCACTCACCCCGCCCGAATGCGGCGACCGCCTCCCGGGTCGCCGACTCGAAGAGCTGCGGGATCTCCTCCATCGTGCGGGCCACCTTGAGGCCGCGCCCGCCGCCGCCGAAGGCGGCCTTGATGGCGACCGGGAGCCCGTGGTCGACGGCGAAGGCGATTACCTCGTCCGGGCCGCCGACCGGGTCGGCGGTGCCGGGGACCAGGGGAGCGCCGGCCCGCTGGGCGATGTGCCGGGCGGTGACCTTGTCGCCGAGGTCGCGGATCGCCTGCGGGGCCGGGCCGATCCAGGTCAGGCCCGCGTCGATGACGGCATGGGCGAAGTCGGCGTTCTCGGAGAGGAACCCGTACCCGGGGTGGACGGCGTCCGCGCCGGCCTTCTCGGCGACGTCGATCAGCTTGTCGATCCGCAGGTACGTCTCGGCGGCGGTGTCGCCGCCCAGGGCGTACGCCTCGTCCGCCAGGGTGGCGTGCAGGGCGTCCCGGTCGGAGCCCGCGTAGACGGCGACGCTGCCCAGGCCGGCGTCGCGGCAGGCACGGATGACGCGGACGGCGATCTCGCCGCGGTTGGCGATGAGTACCTTGCGCACCTTGGTGGCTCCTCCCCGGAGGTTACTGACCGGGAGTTTATCGGCCACCGCCGTCGCCCTAACGATCGCTTGGTGTGGCATGCGGCACTGCCCGAAGGTCGGTAGTCAAACTTGTCTAATACGCTCGTCCGGTGTCTGCCACACGCATGATGATTCTCGGGCTGGTCAAGTGGATGCAGCCGGTGCACGGCTACGACGTACGTCGTGAGCTGCTCAGCTGGGGTGCCGACAAGTGGGCCAACGTGCAGCCCGGCTCGATCTACCATGCGCTGCGCAAGCTGGCCCAGGAGGGGCTGCTCCGCGAGGTGGCGACCGAACAGGTCGGGGCCCGGCCGGCCCGGACGACGTACGAGATCACCCCGGGAGGGCTCGACGAGTTCGAGACCCTGCTGCGCAACCTGTGGTGGGGCAACCAGCAGCCCGCCGACCCGTTCGTGGCCGCGTTCGCGTTCCTGCCGGCGTTGCCCCGCCCGGAGGCGGTGGCCGCGCTGCGCAGCCGGGGGCAGGTGATCCGGGCCGGCGTGGAGAGCATGCGCGCCTCGATGGAGTCGTCCTGGATCCGGGATTCCAAGCCGGTCGGGGTCGCCTGGACGTACGAGTTGTGGATCGCCCGGGGGGAGGCGGAGGCGGGCTGGTGCGACCGGGTCGCCGACCGGATCGAGGCCGGCGCGCCGTACCTGCCGGAGGGCCTGTCCGGCCGGGCCGGCCGGACCGCGGTGGGGCCGGCCGCTGCCCTCGCCCCGGCCCAGGAGTCGGAGTCGGAACCGGAGCCGGAACCGGAGCCCGGATCGTCGCCGAGAGTCGACGGGAACGCGTAATAATCAAAGTTGACCAGTGAATTTATATCGCGTTAGCCTCGGCGGGACGTCCGGAGTGACGCCCCTGTGCCACCCCCCTGCGGAACGGCCGGTTCCGGCCGGCCACGGACGAACAGGAGCGAAGATGATCGAGACCAGAGGGCTGCGGAAGTCCTTCCGCTCCCGTGCCGGTCGGGACAAGAAGACCGTGGACGCCGTCCGCGGGGTCGACCTGAACGTCGCCGAGGGGGAGATCTTCGGCTTCCTCGGGCCCAACGGGGCCGGCAAGACCACCACGCTGCGGATGCTGGCCACCCTCATCGAACCCGACGGCGGCGCGGCCACCATCGCCGGCGCCGACCTGCTTCGCCGGCCCGCCGAGGTGCGCCGCCGAATCGGCTACGTCGCCCAGGGCGGCAGCACCTGGGACGACTCCACCGCCCGCGAGGAACTCGTCCTGCACGCCCGGATGTACGGCATCCGCAAGGCCGACGCCCACCGTCGCGCGGAGCGCGCCCTGGCAGCGTTCCAGCTCACCGAGTACGCCGACCGCAAGTGCAAGACCTACTCCGGCGGCCAGCGACGGCGGGTCGACATCGCCCTCGGCATCATCCACGAGCCACGGATCGTCTTCCTGGACGAGCCGACCTCCGGCCTCGACCCGCAGAGCCGGGCCCACATGTGGGACGAGATCCGCCGGCTGCGCAGCGAGGGGATGACCGTCTTCATCACCACGCACTACCTGGACGAGGCCGACGCGCTCTGCGACCGGATCGCGATCATGGACCATGGCGAACTGGTCGCCGAGGGCACCCCGGTCGAGCTGAAGCGCGCAATCTCCGGCGAGGTGGTCGTCGTCGGGCTGGACGCCGCCGCGACCCCGCACGCCGCCCAACTGCTCGACTCCGAGCCGTACGTCAACAAGCTGGAGACCGTCGACGGCGGCGGCCTGCGCCTCCACGTCGACGAGGGGGCGACCGCCATCCCGCAGATCCTGCGCCGCATCGACAACGCAGGCCTCGCGCTGAGCTCCATCGAGCTGCACCGGCCCAGCCTCGACGACGTCTTCCTCACCAAGACCGGCCGCTCGCTGCGCGAGTCCTGACCCGCCCTCGACAGGAGAGCTTTCGTGAAACTCGCCCGCGACACGTGGTTGATCTTCCAGCGCCAGATACAACTGCTGCTGCGTAACCCGGTCTGGGTCGTCGTCGGCGTCTTCCAGCCGGTGATGTATCTGCTCCTCTTCGCCCCGCTGCTCAAGCCGGCCCTGAACGCGCCGACCCAGGCCGAGGCGTACAAGATCTTCGTGCCCGGCGTGCTCGTGCTGCTGGCCATCTTCGGCGGACTGTTCCAGGGCTTCGGCCTGATCGCCGAGCTGCGCGCCGGGATCATCGAGCGGTCCCGGGTCACCCCGGTGAGCCGGCTCGCCCTGCTGCTCGGCCGTTCGATGCGCGACGTGGTGTCGCTGCTGGTCCAGGCCGTCATCATCACCCTGCTCGCGCTCCTGTTCGACCTGCGGGTGTTCATCGGCGACCTGCTGCTGGCGTACCTGATGCTCGCCCTGATCGCGCTGATGACCTCGGCCGTCTCGTACGGCGTCGCGCTCAAGGTCAAGAGCGAGGACGCGCTCGCCCCGCTGATGAACACCGTGGCCCAGCCGGTGCTGCTGCTCTCCGGCATCCTGCTGCCGCTCACCTTCGCCCCCGGCTGGCTCCAGGGCGTAGCCGAGTGGAACCCGTTCTCCTGGGCGGTCGACGGCACCCGGGCGCTGTTCGCCGGGGAACTCGGCGACGACAAGGTCTGGCAGGGGCTGGCCATCATCGCGGTGCTGGCCGCCGCCGGCGTCGTCTGGGCCGCCCGCCAGTTCGCCCGCAGCGTGCGGTGAGCCGGAGGGCATCCTCCCAGCGCCCGCCGCCGGTGGGGCAGGGGTGCCATTCATCGCCGAGAGCTGCCTCTCACCGAGGGCGGGGCACCGGTCCGACGCGCGTAGCGTAAGGGCCGTGCCCCGCCTCACCCATGACCGAACCACCTGGCTGGCCTACTCCCAACTGGCGTTGTGGGGCTTCTTCCTCTACGGCTTCGGCCCCGTCGTCCCGCTGCTGCGCGACGAGCAGGGCACCAGCGCCGCCGTCGCCGGCCTGCACAGCACCGCCATCGCCGTCGGCGCGCTCCTCGGCGGGGCGCTGTTCGCACCGGTCGCCCGCCGGATCGGCCGGGGCCGGTCGGCCTGGCTCGGCCTCGCCGGGGTGGCCGTCGGCGTCACCGGGTTCGGCACCCTCCGGCCCCTGCCCGCGACCCTCGCCGCCGTCGTGGTGATCGCCACCTTCGGCATGATGGTGATCAGCGGGGTCAACGTCGTGCTCACCGCCCACCACGGCCCCACCGCGCCGGCCGCCCTCACCGAGGCCAACGCAGCCTGCGCCGGCATGGGCATCCTGGCACCGCTGCTCATCGGGGCGACCGTCGACGCGGGGCTCGGCTGGCGGCCGGTGATGGCCGTCGAGGTCGGCCTGATCGCGCTGCTCGCCCTCGCCGCCCTGACCTTCCGGGTACGCCCACCCGCCGCGTCACCGGCCGTGTCGGTCCCTGCCGCATCGCCGGCCCTGCCGGTTTCCGCCGTACCGTCGGCCCCGCCGGTCCTCGCCGCGTCGCCCGCCGTGTCGGTCCCCGCCGCGTCGGCGGAGCACGCGGTCCGCGCTGTAGCGTCCCGCGTCGGCGAACCGGCGGTCGCGCCGACCAGGGTGCCGGCCGGTGCGGGGCGTGCGAGGAGCGGAGGGCTGCCCCGGCCGTACTGGATCGCCTGGGTCCTGATGGCGGTGACCGGCTCGATCGAGGTCTGCCTGTCGCTCTGGACTGCCGATGTGCTCCGTTCGCACGCGGGGTTGGGCGCCGGGGCGGCCTCGGCGGCGGTCGCCGCGATCGTCGGCGGGATGTTCCTCGGCCGGCTGGCCGGCGGCCGGGCCGCGCTGCGCTACCGGCCCGTGCCGCTGCTGGTGGTCGCGCTGGCCGTCTCGCTGACCGGGTTCGCCGTCTTCTGGGTCGCTTCGGTCGGCTGGCTGGCGGTGACCGGGCTCGTCGTGCTCGGCCTCGGCAACGCGCTGCACTACCCGCTGGCCATCTCGATCGCCCTGGCCGTCGCCGGGCCGGCCGCCGACAAGGCGGCCGGCTGGTCGTCGTACTCGATGGGGGTGGGCTTCGGGATCGCGCCGGTGGCGCTCGGCTGGGTGGCCGACGGCGTCGGCCCGCACCCTGCCTTCCTGCTGCTGCCCGGGTTCATCGCGACGGCCGCGCTGCTCACCCTGCGGCTGGGCCGCGCGCTGCGCCCGCACGACCATGATCGACATGACGAACGGCAGGCCGCTGTCTCCCATCGGGCACAGCCCGCGACATCCCACACATCGGTCTGATCAAGGACGGCCCGGAGACGGTCAGCGCACCCGGGCGAGCGTCAGCCCGTCGGCGATCGGCAGCAGCACCGTCTCCACCCGGACATCGGCCATGATCTCGTCGTTGAACGCGGCGATCGCCCGGTCATCGGCGTTCTGCGGAGCGAGCACCCGGCCCCCGCGCAGCGTGTTGTCGACCGCGACGATCCCACCCGGACGCATCCGCGGCACCAACTCCGCCCAGTAGACCGGGTACCCCGTCTTGTCCGCGTCGATGAACGCGAAGTCCAGGTGCCGGTCGTTCGGCAACTCGCGCAGCGTCTCCCCGGCTGGCCCGATGCGCAGCTCGATCCGGTCGGCCACCCCGGCCCGCGCCCAGTACCGCCGGGCGATGCCCGTGTACTCCTCGGAGATGTCGAAGCAGGTCAGCCGCCCGTCCTCGGGCAGCCCGCGGGCGATCGCCAGGGACGACAGTCCGGTGAAGGTGCCCACCTCCACCGCCCGCCGCGCTCCGAGCAGCCGGGTGAGGAAGGTCAGGAACGCCGCCTGCTCCGGCGCCACCCGCATCCCCGCCTGGGCCGGCAGCGCGGCGAGGGTCTCCTCGACCAGGTCGCCCATCACCTCGTCCGGGGCCGAGCCGTGGGCCACGATGTACGCGTGCAGTTCCGGGGTCAGCGGCAGCGATTTACTCATGGCTGGAAGCTAGCCGAGCGGCTCGACCGACTGGCCGCCGGGCGCGATCTTCGTCCACAGGTCGGTGATCTGCAGGTCCAGTTCGGCGAGGAGCCTGCGCAGCAGCGGCAGGGAGAGCCCGACCACCGTCCCCGGATCGCCGTCGATCCCGTCGAGGAAGGCCCCGCCCAGTCCGTCGATGGTGAACGCCCCGGCCACGGCGAGCGGCTCGCCCGTAGCGACGTACGCGGCGATCTCGTCGTCGCTGACGTCGGCGAACCGGACGGTCGTCGAGGCGACCGCCTCCGCGCGTGACTCGTGGACCACGTCGATCAGGCAGTGCCCGGTGTGCAGCACCCCACTGCGCCCCCGCATCCGCTCCCAGCGCCCGACGGCGTCCGCCGCGTCGGCCGGCTTCCCGAGGATCTCGCCGTCGAAGGCGAGCAACGAGTCGCAGCCCAGGACCAGGGTCCGCTCGTCCGGGGACGGCCGAATCCGGCCGACGACCGCCTGCGCCTTGAGCCGGGCCAGTTCCAGGCACAGCTCCTCGGCGCTCTCGCTGACCACCTGGGACTCGTCGACCCCGCTCACCAGCACGTCGGGTTCGATCCCGGCGGCGTGGAGCAGCTTGCGGCGGGCGGGGCTCGCCGAGGCGAGCACGAGACGGAGCGGCATCGAGTTCGGCACGAATCCGACGCTACCGGCTACCCCCGCCCCCACGCGTCGCGGCACCCGGCCATTGGTTCTTCCGCCCCCGGGCCCGCCTCCGACCGACTCCGTTCCAGTGACGGTGTCCCAGTGCCCCGAATGCCGCCCACTTCACGACGTGGAGTTGAGCAGAAGCGCCGGACAGTCGATCCGATGTCGGCCGCTCACCGGCTGATTCGTGGCGGCGGGTCCTCGCCACGACGCCGCCGTCGGGCGACCAGCGCCCAGGCACCCCCGGCGGCCACGATCACGCCCAACGTGGCCAGTCCTCGGGCAGTCGCCCCGCCGTCGCCCCCGTCGTTGCCGGCCGGCTCCGCGACCGCCGTCGTGACCGGCCCGGACCCGGCCGGGGCATGCGCCGTCGCCGATTCGAAACCCAGCGGGGGTACGTCTGCCGTCAGCGCCGCGACCAGGTCGATGACGCCGTAGCCGTACTCGTCGTCCCGGCCCGGCGGACCCTTGTCGACGGCGGTGGCCGTGAGCCGGTGCGCTACCTCGGCGGCGGGGAGATCGGGGTACTTGGAACGGATCAGAGCGGCAGCACCCGCGACGATCGCGGTAGCGCTGGAGGTACCCGTGCCCTTCGAGTACTTGCCGCCGTAGCTGGTGCTGTAGATGTCGACAGCCGGCGCTACGACGTCCACAGTTGGTCCGGTGACCGACACAGCAGCAAGCTCTCCAGCCTGGTCAACGCCGCCTACTGCTATCACGCCTTCTTCTGATGCGGGATAGCCAATACTTATGTCAAACGGCTTATTGCCGGCAGCTGCGACCACCACGATGTCTGCTTGGAGTGCCGTCCTGATGGCCTGTTGTAGTCGCCGGCTCGCGCCAGCGACTGCTGAGATGCTGATGATGTCGGCACCGTTTAATGTCGCCCATTCGACGCTAGCAGCAAGCTCTTCGGTGTCTCCCTTGCCATCTATCTGCCTTGATCGTATGGGCAGTATCTTGGCTTCTGGTGCAATTCCAAGGGCGCCTAACCCCTTAGGAGTACCGTGAGCGGCAACCAGGCCAGCCATCGAGGTTCCATGGCTATCGTCATCTCTGCGGCCGTCCCCACCTTCTGAGACGTCGGTTCCTGGGAGTAGATTATGTTCAAGGTCTGGGTGTGGAAATACGCCTGTGTCGGGAATGGCAACGATTGTGCCTTTGCCTCGACTGATACCTTGCGCCTCTGCTGCTTTAAGGAAGCGCAGGTGCCACTGATCGTTTCTGATCTTCTCTGCGTTGCTCGAGTTGGAGGTGGCGCTGGTTGGATTGATGAGTGAAGTTGCGATGGTCAAGAAGGTTGCCATCGTAAGGCTAGCTAGCGAGAAATGAGTCATCGGTCGAAGCCGAGGGCTGGCCCTGGATCGATGGTGCCCTCGTCTTCGATGTGGCGGACCACTGGTGGTACCCCCTTGAGGGTCTCCCAGGGATGTTCCGGATCCCAGGAGGAAGGACTTTCGCCGGGCTTTCCTTGTTCCCCATTTTGGTTATTGGCGGCCCTTGGTCCAGAGTTGCCGCCGTTCGGGGATATCCCATGGAGGGGGCCAAATTGATTGCTGCGTCCGTTTCCTGGTCTGGAGCCGGCGGCTCCGGTGGGTGCTGTGCCAGCGCCGCCACCACCGATGATGCCACCGACCGGGTTGACCTTGCGAGGCAAGTTGGTGCCTCCTGGTTGACCAATGCCAAATCCGGGCGCGCCGCCGATTATTCCGCCAGGTGGTAGCGGCCTCGTTGGGTTGGACAGTGAAGGGCTGCTGCTATTCTTGGTGGTATGCCTTGGTGTGGGAATCTGTTCGTGGGTCGGCTTAAAGGGAGTTGAGCGATTAGAATCGTTAGTGACTGGCCGTGTAATTCCTGGTAGTCCGAATGTGGGCGAGGTGGTGGCGGGTGGGCTCGATGGGCCGCTTGCTGGCGTCGGGCTTCCCGGGATTGACGCATGGGCGGTGCTTGCTCCGCCGAGCACTGGACCAACGATTTGTGGTGTTGCAACGTGAGTCGTTGGCCTTTTGGGCAGTCCATTCTTCACCAGTGCTGATCGTGAAGGTGTCATAGATCTTGGCACGATGGGTGGAATGATCGGTGCGTCGCTGGCGTACACGTCCGGGTTGTCCGGCTGTCTTGGCGTCTTGGGTAAGGGCGGGGGTTGGCGGAGCATTACCTGGGCCTGTTGGAGTTCGCCGCTGAGGCCGTACATCAGGGTCCGGGCCTGGGCGTTGAGTCGTTCCAGGTCGACGTCGGTCACCGGCTTGTCCGGTACCCGGCTGCCCATCGCAGCCTTCGGGTCCGCCACTGTCGCCTCGTACGTCCGCTTCTGCTGGAGCTTGGTCACGTACTCGTCGTGGAGCGGCTTCAGTTCGACGCGGGCGCTGCTGATCGCGCGGGTGGCCGCGGCGAGGGCGTCGTAGTTCGCGGCGGCCGTGTCGTGGGTGCGCTGCACCTTGTCGATGAGGCCGTCGAGTTCGCCCAGGTAGGCCCGGGCGGCGGCGTTGGTCGCCGGTGGCCACGCCTCGGCCAGGCCGCGCCGGTACTCCTTCAGTCGGCCCAGGTGGGCCTGGGCGAGGTCGCAGACCTTGCGCCAGCCGGCGACCTGCTTCCAGTGCCCGGCGGTGTCGTGGTCCTGAATGCACGCCCACATGCTGAGCAGGTCCATCAGCAGCCACTGGGTGAGGCCGGACGTCCGGCCGCTGCCCCGCTCGATCACGGCAGCACCACCCGCCCCGACCCGCTGTCGGGGCCGGTCGGGTCGGGCAGGGTCGGTGTGAGGCGGGTCGGGACGACGACGCTGGGGTCGGCCAGGGCGCGCTCGACGTCGGAGACGCGGGCGGCGGAGAAGGCGTCGGTGTCGGCGTACTTCGTGGCGATCCTTCCGGCCGCGGCGGCCAGGCGGCCGGTGGCACCGCCGACGGACCAGACCATCGTGGCCGTGGCCTGCTGGGTCTCGTTGTGGGCCTGGAGGAACTGCACCAGCTCCACGAAGGCGTCAGCGGGGTTGGGGATCTTCGCCTTCATGTCGTCCGCGATGTACGACAGGTGGGGCGTGTAGTTCCGCTCCACCTCGGCCTGGAGCCTGTCGGCGAAGTCGCGCAGCTGGCGGATGTCGGCCTCGATGCCCCCGTAGTCGCTCAACCAGGGCGCGGGGCGGTCCTCCTCGGGGATCATCGGCCCTCCCTACCTGTCACGGCACCGTGTCCCTGAGTGAGGTTAACGGGTGCCAGTGACGTCCGGCAGCCCCGTGCACGCCTCAAGTCAGCGGGGCAGGCCGGAGGCCCGCCACGCTCCGGGGCCGGCGGCGGGCGTCGCTGTGGCCGGTCGGCTGCTGCGGGTCCAGATCGAGGCGCCGACCGGTCCGGCTGCGGCGACGGGGCGGGTCCGGGAGACAACCGCGCCGACCAGGGCGGCCAGTTCTTCGGCGGTCGGCACACCCCGGGTAACCCGCAACAGCGGCTCTTCGGCAGACATGGGCTCAGCGTACGCGCCGCGAACTTGACCTTCGCCGCACTGTGGCGTGCCGGCGGTGTACGGCGAGCCGCCGCCGGGTACCGTCTCCTGCGATGTCGAACCCGCTTCCCCAACTCGTCGCCGACCGGTACCGGCTCATCTCGCCGCTCGGCCAGGGTGGCATGGGTCGGGTGTGGAAGGCGCGCGACGAGGTGCTGCACCGGGACGTGGCGATCAAGGAATTGGTCCCGCCGCCCAGCCTCACCGCCGAGGAGCGCCGCGAGATGCGGGAACGCTCGCTGCGGGAGGCCCGCGCGATCGCGCGGCTCAACCACGTCAACGTGGTCCGCATCTTCGACGTGCTGCGTACCGACGGTGATCCGTGGATCGTCATGGAGTACGTGCCGTCGAAGTCCCTTCAGGACATTCTGGCCGAGGACGGGCCGGTGTCGCTGGCCAAGGCGATCGATGTCGGCCTCGGTGTGCTCGGCGCGTTGAATGCGGCGCACAAGGCCGGCGTCATGCACCGCGACGTCAAGCCCGGCAACGTGCTGATCGGCGACGACGGCCGGGTGGTGCTGACCGATTTCGGGCTGGCCACCATCCCCGGCGACCCGAACGTGACGCGGACCGGCATGGTGCTCGGCTCCCCGGCGTACATCGCCCCGGAGCGGGCGAGGGACGGCACCGCCGGGCCGGAGGCCGACCTGTGGTCGCTGGGCGCGACGCTCTACGCGGCGGTCGAGGGCAAGTCGCCGTACGCCCGGCCGTCGGCGATCGGGACCCTGGCCGCGCTCGCCACGGAGCCGATGCCGCCGCCGAAGAACGCCGGCCCGCTCAAGGCGGTGCTGACCGGCCTGCTGCGTAAGGACCCGGCCGAGCGGATGGACGCGGTGGCTGCGGAGCGGCTGCTGCGCCGGGCCGCCGGCCGCCGGGCGAAGGGCATCTCACTGCTCGACGGCGTACGCCGTCCGGGGCCGAACGGCCCGCGCGAGCCGCGCCCGGCGGTCGTACCGGCCCCGCGCCCGGCCGAGCAGCCCACGGAACGGACGGTCACCCCACCCACGCCGCGTACCCCGGGATTCGCCGCTGCCGCGGCAGCCGGTTCGGGGGCGGCCGGCGCGAGCGGCGGCGACGCGACCGCGAAGGTCCCCGCCGGCGCGGACGCCGATCCGACCGCGAAGGTGGACCGGACGACGCCGCCCACCGACGCGGATCCGACCGCGAAGGTCACCGAACCGGGTCCGGTCCTCGACCAGCCGGCGACGGCTGCCGGCGCGGGAGGGGCGACCGCTGACCCGACGGCCAAGCTGTCCGAGCCGACCGCGAAGCTGTCCGAGCCGGCGACCGCGCGGGGCGGTGCCGTCGATGACACGCGCGTCGAGCCGGCCGCCGACGCGCCGGTCTCGCCGCCCATCCCGCCCCGTGAGCGGGCCACGTCCGTGATGTCGGCCCCGGTGAGCCCTCCGCCGGTCTCGTCGGGCCGGGCCGCCGTCGTCGCGGGCGTCAAGCCCGATCACCGACGGCGCAACCTGCTGATCGGCGCGTTGGTCGCGGTGCTGCTGATCGGGCTGCTGGTGGTGGTGGTCCCGTTGCTCGGCAACGACGACGATCCGGAGAAGGGTGGCGGCCCGCAGGCCGGTGCCACGAGCGCCGCCCCGTCGGCGCCGGTGACCTCGGCGCCCGCGCCGTCGCCGACGAGCGCCGCCCCGCCGACGCCGAGCCCGACCGGGCTGGTGCTGCCCGACGGGTGGACCTTGCACAAGGATCCGACCGGCTTCAGCATGCCGCTGCCGAAGGGTTGGCGGCGCAGCGCGGGCAGCACGTGGGTGCAGTTCCGGGAGCCGAACGGGGTCCGCGAGGTGACCATCGACCGGACCGACAGGCCCCAGCGCGACGCCGCAGCGGCGTGGCGGGCCATCGAGGGCGACCGGCGGACGAGAGTCAACAACTACAAGAACCTGGGCATCCGCACCGTCCCGGGCTTCTGGAAGACCTGCGCGGACTGGGAGTGGCTGGAGACCCGGGACAACACCCGCCTCCACGTCCGCAACCGCGGCTTCGTGACGGCCAAGAACCGCGGGTACGCCATCCGCTGGGAGGTCCCCGCCTCCGAGTGGGCGGCCAACCTCGACGAGTTCGATCTGATCGCGAAGAACTTCGAGCCCGACCGGAAGGACTGACCGGCGGTTGCGGGCGGTGGAACACCGCCGCGTCGCGGCGCAATTCTCATCCGCGCGAAATTGACTTGCATGACCTTCCGTCACGCGGGGTACATGACCTCCACGACGGAAGGAGGTACGACATGGGACACCGAATCAGGGACACTCGACCCCGGCTGGCACTGTGGATGCTCGTCGCCCTCGGCGACGTGGTGCTGCTGCTGGTGAGTGCAGGTCTTCCGGTGCTGTTCGCGCTGCTCAGCGTCGTGACCGTAACCGTCGCCGGGGTGGCCGCCTGGCGGATGACCCGGCGGGGTGCGCCGGCCCGGCAGGGCGGGATTCACGCCCGGGTAGCGGCACCGGTGGTGTCGCGGCGAAGGGCCTGACACCGGCCGCCCGGGCGACGAACCGGCGGCAGCCGGAACGGACGTCGACCGTACGGTCGAATCCGGTCCCGCTGCCGCCGACGGCCTCCCCGGGGGCCAGGATCAGGAGTTGTTCGCGAGTGCGATCAGCCGGGTGCGGTCGCCGTTCCAGTAGTTGCGGTCGACGTTGCCGCTGATCCCGGAGACGGCCCCGGTGGCGGTGTACTGCCAGAAGCTGTAGAACGGTGCGCCGGCCGGCAGGGTACCCGGCGTGCTCGCCCAGCGGGCGAGCCAGAGCGGGTGGTTGGCCCACGGGCCGGTCCAGCTGCCGGTGCACTGGTTCCACCAGCTCGTGGTGGTGTAGATGACCGCGTACCTGCCGGTGCGGGCCCGGTACGTGTTCAGGAAGTCCTGGACCCAGTTGCGCATCCCGGTCGTGCTGAGGCCGTAGCAGTACCCGCCGGCGTAGGGGTTGCCCTCGAGGTCGAGCGCGGCCGGCAGGGTGCGGCTGTCCGCCGACCAGGCGCCGCCGTTGCTGGCGAGGTAGTTGGCCTGGGTGGCGCCGGAGGAGATGTTCGGCCGGGCGAAGTGGTACGCCCCGCGGATCACCCCGGCGTTGTAGGCGTTGACGTAGTTGGCGTTGAACCGGGGGTCCTTGTAGCTCGTACCCTCGGTGGCCTTGATGAAGGCGAACTGGATGCCGGAGTTACGCACGCTGGTCCAGTTGATCGCCCCCTGGTAGTTCGAGACGTCGATCCCGGGGGTGGTGGCAGCCGCCGCCGGGCCCGCGGTGGCGACGAGGGCGGTGGCCGCAGCCGCCACGGCGGTGATCCCCGCCGCGATCAGTCGGCGCAGCGTGAGTCCGGTACGGATCATGGGTTTCCTCCTCAGGGGCACCAATCTATAGATAGACATCTTTGAAGCTCGTTGCCCTGAATCGCAATAGACAGTAAAGAAATTTTCATCCACGGCGGGGATGCCGGTGCGGGCGCCGCAGCCGGGGCGGCGCAGCGTGGCCGGGTCGGGCCGGGGCCGGTAGGCTCGCGCCCCATGGTGTCGATCGACGGGCTGGGCACGCTCTGGGACCGGCTGTTCACCGCGCAGCCCGACCCCCCACCGCTGCTCGTCCTCGTCACCGCCGCGGTGGCGCTGGTGGTGGTGTCCACCCGGCTGCCCTGGCGGATCGCCCGCAACGCCGTCACCATCGCCCACGAGGGCGGGCACGCCCTCGCGGCCCTGCTCACCGGCCGCCGGCTGCACGGCGTCCGGCTGCACTCGGACACCTCCGGCCTGACCCTCTCGGCGGGCCGACCGACCGGGCCCGGCATGATCCTCACCCTGCTCGCCGGGTACGTCGCCCCGTCGCTGATCGGCCTCGCCGGCGCCTGGCTGCTGGGCGGCAACCGGATCACCCTGCTGCTCTGGGTGGCCGTGGCGCTGCTGCTGGCCATGCTGGTCATGGTCCGCAACGTCTTCGGGGCGCTGTCGCTGCTGGTCACCGGCGGGGTGGTGCTCGCCGTGTCCTGGTACGCCTCCCCGCAGGTCCAGGCCGCCTTCGCCTGGACCTGCGTCTGGTTCCTGCTCCTCGGCGGCGTACGGCCGGTGGTCGAACTCCAGCGGATGCGCTCCCGGGGCCGGATGCCGGAGTCCGACGCCGACCAGCTCGCCCGGCTCACCCCGTTCCCGCCGCTGTTCTGGGTGGCGCTGTTCGCGCTGGTCAACCTGCTCGCCCTGGTCGTCGGCGCGGCGCTGCTGGCCGGCCCGATCCTCACCGACGCCGGCCCGATCCTCACCGATGCCGGCGGGTTCCCGCGCGTCGGCCTCGACGCCTGATCGCCGCCGCGACCCCGGAGCTTCCCGCCCCGGTCGACGGGACGGCCGGAAATCCGGTCGGCTGATCCGGCAACCGCGCCACCCGGCCCGTGCGTGTCCACTGCGACCGACACGGGGGAGGTGGCAGGTGCCGGACGTCGACGGGTTCGACGAGTTCTACCGAGGTAGCCGGCAGCGGCTGCTCGGCTTCGTCTTCGCGCTCACGGGCAACCTCGCCGAGGCGCAGGACGCGGTGCAGGAGGCGTACATCCGGGCGTGGCAGCGCTGGTCCACGGTGCGCGGTTACGACGACCCGGAGGCGTGGGTCCGGGTCGTCGCCTCCCGGATCGCGGTCAGCCGCTGGCGGAGCCTGCGCAGCCGGGCCCGCGCGTACCTGCGGCACGGCGTCGACGACGTTACGCCCGCGCCGAGCACCGACACCGTCGCGGTGGTGGCCGCGCTGCGCCGGCTCCCCGAGGAGCAGCGCGTCGCCCTCGCCCTGTACTACCTGCTCGGCATGCCGGTCGCCGAGGTGGCGCGGGAGACCGCCGCCCCGGTCGGCACGGTGAAGGCCCGACTCTCCCGGGGGCGGGCCGCGCTCGCCGGGCTGCTCGCCGTCTCTGACCTGGAGGAGGCCGCCGATGCGTGACGACCTGACGTTCGCCGAACGGATGCACCGGGACCTGCGGGACGTCCGCTGGCCCGAGCCGGCGGAGATCCGGGCCCGGGCCCGCCGCCGCAGCCGGCGTACGGCGGTGGCGGCGGCGATCGCCGTGCTGGCCGTCGCCTCGGTCTCCGCCGTGACGGTCGGCGGCCGGGACGACGCGGTCGCGCCGTTGTCGTCCTGGGCCGAGCGGCGACTGTTCCAGCCCGAGCCGGAGCCGTCCGGGCAGGCCGAGATCCCGCAGGAGGCGCTGTTGGAGCCGGCCGACGTCGGCGTGCGGAGCTACGTGCGTCTGGGGGACACGGGGCTGGGGGAACAGGTCCAGGTGGACCCGCTGCTGGAGGTCTGCGCCGACGGCAGGGGACTGTCTGGGCAGCAGACCGTGTCCCGCTACTCCCGCTCGCAGGCCCTGCTGCAGAAGGACACGCCCGGTCAGGCCTGGTCGTCGGGTGGCCTGGTGCTCACCCAGGACGTCTACCGACTCGCCCCCGAGGCGTCCGCCCGGTTCTTCACCGGGCTGGACCGCATCGTGACCGCCTGCGCCGGCTGGACCGAGGTGGCACCCAGGCCGTGGGGCCCGGGCACCGTCACGGCCTCCGTGGCGCACACCTGGCGGGCGGTCGAGCGCGACTTCGCCGGCGACGAGGCGGTCCTGCTGCGGCAGGCCCTGTCGCAGCCGGTGGACGTCGCGACGGGCAAGCCCCTGGACGTGCGGTACCCCTCGGAGACCCGGATGGTCGTCCGGGTCGGGGACCTGGTCACCGTCATCGTGCCGGCGTCCGGGCTGGGCGTCGACGGGCCGAACATCGCCGGCTCCACGAGCGACGCGGAGCTGCTCGAACTGGGTCGTACCGCCGCCCGACGGCTGTGCGTCGCCGCCAACCCGTCCTGCTGAGAACCGGCGTCCGCCGGGGCTCCTGCCGGGGGTACGTGCGCCCGACAGGAGCCCTGCCACCCGCCTACAGCGGGATGTTGCCGTGCTTCTTCGGCGGGAGCGTCTCGCGCTTGGTGCGCAGCACCCGAAGCGCGCGGACGATCTGGGTACGCGTCTCGTGCGGCGAGATCACCGAGTCGATGTACCCACGTTCGGCGGCGATGTACGGGTTGGCCAGGGTGTCCTCGTAGTCGGCGATCTTCTCGGCCCGCACGGCGGCGGGGTCGTCGGCCTTCGCCAACTCCGAGCGGTACAGGATGTTCACCGCCCCCTGCGCGCCCATCACCGCGATCTGCGCGGTCGGCCAGGCGAAGTTCAGGTCCGCGCCGAGGTGCTTGGAGCCCATCACGTCGTACGCCCCGCCGTACGCCTTGCGGGTGATCACGGTGACCTTCGGGACGGTGGCCTCGGCGTACGCGTAGATCAGCTTGGCGCCCCGGCGGATGATGCCGTCCCACTCCTGGCCGGTGCCGGGCAGGAACCCGGGGACGTCCACGAAGGTCAGCACCGGGACGTTGAACGCGTCGCAGGTACGCACGAACCGGGCGGCCTTCTCCGACGCGGCGATGTCGAGGGTGCCGGCGAAGTGCATCGGCTGGTTGGCCACCACGCCGACCGGGCGGCCCTCGACCCGACCGAAGCCGACCACCAGGTTCTGCGCGTAGAGCGGCTGGACCTCCAGGAACTCGCCGTCGTCGAGGACGTGCCCGATCACCCGGTGCATGTCGTACGGCTGGTTGGCCGAGTCGGGGATCAGGGTGTCCATCTCGCGGTCGGCGTCCGTGACCGTCAGGTCGGCCGGGGCCTCGAACACCGGCGGCTCGTCCAGGTTGTTCGACGGCAGGTACGACAGCAGCGCCTTGACGTACTCGACCGCGTCCTCCTCGTCCGCGCCGAGGTAGTGCGCGTTGCCGCTGCGCGAGTTGTGCGTCCGCGCGCCGCCCAGCTCCTCCATCGCCACGTCCTCGCCGGTGACCGTCTTGATCACGTCCGGGCCGGTGATGAACATGTGCGACGTCTGGTCGACCATCACGGTGAAGTCGGTGACCGCCGGGGAGTACACCGCGCCGCCCGCGCACGGTCCCATGATCAGGGAGATCTGCGGGATGACGCCGCTGGCCCGCACGTTGCGGAAGAAGATCTCGCCGTAGAGGCCGAGCGAGGTGACGCCCTCCTGGATTCGGGCCCCGCCGGAGTCGTTGATGCCGACCACCGGGCAGCCGATCTTCATGGCCAGGTCCATCACCTTGACGATCTTCTCGCCGAAGACCTCGCCGAGGGAGCCGCCGAAGACCGTGAAGTCCTGGGAGAAGACGCAGACCTGCCGGCCGTCGACCGTGCCGTAGCCGGTGATCACCCCGTCGCCGTACGGGCGGGTGTGCTCCAGGCCGAAGTTGGTGGACCGGTGCCGGGCGAACTCGTCCAGCTCGACGAAGGAGCCCTCGTCGAGCAGCATCTCGATCCGTTCCCGGGCGGTCTTCTTGCCCCGCGCGTGCTGCTTCTCGACCGCCCGTGCCGACCCGGCATGCACCGCCTCGTCGACCCGTCGCTCCAGGTCCGCCAGCTTGCCGGCGGTGCTGTGGATGTTGATCCCGGTCTCGGTAGTCACCCAGGGAATATAACGATGGTTCAGGCCGGCGCGGTGTGTAGTGCGCCTCAGTACGGGCTCCCCGACGGGACCCGGCCGGCCGCCGGGGCGGGCCGTAGGCTGGCGGGATGCCCGGCTCCCCGTACACCGACCTGGACCGCCCGCCGCTGTCGGCGGCCCGGCTGCGCCGCGCGTTGGTCGCCCCGCACGGGCCCTGGCGGCACCTCGACCTGCGCGACGAGACCGGCTCCACCAACGCTGACGTCGCCGAGGCGGCCCAGGCGGGGGAGCCGGAAGGGTTGGTCGTGGTCGCCGAGCGACAGACCGCCGGTCGGGGTCGGCGCGGCCGGTCCTGGCAGTCGCCGCCCCGCGCGGGCATCGCGGCCAGCGTCCTGCTGCGGCCCGGCGAGGCGGTCGCGGAGCGCGGCTGGCCGGCGGCCCCCGCCTCGGGGTACGGCTGGCTGCCGCTGCTCGCCGGCGTCGCACTGGTCGAGGCGGTGGCCCGGCTGGCCGAGCTGGACGCCGCCCTGAAATGGCCCAACGACCTGCTCGTCGGCGACGCGAAGTGCGCCGGCATCCTGGCCGAGGCGGTGCCCGGCCCGGCCCCGGACCGGCCGACGGCGGTCGTGCTCGGCATCGGCCTCAACGTCACCCTCGGGGCCGGCGAGCTGCCGGAGAACCCGACCGGTCTGCCCGCCACCTCGCTGCGCCTGGCCGGGGCCACCGCCACCGACCGGGACCCACTGCTGCGTGCCCTGCTGCGCTCGCTCGCCGACTGGTACGACCGGTGGCGCTCCGCCGGCGGGGATGCGCTGGCCAGCGGCCTGCGCGACGCCTACCTGGCCGCCTGCGCCACCGTCGGTCGGCCGGTGCGGGTGCTGCTGCCCGGCGGCGACGAGGTCACGGGCACGGCCACCGGCATCGACCCCGACGGCCAGCTCATCGTCGACACCCCCGCCGGTCCGCGCGCCCTCGCGGCCGGCGACGTCCTGCACCTGCGTTGAGCCGCCACGGTGGGAACCACCGCACCGGCTGATCCAACTGTGGGCGTCGACCGGTTACGGTCAGCGCGTCCGTTCTGCGAGGAGGTTCCCGTGGCGTTCCCCGAAGACGTGCTCACCGAGGACGAGCACGTCGTGCTGCACCTGCATCCGCACTGGAGGTCGGTCGTGCGGCCGGTGCTGGTGCTGGTGCTCGCCGTCGCCGCAGTGGTGGCGGCCTGGATCCTGCTCCCGGACGGCGAGGCCTCGACCATCGCCCTGTACGTGGTCGCGGGGCTCGCCCTGCTGCTCGTGCTCTGGTTCGGGCTCTGGCCGTTCCTGGTCTGGCGCAGCACGCACTACCTGTTCACCAACGAGCGGGTGCTGCTCCAGCAGGGGGTGCTCTCCCGGGACCGGCGGGACATCCCGCTCACCCGGATCAACGACCACGCGATGAGCCAGCGCTTCGTCGAGCGGCTGCTCGGCTGCGGCACGCTGACCATCGAGTCGGCCGGCGAGCGCGGCCAGTCGATGCTGACCGACGTCCCAGGGGTGGACCGGGTGCAGACCAAGCTGTACGAGCTGGTCGAGGCGCACCACGACCGGCACTCCCTCGGCGACGGCGAGATGCGCGAGATCCTCGCCGACATGCGCGAGGGCAAACCCCTCCGAGACCCCACCTCCTGACCTCACCCCGCACCGGCCCCCTCCCGCAGCGGGAGGGGGCCGGGGTCGGTTAGGTGGGGCGGAGGGTGAACCAGCCGCGGAAGCGGGTGCGGAGCACCTCTCGGTCCGGCTGGTCGTCCGGCCCGAGGCGGAACATCGTGCCGGTGAGGCTGACCGTGCCGAGCCCCGGCCGGGCGGCGGACGGGCGACTGCCCGCCACGTCCAGGCGCACCGTCAGGCGGTCGCCGGCCCGTACCGGGGCCAGCCAGCGCAGTTCCTCCAGTCCGGGGGAGGCGTCGGCCGCGGCCCGGGCCAGCACGTGGTCGACGTACGCCCGCATGAAGAGGCTGACCGTGTAGAAGCCGCTGGCGATCAGCCCGCCGTGGTGGCTCGCGGCGGCCTGCTCGGGATCGACGTGGTACCACTGCGGGTCGAACCGGCGGGCGAAGGCGACCATCTCGTCGCCGTCCACCAACACCACGCCCAGATCGAAGGTACGCCCGGGAGTCAGGTCCTCGAAGAACAGCTCGGCCGGTGCGCC
The DNA here is from genome assembly GCF_044334565.1 of Micromonospora sp. NPDC020750. Lineage (NCBI taxonomy): Bacteria > Bacillati > Actinomycetota > Actinomycetes > Micromonosporales > Micromonosporaceae > Micromonospora > Micromonospora sp. NPDC020750. The sequence goes on from NZ_JBIRTH010000001.1 coordinate 429,154, forward strand.
CGTGCCCGATCGCACCGGAAGGCCCACCGGGGACGACGCGACGGCGCTGCCGCCCGGCATGGCGGCGGAGCTCTCGTGGTGCGTCGGCGGCGCACCGGGAGCGGCCTGCTCCGGGCCGGCCGGTCGGGTCTGCTCCGGGACGATTGGTCGGGTCTGGTCCGGGCCGGCCGGTCGGGCTTGGTCCGGGCCGATTGGTCGGGTCTGGTCCGGGCCGGCCGGTCGGGTCTGGTCCGGGACGATTGGTCGGGCCTGGTCCGGGACGGCCGGTTCGGTGCCGGCAGGGCCAGTCTGCTGTGGGCCGGCCGATCCGGGGTCGCCGGCCTGCTCCGGGACGGTCGGCCCGACCTGATCCCAGGCGGCTGGTCCGGTGCCGGCAGGGCCCGTCCTCGGCCCGGCGAAGCCGGGACGATCGGGGCCGGGCTGCGGCGTGGTGGGGCCGGGGCGGTCCGGGTCGGTCCCCGGCGTGGCGATGTCGGTCACGTCGCGGCTCACCGCCGGCGCCGGCGGGTGCCGGCGTGCAGCTCGTCGGCGAGTTCCGCCGCCAGCTCGCCGTCGAGCGTGGCCCCGAGCGCGGCGTCGGTCGGCGCGGGACGCCCCTGCGTCGGGGCGGTGCCGTCGCGGCGGCCCGCCGGCAGGCGGGTGCCGGGCCCTGGCTCGGCCTCCTCCAGCTCGCTGACCGACTCGGCCAGCTCGGCGACCGGGTCCATTTCGGCCATCGTGTCCCACTCGTCTCGGGGAATGGTGTGCCAGGTATCGGCCTGTGGCTCGGCCGGCGCGGGCTGGAAGACGAACGTCCGGTACGACCAGAAGCGGAAGAGGGTGGCCAGCAGCACGCCGCCGGTCTTCGCCACGTTCAGGGCGAGCAGGCTGGTCATGCCGAGGCCGTACTTGGCCGCCGCCAGGACGCCGAGCTCGATGAGTAATCCGGTCGCGTTGAACAGGAAGAAAAGGGCGTATTCTCGACGTAGCGCCGCTTTTGGGCGATCCCGGTACGTCCAGTGGCGATTCATCAGATACGACGTGATCGTCGCCACCACGGTGGCGATGGCAGTCGCCTTGAGCTGCCCCTCCCGGAAGACGGTGAGTGCCAGCGCGTTGAACACCGCGTAATTGATGACGGTGTTGATGCCGCCGACGATGCCGAATTTGAGCGCCTCATGGATGAACTTCTGCCAGCGCTCAGGCAGCAGACGGACAAGACGCATGGGCAACACCTTAGGCGAGTGGGCGGGGCCGGTTCGGCCCGGCGGACGAGAGGGGCGGCAGGTCACGCCCGGGGTTCCCGGTCGAGCGCCGCTCCCGTGACGGTCTGGGTTCCCGCTTCGACGGTTTGGGTTCCCGCTTCCACGAAGACGAACCTTCGGTACGACCAGAACCGGAACAGGGTGCCGAGGCCGGTGCCGACGATGAAGCTGGCGACGTTGTCGGCGAGCGCGGTCTGGAAGACGCCGGGCCAGAGGGCGCCGAGGCCGTACCGGCTGATCGCCAGGCAGGCCACCGCGATGCCCAGGCCGACCGCGTTGAAGAAGAAGAACAGCGCGTACTCGCGGGCCGGGTTGGAGCGCTGGCGGTGCCGCCACGTCCAGAACCGGTTGCCGACGAAGGCGACGGTCGCGGCGATCACGGTGGAGATCGTCTTCGCGGTCACCTGCTCGAAGCCCCGGGCGTTGACGAGGTAGTTGAAGAGGGCGAAGTCGACGAGGAAGGCCACGCTGCCCACGGTCGCGAACTTGCTGAGCTCGCGGACCAGATGACCGAAACGGTCGATCAGGGTGCGTACCGGACCCGGGCGGGTCGGCGGGGGGCCTGACTGGTCCCCGGTCATCGTCGCGGCCACCCGCCGAGCGTACCGGTTACATCCGCCGGAGGCGGGCACCAGCGGACGGTCCGGCCGCCCGGCGCGCTGCGGGGACGCGGGGCCAGCCTGAGCCGCCGGGAGGCCGACGCGCATCGGTGAGCACACCGTAACCCACGGTGCGCCAATTGTGGATGGGTTGCCGAATGGATGCGGCTCACCCGTTGCGCAGTTCCGGCGTCGGTCCTGCCGCGTCAACGCGCCGGCCGCCCGTACCACCCCGGCGCCGTTGACCCGAAGTCGCCCGTGCGGCGGGTGACCTCGGCCAAGGTTCGCCAAAGAATTTGCGTGAAACTGCGCGTGAAAGTGGGTATTAGATCGTGATGCCGCAGCGTGGCCGCCCCTTGTGCAGTTCTTCACAACCAGTCCCACTGACTCGCGACGTCGCCCGGTTTACGCTGAGGCCAATCCCAGGTTTCCACGAAGGCGACGCCTCGCGCCGTCCCAACTCGTGCATCCCATAGATCGGTCAGCGTCGACCACAAGGAGATGTGTCATGGTTGCTCCGGCTACCGTTCGGGGTATCGATCAGGCCCCGACGTCCCACCCCGAACTGCTCACCTGGGTCCGAGAAGTAGCGGAACTGACCACCCCGGACCGGGTCGTGTGGGTGGACGGGTCCGACGAGGAGTGGCGCCGCCTCACCGACGAGCTCGTCGACAACGGCACCCTGATCCGGCTCAACCCGGAGAAGAAGCCCAACTCGTTCTACGCCCGCACCGACCCGTCGGACGTCGCCCGGGTCGAGGAGCGCACCTTCATCTGCTCCGTGGACGAGGCGGACGCCGGCCCCACCAACAACTGGATGGCGCCGGCCGAGATGAAGCGGACGATGACCGAGCTGTACCGCGGCTGCATGCGCGGGCGCACCATGTACGTCATCCCGTTCTGCATGGGCCCGGTCGAGGCCGAGAGCCCCATGTTCGGCGTCGAGATCACCGACAGCCCGTACGTGGTGGCCTCGATGCGCATCATGACCCGGATGGGCTCGAAGGTCCTGGAGGCGATGGGCGACGACGCGGACTTCGTCCACGCGCTGCACTCCATCGGCGCGCCGCTCGCCCCCGGCCAGCAGGACGTCACCTGGCCGTGCAACGAGACGAAGTACATCTCCCACTTCCCGGAGACCCGGGAGATCTGGTCCTTCGGCTCCGGCTACGGCGGCAACTCGCTGCTCGGCAAGAAGTGCTACTCGCTGCGGATCGCCAGCGTGATGGGGCGCGACGAGGGCTGGCTCGCCGAGCACATGCTGATCCTGAAGATCACCTCACCGGAGGGGCGGGTCTACCACGTCGCCGGGGCGTTCCCGTCCGCGTGCGGCAAGACCAACCTGGCCATGCTGGAGCCGACCATCCCGGGCTGGAAGGTCGAGACCATCGGCGACGACATCGCCTGGATGCGCTTCGGCCAGGACGGCCGGCTCTACGCGGTCAACCCCGAGTACGGCCTCTTCGGCGTCGCCCCCGGCACCGACTGGAAGACCAACGCCAACGCGATGCGGACGCTGGACCGCGGCAACTCCGTCTTCACGAACGTCGCCCTCACCGACGACGGCGACATCTGGTGGGAGGGGATGGGCGAGCCGCCGGCGCACCTGGTCGACTGGAAGGGCAACGACTGGACGCCGCAGAGCGACAGCCTCTCCTCGCACGCGAACAGCCGGTTCTGCACCCCGATCACCCAGTGCCCGATCCTGTCCGACGACTACTACGACCCGAACGGCGTGCCGATCGACGCGATCCTGTTCGGCGGTCGCCGCCGGGACACCATCCCGCTGGTCACCGAGGCCCGGGACTGGGTGCACGGCGTCTACCTGGGCGCGACGCTGTCCTCGGAGACCACCGCCGCCGCGTCCGGCGCGGTGGGCGTGGTGCGCCGCGACCCGATGGCCATGCTGCCGTTCATCGGCTACAACGCCGGCGACTACTTCCGGCACTGGATCGAGATGGGCAAGGGCACCGACGGCGACGAGTCCAAGCTGCCGAAGATCTACTACGTCAACTGGTTCCGCAAGGACGCCGAGGGCAGCTTCCTCTGGCCGGGCTTCGGCGAGAACTCGCGGGTGCTCAAGTGGGTCGTCGAGCGGCTGGAGGGCCGGGCCGACGCGGTGGAGACCCCGATCGGCATGGTGCCGGCGCAGGACGCGCTGGACATCGAGGGCCTCGACATGACCCCGGAGGACGTCCGGATCGCGCTGAAGGTCGACCCGGCGGAGTGGCGCGAGGAGCTGCCGCTGATCACCGAGTGGTTCGAGAAGTTCGGGGACAAGCTCCCCGGCGTGCTCTGGGCCGAGCTGGACGCGCTGCGCGCCCGGCTCGACGCGGAGCAGCCGACGCGGTAGGTGTGATCCGCCCCCGCACAGGGCATCATCTGATCCCATGAGGACGGCCGTCGAGACCCAGGTCCGGCGGCCGTCCGCCGTCCGGGCGCTGACCATCCTGCTCGCCGTGACGGCGGCGGCCACCGTCGTGGTCGAGCTGCTCAACTGGTGGTACGCCCCGGAGCAGGAGTTCGGGCTCGCAGTACGCACCGGCTGGGCGATGCTCCGCTCGCTCGGCTTCCTGGTGCTGATCGGGCACGTCCGCCGGGGCCGCACCGTGGCCCGGCCGTTCGGGCTGATCCTCGCCGTCACCACGGTCTTCGCGGTGGGCCGGCTGGTGGTGCCCCGGCAGGGCGTGCCGCCACTGCCCGGGCTGCTCGGCTTCGCCCTGCTGGCCGCGCTCTGCGTGGCCGTGGTCTGGCTGCTGTACCGCTCGGACGCGGTCGCGGGCCACCTGGTCCGGCACCGCAAGGGCCTGGTCGTCTCCGGCGGGACGATCTCCTGGCGGGAGGTCGCCCCGAAGCGCCCGCCGGTCACCGGCTGGCTGCTCACCAGCCGGGTCGCCGCGTTCACGTACAGCCCGTTGATGCTGGTCCCGGCCCTCGTCGCCACCGGCGCGATCCTGGACGGCCGGTTGGCCGCCGCGCCCGCCGTGCTGTTCTGGTTCGCCGCCGGCATCGGGGTCAGCTACCTCGTGCTGCTCTGCACCGCCTTCCTCATGCGCGGTAAGCGCTGGGCCCGGTCGCTGCTGGTGGCGATCACCCTCGGCGTGCTCGCCGTCGACCTGCCGCTGTGCTGGTGGCTGCTCGGCGTCGACGGCCTGATTCGCGACGGCGGGCCGTTGCTCGCCGCCGCCGCCCTGGCGTTGTACGGGTTGTGGCGCGCCGGCCGGGTCGAGCAACCGGCCGTGCCGAGCTGAGCGCACCGGGCAGGGCGTGGCGCGTCGGCCGGGCGTGCCGGGCTGAGCGCACCGAGCAGGGGAGGCGGCATGACCGACGAGTACGACGTGGCGGTGGTCGGGGCGGGCCCCGCCGGGGTGGCCGCCGCGCTGGCGGCCCGCCGGGTCGGGGCCCGGGTGCTGCTGCTGGACCGGGCCGACTTCCCCCGGGACAAGGCGTGCGGGGACGGCATCGCCGCGCACGCGCTGGATGTCCTCGCCGGGCTGGGCGTCACCGACGCCGTCGACGGGTACGCCCCGCTGCCCCGGCTGCGGCTGGTCGGGCCCAACGGCGGCGCGGTGGCCCGGCCGCTGCCCCGGCCCGCGTACACGGTGCCCCGGAAGGTCTTCGACGCCCGGCTGGTGGCGGCGGCGGTGGCGGCCGGCGCGGAGCTGCGCCGGCACGCCGTGCGCCGGGTCGAGGCGCGCGACGGGTGGGTGGTGCTCGACGGCGATATCGCCGCGCGGGCGGTGGTCGGCGCGGACGGCGCCGGATCGGTGGTCCGCCGGGCGCTCGGCCACCCGCCGAACCCGGACCGCCACCTGGCGCTGGCCGTCCGGGGGTACGCCCCGGCCCGGCCGGGCCCGCCCGAGCAGCTCATCGTCACTTCGGCACCGCGTTGGCCGGCGTACGCGTGGTCGTTTCCGATCGGCGACGGGCGGGCGAACGTCGGGTACGGGGAGGTGCTGCGGGGCGAGCCGCTGACCCGCGCGCACCTGCTGGACCGGCTGGCCGCGCTCCTGCCCGGCACCGACCCGGCCGCGGTGACCGCCCTGCGCGCCCACCACCTGCCGCTGTCCACCCACCGCCCGCCGCCGGGCCGGGGTCGGCTGGTGCTCGCCGGGGACGCGTTGTCGCTGATCAACCCGTTCACCGGGGAGGGGATCTTCTACGCGCTGCTCTCCGGCGCGCTGGCCGGCGCGGCGGCGGCCGGTGACCCGGGCGCCGCCGCCCGGCGGTACGCCGCAGCCCTGCGCCGTCGCCTCGGCACCCACCTGCGGCACAGCTCGACGGCGGCCCGGCTGGCCCGGCGGCGGTGGGTGGTCGACGGGGCGGTGCGCGCGGCCCGCCGCGACGAACGGGTCTTCGGCACTGTCGTCGAGCTGGGCCTCGGCGACGGCCGGCTGGACGCACGCACCCTCGCGATGATCGGCATCGGCCTCTCGGCCCGGGATGGGCCACCGCGGGACTGATCCGGGTGGCGGGTCGCTACTCTGCAAGGTGATGACTCTGCGGAACCTCCTCTACTCCGTGTACGAGCGGCGGCTGACGGCCATGCTCGCGGGCAAGCCGGTGCCTCGGCACGTGGGCGTGATGTGTGACGGCAACCGCCGTTGGGCCCGTGAGATGGGATTCGTCGATCCCAACGACGGGCACCGGATGGGCGCGGAGCGGATCAAGGAGCTGCTGCGCTGGTGTGACGCCGCCGGGGTGGGGCACGTGACGCTCTGGCTGCTCTCCACCGACAACCTGTCCCGCCCGGCGGAGGAGCTGGATCCGCTGCTCCAGATCATCGAGGACCTGAGCACCGAGCTGGCAGAGGAGGGCAACCCCTGGCGGCTGCGGATGGTCGGGGCGCTCGACGTCCTGCCGGCGCAGCACTCGGCGGCGCTCAAGGCGGCCGAGGAACGGACCCGGGATCGCGTCGGCGGCGCACAGGTCAACATCGCCGTCGGGTACGGCGGCCGGCGCGAGATCGCCGACGCGGTCCGCTCGCTGCTGCTGGAGCACGCCGCAGCCGGCGGCACCATCGAGGAACTGGCCGAGGCGTTGGACGTCGACCACATCTCCGAGCATCTCTACACCCGCGGCCTGCCGGACCCGGACCTGATCATCCGGACCAGTGGCGAGCAGCGGCTGTCGGGCTTCATGTTGTGGCAGTCGGCCCACTCGGAGTACTACTTCTGCGAGCTGAACTGGCCCGACTTCCGCCGGGTCGACTTTCTCCGCGCGCTGCGTTCGTACGCCACCCGCCAGCGCCGTTTCGGCACCTGACCCGCCCCGTTGCCCCTCGGCGGTGTGGGCGTCGTCAGCGTAGGTGGGGGAGGGCCTCGGTGAGGAAGTCGCCGAGGGCGGCGGGGGAGTCGATCGTCAGGTCGGCGGCCTCGGCGACCTCGTGGCCGGTCTCCGGGTTGGCCACCGCCACGCAGACCCCGAGGAACTCCGGGTCCGCCGCCGCGCGGGCGCGCAGCGCCGCGAACGCCTTGATGTCGGAGACGTCGTCGCCGAAGTACCAGGCGCCGCCGGCGTCCCGGACCGCCTCGCCGATGACCAGTCCCTTGTCCCGGTCGACCGGGGGCTTGATCTCCAGCACCATCCGGCCGGCCTGCACGCGCAGACCGAGCCGGTCGGCCTGGGCCCGGCCCCATTCCTGCACCTGGGCGCCGAGCTGCGGGGCGGTGCGCCAGTGCAGAGCCACGGAGAGCCGCTTGAACTCGACCAGCGCCCCGGCCGGCAGCTCGGCGCGGGCGAGGTCGGCCAGCTCCCGCATGGTCGGCACCCAGGGCAGTGCCGCCGGCTCGGTGACGGTCTCGCCGCCGGAGTGGCTGTGCTCCAGCCCGTAGAGGCCGTAGAGGTCGACGCCGTCCAGCCCGCCGAGTTGGTCGCGGAGGAACTCCACCGGTCGGGCGGAGACGATCGCGATCCGGCGGACCAGCGGCGCGAGGGCCTCGATCGCGGCCAACACCTTCGGGGCCGGCCGCACCGCCGTCGGGTCGTCGTCGACGGGCGCGAGTGTGCCGTCGAAGTCGAAGAAGAGGACGGTGTCGCCTAGCCGGCCGGCGGTCGCCCGCCAGGCCCGGTCGGCGTCCAGCGGGGTCTTCGGCTGTTGGTTGCCCAGATTCAACGGCGGCACGGGCGAAAGCGTACCCCGGAGTGAGCGGCCTATTCGTGGTCGAGACGGGTCTCCCCGGACCGGTCCAGGTCAGCGTTCGGAGGCTCCCCGACCTCGGCGTCCGAACGGCACCACCTCGGCGTCCTGGCCGTGGCTGAGCAGGTAGCCCTCCACGAAACCGGTGTTCCGGTCGCCGGTGCGCGCCTCGATCTCGTTGAGCCGGGCCACCAGGAACTCGGTGAGCGCGCTGATCCGGTCGTTGAGCCGGTCGTGCAGCTCGGCGACGACGGCCAGGACGACCGCCGTGCCGGCGGTGGTGAGGGCGAGGACGTTGGCGACCACGGGAAGCTGCCCGCCATCGACCGCGCCGAGCACCAGGTTGCCGGTCACGGCCGATGTCAGGGACACCACCGCGACCACGACTGCCAACCACTTCAGGGTCATGGACAGACCCCTCCTTCTGTCCCGCAGGGCTGAGTTCGGCCTTGTCCCGTCCCCCCGCCGATGACGAGCCCAAGCAGTACGAATAGGGACGCTAGCGCTCCCGTTCCTCCCCCGAAGGCAAACGATCGGGTTCGCCCTGCCGTTCTTTCGCCATCTGAGGAACTACCCCGCCCGATTACCCATTTTTCGGACATCGATGGGGAGAGTTGGGCGATAAGCGAGGTAACGAATGGTTTCCCGGATGTGGAACTTCTCCGCGTCCGACACGTTCGGGTCGATCAGCCGGCGCAGCAGCGCCTCCACGTCCGGGTCCATCGGAGGTGGGCCGGGCGCGGGGCGCGGGGTGGCGGCCCGGTCCCAGCCGAGCGCCGCGAAGGCGGCCGTCGGGTTGAGGCCGAGACCCTCGCAGAAGGCGACCACCCGCTCGGCCTCCGGGTCGCTGACCCAGTCTCCCCGGACCCAGCGGTTGATGGTCTGGCGGGAGACACCGGTACGCCGGGAAGCCTCGGTGCCGCTCCAGGCGCGCATGGCCCGGACGTCGTCGAGGGCCCGGCGGACGAAGGCGGCGAAGGCGATTTTCCGGGCGTGAGCGCTCTCGGTCACTCCGTGACGGTACGACCACTCACGTCTGGCCCGGCCGCCGGGCGCGCCTGTGTCACGTGAGTGAGACACGCGTACGGCACGCCAGGTGACCGTTCCGCACCGGTTTCGTGGGCCTCACCAGGGTGGAATAGGTGCCGGTCAGTGCCGATGTGATCGGACGAAAAGCTGATACTGTCACGTTCATGGGACAATCTACCGTGTGTCACGTGCCTGAGACGACTGGTGCTCGCATGCGTCCCTCACCCGGTACGAAGGAGGTGTGGTGACCGAACTCGCCACTCGCGCCCAGGCATTCGGCCTGATCGCGGAGGGGGTGGCCGCCGGGCTGAGCGCGCCGTGGCGCCTCTACCTCGCCAGGGGCTGCCGCTTCCTGTCGCTCAACGTGGGGGATCGGGTGGAGTGGAACGCCTGGCGGACCCACCTCGGCTGCCCGGAGCTCAGCGTCCGGGTCTACGACGCCGGCGGCGAGATCCGCCGCTCCTCGGTCGCCGAGGTGGTCCTGGACGGCTGCCGGATCAGCGTCGAACTGACCGAGGAGGTCAGCACCGACGACCTGGACCGGCTGCTGGCCACCGACCCCACCTCCGTCGAGCCGGAGGAACGATGAGCGCCCCGCCGCGCCGCCGTCCCCCCGGGCAGCCGCCGCGCCGAGCAGCCGCCGGGCCGTCCGGCCGCCCAGCCGCCGCGCCGCCGTCCCGCCGGGGAGCCGCCGGATGAGTCCCTTCCTCGCGGTCTTCCTCGTCCTCGTCCTCGGCTCCACCAGTTACGCTGCCGGCCGGCTGCACGGTCAGCTCAGCTACCGGATCGGCTACCGCTTCGGGTACCGGCAGGGGTACTTCGACGGCGACCGGGGCGCCTGGAACCGGCGCCGCCGGGAGGCGCAGGCGGCCATCGCCTCCGCCCTGGCCGGCCCGCCGCCGACCCGCGACCGGAGTGGCCAGGCCGCCCGGCAGGGCACCACCTACACCGGCTCATCCTTCGCCGCCCCGTCCCGCGGGGGCGCCGTGGCGGTCGCCGCGCCGGCCAACGCGAGCGGGCGGCACCCCACCGGCGCCCTGGTCCGGTGGCGGGGCTGATCAGGCTCCGCCGGCCGCCGGCTCGCGGCGGCAGATCCGGCCCGCCGCCGGCTTCCGGCGGTGGCTACGTCCCTCGCCCGCCGGCTTCCGCCGGCCAGGGGGAGGGGCGGACCTCCGGCTCCCGCCGGAGCGGCACGAGCACGGTGCGTCGTCCGCGGCGGACGCGCACCGTCGGGGCCACGTCAGACCGGTGACCGTGGTCCCGCCGGCCGGGATGCGCGCAGGGGGCATGCATCCCGGCCGGTCCGCCGTGCCTGCCCGCCGGCCCGTCGCCGGAGATCCAGTCGACAACCTCTAGCCGGGACGTCCCGGCGGGGCTAGCGTCTAGTCATGGCACGGGGTTCCCCCGAGCCAGCCGGTCAGCCCGGATCTGCGACCTCGCACACGGGGCCCGCATCCGACCCCGTGTCCCCGGGCACCGGACGAGGCGGAACGCGGATGGCCGGGTGCCCATCCGTCGGAGCAGGCCTGTGACGACTCGCCGTACCCCCGCCGGTGCCGACCAGACCCCGGCCGCGACTGCCACGACCCGCCGCGCCACCCGGAGCCGCCGCGCGGCTGCCCCGGTCGAGCCCGAGGAGCCCCGACCAGCCGGCCAGGCGTTCGTCCTGGACACCTCGGTCCTGCTCTCGGACCCGGCGGCGTTCCACCGGTTCGCCGAGCACGAGGTGGTGCTGCCCCTCGTGGTCATCTCCGAATTGGAGGGCAAGCGGCACCATCCGGAGCTGGGCTGGTTCGCCCGGCAGTCGCTGCGAATGCTGGACGAGCTGCGCGTACGCCATGGCCGGCTGGACCGGCCGGTGCCCGCCAACGACGACGGCGGCACCCTGCGGGTGGAGCTGAACCACACCGACGACGGCGTGCTGCCGCCCGGCTTCCGCAACGAGTCCAACGACGCCCGGATCCTCTCGGTCGCGCTCAACCTCGCAGCCGAGGGGCGGGAGGTGACCCTGGTCAGCAAGGACATGCCGCTGCGGGTGAAGGCGGCCTCGGTCGGGCTGCACGCCGACGAGTACCGACACGGCCAGGCCAGTGACCCGACCTGGACGGGGATGGCCGATCTGGAGTTGGGTGAGGACGAGATCGGTCGGCTCTACGCGGGCGAGACCCTGGACGTGGACGCCGCGGCCGGGCTGTCCTGCCACACCGGGCTGGTGCTGCAATCAGTGCGCGGCTCCGCGCTGGGCCGGGTGCTGCCCGACAAGACGGTCCGGCTGGTCCGGGGTGACCGGGAGGCGTTCGGCGTGCACGGCCGCTCGGCCGAGCAGCGGATCGCCCTCGACCTGCTGCTGGACGAGTCGATCGGGATCGTCTCGCTGGGCGGCCGGGCCGGCACCGGCAAGTCTGCGCTGGCGCTGTGCGCCGGCCTGGAGGCGGTGATGGAGCGGCGTCGGCACAAGAAGGTGGTCGTCTTCCGCCCGCTCTACGCCGTCGGTGGCCAGGAGTTGGGCTACCTGCCCGGCTCCGAGACCGAGAAGATGTCGCCCTGGGCGCAGGCGGTCTTCGACACTCTCGGCGCGGTGGTGCACGAGAACGTGCTGGAGGAGGTCATGGCCCGGGGGATTCTTGAGGTCCTGCCGCTCACCCACATCCGGGGCCGCAGCCTGCACGACGCCTTCGTCATCGTGGACGAGGCCCAGTCGCTGGAGCGGGGCGTGCTGCTCACCGTGCTGTCCCGGATCGGCCAGGGCTCGCGGGTGGTCCTCACCCACGACGTCGCCCAGCGGGACAACCTGCGGGTGGGGCGGCACGACGGGGTGACCGCCGTGATCGAGGCGCTCAGGGGCCACCCCCTGTTCGCGCACGTCACGCTGACCCGGTCCGAGCGGTCGCCCATCGCCGCGATGGTGACCGACCTGTTGGAGGGCATCCCACTCTGAGCGTGATTCTCGACCGTTAAATGGTGTTTCGTCCCGATTCTGCCTGTGGCCCAGGTCACAATTGTGGCTGATGGTTTCCCATCGGTCCCACTGTGCGCAATGGTGTCCAACGAGCGCCCGCGTCCCGGAAAGATCGTCCGCCGTCGTCCGACGGTGGGGCGGAAGGAACCCGGGTGCGCCGGCTGCGACCGGCAGGGTCGGGGCGCTCACGACGCGGGTCGACCCCTCCGCGGGTCGGGGCCGCGTCGTGTCCATGCCCCCGACGAAGGGACCACTTCGTGAGTCGGCTGTGGAGCCGGTTCGGTGCCCGTACCGCCGCCGTCGCACTGCTCTCCGTGGGCGTTGCCGGCGGCTTCTATCTGGGCGAAGACCGGGAAACTCAGCAACAGGGCCTGACCGCGCAGGTCGGCCTCCAGGTCGACCAGGCCGAGTACGACTACCAGCGCGACCGGCAGGCCGAGCACCGGGTCAGCTCCGCCAAGCAGCGGGCCGCCGAGTACCAGGCCAAGCTGCGCGCCGCCGCGGCGGCGAAGGAGGCCGCCGAGCGGGCCCGCGAGGCCGAGGCCGCGGCGGCGTCCCGCAAGAAGGAGCGCGAGGCGGCGGCGAAGAAGGAGGCCGCCGAGAAGGCGGCGGCGGCAACCAAGACGAGCAAGCCGTACGACGGCCCGATCCCGGCCTCGTGCAGCGAGTACGGCGGCAACCGGAAGATCGGCTGCGCGCTGATGCTCGACGCCGGCTTCGGCATCGACCAGTTCCCGTGCCTGGACAAGCTCTGGACCAAGGAGAGCGGCTGGAACCACAAGGCCCGCAACCCTTCCTCCGGCGCGTACGGCATCCCCCAGTCGCTGCCGGGCAGCAAGATGGGCTCGGTGGCCGGTGACTGGGAGACCAACCCGGCCACCCAGATCAAGTGGGGCCTCGGCTACATCAAGGGCCGGTACAACAGTCCCTGTGGCGCGTGGAGCCACTCGCAGAGCAGCGGCTGGTACTGACCGGCGAAGCATCGAGGCGGCGGGGGGTGCGGAATTCGCACCCCCCGCCGCTGTCATGTCGGGACCGGTTTCACCCACGGGTGGCGGTCGGCGGGGTTTGCTGATAGCTCTTGGGGGGTGACCCTGCACGGCGAACCCCCGGGTGGCGACCCGCGACGCTTCGGCACCGAGGCCTTCTACGCCTCGATCGGCCGCGCCTTCGTCGCCATGTGCGCCGTCGTGCCGGTCCTCTTCCTGGTCGAGGGCCTCGACGCCGGCCTCGGCATCGACCTCGACCTGGCCGGCGGCATCATCCCGCGCCGCATCGACGGGCTGGACGGGGTGCTCTTCTCGCCGTTCCTGCACGCCGACTTCAACCACCTCTACAGCAACAGCGTGCCGCTGATCCTGCTCGGCACGTTCGTGCTCGCCGCCGGCTTCCGGCGCTTCCTCTGGTCCACCCTGGTCGTCGTGCTGGTCAGCGGGCTGGGCGTGTGGTTCACCGGCTCGCCGAACTCGGTCGTGGTCGGGGCCAGCGGGGTCATCTTCGGCTACCTGGGCATCCTGCTCACCCGAGGCGTGGTCGAGCGGAGCTGGTGGAACTTCGGCGTGGTGCTGCTGGTCGGTCTGCTCTACGGCTGGCAACTGCTGGGCATCCTCCCCACCGACGGGCGGATCTCCTGGCAGGGCCACCTCTTCGGGCTGGTCGGTGGCGTGGTCGCCGCGATCCTGTTCCGACGCCGCCGGGCCGAGTCCGATCCGTACGACCTGGACTCGCCGCTCACGCTGCCCTGACACGGCCCCTTCCCCTGCCGCCCGGGCGCGGCACGCGGGTGTGGGACGTGCTTGCCCCGGTCCCGCGCCGGGCCTACGGTCGCACCAGAACGCGTTTATCCATGAGCGGAAAGTGACGGTACGTCATGCCCGAGGTGGACGTCGCAGTGATCGGTGCCGGTCCGACAGGGCTCTTCGCCGCGTACTACGCCGGGTTCCGAGGGCTCTCCGTGGCGGTGGTCGACGCGCTGCCCGAGGCAGGTGGCCAGATCACCGCGATGTACCCGGAGAAGTTGATCCTCGATGTGGCCGGCTTCCCGGCGGTCAAGGGCCGGGACCTGGTGGCCAACCTGGTCGCCCAGGCCGCCCCGTTCCACCCGCGGTACCTGCTCGGCACCCGGGCCGAGAAGCTGTCCCTTGCCGAGGGGCGGCCGGTGCTCGGCCTCGCCGGCGGCCAGCAGCTCTCCTGCGGCGCGGTGGTCGTCACCGGCGGTCTGGGCAGCTTCAGCCCGCGTCCGCTGCCGGTGGCCGACAGCTTCACCGGCGCCGGGATCGTCTACTTCGTGCCGGAGCCCGCCGCGCTGGCCGGCCGGGACGTGCTGATCGTCGGCGGTGGCGACTCGGCGTTCGACTGGGCGCTGGCGTTGCAGCCGCTGGCCCGCTCGGTGACGCTGGTGCACCGGCGGGAGAGGTTCCGGGCCCACGCCGGCACCGTCGCCCGGGTGCAGGAGTTGCCCGTCCGGGTCATCGTCAACGCCGAGGTCACCCGGCTGTACGGGGACAGCGCGGTGACCGGTGCCGAGATCACCGTGCGGGGCGGTGAGCCCGAGACGCTGCCGGTCGACACGGTGGTGGCCGCGCTCGGCTTCACGGCCGACCTGGGCCCGATCGCCGAGTGGGGGCTACGACTGGACCGCCGGCACATCGTGGTGGACAGCGCGATGGCGACCAACCTGCCCCGGGTGTTCGCGGCCGGAGACATCACCGAGTACCCGGGCAAGGTCCGGCTGATCGCCACGGGCTTCGGCGAGGCGGCCACCGCGGTCAACAACGCCGCCGTGGCGATCGACCCGTCGGCCCACCTCTTCCCCGGCCACTCCTCCGACGCCTGACCCCGCCCCGCCCCCCACCCGCCCCCCACCCGCCCCCATCCCCACCCGCATCCGCGCGCCGATCTTGCAGTGGCGGCCCGGGCGAAGGGTGCAGAAGGGGCGAAACGGGGGCCCGAAGTGCAAGATCGCGGGGTGGACGGGTGGGTGGGGGGGTCAGCGGGGGAGGCCGATGAGGTCGGCCATCAGGGCGGTCTGGTGGTCGAAGTACGCGTCGCGGTGCGGTAGTGCGCGGTTGATCCGGCCGAACAGCTCGAAGCTGATCAGCCCGAAGAGCTGGGTCCAGCCGGCCATCCCCCGGGCGAGCAACGCCGCAGGCAGCCCGGGGGCGAGGTTGTCGGCGACCTCCGCGAGGTCCGTCCGGAGCGGTTCGGGCAGCTCTCCCGGGTCGGGGGCGGCGAGCCGCCCGGCGACCATGCCGTCGTGCAGGATGCCGATCAGGGTGGCCGGTGGGCGCTGGGCCGGTCCCACCGTGTCGTCCGGGGCGGCGTACCCGGGGACCGGGCTGCCGTAGAGCAGCGCGTACTCGGCGGGGTGGGCCAGGGCCCAGTCACGGGCCGCCCGGCACGCCGCGTGCCAGCGCCCCCGCAGGTCGAGCCGGTCCGGGCCCGCGTCGGCCGCCTCCACCGCCGCCCCCAGCGCGTCGTACGCATCGATGATCAGTGCGGTGAGCAGGTCGTCCCGGCTCGGGAAGTAGCGGTAGATCGCCGAGGACACCATCCCCATGTCCCGGGCCACCGCCCGCAGGCTGAGGTTCGCCCCGTCGCTGGCGAGGTGCCGGCGGGCGACGGCCTTGATCTCGTCGATCATCTCGGCGCGGACCCGGGCGCGGATCGAGGAGGCGACCATGGTCCCTACTCTGCCACAGCCGAGAGCGGCCATCAAAATAGAGAGCACTGCTCTTGACTGGTGGCTGGGCGGGGCTGCATGCTGGGCGGGCCACATCGAGAGCAGTGCTCTCTAGTCGTACTGATGCTTCGAAAGGTGATCTGTGATGTCGCTACACGTGATCGTCGGCGCCGGGCCCGTCGGGACCGCCACCGCCCGCCTCCTCACGGCCGCCGGCGAGCGGGTCCGGGTGGTCACCCGGCGCGGGACCGGCCCGGACCACCCGACCGTCGAGCGGGTCGCCGCCGACGCCGCCGACCCGGACCGGCTCGCCGCCCTTGCCGAGGGCGCGGTCGCCCTCTACAACTGCGCCAACCCGGCGTACCACCGCTGGCCGATCGACTGGCCGCCGCTGGCCGCCGCGCTGCTCACGGCCGCCGAGCGCGCCGGCGCGGTGCTCGCTACGGTCGGCAACCTCTACGGGTACGGACCGGTCGACGGCCCGATGACCGAGGCGACCCCGCCGGCGGCCCCCGGCACGAAGGGGCGGGTCCGCAACAGGATGTGGGCCGAGGCGCTGGCCGCCCACCGCGCGGGCCGGGTCCGGGTGACCGAGGTGCGCGGCTCCGACTACCTGGGCGCCGGCGCCACCTCGCTGCCGATGATGCTGCTGCCCGGGGTGCTCGCCGGCCGCCGGGTGGTGCTGCCCGTCGACTTCGACGCCCCGCACACCTGGACGTACGTCGACGACGTCGCCCGTACCCTGGTGGCGGTCGCCGCCGACGGGCGCGCCTGGGGCCGGGCCTGGCACGTGCCCAGCCCGCCCGCGGTCTCCGCCCGCGAGTTGGCCACCCGGGCCGCGGTCCTGGCCGGCGCCCCCGCCCCGAGACTCACCCGGCTGCCGTACCCGGCGCTCTGGCTGGGCGGGCTGGTCAACCCGTTCGCCCGGGAGCTGCGGGAGACCGCCTACCAGTTCGACCGGCCGTACCTGCTCGACTCGACCGCGGCCACCGCCACGCTCGGCCTCGCGCCGACCCCGCTGGACCGCGCGCTCGCCGAGACCGTCGCGGCCCTGCGCGGCGCCACCCCGCCCGTCGACCGGACGCCGGTCGGTGACCGTCGGCGCTGAGCCGGAGCCCTCCCTATCGGTGGCGGGCCGGGGTGCGGGCGGCGATCACCACCGCGACCAGGGTTAGCGCCGCACCCAGCAGCGTGGCCACGCCGGGGTGTGAGGCCGCGGTCGGCAGCACGAGGTCGAGCAGGACGGCACCGACGACCTGGCCGGCGATGGTGGCCAGGCCGAGCAGCAACACCCCGGTGAAGCGCACGATGGCCGCCGCGATCGCGATGAAGACGATGCCGATCGGCCCGCCGAGATAGAGCCACGGCTCGGTCGGCAGGCTTCCGGCGGGGCCGCCCCGGACGGCCACCCCGACCGCGAACGTGACGAGCAGCGCGACGGTGCCGACGGTGAAGTTGACCAGCGTGGCGGCCAGTGCGCTGCCGGAGGCCGCCGTGACCCGCCCGTTCACCGCCTGCTGCCAGGCGAGGCCGATCCCGGCCAGCAGCGGCAGTACGGCCAGGCTCAGCGTGCCCGGGTCGCCCAGCCGGTCACCGACCGCCAGCAGCACGGCCAGCACGGTCAGCGCCGCGCCGAACAGGCGGTTCGGGGTGACCGCCTGGCGGCCGGTCGGTCCGATCCCGGCCCGGTCGACCAGCAGGCTGCTTCCGGACTGTCCCGCGACCACCGCCACGGTGAACACGGCCACGCCGAGCGTGCCGATGGTCAGCCCCTGGCTGGCCACCAGGAACGCGCCGCAGACGCCGCCGAGGCACTGCCACGGCCGCAGCGTCCCGTCCGCCAGCGCCGCCCGCAGCGCGGACAGGCCCCGCCGCCCCGCCGGGGTGGCGGGCACCAGCACCAGCAGCACCAGCAGGCCGAGGCCGAACGACACCACCGCGGCGGCGATCCCGTCGGCCAGGCGTACGCCCAGCTCGCCGTTGATCCGGGACTGCACGGCGACGGTGCACCCGGAGGCGACGGCCAGCCCGACGCCGGTGATCCGGCGGCTGGCCGTCAAAGTCGGCGGCGCGGTCGTGGTGGTGACCGTCACTCCTGCTCGGCCAACGGACGACCGTCGAAGTCGATCGTCGAGTACAGCGCCAGCTTCTCCAGCCGGTGGTACGAGTCGATCACCCGGATCGTGCCGCTCTTGGAGCGCATCACGATCGACTGCGTGTACGCCCCGCCGGCCCGGTAGCGCACACCGCGCAGCAGATCGCCGGAGGTGACCCCGGTGGCCACGAAGAAGCAGTTGTCGCCGGTGACCAGCTCGTCGGTGGTGAGCACCCGGTCCAGGTCGTGCCCGGCGGCGAGCGCCTTCTCCCGCTCCGCGGAGTCGCTCGGCCAGAGCTTGGCCTGCATCATCCCGCCCATGCACTTGAGGGCGCAGGCGGCGATGATCCCCTCGGGGGTGCCGCCGATGCCCATCAGCACGTCGACGTCCGACTCGCCGCGGGCGGCGGCGATGGCGCCGGCGATGTCGCCGTCGGAGATGAACCGGATGCCGGCCCCAGCGCGGCGGATCTGGGTGACCAGGTCGTCGTGGCGCGGGCGGTCCAGCACGCAGACGGTGACCTCGGAGATGTCGGTGCCCTTGACCTTGGCGATCCGGCGCAGGTTGTCGGCCACCCCCGCGTTGATGTCGACCACGTCGGCGTAGGCCGGGCCGACGGCCAGCTTCTCCATGTAGAAGACGGCGCTCGGGTCGAACATCGCCCCGCGCTCGGCCACGGCGAGCACGGCGAGCGCGTTCGGCATGCCCTTGCTCATCAGCGTGGTCCCGTCGACCGGGTCCACCGCGACGTCCACCTCGGGGCCGGTGCCGTCGCCGACCTCCTCGCCGTTGAAGAGCATCGGGGCGTTGTCCTTCTCGCCCTCGCCGATCACCACGACGCCCCGCATCGGGATCGAGTTGATCAGCTTGCGCATGGCGTCGACGGCCGCCCCGTCGCCGCCCTCCTTGTCGCCCCGGCCGACCCACCGGCCGGCGGCCATCGCCGCCGCCTCGGTGACCCGGACCAGGTCGAGGGCGAGATTGCGGTCCAGATCCTGGGGGGTACGCGTCCTGGTGCTCGTCATGACGGCTTCCTCCTCGCGACGTTGCGGGGTGGACCGGCGGCATGCGGTCGTCGCCGCCGCCAGTTTTGTCGCTGATCCTCACACGATCGTCAACTTATCGCCGGGTCGGGGCGCTGGTGGCCACCTTCCCGCCAACCGGTCGGTGGAACGGACCACCCCGTTACTCCCGCTCACCCCGGCCAGCTGGGAAACGCGCCGGCTGCGGGTGGTGGTGGGCCCTTCTCGTTCGTCGGGGCCTGGAAGGATGGGGAGGTGGATCCCGCACAGCCCGCCGAGCGCACCCCCACCGAGCCGACCCCTGCGTCGCCCGCTCCGTCGGAGCCGACCCCGCCGGCCACGGCCGGGGAGCCGGCCCTCGTCGAGCCGGCGTCCACCCGCCCGGCCGGGCCGGGCGAGCGTTCCGCGCCGTCCCCGGCCGGGCCGTCGGCGTCGCCCGGTCGGCCCGGGGGCCGACCGGCAGCCGGCAAAGAGAAGAGCAGGTCCGAGCGGTCGCCGAAGGACATGGCGATCTCGCTGTTGGTGCTGCTGGTCCCCATCGTCCTGCTGCTCGCCTTCTACCGGGGCTTCCTCGGGGGCGACCAGCCGAGCACCGTCGACCCGGCCCCGGCCCTGGAGCAGGCCCGCGCGGCCAACGCGTTTCCGGTGAGCCAGCCCACCGGGCTCGGCGACGACTGGAAGACGGTCAGCGCCAGCTACCGCAGCGTGGAGGGCGGCTCCAGCCTGCGGGTCGGCTACCTGACCCCGGAGGGGCGGGGCGCACAGCTCGTGCAGAGCAACGTGCCGCCCGAGCAGCTGCTGCCCGCCGAGCTGACCGCCGAGGGGCAGCCCCAGGGCCCCACCGAGCTGGGTGGGCGCAGCTGGCAGCGGTACACCGCCCGGGGCAACGAGCAGGCCCTCGTGCTGCTCGAACCGGACCGCACGGTGATCGTGGTCGGCGACGCCCGGGAGAACGAGCTGCGCCGGCTCGCCGACGCCGTCCGTTAGGGCGGGCCGCCCGCGTGGGGCGGCGGGACGGATGGACCGGACAGGGATTGCCGAAGGCGGCGACAGGGAACAGAAGGTGTGCGACCTCGTCGGCGCAGCCAGCCGGACGGGACTCGTGCGTCGGAGCCAGCGCTCGGGCTACGGCGCGACGCCTCCGGTGCCCTGCGCGGGCCGGACGACCCACTTGGAGAGGTTCACGTGACCATTCGTCGCTTCAGCGCAGCGGTCTTCGCCGCGACGCTGCTCACCCCTGGTCTGGCAGCGTGCAACAGCACCGGAACCGGAGAGGCGGGGCCCTCCGCGTCCCCGACGGTTTCCGGCATCGCGGCTTCCGGCAGCGCCACCCCGGGGAGCGCCTCGCCCGGTACGGGCGACGCCAAGCAGGCCCTGTTGAACTCGACCAACGAGATCCGCAACGGAAACTTCCGGTTCACCATGGCCGGCGTCGGCACCACCGTCGAAGGGCGGGTGCACGAGCCGAGCCAGAGCGCCGAGATGAAGCTGACCATCGGCGACGCCTCCTCGGACGTGTCGATGAAGCTGGACCTGGTGCACCTCAAGCCGGACAGCTGGGTCAAGCTCGACCTCGGTGGCCAGGCGGCCAAGCTGCCCGGCGTGCAGAACCTCAACCTCGGCAAGTACCAGCACCTCGACCAGACCCGGATCAAGGGCAACCGCAACCTGGCCTTCGACTTCGACAAGGTCGACCCGGCCGGCAGCGAGGTGCTCACCCAGGGCGTCACCGAGGTCCGGCAGACCGGCGAGGGCGCGTACGCGGGCACGATCGACGTGACGAAGGCCGCCGAGGCCGGCTCGCTGAACGCCGAGCTGATCAAGACGCTCGGCCAGCAGGCCCGTTCGCTGCCGTTCACGGCGAAGCTGGACCCGCAGGGCCGGCTCAGCGAGCTGGTCATCCAGATCCCGGCGTCCGGCCAGAACAAGGCGCAGGACATCAAGATCACGTACGCCGACTACGGTGCGGCGAGCGCCGCCCAGCGCCCGCCGGCGGCCCAGGTCGTCGAGGCTCCCAACGAGCTGTACAACCTGTTCAGCTGAGGCTCGGGCGGGTGTGGGGCCGGCCGTTGCCGCCCCGCACCCGCCGTCAGGCGTCCGGCCCTTGCTGACGGGCCGCGTCGATGCGGGCCCGCGCGCCGTCGAGCCAGCGCTGGCAGATCTCGGCCAGCTTCTCGCCGCGTTCCCAGAGCGCCAGCGACTCCTCCAGCGAGGTGCCGCCCGTCTCCAGCCGTTCCACCACCGAGGCCAACTCGGCGCGGGCCTGCTCGTAGCTGAGCCGCGCGTCCGGCCCGGCGTTCTTCTCGTCAGTCATCGGTCCCATCCCAGCACATCCCCGTCCGTCCGCCACGCCGGGCGCTCCGCCGTTCCGTACCGAGCCGCCCGGTCGGCTCGCCGCGTCAGGCCAGCCCGGTCGGCTCGCCGCGTCACGCCAGCCCGGTCGGCTCGCCGCGTCACGCCAGCCCGGTCGGCCGCCGCGTCACGCCGCTCGCTCCGCCGGCTCGCCCTGCGCGCTCAACCGTCGTGGCCGGCTCGCCCCCGCGCTCAACTGTCGACCGTCGCGGCCAGCTCGCCTTCGGCGAGGCGTACCCGCAGTGGGTCGCCCCCGCCCACCTCGCCGGCCGATCGGACCACGTGGCCGTCGGCCCGCTGGACGATCGCGTAGCCCCGGTCGAGGGTGGCGGCGGGGGAGAGGGCGCGCAGCCGGGCCAGGGTGTGCCGCAGCTCCTCCCCGGCCGCGCCGAGGCGGTGGTCCAGGCAACGACCGGCCCGCTGGCGCAGCGCGGCGACCTCGGTGGCCCGCTGCTCCACCATCACCTGCGGCCGGGCCAGCACCGGCCGGGACCGCAGCCCGTCCAGGCGGTGCGACTCCCGGTCGACCAGGTTGCGCACGGCCCGTTCCAGCCGGTGCCGGGCCTGCCCGATCAGGCGCAGCTCCTCGCCCAGGTCGGGCACCACCCGCTTGGCCGCGTCCGTCGGCGTGGAGGCCCGCACGTCGGCGACGTAGTCGACCAGCGGGGCGTCCGCCTCGTGGCCGATCGCGCTGACCACCGGCGTACGGCAGGCGAACACCGCCCGGCACAGCGCCTCGTCGGAGAAGGGGAGCAGGTCCTCGATGCCGCCGCCGCCCCGGGCGATGACGATCACGTCGACGGTCGGGTCGGCGTCGAGCACCCGCAGCGCGTCGACGATCTGGGTGACGGCGCCCGCGCCCTGCACGGCCACGTTGACCGTGCGGAACTCCACGGCCGGCCAGCGCCGACGGGCGTTGGTCAGCACGTCCCGCTCGGCGGCGGAGGCGCGGCCGGTGATCAACCCGACCCGCCCGGGCAGGAACGGCAGCCGCCGCTTGCGGGCCCGGTCGAACAGCCCTTCGGCGGCCAGCAGCTTCTTCAGCTTCTCCAGCCGGGCCAGCAGCTCGCCGAGCCCCACCTGGCGGATCTCGTCGGCGCGCAGGCTCAGCGTGCCCCGGGCCGCGTAGAACTCGGGCTTGGCGTGCAGCACCACCCGGGCGCCCTCGCGCAGCTCGGGGGCGCCCGCGTCGAGCACGTCCCGGTTGGTGGTCACGGTCAGGCTCAGGTCGGCCGCCGGGTCCCGAAGGGTGAGGAAGACGGTGCTGGCCCCGGGCCGCCGGCTGATCTGCGCCACCTGCCCGTCGACCCACACCCAGCCGAGCCGGGCGATCCACGCCCCCACCTTCTGGCTGACCACCCGTACCGGCCACGGCTCCTCGGAGCTGCTCCGCCCGCTCTCACCCGCGCTCACCCCCTCACCCTACGGACGCCCCTGACGATCACGGGTCCCGCGTCGCCGGTGGGGCGTCTCGCGGCCCGAATCCCGCGGCCTCCGGTCGACGGCTGGGGGAGCAGCCCGGCGGTCGGCGGGGCTGTGGCGGGGATCGCAGCGGCCGTCCGGCTCGGGGCCGGCACGTAGGATGGGCGGGTGACCGAGGCTCAGGCGACCCCCCAGACCGGCAAGCGCGTGCTCCTGGCCAAGCCCCGCGGCTACTGCGCGGGCGTCGACCGGGCGGTGCAGACCGTCGAGGAGGCGTTGAAGCTCTACGGCGCCCCGATCTACGTGCGCAAGCAGATCGTGCACAACAAGCACGTGGTGCGCACGCTGGAGGACCAGGGCGCGATCTTCGTGGAGGAGAACGAGGAGGTGCCGGAGGGCGCCACCGTGATCTTCTCCGCGCACGGCGTCGCCCCCGAGGTCTACGAGCAGGCGAAGGTCCGCTCACTCAAGGCGATCGACGCGACCTGCCCGCTGGTGACCAAGGTCCACCAGGAGGCGAAGCGGTTCGCGGCCGAGGACTACGACATCCTGCTGATCGGCCACGAGGGGCACGAGGAGGTCGTCGGCACCGCCGGCGAGGCCCCCGCGCACATTCAGCTCGTCGACGGCCCGGGCGACGCCGACAAGGTCACCGTCCGCGACCCGAGCAAGGTGGTCTGGCTCTCCCAGACCACGCTGTCGGTCGACGAGACCCTGGAGACCGTGGCCCGGCTCAAGTCCCGGCTGCCGCTGCTCCAGTCGCCGCCCAGCGACGACATCTGCTACGCCACCTCCAACCGGCAGCACGTGGTCAAGGAGATCGCCCCCGAGTGCGACGTGGTGCTGGTCGTCGGTTCGCGCAACTCGTCGAACTCGGTCCGGCTGGTCGAGGTCGCCCTGGACGCCGGCGCCCGCGCCGGCCACCTGGTCGACTTCGCGCACGAGATCGACGACGCCTGGCTGACCGAGGCTCGCACCGTGGGGCTGACCTCGGGCGCGAGCGTCCCCGACGAGTTGGTCCAGGAGGTGCTGGCGCACCTCGCCGAGCGGGGCTTCACCGACGTGGACGAGGTGGTGACCGCCAACGAGCGGCTGATCTTCTCCCTGCCCCAGGAGCTCAAGCGGGACATGAAGGCCGCCGCGGCGGTCACCCGGGCCTGACGGCCGTCCGGCGCCCGACGGTCAACCGGCGGCCGTCGCGCCTGACGGCCGGGCCTGCCCGGCGGTTCACCCGTCCGGTCCGGTGCTGGTTCGTCGCCCTCGGCGGCGAACCGTGGCCCCGGCGTCGGAACGGATCGTCGTCCGGGCGCGTCCGAACAAGTATGAAGACTCCTCGGATGGCCCTCGCCGCCCTGGTCGTCTGCGCCGCGCTGAGCGCCTGCGGCGGCCAGGGGGCCGGTGACGGCACGCCCGCCCCCAGCCCCTCGGGAGGATCGCCGATGACCGACGCGACCAGCACCGGACCGACGGCCCCGGCAGACCCGACCGCCACCGTGCCGCCCCCGTCGGCGCCCACCAAGCCCCCGCAGGGGCCGAGCCGCCCGCCGGGCCCCGGCGCGGCCACGCTGACGGGCACCGTCGAGGCCGGGGTGGAGCCCGGCTGCCGGCTGCTGGACGGCCACCAGCTCATCGGAGGCCCCGCCGACGTGCTCACACCCGGCACGAAGGTCACGGTCACCGGCCAGGCCAAACCCGACATGATGACCACCTGCCAGCAGGGCATCCCATTCGTCGTCGAGTCCGCCCGCCGCGGCTGACCCCTACCCGACCGAACGGGACGACCCGGCAGCCCGTCCCCGCCCGACGCGGGCGGGCTGCCGGTGACGCTGGACGTCAACGCGGACCAGGACGATTCGCCCCGAAGATCAGTCGGCCGTGGCCGATCCCGCGTTGAGGGACGCCGGATCCACATCGGGGACGGCGAACCTGGGGTTCGACCCCGCTGCCACGACACGCATGACGAATCCCGCGGCCTCCTCCAGCTGGCGCGCACTGGTCAGCCCACCGATCACCGCAGTCCGTCCGCCGAGGTCAGCGGTCAGCGCTGCGGCGCGTTCGAGCGCGTCGGGCTGGTCGCCGCAGATCGCCACGACCGGTGCCGAGTCCTGCGGTCCCGTGTAGGGCCAGGACGCTCCGGCGAACAGGTGGAGTGCCTTCACCACGTGCGCGCCCCGCGCGAGGCGGGCGACGAGCTCCGCGGCCGAACCCGACGTGGGCTTCAGCTGCCCGGTGGCGTAGTCGACGGCGTTGGTGCAGTCGATCACCGTCATGCCGCTCAGGGAGCCGTCGGCCCCGCCGACGAGGGCGAGCGCCTCCTCCAGGCCCTCCCATGCGACCGCGACAACGACCACGTCGACCCGTGCCGCGAAATCGGCGGGTCCGACAGCCTCAGCCGCGCCGCCGATCTGGCCGGCGACCCGGCCGGCGTTTTCCGAACTGCGCCCCGTCACCACGACCGCGTGGCCAGCCGCCGCCCATGCTCGGCCGAGCGTCGTGGCGAGGTTGCCGGTTCCCAGGATTCCTACGTTCACGGTGATCTCCTCGATCTGTGGATGACCTGGGAAACGCTAAGACGGCGGTTCCTACCATCTGGTAGGAGATCGCTGCGACACTGGGAGGATGATCGACGGGACCTGCCAGACATTCGTGTCGGACTGTCACGTCCGCACGGCAGTCGAACTGATCAACCACGCGTGGGATCCCGTCGTCCTGTCGGCACTGCGCGCCGGCCCCACGAGGCGCAACGACCTGTTGGAACGCATCGCGGGCATCAGCGACAAGGTCCTGACGCAGGCGCTGCAACGGCTGCGAGCGCGGGGGCTGATCACCCGGCGGGGCAACGACGAACGGGTGCCCGGGCGTCGCGGCGTCGTCTATCAGCTGTCGCCTCTGGGCGAGTCGTTCGCCAACGGCCCACTCGCGCAACTGGCCCAGTGGGCCGCAGCGCACCAGGCGGAGCTCCTCGAGCCGTCAACAACGTGACGATCCGCGACAGCTAGCGCTCCGTCGCGCGGGGCCGGTCGGCCACTGCCGAGGTCGGCTCCGCCAGCTCCGGCGCCTGCGGCTGGCGGGGGGCCACCTCGACCTGCGCGGGAACGGCCAGCTCCTGGTCGGACACGCCCAGCTCGGCGAGCTTGCGGGCGCTGACCAGCACCCGCGCCTCCAGCGAGCCGACCGCCCGGTTGTACGCCGTCACCGCCCCGCCGAGCGACGCGCCGAGCTTGCCGACGTGGTCGCCAAGGGTGGACAGCCGGCCGTACAGCTCGCGGGCCAGCGAGTGCACCGCGACCGCGTTGCGGGCCAGCGACTCCTGCCGCCACGAGTACGCCACCGTACGCAGCAGCGCCACCAGGGTGGCCGGCGTCGCCAGCACCACGTCGCGGGCGAACGCGTGCTCCAGCAGCGTCGGGTCGCGCTGCAACGCCACGTCGAGGAACGGGTCGGCCGGCACGAACAGCACCACGAACTCGGGGGTCGAGTCGAACGCCGCCCAGTAGGACTTCGCGGCCAGCGCGTCGACGTGTGCCCGCAGGTGCTTCGCGTGCGCGTCGAGCTGGGTGTTCCGGCCCCGTTCGTCGCGCGCCTCCATCGCGGTCAGGTACGCGTCGAAGGGCGCCTTCGCGTCCACCACCACGGTGCGCCCGCCGTGCAGCCGGACCACCAGGTCGGGACGTACCCCCTGGTGGTCGGTGGCGGCGGTGACCTGCTCGTTGAAGTCGCAGTGCTCCAGCATCCCGGCGGCCTCGACGATCCGGCGGAGCTGGTGCTCGCCCCAGCGGCCCCGCACCTGGGGCGCGCGCAGCGCCGCCACGAGCTGCTTGGTCTCGGTACGCAGCTCGCCGGAGACGGTGTTCATCGCGCGGACCTGCTCGCGCAGTTCGGCGTACGCGTCGACCCGGACGTGCTCCAGGTCGGCGACCCGAGACTCGTAGCGCCGGAGGGTGTCGTGCAGCGGCGCGACCGCCCGGGCCACCGCCTCCTGGGACTGGGCGGTCGCCTCGTAGCTGAGCGCCCGCATCGACTGCTCCAGCCGCCCCTCGCCCTCCCGGGTCGCGGCGAGGGTGGCCTCCAGCCGGGCGATGTCGGCCGCCGCCCGGGAGCGGGCGGCGAACCAGCCCAGCGCGCAACCGGCGGTGAAACAGAACACCACCACGGCCAGCGTCGAGAAGCTCATCGTCAGAGCTTGCCAAACGCGTACGAGGTGACGACGCCGGGTACGTTCGAGAGCATGGAATTTCTGCTCGTGGTCATCCTGGTGGCGCTGCTCGTCGGCGGTCTCGTCTGGTGGCGCCGGGAGAGCGCGGCCCGGGCGGCCCGCAGCCTGGCCGACGCGCGCGCCGACGCCCAGCGCTGGTACGAACGCCTCGGTGGCCAGGTGATGAACCTGCACGGCGACGACCCGGCGGTGCGGCAGGCCCTGGTCGACGCCGGCGAGCGGTACAACGCGGCGGGCGGCCAGCTCGAGCAGGCCCGCACGGTCCACCAGTTCCGGCTGGCCCGGGAGACCGCCCTGGAGGGGCTGGCGTACGCCCGGGCGGCCCGGATCGCACTGGGCATCGACCCCGGCCCCGAGCTGCCGCCGCTGGCCTCCGCGCAGGGCGCCGGCCAGCTCACCCGGGAGCGCGAGGTCAACGTGCAGGGGCAGTCCTTCCGGGCCGGCCCGCAGCCGGGCCGGGCCACGCCCTACTACTACCCGGGCGGCCGGATGCAGGGGCGGCCGGTGCCGGCCGGCTGGTACTCGACGCCGTGGTGGAAGACCGCGCTCGGCGCGGGCGCCGGGGTGCTCGGCGGGATGCTGATCGCGGACGCGCTCTTCTCGCCGGCGTTCGCCGACCCGGGGTACGGCGCCGAGGCCGGCGGCCAGGAGGGCTTCGACGGCGGCGGTGACCAGGGCGGCGACTTCGGCGGCGGTGACCAGGGCGGCGACTTCGGCGGGGGCGGCGATTTCGGGGGCTTCGGCGGAGGTGACTTCGGCGGGGGCGATTTCGGGGGCGGCGACTTCTGACGCCGGGCACGCCCTGCCCGACGTGCCCGTGCCCGTGCCACTGACACCGACCGCGCGTGAGGAAGGTCCCCTGCCGGGGGAGATGCGCCGGCGGGGGACCTTCCTGGCGTCTCAGCCGGTGTTGCGCATGCCGGCGGCGATGCCGTTGACCGTGGTCAGCAGGGCCCGCTCCAGGGCCGTCCCGTCGCTGGGGGCGCGCCGGCCGCCCGGGGCGGTGGCCACGGCCCGGCCGGCCGCGCCCGAGTCCCGGTACTGCCGCAGCAGCGCCACCTGGAGGTGGTGCAGCGGCTCCAGGTAGGTGTCCCGCACCGCGAGGGTGCGCTGGAGCACCGGCGAGTTCTCCAGCAGGGCCGGCGAGGAGGTGATCGCCAGCACCTCCTGCTTGGTCAGCTCGTACTCCTGCTCGATCTTGTTGAAGATCGGGTGCAGCTTCTTGGGCACCAGGGTCTCGACGTACCGGCGGGCGATGCTCAGGTCGGTCTTGGTCAGCATCATCTCGACGTTCGACAGGAACGTGCGGAAGAAGTGCCAGTTGCGGTGCATCTCGGCGAGCACGTCCTCCAGGCCGGCCTCGCGCGCCGCCGCCAGCCCGGAACCCACCCCGAACCAGCCGGGCACGATCTGCCGGGTCTGGGTCCAGCCGAACACCCACGGGATGGCCCGTAGCCCGGCCAGGCCGGCCCCGGTGTTGGGCCGCTTCGCCGGGCGGGAGCCGATGTTCAACGCGCCCAGCAGCTCGGTCGGGGTGGACGCCCAGAAGTACTCCGGCAGGTCCGGGTCCTCCACCAGCGACCGGTACGACCGGAACGCCGCGTGGGAGACCACGTCCATCGACGCGTCCCAGCGTTCCAGCATCTCGGCGGGCTGCCGGGGCGCGGTGTGCAGCAGGGTCGCCTGGAGCACCGCGGCCACGGTCAGCTCCAGGTTCTCCCGGGCCAGCGCCGGCAGGGTGTACTTGTCGGAGATGACCTCGCCCTGCTCGGTCACCTTGATCGCGCCGTCCAGGGTGCCGTACGGCTGGGCCAGGATCGCGTCGTGGGTGGGGCCGCCGCCGCGCCCGACGGTGCCGCCCCGGCCGTGGAACAGCCGCAGGTGCACCCCGTGCCGGGCGGCCACGTCGCGCAGCGCCCGCTGGGCCCGGTGGATCGACCACTGGCTGGTGGTGATGCCGGCCTCCTTGTTCGAGTCGGAGTAGCCCAGCATCACCTCCTGCACGTCGCCCCGGGCCGCCACCAGGGCCCGGTACGCGGGCAGCGACAGCAGCTCGTCCAGCAGCTCGCCGCCGGAGTCCAGCTCCGCCGGGGTCTCCAGCAGCGGCACGATGCCGATCCGGGCCCGGCCGCTGTGCACGTCGACCAGCCCGGCCTCGCGGGCCAGCACCACCGCCGCGAGGACGTCGTCCACGCCGAGGGTCATCGAGATGATGTACGACTCGATGACCTCGGAGCCGAACCGGTCCTGCGCCTCGCGGATCGTGCCGAACACGTCGAACGTCTTGCGGGCGCTCTCGGTCAGCGGGGTGTCGAGCGTCGACAGCGGCCGGCGGCCGGTCAGCTCGTCGGCGAGGAGCTTGGTCCGCTCGAGGCGGCTCAGCGACGGGTAGTCGGACACCTCGCCGACGGCCGCGTAGAGCTGGGTGAGCACCTCGTGGTGCTTCTCGGCGTGCTCCCGCACGTCCATGGTCGCCAGGTGCATCCCGAACGCGGACACCGTGCGGATCGTGGAGGCGAGGTGGCCGACGGCGGTGAGCTTGCCGGAGTTGCGGGCCAGCGAGGCGCGCAGCAGCTCCAGGTCGGCGACCAGCCCGGCCGAGCCCCGGTAGTCCCGGCCCGGCACGTGCGGGGTGCCCCGGCGCAGCCGCTCCCGGGTGTTGGCCAGCTTCGCCTTCACGCACCGGGCTTTCAGCCGGTACGGCTCCTCGGCGTTGACCCGGCGGAACCGGGCCGCCACCTCGGGCAGCGCGTCGAGGTCGGCGGCGAGGCTGGCGGAGAGGTCCAGCGACACCCCGCGCAGCCGGCGGGAGACGGACACCTCCTTGATCAGGTGCTCCATCGCCGCCTCGGTGGCCGCGATGCCGTGCTCGTGCTGGATCTGCAGGACCTCCCGGGTGACCGCCGGGGTGACGAACGGGTTGCCGTCCCGGTCGCCGCCGATCCAGGTGCCGAAGGTCAGCGGCCGGGACGTCGGCGCGGTCTCCACCCCGAGGGTGCGCAGCGTGTCGGCGAGGTCGTCGAGCACCTGCGGGGCGGCCTCGGCGTACAGGTCGCGCAGGTAGTAGATGGCGTTGCGGGCCTCGTCGGTCGGGTCCGGCCGGTCCAGCCGCAGCTCGTCGGTCTGCCACATCAGGTCCAGCAGTTCGGCGAGGCGCCGGTTCGCCGGCCCCTCGTCGCTGGCCCCGTAGAGGATCGCGTTGGCGGTCTCGGCGTCCAGCTCGTCGGCGATCGCCCGAAGCTTCGACAGGATCGACCGGCGGGCGGCCTCGGTCGGGTGGGCGGTGAACACCGGCCGGACCGCGAGCCGGCGGGCCGCCGCTGCGATCTCCTCGGCCGGCACCCCGCGCTCGGCGATCATCTTGGCCGCCTGGTCGAGCCAGCCGCCCTGCACCGCCCGGCGGCGGCGCAGGTCCCGGGCCCGGTGCACCTGCTCGGTGATGTTGGCCAGGTGGAAGTAGGTGGAGAAGGCCCGGGCCAGCTTGGTGCCGGTGGTCACGTCCAGCCCGCCGAGGCGCTGCGCGGCGGTGGGGACGTCGGAGCGGACCAGGGCGCGGATCTCCTCGACCAGGTCGAGCAGCGGGCGGCCCTCCTGCCGGGCGAGGGTCTGCCCGAGCAGCGTGCCGAGGCGGCGGATGTCGGCCCGCAGTGCGGCGTCGGGGCCGTCGTGGTCGTACTGGTCGGTCACGATGCGCTCCTTACGTGAGAACGAAGGACAGCGCTGTCCGACTTCCTGGATCGTATCCGCGCCGACCCATCGGGAAGGAAGGGGTCCTGCTCGTCCCTTTCCCTGGAATGCCCGGCTGCCGTCGCCGCCTTCACTCCACGGATCGGGTATCCGTGCTGGCGGGGGCGGTGGTACGCGGCCGGCGGGCGGTGCCGCGCCGGCCGCGTACCAGCGTGGCCGTGAGCAATCCCACGACGCCGAGCGCCGCCCAGAGCACCAGCCCGCCCACCGGCCAGGTCATCGAACGGCGGTCGAAGTAGACCGCCGACTTGATCAGGTCGGTGGTCAGTCCGGGCACGTTCCAGAGGTGCATCCCGCGCAGCAAGGTGGGCAGGAACTCCGGTGCGTAGACGCCGCCGGAGCCGGGGTTGCCGAGCACCACCAGCAGCAGGATGACGAGCCCGGTGCCGAGCAGCCCGAGCCAGCCCTGCACCGCGGCGGCGACCATCGCGGCGGCGAAGACGGCCAACGCCCCGACCGCGGCGACCGCCGGCACGTCGTGGTCCCACACGTCCAGCCCCGGCCCGACGATCAGCGCGCCCACCACACCGAGCACCACCGCGTACGCGGCGAGGGCGGCGATTCGCAGCCCGGCGCGGGCGAGGCTCCGGGGCGCGGTGCCGGTCTTCAGGCCCAGGGCGGTGGAGGCGAGGTAGCCGCCCAGCACGTAGCCGACCGCGAGGTAGAACGGGACGAGGCCGCGCGGGTCGTTCGGAGTGACCGGTACCTCGTCGGTGACCTGGAGCGGCAGGTTCGCCTGCCGGGCGGTCTGGCCGAGCACCTGCTCGACCACCTCGGTGGCGGCCGGCGCGGAGGCGCTGGCGGTGGCCAGGCGCAGCCCGCCCTCGGGCGTGGAGGTGAGCACCGCGTACACCTCGCGGGCGGTCAGCCCGTCGTCGGCAGCCTCGGCGTCGCCGTACTCGACGGGCTCGATCGTGTCGGTCCGGCCGCGCACGGCGGCCATGACGGCCTCGGCGTGCTGGTCGCCGACGACCACCCCGACCGGCAGGTCGCGGGGCGTGGGCTGGTGCAGCGCGCCCACGTACGCGGCGATGAACGCGGCGGCCAGCGCCAGCGTGCCGACCAGCAGGGCGGCGGCGCGGGGCAGCCAGTCGCGCACCGGGATGTCCGGCTCCTCGTCCACGTGGCCAGCCTAGGGGTGATAATCCCGTTTTGGGGCGTTTCGCCGGGCCGTGGCACCGGGCCGTGGTGCCGGGCTGGGCCGCCGTGACCCGGGCGCTCGCCGCCTATTGCCCGGCCGCGGTGGTCGTCTTCGACGTCGATCTCGGCCACACCGACCCACAGTTGATCATCCGGTACGGGGAGAGTCCGTCGTCGACTCCGTGCAGCGCCGGATCAGCGTGCGCTACCGACCGTCGGGCTCCCGCACGAACACCCCGGCGCCCGGGGCGCCCTCGACCAGCCCGCGAGCCTTGAGCCAGTCGATCGCCGAGCGGACCACCTGGCGGGAGACGCTGAACTCGGCACACAGTTCCGTGCCGGAGGGCAGCTTTGCTCCCGGTGGATACTCGCCCGACTCGATGCGCTCGGTCAGGGTCTCGATGAGTCGTTGTTTCTTCGTGTACGCAGGCATGGGCTTACTTCCGTGGCAGGTAAGGCCATGTGATCACGGTTGGTGCGAAGCGTCAATGAAAAGTGCGCTCAGGTACTGGCCTAACATGACAGGTAGTGCTAGCTTTGTGGCGGGCAACCGTGGCAGGTTCTGCCTACTGAACAAAGGGCGGCCCGGGGTGGAGGTGGCACTCCGCTCCCCAGGCCTTGACCGGGAAGGAGCCCGGCCCATGAGCAACCTACCGAACCATCCCCACCCGTCCTGG
This sequence comes from Micromonospora sp. NPDC020750, assembly GCF_044334565.1. Lineage (NCBI taxonomy): Bacteria > Bacillati > Actinomycetota > Actinomycetes > Micromonosporales > Micromonosporaceae > Micromonospora > Micromonospora sp. NPDC020750. The sequence continues at coordinate 461,478 of NZ_JBIRTH010000001.1, forward strand.
TGTCTTCGCGGCGCCGATTGCGCCGTGTCGGGTGGCTGCACCTGTCCCACCTGATCGACGCGGCGGTCCGCGGCGACGAGGTGTTCCAGGTGCGACTCGGCCTGTGGCGGATGGACGTCGGACCCACCCCGCCGTCCGGTCTGCTGCTCGAACTCTCCGCCGGCGAGCACGTCGAGCGCTGGCCGATCGACCGGGCGCAGTCGCGTGCGCTCGCCCGCATCTCCCGGCGGTTGCTGGCGGGTCTCAGTTCCGGCGCGATGCGGGCTGCCTGACGGCCGGCTCGACATTGGCAAGGTCAACTCAAGATGCGTGACATCGAGGTGGCTGCGCGGCGGAAGACCTCGATGTGCGGGATCTGTCGCTGATTTCGGAAGCGGGTGGTGGTCAGGCGTCGAGGACGGCGAACGCGCGTACCGGGAAGGTGCCCATCCCGGCCACCCTCGGCGGCGCGGCGGTGAACCGGAAGCCGGTCGGGGGCAGCGCGTCCAAACCGGTCAGGTGCTCCACGATCGGGATCCCGGCCGCCAGCAGGCCACTGTGCGCCGGGCGCTCACCCCGAGCTGCCGGGCTCATGTCGTCGATGTTGATCGAGTCGATGCCGACGAGGGCCACCCCCGCCTCGACCAGCCACGCCGCGCCGTCCCCGGTCAGATACGGCGCGTCCGGGGACGCGTACCGGTCGGTGCCGAAGTGCGCGGACCAGCCGGTGTCCAGCAGCACCGCCCGCCCCGCCACCTCGTACGGGGCGAGCAGCAGGCGGTCCACCGCGCGGGTGCCGGCGGGCACCCGGACCACGATTCCCGGCAGGTCGGCGAGGCGGTCCAGCGGGACGCCGGTGAGATCGGGGCCGTTGGCCCACCGGTGCGCGGGCGTGTCCAGGTACGTGCCGGTGTTGGCGATCATGTCGATCCGGCCGACCTGGAACTCCGTGCCCTGGGCGTAGTTCGCCCGGGACGCCTCCCGGGTCAGCCACTCGGTGATCCTGGGCGTCGGCCAGCCGGGCAGCGTGGTCATGCCGTCGCTGATCACGTGGCTCAGCTCGAGCAGCAGCCGCTCCCCCGGTGCCGGGCCGGCGGTACCCCGGCCGCCCCGGTGCGGCTCCTCGACGACCTGCTTCTCTCGGATCCGCACCTCGGCCACCATGAGCAGCCCGAGGTGCCGGACGAACAGCGCGGCCAACTCGTCGTCGCCGATGTCCTGCCCCGGAATGTCGAGCCGGAACCCCTCCGTCCGCAGGCTCCCGCCATTGGCAAAGGTCACCTCCGCGTCGAACCGCGCCCGCCACTGTCCCGTCATGCCTCGGACTCGACCACGCCCCGAAGCCGCCGGTCAAGATTGTTCCCGGCAAAGGCCAGGATCGCGCTTGATCACGGAAACAGCGGCCTCCCTCGCGACCGGCCCTCTATCTCCCCCCCCGGATCGAGCACGCCCCCGCCCTCGCCCCGCACCCCGCCCCGCCCCGCACCCTGTGCCGCCCCGCCCCGCACCCTGTGCCGCCCCGCCCCGCACCCTGTGCCGCCCCGCCCCGCACCCTGTGCCGCCCCGCCCCGCACCCTGTGCCGGGCGGCCCCGCACCCTGTGCCGGGCCGCGCCGGGCCGCGCCGCGCCGCCCGGCGGGGCAGGGCGGGTAGGCCTGCGGCAGATGGACGTCGCCCTCACCCCATACGCCCCCAGGCCGTGCAAATTCACGGAATTCGTGGCCTCGGGAGGGGTCTGACACCACTAATTCCGTGAATTTGCGCGCCCACGGGGGCTCGGGGTGGGTGGGTGGGGAGGGCGGGAGGGGGGTGGGGGTGGGGGGACGGGGATAGGGTGGGGTGTTGTCAACCCCCCGTCCGGGCCGGGCGTGGGGGAACTGTCGTGTGCCACGACCGCGTCGCTGGGAAGTGATCAGATTGCTCACCGGACTCTTCGCCGCCGCCCTGGCCGATCCCGGGCTGGCCCGGGCGCGTGACCTGGCGCGCTCCGGTGCCGCGCAGGTCGACGGGCTGGACCTGACCGCCCCGGCGGCACTGCGCCCGTTCGCCGTCGCCGCCGTCGCCGCCGACCCGGCCGGAGCCGCCGTACCCGACGGGAGGCCGGCCCCGGGTGCGGGGCCCGACGGGAGGCCGAATCTGGGTGCAGGGCCGGAGGGAGGGCCCGCCGGGGGCGCGGGGCGGCCCGTGCTGGCCGTGACCGCCACCAGCCGGGAGGCCGACGACCTGGCCTCGGCGCTGGGCAGCCTGCTCCAGGCCGAGCAGGTCGCCGTCTTCCCGTCCTGGGAGACGCTGCCGCACGAGCGGCTCTCGCCCCGCTCCGACACCGTCGGCCGGCGGCTGGCGGTGCTGCGTCGGCTCGCCCACCCCGACGCCGCCGACGCGCATGGGCGCGCCGGTCCGCTGCGGGTGGTCGTCGCGCCGGTCCGCTCGCTGCTCCAGCCGCAGCTCAAGGGCCTCGGTGACCTTGAGCCCGTACAGCTCGCGGTCGGCGACGAGGCGGATCTGGAGGACGTCGCCCGCCGGCTCACCGACATGGCGTACGCCCGGGTGGACCTGGTCACCAAGCGCGGTGAGTTCGCGGTGCGCGGTGGCATCCTCGACGTCTTCCCGCCCACCGACGAGCACCCGTCCCGGGTCGAGTTCTGGGGCGACGAGGTGGAGGAGATCCGCACCTTCGCCGTCGCCGACCAGCGGACCATCGAGGCCGTACCGCTGCTCTGGGCGCCGCCGTGCCGGGAGTTGCTGCTCACCCCGGCCGTGCGTAAGCGGGCCGCCGCGCTCGCCGCCGAGCACCCGGAGTTGGCCGAGATCCTGGACAAGCTCGCCGAGGGCATCCCGGTCGAGGGGATGGAGTCGCTGGCCCCCGCGCTGGTCGGCGCGGACTCGCTGGAGCTGCTGCTGGACTGCATGCCGGCCGGCACCCACGTGCTGCTCTGCGACCCCGAGCGCATCCGCACCCGGGCGCACGACCTGGTCCGTACCTCCGACGAGTTCCTCCAGGCGAGCTGGGCCGCCGCCGCCGTCGGGGGCCAGGCCCCGGTGGACCTCGGGGCCGCCGCCTTCAAGACCCTGGCCGACGTACGGGCGCACGCCCGCGCCCTGCGCCGGCCCTGGTGGACCCTCGCCCCGTTCGGCCTGGTGGAGGCGGACGCCACTGCCCCGGCTCCGCAGCCCTGGGAGGACGGGCCGACCGAGGTCGACGTCACGCCCGACGACGCGATCGCGGTGACCCTGGCCGCCCAGCCGGCCCCGCTGTACCACGGCGAGACCCCCCGCCTCGTCGACGACCTCAAGCGCTGGGCCGGGGAGGGCTGGTCGGTCGCGCTGGTCTTCGAGGGCCACGGCCCCGCCCAGCGGGCCGTCGAGGTGCTGGGCGACGCCGGCCTCGGCGCGCGGTTCGCCGAGGAGGTCCCGCACGCGCCCGAGCCCGGCGGCGTGCTGGTCACCTGTGGCGGCCTGACCAGCGGGTTCGTCGACGAGGCGTCCCGGTTCGCGCTGCTCACCGGCAACGACGTCACCGGCGGCCGGGGCACCTCGACCCGGGACATGCGCAAGATGCCGAGCCGGCGGCGCAACACCATCGACCCGCTGGAGCTGAAGGCCGGCGACCACGTGGTGCACGAGCAGCACGGCATCGGCCGGTACGTCGAGCTGGTGCAGCGCACCGTCAACGGCGCGTCCCGGGAGTACCTGGTCATCGAGTACGCCGCGAGCAAGCGCGGCCAGCCCGGCGACCGGCTGTTCGTCCCCACCGACCAGCTCGACCAGCTCTCCCGGTACGTCGGCGGCGAGCAGCCCACCCTGCACAAGATGGGCGGCTCGGACTGGCAGAAGTCCAAGGCCCGGGCCCGCAAGGCGGTCAAGGAGATCGCCGCCCAGCTCATCCAGCTCTACGCCGCGCGGAAGGCGTCCAAGGGGCACGCGTTCGGGCCCGACACGCCGTGGCAGCGGGAGCTGGAGGACGCCTTCCCCTGGCAGGAGACGCCCGACCAGTTGGCCGCCATCGAGGAGGTCAAGCGGGACATGGAACAGACCGTCCCGATGGACCGGCTGATCTGCGGCGACGTCGGGTACGGCAAGACCGAGATCGCGGTACGGGCGGCGTTCAAGGCGGTCCAGGACGGCAAGCAGGTGGCGGTGCTCGTGCCGACCACCCTGCTGGTGCAGCAGCACTACAACACGTTCGCCGAGCGGATGGGCCAGTTCCCGGTCGAGATCCGGCAGTTGTCGCGCTTCCAGACGCCGAAGGAGTCCGAGCGGACCCTGGAGATGGTCGCCGACGGCACCGTCGACATCGTGATCGGCACCCACCGGCTGCTCCAGACCGCCACCCGGTTCAAGTCCCTCGGCATGGTGGTCGTCGACGAGGAGCAGCGCTTCGGCGTCGAGCACAAGGAGCACCTGAAGACGCTGCGCGCCTCGGTCGACGTGTTGAGCATGTCGGCCACCCCGATCCCGCGGACGTTGGAGATGGCGATCACCGGCATCCGGGAGATGTCGACCATCGCCACCCCGCCGGAGGAGCGGCATCCGGTGCTGACCTTCGTGGGGGCGTACGACGAGCGGCAGGTGGCCGCGTCCATCCACCGCGAGCTGCTCCGCGACGGCCAGGTGTTCTACCTGCACAACCGGGTCGAGTCGATCGACAAGGCGGCGCGGAGGCTCCGCGAGCTGGTGCCCGACGCCCGGGTCGCGGTGGCGCACGGCCAGATGGGCGAGGACGCCCTGGAGAAGGTCATGGTCGGCTTCTGGGAGAAGGAGTTCGACGTCCTGGTCTGCACCACGATCGTGGAGTCGGGCATCGACATCCCGAACGCCAACACCCTGATCGTGGAGCGGGCCGACCTGCTCGGCCTGTCCCAGCTGCACCAGATCCGGGGCCGGGTCGGCCGGGGCCGGGAGCGGGCGTACGCGTACTTCCTCTACCCGCCGGAGAAGCCGCTCACCGAGCACGCCCACGAGCGGCTGGCCACCATCGCCCAGCACACCGAGCTGGGCGCCGGCATGTACGTGGCGATGAAGGACCTGGAGATCCGGGGCGCGGGCAACCTGCTCGGCGGTGAGCAGTCCGGCCACATCGAGGGCGTCGGCTTCGACCTGTACGTCCGGATGGTCGGCGAGGCGGTGCAGACGTTCAAGGGCGAGCGTCCCGAGGAGGAGGCCGACGTCAAGATCGATCTCCCGGTCGACGCGCACCTGCCGCACGACTACGTCTCGGTGGAGCGGCTGCGCCTGGAGATGTACCGCAAGCTGGCCGAGGCCCGCGACGACGAGCGGCTGCGCGAGGTGGTCGCCGAGATGACCGACCGGTACGGCGAGCCGCCCGCCCCGGTGCAGAACCTGGTCGCGGTGGCCCGGTTCCGGCTGCTGGTCCGCCGGTACGGCCTCACCGACGTCTCGATGCAGGGCAAGCACCTTCGGTTCGGCCCGCTGCCGCTGCCCGATTCGAAGCAGCTCCGGCTCAAGCGGTACCACCCCGACTCGGTCTACAAGTCCGCGAACGACCAGGTCAGCGTGCCCCGGCCGAGCACCCGCCGGATGGGTGGCGAGCCGCTGCGCGACCAGGCGCTGCTCCAGTGGTGCGCGCAGCTCCTCTCCGACGTGCTCGGCGATCCGGCCCCCGCGGCCCGGCCGGCCGGGACCGGCGCCCGGTGAGCCGGCTCGCGGGCCGGGGCGGGCCTCGGCGGGCCGGGCCGGGGGCGCAGCACGGGGCGTGGCGCGGCGCGCGCTGACCAGCGCCGGGCGGTGGGCGGCGTCATGGCCGGTGGGCACGCATGAGAGAGTGACGGACATGCGTGCTCGCCGTCTCATCGCCGCCGCCAGCGTCGCGGCCCTCGGTGCCCTCTCCCTCGGTGCGTGCGGGAAGTCCGCGCCGGACGTCGCCGCGTACGTCGGCGACACGAGGTACTCCGTCGACCGGGTGGACGAGATCTACGACAACGCCCAGGCGATGTATGCCGCCGCCGTGAGCGCCGAGGTCGGGCAGGCCGGGGCCACCCCGTCGCCGGAGCAGCTGCGCACCTCGGTGACCCGGCAGGACGTGCTGAACCTGCTGGTCAGCATCGATCTGGGCAAGCGGGTGGTTGCCGCGCAGGGCCTCCAGGTGCCCGACGAGGTCAAGCCGGAGCAGTTGGAGCAGCAGCTCCGGATCCCGGCCGCCGCCGAGTACGCGAAGCTGTGGGGCGAGTGGGTGGACATCTCCGCCGTGCTGGGCGCGAAGCTGCCCCCGGTCGAGGTGAGCGACAAGTCGATCATGGCTGTCTATGGCGCCATCGAGAAGACCGGGGCGATCCAGTCCGGGCTGAGCGTCGCCGAGGTCCGGCAGGCGTTCGGCGAGACCGGCGAGGGCGGCGGGGGCAGCTTCGTGCGCGGGGCCACCGCGCTCAGCTCGGCCCTCCAGGAGGAGGCGGAGAAGGCCGGCACCTCGATCCACCCCCGGTACCGGCCGATCGGCGTGCCGTCGGTGGTCAGCACCGGTCAGTCGCTGGTCTTCTACTCGCTGCCGTACATCGGCCAGGACGGCCCGGTCACCGACATCTCCACCCCCGAGGCCCCGGCCACGGAGTCGGCTGCCCCGGCGACCCCCGGGGTATGACGGCCCGGATCGTCCTGCTGGTCACCTCGCCCCGGCTCCCGGTCGGGCTGCTGACCGCCGCCGCCTGGGACGCCGTACGCGGCAACCCGGTGCTGGCCGGGGCGGAGAGCGAGCTGACCGCCGCGGTGCGGGCGGCGGGCGGCACGGTGACCGTGCCGGACGGCCCGGCGACGCAGGCGCTGCTGGAGGCGGCGGCGGCGCACGGCGCGGTGGTCTGGTTGGCCGGCCCGGTGGGCGACGAGACGCTGGCCCGGGAACTCGGGCTGCGGCTGGCCCGGGAGCCGGGCCTGGCCGAGCTGGAACTGATGTACGGCTCGTGGGACCCGCCCGGGGCCCGGCTGCTCGACGCCGTCGAGGTGATGGACCGGCTGGCCTCGCCCGGCGGTGACCCGTGGAAGCGGGCGCAGACCCACCGCAGCCTCGCCGGCTTCCTGATCGAGGAGTGCTACGAGGCGTACGACGCGATCGGCGCAGACGACACCGACGCGCTCCGCGAGGAGCTGGGCGACGTGCTGCTCCAGGTGCTGCTGCACGCCCGGCTGGCCGAGGAACTGCCCGAGGGCGAGCGGTGGAACGTCGACGACGTGGCCGGCGGCCTGGTGGACAAGATGGTCCGGCGCAACCCGCACGTCTTCGCCGACGACCGGGCCACCACCCTGGACGAGATCACCGCCAACTGGGAGCGGATCAAGCGGGCCGAGAAGGCCCGGGACTCGGTGCTGGACGGGATCGCGCCGAGCCTGCCCGCGCTCGCCCTGGCCAACAAGATCCTTGAGCGGGCCGCCCGCGTCGGCCTGGCCGTCCCGGTGCCCCTGGCAGACTCCCAGGTCGACCCGGAGGCGCGGCTCGGCGCGGGCCTGCTGGCCACGGTCGCGGCGGCCCGGGAGTCCGGCCTGGACCCCGAGGCGGCGCTGCGCCGCGCCGCCCTGGCGTACGCGGACGCCTTCCGCGCCGCCGAACGGGCCACCGGCACCGACTGACAGAGCCGGAGCGGGACCGGGCGCGGCAGGCCCCACCGGGCTGGACGGCGGCGTTCGGCCCGGCACGGAAGGCCGCACCGACGGCGGACGCCGGTGCCGGCTCCCCGCTAGGGTCGTCGCATGTCCTCCTTCGCACCCCGTGCCGAACGGATCGTCGACGCCCTGCTGGAGAGCCGGCCCGGCCTCGCCACGTCCGCCGGCGACCACCGGTGCGACGACCGGCTACCGGACCTGTCCGCCGCTGCCGTCGCCGCCGACCGGGAAATGCTCCGGGACGCCGCCGACGCGCTCGCCGAGCTGGACCCGGACGCTCTCGACGTCGAGGAGCGGGTCGACCACGCCCTGCTCACCGCCCTGGTCGACCGGGAGCTGTTCGAGGCCGACGAGATCCGGGCGCCCGAGTGGGATCCGCTGCTGTACAACCCGGGCCCGCTGCTGCACGCGCTGCTCGCCCGCCCGTACGCCCCGGCCGAGGTGCGGCTGACCAGCCTGGCCGGCCGGCTCGCGGCCGTACCGGACGCCCTGGCGACCGCGCGCGCGACGCTGCGGGACATGCCCCGGGTGCACGCCGAGACGGCGGTCGGGCAGTTCACCGGCACGGCGGCCCTGGTCCGCGACGAGGTGCCCCGGCTGCTGGCCGAGGTGCCCGCGCTGCACGACCGGGTGGAGCCGGCGGCGATCGCGGCGATCGCGGCGCTGGAGGAGTTCGTGGCCTGGCTGCGCATTGGCCTGGCGGCCGACGCCGGCCCGGGGCGCGACCCCCGGCTCGGCCGGCGGCGCTGGGAGGCCCGGCTCTGGCACACCCTCGACACGGAGCTGGGCGCCGCCGAGGTGCAGCGCCGAGCCTGGGCCAACCTGGACCGGGTCACCGCCGAGATCCGCGAGGCGGCCGTCGAGCTGGTCGGCGGCGCGGGCGACGACGGGGCGGTACGCCGGGCGCTGGACCTGCTGGCCGCCGAGCACCCCGACGACCACACCATCGTCGACCTGGCCTCGGTCACCCTCGACGAGGCGACCGACTTCGTCCGCGCCCGCGACCTGGTCACCCTGGTCGACGACCCGTGCGTGATCCAGGAGATGCCCCAGTTCGCCCGGGGCGTGGCGGTGGCGTACTGCGACTCGCCCGGCCCGCTGGAGACGGCGGACGTGCCGACGTTCTACTGCATCGCGCCCACCCCGGCGGACTGGCCGGCGGCGCGGGTCGAGTCGTTCTACCGGGAGTACAACGACCACATGATCCGCAACCTGACCGTGCACGAGGCGATGCCGGGGCACTTCCTCCAGCTCGCCCACGCCCGCCGGTACGACGGCCGCACCCGGGTCCGGGCGCTCGCCGAGTCCGGGACGTTCATCGAGGGCTGGGCGGTCTACACCGAGGAGCTGATGGCCGGCCTCGGCTTTGGCGGCCTGCCGGTGCGGCTGCAACAGCTCAAGATGCAGCTCCGGATGACCATCAACGCGCTGCTCGACCAGCTCGTGCACTGCGACGACCTGCCCGAGGCCGAGGCGATGGCGCTGATGATTGGCCGGGGCTTCCAGGAGGAGGGCGAGGCGGCCGGCAAGTGGCGGCGGGCGCTGCTCACCTCCACCCAGCTCTCCACCTACTTCGTCGGGTACAGCGAGATCGCGGAGATCGCCGCGCTGCGCCCCGACGGGGTGTCGGTGCGCGGGTGGCACGACGCGATGCTCGCCCACGACTGCCCGCCCCCGCGCCACCTGCGCACCCTGCTCGGCGTGTGACCGAGGGTTCCCCTGCCGACGACCGACCGTCGGCAGGGGAACCCACACCGGCCGGATCAGACGATTCTGAGCTGGGCCATCATCCCCATCGCGCTGTGGTCGACCATGTGGCAGTGGTACGGGTAGACGCCGCGCCAGGTGTCGAACGTGGCCTGGAGCCGTACGGTCTGACCGGGCCAGAGGAGCACGGTGTCCTTCAGGCCGGCCTCGGTGGGATCGGCCGGGGCGTTGCCCCGGTCGAGCACCCGGAACTGCACCAGGTGCATGTGGAAGTTGTGCGGCATGAGGGCGTTGGCATTCGTCACCGTCCACTCCTCAGTGCTGCCCCAGGCGACGGTGGTGTCGATCCGGGCCGGGTCGAAGACCTTCCCGTCGATGTACGCCTGGTGCCCGGTGCCGGGCTCGTCCATCCGCAGCTCGATGTTGCGCCGCACGGTCGGCGTGGGCAGTGGCGGCAGGGTGCGCAGCCGCTGCGGCACCGAGCTGCGGTCCGGCGCCGTGGCGCGTACGACGTCGAAGCGCATCACCTGGCCGACCTGCTCGGCCGGGCCGGGCCCCATCAGGTTCTGCAACACCACCGACGTGCCGGGCTGGTAGCGCGCGAAGTCGACCACCACTTCCAGCCGTTCGCCCGGCGACAGCAGCAGGTACGGCGTGGTGACCGGTGCCTCCAGCAGGCCACCGTCGGAGCCGATCACGGTCATCTCCCCGCCGTCCGCGAGCCGCAGCAGGAAGAACCGCAGGTTGCTGGAGTTGACCAGGCGGAAGCGGTAGCGGCGGGCCTGCACCTGGAAACGAGGCCAGGGCCGACCGTTGACCAGGAGGGTGGTCCGGTTGTCGGCGTCGTCCATCGTCCAGACGAGCTGGGCGTCGGCGTCCAGGTGCGCGTCGCGCAGCACCAGCGGGACGTCGAACGCGCCGCGGGGCAGCGGAAGCGCCGCCTCGGTGCGGTCGCTGAGCAGGTAGAGGCTGGACAGGCCGCGGTAGAGGTGTTCGGCCTCCATGTGGTGGGTGTGGTCGTGCATCCACAACGTGGCGTGCGGCTGCCGGTTGGGGTAGGTGTAGGTCCGCTCCCCGCCGGGCGGGATCGTGGCGTCACCAGAGCCGTCGTCACCGGGCGCGGTGGCGCCGCCGTGCAGGTGCACCGCGGTCGGCATGTTCAGCCGGTTGCGCTGCCGCACCACCACCCGCCGGCCCGACGTGGCACGGATCGTCGGGCCGGGCAGGTCGCCGTTGTACGTGTACACCTCCGTGCGGGAGCCCGGCAGGATCTCCAACCGCCGGCGGTGCATGGTGACCGAGTAGTAGTCGGTGGTGGCGGTCCGCAGCACCGGCCGCAGGGTCTGCGGCACGGTGAGCGGAACGGTGAACGGGGTCACGGCCGGGGCCGCCGACGTGGCGGGGGCCGCCGTGGCGGGAGCCGCGCCGACACGTCCGGCGAGGCTCACCAGGCCACCGGTTGCGCCGACGATGCCCGATGCCGCACCGAGGCGCAGCAGTTGACGACGAGTGGACACGGTGGTCCTTTCGTGGGAGGGGTGCGCGTCGTGGGAGAGGTCCGGGGAGGTTCCGGCCGACGCCGACGGCCCGTTGACCGGGCTGTTGCCCCCGGGGCACCGATGATGCCGGGAACACCGCCGTGAGGTGACCCCTATCATTCGGGTACCCCGATGCCCGCCGGGGGCCACCGCAGGGCCCTGCCGGTCAGGGCCGGAGGACCCCCTCCGCGGTCGGTCAGCCCGTCGGGCGGGCGGCGACGTGGTCGACCAGCCACCGGGAGATCGAGTACGCCGAGGGCAGCTCAGCCGGCAGCGCGTCGAGCGGGAACCAGCGGGCCTCCACCAGTTCCTTCCCGTCGACGACCGGCTCGACGGCCGGGTCGGCGGCGGCGGCGGTGAAGCCGGCCAGCAGTACCCCCGGCCCGGACACCGCCCAGGGCTGGCTGCCGAAGTAGGAGATCACGCCGAGGGTCAGCCCGACCTCCTCGCCGACCTCCCGGCGGGCCGCCGCCTCCAGCGACTCGCCGGCTTCCACGTACCCGGCGACCAGCGCCCACAGCTCCGGCGGTCCGTCCGCGTGCCGCACCAGCAGCAGCTCGTCGGGGCTGCCGGCCGGCCCGGGCCGGGTGATCGCCACCAGCACGGCGGCGGAGAGCTGCATCGGCACGTACAGGTCGCAGTCGGGGCACCGCCGGGACTGCTCGCCCGGCACGTCGGCCAGTTCGGCCCGGCACGCCCCGCACCATCGGTGGGTGCGCCGCCAGGTGAGCACGGCCAGCGCCCGGCCGGCCAGGTCGGCCAGGGGGGCGGGCAGCTCGGCGGCCAGCGTCCGCCAGCTGTGCCAGCGGCCCGGGAGGGCCTGCTCGTCGGCCAGTTCGACGCCCCAGGCGGGCACCTCGTCGAGGGTGCCCAGCGGAACCCAGGCGCTGTCGGCGGGCAGCTCGGCCACCCGGGGGAACCGGCCGCCGGGGCCGGTCAGCAGCTTCCGTCCGGCGACCGCCAGGGCGAGGTCCCCGGGCTGCGGCGGCCCGGCCCGGTCGGCCCCCGGCACGAACCCGCCCCGGCGGGGCGTCGGCGGGGTGGTCACGAGCCGGCGGAGCGGCGGTCGACGACGACGGCCCCGGTCGGCAGTTCGAAGCTCGCCCCGTCGACCGTGTCGCTGTAGCGGGTCAGGGCCAGCTCCGTCGGCCGGCCGTCGAGCTCGCCGGTGAAGCTGCCGAGCACGCCCTCCGTGGTCACGCAGGCGGTGAAGTCGCCGGCCGACCGCTGCACGTTGACGCAGGTCGCTTGGTGCCCGGCGAGGGTGGTGCCGCTCTGGGCGACGACCGCCTCCGGGTCGAGCGCGGCCTCGGCGAGCAGCCCCACCACCACCGGCGGGGTGACCAGACCGCGCTGCTCGGCCTCGGTGAACAGGACCACCGAGGGCTTCGCGGTGGTCACGGGAGGGGCGAGCAGGGTACACACGGTCCGGCCGGTGCCGGTCTCGCACCGGGTGGTGGCCTCGGCGGCGACGGTCAGCCTCCCACCCGGCCAGGCGTACACCGAGCGGGCCGGGTCCTGGGTCTGGGCGATGGAGGTGGCCTGGCCGCCGGAGATCTGGTAGTCGGCCGCGTAGGTCAGCTCCAACGCCCGGTCCAGCCGGGCGGCGATGTCGTTGACCAGGTCCGATCGCCCGAACGCCCGGCCGGCGTCGTCCAGGGCCTGACAGCCGGTCACGGATAGTGACGCGATGGCCGACAGGGCGAGCGCGCGGAGCGTGGTCGAGACGGCGGGCATGGCGACCAGCCTTGTCGACCGGTCCACGTCGCGCAAACCGGTTGCCGGTTGAGGGCCGAGAATCCGGGAATGTCCGACGTCCACCCCCGGGGCCGGTGCGCCGGGCGACGCGGGGCGCCGAGCCCCCGCCCGATACGCTGCGTTCAACACCTGCCCCAGCCGCACCGTCGCGGCCCATACCGGACCGGAACCACACATACGAGGAGCGACTCAGTGGCAACCATCGAGGGAATCGTCGCCCGGGAGATTCTCGACTCGCGGGGCAACCCGACGGTCGAGGTCGAGGTCGGGCTCGACGACGGCACGATCGCCCGCGCCGCGGTGCCGTCCGGCGCCTCCACCGGCGCGTTCGAGGCGGTCGAGCTGCGCGACGGTGACGCCGACCGCTACCAGGGCAAGGGCGTCGAGAAGGCGGTCTCGAACATCGAGGACCGGATCGTCGACCAGCTCATCGGGTACGAGGCCAGCGAGCAGCGGCTGATCGACCAGAAGATGCTGGACCTCGACGGCTCCGACAACAAGGGCGAGCTGGGCGCGAACGCCATCCTGGGCGTCTCGCTGGCCGTGGCCAAGGCGGCGGCCGGCAGCGCCGAGCTGAGCCTCTTCCGCTACCTGGGCGGCCCGAACGCGCACCTGCTCCCGGTGCCGATGATGAACATCCTCAACGGCGGGGCGCACGCGGACTCCAACGTCGACATCCAGGAGTTCATGATCGCGCCGATCGGCGCGCCCAGCTTCCGCGAGGCGCTGCGCTCCGGCGCGGAGGTCTACCACGCGCTGAAGTCCGTGCTGAAGAAGAAGGACCTCTCCACCGGGCTCGGCGACGAGGGCGGCTTCGCCCCGAACCTGCCCACCAACGCCGCCGCGCTGGACCTGATCGCCGAGGCGGTCGAGAAGGCCGGTTACCGGCTCGGCACCGACATCGTCTTCGCCCTCGACGTGGCCGCCACCGAGTTCTTCGACAACGGCACGTACACCTTCGAGGGCGCGGCCAAGTCCGCCGAGGAGATGAGCAACTACTACACCAAGCTCGCGGGTGACTACCCGATCGTCTCCATCGAGGACCCGCTGGCCGAGGACGACTGGAGCGGCTGGGCCACCCTGACGGCTGCCCTGGGCGACCGCATCCAGATCGTCGGCGACGACCTGTTCGTGACCAACCCGCAGCGCATCGCCCGGGGCATCGCGGAGCGGTCCGCCAACGCCGTGCTGGTGAAGGTGAACCAGATCGGCTCGCTCACCGAGACCCTCGACGCGGTCGAGCTGGCCCACCGGGCCGGCTTCAAGTGCATGATGAGCCACCGTTCCGGCGAGACCGAGGACACCACCATCGCCGACCTGGCGGTGGCCACCGGCTGCGGTCAGATCAAGACCGGTGCCCCGGCCCGCTCCGACCGGGTGGCCAAGTACAACCAGCTCCTGCGGATCGAGGAGGAGCTGTCCGACGCGGCGCGGTACGCCGGGGCGGGCGCGTTCCCGCGTTACCGTTCCGCCTGAGAACGCCCAGTTAGCCTCGGGGGAGGGGTGTGACGATGCAGCAGCGCCGCACACCGGGTGGTCAGCGTCCCGCCCGCCGGCCGGGTAGCACCGGCCGACCGGGCGGGGCCCGCGCCCGGGCGTCGGTCCGCGACGGCGTCCGCGCGGAGGCGCGCACCGCCGGCCGGTCGCCCGGCTCGGCCCGCGCCGCCGACCAGGTTCGTTCCGCGAACCGTCCCGCCGCAGCCCGGCGCACGGCGGCCGGCGGCAGCGTGAAGCGGCTCTCCGCGCCCCACCCCCGACGCTTCACCGGGCGGGCCACCGTGCTCTTCGCGGTGCTGATCGCGCTCGCCCTCGCCTACACCTACCCGGTCCGGGTCTACCTGGACCAGCAGGCGGACATCGAGCGGATGGAGGCGTCCCAGGCCGCCCAGCGGCAGTTGATCGCCGAGCGCTCCGTCGAGGCGGCCAAGTGGCAGGACAAGGAGTACATCCGCATCCAGGCCCGGGAGCGGTTCTACATGGTCTACCCCGGCGAGGTCCCGGTCATCGTGCTCAACGACCCGGCCGGCGCGGCCCGGGACGCGAGCGGCGGGAAGGCCCCCGCCCGGCCGCAGACCCCCGACCCCTGGTACGACACCCTGTGGTCGAGCGTGCGGGCCGCGAACGCCGACCGTCCCGGCCAGTGAGCGCAGCACCACCAGAGCACCGACGAAAGATGGGCACCGTGACTGTCGTACCCCCGCAGCACCCGGCGGCGGACTCCGTACCCCCGCCGGAGCGGGAACCGGCCACCGAGCGCGACCTGGCCGCGGTGGCCGCCCAGCTCGGACGCACCCCGCGCGGCACCCGGGCGGTGGCCCACCGCTGCCCCTGCGGCCTGCCCGACGTGGTGGAGACGACCCCGCGCCTGACGGACGGGACGCCCTTCCCGACGCTGTTCTACCTGACCTGCCCCCGGGCGACCTCCGCGTGCAGCCGGCTGGAGTCGGCCGGGCTGATGAAGGAGATGGCCGAGCGGCTGGCCACCGACCCGGAGCTGGCCGCCCGGTACCGGGCGGCGCACGAGGACTACCTGGCCCGCCGGGCCGCGATCGGCGAGGTGCCGGAGATCGCCGGCATCTCGGCCGGCGGTATGCCCGGCCGGGTGAAGTGCCTGCACGTGCACCTCGGCCATGCCCTCGGCGCGGGCCCGGGGGTCAACCCGCTCGGCGACGAGACGTTGGCGCTGGTGGAGAAGTGGTGGGCCGCCGGCCCCTGCGTGGACGTGCCGGCGGACGAGTGACCACGCCGGCGTCCGACGAACTCGTGGTGCGCCGTGCCCGCACCTCCGACGTGCGGGGCATCCGGCGGCTGGTGGACACCTACACCGACGGCCGGCGGCTGCTCAGCAAGGCCACCGTCACCCTGTACGAGGACGTGCAGGAGTTCCGGGTGGTGGCCGACGGCGACGGCGCGGTGGTCGGCTGCGGTGCGCTGCACGTGATGTGGGAGGACCTGGCCGAGATCCGCACGGTCGCCGTGGACCCGGCGTACCGGGGCCGGCAGCTCGGCCACCGGATCGTCGGCGAGCTGATCGACGCGGCCCGGGAGATCGGGGTGGCCCGGATCTTCGTGCTCACCTTCGAGACCCGGTTCTTCGCTTCGTTCGGCTTCGCCGAGATCGACGGCGCGCCGGTGCCGCAGCCGGTCTACGAGCAGCTGCTGCGCTCGTACGACGAGGGCGTCGCGGAGTTCCTGAACCTGGAGCGGGTCAAGCCCAACACCCTCGGCAACACCCGGATGCTGCTGCGCCTCTAAGCCCTTGATCACCCCGGTCATGCTGTCCTGGTGAGCGTCGTTCGTCGGGTCTGCGCGGTGCTGCTGAGCGCCGCCGCCCTGCTCGGGGTGGTACGCCTCGTCGCGCCGGCCACCGCCGGCCCGGAAGGCGAGCCGCCGGGGGTGGCCCGACAGCTCGCCTTCCTGCGCGCCGCGCTCGACGACGGCGCGGGCTCCGACGCCCAGGCTCTCTTCCCGGAGGGGTGGTTCTTCGCCCACGCCCTGTACGGGCTGGCCCGGGTCGAGCTGGGCCTGCGCGAGCCGGCCGGCCTGCGGGAGTCGGCCCTGCGCGAGGCCCGGTGGGCCCTGGCCCGACTGGAGTCGCCGGACGGCACCGCACCGTTCGACCCCGGCCTGACCCCCGCGTACGGGATCTTCTGGCAGGGCTGGACGAACTGGCTGCGCGGCGGCGTGCTCGCCCTGCAACCGGCGGACCGGCGCGACCCGGCCGAGGTGGCCCGGTTCGCCGAGGCGTCGGCGGCCGTCGGGGCGGCGTTCGACGGGTCCGCCTCGCCGTACCTGGCCGCGTACCCGGGGCAGGCGTGGCCGGTGGATTCGACGGTGGCGATCGCCTCGCTGCGGCTGCACGACGCGCTGCTCCCGCCCCGCTTCGCCGGCACCGTGACGCGCTGGCTGGACGGGGTGCGACAGCGCCTCGACCCGGGGACCGGGCTGCTGCCGCACCGGGTGGAGTTGACCTCCGGTGCCCCGGCCGAGGTGGCCCGGGCCACGTCGCAGAGCATCATCCAGCGCTTCCTGGTCGACGTCGACCCGGCGTTCGCCCGCGAGCAGTACCTGCGCTTCCGGGAGCGGTTCGTGGCCACGCCGCTCGGGCTCGGCCCGGCCGTGCGCGAGTACCCGCACGGCATGGACGGGCCGGGCGACGTGGACTCCGGGCCGCTGCTGCTCGGGGTGAGCCTGTCGGCCACCGTGGTCACCCTCGGCGCGGCCCAGTCCCAGGGCGACGCCGCGCTCGCCGGGGCGCTGGCCAACTACGGCGACCTGGTGGGCCTGCCCGTCGACACCCCGTGGACCCGCCGGTACGCCCTCGGCGTCCTCCCGGTCGGCGACGCCTTCCTGGCCTGGTCGAAGACCGCCCGCCCGTGGGTGGCCGACCCGCCGGCCCCGCCCCCGGCCACGGTGCGCTGGTGGTGGCGGCTGCCGCTGCTGTCGGCGCTGCTGCTCGCCGGCGTGCTCCTGTGGCTGCCGGACCTGCTCCGCCTCGCGGGTCGCCGTCGATCATCGAGCGCCCGTCCGGCGGCGGGGCGGACGGCTGAGCCGGCCGGGGCGGGACGGCTGCCGTAGGGTTGCTGCCGTGACGACGCGTGTGGCCTCCATCGACTGCGGGACCAACTCGATCCGACTGCTGGTCGCCGACCTGCCCGACCCGTCCGCCGGGCCGGAGGCGCCGCTGGTCGACCTGAGCCGCCGGATGGAGATCGTCCGGCTCGGCCAGGGCGTCGACCGGACGGGCCGCCTCGCGCCCGAGGCGATCGAGCGGACCCGGGTCGCGCTGGCGTCCTACGCCAGCGAGATCGAGAAGCTGGGCGCGGAGCGGGTGCGGATGTGCGCCACCTCGGCGTCCCGGGACGCCTCCAACGCCGGGGACTTCCGGGCCATGGTGGAGCGGACCCTCGGCGTGGCCCCCGAGGTGGTCACCGGCGACGAGGAGGCGCGGCTCTCCTTCACCGGCGCGGTGCGCGGCCTGCCCGCCGACGCCCGGCCGCCGTACCTGGTCGTCGACATCGGCGGCGGGTCCACAGAGTTCGTGGTCGGCACCCGCTCCGGCGGCGTCGAGGCGGCGATCTCGGTGGACATCGGCTGCGTCCGGATGACCGAGCGGCACCTGCACGGCGACCCGCCCGGCCCGGACGAGATCGCCGCCGCGCAGGCCGACATCACGGCCGCCGTGGACCGCGCGCTGGAGGCCGTGCCGGGGCGGCAGGCCGCCACCCTGGTCGGGCTCGCCGGCTCGGTCACCACCGTCGTGGCCCTCGCCGAGGGCCTGACCGAGTACGAGCCGGAGCGCATCCACCACGCCCGGGTGTCGTACGACGCGGTGGCGCGGGTGACCGCCGACCTGCTCGGCAAGACCCGCGAGCAGCGGCTCGCCACCCCGGTGATGCACCCGGGGCGGGCCGACGTGATCGGCGCGGGCGCCCTGGTGCTGCGCGTGATCATGGAGCGCGCCGGGATGCCCTCGGTGGTGGCCTCGGAGCATGACATCCTCGACGGCATCGCCTGGAGCCTGCTGCCCACCGCCGGCTAGCCGATCCCCGGCAGCGCCACTTCTCCGGCCCGGCTTCCGGCCGCTGTCGGCGGCGCGATCGACCGGCCCTGGCGCCCACCAGCACCTGGGCATGTTCGTGAAGCCGATCGTGTTCCGCGTCATTCGGGTTCACGACTGGCCCACGTACGACGGGTGGCTCTGGGCGGACGGCTACCAGCTCGACGGGCATGGGGACGCGGTTGCCCGGCGGTCCCAGTTCGTCATGTTCGCCGGGTTGCAGTGGCTGAACAAGTCGGCCATTGGGCGGCCGGCCCACCGTCAACCCGTACCCCGGTCTCGTGCGCGGGCGGGGTGAAGTCCAGGCCCGGCAGAGTCGCGGAGTGTCCGGTACCGCGCATATCGAAGCCAGTACGCGGATGTCTCCGGCGCGGCCCTCGCCGCGTAGTCGGCCACCCTGTCCCGCCGCCGCTCCCGTCCCACAGAAGCCCCGTCCCGCCGCGCTGGCCCCCGCCCCCAACCCTGCGGTTCCCACCCGAACTAACTCCACATCCCAGGAACTCCGTTCCGCATCTTAGGATGACCGGAGATCTTGGAAGGAAACGGCCCTCCCGGGGGCCACTTCCTTCCAAGATCTCCCGTGCGGTCAGTCGCAGCCCCGGCTTGGCACCGAAAAAGGCGCTTCTGTTCGTGGTGTGCGGCATGCGGGATGGGGCCTCGGTCTCGCCGGACCTCAGCTATCCCACAGCTCCCGCGAATGCCCCGAAAGTCGCCGCCACGCCGCCCACGCCGTCCATGTCGCCCACGCCGTCCATGTCGCCGCCCACGCCGTCCATGTCGCCCATGCCGTTCATGCCGTTCATGCCGTCCCCCACACTGGGTGGTTCGGCGAATGCCCGCCAGCTTGGTGGGGGGACATGCCGGGCGGCCCCTATGGAGCTGCCCCGTTTGTGCTAGCGACGGAGCGGGAGCGCAGACGGGGCAGCTCCATAGGGGCCAAAGGAGGGTAGGTCGACCCGGCAGGGGCCGATGTTGTCATCCTCAAGGGCACGCACCGATCAACTACCTGTTGGCCCGGGGCCTGGCCGGGAGCCGCCGCAGTTCCTCCCACGCGGTGCTGTCTCCGGCGGACGTCGAGGCCACCGGAGGCCAGGAGTCAGCGGCTCAGTCGTTGGTAGCGGCGCACCGCCAGCGGAGCGAACGTCGCGATCAGGAGCACCGGCCACACCACCGCCAACAGCATCGCGTGCTCTGCCGGCCACGAGTCGCCACCTATGCCCGGATTGCCGAACAGTTGGCGGATCGCAGCGACGGTTGCGGACAGCGGGTTCCACTCCGAGATCGCACCGATCCACCGCGGCATCAACTCGGGCGACACGAAGACGTTGGAGATCGCGGTGAGCGGAAAAGCCGCTGGGAAGACGATCACCCCGACCGTGTCCGGGTTGCGGACCAGCAGCGCCAGGTAGATCCCGATCCAGGTGATCGCGACTCGCAGCAACAGGAGGAGCCCGACGGCGAGCAACGCTCTGCCCGCGCCGTCACGCCACTGCCAGCCGACGAGCAGGCCACAGACCAGCAGGGTGGACATCTCCAGCAGGGCGCGCAGCAGATCCGCGGCACTGCGGCCGGTCATCAGGGCGGAACGCGCCATCGGCATCGACCTGAACCGGTCGACAACACCCCGGCTGAGGTCGAACGCCACGCCGGTCGCGGTGGCGCCAAGGCCGTACAGCATCGTCATCACGAAGACCCCGGGCAACAGGAACTCGCGATAGTTGCCGCCACCTGGCACCTGCATGCCGCTGCCGAACACGTATCCGAAGACCAGCACGAACATGATCGGCAGCGAGAAGTAGAGGATCAGCTCCTCCGGCGCGCGGATCACGTGGGTCATGTTCCGCCTGGTCATCGTCCAGCCGTCGGCAATTGCGGAGCGTACCCGCGCCAGCGGTGTCCGCGCGGACACCGGCGGGGCTGGGGCGGTCGTCGTCCCGCGGGATCGGGCTGCGGTCGTCATGCCGCGTCCGCCTTTCGTCCGGCGTCGACGGGCTCGCCGGCCTCGTCGGGACGGCGTCCGGTCAGGTGCAGGAACGCCTCGTCCAGCGTCGCGCGGCGCAGGCCGATGTCCTCGACCGCGATTCCCGCGTCGTCCACCGCCCGCACCACGTCGACCAACCCGGCGACCCGGTCGGCCACGGGCGCGCTGAGTCGCCGGATCTCCGGATCATGCTCGGGCTCCGTGGCACAGATCCGTGCGACGATCCCGACGGCCCGGGTCAGGTCGGCCGCGTCGCGCACGACCACCTCGATCCGGTCACCGCCGGTCATCGACTTCAGCTCGTCCGGCGTGCCCTCGGCCGCCACCCGCCCGGCGTCGATCACCGCGATCCGGTTGGCGAGCTGATCGGCCTCTTCCAGGTACTGCGTGGTCCGCAACACCGTGGCCCCGTCCGCCACCAGGGCTCGGACGATGTCCCACACCTGGTTGCGGCTGCGCGGGTCCAGGCCGGTGGTCGGCTCGTCGAGGAAGAGCACGTGCGGCGGGCGGATCAGGCAGGCGGCGAGGTCCAGCCGGCGGCGCATCCCACCCGAATACTCACCCGCGGACCGGCTCGCCGCCTCGTCGAGCCCGAACCGTTCCAGCAGTTCACCGGCGCGCTGGCGGGCCGCGCGGCGGCCGAGTTTGAACAGCCGGCCGAACAGCTCCAGGTTCTGCCGGCCGCTGAGGGTCTCGTCGACCGCGGCGTACTGCCCGGTCAGCCCGATCCGGGCACGCACCTCGTCCGGCTGACGCACCACGTCGAATCCGGCCACGGTGGCCCGGCCGGCATCGAAGCGCAGCAGCGTGGCGAGGATCCGCACGGCGGTGGTCTTCCCGGCGCCGTTCGGTCCCAGCAGCCCGTACACCGTGCCGGTCGGCACGGTCAGGTCAAAATCGTCGAGCGCGCGGGTCGGGCCGTACCGCTTGCCCAGCCCCTCCGCGACCACTTCGAATGTCGTCATGCCCCCACGGTGCGCGTCGGCGCTGACGGCTCACGCACCGTCGGCTGACGGCGGCGTACCGCCCGGTGCGGCCCGGGCCGCGGCGTTCTCCGCCTCGGTGATCTGGTCGAGGACGAGGATGATCTCCGAACGCGTGGCCTCGCCGATGTACCAGCCGGTGAGCCCGCCGGCCAGCGCCGCCTCGCACAGCCGCCTGGCCTCGGCGAGATCTCCGCGCGACCGCGCTACCTGGGCGAGGCCGAGGCGAGCGCCGGATATGAACTCCGGCGCGCCACCGCGCTGCGCGAGGAGCAGTGCGCGGGCGAAGTCGTCCTGCGCCGCGGCGAGGTCACCGGCGCGCAGCCTTATCTCGCCCCGGGTACGCCGCATGTCGGCCTCGTCGACGGTCGACCCGAGTTCATCGGCCAGCTCCATGGCCTGGTCCAGGAACGCGCTCGCCGCTCCCGGATCACCCTGCCCGGCCGCGAGTTCGCCGATCGCACCGAACGTGATCATCGACCCCCACCGGTCGCCGATGCTCCGGAAGCCGGCGAGCGCGGTGACCAGCGCGGTCCTCGCCCGGTCCCACTCACCATTGGACATCCGCGCCGAGCCGACTCCCATCGCGCCGAGCGCATCGATCCACGGGTCCGAGCCGACCACCCGCTGCAGCTCCCGCGTCAGTTCGTCGACGTCCTCCGTGACCCCGGTCGGCGGTCCGGTCGCGATCCCGGACAGATAGAGCAGGAAGGGCTGCCGAGGTGGCCGGTCGAGGCTGTGGATCAGGGAGCGCTGCGATCCGAGGGGCGGCGGCAGACGGCCGGAACCGCCGAGCGAGGCGTGGTAGACGCACAGGGCGAACTCCTCGCGCAGATTGGGTGGCGCCTCGGCGCCGAGCACGTCGAGGACATCGCCGGCCAGTCTGGCCCCTTCGCCGCGCATGCCGCGCAGCCACCAGTAGAACGACAGGGCCGCGACCATCCCGGCCGCGTCAGGCGCGTCACCGGACCCGGTGGCGCGACGCAGCGCCGCATGCAGGTTGTCCCGCTCGGCGTCGAGCCGCCGTAGCCACTCCAACTGCTCCGCCCGGCGAAGGTGGCCGTCGGCGGTCCAGGCGAACTCCAAGAAGTACGCGGCGTGCGCGCGGCGCAGCTGGTCGGCCTCACCGGCTTCGGTGAGCCGCTCGGCGCAGAAGGCGCGCACCGTCTCGAGCATCCGGTACCGGCCGACACTCAACTCCACGAAGGACTTGTCGGCCAGGCCGGCCAGCGCGTCGACGAACTCGGCGGTAGGCAGGCCACAGACCCGCTCGGCCGCCTCCACCGTGGTACCACCGGCGAACACGGTCAGTCGTCGGGCCAGCTTCCGTTCGGCATCGTCGAGCAGGTCCCAGCTCCACTCGACCACCGCGCGGAGCGTCCGGTGCCGCTGCGTCGCCGCCCGGCTGCCCATCGACAGCAGCCGGAACCGATCGTCGAGGCGGGCGGCCACCTCGGCGACCGGCAGCGCCCGCAGCCGCGCGGCGGCCAGTTCGATCGCCAGCGGCAGGCCGTCGAGGGCACGGCAGATCCGCAGCACCATCTCGACGTTGGCCGACGTGACCGTGAAGTCGGGCGCGACGTCGGCGGCCCGCTGGGCGAACAGCCTGACCGCGGCGTAATCGTGGGCCTCGACCACCGACGCGCCGGGCGGCGGCAGGGTGAGCCCGGACACCGGGCACAACGCCTCGCCGGCCAGCCCGAGCGGCTCGCGACTCGTGGTGAGGACGCGTAGCGCCGGACACGCGCTCAGCAACCGTGCGACCAACCGGGCCGCATCGGCGATGACGTGCTCACAGTTGTCGAGCACGAGCAGCAGCCGCCGCTCGGCCAGTGCCGCGACCAGCCGGTCGGTGGAGTCCCGGCCAGGCTCGGCCGGGGCGCGCAGGCCCGCATCGCGCAGGCCGAGCGCGCTCAGCACCGCCTGCGGTACGTCCGCACCGTGGGCCAGCGAGGCCAGCTCGACGAGACGGACCTGGCTGTCTGGACGGCTCGCGGCCTCGATCGCCAACCGCGTCTTGCCCGCTCCCCCGGGGCCGACGAGAGTGATCAGCCTTCGCTCGCCGAGCAACTCGCCAACGCGCTTGAGCTCCTCCTCCCGCCCGACGAACGTGGTGAGCTGGCTCGGTAGCCCGGGTTCGGGTTCCTCGCGCGTGGCCGGGCGTTCCTCGCCGCGCAGCACGTCCAGGTGGATCGCGGCCAGCGCGGCCGACGGGTCGGCGCCGAGTTCCTCGGCCAGCGTGCGCCGGGCGTCCTCGAACTCGGCGAGTGCCTCGGCCGGCCGGCCTGAGGCGGACAGGGCGCGGATGAGCTGGCCCCGCGGTCGCTCCCGCAACGGATGTGCGGCGACCAGCTGCCGCAGCTCCGCTACCAGGGCGGCATGCCCGCCCAGCGCCAGCTCCGCCTCGATGCGATCCTCGTTGGCGGCCAGCCGCACCTCGTCCAGCCGGGCCGCTTGCGCGGGTGCACCGGCCACGTCGATGACGTCGGCCAGGGCCGGACCGCGCCACAGGTCCAGCGCCTCGCCCAACACGACCGTGGCGCGCAGCCAGTCGCCGCCGGCGAGCGCGCGGTGCCCCGTCTCGGCGAGGCTCTCGAACCGGTACGCGTCGACGTCAGCGGGATCCACGGCGAGGCGATAACCGGCTGGGTGGAACTCGACCGTGTGCTCTGCGGGCAGGGCCTGACGCAGCCGCGACACCTGGGACTGGAGCGCGTTGGACGCGCCGCGGGGCGGATGCTCGCCGTACAGGCCTTCGATCAGGCGATCGGCGGACACCACCCGGCCCGCGTCGAGCAGGAGCAGCGCGAGCAGGGCGCGAAGCCGCGGACCGCCCACGGGGATCTCGCGCCCGTCGGCCAGCAGCACCTGAGTCGGACCCAGGACGCAGAAACGCATGGCAGCGATTGTCGCCTACGGCCGGCCTGTTCCTTCCGTGGCTGAGCGCTGACCGCTGAGCGCTGACCGGCGGGCTGCGGACCGGCGGTGTCCCGCCACGCGGGGTCGCCGAGATCGTTGCGGTACTTCGCAATGCGCAGTAGTGTGCAGTGCGTGGATACCACGCAGCTGTTGAAGGGTGTGCTGGATCTCGCGGTCCTGGCCGTGCTCCGGGAGGAGGACGGCTACGGTTACGACATCATGCGTCGCCTGCGGGAGGCCGGCCTGGACGAGGTCGGCGACGCGTCGGTCTACGGCACTCTGCGGCGGCTCTTCGCCGCCGGCCTGCTGACCACCTACGTCGTGCCGAGCGAGTCCGGCCCGCACCGCAAGTACTACTCGCTGAACGCGGCCGGCCGGGACCAGTTGACCCGCTCCGGCAAACTCTGGCGCTCGTTCGCCACCACCATGGACACACTGCTCGACGATCGGGGGGTGACGGCATGACCGTCATGGAGCAGGAGATCGCGGACTACGTGACGCGGGTCCGGGCGGCGCTGGCCGACCTGCCGCCGACGGTCCGGGACGAGCTGACCGAGGACCTGGCCGAGCACCTGGCCGAGGTGGCCGCCGAGGGCGACGGGCCGCTGGCCGAACGGCTGGGCATGCCCGAGGCGTACGCGGCGGAACTGCGGACGGCGGCCGGCGCGGGGGGCCCGGCCGCCGCCCGCAACCTGGACCAGCGGGCCGCCGCCGTCGCTTCCTGGTCCCGCGCCCGGCTGCGCGCGACCGACCTGCGGCTCGGCCCGATCCTCGGGTACGCCACGGCGAGCGAGTACCTGCGGCTGCTCCGCCCCGCCTGGTGGGTCCTGCGCGGATACCTCGCGGCGATGCTGATCACCGTCATCACCACGGGTGCGCCGATCGGGCTGCTGCCGAGGCTGGGCGGCAGCACGCTCGCCGCGCTGCTGCTGCTCGCCGTCTGCGTGGTGGCCTCGGTGTGGCTGGGCAGGCGCACCCCCGTGCTGGGCCGCTGGCCCCGGATCGCGCTCCGCGCGGGCACGGCGATCCTCGCCGTCTTCGCGTTCGCCGGATTCGTGGACGCGGACGACCGGCTCGGCTGGAACGAGTCCGGGTACCAGCCCACCTCGGAACAGGTGCCGTACGTCCGCGACGTCTTCGTCTACGACAGCGAAGGGCGGCTGGTGGAGAACGCCCGCCTGTTCGACCAGGACGGCAACCCGATCCGACTCGGGTACCGGGAGTGCGTACGCGAGGGGCTGCCCGAGGGGACGAAGGCGGTGGTGCCCGTGTACCCGTACTGCCCGGAGTACGCGCCGTTCCGGACCGGTCCGGTCGGGCCGCGCCCGTCGTCCGGTCCGCCGACCGTGGGGCCGGTTCCGTCGTCCGCCGTGCCGACCGAGGGCCCGACGCCGTCCGGCGCGCCGACGGCCGGGTCGCCCCCGTCGGCGGCGGCGACCATCGGCCCGCTGCCCGGCACCGGCGGGCAGGTGCCGACCGCGTCGCCCACGCCCACCTCCTGATTCACACCCACCGGCCACGCGTCGGGGCGTCCGGGTCGCCGGACGCCCCGACGCGCTCGTCCGTGACCCGGGGTGAACCGGGGGTGGAAATTGGCTGAACGGACGAGCCGAACGGGACAGCGCCCCTCGATGTTGATCGCTACGGTGTCGTCTGCTCATCCACCCCTCGGAAGGAACCTCAGTGCCAGAGCAGGTCGCATCGCCCCCCAACCCGCCGTCCGAGGACGCGCCGCGACCCGCCGACCCGCCGGCCGCTGCCAAGGCCGACCCGCCGGCCGCCGCCAAGCCCGCCGCCGCGCAGCCCGTCGGGCCGCCGCCCGCTGCAGAGTCCGCCGCCCCTGGGCAGCCCGCCGCCGGGCTGCCGGCCGCCGGGCAGCCCGCCGCCGGGCCGCCGGGAGACTCCGCGTCGGCCCCGGCCGGGCTGCCGGGCGACGCCGTTCCGGCCGCCGAACTGCCGAAGCAGCCGGAGGGGGAGCCGGAGAAGAAGCGGTCCGTCGGCCGCAAGGTGCTCGGCGTGGTCGGCGTGCTGCTCGCCGTCGGCGTGGTCGCGGCGCTCAAGTTCGGCGTCGGCTCCGCCGTGGCCACCGCGTTCGACAAGGACGGCACCGCCGACGCGAAGACGGGCGACTGCCTCGCCGAACTGCCGGACGTCGCCGAGGGCGAGCGCAAGGACGCCAGCGGCGCCGAGGTGGTCGCCTGCACGTCCAGCCAGGCGGCGTACACGGTGGTGGGTCGGGTGAACGGCCAGACCGAGGCCCAGGCGCGGACGGGGAAGGCCTGCGAGCCGTTCCTCCAGCCGGGCCAGGAGGGCTACTTCTTCTACAACATCAAGCCGGGCAGCACCGGCTACCTGCTCTGCCTGACGAGGAAGGCGGCCTGACCGGGCCGGAACGACGTGCCGGTTCCGGACCCGAAACGGCCCCGCACCGGCGGCTGACGGCGGCGCGGTCTCCCCGCGCCGCCGTCGGTGTTCCGGGAGGCAACGAGCGGTCGAGAGCCGTCGACATACCAGGTGTCACCGGCGGGGGGACAGGAGGTGAATGCCACTGTTCCGGCGTCTTCCCGACGGCGGTCGCGGCGTGGCAGGCTACCGGCACGTAGGAAACACTCTGCGACCAGCCAGCGTTGACTGACCGCTTGGAGGAGCCGATGGGCGAGATGGTGAGCTACGCCAGCCGCGGGGGGACGCGCGAGGGGTATCTCGCGGTACCCTCCGCCGGTGCGGCCAGCCCGGCGGTCATCGTCATCCAGGACTGGTGGGGCCTCGTGCCCCACATCCGGTCGGTCGTGGACCGGTTCGCGGAGGCCGGCTTCGTCGCCCTCGCCCCGGACTTCCGGCGCGGCCAGCCGGCCAGCCGGCCGAGTGAGCCCCGGCACATGCTGAACAGCGCGCAGATGGACGAGGCTGCGGCGGACATCGCCGTCGCGGCGGAGTACCTGGCCGGCCGGACCGAGGTCGCCGGCAAGGCCGGTTGCGTCGGGTTCTGCGCCGGCGCCAGCCTGGCGCTCTGGGCGGCCACCCGGTCCGAGCGGATCGTGGCTACCGCCGCCTTCTACCCGCGACTGCCCTGGGACGGGATGAGCCCACAGTGGAGCGGGTACGCGGGCAAGGATGCCGTCATCCACTGCTCGGAGGCGGACGGCACCTCCACCGCCGACGGCGTGCAGACGGCCCGCCGGGCCGTGGAGACGGCCGGAGGCACCTGCCAGACGTACGACTACCCGGGCACCGCGCACGCCTTCTTCAACGAGGACCGGCCGGAGAGCTTCGACCAGCGGGCCGCCGCCACCGCCTGGGCCCGCACCCTCGAACAGTTCCGGGCGAAGCTTGGCTGAGCCCCGTACCCCGGGCGAGGTGGTCGCGCGCGCCGCGCGGGCGGCCGACCTCGCCGACCTCGACGGCGCGGTCAGCGACTGTTTCGCCTGCCCGCGCCTGGTCGACTGGCGGGAGGAGGTCGCCCGGACGCGGCGGGCGGCGTTCCGCGACCAGCGGTACTGGGGGCGGCCCGTGCCCGGCTTCGGCGCGGCCGACGCCCGGCTCGCGATCCTCGGCCTGGCCCCCGCCGCGCACGGCGGCAACCGCACCGGGCGGATCTTCACCGGGGACCGCTCCGGCGACGTGCTCTTCGCCGCGCTGCACCGCGCGGGCCTGGCCAACCAGCCGACCAGCGTCGCCGCCGACGACGGCCTGGCCCTGCGCGACACCCGGATCTTCGCCGCCGTGCGCTGCGCTCCGCCGGACAACAAGCCCACCCCGTCGGAGCGGGACACCTGCGCGCCGTGGCTGCACCGCGAGGTCGCGCTGATCAGGCCCACCCTGCGCGTCGTGGTCGCGCTCGGCGCGTTCGCCTGGGCCGCGTGGTGGCCGGTGTTGCGCGAGGTGTACGGCGTTCGCCCGCCCAGCCCTCGACCGGCTTTCGGCCATGGGGCACACTGGTCCGGCACGACCGCACCGGCGCTGCTCGGTTGTTACCACGTCAGCCAGCAGAACACCTTTACCGGGCGGTTGACCCCGGGGATGCTGGACGACGTGTTCGCCCGGGCGAGGCAGTTGGCCGGGGTGGACTGACGGCGTGGGGCGGTGGCGATGGACCTCAGCGTGCTGCGCAGGTGGTGGCCGGTCGGCGCGGTGGCCGCCCTGCTCGCCGTCGCCGCGCTGGCCGCCGGCCACTCGTCGCTCGGCGCCAGCCGCATCCCGCCCGCCGACAACATCCCGTACGTGCCGGACTACCCGTCGGTGCAGCCGCCGTCCTCGATCCCGGCCGAGCCGCGCGACGCCGGGGAGGCCACCCGCGCGCACATCCCCGAGTGGCTCGGCACCGTCGCGGTGGTGCTGCTCGGCCTGGCGATCGCCGTCGCCCTCGGCTACCTGACCTGGACCCTGGTCCGGGGGATGGCCCGCCGCACCACCCGGGCGCTGCCGTCGCGCCGGGCCCGGCGCACCGCCGAGGGAACCGCCCGCGAGGTGGTCGCCGCGCTCGACGCCGGCCTGGTCGAGCTGGACGACGCCGACGTCGACCCGCGTACCGCCGTGATCGCCTGCTGGGTGCGCCTGGAGGAGGCCGCCGACGCGGCCGGGGTGGTCCGGCGGACCGGGGACACCTCCACCGACCTGGTGACCCGGCTGCTGCGCGGCGACCCCGAGGCGGGGATCCCGGCGATCGTCAGCGCCGACGTGCTGGCCGAGTTCGCCCACGTCTACCGCGAGGCCCGGTACGCCACCCGCCCTGTCGACGAGCGCACCCGCGACCAGGCCCGGGCCGCGCTGCGCCGGCTGCGCGGCGAGCTGACCGCCGTGGCCGCCGGCGAACCGGTCGAGGGGGCGTCGGCATGAGCGCCGGCATCGACGACCTGCTCACCTTCGAGGAGGAGCCGCCGCCGCAGGCCCAGGTCACCCAGGGGGGCCGGGTCAGGGGCGTGCTGCGGACCCTCGCGGTGACCGGGGCGCTCACCGCGGTCGCGGTCGCCGGGCTGCGCACGGTCGGCCTCCAGGTCTCGCTGGCGGTTGTCGTCGCCGGGGTGGTCGCGCTGCTCGCCGTCCGCCGGGTCACCGCCGCGCTCGCCCCGCCGCCCCCGCCCCGGGTCGGGGCCCGCGCGCCCGCCGGCGAGGAGGACGGTCACTACCACTGGGCCGCCCGGGACGCGCTGCGCGCCGCGATCAACGGCTGGGAACGGCCGCTGGACTGGTCGTCGGGCCGGCCGGAGCGGTTCGCCGAGCGGCTCCTGCCCCGCCTCGGCGAGCTGGCCGACGAGCGGCTGCGCCAGCGGCACGGCGTCACCCGCGAGTCCGACCCGGCCCGCGCCCGCGCCCTGCTCGGGGACCGGCTCTCGATGTTCCTCGACACCCCACCCCGCCGCACCCCGTCGCCGCGCGACCTCGCGGCGATCGTCGCCGAACTGGAGAAGATCTGATGAACGACGTGGACCGCACCCTGCCCACCGTCGAGGTCGGCCGCCTGGCCCGGGCGGTGCTGGACGCGGTCGGCTCGGTCGTGGTCGGCAAGCGGGAGACCCTGGAGCTGGTCCTCGCCGGCATCCTGGCCGGCGGCCACGTGCTGCTGGAGGACCTGCCCGGGTTGGGCAAGACGCTGACCGCCCGCTGCTTCGCCCAGGCCCTCGGGCTGGACTTCCGCCGTCTCCAGTTCACCCCCGACCTGCTGCCCGCCGACGTCACCGGCTCGTTCCTGTACGACCAGCGCACCGGCGACTTCTCCTTCCGGGCCGGCCCGGTCTTCACCAACCTGCTGCTCGCCGACGAGATCAACCGGACGCCGCCGAAGACCCAGTCGGCGCTGCTGGAGGCCATGCAGGAGAAGCAGGTCTCCGTGGAGGGCGTCACCTACCGGCTGGACGAGCCGTTCCACGTCCTGGCCACCGCCAACCCGATCGAGTACGAGGGGACGTACCCGCTGCCGGAGGCGCAGCTCGACCGGTTCCTGCTGCGGGTGTCGTTCGGCTATCCGGACCGGGAGGAGGAGTGGGACGTGCTGCGCCGGCGGATCGCCCGCCGCCGCGAGGAGGCCGAGATCAAGCCGGTCGTCGACGCCGCCACCCTGCGGGCCATGCAGGCCGCGCTGGAGGACGTGGTGGTGGAGGACTCCATCGGCCGGTACATCGTGCAGTTGACCGCGGCCACCCGGGAGCACCCGTCGGTGCTGGTCGGGGCTTCTCCACGTGGCTCGTTGGCGCTGCTGCTGCTGGCCCGGGCCAGGGCGGTCTTCGCCGGCCGGGACTACGTGGTGCCGGAGGACGTCAAGGAGGTGGCCGCGCCTGCCCTGGCGCACCGGATCACGCTGCGCCCGGAGATGTGGCTGCGCCGGGTCGACCCGTCCTTCGTCGTCGGCGAGGTGCTCGACCAGACCCCGGCCCCGGCCAGCGGCGCGCTTCCGAGCTACGCCGCCGGCGGGCCGGGACGCTGACGGCCGTGCCCACTGACGAGGGGCAGCAGCCGGCGGCGGGCTGGGCGCCGACCCGGGCGCTCGGCCGGGCGGTGCTGCTCACCGGCCTGCTGCTGATCGCCGGGGTGTTACTCGGCCGGGTCGACCTGGTCGTGCTGGCCGCGCCGTTCGCGCTCGGCACCGCGTACGCGCTGCGCCGCCGGCCGACCGCCGGGCCGCAGGTGTGGGTCGCCGCCGACGAGGCGCACCTGGTCGAGGGCGGCGAGTTCACCGGCACGGTCACCGTCGGCAACCCGGACACCGTGGGGTACGACGTCGCCGTGGTCCGCACCCGCGTCTCGCCCTGGCTGCTGGTCGAGCGCGCCCAGGTCGGCGGGGCCCGGGTCGACCTGTCCCGCAGCGGGGTGGACCGGCCCTTCGTCACCGTCGTGGACACCGGCACCGCCGTCGACCTGGAGCTGACCGGGAAGGCCCGGCGCTGGGGCCGGCACCCCGTCGGCCCGGCCGGCGCCCGGGTCGCCGCCGCGGGCGGGCTGCTGGTCTCCCGGGCGGCGGTCACCGAGCCGGCCCGGGTGCGGGTGTACCCGAGGACGGAGCCGTTCGAGGCGGTGGAGGCGATGCCCCGGGCCGCTGGCTTGGTCGGCGCGCACCACTCCCGCCGCCCGGGCGAGGGCGGTGAGCTGGCCGGCGTGCGGGTCTTCGGCCCCGGCGACCGGCTGCGCCGCATCGACTGGCGGGTCTCGCTGCGGGCCCGGCAGCTGCATGTGGCGGCCACCCTGTCGGACCGGGATGCCGAGGTGGTGGTCCTGTTGGACGTGCTCGCCGAGGCGGGCCGCTCGGGTGGCGTCGGCGGGGCCGCCTCGGTGTTGGACACGACCGTCCGGGCCGCCGCCGCGATCGGCGAGCACTACCTGCACCGGGGCGACCGGGTGGCGATGCTGGAGTACGGGCCGGCTGCCCGCCGGCTGCGCGCCGCGTCCGGCCGGCGACAGTACCTGACGCTGCTGGAGTGGCTGCTCGACGTGCGCGCCGAGGCGTCCCCGCACGAGCCGTACGACCAGATCTTCGGGCCGCACCTGCTCTCCTCGGACGCGCTGGTGGTGGTGCTCACCCCGCTGCTGGACGAGCGGTCCGCCCAGATGTTGGCCCGGCTGGCCCGGTCCGGGCGGTTCGTGGTGGCCGTGGACACGCTCCCGGCCGACCTCGCACCGCCGGGTCGGCAGGGCTGGGCCGAGGTGGCCTTCCGGCTGTGGCGGCTGGACCGGGACACGATGATCGGCCAGCTCCGCGAGCACGGCGTGCCGGTGGTCCGCTGGGCCGGCGCGGGCAGCCTGGACCAGGTGCTGCGGGACGTGGCCCGGCTCGCCACCGCCCCCCGGGTGGGCGCCCGGTGACGGCCGCGAGGACGAGGGGGCGGAACCGGTGAATCCGGTCGAGGTGGTGACGGAACGGGCCAGGGCGGCGCGCTCGGCGGTGATCCGGGTGAGCCTGGCGCCGCTGCTGGTCCGCGCCGGAATCTTCGGCACGGTGCTGGCCGGCCTGCTGCTGGCGTACCCGGTGCAGGTCCTCCTCGCCGGGCGGCCGCTGGCGGCCCTCGTGGTGGTGGCGCTGCTGCCGGCGGTCGGGCCGCGCCGCGTCTGGCCGACCTTCGCCGCCCTGGTCACGGTGGGCGGGTGGCTGCTGTCCACCGAGGGGTACGGCCGGCCGGTCGCGCTGTGGCGGCTGCTCGCCGTGGCGGTGGCGCTCTACCTGGCCCACTCGTTGTGCGCGCTGGCCGCCCTGCTGCCGTACGACGCGGTGGTGGACCCGGAAGTGGTCGTGCGCTGGCTCACCCGGGCCGGTGGGGTGCTGCTCGCCTCGGCGGTGCTCGGGGTGCTCCTGGTCGAGGTGTCGGGCGTCGGTGGGGACCGCGGCTTCCTCGCCGCGACCGTGGTGGGACTGCTGGTCGCGGTGGCGCTCAGCGTGCTGCTGAGGTGGCTGTTGCGTCGCAGATAACGGGACGGCGGGGGGACGTCGCGCAGTTCACATGTGTTGTGCTCCGTCACAGAAGGGGGTCTCGGACGGGATTACCCGACTCGCCCGGGGAAAGATGGATGACGTGAACCCGAAGCGGATCCTTGTCGTCGGTGCCGGGCACGTCGGTCTCTACGCCGCCCTGCGTCTGTCGAAGAAGCTCTCCTCAAGTGAGGCGGAGGTCGTCGTCGTCGACCCGCAGCCCCACATGACGTACCAGCCGTTCCTCCCGGAGGCGGCGGCGGGCAACATCTCCCCCCGGCACTCCGTGGTGCCGCTGCGGCGGGAGTTGCGCCGGTGCAAGGTGGTGGCGGGTACGGTCACGCGGATCGAGCACGACCGCAAGGTGGCCACGGTGCAGCCGATCAGCGGCCCGACCACGGAGATCGCCTACGACCACGTGATCGTGGCCCCCGGCGCGGTCTCCCGGACGCTGCCGATTCCCGGCCTGCACGAGCACGGCATCGGCTTCAAGACCATCGGCGAAGCCATCTACCTGCGCAACCACGTGCTGGACCGGCTCGACGTGGCCGCCGCCACGCCGGATCCGGACGTCCGGCGCAGCGCGCTGACGTTCACCTTCGTCGGCGGCGGGTACGCGGGCATCGAGGCGCTGGCCGAGATGGAGGACATGGCCCGGGACGCCCTGCGTTACTACCCGGAGCTGAAGCCGGAGGACATGCGCTGGGTGCTGGTCGAGGCGACCCAGCGGGTGCTGCCCGAGGTCGACCGGGACATGGGCGCCTACACGGTGCAGCAGTTGCTGAAGCGGAACATGGACATCCGGCTGGACACCCGCCTGGAGTCCTGCGTCGACGGGGTGGTGAAGCTCTCCGACGGTGACAGCTTCCGCTCGGACACGATCGTCTGGACGGCCGGCGTCAAGCCGTCGCCGATGCTCGACGCGACCGACTTCCCGCGCGACGAGCGCCGCCGGGTCACCTGCCTGCCGACCCTCCAGGTCGTCGACGGCGACCGGGTGGTCGAGGGCGCGTGGAGCGCCGGCGACTGCGCGGCGGTGCCGGACCTGACCAAGGAGCCGGGCAACTTCTGCTCGCCGAGCGCCCAGCATGCGGTGCGCCAGGCCGCCCGGATGGCCGACAACATCGCGAACGTGGTCCGCGGGCGCCAGCCGGTGGAATACAAGCACAAGCACGCGGGCAGCGTGGCGAGCCTCGGCCTGTACAAGGGCGTGGCCCAGGTGTACGGCATCAAGATGACCGGCCTGCCGGCGTGGTTCATGCACCGGACGTACCACATGAGCCGGATCCCGTCGTTCAACCGCAAGGTCCGGGTCGTGGTCGACTGGTCGCTGGCGTTCTTCCTCAAGCGCGAGGTGGTCGCCCTGGGCCAGTTGCACGACCCGCGCGAGGAGTTCGTCGAGGCGTCCCAGCCGGTCGCCCCCCGCGTCTGATTCGCACGAAGAGTGGGCCCCCTCGCCGACGAGGGGGCCCACTCTTCGTGGGGGCCTCAGACCCGCCAGATCCAGGCGTCGGCGATCCGGGTGGACGGGCCGTAGAGCTGGTCCAGGACGGCCCGCAGGTCGTCGGCGCGCGGTGTGCTCTCAGCCAGCGCGAAGCAGGACGCGCCCCAGCGGTCGGCGTCCCGGGCGGCCTGCTGGCGCTCCGCGTCGCCGATCACGGGCCGGCCACCCTGCTGCGCCACGTTCGTGAGCAGGGCCGACGTCGGTCGCTTCCAGGTGCCCATGGCGGCTGTGTCGCCGCGGCCGTACGGGCCGATGAAAAAGCCCTCCGGCATGCCGAAGGCCGCGTCCGCCGCGGTCGCCCAGCGCATCGGCCACGGCTCCTTCGGGGTGGGCAGCGGCACCGGCACCAGCACCCCGCCGGGCCGGACGCACTCCTGCCAGTGGCCGCCGGTGACGAACTCGGGAAGCGCCGGCCGCTCAGCGGTGGGCAGCGGCGCCGGCAGGACCGGCAGTAGCGCGATCCCGACCGCCGCCGGGATCAGCCGGCGGGTCGTCCCGGCGTCGCGCAGCGCCCGGTCCACGGCCAGCACCAGCAGCGTCGCGATCACCGGCAGCACCCCCAGGGCGAACCGCATCGGCAGCGCCCCGTCGACCACCGGCAGGCCGCCGAGCAGGGCGTACGGGCCGGGGACGGTGGTCCGGTCGCCGCCGAGGACCACGTCCGGGCCGAGCGAGAGCGCGCCCATCGCCAGCGCCCCCGCCGCGCAGGCGATCACCAGCGGGCGGCGGCCCAGCCAGACCGCGCAGCCGACGGTGACCACCAGCAGCGGCCAGCCGAGGAAGGTGTTGTACTCCGCCGGCCCGGTGGTGAGCCGGGCCGCCTCGTCGCTGCCCATCACCGACAGCGGGGAGACGGTCCACCAGCTGCTCAGGTCGGCCGAGAAGTAGTGCGGGCTGAACATCCCGTCCGCGACGCCCAGCGGGCCGGCGAACTGGAACCACAGCGGGTACCCCAGCACGAGCAGGGCCAGCCCGGCGGCGAGCAGTATCCCGCCGGCGAAGCCGGGCAGCGCCCGGCGCAGCAGCGCCCGGTCGGCCAGGGCGTACGCGACGGCCATCACCAGCAGCGTCACCGCGCAGAGGAAGAGCACCTCCTCGCCGACGAAGACCTGGACGCTGACCGCGGCGGCCAGGCCGACGGCGGAGGTGAGCATCCGACGCCGGTCCGGGCCGACCCGGGCCGGTCCCGCCCCGCCCTCGTCGCGCACGTCGTCCGCCCGGCCCCGGGGGCGGCCGGCCCGACCCAGCGGGTCGGCGGCGCGCAGCAGCCGGACCACCAGCCAGACGATCACCGGAACCAGCCACTGCGCGGTCATGTGCAGGTGGCTGTTGGTCTGCGAGATCATCCCCGGGCCGAAGCCGCACAGCCCGGCGCCGAGCGCGGCGGCCAGCCGGCGGGCCCCCAGGACCCGGGCGAAGAGCAGGTGCCAGGCGAACGCGGTGCCGGCCAGGTTGAGCGCCGCGAGCAGGGCGAAGGTGACCGGCGCGCCGAACAGCAGGGTCACCGGGGCGAAGAGCACGCCGAGCGCGATTACCGTGGTGTTGGCCATCAGGTTCACCCCGTCCGGGGCGTTGAGCCGGTCGGTGAGCAGACCGAAGTCGCCGAGCAGGGCGCGCGAGTCGACGGCCAGGAACCATTCGTACAGGGCCTGGTCCTCCGGGTTGAGCGTCAGCACCCGGCCGGCGGGGTCCGGCCACAGGCCGTGGGTGAGCCAGACCGCGAGGGCCGCGAAGAGCAGCCCGACGAGCAGGTCGGCCCGGTTCCGGGCGGCGGCGGCCCGGAGCCTGGCCCACCGGGAACCGGCCGGAGCAGGGGCATCGGAACGGAGTGCTTGTGCGGGGGCGGCGTCGGGGGCCGTGGGGGCTGCGCTGCTCACGCCTCGACCCTAGTGCGGCGGCGGTGACGGGGTACGCCGGGTCGTCGCGGACCCGCTACGGTGACACTGCACCGATGCGTCGGCGCGTCGGCGTGGCCCCGCCCGGGTGGTGGAAAGGCAGACACGGCCGCCTTAAAAGCGGCTGCCGCAAGGCGTGCGGGTTCGACCCCCGCCCCGGGCACCTCGCCTCTCAGCTTCTTCACAGCTCCTGCCTCGCTCGGTGATCTCCACGGCGTCGATCGCGGCGTTTACCCTGGAAGGGCACGTTCACGTGCGACGACCCCCTGAGGGAGGCCAGACAGTGAAGACTTCGAACCCGGTGCTCGCCCGGCTCGGCCAAGCGGCCGAGCGGGAGCGCGCCACCGGGTACGCCCCGACCGGGCCCTACGGGCAGCCCGGATACCCCCCACAGCAGTACCCGGGCGCGACCGGCTACCCGGCCGCGCCGCCCACCGTGACGCCGATGTCCATCGACGACGTGGTGGTCAAGACCGTCACGCTCCTCGGCATCCTCGGCGTGTCCGCCGCGGCGGCCTGGGTGCTCGTGCCTGACTCGCTGCTCGGCGTCGCCTGGATCGGCGCCGCGATGGTCGGCCTGGTGCTCGGCCTGATCATCTCGTTCTCCCGGATGGCGAACCCGGCGCTGGTCGTCGCGTACTCCGTCGTCGAGGGCGTCTTCGTCGGCATGGTGAGCAAGGCCTTCAACTCGCTCTACGACGGCATCGTGCTCCAGGCCGTGGTGGCCAGCTTCGGCGTGTTCTTCCTGATGGCCATGCTGTACAAGGCACGGGTCATCCGGGCGACGCCCAAGTTCGTCCGCGGCATGGTCGCGGCGATGGTCGGCCTCTTCGCGGTGATGATGATCAACCTGGTGCTGGCGCTGTTCGGCGTCAACACGGGCCTGCGTGACGGCAGCCCGCTGGCGATCGGCTTCAGCCTGGTCTGCATCGTGGTCGCGTCGCTGAGCTTCGTGCTCAGCTTCGCGGAGGTGGAGGAGGGCGTCCGGATGGGGCTGCCCCAGCGCTACTCCTGGACGGCCGCGTTCGGCATCCTGGTCAGCCTGGTCTGGCTCTACATCGAGATCCTGCGCCTGCTGAGCTACTTCCAGGGCGACGACTGACCCGTGTCGCCGACCGGCGCCCGCCCCCGCGACCCGCGGCGGCGGGCGCCGTCGTCTGCGGGCCGGCCGCCGCCCGCCACCGGCCCCGCCGGGAGCGGGCCCCGGCGTTTGCCCGCCGCCGCCAACGCCGCCGGGGCAGAGTGACTGCGAGGGGTACGTCGGTCAGGAGGTGATGGTGCGCAGTTCCAACCCGGTGTTGGACCGGCTGGACGACACCCGCCGGCGGGAACGCGAGGTGCTCGGGCTCGGCGCCGAGACGATGACCGTCGACGACGTGGTGCTGCGCACCATCGGGCTGCTGCTGCTCACCGTCGCCACGGCGGCGGTGGCCTGGTTCGTCGTCCCGCAGGCGGTGTGGATCTCCGCCGCGCTGGCCGGCTCCGCGCTGGCGGCGATCGTGCTGGCGCTGGTCATCTCGCTGCGCGGCAGCACCAACCCGGCGCTGATCGCCGGGTACGCGGTGCTCCAGGGGCTGCTGCTCGGGGTGGCCAGCCGGGCGTTCGAGCTGGTCTACCCGGGGATCGTGGTGCAGGCCGTGGTGGGCACGTCCGGCGTCTTCCTCGGCATGGCGCTGCTGTACCGGGCCCGGGTGGTCCGGGCCACCCCGCGGCTGGCCCGGCTGGTGGCCGGCACCCTGCTCGGGATCGTCGCGATCGGCGTGGTGAACCTGGTCGCGTACCTGCTGACCGGCCGGCAGGGGGTGGAGGTGTACAGCCTGACCGCCGGTGTCGGCTGGCTGGCGTACCTGTTCTCGGCGGTGGCGATCATCGCCGGCGCGTTCAGCTTCATCCTCGACTTCGACATGGTCGAGCGGTCGGTCCTCGCGGGCCTGCCCCGCCGGTACGCGTGGTACTGCGCGTTCGGGCTGCTCGCCGGCCTGGTCTTCCTCTACTGGCAGCTGCTGCGACTGCTCAGCTACCTGCGCCGGTGACCGGCCGGCCGACGGCCTTTCGTAGACTCGGTGCGGTGAGCGCAGCGGAACTGGACCGGGCGGTGGGACTGCTGGTCCGTCAGGTCGGGCACTGGCAGCAACCGCGCTGGGCGGCGGTCGCCGGGGGTGGCAACGTGGCCCGGGCCGACCTGGTGCACCGGCTGGTGCAGGAGCTCGCGAACCTCGCCGCCGACGCCGAGGGGCAGCCCCGCCGGGCGGTGCCCAGGCTCGGCAACGACCTCGCCCTGCCCGACCAGCTCCGGGTGGTCACCGCCGACCTGCTGGCCGCCGGGCCGGCCACCGACCTGCTGGCCCGGGCCGCCGCCGAGGTGACGGCGACCCGTACCGTGCTCTGACCGCCGCCGTGCCGGGCCCGGTACCCGCCCGGCCCGCCGGTGTCAGCCGAGGCGCTCGAGGACCATGGCCATGCCCTGGCCGCCGCCGACGCACATGGTCTCCAGGCCGACCGACCCGTCGTGCCACTCCAGGGCGTTGAGCAGGGTGCCGGTGATCCGGGCGCCGGTCATGCCGAACGGGTGGCCGACGGCGATCGCCCCGCCCATCACGTTCAGCTTCTCCTCGGGGATGCCGAGCTGCCGGTAGGAGGGGATCACCTGGGCGGCGAACGCCTCGTTGATCTCGACCAGGTCGACGTCGTCGATGGTCATGCCGGCCCGCGCGAGCGCCTGCCGCGACGCCTCGACCGGGCCGAGGCCCATGATCTCGGGGGACAGCGCGGTGACCCCGGTGGAGACGATCCGGGCCAGCGGGGTGATGCCCAGGTCCCGGGCCCGCTGGGCGCTCATGATCACCACGGCTGCCGCGCCGTCGTTGAGCGGGCAGCAGTTGCCGGCGGTGATCCGGCCGTCGGGGCGGAACACCGGCTTCAGCCCGGCGACCCCCTCCAGGGTGACCCCGGCCCGGGGCCCGTCGTCCCCGTCGACCACGGTGCCGTCGGCGGTGGTGACCGGGGTGATCTCGCGGGCCCAGAAGCCGTCGGCGATCGCCTTCTCGGCCAGGTTCTGGCTGCGCACGCCGAAGGCGTCCATGTCGGCGCGGGTCACGTCGTGCACCTGGGCCAGGTTCTCGGCGGTCTGTCCCATGGCCAGGTAGATGTCAGGCAGTTCGCCGGACTCTCGCGGGTCCGTCCAGACCTCCGCGCCGCCCTGGGCACGCTGCGTCGACCGCTCCCGCGCCGCCGCGAAGCGGGGGTTCTCCCAACCGCCACCCACCAGCGCCTGCGCCTCGGGCGGCAGCCCGTCGGAGTTGCCCCGGGCGTAACGGGAGACCATCTCGACCCCGGCGGAGACGAACACGTCGCCCTCGCCGGCCCGGATCGCGTGCATCGCCATCCGGGTGGTCTGCAGCGAGGAGGCGCAGTACCGGGTCAGGGTGGCGCCCGGCAGGCCGTCCAGGCCCATCAGGGTGGCGACCACCCGGGCCATGTTGAAGCCCTGCTCGCCACCGGGCAGGCCGCAGCCCAGGTAGAGGTCGTCGATCTCGGCGGGGTCGAGCTGGGGGACCTTGTCCAGGGCGGCCCGGACGATGGTGGCGGCGAGGTCATCGGGGCGGACATCGCGCAGGGAACCCTTGTGCGCCCGGCCGATGGGGGAGCGGGCGGTGGCGACGATGACGGCGTCGCGGGACGACTCGGTCGGCATGAACCAACGTTAACTTGCCGGTAACATGCCGGGGAAGCGTCCCACCCGGCGGGAAATGTCACCCCGGAGCCCGGAGCCCGGAGCCCGGAGCCCGGAGCCCGGCCGTGCCGCTGGAGCCCGGCCGTACCGCCGGGGCCCGGGGCCGGCGGTCAGTGGCGGGAGGCGACGTTCGCTGCGGCGGCCACCGCCGGGATCAGCGCGTGTGCCCAGATCCGGTACCCGTCGGCGGAGGGGTGGAACCCGTCGTGGCAGAAGGTGCCGGCGTCGGCCCGGAACACCGGGCCGGTCTCGGTGCCCAGGTCGACCACGGTGCCCCCGGCGTCGAGCACGGCGACGGTCTGTGCCCGGGCCACCCGCCGGCCGGCCCAGCCGACCACCTGCCGCAGCGGTGGGGCGATCGCGTGGACCGCCCCCAGGTCGGGGCAGGTGCCGACGACGACCTCGACGTGCGCCTCGCGCAGTCGCCGCACGGCCGCCCCCAGGTACGCCCCGGCCTCAGCCGGCCGGCGCAGCGCGGTGGCGTCGTTGGCGCCGATCAGGATCACCGCCACGTCGGGGCGCGGGCCGAGCAGCGCCCGGGCCACCTGGGTGGCCAGGTCGGTGGAGCGGGAGCCGGACACCCCGACGCTGGACAGGTGCACCTGGCGGCCCGCCGGCCCCTCGGCGAGCAGGTGGGCGAGCTGCCCGCCGACGGTGTCGCCCAGCAGGCCCACGCCGACTCCGAGGGCGGACGAGTCGCCGAGCAGGACCAGCCGCAGCGGCGGCGCGCCCGGCCGCCCCACGGTGGCACGCAGGGCCAGCCCGAGCTCCGGCTGGGCATACCGGCGGTTGCGGGCGACGAACGCCTCGCCGGCGAGGACGGCCGCGCCGCCGATCGTCCCGGCGATCAGGGACAGGGCCACAGCCCGGCCCAGCCGGAGGGCGAGTTCCGCGCCCAGACCCCGGTCCCCCGCGCCGTGGCTACCGCTGTGCTCGGTCATGGCCGTCCCTCCAGTGTGGGTGAGTCGGCGGCCGGGCCGGGTTGCGGCACCGCGCCGACGCCGAAGAAGGCCCGCCGACGCAGCTGCGCCCATCGCCCGCCCGGCCCCCGGTCGCGCCCGTGGACCTGGGTGGCGCTGACCTCTGTGCCCGCGTGCCGAGCCGCCTCCTGGGCGGCCTCAGGCAGCGACCGTACGCCCTCCCCGCGCGCGAGGCCAGGGCGGCGCTCCTGCCCGGCGCCGAGCGCCGAGAGCACGGTCGGCAGCAGCGCGGCGGCGGCCATCGCATACCCCTCGGCGGAGGGATGGAACCGGTCCCAGGCGAACATCCGGGTCGGCTCGGCGACGAACCGGGGACCGAGCAGGTCGGCGAGGGAGACCGTCCACCCGCCCGCCTCGACCACCGCCACCGTCTGGGCGGCGGCGAGCTGCCGGCTCCACCGCCGGGCCAGCCAGCGCAGCGGCGGCTGGATCGGCCGGATCGCCCCGAGGTCGGGGCAGGTGCCGACCACCACCTCGCACCCGCCCTCGCGCAGCGCGTGGACCGCGTCGAACAGGTAGCGCACGGCCAGGCTCGCCGGGGCACGGTTGGTGACGTCGTTGCCGCCGATCAGGATCACCGCGACGTCCGGCTGGTGCTCCAGCGCGGACTCCACCTGCGGCTTGAGCCCCGACGAGATGGCGCCCACCACGGCGAACCGGTGCAGCCGCACCGGGCGGTGCAGGCGGCGGGACAGCCCCGTGGCCAGCAGCGACCCGGGGGTCTCCCGGCGGCGGTGCACCCCGTACCCGGCGGCGGTGGAGTCGCCGAGGACCACCACGGTCAGCGGCGGGCCGGGGAGCTTCGCGCCGTAGACGCCGTCGCAGCGGGGCGGGGGCGCCTCGGCCATCGGTATGGTGCGCCGGGCCTGCCGGGCCTGGCCGATCAGCACCCCGCCCGTGGCGACGGCGGCAGCGGCGGTGGCGCCCGTGCCGAGCGCCGCCAAGCGGGCGACCCGCCGGGCACGGCGCCAGCGCGGACCGACCGGTACGGCGGAACCAGCGACCCCCATACAGCGACATTATCGCGCCGGCACGACATACCGCTGTCGTCGTGCTGCCCTCTGCGATGCCTGGGATCCGACGGTTGCGGGTATTCCTTGCACCGACACCGCACGATGTCGGGCGGAGAGGGGTGTGGAGATGGGGAAGACACTGAAACGTGGCGCGGCGTTCACGGCGTTGGCCAGGGCGCTGTCCTCCGGGGCGAGGGGCGGCCCGTCGCTGGGCGCCCGGCTGGGGGCGTTGCCCCGGATGATCCGGG
Source organism: Micromonospora sp. NPDC020750 (assembly GCF_044334565.1). Taxonomy (NCBI): domain Bacteria; kingdom Bacillati; phylum Actinomycetota; class Actinomycetes; order Micromonosporales; family Micromonosporaceae; genus Micromonospora; species Micromonospora sp. NPDC020750. Next base: position 503,278 of record NZ_JBIRTH010000001.1, read on the forward strand.
CCACCACCCGGGGCGAGTACGACGGCGGCCTCCGGCTGGCCCTGATGACCGCGGCGACGGCGTACATCGTCTCGCCGATCGACCTGCTCCCGGAGATCCCGCTGGCGATCTTCGGGCTGGCCGACGACGCGGTCATGGTCACCTGGCTGGCCGGTGCCGTGCTGGCGGAGACCGAGCGGTTCCTGGAGTGGGAGACCCGCCGCAGCTCGGTCATCCCGGGGCATGTGACGCCCTGACGGCACGTACCCTGGGCGTCGAATCAACGTCTGCCCGGCCGCCGTCGCCGGCGCCGTAACGGAGGGCACAACGAGGTGCAGTACTACGACAATGTCGTCGAGATGATCGGCAACACCCCGCTGGTACGGCTGCGCAACGTCACCGAGGGCATCCGGGCGACCGTGCTCGCGAAGGTGGAATACCTCAACCCGGGCGGTTCGGTGAAGGACCGGATCGCGCTACGGATGGTCGAGGACGCCGAGGCCGCCGGGATCCTGGGGCCGGGCGGCACCATCGTTGAGCCGACCAGCGGCAACACCGGCGTCGGGCTGGCCCTGGTGGCCCAGCTCAAGGGCTACCGGTGCGTGTTCGTCTGCCCGGACAAGGTCAGCCAGGACAAGCAGGACGTGCTGCGGGCGTACGGCGCGGAGGTGGTGGTCTGCCCGACCGCCGTCGCGCCGGAGGACCCGCGCTCCTACTACAACGTCTCCGACCGGCTGGCCCGGGAGATCCCCGGCGCGTGGAAGCCCGACCAGTACAGCAACCCGGCCAACCCGCGCTCGCACTACGAGACCACCGGCCCGGAGCTGTGGAAGCAGACCGGCGGCGGGCTGACCCACTTCGTGGCCGGGGTGGGCACCGGCGGCACCATCTCCGGCATCGGCCGGTACCTGAAGGAGGCCTCCGACGGGCGGGTGCGGATCGTCGGCGCGGACCCGGAGGGCTCGGTCTACTCCGGCGGCACCGGCCGGCCGTACCTGGTCGAGGGGGTCGGCGAGGACTTCTGGCCCGAGACGTACGACCGGAGCATCACCGACGAGATCGTGGAGGTCTCCGACAAGGCGTCCTTCGAGATGACCCGGCGGCTGGCCCGCGAGGAGGGGCTGCTGGTCGGCGGCTCCTGCGGGATGGCCGTGGTCGCCGCCCTGGAGGTGGCCCGCGCCGCCGGCCCGGACGACGTGGTCGTGGTGCTGCTGCCGGACAGCGGCAAGGGGTACCTGTCGAAGATCTTCAACGACACCTGGATGGCCCGGTACGGCTTCCTGGACAACTCGGGCAGCGAGCCCACCGTCGCCGACGCCCTCGCCAGCAAGCCGGGCGGGCTGCCCGAGCTGGTGCACGTGCACCCGACCGAGACGGTCCGTGACGCCATCGACTACATGCGCGAGTACGGCGTCTCCCAGCTCCCGGTGCTCAAGGCCGAGCCGCCCGTGGTGACCGGCGAGGTGGCCGGCTCGATCGCGGAGCGGGACCTGCTCGACGCCCTGTTCACCGGTCAGGCGCACCTGCACGACACGATCGAGCGGCACATGGCCGACCCGCTGCCGATGATCGGCGGCGGCCAGCCGGTGAGCGAGGCCGTCGCGCTGCTGGAGAAGTCCGACGCGGCGCTGGTGCTGGTGGACGGCAAGCCCAAGGGCGTGCTGACCCGGCAGGACCTGCTCGCCCACCTCGGTGCCCACTGACCGACCGCGCCCACTGACCTGACCGCGCACACTGACCTGCCGGGCCCAGGCTCGGCCTGATCCGGCGACATGCCGCAGAGCCCCTTCCCCGACCGGGAAGGGGCTCTGACCCGTTACACAGCAGGCGCACAAGTTCGGCACAGGGCCCGCCCAACCCCCCGGCCTAGCGTCGGTGCCGGATCGGTTGATCCGTCATCGAGCCACCCCGGGAGGACCCATGCGTCACGACCTCGACCACCACGAAGGGCAGCGGGTCAGCCGTCGTCGGCTGATCGCCGGCGTCGGCTCGATCGGGCTGGCCGGCCTGCTGGCCGCCTGCGGACGGGACGACGGCACGGTCACCACGTCGACCGGTGAGACCGTGACGCCGCAGGCCACCGCCGGCACGTCGGGTGACCTGGCCGCGCTCTTCGCAGACGCGAACACCTGCACGCTGACCGCCAGCACCACCCAGGGCCCGTACTACTTCGACGCCGACAAGATCCGTCGCGACATCCGGGAGGACCGGCCGGGCACCCGGCTGCAGGTGGCCATCCGGGTGCAGGACAGCGAGAAGTGCGCTCCGCTGCCGAACGCCGTCGTGGAGATCTGGCACTGCGACGCGGCAGGGCTGTACTCGGGCGCGGAGGGCCAGTCGACCGGCGGCGGTGGTGCCCCCGGCGGGACCCCGCCGAGCGGTGCGCCCGGCGGTGCGCCCGGTGGTGGGCCGGGTGGGACTCCGCCGAGCGGTGCGCCCGGTGGGACTCCGCCCAGCGGTGCGCCCGGTGGTGGGCCGGGTGGGACTCCGCCGAGCGGTGCGCCCGGCGGGACTCCGCCCAGTGGTGCGCCCGGCGGCGGGCCGGGTGGGACTCCGCCGAGCGGTGCGCCCGGTGGCGGAGCCCCGGGTGGCGGCTCCGAGGGGCAGGCGGCCGACCTCACCCCGACCGACGACAAGCGGTACCTGCGCGGGGCGCAGGTCACCAACGCCGACGGGATCGTCGAGTTCGTCACCGTCTGGCCGGGCTGGTACCGGGGCCGCACCGTGCACATCCACGCCATGGTGCACGTGAACAACAGCCGGGTGCTCACCACCCAGGTGATGTTCGACGAGGCGCTCAACACGAAGGTCTTCGCCGCAGCGCCGTACGCCGCGCACACCGGGCGGGACACCTTCAACGACAAGGACAACATCTACGCTGACAGCATGCTGATGAAGGTCGTCGAGGACGGCGACGGCTACCTCGGGGTGATCAACTTCTCGGCGGACTCGGACCGGGACGGCGTCTGACCCAGCCCGGGGTGTCTCCATGTGGTTCGTAAAGCGGCGAGCGGCGCGGCGCGAAGCCCGGTCGTCGCTGCGTCTCGACCGTCAACGGCACCGCGCCTGGACCTTGGACTGTTGTCGTTCAGGGTGAACAAGAAGTGTCCAAGAATCGCGATTCAGGGTGAGCGGCTCGGCCCTGGGTCGACGGTTGGCGCGCGCGGCGCTCCGGAGGGGGTCGGAGATGCCCCCCGGCGTGAAGCTGGGGGTCATCTTCGTTCGGGGCTCACTGGGACAACAGCTCGCGGGCGTAGCGGAGCTGGGGGGCGCGGGCGGTGCCGACGTGCTCCTCGCGGCGCTCACCGGTGGGCCGCCAGCCGCCACGCTCGTAGAATCGGCGGGCGTGGGCGTTGGGCTCCAGCACCCACAGCACCGCCCGGTGCCGGCCCCGGCCGCGCATGGTGGCCAGCGCGTCGGCCATCAACGCTCGGCCGGTGCCCCGGCCCTGCTCGGCGGGGTCGAGGTGGATGGCGTTGAGCAGGCCGGTCGCCGGGTCGTCCCGGTCGTCCGGGCCGAGGTAGCTGAACCCGACCAGCCGGCCGTCCCGCTCGGCCACGGTCATCAGGTGGTCGTCCCGCTCCCACGTCCACCGCTCGGCCCAGTACGCCCCCATCGCCTCCGGCGTCGGGTCGGCCAGCGCCTCCGCCGGCAGGAACGATGAGTACGCCGCCACCCGGGACCGCTGGTGCAGCGCCCCCACCGGGCGCAGGTCGTCGACGGTCGCGTGGCGCAGGGTGATCGTCACCCGCCCGAGGCTACCCGCCGGGGCGGCACCGGCACGGTCATCAGGTCCTCGGCGACCACCAGGTCACCGGCGAAGTGCTGCCGGGCCTCGTCGGCGAAGCGCCGGGCGTCGCCGTACCGCTGGGAGAAGTGGGTGAGCACCAGCGTGCGTACCCCCGACTCGGCCGCCACCCGGGCGGCCTGGCCGGCCGTGAGGTGCCCGACCTCGGCGGCGAGCGCGGCCTCGGACTCCAGGAACGTCGACTCGATGACCAGCAGGTCGGCGTGCTCGGCGAGGGCGTACACCCCGTCGCAGAGCCCGGTGTCCATCACGAAGGCGAACCGCTGCCCCGGCCGGGTCACGCTCACCTCGTCCCGGGTCACGCGGCGACCGCCGACGTCCAGGTGGCCGACGCGGAGCAGTTCCCCGACGGCCGGCCCGGCGATGCCGTACGCGGCCAGCCGCTCCGGCAGCATCCGGCAGCCGTCCGGCTCGACCAGCCGGTAGCCGTACGTCTCGATCGGGTGCCGCAGCCGACGGGCCTCCAGCGTGCCGGCGCGCAGGGCGAACCGCTGCCCGTCGGCGGTGACCGGCTCGACGACCAGCTCGGCGGTCTCGTGGAAGCTCGACGCGTGCCGCAGCCGGGCGAAGTACTCGGCGCCGCCGGCCGGGAAGTGCACCGCCACCGGGCGGGGCACCCGGTCCAGGGAGAGCCGCTGGATGGTGCCGGGCAGGCCGAGGCAGTGGTCGCCGTGGAAGTGGGTGACGCAGATCCGGGTCAGGTCGGTGGCGGTGACGCCGGTGTGCAGGAGCTGCCGCTGGCTGCCCTCGCCCGGGTCGAAAAGGATCACCTCGTCGTCCCAGCGCAGCACGTACCCGTTGTGGTTGCGTGCCCGGGTCGGTGCCTGACTGGCCGTCCCGAGCACCACCAGCTCACGCATGGACAAGGATGCCTCCCCGGCTGGGCTGCCCGGTCCGGCTGGGCCGGACATGGAGCGACCCCCGGGGCGTCCGTGCTCGCGCACGGGCCGGCTGGACTGGGCCGGCACCCCGGGGGTCGGGTGGCTGTCGTGGTTTCGCCGCACCGCTGCCACACGGTCTCGACGATGGTGCATGCCCGCCTCGCGGCGGACAGGGTTCTCACTGTCGAGGACAGCGGCTAGCGGACAGCCACCTCACGAGTCCGATTGCTATACAACTTTGGACCACCTCCCTTCACGTGTACGGCCACGCTACCCACTTCCCCGGGGCGGCGGCAACGGATTTGATTCACAGGCCGGCGGGAACAAGCGCGGGCCGGGCCGCGGCGGCCCCGGCCCGGCTCAGTCGCTGATCCCGATCGGGCCCTCCCGTGGGCCCTCCTCGCTGGCCGGCTGCACCGCCAGCGACGGGAAGTCGGCCAGGTCACCCTCCGGCTCGGCGTCCCACTCGGGGAAGACCAGGTCGCTCTGGAGGTAGAGGCAGAGCAGTTGGGTCAGGTGGCTCAGCCCGTCGAGGTGGGTGCGTTCGTGGCCGTGGGTGGCGTCCACCCCGAAGCCGAGCAGCGCCACCCGGGCGTGCGCGCCCGCCTCGACCGCCGCCGCCACGTCCGAGCGGTAGTACTCGAAGACGTCCCGGACCAGGTCCACCCCGTGCTCGCGGGCGATCGCCGCCAGGTTGCGGGTGAGGTGGTAGTCGAACGGGCCGACGCCGTCGCCCATCGCCAGGGTTGCCGCGTTCTCCCGGGACTGCTGCCCGGGGGCGACCACCGCGGCGTCCACGGAGACGATCTCCGCGACGTCCGGGTCCAGGCCGTGGCTGGCCCCGTGCCCGATCTCCTCGGTGACCGTGACCAGCAGGTGCGCGGTCACCGCCGGGGTCACACCCGCGTCGATCATCGCCTTGAACGCGGTGAGCACCGCCGCCACCCCGGCCTTGTCGTCCAGGTGCCGGGACTTGACGTACCCGCTGGGGGTGACCGTCGGGTTGGGCAGGAACGCCACGAAGTCCCCGGCGTCGATGCCGAGGGCGCGCAGCCCGGCCTCGTCGGTCACCGGCTCGTCGACCCGGACCTCGACCTGCTCCCAGCCGACCCCCTGGAGGTCGACGGCCTCGTTGTAGCGGTGCCCGCTGGCCTTGAGTGGCAGCACCTGGCCGGTGACCACCCGGTCCAGGTCGTCGGTGAAGATCCGCACGTGTGCGCCCTCGGCGAACCGGGCGCTGTGCGTGCCGATCTGCATCAGCTCCAGCCGGCCGTTCTCCTTGAGCCGCTTCACCATGCCGCCGATGGTGTCGGTGTGCACCACGATCGCCCGGTCCGCGCCGGTCTGCCGGGGGCCCGGCAGGCAGGCGCTCAGCGCGCCGCGTCGGGTCAGTGTGGAGGAGATCCCGAACGCGGAGAGGCGCTCGCCGACGTACTGCTGTACGTGGTCGGTGCGCCCGGACGGGCTCGGGATCTCCAGCAGCTCCAGCAGCACCTGGCGGAGGTAGTCCAGGTCGATCATCAGTGGGACGGGCTTGCGTGCGGTCATGCCTGAGAGCTTGCCGCACCCGCCGGTGACCAGAGGCGTTGCGGTGCCCGCGTGCCGGGGAAGAGCAGGTCGACGAAGCGCTCGGCGGTCGGTTGCGGCTCGTGGTTGGCCAGGCCGGGCCGCTCGTTCGCCTCGATGAACACGTGCTCCGGCCGGTCAGGGGCGGGAACCAGCAGGTCAACCCCCGTGACCGGGATGTCCAGCGCCCGGCTGGCCGCCACGCACGCCTCGGCGATCTCCGGGTGCAGCTCGCCGGTGACATCGTGGATCGTGCCACCGGTGTGCAGGTTCGCGGTCCGGCGGACGGTCAGCACCGTGCCCTCGGACAGCACGTCGCGCAGCTCGTACCCGGCCTCGGCGACCACGTCCCGGGTCATGTCGTCCACCGGGATGCGGGACTCACCCCCGGTGGCGGCGGCCCGACGGCGGCTCTGCCGCTCGATCAGCTCGGCGATGTCGTGCACCCCGTCGCCGGTCACCTGCGCGGGCCGGCGGACGGCCGCGGCGACCACCTCGTGGTCGATGACGATCACCCGCAGGTCCTCGCCGTCGCGCATCTCCTCGATGAGCACGTCCGGGCAGAAGCCCCGGGCCAGCGAGACGGCGGTGGCCAGGGCCTCCGGGGTGCGCACCCCGACGGTGATGCCGTTGCCCTGCTCGCCGCGCGCCGGCTTCACCACCACCCGGCCCACCTCGGCCAGGAACGCGGCGTCGGCGTCGTCCCCGTTCGCGGTCCGGCCATGCGGCACGGACAGGCCCGCCTCGGTGAGGATCCGCCGGGTGACCCGCTTGTCGTCGCACCGACTCATCGCCACCGCCGAGGTCAGCTCCGACAGCGACTCGCGGGTGACGATCGTCCGGCCGCCGCTGCTCAGCCGCAGCTCGCCCCACTCGGGGTCGGTGACCTCCACCCGGATGCCCCGGCGCATCGCCTCGTCGGCGACGATCCTCGCGTACGGGTTGAGTCGGTCGTACCCCTCCGGCGTCGAGGGCAGGAAGAGCGGCGCGTTGATCGGGTTCTTCCGCTTCACGCAGAGCGTGGCGGTGCGGTAGAAGCCGAGCCGCTCGTACAACCGGATCGCCCCGGTGTTCTCGGCCAGCACCGACAGGTCGACGAACGCCCGGCCGCGCTCGCTGAGCCGGGTGGCCAGCTCGGTGAGCAGAGCCTGGCCGGTGCCGGGCGGGGCGGTGTTGAAGTCCACGGTGAGGCACCACAGGCTGGCGCCGTTGTCCGGGTCGGCGAAGACCGCGACGTGGTCCACGCCGGTGATCGTGCCGACCACGTCCCCGGTGGCGTCCTCGGCCACCAGGTGCAGGAACCGGTCGGTGCGGGCGTTGTCGACCAGCACGTCGACCGGGGCGGTGACCATGCCGTTGCGGGCGTAGATCCGGTTCACCGCGTCCGCGTCGTCGGCGTCGCGCAGGGTCCGGATCCGCAGCCCGGGCAGGACGTCTGCCTCGCCGGTGGCCGGGTTGCCGGCCGGGCCGGCGGGCAGCCGCAGCCGGTACGTCAGCGACGGGTCGATGAACAGCTCGTCGGGCAGCCGGGACACCAGCACGTGCGGGTCGCGCAGGTAGATGCAGATGTCCCGGGCGCCGGCGGCCTCCGAGCGCAGCACCGCGGCCACGGCGGCCTGGTCGGCGAAGGTCTGGCCGAAGACCAGCCGGCCCCAGCCGCAGTCGAGCACCACGCCGTCGCCCCCGGTGGGCTGTTCCGCCTCGGCCGGGGCGGGAGCCACGGGGTCCCCGCCCGGCCCGACCCGCTCGCGTCGCCGGCCGAGCACCCGTTCCCGGTCGGTGGGTGTCGCCCCGGTCGCCAGTGTGTCGCTCACCGTCAGTCGATTCCGTGGCTCTGGAGCCACATTTCCAGGAGTCCCAGTTGCCACAGCTTGTTTCCGTTCAACGGGGTCAGTTCGGCGTTCGGGTCGGACAACAGCGCGTCGACGTACTCGGTGCGGAACAGGTTGCGGCGGCGGGCCTGCGGCGCGTGCAGCGCGTCGCGTACCCGGTCGAGGAGCTTGCCCTCCAGGTGGGTGAGGCCCGGCACGGGGAAGTAGCCCTTCGGCCGGTCGATGACCTCGTACGGCAGGACTCGGCGGCCGATCTCCTTCAGCACGCCCTTGCCGCCCTGGGCCAGCTTCAGCTCCGGCGGGCAGCTCGCGGCCAGCTCCACGAACTCGTGGTCGAGGAACGGCACCCGGGCCTCCAGCCCGTGCGCCATGGTCATGTTGTCGACCCGCTTCACCGGGTCGTCGGTCAGCATGACCTGGGTGTCGATCCGCAGGCCGGCGTCGACCGCCGTCTGCGCGCCCGGCCGGGCCAGGTGGGCGGCCACGAACTCCCGCGCCGGGTCGCCGTCGGCCAGCCACGCCGGGTCGAGGACCCGGGCCAGCCCGGCCGCGTCCCGGTCGAAGAACGCCTTCGCGTACGTCTCGACGGCCCGCTCCCGGTCGACCCCGGCCAGCGGCGGGTACCAGTGGTAGCCGCCGAGGATCTCGTCCGCGCCCTGGCCGGACTGGACCACCTTGACGTGCTTCGACACCTCCTGGCTGAGCAGGTAGAACGCCACGCAGTCGTGGCTGACCATCGGCTCGCTCATGGCCGCCACGGCCGCCTCCAGGGGCGGCAGCAGGTCGCGGGCGGCCACCCGGATCTGGTGGTGGTCGGTGCCGAACGTCTTCGCCACCAGGTCGGAGAAGACGAACTCGTCGCCCTCCCGCCCGCCGACGGCGTCGAAGCCGATGGAGAACGTGGACAGGCCGCGCTGGCCCTCGCCGGCCAGCAGGGCCACCACCAGGCTGGAGTCCAGCCCGCCGGAGAGCAGCACGCCGACCGGGACGTCGGCGACCATCCGGCGGCGCACCGCCGTGGTCAGCGACTCCAGCAGGGCGTCCTCCCAGTCGCGGGCGGACCACCCGGCCCGCTCCTCGTGCCGGGTGAACGACGGATCCCAGTAGACCCGCTCGCGGCTGGTGCCGTCCGCCTCGTACACCCGGACGGTGGCCGGGGGCAGCTTGACCACCCCGCGCAGGATCGTGCGCGGCGGCGGCACGATGCTGTGGAAGCTCAGGTAGTGGGCGAGCGCCACCGGGTCGATCGTGGTGTCCACGCCGCCGCCGGCCAGCAGGGCCGGCAGGGTGCTGGCGAAGCGCACCACGCCCGGGGCCTCGGCCAGGTAGAGCGGTTTGATGCCGAGCCGGTCCCGGGCCAGCACCAGCCGGCCGCTGTCCCGCTCGCTGATCGCCACGGCGAACATGCCGACCAGGTGGTCGACGAAGTCGAGCCCCCACTCGGCGTACGCCTTGACGACCACCTCACTGTCGCCGGAGGAGAAGAACCGGTGGCCCTTGGCCTGGAGTTCCTCGCGCAGTTCACGGTAGTTGTAGATGCAGCCGTTGAAGACCCCGGTCAGCCCGGACGCCGGGTCGACCAGCGGCTGCCCGCTGGCGGCCGACAGGTCGATGATCTTCAGGCGGCGGTGGCCGAGGGCGGTCGGCCCCTGGGACCACACCCCGCTGTCGTCGGGGCCCCGGTCGCTCATCGTGGCCGCCATGCGCTCCACCGCCGCGACATCGGCCCGCGAGCCGTCGCGGCGAAATTCCCCAGCCAGTCCGCACATGGCAGACAATGCTGCCAGAGGTGAGCGCGGTTCGCCTGTTGAGATGATGCCGTCGTCGTTACGTGCTTGCTAAGATGCGCGCCGCCGCACCCGGGGCGGCTCCCGCCCGGGCATTCGCGCCCGGCCCGGCCGCCTGCCCGGTTCGCCCGGCCGACCGGTTGTGACAAACGCCGCACCGGTGGAACGCCACCCGCCGCCCGTCGCCCGTATCCGCCGATCGGTCCCGCCCCACCAGCACCGGGTGCCGGGTTTCCACCCCGACGGGGCATGGAGTCGAGTTCGTTCCCGTGCCACGCTCGCCGGTGAGCCACGAGGAGGCGATGCTGATGCGCGCGACGACGCGACGACGGGTTGTCCGGACGGTCGGCCGGCTCGCCGTGGCCACCACGCTGGCCGCCGCCGGGGTGCTGGTCGGGGCGTCCCCGGCGCAGGCGGTCGCCACCCGGACGGTGGCCTTCTGGAGCATGGACGAGCCGGCGGGCGCCACGGTCCTCGCCGACAGCAGCGGCAACGGCCGGCACGGGACCGTCGGGACCGAGGTGGCCGCCGGGGTGCGCTACGCGGGCGCGACCGCCCACCGGTTCGCGTACCACAACCCCGCCGACCACGAGTACGTGCCGGGACACGTCGACCTGGTGCCGGCGAGCAACGAGTTCAACCCCGAGGCCGGGGACTTCTCGTTCACCATCCGGTACCGCACCACGCGCTCCTTCGGCAACATCCTGCAGAAGGGGCAGGGCAACACGGCCGGCGGCTACTGGAAGTTCGAGGCGCCCGCCGGCAAGCCCCGGTGCATGTTCCGCGGCGGCGACGGCGCGACGCGCACCGGCTACACGGGCACGTCCATCGCCGACGGGCAGTGGCACACGGTGACCTGCAACCGCACCTCGACGTACGTCGAGATGTACGTCGACGGCGTGCGCACCAGCCGGCTCACCGGCCCCACCGGGACGATCGCCAACAACTGGCAGCTCTCCGTCGGTGGCAAGAGCGCCTGCGACGGGGTGGACGTCACCTGCGACTACTTCGCCGGCGACATCGACTGGATCAGGCTCCTCAAGGGCCCCGGCGGCGCGGCCAACACCCCGCCCACGGCCCACCTCGCGCCGTCCTGCGCCGGGCTGGCGTGCACGTTCTCGGCGGCCGGCTCCACCGACGGCGACGGGGCGGTCCAGGACCACGCCTGGGCCTTCGGCGACGGTTCGACCGCCGACACGGACAGCGTTCCGAGCACCACCCACACGTACGCCGAGGCGGGCACCTACCCGGTCACGCTCACCGTCACCGACGACCGGGGCGCCACCGGCACCGCCACGCTGGACGTCACGGTCGCGCCGCTGCCGGAGCTGATCTCGTACGTCGGGCAGGCCACCGCCAACGCGAACGTCACGAACCACTCCGTCGCGGTGCCCCCCGGTGTCCAGGCGGGCGACGCGCTGCTGCTGTTCCTGAGCCAGAACACCCACGCCACCACCGGCGAGCCGACCGGGGTGACCGGCTGGACCCGGCTGGACCGCCTCGACGGCGGCTACGCCACCACCACGGCCTGGTGGAAGGTCGCCGGCGACGGTGACGCGGGGTCGACCGTACGGGTCACCCTCGGCTCGCAGTCGAAGGGCAACCTGGTGCTCGCCGCGTACCGGGGGACCGACCCGACCGGCCCGGTCGCCGGACACGCCCGGGCCACCGACCCGGCCAGCTCCGCCGTCCGGATCACCCCTACCGCCCCGGTCACCGCCGAGCGGGGCTGGGCCGTGTCGTACTGGCTGCACGGCGACTCCACGTCCACGGCGCTGACCGCCCCGCCCGGCGTCCAGGTGCGCGGCAACAGCTCGCAGACCGGCGGCGGCCGGGTCACCGGGCTGCTCGCCGACTCCGGGGCCTCGGTCCCGACCGGCGCGTACGGCGGCCTGAGCGCGACGGGCGCGGCGGCCAGCACCACGACGACCACCTGGACCGTCGTCCTCCGGGCGGGCTGACGCCGGCCGGAACCGCCGGCCGGCGTCAAGCCGCCGGTCAGGCGGTGCGGGCCACGCCGACCGGGCAGCTCAGCCCGTTCGGCCCGTGGTTGCAGTACCCGTTCGGGTTCTTCGTCGGGGCGAGGTACTGCTGGTGATGGTCCTCGGCGAAGAAATAGTCGCCGAGCCGGTCGATCTCCGTGGTGATCTCGCCCTTGCCGGCACGCGCCACGATCGGCGCGAACGCGTCCCGGGACGCCTGGGCGGTGGCGAGCTGGTCGTCGCCGGTGACGTAGATCGCCGACCGGTACTGGGTGCCCACGTCGTTGCCCTGGCGCATGCCCTGGGTCGGGTCGTGGTTCTCCCAGAAGACCTTGAGCAGGTCCTCGTAGCTGATCACCGTGGGGTCGTAGACCACCTGAACCACCTCGGCGTGCCCGGTCCGGCCCGAGCACACCTCCTCGTACGTCGGGTTCGGCGTGGTGCCGCCCGCGTAGCCGGCGGACGTGGTGAGCACGCCCGGCAGCGTCCAGAACAGCCGCTCGGCACCCCAGAAACAGCCCATGGCGAACACGGCCACCCGCGAGCCCGCCGGGAAGGGGCCCTTGAGTGGGGTGCCCAGCACCTCGTGCCGATCCGCGATCGGCATCGCGATGAGGCGCCCCGGCAGGGCCTGGTCGGGGGTGGGCAGCTCGGGCTTCGTATGGCGCAGGAACACGATGGAACTCCTCTCGTACCTCTCCCCGCGTGCAACACCGCCGGGCCCGCCTTCCTTACCCACTTCACCCGCACCCAGGCGAGATCCCGCATCGGAGCGGAGGCGAGGAGGGCTGCAGCCGTTGGCGTCGCTACTCTCGTAGGGCGGGCCGAGGGATTGGGTCAGAGGGCTGCCGTGATGCGGGCGGCGTAGGACTCGGCTTCGGCGTCGTCGGCGTAACGGGTGCGGGGCCAGAAGAAGCCGCGCAGGCCGTCGCCCTTCGTCCTCGGCACGACGTGGGTGTGCAGGTGCGGTACGGACTGGGACACCCGGTTGTTCATGGCCACGAACGTGCCGCCGGCCCCCAGACCGGACTCCACCCCCACGGCGAGCCGCTGGACCAGCCCGAAGTAGCCGGCCAGCGCGTCCGCCGGCAGGTCGGCCAGGGCGACCAGGTGGGTGCGCGGCACCACCAGCACGTGCCCCCGGAACACCGGCCGGGTGTCGAGGAAGGCGACCCCGTCCGGGGCGTCGACCACCCGGAACGCCGGCACGTCGCCCGCCACGATCCCGCAGAACACGCACCCGCCCATCCGGCCAGGCTAACCCCACTGGCAAAGGCCGACGCCGCGCCGGTCGTGCGGAGGTCTCTCTCTGCTGGAGGTGTTGACCGGGGTTCCTGCCGCCCCACCGACTAACGTCTCGGGCATGAGTCACGGCTTCGACACGCTCGCCATCCATGCCGGACAGGACCCCGAGGCCCGCACCGGCGCGGTGATCCCACCGATCTACCAGACCAGCACCTACGCCCAGGACGCCGTCGGCGCGCCCCGGCAGGGCTACGAGTACAGCCGCTCCGGCAACCCCACCAGGGATGCGCTCCAGGAGTGCCTCGCCGCGCTGGAGGGCGGCCCCGTCGGGCTCGCCTTCGCCAGTGGCCTGGCCGCCGAGGACACCCTGCTGCGCGCCGCCTGCCAGCCGGGCGACCACGTGGTGATCCCGGACGACGCGTACGGCGGCACGTACCGGCTGTTCGCGAAGGTGTCCGAGCGGTGGGGGCTGGCGTACACCCCGGCTAAGGTCTCCGACGTCGATGCCGTGCGGGCCGCGATCCGGCCCGGCACCACGAAGATCGTCTGGATCGAGACGCCGACCAACCCGCTGCTCGGCATCGCCGACATCGCCGCGCTGGCCGCCGTCGCCCACGACGCCGGGGCGCTGCTGGTGGTGGACAACACCTTCGCGTCGCCGTACCTGCAGCAGCCGATCGCGCTCGGCGCGGACGTGGTGGTGCACTCCACCACCAAGTACGTGGGCGGGCACTCGGACGTCGTCGGCGGTGCGCTGGTGGCGGCCGACCGTGGCCTGGGCGAGGAACTGCGCTTCCACCAGAACGCGATGGGCGCGGTCAACGGCCCGTTCGACGCCTGGCTGACCCTGCGCGGCATCAAGACCCTGGGCGTACGGATGGACCGGCACTGCGACAACGCCGAGCGGATCGCCGCATACCTGGACGGGCACGCCAAGGTTGGTCAGGTCATCTACCCGGGCCTGCCGTCGCACCCCGGGCACGAGGTGGCCGCCAAGCAGATGCGCCGGTTCGGCGGCATGATCTCCTTCCTCGCCGCCGGCGGCGAGGAGCACGCCGTGGAGATCTGCAACCAGGCAAAGTTGTTCGTGCTCGCCGAGTCTCTCGGCGGGGTGGAATCCCTGATCGAGCACCCGGGTCGGATGACACACGCAAGTGCTGCCGGCTCGCCGCTTGAAGTTCCCGGCGATCTCGTGCGACTGTCTGTCGGCATCGAGACGGTCGACGACCTGCTCGCCGACTTGGAGCAGGCGCTGGGCTGACCGCTGGCTGGGGAGGGTGGCCGTGCAGGACATCATGCCGACCTGGGTGGGTGCGACCGCGAAGCAGATCGCCCGCGGCGTACGGCGGGGTGACGTCTCCGCCACCCAGGTCGTGGCCGACCACCTCGACCACATCGCCCGGGTCGACGCCGACCTCGCCGCGTTCCGCACGGTGCGCGGCGGGGAGGCGATCACCGAGGCGGAGAAGGTCGACGAGCAGGAGGAACTGGCGAACCTGCCGCTGGCCGGGGTGCCGGTCGCGGTCAAGGAGAACACCCCGGTCGCGGGCCTGCCCACCTGGAACGGCTCGGCCGCCGTGCGCAGCGCGGTGGCGGAGGCCGACCACGAGGTGGTCCGGCGGCTGCGCGGCGCGGGCGCGGTGATTCTCGGGGTGACCCGGATGCCGGAGCTCGGCCTCTGGGCGCTCACCGACGACGGCAGCGCGGTGACCCGCAACCCGTGGGACTCCGGGCGCACCCCGGGTGGCTCCTCCGGCGGGGCCGCCGCCGCGGTCGCCGCCGGGCTGGTGCCCATGGCGCACGGCAACGACGGCCTCGGCTCGATCCGCATCCCGGCGGCCTGCTGCGGTTTGGTCGGGCTGAAGCCCGGCCGGGGCGTGGTGCCCTGCCAGCTCGGCGCCGACGACTGGTTCGGCCTGACCGAGCACGGCATGCTGACCTCCACGGTCGCCGACGCGGCCGTCGGCTTCCAGGTGCTCGCCGGCCGGCCGCAGGCGAAGCTGGTCCCGCCGCATCGGCTGCGGGTCGGCGTCTCGCTGCGGTCCCCGGTGCGCGGCATCTCGCCGGACGCGCCCAACCGGGACGCGGTGGCCGCCGCCGGCCGGCTGCTCGCCGCCGCCGGCCACGACACCGTGCCCGCCGACCCGGTCTACCCGACCCGACTCGGTCTCCAGGGCATCGCCACCTGGTTCGCGGCGGCCGCCGCCGACGTGCGGGCCGCCGGCCTCGACCGGCGCGACCTCCAACGGCGCAACCGCCGGCACGTCGCGCTGGGGGAGTGGGCGCACCGCCGGGGGTACGTCCGGGAGGCCGACCGGATCGCCTGGCGCGAGCGCTCGGTCGGCTTCTTCGCCGACCACTCGGTCGACCTGCTGCTCACCCCGGCGCTGGCCGGCCCGCCGCCGGAGGCCACCGGCTGGTCCGGCCGGTCCTGGAGCGCGAACATGAAGGCCAGCATCTGGTACGCCCCGTACGCCGCCCCGTGGAACATCGCCGGGCTGCCCGCGATCGTGGTGCCGGTGGGCCGCCGCCCCGACGGGCTGCCGGTGGCGGTGCAGCTCGTCGGCCCGCCCGGCTCGGAGCTGCTGCTGCTCGGCGTCGCCGGCCAGTTCGAGCTCCAGGCGCCCTGGACCCGACACGCCCCCGGCTACCCCCGGGTCGGAACGGTCTCCCCGTCCACCCCATGACCGCCGCCCGCCACCCGCCGCGCTCCGCCCGCCACCCGCCACCCGCCGGCGGCTAGGCAAATTCACGGAATGAGTGGCTATTCCCCGTTGAATAGCCACTCATTCCGTGAATTTGCGAGCCGTCCGGCGCAGGGGGTGGGTGGAGGGGCATTCGGTCCGTTACAGGGTCGTCGCCGCAGGTAGCGGGCGTGGGGAGTGCGGTGTCGCCGCTGGGCGCCGGGGCGGCGGGTGGCACGATCGGGGCATGACGGAACTGGTCGGTCTCGCCGACGTGCGTGCCGCGCGGGAGTTGCTCGCGGGCATCACCCGCACCACCCCGCTGGAGCCCTCCCGCCCGCTGAGCGCGGCGCTCGGCGGGCCGGTCTGGCTCAAGTGTGAGAACGTGCAGCGCGCCGGGTCGTACAAGGTGCGGGGGGCGTACGTGCGGATCTCCCGGCTGTCCGCGGCGGAGCGCGACCGGGGCGTGGTGGCCGCCAGCGCCGGCAACCACGCGCAGGGGGTGGCGCTGGCCGCCGGGCTGGTCGGCACGCACGCCACCGTCTTCATGCCGGTGAACGCGCCGCTGCCGAAGGTCGCGGCCACCAAGGGGTACGGCGCCCAGGTCGAGTTGGCCGGCCACACGGTCGACGAGTCGCTGGTCGCGGCTCAGACCTTCGCCGAGCGGACCGGGGCGGTCCTCATCCACCCGTTCGACCACCGGGACGTGATCGCCGGGCAGGGCACCGTGGCGCTGGAGATCCTCGAACAGTGCCCGGACGTGAAGACGATCATCGCCGGGGTCGGCGGGGGCGGCCTGATCTCCGGGATGGCGGTCGCTGCCAAGGCGCTGCGGCCGGACGTGCGGCTGATCGGTGTGCAGGCGACCGGGGCGGCGGCGTACCCGCCCTCGCTGGTCGCCGGCGAGCCGGTCCGCCTGCCCGCGTTCAGCACGATCGCCGACGGCATCGCGGTGGGCCGCCCGGGGGAGATCACCTTCAGCCACGTCCGTGAGCTCGTCGACGAGATCGTCACCGTCTCCGAGGAGGACATCTCCCGGGCGCTGCTGATGCTGCTGGAGCGGGGCAAGCAGGTGGTGGAACCGGCCGGCGCGGTGGGCGTGGCCGCCCTGCTGGCCGGCGTGGTGCAGGTCGAGACGCCGGTGGTGGCGGTGCTCTCCGGCGGCAACATCGACCCGCTGCTGCTGCTGCGGGTGATCGAGCACGGACTGGCGGCGGCCGGCCGGTACCTGCGCGTCACCGTCCGCTGCTCGGACCGGCCGGGGCAGCTCGCCTCGCTGCTCAGCGAGATCGCCGAGCACCGGGCGAACGTCGTCGACGTGGAGCACCAGCGGGCCAACCCGCACCTGGGGATCGGCGAGGTGGAGGTGGCGCTGTCGGTGGAGACCCGGGGCGTCGAGCACTCCGACACGCTGATCAGCGCCCTGCGGGCCAGCGGCTACCAGGTGGTCTTCGCCGCCGAGTCCTGATCCGTGGCCCCGAGTCCTGATCCGTGACCCCGAGTCCTGATCCGTGACCGCGAGTCCTGAACCGTGGCCCCGGGGCCGGCTGCCGGCCCCGGGGTCATCGTCGGGGTGGCTCAGCCCGCGAACGGCTCGAACTTGACGATGGTCACCTTGATGTCCGCGCCGCTGGGGGCGGTGTAGGTGACGGTCTGCCCGGGCCGCGTGCGGAGGATCGACTTGCCCAGCGCCGACTCCGGGCTGTAGACGGTCAGCTCGGTCGTCGCCGCGATCTCCCGCGATCCGAGCAGGAACGTCTCGGTGTCGTCGGTGTCGTCGTCGAAGTAGATCGTGACGACCATGCCGGGGGACACCGAGTCGGCGGTCGGCGCCTCGCCCACCTTGGCGGTGCGCAGCAGTTCCTTCAGGTAGAGGATCCGTCCCTCCGCCTTGCCCTGCTCCTCGCGGGCGGCGTGGTAGCCGCCGTTCTCCCGCAGGTCGCCCTCCTCGCGCCGGGCGTTGATCTCGGCGGCGATGACCGTCCGGTTGGCGATCAACTCGTCGAGCTCGCCCTGGAGGCGGTCGTGCGCGTCCTGGGACAGCCAGGTGGCGGGCGCCTCGTTGTCAGTGTTGGACACAGGCGGTCTCCTCGGTTGTGCGGACTGGCTGACAGGTGAGCTACCAAGTTACCAGTGCGCCGCCCGTCGGGATGCCGACGATCACCGCGGGTGCCGACGACGGGACCCGCAGTATGCGTGGCGCGAGGCGTTCCGGCAGTTCAGTCGGCCGGTCGGCAGCGCACCACCTCGCCGATGAAGGGCCGGGCGCTGGTGGTCAGCCGGTGCCGGGTGGTCACCTGCGACTCGCCTGCGGGGGCGGTCACCCTCACTTCCTCGCGGGCCAGTTCGACGCCGTCGTGCGAGCGGGCCCGCAGCGCGCAGGTCGCCGAGCCACCCGCCGGGACGGTCACCCGGAAGTCGACCACCACCTGGGAGTCGGTGATGTCGGTGTAGGTGATCACCTGGGCGTCGTAGTCGGGGTCGCCGTACTTGCCGTACATGCTGAACGTGGCCACGCCGAGCACCGCCGCCAGGGCGACGGCGAGCAGGGCGACCAGCGTCGGGCGGCGGCGGGCGGGCTCGCGGCGGCGGCCGTAGCGGCCCGGTGGGAACACCGGCGCGCCGGAGGCGATTGTGGCGTGCGTCTCGGTCACCGGCGGGCATCTCCTGGCGTTGTTGTCGGCGGCATCGGCAAGAATGGCAGAGTCCATCTTCCCAGCCCGGCGCTGACTCAGCGGACGAGCGCTGAGTCACCATGATGAGTCAAGCGATGATGAGTCAAGGATGACAGGTCGGCCCGCGTCGTCGACAGGTCAGCGCCGGTGGGCACGAACGAGGAGCGCCGCAAGTGGCAGAGCAGCTGCGTCTCATGGCCGTCCATGCGCACCCCGACGACGAGTCGAGCAAGGGTGCCGCGACCATGGCGAAGTACGTGGCCGAGGGGGTGGACGTCCTGGTCGTGACGTGCACCGGCGGCGAGCGCGGCAGCGTGCTCAATCCGAAAATGGACCGGCCGGACGTCTGGGCCAACATCGGCGAGAT
Source organism: Micromonospora sp. NPDC020750 (assembly GCF_044334565.1). Classification (NCBI taxonomy): domain Bacteria; kingdom Bacillati; phylum Actinomycetota; class Actinomycetes; order Micromonosporales; family Micromonosporaceae; genus Micromonospora; species Micromonospora sp. NPDC020750. The sequence continues at coordinate 522,084 of NZ_JBIRTH010000001.1, forward strand.
CCGCCGCGCCGAGATGGACGCGGCCCGCGCGGTTCTCGGCGTCGAGCAGGCGTGGCTCGGCTTCGTCGACTCGGGGCTGCCCGAGGGCGACCCGCTGCCGCCGCTGCCCGAGGGGTGTTTCGCCCTCCAGGACGTCGAGGTGGCCGCCGGCCCGCTGGTGCGGCTGATGCGCCAGTTCCGGCCGCACGTGGTCACCACGTACGACGAGGAGGGTGGCTACCCGCACCCCGACCACGTCATGACCCACAAGGTGACCGTCGCCGCCTTCGAGGCCGCCGGCGACCCGGCGCGTCACCCGGAGCTCGGTGAGCCCTGGCAGCCGCTCAAGCTCTACTACGACGTGGGGTTCTCCAAGGGCAAGATCCTGGCGCTGCACGAGGGCATCCTCGCCGCAGGGATCCCCTCGCCGTACGAGGAGTGGCTCAAGCGGTGGGATGACCGCCCCGACAAGGGCCCTCGGATCACCACCCGGGTCGAGTGCGCGGAGTACTTCACGGTCCGCGACGACGCGTTGCGCGCCCACGCCACCCAGATCGACCCGGACGGCTTCTGGTTCCAGGTGCCGATGGAGCTCCAGCAGCGCGCCTGGCCGACGGAGGACTTCGAGCTCGCCCGCTCGATGGTCGACAGCCCGCTGCCCGAGTCCGACCTCTTCGCCGGGGTGCGCGAGACGGCCCATGCCCGCTGATCCGGCGGCGGGTTACCCTGGTCACCAGCCGCCCAACGGAGGAACGCCATGCTGACCGCTGCCCAGGTGCTCGCGGAGAACAACTTCGGTGACACCCGCACGGGTGGCCTCGCCGGTCCGATGGGCCTCTTCCTCATCCTGGTGCTGGCCGCCGCCACCGTGCTGCTGATCCGCAACATGAACGCCCGGTTGCGCCGGCTGCCCGACCGGTTCCCGGGGCCGGACGGTGTCGACGCGGGCCGGGTCGAAGCGGGAGTCGTCGATCCGACAGACGGGACTGTGGGGCAGGAGTCACGCCCGAACGCTCCCAAGCGGCCCCAGCAGGGCTGAAACGTATGATCCGCGCGTGATTCACGCCGAACCCGGCTGTCGCCCCCTGTTGCGGCCACCGGCTTTGGCTTAGCCTTCCGCCGGGGGACCAAAAGTCCCCGAGCCGCGCGCGGGAGGGGGCACCGATGACCGGGTCAGCGACGGCTGCCCGCCGTGCCGTGCGACGACCTGCGGACGGGAGAGATCGGTGACCTCCGGCAGGGCCGGCGGTCAACTCGACCGGCTCGGCCTGCGTGGCACCCCGGGCCGGGTCCTGCTGCTGACGGCCGCCGTTGCCCTGACCGCCCTGGCGGCAGCGGTGGTCGGCCTCACCCTTCCGACGGGCCTGCCGGCCGACGACCCGCTCCCGGGGCCCGCCCGGTTCGGCATCGGCGTCGCGGCGTTCGCCGTGGCCCAGCTCGCCCGCCTGCGGTTCCGCGCCGGTTCCGGGATGGTCAGCATCACCTGGGGCGAGGCCGCGCTCATCGTCTGCCTCTACCTGGTGCCCGCGGGCTGGCTCCCGGCCGCCACGCTGCTCGGCGCGGGAGCGGCCTGGACGGGGCTGTCCCTGGCCGCCGACCGCCGGCCGCCGCTGGAGACCGTCCGCATCGCGACCTCGCTGACCGCCGCGACCGCCCTCGCCGTCACCGTCTCGACCGCCCTCGGCACGCCCCTGCTGGCGGCCCCCACGCCGGAGCTGGCGCCGGCCCTGGTGGCCGGCTCGATGGCGTACCTGCTCGTCAGCGCCTGGCTGGGCGGGGTCACCGTGGCGCTGCGGCACGGCGTGCCGCTGGGCCCGCCGTTGCTCGCCGCGCTGCGCGGCAAGCTGCTGATGTTCGTCGGGAACGTGGCCGTCGGCCTGGGCGTGGTGGCGCTGTTGGAGATCGACGCCCGGTGGCTGCTGCTGCTCCCGCCCGTGCTCTGGCTGCTCCAGCAGACCTACCGGCACCGGCTCGGCGCCGACCAGGAGCGGCGCAGCTGGCGGGCCTTCGCCGAGGCCACCGCCGCGCTCAACCAGCTCGACGAGCGGGGCGTCGCCACCGCTGCCGTGACCGGCGCGCTGACCCTCTTCGGTGCCGAGCTGGTCGACGTGGACGTGGCCCGCGGTGACGGCCGGTGGCGGCGCTACCGGGGCGAAACCGGCGGCCAGGTGGTCGACCGGGAGATCGGCCCGCCCGCCCGATCCGGCCCCGACGCGCACGAGCTGGTCCGGCCGCTGACCGTCGGCGCCACCCGGGTCGGCGAGCTGCGGGTCCGCTTCCCCCGTACCGCGCCGCCCAGCGCCCGCGAGCAGGACGCCGTCGCCGCGTTCTCCGACGCCCTCGCCGCCGCCCTGCACGACGCCGCGACCCACCGGGAGCTGCGGCTGGTCACCGCCCGATCGTCGTACGAGGCGGTGCACGACCCGCTCACCGGGCTGCTCAACCGGGCCGCCATGCTCGGCAAGGGCGACCAGGCGCTGCGGCAGCGCGCCCACGACCACCCGGTGGCGTTGCTGCTGCTCGACATCGACCAGTTCAAAGAGGTCAACGACACTCTCGGGCACGCCGCCGGTGACCAACTGCTGCGGCTGAGCGCCAACCGGCTCGGCGCGCTGACCCGCTCGGGCGACCTGCTGGGCCGGCTCGGCGGCGACGAGTTCGCCATGCTGCTGACCAACGTCCCGGTGCTCGGCGGCCGGACCGCACCGATGGCGTACGCGCTGCGCCAGGCCCGGGAGATCGCCGAGCGGCTGGCCGCCCCCACCGAGGTGGCCGGGGTGCGGATGTCCGTCGAGGTCTCCGTCGGGGTGGTGGTCGCCGACGCGGGCACCGCCGACATGACCGAGCTGCTGCGCCGGGCCGACATCGCGATGTACCAGGCCAAGGAGGGCGGCGGCAGCGTCGCCGCGTACGACAGTTCCCGGGACGCCGCGAGCACCGACCAGCTCGCGCTGCTCGCGGAGCTGCGGGAGGCGCTGGCCACCGACGACCAGCTCGTGCTGGCCCTCCAGCCGGCGGTGGACCTGGCCACCGGCGCGCCGACCGGGGTGGAGGCGCTGATCCGCTGGCGGCACCCCCGCCGGGGGTGGCTCGGCCCGACCGACTTCATCCGCCCGGTGGAGAACAGCGAGCAGCTCGGCACCTTCACCCGGTACGTGCTGGACAAGGCGCTCGGGGTGGCCGCCGACTGGGCCCGTGCGGGCCTGGACGTGCCGATCTCGGTGAACCTGTCGGCCCGCAGCCTGCTGGACCCCCGGCTGCCGGCCGAGATCGGCGAGGCGCTGCGCCGACACCAGGTCCCGCCGCGCCGGCTGGTGCTGGAGATCACCGAGACCGTGGTGATGAGCGAGCTGGAGATCATCGACGAGGTGCTCGCCACGCTCCGGTCGATGGGCGTGCAGCTCGCGGTGGACGACTTCGGCACCGGGTTCTCGTCGCTGGCGTTCGTGACCCGGATCGCCGTGGACGAGCTGAAGGTCGACCGGTCGTTCGTGATCCGGATGGCGGACTCGCCGGAGGCGGCGGCGATCGTCCGGGCGACCGTCGGGCTCGCCCACGAGCTGGGCCTGCGGGTGGTCGCCGAGGGAGTGGAGACCGCTGAGCAGCGGCTGGCGCTGGCCGAGCTGGGCTGCACGGCCGCGCAGGGATACCACTTCTTCAAGCCGATGCCGGCCGACAAGATCGGCGCGGTGCTCGGGACGCTGCTGAACACCGCCCAGGGCAACGTATTCCCGCTGCGCGCCGACGGCGCCTCCTGACCCGTTCGGGCGATGTGGGGTCCGAGTCGCTGATCTCCTCGGGGTGAGCCGCTGGACTTAGCCCTGCGGGTCGCGGGCCAGCATCAACGGGGCCGAGCCAAGGCTCAGCGGGAGGGTCCCCGGGCCGAGGTGGACGTGCGCCCCGGACGGTGCCCTGTCATCGGACAGGGCGAGGCACTGCCGCCTCGCGGTGTCGCGCCTCGGACGGAGCCCTGGGCCGGTACTTCCCGGCCGGCGGGCGAACGGGACTCCCGAAGCGGGGAAGTGGCCTTCGACCTGCAGCTACGTGGTGCCTCGTCATGCAGCCCTGCACCAACGCCCAAGGACGAGGCACTAGTCATTCAACGGTGGAATTGAGTCCTCAAGGGCGAAGATGATCTTGGTTTTCTGCTCGCCGTCCTCCAGCGTCTCGATGCGGGTACCGACGTACCGGAAGTGACACTTCTCCGCCACCCTGATCGATGCGCTATTTTCGTCGTCTGCCTCAAGGCCCAGCCGCTTGACCCGAAGGTCGGACAACGCCCAGCGCGCCAGCAGCCGTACGGCCCTCGGGGCGACGCCCTGTCCACGGTTCTCAGGGAACACGCTGTACGCGACAGTGGCGACGTCATCGCTCTGGAACTGAAGGTTGATGATCCCAACGGGCTCGTCGGTCACAGCGTCCGCGATTACCAACGGGGCACCCCTGCCGCTTCGCCATGCTTCATCGGCTCGGGCCAAGCTTGTACGTCGCGCCTCCCCGCCCATCGGCTCGTCGTCCAGCCACCGACGGGTTTCGGAGTCGTGGCTTGCTGCGGCGATCGCGTCAAGGTCAGAAACCTGCCGAAGCCGCAAGGTGACAGTGCCGTCTGTGAGCCGGCGAGCCGGAAACTCTATCGGTGCGGAACGGACCATGAAGGTTCATGTTACGGCCAGCCGTCGAGCTGAACTGGCCGCGACGAGGCCATGGTGGGGATGCAGCACGCGCGGTCGCCTGGAACCGCTCTGTGCGGGGCCCGCGTCAGCCGCGCGGCAGCACGTCGTCGACCACGCCCGGCAGAGCTGCCCAGTCCGCCGAGGCGACGCTCGCGTGCCTACGGGCCAGCTCCGCCACCCGGGCCGCCGCCGCGTCCGGGTCGGCGTTGCCCACCGCCGGGGGCACGTTCTGCGCGTCGGTCATCACCAGCAGGTAGTGGTTGGCGTCGTACCAGGCGGTGTCGATGCCGCCGGTGACGTACGCGGAGGCGTCGCCGTCGAAGACCACGAACCAGGGGCGCAGGCTTGCGTCGGCGTACCGGGTGCGGGGGTCGCCGGCCTGGGCCCGGTGCACGGCCGGGAACGCCTGCGCCGAGCCCAGCGTTCCGGCGGCGGCGAGCGCGGCGAGGTGGCGGGCGTACTCGACGTCGGTCCAGAGGGTGTCGGTGGGGTTGCCCTCCTCGACGGTGCCGGGGATCAGGTGCACGATCACCCGGCCGGCGAGTTGCTGCCGGGTCGGCCAGTTGTCGGCGCGGGCGGCGGCGTCCAGGGTGGCGTACCCGCCCCTCAGGTCGGCGGGCCGGAACACCGCCGCGCCGAGCCGGGCGGCGAGCAGTGCGTCGAGCTGCGCCGGCCCCTGCCCGGTGCGGCCGCTGAAGCCGGTCTTCAGCTCCAGCTTGAGGTGCAGCGGGCCGGCGTCGGGGTGGGCGGCCAGCCAGAGCCGGATGTCGTCGAGGCAGTGTTCGAGGTTCCTGTTGCGGGTGCCGGTGTAGAGCTGGGCGGCGCTGGTCGCGGCGACGCAGTTGTTGGCGTTGCCGAGCGGGTTGGAGTGGCTGACCCGCCACTGCCTCGTGATGATGTCGGGCCACACGTCCAGCTCGATCATCCCCGGCCGGGCGTCGAGCGTCTGGGCCAGGTACGCGTACGTGCCCTGCTCGTACACGTTGTGGGTGCCCACGGTGGTGGTCGCCGAGACCCGGGCGCCCGGGTCGACGGCCGCCTCCGCCGGGCCGGCGGTGAGCACGGCCGCGACCAGCGCGACCGACGCGAACGCTGACAGGGGACGGGATCCGCGCATGCGTGCCTCCTCGGAGGGGCCGGCGACGGTCGCCGGGCATGCACTCATATAAATACAAGAACGTCAATGGCGGTAGGCCCGCAGGGGTCTACTGCCGACCGGTGCCGGGGCGCAGCATCGCCGGGTGGAGCATGGTCGCGTCGCCGCGCCGGTACAGCGCCGCCGGACGGCCGGTGGGCGGGTTGCGTCGCTCCCCGGTGGGCACCACGAACCCGCTCACCCCGGTGACCTTGCGGTGGAAGTTGCGCGGGTCGAGGTCCACCTGCCAGACGGCCTCGTAGACCGCGCGCAACTCGCCGATGGTGAACGTCTCGCCGCAGAACGCCGTGGCCAGGGGCGAGTACTCCAGCTTGGCCCGGGCCCGTTCGAGCGCGTCCCGCAGGATGGTGTCGTGGTCGAAGGCGAGCCAGCCGTCGCCCAGCCGCTCGTGGTCGACTGGCTCCCACCGGGCCCGGGCCGCGTCGGTGCCGGCCACCGGCACCGGCAGATCCGGGGCGATGGCCAGGTACGCGACCGAGGCGACCGCGCCGCGCGGATCCCGCCCCGGCGCGGCGTACGTGCGGACCTGCTCCAGGTGCAGCGCCCGGCCGTCGAGCCCGGTCTCCTCGGAGAGTTCCCGCACCGCCGTGCCGTCCAGGTCCTCGCCGTCCCGGACGAAGCCGCCGGGCAGTGCGGCCCGACCCTCGAACGGTGGCTTGCCGCGTTCGATGAGCAGGACCGCCAGCCGACCGTCACGGATCGTGAGGATGGCCAGGTCGATGGCGATGCGGAAGTCGGTCGGCCGGTCGGACACACCGGAAGGGTATCGGCCGTGCCGGCGGGCGACGGGTAGGCGTCGACCAGGTGAGGAGCGGGTCATTCCCGGGCCTGGCCGCCGGCCCAGATCCGGTCGAACTCCCGGGCGAAGTGCCGATACCACACCGGATCGCGGTCGGGGCGGAGCGTGACCGTCGCCTCGCGTCCGTCCGGTCGGTGCGAGTAGATGTCGACCGAGATCCGCCCGGTCGGCTGCCCGGGGTCGACCAGCATCATGCCGAAGGCGGGGACGAAGCGCAGCAGCCGGACCTCCAGTCGCCCGCCGCCGGCAGTCTGCGCCGCCAGGTAGTCCAACAGGTCGATGGTGGGCTGGATGCGGTGCTCGAAGACCTCGCGACCGCCCTCGGCGTCCAGACCGTTGCGGCGGGCCGCCTCGTCGGGCGCCGGGCCGGCCGGATCGATGAGCGCGATCCGCACCGTCGCGCCCGCGGCCAACTGCTGCCGGAGCTCGTCCAGGTGGCTGCGGACCGTCCGGTTCAGGGTCACCCCGACCAGCCGGATGTCCCGTGCGCCGGCCAGCCCCACCGCCGCGCCCGGCACGGCGGTGGTGATCAGCCGGTCCACCGACTCGACGCCGTCCGTGCGCAGGTTGCCGGCCAGCGTGCGCAGGGTGGACTCGACGCTCCGCAGCCGCCGACGCCCGGTCAGCAGGTCGAAGGTGATCACGCCGAGAACGGCCAGGGTGGCGGCGGCGACCACTTCCGGGCTGGTCACGTCGAGCAGGCCGAGCGCGCCGACGACCAGCGCCGCACCGGAGACGAGGTACGCCTCCAGTTCCCGGCCGGTCAGCCTGCCCAGCAGGGCCGCCCTCCTGGGCGCGTCCGGGGCCGTCCCGGTCCGTCGCGGTGCGCCGGTCACCGCTCGTCCCCGACCAGGCGCAGGTACGGCAGGAGCCGTGCCGTGACCAGTGCGGCGTGCCGGGCCGCCAGCTCGTGGTCGGCGTGCCCCTTGTGCCGGTCGGCGTGGTCCGAGATGCCCCGGACGGTCATCCAGCCGCGCAGCGCCCGGTCGCCGGCGATCTCCTCGTAGTACGCCTGGGCCACCCCGCCCGCCTCGGTCTCCACGGCCAGGGTCTTCTCGTGCACCTCGGCCAGCCAGGCCCGGACGCCCGAGCCGGCGTCGGTCACCACCGCGTTGCCCGAGCCGATCGGTCCCCGGTGGACGCGGAACTCCCCGCCCGACTCGGGGCGGACGACCGTGCCGTGCCGGACCAGGAAGTCGCTCACCCGGTGCCGCAGCACCGGCGCGGTCGCCTGGATCCGCCCCCGGCGGCGGGGGCCGTCCCCGGTCTCCCGACGGCTGTCGTACCAGATCACCTCGTCGGCGAGGACCACGTCGCCGACCGCCACGTCCGCGCGGACCCCACCGGCGATGCCGACCAGCAGGACGAGCGGCGGCGCGAAGCGTCGGCGGAGCTGCTGGTAGGCGAGTGCTGCGGAATGCGTGCCGGGTTCGAGGGCCTGGGCGGCGACCACCCGGACCGGGCCACCCTCGGCGGGGAAGGTGGCCCGGTGCACCGTGGCACCCCCGTACATCTGCTCGACCCGGTGGTCGTGCGCCCTCCTCAGCACGTCGACCACCGCCGCCATCTCCTCCCGCAGCACGGTGAGGATCCCGACGTCGGCGGGCCGGTCGGCCTGACCGCCGCGCGCCGCGAGGGCCGCCCGCGCGGCGGCCGGGTGGTTGTGCTGTACGGCGTGGACGTCACCACCGACCGAGACGGTGCCGCCGCTGACCTGTAGACCCGTGTTGTGGGCCTGGTACGCGCTCATCGTCCCGCGCCCCTCCACGGATCGGCGGTGTTCGTCTGGGAGCTGTTCACATCGCCGTGCACGACGAGGTGCCCGCCGGAGACGATCGCCGCCGCGTTGAGCAGGACCGTGGCCCGCTGGCGGTGCTCGCTGGTGTCCACTCCACGGCTCTCCAGGAAGTCGAGTGCGGCAGCGAGCAGCCGGCGCTCGATGATCCGCTGGTACTTGTCGATCTCTTGGGTCTGGAGGTGGTGGCGGGTGTCGGCGGCCATCGCGAGTTCCCGGACGCTGACCCGCGCCCCGTAGTCGTACCCCCGCCGGAACGACCCGTTGAACTTGAACCAGGAGGAGTCCTTCAGGGAGCCACCCCAGTTCCGGGCGAGGTTGAGGGGGGCGCGGACGATGGTTGTCGGTGCGTCGAGCAGTCCCCGGACGCCGGCCCGCAGGTACGCCGCCGCGCCGGTCTCACCGACCTGGTTGATCACTCGGAACCGCTCGTCGCAGGGCGGCAACGCGGTCGAGGTGAACCCCATGTAGAGGGACCTGCCCTGGACCGCCACGTGTACGTAGACCGTGGTGACCAGCTCGCCGTCCCAGGAGACCACCTGGCAGACGAGGTAGTGCCGGGCCGACGCGGTGGGTTGGCGGATGATCGCCAGCAGGTGAGCGGGGTCGGTGTACGGAGCGAGGTGCGAGACCTCGGTCCCGGACAGGAGGATCCGGTCGGCGACGGTCAGCCCGGCGAGCTGTTGCTCGGCCTCCTGCGCCGTCGCCAGCGTGCTGAGTTCGCCCCGCAGGTGGGCGACCAGTTCGACGGCACTGAAGGGCGCGGTGGGGAACTCCCGTTCCGTCTCGGGGGCCAGGCCGGTCAGCGGGTTGCCGGCCCGGACCAGCCGTTGGGCGAAACCCCAGTTCGTCAGCACGCTGCCGGAGCCGATGAACGGCCAGGAGCCGGAGAAGGCGATGGTGTTGCCGCTCTCCAGCCACCGGATCTCGTCGAACCGTTTGGAACGGGCCGGTGCGGACGGCGTCCGGCCGGGGGCGAACTGGTTGAGCCGGCTCTGCCGCGCGAGGCTCGCCACGACCGGTGGCCCGAACATGACGAGCAGCGCCATGACGAACCCCGGGAAGTGCCCGACGAGAGGGCTCTCGGGATAGCCCCCGGAATAGCTGCCGGCGCGGCTCGAGTCGTCGAGTTCGGCCATGAACCTGCCGAGCAGGTTGAGCACGATCACCGCCCCGAGGAGGCGGAACAGGACGGCCATCGCCCGGCTGAAGATGAGCCCGGGGCTTGCCGACCGGCCCTGGCGCAGCTCCCGCGCGGTGTTTTCGATGATCTGCTGGGTGGAGGTGACCAGGTAGGTCAGGAGCAACCCGATGATGGCGAGGCCCGTCCCCACCGGGGCCACGCAGGCGAGCGGCACCAGCAACACGAGGGTCATCGCGTCCCGGAAGATGGTGATCTGGCGGGCCTGTAGGCACTGCCCGAGCACGGTGACCAGGTCGAAGCCGTACGACGGGGCGATCAGGTGCGCGCGCTGGCCGTAGACCTCGGCGAGGCAGGCGCGCTGGAAATCCTCGTCGAGGTACGCCCCGGCACAGAGGTGTCGGGTGGTGTTGGACGCGGCCGGCGGCGGTGGGATTCGGGGCGGGGCCGGCGGGCCCGCGGCCGGGCCGGTGGGTGCGTGAGTGGTCATGGGATCCCGTCCGTGGACAGCCGTGGCCCGTGGCGGGCCGGGGTGGTGATCCTGTTTACGTTAGTTTGACGATAAGTCGACGGTAGGCGGGGAGCCAGTTCGTGTCAACAAGACGATTAGTCGCGTCGGCCGTCCTCGGAGGACCGGGGTGCCGCCGCACCGCGCGCTGGATATGGTCGTCCCGTGAACCGACTCGCCAGTGCCACCAGCCCGTACCTCCTCCAGCACGCCGACAACCCGGTGGACTGGTGGCCGTGGTGCGACGAGGCGTTCGCCGAGGCGAAGCGGCGCGACGTGCCGGTGCTGATCTCGGTCGGCTACGCGGCCTGCCACTGGTGCCACGTGATGGCCCACGAGTCGTTCGAGGACGCCGGCGTCGGGAAGCTGCTCAACGACGGCTTCGTGGCGATCAAGGTGGACCGCGAGGAGCGGCCGGACGTGGACGCCGTCTACATGACCGCGACCCAGGCGATGACCGGGCAGGGCGGCTGGCCGATGACGGTCTTCGCCACCCCGGACGGCACCCCGTTCTTCTGCGGCACGTACTTCCCGAAGCCGAACTTCGTCCGGCTGCTGGAGTCCGTCGGCACCGCCTGGCGGGAGCAGCGCGAGGCCGTGCTCCGGCAGGGCTCCGCCGTGGTCGAGGCGATCGGCGGGGCGCAGGCCGTCGGCGGGCCGACCGCCCCGCTCACCGCCGAACTGCTCGACGACGCCGCCGCCCAGCTCGCGAGGGAGTACGACCGGAGCAACGGCGGTTTCGGCGGCGCACCGAAGTTCCCGCCGCACATGAATCTGCTCTTCCTGCTGCGCCACCACCAGCGCACCGGCTCCGCCGAGAGCCTGGAGATCGCCCGGCACACCGCCGAGGCGATGGCCCGGGGCGGCATCAACGATCAGCTCGCCGGCGGCTTCGCCCGGTACTCGGTCGACGGGCACTGGACCGTGCCGCACTTCGAGAAGATGCTCTACGACAACGCCCTGCTGCTGCGGGTCTACACCCAGCTCTGGCGGCTCACCGGCGACCCGCTGGCCGCCCGGGTGGCCCGGGACGTCGCCCGGTTCCTCGCCGACGAGCTGCACCGCCCCGGCGAGGGCTTCGCCTCCGCGCTCGACGCCGACACCGAGGGCGTCGAGGGGCTCACCTACGCCTGGACCCCGGCCCAGCTCGTCGAGGTGCTCGGCACCGAGGACGGCCGCTGGGCCGCCGACCTCTTCGGGGTCACCGAGTCCGGCACCTTCGAGGGCGGGATGAGCGTGCTGCGGCTGGCCCGGGACGTCGACGACGCCGACCCGGCGGTGCGCGGCCGGTGGCAGGACGTCGTCCGGCGGCTGCTGGCCGCCCGGGACAACCGCCCCCAGCCCGCCCGCGACGACAAGGTGGTGGCCGCCTGGAACGGCCTGGCGATCACCGCGATCGCCGAGTTCGTCCGCCTCGTCGAGGCGCAGGGGGCGGCCGGCGGGGACGAGGCCGCCGCCAACCTGCTGGAGGGCGTCACCATCGTTGCCGACGGCGCGATGCGGGACGCCGCCGAGCACCTGGCCACCGTGCACCTGGTCGACGGCCGGCTGCGCCGGGTCTCCCGGGACGGGGTGGTCGGCGCGCCGGCCGGGGTGCTGGAGGACTACGGCTGCGTGGCCGAGGCGTTCTGCGCGATGCACCAGGTCACCGGCGAGGGGCGTTGGCTGGAACTGGCCGGCGGGCTCCTGGACACCGCGCTGGCCCGGTTCGTCGCCCCGGGCGGCGGGTTCTACGACACCGCCGACGACGCCGAGCAGCTCGTCACCCGGCCGGCCGACCCGACCGACAACGCCACCCCGTCCGGCCGGTCGGCGATCGTCGCCGCCCTGGTGGCGTACGCGGCGCTGACCGGGGAGAACCGGTACCGGGAGGCCGCCGAGGCCGCCCTCGCCACGGTCGCCCCGATCGTCGCCCGGCACGCCCGGTTCACCGGGTACGCGGCCACCGTCGGGGAGGCGCTGCTCTCCGGCCCGTACGAGATCGCCGTGGTGACCGACGACCCGGCCGGCGATCCCCTCGTCGCCGCCGCGTACCGGCATGCCCCGCCCGGCGCGGTGGTCGTCGCGGGCCGCCCGGACCAGCCCGGGGTGCCGCTGCTGGCAGACCGGCCGCTGGTCGACGGCCGACCCGCCGCGTACGTCTGTCGGGGTTTCGTCTGCCAGCGCCCGGTCACCACCGTCGAGGACCTCCGCGCCCAGTTGTGAGGGACGCCCGCGACCGCCCCGGACCTCGGCCCGGGGCGGTCGGGGCGCGCCGCTAGGCTGGCGGGCGAGATGGATACCCGAACCGGTCTGCCTGTTGTCGGCATGGTGGGGGGCGGCCAGCTGGCCCGCATGACCCACCAGGCCTCGATCGCCCTCGGTCAGTCGCTGCGCGTGCTCGCGCAGGCCCCGGACGACGGCGCGGCCCTGGTCGCCGCCGACGTCCAATACGGCGACCACACCGACCTCGCCGCCCTGCGCGCCTTCGCCGAGGGCTGCGACGTGGTCACCTTCGACCACGAGCACGTGCCGACGGAGCACATCCGCGCCCTCGCGGCCGAGGGTGTGAGCCTCTTCCCGCCGGCCGACGCGCTGCTGCACGCGCAGGACAAGCGGATCATGCGGGAGCGGCTCGCCGCGCTGGGCGCACCGAACCCGGTGTGGCGACCGGTCGCCGAGCCCGCCGACCTGGTCGCCTTCGGCGAGGCCCAGGGCTGGCCGGTGGTGCTGAAGGCCGCCCGGGGCGGGTACGACGGCCGGGGCGTCTGGCTGGTCGACGACGCGGCGCAGGCCGCCGAGCTGGCCGCCACCCTGCTCGCCGGGGGGACCAGCCTGATCGTCGAGGAGCGGGTGGCGCTGCGCCGGGAGCTGGCCGTGCAGGTGGCCCGCTCGCCGTTCGGGCAGGTCGCCGCGTACCCGGTGGTGGAGACGGTGCAGGTCGACGGGATCTGCGTCGAGGTGCTGGCCCCGGCGCCGGGCCTGGACGAGGAGCGGGCCGTCGCCGCCCAGCAGCTCGCCATCGACCTGGCCACCGCGCTCGGCGTGGTCGGCCTGCTCGCCGTGGAGCTGTTCGAGACGCCGGCCGGGCTGGTGGTCAACGAGCTGGCCATGCGCCCGCACAACTCGGGCCACTGGACGATCGAGGGGGCCCGGACCTCGCAGTTCGAGCAGCACCTGCGGGCCGTGCTGGACTACCCGATGGGGGACACCGGGCTGACCGCCCCGGCGGTGGCGATGGCGAACGTGCTCGGCGGCGAGCCGGGCGGGATGTCGGTCGACGAGCGGCTGCACCACCTCTTCGCCGCCGAGCCGGGCGCGAAGGTCCACCTGTACGGCAAGCAGGTGCGCCCCGGCCGCAAGATCGGCCACGTCACGGTACTCGGTGCCGACCTGGACGACGTGCGGGCGCGGGCCGCCCGGGCCGCCCGCTGGCTCCGCGAGGGCCACCAGTGAGCCTGCGACCCCCGCAGTCGTCGACGAGAGGCAGACCAGCATGAGCACCGTCGGGTTGATCATGGGCAGCGACTCGGACTGGCCGACCATGAAGGCCGCCGCCGAGACCCTGGCCGAGTTCGGGGTCGGCTACGAGGTCGGCGTGGTCTCCGCCCACCGCACCCCCGGCAAGATGATCGAGTACGGCCGCACCGCCGCCGACCGGGGGCTCAAGGTGATCATCGCGGGGGCCGGTGGGGCCGCCCACCTGCCCGGCATGGTCGCCTCGGTCACCCCGCTGCCGGTGATCGGCGTGCCGGTGCCGCTGAGGTACCTCGACGGGATGGACTCGCTGCTGTCCATCGTCCAGATGCCGGCCGGCGTGCCGGTGGCCGCCGTGTCGATCGGCAACGCCCGCAACGCCGGGCTGCTCGCCGTCCGCATCCTGGCCGCCACCGACGAGGAACTGCGGGCGCGCATGGTCGCCTACCAGGAGAGCCTGGAGGAGTTGGTCGCCGAAAAGGAGGCCGCCCTGCACGCCTCCCTCGGCTGACCCCACCGGCCACGGGCCGCCCCCACCAGCCCGGGCCGCCCCCACCAGCCCGGGCCGCCCCCACCAGCCCGGGCCGCCCCCACCAGCCCGGGCCGCCCCCACCAGCCACGGGCTGACCCCTGCCGGCCGCCGGCGCTCACGTTCGTGGCCGGCCCACTCGGCGCGACACGGCAGCCACACCCCAGGGCCCCTCCGTTTTACCGCATGCCGCGCAGCGCCGTCTGGAGGCGTTCCTGGGCGCGGCGTCGGCGCTCGTTGCTCGCGCCGAGGACCAGCAGGACCAGCCCGGCCGGGATCAGCACCAGCCACGGGCCGAGGCTGAACAGCGCGTGTATCGCCGCGATGGCGGTGACGGCCGCCCCGACGATCACCGGGGCCTGCTGCTGGCTGGTGGTGCCGAAGATCAGCACCGCCACCGCGCCGAGCAGCAGCAGCACCTGGCGCAGCATGCTGGAGTCGGTGGCCAGCACGATCGCCAAAGTCGGCACGAACGCGGCGACCAGCGCCGGCCCGTACGCCACCCAGCTGGACAGGTCCGGCCGGTGCCGCAGCTCCAACACCCCCACCAGCAGGGCCAGCGCCGCGAACGGCAGCGTGTACGCCTCCGGCAGCGCCACGTCGGCGACCCGCATCAGGATCCACCAGGCGACGATCTCGCAGAACACCACCGCCCAGAACAGGATCTGCCGCTCCACCGGCCGACGGCCCGGCCGGGCGGCGGCCACCCCGAGCACGGCGCCCCAGGCGGCAAGCAGCGCGGCGATGTGCCGGGGCGAGTCGAAGGCCAGCGCCAGGGCGATCAGCGCGGCGGCGTACCCGCTCCACTCCACCGTGGCCGCCTCGCGCTGTGCCTCGGGGCGGCGCAGCCGGGGCAGGGTCGCGGCGAACACCTGTAGGGCCGCCCCGACCGCCAGCACCCCGAACGCGGACCAGACCGCAGCCAGCCCGGCCACCAGGCCGGCGACGAGGACGAACAACTGCGCCATCAGCGAGGCGAACAACCAGCCCAGGATGCGGGCCCGCTGGGTGGTGCCGTACAGGGCGGCGACGGCGCCGACGCCCATCGCCCCGCCCAGGGTGAACAGGGTCAGCTCCCGGGTGGCCAGGCTGCCGAGCAGCCCCGCCCCGCCGCCGGCCAGCCCGATGACGAAGACCAGCACCCGGGCGGTGCGCAGCGACCGGGCCCGCTCCGCCAGCGGCGGAGGCGGGGTGAGCGCCAGCCCCAGCATCGAGATGGTGAACACCGACAGCGCCGCAAGCGTGCTCACCGGCCAGCCGTGCCCCAGGGCGATCGGGGTGATCAGCAGGGTCATCGCCGCGCCGGGCAGCACCACCGGCACGGCCCGGGACCGTCGCCCACCGCTGAACCCGACGGCGGCCAGCGCCGCGGTCACGGTGAGCAGCAGCGCGGTCAGGACGTGCGCCGGGTCGACCGCGTTGGCGGGCGGGATGATCAGCTCCGGCGGCGGCCCCTGCCACACCCGGCCCAGCGACCGGTACGGCTCGACCAGCGCCACCACCAGCGTGGGGGCGAGTGAGGCCACTGCCAGCGCGGTCGGCAGCGCGGCGGCGGCCAGCGCCCCGGCAGCCGGGCTGACCCGCCAGCGCGCCACCGCCGGATCGTCGTCGGGCGCCCGGCGCAGGGCGCCGTCGAGCAGCACCGACCAGCGCCGGACCGGCTGGGCCGAGCCGGCCGGCGGGACGGTGGCGGCGCGGACCAGCTCGGCGAGCACCCCGAGCAGCGCGCCCGCCGCCGCGTACACGCCGGCGGGCAGGCCGGTCACGATCGCGGCGACCGCGCTGACCGTCGCGCCGCCCACCACGGCCGCACTGGCGTATGGGAGATACTGCGGCACCTGCCGGCGGACCGCGGCGATCGCGGCCAGACCCAGGCTGGACGCGGCCAGCGCGGCGGTCAGCACCACCTCGGGCGACCGGCCGAACTCAGCGGCCAGGGCGGCCACCGCGCCGGGCAACGCGAGCAGCGCGGCCCCGGCGGCGGCCCCACCGACCTGCACCAGGTGCGGCGGCATCCCCTCGGTGTCGACGTCCTCGACCAGCGGGGCGGCGAACACCCGAGCCAGGGTGGCCACGACGATGCCGATCAGCGCGATGCCGCCCAGCGCCAGCGCGGTCGTCCACGGCCGGACCAGACCGGCGCCGGCCGCGTGCAGGGCGACGGCCCCGGCCACGGTGGCCCGGGACAGCCCGGCGCGCGGGTCGATCGAGGCCGCCGCGGCCGTGCCGAAGGCCGTTGCGACGGCCAGGCCGACCAGCACCGGCGACCACCAGGGCAGGTCGAAGGCGGCCGACGCCCCGATGGTGGCCAGGACGGCGGCGACGCCCGAGACGTCGTACTTCCAGGGGGCCGGCAGCAGCACCCCGGCCGCGACGCCGAGCAGCGCCAGCGCGACGGGCGCCTGCCAGGTGGACCCGCCGACCGGCGCGGCCGGCCAGCCGGACAGGTCGCCGGCCCAGATCGGGCCCGGGGTGGCCAGCACTCCCCACCCGCCGCGCAGCGCGCTCCAGCCGGCGAGCAGCCCGATCAGGGTGCCGCCGACGGCGAGCCCGAGGATCGGCCCGCGCCGCCACTGCTCGGGCATCGCCCGGGCCGCGACGGCGACCACCGCCACCAGCGCGGCGGCGACCACGAGCTGCCCGCCGGGGGTGAGCACCGCCCCGATCCGTACCAGGGTGGCGATCAGCGCCGCGGTGACCGCGGCGGCGGCCAGGTCGGAGCCGTCCATGGCCAGGTCGGAGCGGCGGCCCGCGTCGATCGACGGGGCCAGAAAGACCAGCACCCCGGCCACGAACAGCAGCCCGCCCACCCAGGCGTCCGCGACGGTGGCCCCGGGCGCGCCGAACGCGGCGGCGGTCACCGCCAGCGCCCCGAGGCCGGTGCCCATGGCCAGCGGCACCGGGATGTGCCGCTCGGACACCTGCACCATGGCGGCGTACCCGAGGGTGACGCAGACCGCCAGGAAGCTCGCCGCCAGCACCGGCACGGTGGCCTCGCGCAGGCTCGCCGGGGTCGGCGTCGGGTCGGTCGGCATGGTCGCGGCGACGAACGCGGCGACCGCCCCCGGCAGGGCGAACGCCGCGCCGCCGGCGGCCCAGGCGGAGACGACGCCTGCCGTGGCGGGGGTGATCCGAATCCGGGGCGCCACCGCGACCAGCGCGCCGGCCAGGAAGAGGGCGAGCAGCACGGCGGCGGTCAGCGCCGGCCGGGCCAGCCCGGCGCCCGCGCCGAGCAGGCCCACCACGGCCGCCGCGACCGCGTGCACCGTGGCGGCCCGCGTCGTGCTGGCGGTGAGCCCGGCCGCGCCGATGCCGATCGCGACCAGCACCATCGGCCATGGCGCGGCCACCCAGCCCAGACCGAACGACGCCGGCACGGCGAGCGCCGTCAGTGCCGCCCCGACCACCGCGAACTCGCGGCGGATCTCCGGCGGCAGGGCCAGCACCGCGGCGACGGTGAGCAGGAAGGCGCTGGCGGCGAGCTGCCAGGCCGCCGGCCCGACCGAGGCGGCCAGCTCGGCCGGGTAGCGGGCGAGGTCCGCCGCCCAGGCCGGGAGGGCGGCCCGCGCCGGGGCCAGCCCGGCGCGCAGCGCGCCGCCGGCCACCACCAGGCCGCTGACCGTGAGCGCCGCGGCCGAGGCGAGCTGCGGCCCACGCCGGGCGGCTTCGGGTACGGCCCGCACGGCCAGCCCGGTGAGGGTGATGACGGCGGCGATCAGCAGCAGGGCCCGGCCGGGGAAGGCCACCGAGGCGACCCGGCCCAGCGCGCCGATGACCGCGAGGGTGAGGATGCCGGCGGCCACGTCGGGCAGCGGCGGGCGGCGCAGCACCAGCGCCCCGCCCAGCCCCACCAGCGCGGCCAGCAGCAGCACCGCGCCCGCCCCGGCCGCCGCCGGCACCGTTGCGGCGCGCAGCAGCGCGGTCACCGCGTACGCGAGGGCCACCGCCACCGCCACGGCGTGCAACAGCCAGGTCAGCGCGCCCAGCGCCGGGACCGGGCGGGCCGGCGTGGCGGCGACGGGCGCGCCACCGGTGCCGTCGAGCACCTCGCCGGACTCCTCCGGGGCGCCCTCCGGACGGCCGTCCTCGGTGGGGCGGCGGGGCGGTGGGGCGGCGGAGGCGGCCGGGGGCGTCGGCAGGTCCTCGCGCACCGGCCGCTCGACGGTGACCGGGGAGCGGGCCAGAACCAGGTCCACGACGGCGACCACGGTCAGCGCCAGCGCCCAGCCGGCCGGCCCGGTGACCCACTCGTAGGCCAGCAGCGGCAGCACCGGCTGCGCGGCCAGCACGGCGGCGAAGCGGGGGGCACGTAGTCCCGTCCAGAGCGCGTAGCCGAACCCGACGGCGGCGGTGACGGCGAAGATCACCCCGGCGAAGACCGCCCCGGACGCGCCCCCGCCGCCGATCCGGTCCACCGCCCACAGCGCGTACCCGGCCAGCGGCACCAGCAGCAGACCGACGGCGGCGATCGTCTCGGCGGTCGAGGTGAGCCCGCGTCGGGCCAGCACCGGCGGGGCGAGCAGCAGCAGCACCGTCGCGACGAGCAGGATGCCCAGCCGGGACAGGGCGTCCATCGAGCTGGTGGCCACCGCGGCGAAGACCACCGCGGCCACGGCGAGTAGCAGCGCGCCCAGCCCGAGGGGGATGTTCTGCACCTCCCGCGAGGACGCCTCCGGCGGATGCTCGGGGTTGTCGGCGTCCAGCCAGCGGGCCGCCGACGGCGGGGGCGGGTCCTCCGGCCGGGGCGGTGCGGCGCCCTGCCGGGGCACCCGGGGCGGCGCGCCGGCGGTGGCGGTGGGCGGGCGACGACCCGGCCGGCGGCGCAGCACCCGCCGGGGGCGGGCGGTCTGCTTGGTCCGCTCCTCACCGGCGTGCGCGAGGATGTCCCGCTGGAAGAGCGCGGCCTGCATCTTCGCGGCGATCTGCCGCTGCTCGGCGGCGATGGCGGCCTCGCGGGCCTTCATCTCCGCGATCGAGCGCTCGACGTCCGCCAGGTGCCCGGCCCACTGGGGCTGGTGCGCGCCGCAGTGCGGGCACTTGGCGGCCGGCTTGATCTCCCGGCCGCACGAGGAGCACTGAAAGGTCTGCACGACACCCCTCCACCCGCTGGCCCGCACTGTGGACTCCCACTGTCGCAGCATGCCCTGAGCCGGCGCGGATTTCGACACCTGTCGGCGGGTCGACGGTGACGAACAGCGGACGGCCGGCCACGGCGGGGCGCCGCGGCCGGCCGTCGCCGGTGTCGAGGTGGATCAGGGGCGGCCCATGCCCCGGTACTCCCAGCCGGCCTGCGTCCACAGTGTCGAGTCGAGGCAGTTGCGGCCGTCGACCACCCGACGGCCGGCGACCAGCTCGCCGAGGGCCACCGGGTCGGCGTTGCGGAAGTCGGCCCACTCGGTGAGCACGCAGACCAGGTCCGCCCCGGTCACCGCGTCGGCCATGCTGGTCTCGTACGTCAGCTCGGGGGCCACCCGGCGGGCGTTCTCGGTGCCCTGCGGGTCGTAGACGTGCACGTCCGCCCCGGCCTTGCCGAGCAGCCCGGCGACGGCGAGCGCCGGGGCGTCGCGTACGTCGTCGGTGTTGGGCTTGAAGGTCGCGCCGAGCACGGCGACCCGGGTGCCGGACAGGTCCGGGCCGGCCGGCCCGGAGCGGCGGCCGAGCAGCTCGGCGGCGAGCCCGACGACCCGGGTGCGGCGACGCAGGTTGATCAGGTCGACCTCGTGCAGGAAGCGCAGTGCCTCGCCGGCGCCCAGCTCCTGGGCGCGGGCCTGGAAGGCGCGGATGTCCTTGGGCAGGCAGGCCCCGCCGAAGCCGAGGCCGGCCTGGAGGAACCGGTTGCCGATCCGGGGGTCGTACCCGATGGCGCGGGCGAGTTGGGTGACGTCGCCGCCGGAGGCCTCGCAGACCTCGGCCATCGCGTTGATGAACGAGATCTTGGTGGCCAGGAAGGCGTTCGCGGCGACCTTGACCAACTCGGCGGTGGCGAAGTCGGTGGCCACCAGCGGGACCTCCCGGTCCTCCGTGGCGGCCAGGTCGAAGACGCCCTTGTGGGCGGCGTAGAGCATGCCGTTGGCCCACTCGCTCTTGACGCCCACCACGATCCGGTTGGGGCGTAGTACGTCGTCGACGGCGAAGCCCTCCTGGAGGAACTCCGGGCTCCACGCCACCTCGACCCCGAGGTCGGCCGGGGTGTGCTTGCCGACGAGCTGCTCCACCCACTCGGCGGTGCCCACCGGGACGGTGGACTTGCCGACGATCAGCGCCTTGCGGGTGAGGTGCTGGGCCAGGCTGGTCACCGACGCCTCGACGTACGACAGGTCCGCGCCCATCCCGTCGGCCCGCTGCGGGGTGCCGACGCAGATGAAGTGCACGTCGCCGAACTCGGCGGTCTCGGCGATGTCGGTGCTGAACCGCAGCCGGCCGGCGGCCAGGTTGCGCCGCAGCAGTTCGTCGAGGCCGGGCTCGTGGATCGGCACCTCGCCGGCGTTCAGCTTGGCGATCTTCTCCGCGTCGACGTCGAAGCCGAGCACCTCGTAGCCGAGCTCGGCGTAGCAGATGGCGTACGTCGCACCGAGGTACCCGGTGCCGAGGAAGGTGACCCGGGGACGGGCCGCGCCCGACGGCGGCGTCACCGCGGCGATGGCCGGCATCGGTTGGTTCGGGTACGGGATCGTCACGCCTGTCTTCTCCGCTCGCGCTGGCGGCGCTTTCTCGCGTCGCGTTCGGCTGCGGCGCCTGGCCGGGCACCGAAGGGATTTGTGTTGTTTTGTGCGCGTCGTGCCGTATCGACGCCTCCGTCAGGCCCGAGCCTACGCGGCGGTAAGGATCACCCGAGCGCTGGTGGCTATCCTTCAGTCTGCGCGGTCGGCGGTTCCGAAACGCTACAGACTGCGCATGATAGCGGTGAAGGGGAGGGGCCGACATGGCCGCAGAGCAGTCGTTCGACGTCTACCGGTTGCCCGAGGAGCACGGGGCGATCCGCGAGGCGGTGCGTGAGGTCTGTGCCGCGAAGGTGGCGCCGCACGCCGCCGAGGCGGACGAGACGGGCGAGTTCCCGAAGGCGTCCTACGACGCGCTCCGCTCGGCCGATTTCCACGCCCCGCACATTCCCGTCGAGTACGGCGGGGCCGGCGCGGACGCCCTGGCCACGGCCATCGTGATCGAGGAGGTGGCCCGGGCCTGTGCCTCGTCCTCGCTGATCCCGGCGGTGAACAAGCTGGGCACCCTGCCGCTGATCCTGGCCGGCTCCGAGGAGCTCAAGCGCAGGTACCTCACCCCGGTCGCCGCCGGCGACGCGATGTTCTCGTACTGCCTCTCCGAGCCGGAGGCCGGCAGCGACGCGGCCTCGATGACCACCCGGGCGGTCCGCGACGGCGACCACTGGGTGCTCAACGGCGTGAAGCGGTGGATCACCAACGCGGGCGTCTCGGAGTACTACACGGTTTTCGCCGTGACGGATCCCACAGCCCGGTCGAGGGGCATCTCGGCGTTCGTCGTCGAGAAGTCCGACCCGGGGGTCAGCTTCGGTGCCCCGGAGAAGAAGCTCGGCATCAAGGGCTCGCCGACCCGCGAGGTCTACCTCGACAACGTCCGCATCCCGGCCGACCGGATGATCGGCGCCGAGGGCACCGGCTTCGGCACCGCGATGAGGACCCTGGACCACACCCGGGTCACCATCGCCGCGCAGGCCGTCGGCATCGCCCAGGGAGCGCTCGACTACGCCAAGGGGTACGTGCTCGAGCGCAAGCAGTTCGGCAAGCCGGTCGCCGAGTTCCAGGGCATCCAGTTCATGCTCGCCGACATGGGCATGAAGCTGGAGGCGGCCCGGCAGCTCACGTACACGGCCGCCGGTAAGTCCGAGCGGGGCGACGCCGACCTGACCTACTTCGGCGCGGCGGCCAAGTGCTTCGCCTCGGACGCGGCCATGGAGATCACCACCGACGCGGTGCAGTTGCTCGGCGGCTACGGCTACACCCGGGACTACCCGGTCGAGCGGATGATGCGGGATGCCAAGATCACCCAGATCTACGAGGGCACGAACCAGGTGCAACGGATCGTGATGGCCCGTCAGCTACTCAAGGGCCTCGCGTAGCGGCCGGGCCGCCGGTGTCGGCGCGGTAGCGCGGTCGGCTACCGCTCGGCTCATCGGGAGAGGTTGCGGGCGACCCTCTCGTACAGCGCGATACCGGCGGAGACGGAGACGTTGAGCGACTCGGCGGCGGGATTGATGGGAATCGAGACCGAGCCGGCCGAGATTCCCTCGAAGTCGCTCGACGTGCCGGTCTTCTCGCTGCCGAACAGGAGTGCCAACCGCTCGTCGACGTTGCGGAGATCGCTGACGGCGAACTTCCCGTCAGCGTCGAAGGCCATCAGTCGCATTTCCGTGCGCCGGAAGTAGTCGACTGCCTCCGCCCGCGACGTGAGAATGACGGGCAGCGAGAAGACGTATCCCCGGCTCGCCCTGACCAGACGGCGATCCGCGATGCTGACAAGATCACTGTCCACGAGCACGATGCCCGCGGAGCCAAGCGCGAACGACGTCCGCACGATGGCCCCGATGTTGCCGACGATCTTCACGCCATCGAGGACGATGACATCGCCGGTCGAGCTGGCCAGATCCTTCAAGCCCCACGGCCTCGGCACCCGGGCGATGCCGAACGTCTTGGGAATCTTGTCGGTCTTGAAAATCTGCTTCACGATCGACGATTCGATCAGCCGGATCGGAATGTTTCGCTGCCGACAAGCGGTGAGAAGCGCATCCGGCACGGGATTGGTGTCGATCCCGTAGACCTCGACAAACTCCACGTCCGCGCGAATGCACTGCACGAGGGGCTCCGCATCCTCAATCAGCGCCGTCCGAACAATGGACCTCGAGTGCTTCGTGACGTCGATGATTCGCTGAACGGCGGGATCGGACCTCGTGGTGATTATGTCGAGCACGCGCAGACTTTAGCACGGGGGAACAACGGCTCAGCGCTGTCGAAGGGGCGGGGGCCCCGGGTCGGCGCCCGGCGCCCGACGGCCGACGGGCGTGCCGCGACGGGTGCCCGCGCAGATACCCTCCGCTGTCGCCCGAGCACGCTCGACCGCGGTTGCGCCGACTAGGAGGAGCACGAGAGAGTCAGTTACCGGACACCTCGATGCGGCGGCCCCCGTCCTGTGGACGGGGACAGGGCTTCGCGATGGCCGGCCAGGGGGCGGGGGCGGTTGGTCGACCTGGTTGGCTGGTGAGTCATGGGCGGCTCGGTGCCGGTCCTCGCCGGACGGGTGCGGCCAGGGAAGAGTCCCGGTCCGGGGTCTGGGCGCTTCTTCCGGGTCGGCCACCAACGGGCCGCCGACATGCGCCCGGACCGCGCGGACATTGCGGACGGTGACGGCTGCCGTCAATCTACGAGGCAATGTGGAGCGTCAAGATCCGTTATGCTCTGGGTTGGTCGGGCTACGGGCTGCCAGTCTCAGTGCTGTGCAGAACGTGCTGATCGGCCGTGCAATTAATGGAGGGGACGAACGTTGCGTATCGCCATCCTTGGCCCGCTCGCCGCCACTCATCACAACCGACCCATCGCTCCGACAGCGGCCAAACCCCGCACAGTGCTCGCCGTATTGGCCGCCCACACCAATGATGTGGTCCCCATAAATGTGCTCATCTCCGAGTTATGGCAGGAGTCACCGCCCCGCAACGCCCGCACCACGACCCAGACCTACATCCTCAGCCTTC
Organism: Micromonospora sp. NPDC020750; assembly: GCF_044334565.1. Classification (NCBI taxonomy): domain Bacteria; kingdom Bacillati; phylum Actinomycetota; class Actinomycetes; order Micromonosporales; family Micromonosporaceae; genus Micromonospora; species Micromonospora sp. NPDC020750. Next base: position 545,838 of record NZ_JBIRTH010000001.1, read on the forward strand.
GCAAGCTGATCGACGCCGCCGCGCGGCAGACGGGTGTGGCGGACGACGCCAAGAAGGTCCTCGTGACCACGTCCGCCGGCTACCAGCTGCGGGTGCCGGCTGACTCCGTCGACGCCAGCCACTTCGAGCGACTCGCCAACGTGGGACACCGTGCCCGGGAGCGGCAAGACTACGCCGCGGCGGCCCGCGCGTTCGCCGAGGCGCTGAGCTGGTGGCGGGGCCCGGCCCTGGTGGACGTCCAGGCGGGCCGACGACTGCGGATATACGCCCAGCGCCTCGGCGAGGTCCGGCTCAACGCCCTCGACTGTCGGATCGAGGCCGACCTGCGCCTCGGTCGCCACCACGAACTGCTCGGTGAGCTCTCCGCGGTGACCGCGCAGCACCCCACCCACGAGGGCCTGGTGGCTCATCTCATGCTTGCGCTCTATCGGTCGGGACGACGGTGCGAGGCACTGGAGGCGTACCAACGGCTCCGGACGGGACTCACCGAGAAGCGCGGTCTCGAGCCGGCACCGGCCCTACGTCGCCTGCACCGCTCCATGCTCAGCTCCGACGAGGCGACGACGGATCTGACCGAGACGTGGCAGGCGACGCACGCGGTGGCGCGGCGGGCAGTGCCGCAGCCGAGGATCCCCGCTGACGTGGCGGCGATGCCGTGGTCGGCGTCGCTACCGTCCTAGCCGCCCGCTACCGTCCTAGCCGCCCGCTGCCCACTCAGCGGGCGGCCGGGCCGGCGACGTCCACCCGGTAGGGCAGGGCGTGCACCGTCCGGGCGAAGCCGTCGTCGGTCACCCGGAAGCCGGAGACGTCCGGGTGCACGTCCCAGCGGCCGACCAGCCCGGCCAGGCCAGCCACGACCTGTATGCGTGCGCTGGCGGCGCCGAGGCAGTAGTGCGCGCCCTTGCCGAAGGTGATGTTGACGCTACGGCTGCGACCGGGGCAGAAGCTGGTCGGCTCCGGCACCCGGTCGGGGTCGAGATTGACCGCGGCTATGTCGACGACGACCGCGTCGCGTGGTCGCAGCCGTACGCCCAGGCAGTCGCAGTCCGTCGTCACCCAGCCATAGACGCCGAGGAACGGCGGCGACAACCGCATGGCCTCCTCGGCGACATCCGTCAGCTCGACCCCGCCTGCCCTGGCCGAGGCCAGCAGCGCCCGGTCGCCGTAGAGCGCGTGACAGGCCACGCCGATCCCGGTGGAGACCTGGGGGACTCCGGCCGCCAGCAGTTGGGCGACCGTCGCCACGTCCGCCCACGGGTCCGGGCCCTCCGCCTCGGCGTACGCCCGCAGGCAGGCCGCCAGCGGGGTGGCCGCCGGCCCGGCGGTCAACTCCTCCACGGCTTGCCGCAGGTAGCGCATCGCGGCGGCGAACGCCGCTGTGGACCGCTCCGGCAGGTCGAGCACGCCGCGGAAGCGGGCGCGGATGACGTACATGACGATCTTGTAGATCTTGGCCAGCGCAGGCCATCGGGATGGCGGGAAGCCCATCAGCCGGAACGTGCCGTCCAGGCAGAACGGCTCGATGAACTCCGCGACCAGGTCCCCCGCCGGCTGCAGGGCCGCCGCTCGGGCGGTGGCCAGGTCGGCGAACGCGTCGACGAACTCGCCTACCGAGGACGGTGCGTACGCTCGACGCAGCGCCCGACTGAACGTCGGGTGGTTGGCGCCGCGGTGGTACCACAGCTCGAAGAACTGGGCCACGGACGGGACGTCGGCCACCCCGGGCAGCGGGATCCCGGCCCGATCGGGTTCCAGCGTCGTGCCGATGTGCGGGTCGCGCAGGACGGTGTCGGCGAGGTCATGGCTGCGCACCACCCACTGGCGGGTGTCGGGGCGCCAGTGCAGACCCGGCGGGAGCGGCTCGCCGGTCGGCCCCCGTCCGGCGGCCACCAGCGGTTCGCCGGGAAGGGCGGTGACCGCGCCCGGCTCAGTCGACATCCTCGTCCCCGATCCGGTACGGGATACTGCGTACCTCTTTGAGGTTGTTGTGGGTGTCGATCCGTGTGCCGGCGACGTCGATCCGAAGCTCGGGTCGGCCGTGGACCAGCTGGCGTACCCCCGCCGCGATCTGGATCCGCGCGCTGTGCGCACCCAGGCAGTAGTGCGTGCCTTTGCCGAAGGTGAGCACCTCGCTCGGGCGGACGGGGCAGCCATGGGCCGGGTCGGCGGCGGCGGTCCGCTGCAGGTTCACCGCGGCCACGTCGATCGCCACGATCGTGCCGGCGGGCAGCGGCAGCCCCAGGCAGTCGCACGGTTCGTTGACGAAGCGGAAGATGTTGCCGAACGGCGGGTTCTGGCGCAGCACCTCCTCGGCCAGGTCGGTCACGTCGACGGTCTCGCGCAGGATCGCGTCGCGCAGGTGCGGCGCGGACCAGATGTCCCGGCAGGCGATGCTCGACCCGACGATCATCGGTTCGATGCCGGCCATGAGCAGTTGCCCGACCAGGGCGGCGATCGGCCAGGTGCTGGGGTCGATCCGCGTCAGTTGACGGGCGGCCAGCAGGAACGGCTCCTCGCCCGGACCGGCGAGCAGCTGGTCGGTCAGTTGCTTCAGGTAGCGCATCGACGTCGCGAAGGCGGCAGCCTCCCGCGGGCCGTACTCGGTGACCCCCAGCAGCTGCTGCTTGAACAGGTGGATCACCAACCGGGCGACCTTGGTCAGCCGGGGCCACTCCGCCTCGGGCACTCCGATGACGAGGAAGGTGCTGTTCATGAAGTACGGCGAGAGGTAGTCGCGGGCCAGGTCGCCCCGGGGCGGCATCGCCGTCACACACCGCTCGGCCTGATCGAGGAAGGCCGCTTCGAAGCCGCCGACCGTCCGGGCCGTGAACGCCCGGCGCAGCTCGGTGTTGAAGACCTGGTAGTGCTCGCCGACGGTGTACCAGAGCTCGAAGAACTGGGTGATCGTGGGCGCCTGACCGGGTGGCGGCAGGGCACCCGCCCGGTCCGACTTGCCGTGGTCGACCCCGGTGATGATGTGCGGGTCGCGCAGGACGATCTCCGCCAGGCGCGGGTCGCGGACCTTCAACCGGCTGCGGTCGGCGTCCCACCGCAGCCCGGCGGGAAGGTTCGCGGTGGCGAGCGGCGATGTGGTCATCGCGCCCTACCGGCGGTCGTGACCGGCAGCTCGCGTGGGTAGTACGTGAACAGGTTGCTCGCCAGGACCACATCGGACAGCTCGCCGTCGGGGCGCAGGTCGGGGAAGCGGGCCAGGATACGGGAGATCGCCTCCTGCATCTCGGCCCGCGCCAGCGCCGCGCCCAGGCAGTAGTGTGGCCCGTAGCTGAACGCGATCTGGCTGGTGGCCGACGGGCGGGTCAGGTCAAGTACGTCGGCGTCCACCCCGAAGACGGACGTGTCCCGGTTGCCCGAGCCGAGCGAGATGAACACCGTCGCGCCGGCGGGAATCATGACGCCGCCCAGCTCAATGTCGGCGGTGGCGGACTTCGCGACGGCGAAACCGGTGCCCATCTGCCCCCAGCGCATCAGCTCCTCCACCGCGTTGCCGATCAGCTCGGGGCGTTCACGCAGCACGGTCAGTTGCGACGGGTTGAGGAACAGCGCGAAGAATGCGTTGCCCAGCTGGACGGCGGTGCTCTCGTAGCCGGCCATGAGCAGGAGGATCACGGTCGAGACGAGTTCCTCGTTGGAGAGCTGCGACTCGTCTTCGTCCTTCAACGCGATCAGCTTGCTGAGCAGGTCGTCGCCGAGGGCACGCCGCTTGCGGGCGATCAGCATGGCGGCGTACCGGCCGATGCCGCCGAGCGCCTCGCCGAACTCGGCGAACGACGACTGCATGTCCCGGCGGGTGAGCTTGGCGGCCAGCTCGGTGAATTCGGGGCGGTTCTCGATCTCGATACCGAGCAGGTCGCAGATCACTCGGATCGGCAGCTGGTAGGCGAAGTCGGTCATCAGGTCGAAGCGATCGCCCCTCGCCGTGATCTCGTCGAGGATGTCTTCGGTGTGTGCGGCGATCCGTGGCCGCATCACGTCTGCCTGGCGCTGGGTGAACGCCTTGGCGACGATGCGGCGCCAGCGGGTGTGGCCGGGCGGTTCGGAGATGGAACCACCGAAGTTGAAGACGGGGCTCGACCGGTCCGCCTGGTATCCGGTGGAGACCCGTGCGGCGCCGGCCCGGTTGATGGTGCGGCTGAAGCTCTGTTCCGTCATGGCGGCGCGGACGTCCTCGTAGCGGGTGACCACCCAGGCCGGGTCGCCGCTGGCCAGCTTGACCGTGGAGACGGGGGCGTGCTCGCGCAGCCAGGCCCACTCCGGCGGCTCCTCGAACGGCCGGTTGCGGGTGAAAGGATAGGTTCGAGCGGTTACATCCATCTGTGTCCTCCGGTTACGGTGCGGTCGTGGTCAGGGTGCCGAGACGGTGCGCCCGGTAGGCGCGGACGCGGTCGATCAGGTCGGGGTCCGGGGCCACGTCGGCGCACCCGCTGAGCACGTGGTGGCCGAGGAAGCCCAGGAACGCCTCCCGCTCGGGGGTCAGACCGAGCCGGTTGTTGTGGGTGTGCAGATAGCCGACCAGCAGCACCCGCCGGCGACGCGCGTCGTCCGCGTCCGCCCCGGCCAACGCCACCGCGGGCAGCACCGTCGGATCGGCGTGCTCTGCGGCGACCGCCGCCCGTACCGCGGTGCTGTAGCCGTCGGCCAGTGGGAGCGTGGCGAGCGTCCGTCGGGCCTGCCCGGTCACCGGGCCGTCGCAATCCGCAAGCAGCGTCGGCCAGGTCTCCAGGAACTCGTCGAACACCCACGGCGACCACAGCAGGCAGTAGTCGCGGAAGAAGACCGCCACCTCGGCCGGGGAGAGCCCGGCCGCGCAGAGCCCGCGCAGCATCATCGTGAAGCCCAGGCCGAGCCGGCGTTCCGGCTGCGCGGCCAGCCGTGGCAGGGCGGCCAGCACGAGCCTGGAGCTGCGGTCGAAGAACTCCTCGGCGATGGCCACCCCGCCCGGGCCGCCGTACTTGTCGTACTCGGGGGTGTAGGCCGCCACCCGGACGGTGTCCGGTGGGTACATCCGCCCGAGGGGCACGGCCTCCAGAGCGGCCATCGTGGGCTGCGCTTCCCGCATGAACTCGTCCTGGTCGAACTCGACGTCGTCCGGGTTCTCGCGCAGGTACCGGGTCGCCGCCTCCGCCAGCTGCGCCACGACGGCGTCCGCGGCGGCCGGGTCGGTGCGCACCCGCACCCGGATGTGGTGTCCACCCTCCCAGTAGCGCAGGAAGAACGAGCGCCGCACCGCGCCCTCGGCGCGTAGCCGGGCCAGCACAGGTGCCAGCCCATCGACGAGGAACGCGTCCTGACGGCCGAAACGGTGCACGTGCAGACTGCGCCAGACGTCATCCGACATCGGTCACCGCCCGGTTGAACTCCACGAAGAACTCCTCGGCCGCAGCGGGCTCGTTCTGGCGCTCGGGTATTGGCAGGCACTCGTGGAGCAGCACCGATCCACCCGTCATCGCCCGCGCCTGCTTGGCGAAGACGTGACACAGGAAGGGGTTGCGTACGTCCAGGTAGTGCGGTTTGTGTAGCCGGGCGCTGCGCGCCTCCAGCGCCCACTGGCGGGTCTCGGCCAGCAGGTCCCGCGTGCCGGTGGGCACCACCGGTGGCGCCATCATCCGGAAGAACAGCTCCCGTGGCAGGCCGACGGAGCGGCACCAGCTGTCGAAGGCGGCCAACCCGCTGACCTCGTAGCGCTCCAGCTCGGCCAACACGGGGAGCTGGTCGACGCCGAAGCGCCAGGACCGCCGATCCAGCACCAGGTCGCCGAGGACCAGCCGGGGACGGGGGCCGGTCCGCGGGCCGTCGGCGCGGTCCAGCTGGTCCCACAGGCCACCCCGATAGGTGCGGGTGGGCGCGAACACGCACAGGAACCGGTACAACATGGGCGCCGCCGCGGGATAGAGGAAGTTCAGCGGCACCAGGTCGATGGGCTCGCCGTCGCGGCCGGAGACCAGCACGAGCCGGTGCCGCTCCGGATCGGCCCGCACCGTGAGGTCGGCGAGCGCCATCGCCGCCCGGCCACCGGGCGCGGCCACCGAGCCCGGGTACACCAGCTCCAGCGGGCTCAGCCGGGGATGCAGGTTGAAATTCAGCCCCAGCACCAGCGTGAGGTCGGTCTGCCGGGGAGCGGTGCGGGCGACGTGCCGACGCAGTGCCGTGGCGAGGTCCCAGCCGTCACCGTCCTCCGGCTCCAGCAGATCGCAGAACCGGGAGAAGAACACCCCGTGCCCGGTGGTCATGCCGTTGACCACCGCTCTGCTGCCCGCCTGGTCGAACTGCACCCGGTACGCCGCCGACCGCCACGGCTGCACCGACGCGGGGAGCCGGTCGGTGACGGCACGTAGGTCGTCGGGGTCCAGCGTGAGCTGCTCCGCCTCCGGGGCGGCGCCCAGGCGCGCCCGTAGCAGGTCGAAGAACTCGCCACGCATCGCCCGGACACCCTCGCTGGCCGGATCGTCCACGCCACACATCACCGCGCTCGCCTCCGCCGGCGGCAGCTCGGAGAACTGCCGGTACAGCTCCACGAGCGGCACCTCGGCGGTCGCGCCGAACCGTCGGGTGAAGAAGCGGTACAGCCCCAGCTTCTCGATGGTGGCGTCGTCGAGTACCGGTACCAGCCGCTGCAACAGGTCGAAGGACTCGCGGTTCGCGGTCAGCAGCTCCGGCCGCCACGAGCCCGGCCGGGCGTTGGTGCCGAGGTCCTCGTACATGGCCGCGCGCATCGCCTCCCGCGCCGGGGGCGGCCCGCCGCACACCTCGGCGAACCGGTGTACCAGCTTCCGCAACTCGGCGAGCAGACCGGTGCGCCGCCGGGCGCTGGCGACCCCGTAGGAACGTTCGATGACGCTGAGCCGTTCGAAGATCTCCGCGCAGCTCGCCGCCGCCGGAGTGTCGACCTTCCGCAGCAGCGCCGCGGTCCGCCTGGCCAGGTCGGTGGTCTGGTCCGGTAGGCCGATACCCCGATGGCACAGGCCGACCTTGACCAGCTTGTCGATGGTCTCCCCGACCGCGGTGGGCGCCAGCCCCGCCGCCACGAGCCGCTCGCGGAGCTGTCGTACCGTCAGGTCGCCCTCGCCCAGCGCGGACGTCAGGATGCGGACCAGGTCGGTGTGGCGCGCGACGATGACCCGGTCCGGATCGAACCCGTCGTCGGCGCCCTCGATGGGGCGGCGGACGAAGACCGCGCGACCGTCCCGCACCGCCAGCGAGTTGTTTAGTCGTATCCGCAGCAGGTCGTCGGCGCCGTCGATGCGGTGGAGCTGGTGCACCATCCACATGAGCAGGCCGACGCTGAGCCGGACCTGGGTGCGACGGGTTCCCGGCGTCCCCCGCCACTCCCACGGCCCGGCACCGATCTCGGTGAAGGCGCCGAACGGGGAGGGTTTGAGCGCCACCCGGTAGGCGAAGCTCGTGATCGTGCTCTCGGCCCGCCGGGCCCGGCTCGGTTTGCGGCCCTGGTCGAACGGGTCCGCCGCGTACGCCATCACCTCGCGGTAGACGTCCTCGCCGGAGAGCTGCACCCCACGCTGGAACTCCTCACCCTGGGCCACGGCCGCCAGCGTTCGACGCCCGGCGGTCAACTCCGCGGACAGCGCCTCCCGGACCTCCGCGGCCAGGGCGTCGGCCGCATCGCGTTCCCGGCACCACTCGTCCAGCAGGTGCCGCACCGGCTCGGGCAGCAGGTCCCGCCGGTACGGCGGTCGGGCCACCCGGTCGTTGTGCACGACGCGGCGGAGCGCCAACAGGTCGCGACGGTCCTCGGGTGACGCCTGCGGCACCAGGGCGTGCAGCGCGTCACCCAGTTTCTCCGCCAGGGGCTGCCGTCGCCGCGTCGTGGCGTCGACCTCGTCCAGCAACGCCCAGAACCGCCGGGGGACCAGGTCGTCCAGGGCGGCCAGGCCGATCGTGCCGCGCCGGAAGAGCGCGTACGGACTGAATTCTCCGGTCATCGGGGCCTCACCGTCACCTCCCACTCGGAGCCGGCGCGCACGACACCGACACAGATCTGCGCTTGCGCGCCGGAGCCCTGGCCGTCCAGGCCGTACGCGGCGTCGACGGCCGGCGCGTCGAAACCGAGGAACGGGTGGTTGCCCAGCCCGACCGCCGTCGCCGCCAGGACCACCGCCTCCATCGCCACGCCCACGGCCAGTTGCTGCGTGCGGTAGTTGCGGGCCGACCGGCCCGCCTGCCGGGGCGAGGCGACGGCGTGCACGGTGAAGGCGGCGAGTTCGGCGTTGACCGAAGTGCCGAAGAGCGCGCCCTGTAGGTACGGGCCGAGGTCGGGGTCCGGGCCGCGACCGACCGGGATGAGCCGGCCGTCGTGGTGGGCGTACCAGCCCGCCGGGACGCCCGGCACCCGGTGCACGGCCGTGCAGAAGGTGATCTCCGGCAGCGTCGGGCCACCGCGGCGACGCAGGGTGGTGACCGCTGTGGTCGCCTGCCGCAGCACGGTGGCCAGCTGTGCCGGGCTCGCCGGCCGGCCCGTGAACTGTCGACCCCCGGACCGCCGGCGGACGATCACGTCCTCGTCGGTGAGATCGACCGCGAGGGGCGGGGGCAACTCCACCGTCCCCGCCCGGACGGCACCGGACGCCGCGACCGGAGCGGCGGGGGGCGCCCCGGCGGCCACCGCCCGAGCTGACGGGGCAGAGCGGGCGGACGCGTGCACCATGTCGAAGACCGGTGATCGTTTGACCCGGCGTGACCGCTCCACCAGGCGGGGCGTCGCGACGGGTGGCGAGGCGGGTCGGCCGGTCACGTCGGCACCGCGGGTCGCCACGTTCGGGCCGCAGCCGACGACGGCGTACACGCTCTCGTCGCGGCTGTCCACGCCCAGGCAGTCGTTCAACGAGTCGTCGGCGAAGTCGGTCCGCAACCACGTGGCGCCGAACTCGCTCCCGGCCAGGCGCAGCAGCCGCCCGAGCACGACTCCGGCATCGACCGCCCCCAGGCGGTAGGAGAAGTCGCCGTACTTGTAGAAGTTCTTCCAGAACCGGCTGGTCAGCAGCACCACGAGGGCCGGGAGCGGCGCGTCGGCGGCGAGACACAGGCCCTCCCGCAGGCGCCGGGTCGGGCTGTCAGCGGGCAGCGCCAGCAACTCCAACCGGTACGGGTCGACGTGGCAGAGCCGATCGCTCCCGGTGAGCACGACGTACGCCTCGGTGGGATGCATTGCGCCCCCCGACGGAACGGCCCGCCGCAGCGTCGCGGTCGGCCCGCGGACCGCGGTCACCGCCACCGTGCCCCGCAGCACCCGGGCCAGCGCACCGGTCGCCGGTGCCCGCTCACCGCCCTGGTGTACCTTCACCGGCCAGGGGCCGTCGCTGAAATCAGCCCGCCAGCCGGGCGGGTTCGCCGACTGCGGATCCTCGCGGAGCAGTCGTAGGTGCTCGGCGACCCGATCAGGGGAAGGGGTGCGGGACACTGCCCACCTCCTCGCCGGGGAGCAGTTGGCTGCCGTACGGGACCCCGGTTCCGTCCGTGAGTCGCGGCAGCCCCTCGGTACGCCGGTTGACGTGCCCGAACGTCATCGGCACCAGGCCGGGCACGATGACCCGGACGCAGTGCAGCCCGTTGCGGGTCAGCTCCGGCATGCTCTGGTCCACGACCAGTACGTCGAGGCCGGCGGCGAGCAGATCGCCGACCGCCCGGCGCAGATCGGCGCGGATGTCCAGGTCGTGCTCGACGACCGTCCCCGGGATCTCGGCCAGCGGCACGGTCGGACGCCGCCCGTCGAGGAGGAAGGCGTAGCGGCCCCGGGCCTCGGGTAGGGCGCCGACCAGTGAGTGATCCTCCATCCGCCGGATGAGGGTCGGATCGGCGAGCATCCGCAGCCCGTCGGCTCGACGGCTCGGATAGCTGTGCCGGGTGGCCAGGATGCTGCCGATCAGCTCGTGCAGTCCGCCGAGGACCGCCTGCCTCGGGTCGGGGTGCGCGCCGGACCCGGCGAAGACCGCCGGAGCGTCGACCGCCCGCCCCCGCCCGCCCGCACCCTCCGCGACGAGCCAGAACGTCGGCAGGTGGTACTCCATGGTGGACTGGAAGCACCGGAAGTCGAATCCGGTGAACAGGCGTGCCTTCCGTAGCAGGGTGCCGAGCTCGCCGTCGTCGGGCAGCTCCACCTCCGGCAGGGCCAGGCGTCGATACCAGGTGAGCAGGAACGAGTCCCGCTCGGCCACCTCGCGCAGGCCGTGCAGGATCGCCTCTTCCACCGAGTTGCCGAGGGCGCATCCGTTCGAGGTGTCGTAGCAGAACGACACCTCATCGTCGTGCCGAGGGCCCCAGAACGCGGCCCGTTCGGGGATCAGCACCCGCTCACCGTCGCGGAACGAGTACGCCCACACCCAGTCGACGACGGTCTCCGGGTCGAAGGCCCGGTAACGGAAGCCGTCCATGGCGTACGAGCTGGTCGGGTGCGTACCCAGCCGGGGCGGGTACAGGGCGTGGTCGGCGATATCGGCGTACGCGGCCCGGACCGGCGCCCGCCGACCGCCCCGGTGCATTCCGGCGTAGCGCTCCAGGCCCTCGAGGACCGCGATGGTGCGGCTGTCGGCGTAGCTGCGCGCCCGACCGATGGCCGGCTCCCGCCGGCCCCACCGGGTGGAGAGCTCCACTGAGCAGGCGCCGTAGGGGTTCTGCAGGTCCTGCTTGAGCTCCTTGAACAGGCCCAACCCCGGGAACAGGTAGTCGGCGGTGACGGTCCTGGCGTCCAACTGTGCGGTGCGCAGCGTCGCCGGGGCCAGCTTCTGCAGGGCGACGTCCACGGGGGTGAACGTCGGCACGGTATCGGCTCCCGGCCGGCCGCAGCCGACGCAGGTGGAGTCCGGCAGCAGGACCTGCGGCTCAGCCGTGCCGGCTTCCGCGTCCACGACCAGGACCGACCCGGGTGGCACCAGGGTCCCGGCGAGGGATGCCTGCGTGTACCGCTCCACCATGGCCAGCGCGGCCGGGCGGAGGGTCCACACGTCGACGTCGCGGTGCGAGGAGTCCGGTGCCGCATCGCCGTCGAGATCGGGACCGAACGGTGTGTTCGCGACCCGGGTGACCAGGCAGCGGACGCACCCCGCCCGGCCGGGCGCCCACACCGGGCCGATGTACACCAGGCCCCGCCACGTGCCGACGAAGAGCAGCGAGCGCCCGAGCCCGACGCACTCCACCATGGTGTCGTGGTAGGCGTCCACCTCGGTGAGCTCGGCGACCAGGACGCAGACACCTCCGGGGTCGCTCCCGGCGGGCCGCACCAGCCGCGCGGCGAGCTGCCTCGCCAGGAAGCCCACTCCGACCACGTCCACCGTCGACGTGAGCGCCGCGGTCACGGAAGCTCCCCCGGAATGGCGATCACGTACGCCTCGCCGTCGAGGAAGCCGAGCAGGTGACCGAGGTCCCGGCCGGGGTCCCGCCGGGCCTGCCCGCCGAGCCGGGCGAGGGCGTCGGACCAGGTCCGAACCGGCGGCGCCAGGTGCCCGAGCACGTACCGGTCGGCGGTTGTCCCGGACTCGTCGGCCAGACCGTCCGCGACGGCGCGGAGCAGGGCGTTGTCGCGGGCGTGCGCGGTGTCCACGCCGAAGCCGGCGACGGTACCGCCGCCAGTGCTCAGCAGGACGCGGACGAACCCGGTGGGCATCGTCTGCACACTGTCGAGTCGCCACTCTCGACCGCCGGCGGTGAGCTCGTCGACGAGGAACGCGCCGATCGGGCTCGTCACCGCGTCCGTAGCGGCATCGGTCTCCGCACCGGCGGGTGCCGCGGCGTCGGCTGCCACGGCGGCGGAGGCTGCGAGGCGGGCCCGGTAGCCGGCCTCCGCGCGGGACCAGCCGGCGCCGACGTACCAGCCGGGTGGGAGCACCCCGGCAGCGACGGCCAGCTGCCGGCCCAGGTGCTCCAGCGTCACCAGGACCACCTGGTTGCGCGCCTCACGCGGCGACACCGAGCGGCAGGCGATTCTGGTGGTCAGCTGTGCGGCGGCGGTGCTGTCGGGCTCGGCGACCCGGCAGATGCTCACCGCCAGCGGAAGCTGGTCGGCGTCGCCCTCAGCCAGGTGGTGGATCGGCCCGAAGAGGTGGTCGGTCCAGCCCGAGGTCACGGTGACGATGCGGTCCGCGACAGCGACCAGGGCCGCGCTGTCCTCGGCCGCGGGGATGTCCGGACGGACCAGGTCGTCCTCGTGGCTCGGCGTGGCCGGTGAGGATCCGCGCGGAGTCGGCGGCGAGCTCGACCCGTGCAGGGGGCAGCTCGGGTGGCGGCGTGGCTTGTGGGTGCGCACGATCGGAGCGATCGGTTCCACGGTGGCGATGCGCCCGAAGCCGGCGCGCGGCACACCGGCCAGGGTGGTGAAGGCGTGTTGGGCCAGGTGCAGAGCCGCGACCGCGGCCGGAGCCGCCGCCAGCGGAAGCGGCTGGCCGGTGACCGCGACGGCGTGGGCCGCCAGCCATCGGTGGAGGCAACCCCAGCAGCTGTCGGGCCCGCCCGGCAGGGCCACGGTGAAGTCGCCGCACCGGCCGAGGACCCCCAGTCCGCGACCGGAGTCGCGGAGCCGGCGCTGGGCCGCGCCGACGCGGGCCACCGCGTCCGGGTCGTCGCCGAGTGTCTCGTCGGCGATCAGCACCATCGGGGCGTCCAGCTGGCCCGCCCGGTCGACCAGATCCGTCGGGTGGATCTCGTCGAGGTGGTGGATCTCGTAGCGCAGTTGGCTGTCCCGCCGGACGGCTGCGGCGAGTACCGCGGTCACCTGCTCGTCGGCCGCCTTTGTGGTCAGGACGTGGAGGCGGGCCAGTCCGAAGTCGGTCAGCGCGCCGAGCAACGCGGTCAGCGCGACACCACCGCCGGCGACCAGCAGGGGTGCCGACCGGGCCCGGTGGAACCGCGTGACGGGTCGGTCGGCGTGCAGATCGAGGAAGTCGAGCTGGGCCGGGTAGAGCTGCCGCAGCCAGTCCGGCACCGGCTCAGCCGGGTGCCGTGCCTCGGCGACCAGGCCGTTGCGGGCCAGCGTGGCGATGAGCTCCAGTACCGAGCGCCGGGCCGTCTCGGACAGCCCCGACACCAGGTCGTCAAGGGTGCGCTCGCCGTCCAGGTTGCCGAAGACGGCGGCGACCAGTTGGTACGCGCCGGCGCCCCGGATCGTGAACGACCCGGAGTTGTTGCTGAGCCGTACGCCGTCGGCACGCCGGACGTAGAACGCGTCCGGCCGGACGGTGAACCGTCTGGTGTCGGGCATGGTCATCGCAGCTTTCCGTTGGCGTTGTAGACGGCACCGGCAGCCAGCTCGGAGACGACGTCGACGACCCCGGGCCGTTCGTTCTCCGCCAGGTCCTGGCAGTGCTCGCGGACGGCGGCCGGGTCGACCTCGCCGACGATCCGGGCGACGAGGCGCTCCAACCCGGAGTCGGTGCGCTCGATGAGGACCCGCGCGTCCGCCACGCCGGGCAGGAGCAGCAGGTGCCGTTCGATCGCCCGGGGGTAGACGAGGACGCCGCGCAGCTTCTCGCCGCCGTCCACCCGGCCCTCCAGGCACAGGTTTCCGGCCGCGTCGAATCGCCCGTAGTCGGTGCTGGCGACGTGGTCACCCGTCGGGCGGGGCGGCTCGCCGGGGCGCCACAGGTGGTGACAGCAGTCCACTCCGGAGACCGCGACCCGGCCGATGCCCCGGGCGTCCGGGTTCTGGATCCACACGGCCTTGCCCGGGATCGGCGCTCCGACGTGCTGGTTGTGGCCCGGGTCGGGGTCCACGGCGATGGCCCCGGTCTCGGCGGTGCCGTACAGGTTGGCCGGTGACACACCTCGGAACCGGTCCCGGATTAGGTCGACCCGGGTCTTGGTGACGTGCCCGCCGCCGAGGAACAGGGCGACGTGCCCCATTTCCAGCGGCGTCGGGGTGCCGACGCAGGCGGCGGCGGCGACTGCCGGGACGCTGAGTACGAACGTGTCTCCGCGCGCCTGCGACACCGCCGACCAGTCGTGTGGCGGGAAGACCACCAGATCCCGTTGGAGGAAGAGGCTGGGCAGCACGGTCATGAAGAACGCGGCCGAGAACTGCAGTGGCAGGCAGGTGGCGAGTGTCGTCGGGGTGCGCCCGGAGAACGCCGGTCGCAGCATCGCCTGTTCGTAGTGCAGGGCGACCAGTTCCCAGGAGTCCGCGTGGCCGATGGCGAGCTTCGCCAGACCGGTGCTGCCGGAGGTGGCCACCCCCCACAGGGGCCGGTCGGTGATGCCGACGAGGGGCGGGTCGATCTCGTGCAGACCCGGCATGAGTTCGCGGCGGCCACCAGCGACGGCGTCGACGGTGGCCCACAGCAGCGTGGTGTCCGGCACGCTGGCCACCGCGAACAGCGCGGCGAGGGAGGCCAGCCCGGAGGTCGGGTCGACCACGTACGCGCCGCCGGGGCGCACCTGGTCACAGCGGGAGGCGGACAGCTCGGCCCAGGTGGCGTACTGTCCGCCCCAGCGAGCTCCGGTAGTGGTCGCCGGTGTGGTCAGGAAGCGCTGGAATGCTGGCCGACCCATGCCACCCACCCCTCGATCGTCCGGGGCCCGTCCTCGGCGGGCGCGCCGTAGCCCTGGTTGGTGAGGTACGCCCGCACGACCACCGCCTCCAGCGAGTCGAGCGTGCGGTGCGGGTCTTCCTCCTGGACCAGGTGGGAAAGCTGCGCCCGCAGGTCACTGCTCACCGTGCTGTCTCCTTTCGCCAGAAGGCCTCGACGGCCTCGTTGAACTGTTCCGGGGCGTCGTGGCTGGCGATGTGTCCCGCGCCGTCGAGGACGTGCCCCCACACGCGGGGGCCGTACCGGCGCGCGTCGGTTGCGGCGACCCGCTCGACCGACTTGAGCGTGCCGTTGACCAGCAGCGTGTCGACGTCGAGCGCGGCCAGGTCCTGCGGTCGCACCAGCGCCGTCGTCTCGAACGCACGCTCGACGTGCTGAGTGAAGGCGGCCAGGGTGGCGCGCCATCGCGCGCCGTGCAGCCGGTCGTACTCCGCCATCAGGGCGGCGTCCGCGTCGACGAGCGTGCCGAAGCCGGCCAGCAGGGTGAGGAAGACGTCGCGGTCCAGTCCCGGCGCGAAGCCGGTGAGGACCAGCGATCGCACCAGGTCGGGCCGGGCGGCGGCGGTGCGGGTGGCGAGCGGACCGCCCAGGTAGGAGGCGGCGACGAGCCGTCCGGGCCCGAAGCGTTCGACGAGCGCGACCACGTAGCGCAGCGCGGTGTCGAGGTAGTCGGGCCCCGCGTCGAGGCGGCAGCGGCCGTGCCCGGGCAGGTCGATGGGGATGACCTGGTACCGGCCGCTCCAGGTACGGATCTGGCCGCTGAAGTGTCCGTACGCGGTACCCAGCAGCCCGTGCAACAGGTACACGGGCTGCTGGTCGTCCTGCCTGCTCAACCGATCGCGACGGTCGCCACGCCGGCGGGGTCGACGAAGTGGTCGACCTGTAGTCCGCTGGCTTCCAGCCGGCTCAGGATGTGACGGGGCCGGCGCAGGTCGGCAACGAGGAACTGGGAGGTGTTCGCGTCGTTCTGCGCCTGCCTGTCCGACCGGTAGGGGGCCACGTCGGGGCTGCCGGGGCTGAACACGCCGGCGAGGCCGACCGCCCGGTCCTGGAACTCCTGCGGTTCCCGGGTGGTGAGTACGAGCCGCTGCTCGGGGCAGGCGAACGCGATCGCCGCCATCATCCGCAGGTAGTCGTCGTCGTTGATGCGGGTGGTGTCACGGGAGGCGTTGGCCGGACGCATCCGGGGCAGCGACAGATCCACGATCGCCCCGCGGTCGCGCAGGTGAGTGCCGTGGGCGACCAGGTCGACGAGTTCTGCGGAGACGTCGTCGTGCAGGCCCACGAGGACGCCCGGGTTGACATACCGGAATCCGGCGTCGAGCCAACGGTCGAAGGAGACGACGCGGCGGTCGAAGTTGGCCTTGGGCACCTCCAGCGGCGTCTTTCCCATGAAGCGCCGGTAGGTCTCCCGGTCGTAGGACTCCTGGAACACGCACATGGTCACCGGCTCGGTGGGCCGGATCCACTCGGCGAGGACGTCGATCTCGTCCGGTTCCATGCTGCCGATGTTGAAGTAGATCCGTTCGAAGCCCATGTCCAAGGCGGCACGCATGGCCCAGCCGATGCGGAAAGCCGTGCTCAACCTCGTGTACTTGTCCTGGTACTCGCCCGTCAGGAAGCCGACGCCCCGGACGCCTTCGTGAGTGAAGAGGATGTTGAGCTGCTCAAGGAGCTCGTTCCGGCCGGAGAACTTGCGTTCCATGCGGCTGTTGCCCTTGCGCATCGAGCACATCTTGCACTCGGAGTCGCAGTGGTTGGTGGTGTAGAGCGGCACGAACGTGTGCAGGCGGGGCTGCCGGACCGCGCAGCGCGCCTCGGCCGCGGCGATCAGCTCCGCCGTCGAGACGGTCCTGTCCTGCCACAGCGCGAGCGCGACTGCGGGCCGACTTTCGGTCGGCTCCTGGCCGACGGGCAGCGTCAGGACCGCCCTCGTGTCGACCGTTTCGGCCTCCTTTTGAACCGTTGCGAAGTCCGGCTTGACAAAATCTGTCGAAGCGGTGATGGCCTCTTCCCCCACGACATTCCCTTCCAGCAGTTGGGCGACTAAATCGCCGTTAATGCTTGCTGTCAGGAGTGCGATCACGGTCGCACCCCCGTCGTGTCTGCGGCGACGCTACCGCACTTCGATCAATGCCGAAAGGTGCCCTTGACGGTTCACAATTGTGATGCTAGAAGCCGTCGGCGAGTCTGCGGTCGCCCCCGCCGAGCTGCGAGAATGTGTCTCGCCCGTGTTGTTTCTACAGTGTGACGATTTCGTTTCTATGTTCCGAGAATAGCCTTCCTGTAGGGGTTTTATAGCGAACATTTATTCCATCGAGGATTGCTCGGATAGCCTTGACAACACCACTGGATGCTCCATAACTTCTTCGGTGTCGGGGGCCACGAGGTACCGAATCAGAAAGAGGGTGGCGATTATGGAGAACGAGCTGCTTACGCTCGACATCGACGACCTGGAGATCTCGGAGTTCCTGGACGAGAGCCGGCTCGAGGACAGCGACGTCGTCGCGAAGGTCATGTCGGCGTCCTGCACCACGTGCGAGTGCAGCTGCAGCTGCTCCTCCTGACGACGCTGGCGCTCGATCCCGCGGGTCCGCTCGGCGACCGCCGGTAACCCGACATCGAGATAGCCCATCACGCCGGAACGTGCCCCGCGGCCAAGGGCCCCCGCCGCCGCGGGGCACGTTCCGGATGTGCAGCAACGCGGCGCCCGAAAGGAACGGCTCATGACTACCGCACCCATCGCCGACACCGAGCTCCACCTGCCGAGCAGCAGCGCGGAACAACGCGTCCTCATGCTGTACGTGCATGTGCCGTTCTGTCACTCCCGCTGCACCTTCTGCGACTGGGTCCAGGCGATCCCCAACAGGGACCTCCTGCGTAAGCCCGGCGATTCCGTCCGAATGAACTACATCCGGGCGTTGTGCCAGGAGATCGAGCACCGCGGCGCCGAGCTGGCCGGTCTCGACACCCTGCCGTACGTCGTCTATTGGGGCGGCGGCACGGCGAGCAGCCTCGACAACGACGAGGCCACCCAGGTCATGGCCGCCCTGCGGAACTCGTTCGACCTGAGCACCGTCGCCGAGGCCACCATCGAATGCAGCCCGGACACCGTGGACGAGGAGAAGCTCGCCTTCTTCCGTGACCTCGGCTTCAACCGGGTCTCCAGCGGCGTCCAGTCCTTCGACGACGAGCGGCTCAAGCGGCTCGGTCGTCGGCACAACGCCACCCAGGCCAGCCGGCTCACCCACGCGGCCCGTGCCGTGGGGTTCGAGGACGTGTCGATCGACATCATGTCCGGCTTCCCGGACCAGAGCCTGGACGAGCTACGGCACACGGTGGACAGGGCGTTGGAGCTGCCGATCAACCACCTGTCGCTCTACTCGTTCCGGCCCACGCCCGGCACGTTCATGCGCCGCAAGATGGATCCCGACGAGAAGCGCGGCTACGTGCGCAACCAGAAACACCTGTTCACCGAAGCGCGCCGACTGATCAACGCGGCCGGAATGAACGAGTACGCCTCCGGCTACTTCGGCAAGGTCTCGCCGTTCGCCGCCATGTACTTCCAGCTGCGCGCCGACACCGTCGGCTTCGGCTCCGGGGCGATCTCGCTGGTGAACCA
Organism: Micromonospora sp. NPDC020750; assembly: GCF_044334565.1. Classification (NCBI taxonomy): domain Bacteria; kingdom Bacillati; phylum Actinomycetota; class Actinomycetes; order Micromonosporales; family Micromonosporaceae; genus Micromonospora; species Micromonospora sp. NPDC020750. Next base: position 564,006 of record NZ_JBIRTH010000001.1, read on the forward strand.
GCAGTTCCAGTCCCACCGCAAGGGTCTGCTGCACAGCTACGTCCAGGCGCCGACCAGCTTCGACATCGCCGTACCCGCCAGCCAGGACCGGGTGCTGGTCTCGTTCCTCCAGGCCGGTCTCGCGATGTTCGACGGAGTCCTGCGCGACGAGTGGCGCATCGCCACCGGCACCGAGCTCGACGAGGTGCTCACCCGTCCGACCATCGCGCCGCTGGCCGAGTTTCTGCGGGGACGAGGGCTCGTCTCCGACGAGCGGGGCATCCGACTGCCGGTACGCAACGTCGGGGTGACCCTCATCGAGCTGGCGTTCGAGATGGCGATGTCCCAGCCGGAGCTTGAATGACTGATACCACTCGCCGCTGGTGGGAGCTGGAGATCGTCGTACCCGCCGACCGGTGGTGCGCCTTCGTCGCCGACGTGGCGGGGCCGTTGCTGGACAGGTGCGCGAGCACCGGTTCCGGGATCGGTGGCGCGCTGCTGGTCCGCGACGTCACCGCTCAGGGGGTGCCGGCGATCTACGTGCAGGCGCTGGCGGCGAGCGGTTCGGAGCTGGCGGACGCCTACCGGACGGTGCTGCCGGCGTCGCCCGAGCCGGCGGTCGCCGGGGCCGTCACGGTCGATTCCCGGCTCCCGGGCGGGCCCACCGGCCCGCCCGACTCCCCGGTGGCGTCCCTCGACACCGCCGTGGTGCGGCCCGCCCGACTGGTCCCGCTCGCCGGGCCGGTCTTCGGCGGCCCCGCCCTGCCCGCGCTCACCCGCACCTTCCTGCACCGGGTCGGCCCGGCGCTGGTGCAACTGGCGCAGGAGGGCCGGGGCCAGCGCCGGTCGATGCTGGAGGCCGCCCTGCCCGTGATGGCGGCGCAGCTCAAGGCGCAGGGTCCGTCGGCCGCTCCAGGCGCCGAGAATCTCGCCCTCAACGGCGTGCCGCTGGGCTTCTTGAGCTTCCGGTCCCACGCCGAGGCGTTCTTCGCGACCTGCCGGGACCCGGCGGCCGCACGCGCGGCGATGGACGGCCGATACCACGGCGCTCGGGCCGGTATCGACCGGACGGTCGCCGCAGTCTTCGAGGCGGCCGAGACCGGTTCGCTGCGAGACGGCCCCGCCGGGCTCTGGTACGCGACAGCCTGTGCGGCGAAGGCGGAGTTCATGTCCGCGTTCCGGGCGGCGGAGTTGACGATCTCGGCGCCGCCGGACCCGACCCGGCACGGCAACGACCTGGCCCACAGCCGGTTCCACCGCAAGGCGGGCGCGTCGACGACGCTGCAGACGTACATCCAGGGTGATCCGGCGTTCCTCGCCGTACGCCTCTGCACCAGCCTGCTCTACCTCGGTCTGCACACCGCCGGTCTGACGCTGGCCGAGCGGTACTTCCTCTGCCACGTCATCGGTCGAGCCTGCGAATCGTTGAGCGGCACCGATGCCCTGTCGGTCCTCGAGGACCTCTCCTGAGGCGACCGACCCGCGGCGCGACCCCGGTCGGGCCGCCGGTCGGTCGCGTGACGTGGGCTCGGCGCCTCAGCCGCGCCGGGGGTGGACGGGGATGATCGAAGCGGCGCCCGGGTTGTGCTCCACGGGGCGGACGAAGGGCTCCGCCTCGGGCGCCTCGTAGGCCATCCCGACGCCGGCCACGAGCTTGCCGACGTCGCTGAGCCCTTCGGCAGCGGCCTCCACCCCGAAATACTGTCGGCTGGTGGGGAGATAGCCGATCAGCTCACCCACCCGGGATGCGACGGGCGGAGCGCCGTAGGCGGCTTCCTTGTTGTCCCACAGGTATACCGCCCCCCAGGTCTCGCCGTCCGGTCCGGTCGACGAGATCCAGACCTTCTGCCGCAGCCCGGGCACCTGTGAATAGGCGTCGACGGCGTAGTCGCGTAGGTAAGCCCGCAGCGAGGCCACCGTCTGCTCGGAGTGGGACAGGTCCCACAAGATTATGGAGCAGTAAAGGCCGTTGTCCTGCACGACTTCCTCCAATATGAGGCCGATAACCTGCCGGCGAGTCTATCGAGAGACGGCGGAGTCCGAAATGGTTTCGGGACGCGGCGCGCCGGGCGGTTGGTCGTTGACGGGACGACGGCCTGGTCACTGCCGGATCGGAGGCGAGTGTAGTCACTCAAGAGCCGGCCAAGGATGGCTAAAGAACGGCATTATCTGTGTCGACCTACCGCCACACCCGGGCCTCAGCGTCAGCGAGATCGTTGACGAGTCCGCAGGTGGAACATCACGCCGGCGCATATCGTCACCGCTTATCATGTGAATTCACCTCCGTCAACTTCACTTGTCTGCTTCTGGTTGTCCGGGATATTTTTCGAGTCGGACCGCGGTTCTTCACGCAGGAATCCGTAGCCTCTTCATCGTCGAATACCGCCAGGCGCCGAGCCGATGGCCGGCGACATGACCCACCGTCGTTCACCACGTAGACAGGGAGCGCGCATGACATCGCCGAACCATCCCGGTCACGAGGTCGCCGCCGAGAGCGTAAGCCCCGTTGACGGCCCGGACGCAGCGTCGGCCGGATCCACCGCCGCCCCCCCGCGCGCGGTTGCTGCGGCACCGGTGTACCCGTTTCCCCCGGAGTGCCCCTTCCGGCTTCCTCCGGAGATGGCACGCCTGCGCCGTACGGAACCGATCGCCCGGGTCCAGCTCGCCAGCGGCGTACCCGCGTACCTGGTCACCAGCTATCGGCACGTCCGGATGGTGCTGAGCGACGAGCGATTCAGCCGGCGTCCGGTGCGGGCTCGGGCGGTCGCCGCTTCCGGCGGTCGTCCGACGGGCGCGGGCACCAACGGGGCGCCCCCCTCCGCGCCACCTCCGGCGTTCGACTTCGGACTGTTCATCGCCGACCAGGCGGACCACGCCCGCTGGCGTAGCCGCACCAACCAGGCGTTCAACGTCCGGCAGGCCGAGGCCATGCGGGTCCGGGTCGGCGAACTCGTCGAAGAGCTGCTCGACGGGTGCGAGGCGGGGCCCCGTCCGGTCGACCTGATGGACCGGTTCGCCTTCCGGCTGCCGCTGCGGGTGCTCTTCGCGCTCTTCGACGTGCCGGACGAGCTTCGCCCGGCGTTCGAGGCATGGGCTCTGGCGATGCGGGCCGGCGGAGCTTCCATGGCCGCCTTCGGCGCGGCGATGGCCGGTCTGCACGGGGCCGCGGTCGAGCTGGTCCGCCGCAGGCGTGGCCAGCTGGGCGGGGACCCGTTGTCCCAGATGATCGGGCAGTCCGGTGACATGTCCGACGAGGAACTGGTCTCGACGGTGATGCTGCTGACCATCGCCGGCTACGAGACCGTGGCGACGCAGCTCGGCAACGGGCTACTGGCCCTGTTCCAGCAACCCGCTGAGCTGGACCGGCTGCGCTCGGGCGGCGTCGCCGTCGACCTCGCCGTCGAGGAGATCCTCCGGTACGCCCAGTCCGGCACCGGATTTGCCGGTCTCCTCTACGCCACGTGCGATGTGGCGCTCGATGACGTCGTGGTCCCCGCCGGCGCGGCGGTGTTCATATCGCCCGACGCGGCCGGCCGGGACGAGCTGCGTCTGCCCGACCCGGAGCGGTTCGATCTGTCCCGGGGCGCGGCGAGCCACCACCTCGCGTTCGGCGCGGGGGCGCACTTCTGCCTCGGTGCACCGCTGGCCCGCGTCGAGCTTCAGGAGGCTCTCGCCCGGCTGGTGGCCCGGTTCCCGGGCCTGCGGCTGGTCCCGGCGGCGGCGGACGTCCCCATCGTCAGCAACCGGTTCAACCGGCTGCCCGCCGAGCTTCTGGTGACCTGGTGACCTGGTGACCGGGGCCACGATCGGTGGCCCCGGTCGGTCCAGGGAGACCAGGTGGCCTGGGTGCCGTGGTACGGCGACGGGGTCAGAAGCCCTTGCGCCAGTACACCCCGCACCGGTCGATGGTGACCAGGTCCGGGGTCTGCTCACCGGAGGCCTTCAGGTAGTCGTGCACGGCCAGCCGGCACTCCTCAAGGAAGTGGTAGTCGTCCACGATGACGTAACCGCCGGGCGAGACCCGGGGGTACAGGTGCTCCAGGGTCGCGTACGTGGACGCGTAGAGGTCATTGTCGACCCGCAGGACCGCCAGTCGTCGCACCGGCGCGGTGGGCAGGGTCTCGGCGAGCCAGCCGGGCAGTAACCGCACCTGCTCGTCGAGGAGTCCGTAGCGGCGGAAGTTCTCCCGTACCTCCTCCTCGGAGCCGCCCTTGAGGAACCGCGCCTTCATCGCCTCCGCCGCCTGCCGCTGCTCCTCGCGCTGCTCGCCGGCCAACTCCGGATAGACGTCACTCATCTGGTACCGCGCCTCGGCGGGAGGTGGCGGGAATCCCTGGAACGAGTCAGCCAGCCACACCGAGCGGTCGGTGACCCCGTACGCCTTGAGCACGCCTCGCAGGAAGATCATCGCGCCACCGCGACCCACCCCGGCCTCCAGGAAGTCGCCGGGGACCCGGTCGCGGAGCACCGTTTCGGTCAGCTCCCGGAGGTTGTCCAGTCGCGCGAACCCGACCATGGTGTGGGCCTCGCTGGGGCAGTCAAGACCGGCGGCCCGGGCCTCGGGGTCGAACTCGGCCTGTGGTACCCACGGCGGTGAGATCGGCGGGTCCTGGTAGATCGTGTTGGTCACGCAACGCTTGAGCAGGTCCAGGTACAGCTGCCTGGCGCTGCTGTCCTCGTCTGGTGCTCTCAGTCCTGTCACGGTCGTTGTGCCTTTCCTGGTGGCCCGGATCGGTTTGTCAGACGCCTCGACGCAGACCGTTCGGCGCGGTCCAGTGCTCGCCCTCGGTCTTGATGAACCAGTCGACGGTCTCGGCGAGGCCGTCGGCCAGCCCACGCAGGGAGGCGGGCTCGATGCCTATGGAGCGCAGGGTCCCCGCGTCGGCCCGGACCGGTGTCGCCGGGTCCTCGCCGGGACGCATGGGCAGGTCGACGATGGGCACCCTGCCGAAGCCCCGTTCGGCCACGAGGTCGATGACGGTCTCCGCCGCGTGCCGGATGTTGTTCGACTCGGTGGGGCCCACCTCGAGCACGTCGACGATCCGGCCGGCCGCGGCGGCTTCCAGGGCCGAGACCAGGCTCCGTGCCACGTCCCCGACCCAGACCATGTCCGAGACCTGGTATCCGCCGCCGTACAGCTCCACCGGCATGCCCGACAACGCCCGGCACACCGCCGCCGGCGTGATCTTGCGGACCTTGCTCGGCCCGAACGGCGCCGCGGCGAGCTGGCGCGGACCGTAGGCGTTGACCACCCGCACGCAGTTGACCCGCGTACCGCGCTCGGAGTTGTACATCCGCACGAACCGCTCGACCGTGGTCTTGGTGATCGAGTAGCAGTTGTTCATCGTGTGGTTGCCCACGCAGATATAGACGCCGGGCAGGTTGTACTGCGCGATCGCCTCGAGAAAGTTCAGCCCGCCGAACGTGTTGGTCTCCGCCGCCGGCCTCGGATTGTGGATCGTCTCCTGGGTGCCGAGGACAGCCGCCAGGTGGATGACGGCGTCGCAGTGCGCGGCGAGCTCCACCATCGCGGTCGCGTCGCGGACGTCGCCGAGCATCACCTCCCACGGGGGTGCCTGTGCCCGCCGCTGACGGTCGAAGGTGACCGGCTCGTGCCCCCGCTGTGCCAGTTCCTCGCACACGTAGGTGCCGATGAAGCCGCTTCCTCCGGTTACGCCGACCTTCATGAAAGTCCCTCCCGCACTCGACGGCTGACGATGCTCGGTCCGACCCTGGCTGAGCGGCCAGGGCTGGTGACGAAGGCCAGCAGGTCGTCCGCCATCCGGTCCAGGGGCGGCAGGGCGTCCATGCGGCATCGCATGTCCTGGGCGCGACCGCGGTAGCCGGGGTCGCCCAGGACGGTGGAGACGGCCGTCCGCACCGCCGCCGCGGTGACCGAGGCGACGTCCAGCTCGACCGCGACCCCCAGGCGCGCGAGGCGGACGGCGCTGGCCGGGTGATCCCCGAACAGGGGCAGGGCGATCATGGGCACACCCTCGCTGAACGCCTCCCGTACCCCGTTGAACCCGGCATGGGTGATGAACACGTCGCAGAGAGGCAGCAGGGCCCGTTGCGGTACGAACGACCGCAGGTGGACGTTGGCCGCCCGCGCTCCTTCCCACTGGTCCGGGTCGTAGTCCGACCCGATCGCCACCACACCCGTCACCGGCAGTTCACCCAGGGCTTCGATGACCGCGTTCAACACGGTGGTGGCCCGGGGGTCGAAGCGTGGAGCGTTCATCCCCAGACTCGCCAGGACGAGAGGGCGGTCGCCCGCGTGCTCGGAGAGGCCGGCGGCGAGCTCGCGGTCCGCGCCTACGTCCAGCGAGGAGGGGCGGTAGTAGTGCGCGCCGCTCCACCGCAGTTCCTCAGGGTAGAAGATCTCGGGGATCAGGCCTATCCGGAAGGGACGTACTGCATGCCAGGGATCGTCCACCGCCGGCAGGTTGAACTCGGCCCGCAGCCGGTTGAGTTCCTGCAGCGCTCCGGGCCGGGCGCACGGTGACAACGGGGCGATGTCGACGGTTCCGCAGGGAACGTCGACGACTTCGGCCGCCACGTATCCGCCGAGTTCGGTGGAGTCGCGCAGTACGCAGTCGGGTCCCCACGCCCGGAGGGCGTCCACGATGTCCGCCGCCTGCCGGCCCGTTCCGGGGGTGATGAAGGGATGCGCCCGGGGTGCCGGTGGCCCGCCGGAGGGCAGGGGCCCCGGGCGTACGGCCGTCGCGACCGTACCGCCCGCGGCCGCTCGGGCGGCCACCATCTCTTCCATGGACATCAGGCTGGCCACGGGCAGGGCAGCGAAACCCGCCTGCTCGATGTGGTCGACCACGCTGGGGCCCGACACCACGGCGACCTCGTGACCGGCGAGTCGGGCGACGCGCGCCGCCGACAGGACGCCCACCAGGTGACTGGGGTTCGGGTGACTCGTCATTGCGACGCGCACGTCAGAAACCCACCATCGGCGCCGCGCCGGCACCGCCGCCGGAGTAGACCTTCGAGTACACCGCCCGCAGGCTGGCCGAGTATCTCTGCCAGGCATCCGCGGTCATCGTGACGTTGCTGGCCGCGCGTCGGCCGAGCAGGACGGAGCCCTTGACGTCGAGGTCGGGGCGGTCGGCGACCGCAGCCGTGACCTCCTCGCCGGTCAGGCCCGAGGGATCCCAGGTGGCGTAGAACTTGCCCTTGCTGAGGGCCAGGGGGATGAGGTCGCCGGTCAGGTACTGCTCCCAGAGCGCCATGGCGACACCCGGGATGTGTGCGCTCGACCAGTCGTCCACCACCACGACGCCGCCGGGGCCGAGTAGTCGCCTCGCGGTCTCGATGTCGGCGCGCGTCGCCTCGTACGTGTGCGCCCCGTCGATGTGCACGAGGCGGCAGGACCCGGCCGGCACGACATCGCTCAGGTCGGCCGAGGGCCGGGCGTGCACGGTCGGCAGCCGATCATGGAAACGCAGGTAGTTCTTTTCGAAGTCCCCCCGCTGCAGGCCGGGATAGAATACGGCGTTCTCGCGGTGGTTCTCCTCGCTGACTGAGGCGTCGGAATCAAACAGGTCGCAGGCGATCAGCGTCTCTCCGGGGCGTGGGAAGAATCCCAGCAGAATTGCGCTCTTCCCTTTGTAGACGCCTATCTCGAGAATGTCGCCACCGTGACCCCGACTCACCTGGACGTCGTTGATCACGCAGAGGAGTTGGGCGTCCGTCGGATACAGCCAGCCCTGCACGTCGTCGTTGGCCGGATCGCTGATGAACTCCAGATATTCAGTCACGCTCATGTCAGGCACCGATTCCCGTCGCGACGACATTCCATGTGAACTGACGCGGTACACCCGGTCGTTCATCGCAGGACCGGGGAGCAGAAAGAGCCGGAATTGTCTTCCGCATGAGGGCGAAGTCTAAAAACGGGCATGTCGCCTGTCAACCGCCGCCTGTCAATATGCGATTCGTTCTGAAGCTCATTTAGAGCGGCGTTTTAACGGTGCTGTGTTCACGTCGTGTCGCCCCCGCCGCCACGAGCCCGTGCCGCCCCCGTCGCCGCAGGCCCGTGCCCGCAGGTCAGCGCCCTGCCGCGCAGGTTCGCCAACCCCGCCCAGCCCCGGGCGTCGTCCTCGCCCGGGGCCACCGCCCTTCGTGCCTTCTACTGTCGGCGGGCGGGCCGGTCGTCCGGCCCGCCCGCATCGTCACCCGATCCCGTCGTCGGCCGCCGCGCGGCGCGCGTACGGCCGGATCGTCACCGGATCTCGGTCGTGTCCTCCTCCGACCGGGTGGTGCCGCGCGGCGGCGCCGACCACGGTGACTCCCCGCCGGTGCGGCGCGGCAGCGGCTCGGTCGGCGTCGGGTCCGGGTAGCCGAGGCTCGGCGGGGTCGTGTCCCGGTCGGCCGCGCCGGTCGGCGGCCAGTCGGTCAGCGTGAATTCGTTGCGGTCCGGCCCCTCGGCGGGCGTCGGCGTCGGCTCGGCCACCGGTCGGGGCCACCGCCGCCAGCGCTGCCCGCTGAAGGTGGCCACGACCAGCAGCAGGCCGATCAGGAACAGCGTCCCGTTCGCCACCGGAACGTGCAGCGGCAGGGGGTCGCCGAAGACCTTCCAGCCGTCCGGGATGCGGTCGCGCACCTGGAAGGGTGAGACGAACATCCCCACGTACGGGGCGGCCAGCAGCAGTCCGGCCACGAGCGGGCCGAGCGGTGAGGTGCGCAGCGTGCCGAGCAGGCCGAGCAGGACCCCGCCGACGGCGAGGTATGCGGCGGGCTCGATGAGATTGGCCGAGTTGGACGTGCCGATCTCGACCCAACGGTCGACGGTGCGCCCCGACCCGTCCTGCCCGAGGGTGACCAGCACCCACGTGACGGGCGCCACCACCAACCCCGCGAGGAAGCTCCAGAGATGTCGCATCCGCGCACCGTACCGTTTTCGACATGACCGAGCACCTCTCCACCGCGCCGACCGGCAAGCCGACCTCGTACTCCCGGGTCACCCTGAGCCGGATCATGACCGCCGTCGACGTCAACCTCTACGGCACGGTGCACGGCGGTGTGCTGATGAAGTTCATCGACGACGTGGCGGGGGCCGCCGCGGCCCGGCACAGCGGCGGTACGGCGGTCACTGCGGCCATCGACGAGATCGTCTTCACCGAGGCGGTCCGGGTCGGGGATCTGCTGCACGCGCACGCCCAGGTGAACTGGACCGGGCAGACCTCGATGGAGGTCGGGGTGCGGGTGGTGGCCGAGCGGTGGGACTCGGCCGAGAACGAGCCGGTCCGGGTGGCCACCGCATACCTCGTCTTCGTGGGCGTCGACCTCGGCGGCGTGCCACGGCCGGTCCGGCCGGTGCTGCCGGAGAGCCCGGAGGACGAACGCCGGTTCCGGGAGGCGGAGATCCGCCGCGCCCACCGGCTCGCCCGTCGCCGCGCCATCCAGGCCCACCGAGCCGGCTGACAGGTGTGCGGAGTGCCCCTTCCCGTGCCGGAAGGGGCAGGTAAGGGGTGACTGGCCGACCCCTGGTGGGGATGTGGGTCGGCACGTGCGTCGACGGGGGTCGGGTGCGGAGAATGGCGTTCTGAGGTAGGGCAAGATGGCGTACGGCCCACTTCACAGTGTCGTGCGGGGCCAGGGGAGAGTGGAACAGTGGGTGACGTGCTGTGGACGCCGCCGGCGGACGTACGCGAGCGGTCCCGGATCGGGAGCTACCTGCGCTGGCTGCGTGAGCACCGGGGGCTGGACTTCGCCGACTACGACGAGCTGTGGCGCTGGTCGGTCACGGACCTGGACGCGTTCTGGCGGTCGATCTGGGACCACTTCGGGGTCGTCGCGCACACCCCGCCGACCGCGACCCTGGCCGACCGGGGCATGCCCGGCGCGCAGTGGTTCCCCGGCGCCACGCTCAACTATGCCGAGAACGTGCTGCGGATGCCGGGCCGGGCCGACGACGACGCCGTGGTGATCGCGCACGGCCAGACCCGGGCGCCGGTGACCCTGACCGCCGCCGAGCTGCGTGAGCAGGTCCGCCGGGTGGCCGCCGGGCTGCGCCGGCTGGGCGTCACCGCCGGTGACCGGGTCGCCGCCTACGCGCCCAACATCCCCGAGACGTACGTGCTGCTGCTCGCCACCGCCAGCCTCGGCGCGGTCTTCTCGTCCTGCGCCCCCGAGTTCGGCACCCGCAGCGTCACCGACCGGTGGCGGCAGATCGAGCCGAAGGTCCTCGTCGCCGTCGACGGCTACCGGTACGGCGACAAGCCCGTCGACCGGCGTGCCGAGGTGGCCGCGATCCGGGCCGCCCTGCCGTCGCTCCGGCACACCGTCGGCATCGCATACCTCGGCCCGGCCGGGGCCGGCGGCCATGATGCGGCCCCGTCGCCTCCAAGTGGCGCCCCGGACCGGATGCAGGCCGCGCCCGAGGGCGCGGTCTCCTGGGCCGAGCTGGCCGCGCCGACCGACGAGCCGCTGGCCTTCGCCCCGGTGCCGTTCGACCATCCGCTGTACGTGCTCTACTCCTCCGGCACCACCGGGCTGCCCAAGCCGATCGTGCACGGCCACGGCGGCATCCTGCTGGAGCACCTGAAGATGCTGGCCCTGCACCACGACCTGGGCCCGTCGGACCGGTTCCTCTGGTTCACCACCACCGGCTGGATGATGTGGAACTTCCTGGTCTCCGGGCCGGCGGTGGGCGCGGCGATCGTGCTGTTCGACGGCAACCCGGGCCACCCCGACCTGGGCGGGCTGTGGCGACTGGCCGAGGAGACCGGCACCACGTACTTCGGCACCTCCGCGCCGTACCTGCTGGCCTGCCGTAAGGCCGGGCTGGTGCCGAGGGAGATCGCCGACCTCTCCGCGCTGCGGGGGGTCGGCTCGACCGGCGCGCCGCTGCCCGCCGAGGGCTTCACCTGGGTGTACGCCAACGTCGGCGACGCCCTCCAGCTCCAGTCCCTCTCCGGCGGCACGGACGTGTGCACCGGCTTCGTCGGCGGGGTGCCGCTGCTGCCGGTGCACGCCGGGGAGATCACCTGCCGGGCCCTCGGGGCAAAGGTGGAGGCCCGCTCCGCCGACGGCACCCCGGTCGTCGGCGAGCTGGGCGAGCTGGTGATCACCGCGCCGATGCCGAGCATGCCGGTCGGGTTCTGGAACGACCCGGACGGCGCCCGCTACCGGGAGGCGTACTTCGACGTCTACCCGGGGGTGTGGCGGCACGGCGACTGGATCACCATCAACGACCGGGGCGGCTGCGTGATCACCGGCCGCTCCGACGCCACCCTCAACCGGGGCGGCGTCCGCCTCGGCACCGCCGAGTTCTACTCCGTCGTCGAGGGCCTGGACGAGGTCGTCGACTCGGTGGTGGTGCACCTGGAGGACGACGAGGGCGGCGCGGGGGAGCTGCTGCTGTTCGTGGTGCTCGCCGGGGGCCGGGAGCTGGACGACGACCTGCGCAAGAAGATCTGCCGCGAGCTGCGCACCGCGCTCTCACCGCGGCACGTCCCCGACGAGATCCACCAGGTGCGGGCCGTCCCGCGCACCCTGTCGGCGAAGAAGCTGGAGGTCCCGGTGAAGAAGATCCTCACCGGTACCCCGGTCGACAACGCGGCGGCCAGGGGCGCCCTGGCCAACCCGGAGTCCCTGACGGCCTTCGCCGCCTTCGCCCAGCGCCGCTCGGAGTCGGGCTCCCCGACCCCCGCCTGACCCCGTAGATCATTCCGAGCCGGGCGAAACCGGCGCACGCCACGGATCGGCTCAGGTCAGGGTCAGGGTGACCTTCTCCGCGTCCGTGCGGGAGTGCACGCGGGCCGGGTCGAGGTTGGCGCAGAGGACGACGGTGGCGCCGGCTATCAGCGGGGCCAGCAGCCAGTCGACCGGGCTGGGGTGGGCGGCTACGTCCAGCAGGACCCGGTCGCCCCGGGCGATGCCCAGCTCCGTCGCGCGGGTGGCCGCGCGGGCCAGCAGCTCCGCGTCCTGCGGCCCGCCCTTCGGGTACGGGGTGAAGTGGTCGCCGTGCGCCCGGACGGCGAGCACGTAGTCGGCGAAGCCGGCGGGCACCTGGCGCAGCGGCTGGGCGAACGGGGCGAGCGCGAGCACGTACCGCTCGCCGGCCGGCCAGGCATCCGCCTCGGCGACCCGGTCGACGGCGGCGAAGAGCACCTCGGCGGGACCCGGGCCGCCGGCCACGGTCAGCCCCACCGACCAGCAGCCGAGCAGCACGGCGGCGGTCTGCCAGTGCGGGGGCAGCAGCACCGCGGCGGACTCGCCCGGCCCGGTGCCGATCTCGTCGACGAGCAGGTTGGCCGTCTTGGCCACCCAGTTGGCCAGCGTCGCGCCGGACAGTTCGGCGCGCTCGCCGGTGGCGTCGTCGTACCAGGTCAGCAGGGGGCGGGTGGGGTCGGGCGCGATCGCGTCGGTGAACACCAGTGCAATGTTGTCGGCCATCGGCGCGAACGATACGCCCTCCGCGCCCGTGCTCGTTGACGCGGACAAGTCGGCGTACCGTCGGGTCGCAGTCAGCGCCCGGACCTGGCTCCGGCGTAGGCTTGCCCGGAGTGTTGTTCCCCACAGATTCGCCACTGCAAGGAGTTGCCTCGTGACCGCCGGTCGCCCGCCCCGCGTACTCATCGACGCCACGAGTGTCCCCGTCGACCGTGGTGGCGTCGGTCGATACGTCGACGGCCTGCTCGGTGCCCTCGGCAAGGTGTGCGGCCAGGGGGTCGACCTGGCCGTGGTCAGCCTCCGCACCGACCTGGAGCGGTACAGCCGGATGCTGCCCGGCGCGGAGATCGTCGCCGCCCCGGCCGCGGTGGCGCACCGGCCGGCCCGGCTCGCCTGGGAGCAGACCGGCCTGCCCCTGCTGGCCCAGCAGGTCGGCGCGCAGGTGCTGCACTCGCCGTTCTACACGTGCCCACTGCGGGCGGGTTGCCCGGTGACGGTGACCGTGCACGACGCGACGTTCTTCACCGAGCCGGAGCACTACGACAAGTCCCGCCGGACGTTCTTCCGCAGCGCGATCAAGACCTCGCTGCGCCGCGCCAGCCGGGTGATCGTGCCGAGCAAGGCCACCCGGGACGAGCTGATCCGCCTGCTCGACGCCGACCCGACCCGGATCGACGTCGCCTACCACGGGGTCGACCACGCCGCCTTCCACGCCCCGGGCGAGGAGGAGAAGGCCCGGGTCCGGGCCCGGCTGGGGCTCGGCGACAGCAGCTACATCGCCTTCCTCGGGGCGAAGGAGCCGCGCAAGAACGTCCCCAACCTGATCCGCGGCTGGGTCCGGGCGGTGGCCGACCGGGCCGACCCGCCGGCGCTGGTGGTCGCGGGCGGCCAGGGGCACGACGACGACATCGACCGGGCGGTCGCCGAGGTGCCGTCGCACCTGCGGCTGCTCCGCCCGGGTTACCTGCGCTACGGCGACCTGCCGGGCTTCCTCGGCGGGGCGCTGGTCGCCGCCTACCCGTCGTACGGTGAGGGCTTCGGCCTGCCGATCCTGGAGGCGATGGCCTGCGCCGCCCCGGTGCTGACCACCCCGCGGCTGTCGCTGCCGGAGGTCGGCGGCGACGCCGTCGCCTACACCAGCGAGGACCCGGCCCAGATCGCCACCGACCTGGTCGCCCTGCTGGACGACGAGCAACGTCGATTGTCGCTGGCCAAGGCCGGTTTCGACCGGGCCAAGGAGTTCACCTGGGAGTCCAGCGCCGAGGTGCACATCGCGGCGTGGAGCCGGGCCCGCGCCTGAGGCTTCGACCGACGGTGCGTCCGTAGCGTGGCGGTTCGGGCATGATGTGCTGATGCTCTACGCCGTCATCCCGGCGGGCGGCAGCGGCACGAGGTTGTGGCCGTTGTCCCGTGCGGGCCATCCCAAGTTCCTCCACCCGCTCACCGGCACCCCCGCCTCCCTGCTCCAGGCGACCGTGGACCGGTTGGCCCCGCTGACCCCCCCGGAACGCACCCTGGTGGTCACCGGAGCCGCGCACGTCACGGCGGTGGCGCGACAGCTTGCCGGCCTACCCGAGGAGAACATCCTCGTCGAGCCCTCGCCCCGGGACTCCTGTGCGGCGATCGCCCTCGCCGCAGCGGTGATCGCGTTGCGCGAGCCGGACGCGGTGATGGGCTCCTTCGCCGCCGACCACCTGATCCGGGACGCCGACGCGTGGGTGGCCACGGTCCGCGAGGCGGTACGTGGTGCCGAGCAGGGCCTGCTGATGACGGTGGGGATCACCCCCACCCGGGCCGAGACCGGGTACGGCTACCTGCACACCGGAGACCCGGTCGGGGACGGGCCGCTGCGGCCGGTGCGGGAGTTCAAGGAGAAGCCGGCCGCCGAGGTGGCGGAGGCGTACCTGCGCTCGGGGCACCACCTGTGGAACGCCAGCATGTTCGTCTGGCGGGTCGACGTGTTCCTGGCCGAGCTGGCCCGGCAGCAGCCGGCGCTGCACGCCGGGATCACCGCGATCGCCACCGCCTGGGGCACCCCGGAGCAGGACGACATCCTCGGCACGGTCTGGCCGACCCTGCCGAAGATCTCCGTCGACTACGCGGTGATGGAGGGCGCGGCGACCGCCGGCCGGGTGGCGACGGTCCCCGGCGACTTCGGCTGGAACGACGTCGGCGACTTCCACACCCTCGGCGACGTGCTCCCGGCCGACCCGGCCGGCAACGTGGTGCTCGGCGCGGACGGCAAACCGGGCGTGCTGCTGCGCGACAGCACGGGCCTGGTCGTGGTCCCGCAGTCCGGTCGGCTGGTGGCCGTGCTCGGCGTGCACGACCTGATCGTGGTCGACACCCCGGACGCGGTGCTGGTCTGCCCCCGCGACCGCGCCCAGGACGTGAAGGCTCTCGTCGACGAGCTGAAGAACCGGGGCGAGGAGAGCTACATCTGACCTTTCCGACCCGGGCGGCGGCCGGCCCGCCGCCCGGACCCGGGGCCAGCCCCGGTCAGTTGGTTCGGCGGCGCAGTGCGGCGAGGGCGGGGGCGACGAGTTGGGCGGTGCCGCCGGCCAGCGGCTCGGGCAGCCGGTCCGGGGGGAACCAGCCGAGCGCCTCGGACTCGTCGCTGACGCGCTCCGTCGCGCCCGGCGGGGCGAAGACCGCGAACCGCACGTCGTGATGGAACGAAGCGCCCTGGCAGGCCACGGGGTGGATGTCCACGTCGATCGGGACCGGGTCGATGACCAGGCCGGGAATGCCGGACTCCTCGCCCGCCTCGCGCAGCGCGGCCCCGGCCAGCGTCCGGTCGCCGGGTTCGCAGTGCCCGCCGACCTGCACCCACCGGTGGAACTTGCCGTGCAGGCAGAGCAGGATCCGCTCGCCGGTGGCGTCGAGGACCAGCGCGCTCGCGGTGACGTGACCGGCCCGGTGCTCCCGGCCCAGCGTCGCCGGCCCGCCGGTCAGCAGGTCGAGGGTGCGGTCCCGGGCCCGCCCGGCCGCCGCGCCGGTCGGCATCCATCCGGCGAGCAGGGCCGTCGCGTCGGCGTGCAGGGCCGCGTACGCCCCGGCGGCCCCGGGTGTGGTGCGGGCGGCGGTGGAGGAGCGGCTCGGGGCGCTGTCACGAGGGGTCACCAGGGGACCCTTCCTCACGTCTGACACGGTCACACTCTAGGCGCGTGCGTCCGCTGCCTACCCTTGCCCCGTGACCCTGCGACTCGTCGAGTTCGTCGTCGCCGGCAACGAGGCCAGCGATCTGCTGCCGGTGCGTTCCCCGGCCCTGCTCGCCGCCCACCGCGCCCGGCGCGGCTTCTGGACCGTCCTCGACGAGGGGCCGGTCGAGCGCTGCCTGGCCCTGCTGCTCGAACACGAGGACGGCGGGTGGTCCGCCCGGCACGTGGACGCCGACGCCGGCCCGGAGAACGGCCGCACCGAGGACGGTGAGGCGCTGGCCCACCACGACGGCTGGGTGTACGTGTTCGGCTCCCACTTCGGGTCGAAGGGCGGCCCGCTGCGCCCGCGCCGGGCGTTCGTGGCCCGGTTCCGCGAGGACGACGCCGTCGGCGGCCGGCTGCCGGTCCGGGTGGTGCGAAACCGGTTCCGGCTGCACCGCGCGGTCAACGACGCGCTGGCCGGGGCCGAGTTGGCCGCCCTGCCGCCGGGGGATCGGGTGCGGGACCGGTTCATCGTCGAGACCGTTGCCCGGGGCACCGCCCGGGCCAAGGGCTGGGTGACCCGGCTCGCCGAGGGGGACCTGCCGCTCAACGTGGAGGCCGCCGCGTTCACCCCGGACGGCACCGCGCTGCTCGGGCTGCGCTTCCCGGTCACCGTCGACGGGGACCCGATCCTGGTCGAGGTGGCGGGGGTGCCCGAGATGTTCGAGGCGGGCGCCTGGCCGCGCGCCCTCGGGGCGTACGTGCTGACCGGGGTGACCCCGCCGGGGGCGTTGACCGGCTTCCGGGCGGTGACCCCGCTGCCCGACGGCGGCTACGCAGCGATCGTCGGCTCGATCGACGCGCTGGGCAAGGGCTCGGTGCTGCTGGACGACCACCCGCAGGGCGGACACGTCACCTCGCGGCACGTCCGGTTCCGCCTGGAGAGGGCCGCGGGTCATCTGCTCCCGGCCGAACTGGTGGCCGACCTGGCCCCGTTCCACCACGTGGAAGGGCTGGCCGAGGAGCACGGCCACTGCTGGTACGTCACGGACGAGAACCACCGGATCGCGCTCTGGATCGGCTGACCGCCCTCGCCCGAGCGAACGGCCGGGTGGCACCCCCTGCGGAACAAGGGCCGCAGACCCTCGTGGTGCCGCCCGGCCGCCGGATCCTCCCCGGCCCCGGTGCCCCGGGCCGACGTCGAACGACGGACCGGCCCGTTGCGGGGCAAGCAGAGCATGCCGAATTCGGGCCCGGCCGTCGAGGTTTTTCAGTCCACGCTTAAAAATGGAGATAAGTGCCGTCCGGGTACAGTGCGAACGCTCAGCGGGCCCGCCCGCTGTCCACAGGCACGGGAGCGCTCCAATGCTGAAGATCCACTTTTCTGCCGAGGACATTCTCCGTACCCGGGTCGCCCCGGGTGCAGACCCGCTCTGGGAACTGATCCTCAGCATGCACGTGCTCCAGGTGGGCCGCCAGGACCCGCTGACCTCGGGCTGGCGTCGCGGCGTCTCCCGGGAGCTGCGCCGGCACATCGGCAAGGAGCACCTCCGGCTGCTGTTCGCGCTGAACCCGGGCTGGGGCTACTTCCCCGACTTCCTCACCCCGCACGACAGCGTCCAGGGCCTGGAGGCGGGGCTGGACGCGGTGCGGAGCACGCCCGCCTCGCTGTTGCACCGGGACCTCACCCGGGTGGTCGCGGAGAATCCCCTGCCCCCCTCGGCGGCGGCGCTGGCCCGGGGTGAGCCCGAGATGCTGCGCCATCTCACCGAGTCGATGGAGCAGTACCGGGCGCTGGCGCTCAGCCCGTACTGGTCGCGCATCCAGGCCGCGGTGGAGGCGGACCGGACGCGGCGGGCCCGGTCCCTGCTGGACCGGGGCGTCGAGGGGCTGCTGGCCAGCCTCCGCCCGATGGCCCGGTGGGAGTCGGGTGTGCTGGAGATCCACGGTTACCCGAACAGCCGGGAGCTGCACCTGGACGGCCGGGGCCTGCTGCTGGTGCCGTCGTTCTTCTGCGCCGGTGTTCCGGTGGCGCTGCTCGACCCGGCGCTGCCGCCGGTGCTGGTCTACCCGGTGGACCGGCTGGGCGGGCTGGCCCCCGCGCCCGGCGAGGGTGGCGCGACCGGCGGCGGCCGGGAGGCGCTGGCCGCCCTGCTCGGCCGGACCCGGGCGGCGGTGCTGGAGGCCACCGGTGAGGGGTGCACCACCGGCGAGGTGGCCCGCCGCCTGCGCATCTCCCCGGCCGCGGCGAGTCAGCACGCCACCGTGCTGCGCAACGCCGGCCTGCTGGTCAGCCACCGGGACCGCAACACGGTGCTGCACACCCTCACCCCGCTGGGCCGCGCCATCCTCGACGCCTGAGCGGAACGCCGCCCGCCAGCGGCCAGGGGCCACGCGTCAGCGCGGCGCTGGCCGTGCGTCAGAGGGCGAGCGCGGCGCTGGCCGTGCTGCCGGTCGGCGGCGGCAGCAGCGCCGACGGGACCCCCTCGGCGGCCAGCGCGGTGCGCAGGCGTTGCAGGTCCGTGCCGAAGCGCACCAGGTCTGCGGGGTCGACCGGGGCCGGCAGCTCGCCGAGCACCAGGTCGGTGGCCCGCTCCGGCCAGCGGGGCACGGCGGCGACCAGCATGGCGCGTATCTCGTCGTCGGTGACGTGGGTGAACACCGCGCCGGGGGCGACCACGCCGGCCACCGCGGCGATCGCCCGCCGCACGGCGGCCGGGTCGGCCCTGGCCTCCCCCGGGCCGTCCGGCAGCACCGCGGCGGCGGCCAGCCCGGCCGCCATCGCCTCAGTGGTGCCGAGCGAGAAGAGGTCCAGCTCGGCGTCGCGGACCAGCTCCCGTGCGCCGACGCTGTCGTCCCGGGTGGTCGTGAGGTAGCCGCGGATCACCGCGACCGGCACCTGGTCGCATTTGCCCTTGATCAGCTCCCCGGCGCCGGCCAGCTCGTCCACCACGGCCATCTGGGTGAGCTCGAGCTCGTTGCCGTACGGGTCGACCTCGCCCCGGTGGTCGCGGATCGCCGGTATGCCGGCCGCTCCGAGCGCCACGTCGGTGAGCCCGTTGCGCCAGGGCCGGCCCATCGTGTCGCTGACGATCACCGCGACGTCCAGGTCGTAGCGCTCGCGCAGGGCCGCCCGCAGGGCCCGCGCCGAGGCGTCCGGGTCCTCCGGGAGCAGCACCAGCCGGGTCTTGTCGACGTTCGAGGCGTCGATCCCGGCGGCGGCCATCACGAAGCCGTGGTGGGTCTGCACGATCCGGGTCGCCCCCCGGACGGCCACCACCCGGGCGGTCTCCGCCGCCAGCACCTCGTCCCGGGCGGCCAGCCGCTCCGGCCCGTCGGCCGGCACGTCCACCAGCCTTCCCTCGGCCTTGGAGACGATCTTGCTGGTGACCACCAGCACGTCGCCGTCGTGCAGCCAGGGCGCGGCGGTCGCGATCAGCGCCGCCAGGTCGTCGCCCTCGGTCACGTCGCCGATGCCCACCACCGGCAGAATCTCTAGCTTCACACCAGCTCCAATGCGGCCCGGACCATCGCCGCCGTCGCCGCCTCGTCCGTCATGAGCAACGGTGCCGCCCGGACCGTCACGTCCGGCACCACGGCGTCGGCGTCCTCGGGTGCCACGAGCCAGCCGTCCAGCAGGCCACCGGAGGACCGGCTCCCGTACAGCCCGCCCACCCCGGCGGCGCTGCACTCGACGCCGACCACGGCCAGGCAACGGTCGGCCATCCCGCGCACCGCCGCGCCGCCAATGATCGGGGAAACGCCGACCACCGGGGCCGGCCCGTCCGTGACCGCCTCCCGCAACCCCGGCACGGCCAGCACCGGGGCGACGCTCACCACCGGGTTGCTCGGTGCGACCAGCACCACGTCGGCCGAGGCGATCGCGTCCACCACGCCGGGTGCGGGCTTCGCGGTCTCCGCGCCGACGAAGACGAACCGGTCGGTCGGGACGTCCGCCCGGTGCCGCACCCACCACTCCTGGAAGTGGATCGCCCGTTGGCCGCCGGCGGGATCGTCCACCACGACGTGCGTCTCCAGCCGGTCGTCGGTCGCCGGCAGCAGGCGTACGCCGGGCTGCCAGCGGGTGGCCAGCGCCTCGGTGACCGCCGACAACGGATACCCGCCGGTCAGCATGGTGGTGCGGACGAGGTGGGTGGCGATGTCCTTGTCGCCCAGCCCGAACCAGGTCGGCTCGGCCCCGTACGCGGCCAGCTCCGACTTCACCGTCCAGGTCTCGCCGACCCGCCCCCAGCCCCGCTCGGGATCGGCGCCACCGCCGAGCGTGTACATGACGCTGTCCAGGTCGGGGCAGAGCTTCAGCCCGTGCAGGTAGAGGTCGTCGCCGACGTTGACCACGGCGGTCACCTCGGCCCCCACCTCGCGGGCGTAGGCCCGGACGCCGAGCAGGAATCGGGCGCCCCCGATGCCGCCGGTCAGAACGACGATTCGCATGCCGTCCATCCTTCCGCACGCCCCGCCCCGAGGGCGCGGGTGCCCGGGGAGACTAGGCTCACGTCGGCAACTGTCCGTTACCGCCTCCTAGGGGGAGTTCGTGACCAGCCCCGCCGAGCCCGCGTCCGGTGACGCGGCGCCCGCGCCCCACCCCGCCACCCCGGCCCGCCAACTCACCAATCCGCTACGCGAGCTGATCGCGTTCGTCCTGCTCGGCGCAAACGCCGTGCTGCTTTTCGTCGGCCTCATCCGGCTGATCGCCCCGACCGACTACAGCACCTTCTACAGCCGGGCGGGCAGCAGCTTCTTCTCGTTCGCCGGGCTGGAGGCGACCGTGCTGCCGGTGCTGGCCGTGCTGCTCGCCACGCACGTCGCCCCGGTGGCGTCCCGAGCCAAGCTCATCACCCAGGTGGCGTTGGGCCAGTACGCCTTCGGCGCCCTGCTCGGCGCGCTCACCCTGCTGATCTGGACGGTGGACCGGTTGGCCAAGGCGGAGGTGCTCGACGCGTTCCTCGGCCTGCTCACCCGGATCGCCTGGCTGGCGATCTTCGCGACCGTCGCGTTCGTGGTGGTCCGGGTCTGGCGTGCCCTCTACTTCAGCCCGAAGCCCAAGCCGGCCCCGGGCGTGTACGGGCAGCCGCAGCCCGGCTGGCCGCAGCATCCGGGTCAGCCCGGCCCGCAGGGCGGCTGGGCCCCCCAGGGGCAGCAGGCCGGCTACCCGGCCCCCAACCAGCCCGGCGGACAGTTCGGCCAGTACGGTCAGCCGGGCCAGCCCGGTCCGGCCGCCGGCCAGTATGGCCAGCCCGGCCAGCAGACCACGTCGTTCGCCCCGGCCCCGCAGTCGGCGCCGCCGTTCACCCCGCCGTACTCGGCGCCGCCGCAGTCGGCGCCGCCGTTCACCCCGCCGCAGTCGGCGCCGCCGTACTCGGCGCCGCCGTTCACCCCGCCCCAGTCGGCGCCGCCGTTCACCCCGCCCCAGTCGGCGCCGCCGTTCACCCCGCCGCCGCCGTTCGGCCAGCCGCCGTCGGCCGACCCGACCCAGGCCATCCCGCGTCAGTCCACCGAGGCGGGTGCGCCCGACGGGCAGCAGGACTCCGACAGCGACCGCACCCAGCGCTTCCACCGCGAGGACTGAACCGCCGCAGCCCTCCGGGTGCATCTGTTGTGTGGGAATGACAACAGATGCACCCGGAGGCCCGGGTGAACCCGCCCCCCGGGACCCGGGCTGCGAGGAGCTCCCGTGCCGCCGGCCCGGTTGCTCCGCCGGGTAAGGGTGGGCACGCGCACGGTAGCGGCGTATGTGAACCAGCGCATAGGCTGGACGGATGGTTGATCGCACGGAGTCGGGGCCCACCGCGATGAGCATCGAACGGGCGCTGCGCCGAGTCGGGTCCGGGCGGGCGCTGGACGTCGACGAGGCCACCGCGCTGCTCGCCGCCCGGGGCCCGGCCCTGGACGAACTGCTCCGCGTCGCCGGTGACATCCGCGACGCCGGCCTGCGCGAGGCCGGCCGCCCCGGCGTGGTCACCTTTTCCAAGAAGGTCTTCATCCCGTTGACCCGGCTGTGCCGGGACCGCTGCCACTACTGCACCTTCGCCACGGTCCCGCACCGCCTGCCGGCCGCGTTCCTCGACCGGGACGAGGTGCTGGCCATCGCCCGCGAGGGCGCTGCCCAGGGCTGCAAGGAGGCGCTGTTCACCCTGGGCGACCGGCCCGAGGAGCGCTGGCCGGCGGCCCGGGAGTGGCTGGACGAGCGGGGCTACGACTCCACTCTCGACTACCTGCGCGCCTGCGCGGTGGCGGTGCTGGAGGAGACCGGGCTGCTGCCGCACCTCAACCCGGGCGTGCTCTCCTGGTCGGAGTTGCAGCGGCTCAAGCCGGTCGCGCCGAGCATGGGGATGATGCTGGAGACCACGGCCACCCGGCTCTGGTCGGAGCCGGGCGGTCCGCACTACGGCTCACCCGACAAGGAGCCGGCGGTCCGGCTGAGGGTGCTCGACGACGCCGGCCGGGTCGGTGTGCCGTTCACCACCGGCATCCTGATCGGCATCGGCGAGACCCCGGCGGAGCGGGTGGACGCGATCTTCGCGATCCGCCGCGCGCAGCGCGGGTACGGCCACCTCCAGGAGGTGATCGTGCAGAACTTCCGGGCCAAGCCGGACACGGCGATGCGCGGCATGCCCGACGCCGAGCTGCACGACCTGGCCGCCACGGTCGCGGTGGCCCGGGTGCTGCTCGGGCCGAAGGCCCGCATCCAGGCCCCGCCGAATCTCATCGCGGGGGAGTACGACCTGCTGCTGCGCGCCGGCATCGACGACTGGGGCGGGGTCTCGCCGGTCACCCCGGACCACGTCAACCCGG
Organism: Micromonospora sp. NPDC020750; assembly: GCF_044334565.1. NCBI lineage: Bacteria > Bacillati > Actinomycetota > Actinomycetes > Micromonosporales > Micromonosporaceae > Micromonospora > Micromonospora sp. NPDC020750. Next base: position 586,346 of record NZ_JBIRTH010000001.1, read on the forward strand.
AGCGCCCCTGGCCGCAGCTCGACGAGCTGGCCCGGCGCACCGCGCAGGCCGGCTTCACGCTGCGCGAGCGGCTGACGATCTACCCCGAGTACGTCCGGGCCGGCGACCCGTGGCTGGACCCGCGCCTGCTGCCGCACGTGTCGGCGTTGGCTGATCCGGCCACCGGGCTCGCGGTCGAGGAGGCCCGCCCGGTGGGCCGTCCCTGGCAGGAGCCGGAGGAGGTCTTCGGCGGCGGCCGGACCGACCTGCACGCCACCATCGACACCACCGGCCGCGCCGACGACCGGCGCGGCGACTTCGACAGCGTCTACGGCGACTGGTCGGAAGTGGCCCTCCAGGCCGACGCCAGCCTCGCGGGGGCGCCCCGGCCCCGGCCCGCCCCCGCCGGGGCGGCCCAGGCCGACGCGGGCCCCGGTGCGCCGGGCCCGGCCGGGGGCGGCGCTGCCCTGGGGGCGACCGCCGACTCGGGCGACGCCGACCTGCGTGCCGGGCTGCGGCTGGCCGCCGACGACCCGGCGGCGCTGCTCGACCCCCGGCACACCGACGCGGCCCTGGCGCTGTTCGCCGCAGACGGCCCGGCGCTGGACCGGCTCTGCAGGCTCGCCGACGACGTGCGCCGGGACACCGTCGGCGACGACGTCACCTACGTCGTGAACCGCAACATCAACTTCAGCAACGTCTGCTACGTGGGCTGCCGGTTCTGCGCCTTCGCCCAGCGCGAACGCGACGCCGACGCGTACCGGCTCTCCGTCGACCAGGTCGCCGACCGGGCCGAGGAGGCGTGGGCCGTCGGGGCCACCGAGGTCTGCCTCCAGGGCGGCATCGACCCCAAGCTGCCGGTCACCGGGTACGCGGACCTGATCCGGGCGATCAAGGCCCGGGTGCCGGGGATGCACGTGCACGCCTTCTCCCCGATGGAGATCGTCACGGCGGCGGCGAAGGCCGGCGTGCCGGTACGGGAGTGGCTCACCGGGCTGCGCGAGGCCGGCCTGGACACCATCCCGGGCACCGCTGCCGAGATCCTCGACGACGAGGTGCGCTGGGTGCTCACCAAGGGCAAGTTGCCGGCCGCCGCCTGGGTCGACGTGGTCAGCACGGCCCACGAGCTGGGCATCCGGTCCAGTTCCACGATGATGTACGGCCACGTCGACCATCCCGGGCAGTGGCTGGCCCACTTCCGGGTGTTGGCCGGGGTGCAGGACCGCACCGGCGGTTTCACCGAGTTCGTCGCGCTGCCGTTCATCCATACCAACGCCCCGATCTACCTTGCGGGGATCGCTCGTCCCGGCCCGACCTGGCGGGAGAACCGGGTGGTGCACGCGATGTCCCGGCTGCTGCTGCACGGCCGGATCGCCAACATCCAGTGCTCCTGGGTGAAGCTCGGCGACGAGGGCACGGTGGCGATGCTCAACGGGGGCTGCAACGACCTGGGCGGCACCCTGATGGAGGAGACGATCTCCCGGATGGCCGGTTCGGGCAACGGCTCCGCACGGAGTGAGGAGCAGTTGCGGGGCATTGCCACGGCGGCCGGGCGGCCGGCCCGCAAGCGGACGACCGCGTACGGCCACCCCCGGCCGTAGCGTCGAGGGACGACGCTCTCCACAGTGCCGTTCACCACGTCCTGCCAGTGGGCGTCTATACCGTCTGATGGGACATGGGCACACCATCGACACGATGGCCTTCGTCGGTGGCTCGGTGGCTGATTTGCCCGAACGAGCAGGGAATCAGGGGCCCTGCACTGATCCTCCGATCAGGGTCGACCGCCGCGTTCCGTCCACGATGTGGACGGGGCAGGGTCGGCGGTCCCGGCTCGACGGGCGATCACGGCCGAGGCGCGTTAACCTGTCCCCCACCAAGATCAGCATCGTGGTGGGGCACCCCGTCGGGGCCGCCGTCGGCGTATCCGGTGGTGTCGGTCGGTGGGCCGCCACGGCAGAAAACTCGGGCAACTCGCCGAGGAGGGCGTTACTCGTCCGGGGTCTGAATCGATAGGGCAGGTTGCGAGGTCGGGCGGCCGGAGCGGTCGCCCGTGGCGTGTCGGGAGGACGACTCCATTATCAAGTCCGGCTTGACGGCGCACGTATTACACACGTGTAATTTGAATGGGGTTGTTCGCACGGAACGCAACAAATCGGAACCGTACGGACAAGCACGCCTTTGCGTGGGGGGTTGCAGCGGCGACGAGCCGGTGCGCGACAAGGAGGCATCTTAGATGGACGGCCAGCTCGAGGTGGCCGACCTGCTCGGGAACGCACCGGAGTGGCAGGAGCAGGCACTCTGCTCCCAGACCGATCCGGAGGCGTTCTTCCCCGAGAAGGGCGGCTCGACCCGCGAGGCGAAGCGGATCTGCTCGCGGTGCGAGGTCAAGACCGAATGCCTGGAATACGCTCTTGGCCACGACGAGAGGTTCGGAATCTGGGGTGGGCTCTCGGAACGAGAGCGGCGCAAGCTCAAGCGGCGGGCCGCCTGAGCGTTGCCGGGCCGGGGCGGTGGGGGCCGCCCGGCTCAGGCAGTCGGCCCGGAATGGTGGGGGTCACCCCGCGAGGCCCGTGGCCCGGCGACGGGTGGGCTCAGGCCAGCTCGTCCGGGTCGACCCCGAGCAGGTTCGCCACCTGCTCGATGATCACGTCGTGCACCAGGTCGGCCAGGTCCTCCCGGTCCATGGCCCGGAACTCCAGCGGACGGCGGTAGAGCACGATCCGCGGCGGCACCTCCTGCTGGCCGGGGCGGCCGGGCAGCAGCCGGGCGAGCGGCACCTCGCCGTCCTCCAGCACGTCGGAGTCGTACACGTTGAGGTCCGGCGGCACGTCCTCCACCGCGAACTCGACGCCGGCCAGCTCCTTCGCGAACCGTCGTTCCAGGGTCTCCACGGTGTCCAGCACGAGATCGTCGAAGACCTCGGCCTTGGTCCGGGCCAGCGGCACCGTCGCCGGCACCAGCCGCCCACGCAGGCCCCGCCCGTGCCGGTCACGGTGGGCGCGCCGGCCGGAGCCGGGGCGGCGGTGTTCCGGACTGGTCATGCGCTACAGGGTAGCCCGGCGCGCGGCCCGGCCCCCGGCTGTGTCGCTCCTGCGGCGCGCCGTCCCCGCCCGGCCACTGTCCTGCTCGTCGGATGTTGCGAATTGTGATCTCGATGACGGGCGTGTCGCAACGCGAACCAGTGCGTCGGACCCGGTAATGGAGATACCCTCCCGCCGTGAGGTCACCACGGCGCTGCTCCCGAAACGGCTGCCCCCGGCAAGCGGTCGCCACATTGACCTATGTCTACAACGAGTCGACGGCCGTGGTCGGGCCCCTCGCGGCCTTCGCCGAACCGCACACGTACGACCTCTGTGAGCAGCACGCCCGCAGTCTGACCGCCCCCCGGGGCTGGAACGTGGTCCGCCACGAGGGCGAGTTCGAGCCCCCGCCGCCCAGCGCCGACGACCTGGTCGCCCTCGCCGAGGCGGTCCGCGAGGCGGCCAGGCCCGCGCCGCCCCGCCCTCCGGACGACCAGCACCACCAGCAGCAGTACCCCCAGCACCCGCAGCACCCGCAGACCGGCCGCCGTGGCCACCTCCGGGTGATCCCACCCAACCACTGACCGCGCCGGGGTCAGTGGCCCAGGAAGCGGTTGAACAGGGCCGCCCGGCGGGACGGCCGGCCCGTCCGCAGCTCCGCCCGGTCGGCGGAGAACATCACCTTCAGGCCCGCGTTGACGGCCAGCCAGCGCACCGGCTCCGGCTCCCAGCGAGGCGAGCGGTGACCCACCCACGGCAGGCCGGTCAGGTCGCTCTCCGCGCCCCGGATCAGGTCGGCGAGGGTACGCCCGGCGAGGTTCGTGGTGCCGACCCCGTCGCCGACGTACCCGCCCGCCCAGGCCAGCCCCGTCGAGGCGGCCAACCCGACGGAGGCCGACCAGTCCCGGGCGACCCCGAGCGGCCCGCCCCAGGCGTGACTGACCGGCACCTCCGACCCGAGCACCGGGAACAGTTCGCCCAGCACCCGACGCAGCGCGGCGAAGACTTTGGGCTCCCGGTCGTAGCCGGGGGAGACCCGGGACCCGAAGTGGTACGGGGCGCCCCGCCCGCCGAACGCCAGCCGTCCGTCTGCGGTGCGCTGGCCGTAGATGACGACGTGCCGGTGGTCGGAGAACGTCTCCCGCTGCGCCAGCCCGATCCGCGCCCAAACCTGTTCGGGCAGCGGCTCGGTGGCCACCATCAACGAGTAGACCGGCGCCACCACCCGCCGCTGCCCGGGCAGCCCCGGCGTGTACCCCTCCGTCGCCCGCACCACCACCGGCGCCCGGACCGTCCCGACCGGGGTCACCGCCGCCCCGGCCCGGATCGCGGTCACCGGCGTCCGCTCGTGGATCCGCACCCCGCGTCGTTCGACCGCCCGGGCCAGCCCGCGGACCAGCCGGGCCGGGTGCACCACCGCGCAGTGCGGGGTGTACGTCCCGCCGCGTACCCCCTCGGCGGCGCACCTGGCGGCGGCCTCGGCGGCGTCGAGCAGCACCAGGTCGTCGGGGTCGAGGCCGTGCGCGCGGGCCTCGGCCACCTCGGCCCGGGCCCGGCCGAGCTGGGCCTCGCTGCGGGCCAGCACCACCGTCCCGCCGAGCTGCCAGTCGCAGTCGATTCCCTCGGCGGCGACCACCCGTCCCACCTCGCGGACGGTCTCCTGCATGGCCCGCTGCATTCGTAGCGCCGCGTCCCGGCCGTGGCGGCGGGCCAGCGCCGGCAGCGAGGTGGGGAACAGCGCCGAGCACCACCCCCCGTTGCGCCCGGATGCGCCGAACCCGGCGATCTCCCGTTCCAGCACCGTGATCCGCAGCGCCGGGTCGGCGACCGCGAGGTAGTACGCCGTCCACAGCCCGGTGTACCCGGCCCCGACGATCACCACGTCCGCGTCGGCGTCCCCGCCCAGTGGGGGGCGGGGCGTCAGCGGCTCATCCATCGTGGACAGCCAGTACGACAGCTCCTGATAACGCATCGCCGGCGACCGCTACAGCCGTGCCCACGCCTCGGTGAGCACCGCGCGCAGGATCTGCTCCATCTCGTCGAACTGCTGCTGCTCGGCGATCAGCGGCGGGGCGAGCTGCACCACGGGGTCACCCCGGTCGTCGGCCCGGCAGTACAGCCCGGCCTGGAACAGCGCGGTGGACAGGAAGCCGCGCAGCAGCCGCTCCGACTCGGCCTCGTCGAACGTCTCCCGGGTCGCCTTGTCCTTGACCAGCTCGATGCCGTAGAAGTACCCGTCCCCCCGCACGTCGCCGACGATCGGCAGGTCGTGCAGCTTCTCCAGGGTGGCCCGCAAGGCGTCCTCGTTGGCCCGGACGTGCCCGAGCAGGTCCTCCCGGGCGAACACCTCCAGGTTGGCCAGGGCCACCGCGCAGGAGACCGGGTGGCCGCCGAAGGTCACCCCGTGGGCGAACATGCCGGTCTCGGTGAGGAACGGCTCCATCAACCGGTCGCTGGCGATCATCGCGCCGAGCGGGGCGTACCCGGAGGTGAGGCCCTTGGCGGTGGTGATGATGTCCGGCTGGAAGCCGTAGCGGACAGCGCCGAAGTACTCGCCGAGTCGGCCCCACGAGCAGATCACCTCGTCGGAGACGAGCAGCACGTCGTACTCGTCGCAGATCTGACGGACCCGCTCGAAGTACCCGGGCGGTGGCGGGAAGCAGCCGCCGGAGTTCTGCACCGGTTCCAGGAAGACCGCCGCGACCGTGTCCGGCCCCTCACGCTCGATCGCTCGGCGGATCTCCTCGGCGGCCCAGCGGCCGAACGCCTCCGGCGAGTCGCCGTGCTCCGGCGCCCGGTAGAAGTTCGTGTTCGGCACCTTGATCCCGCCGGGCACCAGCGGCTCGAAGTCGCTCTTGATGCCGGGCAGTCCGGTGATCGACAGCGCACCCATCGACGTGCCGTGGTACGCCAGGTGCCGGCTGACCACCTTGTGCTTGTTCGGCTTGCCGGTGCGCTTGAAGAACGACCGGGCCAGCTTCCACGCCGTCTCGACGGCCTCGGAGCCGCCGGTGGTGAAGAAGACCCGGTTCAAATCGCCGGGGGTCAGCGAGGCGATCTTCTCGGCCAGCTCGACGGCCTTCGGGTGGGCGTACGACCAGAGCGGGAAGTAGGCCAGCTCGCCGGCCTGCTTGGCGGCGGCCTCGGCCAGCTCGGTGCGGCCGTGCCCGGCCTGGACGACGAAGAGCCCGGCGAGCCCGTCGAGGTAGCGGCGGCCCTGGGAGTCCCACACGTACGCGCCCTCGCCGCGCACGATCGTCGGCACCTCGCCGGCGGAGTAGCTGGCCATCCGGGTGAAGTGCATCCAGAGGTGGTCGGTCGCGTTGGCCATGTCAGCCCCATCGGGTCTCGGGGCCGGTCAGGGGTGGCACCGGCCGCTCTGCCCACGGTTATCCCACAGCCATCACCGGAATAGCAAGTGAGATCGGTGGCAACAAACGCCTACAGCAACGGAATCAGCGAGTGGTTACGCCATGTGCAACGGAATTCGCATCATGCACTATCGCTCGGATTCCACCCGCCCCCGCCCCGTCCGCCTCCGCCCGCCTTCGTCTGCCCCGCCCGCCCCCGACCGCTGCCCTGCTGCCCGCTGCCCCGCCCCCCGGCGTTCGCTGCCCCGGCCCGCGGGTGCCTGCGCTCCCGTTGTCAGCTCCGCCGGTTCCGTGGGGGCTGGCAGGGCTGACAAGGGATCGCGCAGCTCTTCGGGAGCCGAGCCTTCCGCGACGCCACGCTGCGGCCTGCCTCGAATGGGCGGTCCCTTGCGAGGGCGGGCGTGGTCGTTGGGGCCCTGCAGAGCTGCCTCGTCGGCGCTGCTGCCTCTGCTTGGCGCTATCGCTCCTGATCGGCGCTCCGGCAGGCGGTCCCTCGGCGTGCTGCGCGGGGTCGTCGGTACCCCCTGTGGAGCTGCCCCGTTGGCGCTACCGCGCTGCTGTGTCGGTGGTGCCACGGCGGGCGGGGTGCGACCGGTGGCCTTGTGGAGCTGCCCCGTTGGCGCTACGGCGCTGCTGTGTCGGTGGTGCCACGGCGGGCGGGGTGCGACCGGTACCCCCTATGGAGCTGCCCCGTTGGTGCTACCGGCCTTTGCGCAATGGCATCCCCCCGGTGCCCGGTGCCCGGTGCCCAGTGCCCAGTGCGAGGGGCGACGCGGGAACGGGGCGTCGGTGCCCGGTGCAAGCGTGGCTAGCCAGAGCGGCCCGTCGGGCCGAGGGGCTCGATGCGGGATCGGGCGGAGGTCTCCCGCGCTGCACCGCCGGTAGCACAGACGGGGCAGCTCCAAAGGAGCCCAAGGGGGACTCCCGATGCTCGCCGAACGGGCCTTCGTCAACCCGCCACCGTCGCTGTGGACGCCGGACGGGTGGAACGTGGGAGGGCTGGGCCGAAGGGCTGGCCTGGCTGGCTGAGTTGGCTGAGTTGGGCCGGGGCGGGCTGGGCTGGCTGGGCTGAGTGGGGCTGGGTGGACATTGCCAGGGCCTTTGCCGGGCGGTTCGGGCGCATGCCGAATGCGCGAAACAGGTCCTACCGCGACCTGCCGTTTCGGGGCCGGCATCGACACGGAGCGTCGCTATGGTGCCCACGACGCGTATCCGTGACAGGAGGTCTGATGGGCAACGAGGTGCTGCGGGTGGCGATGGCTGCCGTGGGGGAGACGGCCGAGTCGCTGGCGGAGAAGGTCCGTGTCGACCCGAAGACGGCCGCCCGGTGGCTGGCGGACGGGCGGACTCCCCACCCCCGGACCCGGTTCGCGGTCGCCGGCCTGCTCGGTAAGGAGGTCGCCGAGCTATAGCCGGAACCGTTCCGCCGCCGGGACCTGTCGTGGTTCCGTGCGTGGGCCGAGCTGGAGCAGGACGCCACCTCGCTCCGGTCGTACCAGCCGTTGCTGGTGCCGGGGCTGCTTCGGACCGAGGAGTACGCCCGGGCCGTGCTGAGCACCGGCGGGCTCCTTCCGCCGGCCGAGGTGGAACGGATCGTGGCCGGCCGGCTCGACCGGCAGGCGATCCTGTCCGCCGAGGCCCCGCCGCAACTCGTCGCGGTGACCGACGAGGTGGTGCTGCGCCGGGTGGTCGGCGACCGGGCGGTGATGGCCGGCCAGCTCACCCACCTCTCGGCGATCGCCGAGCGGGAGCACGTGCAGGTCCGGGTGATTCCCGGCGAGAACCCGTGGCACACCGGGCTGGCCGGTCCGTTCGTTCTCGCCCGTTTGCCCGACGGGACGGAATTGGCGTATATCGACAACCAGCTTCGCGGTCAGGTCGTGAGCGACCCGGTCGACGTTGCTAGCCTGGGGCGCAGGTGGGAGAGCGTCACCGGTGAGGCGCTGCCCCGCCGCCGGTCGATCGAACTGATCAGGGAGGTGGCGACGACGTGGAGCTGACCGACGCGCCGACGGCTGCCCGTTGGCGCACCGCGACCCGCAGCAGCAACAACGGCGGGGACTGCGTCGAGGTGGCCGACAACCTGCCCGGACGGGTGCTGGTGCGCGACAGCAAGGCCCGCGACAGCGGCACCCTCAGCTTCGCCCCGGCCGCCTGGCAGTCCTTTGTGGACCTCGCCCGCCGCCCGCCGACCGCCTGACCAGCAGCCACCGCCCGCCGGCCGCCTGACCGGCGCAGCCACCGTCTGACCAGCTACCGCCCGCCTGACCGGCGCAGCCACCGCCTGACCAGCCGCCGACCGCCTGACCAGGCGGCCGGGCCGGGTGGCTCAGGCCGTACCCCAGCTGTAGGTCTGCTTGCGGAGCTTGAGGTAGACGAAGGCCTCGGTGGCGAGCACGCCCTCGACGGCGCGTAGCCGTTGCAGGATCTCCAGCAGGTGGGCGTCGTTGCGGCAGACCACCTCGGCGAGCAGGTCGAACGACCCGGCGGTGATCACCACGTAGTCGACCTCCTCGAACTCGGCGAGCCGGTCGGCCACCGCCTCCAGGTCACCGTCCGTGCGCAGGCCGATCATGGCCTGGCGGGGGAAGCCGAGCTGGAGCGGGTCGGTGACCGCGACGATCTGCATCACCCCGGCGTCGAGCAGTCGCTGCACCCGCTGGCGCACCGCCGCCTCGGACAGGCCGACCGCCTTGCCGATCGTCGCGTACGGCCGGCGGCCGTCCTCCTGGAGCTGCTCGATGATCTGCTTGGCGACGTCGTCCAACAGAGCGTGACTGGCACCCCCGCGGACGGCGACGCGTCGCCCGCCGTTGCCGCTCTCCTGCTGCCGGATGGCCATCGTCCGCTCCCCATGTCCGCTTCTTCCACGGAATCGTAGTGCCCCGGCGCAGTCTGGCGTAATTCGTGGTGGATTGCTACCGCGGCAACGGAATCCCTTGTGAGGCAGGTCAGCTCATGTCAGGATCAGTCGTCCATCGCCTGAAGACCCTCCCGCCGTCGGGCCTCCCCCGTCCCGCCCGCCGGCGATGACCCCCCTAGGAGTCGTCACATGCGAACTCCCCTCCGGCCCCTCACCCGGCGTGGTCTGCTCACCGGCACCCTCGGATCTGCCGCGATGCTCGCCACGGCGGGCGCGCTCGCCGGCTGCGGCACCAAGGGCGCCCAGCAGACCGAGGCCGGTTGCGTCAGCGAAGACCTCTCCGGCGCGGAGAAGAAGCTGGCGTTCTCGAACTGGCCGCAGTACATGGACGTCGACGACAAAAACGAGTCGAAGCGGCCCAGCCTGGACGCGTTCGTCGCCTCCAGCGGCGTCCAGGTGACCTACACCGAGGACATCAACGACAACAACGAGTTCTTCGGCAAGGTGCAGAACCAGCTCGCCGCCTGTCAGGGCACCGGGCGGGACATCATCGTGCTGACCGACTGGATGGCCGCCCGGATGATCCGGCTCGGCTGGATCCAGAAGCTCGACCCGGCCAGGATTCCCAACGTGACGGCCAACCTGCTGCCGTCGCTGCTCAACCGCTCCTTCGACCCGGAGAACCGGATCTCCATCCCGTGGCAGTCCGGCCTCGCCGGCCTCGCCTACAACGGCGGCGTCACCAAGGAGATCCGTACGGTGGACGAGTTGCTGACCCGTCCCGACCTCAAGGGGAAGGTCACCGCGCTGTCCGAGATGCGCGACACGATGGGCCTGCTGCTCCAGTCGAACGGGCACGACTCGGCGAACTTCACCGCCGCCCAGTTCGACGACGCGCTGAACAAGCTCAAGAAGGCCGTCGACTCCGGGCAGATCCGCAAGTTCACCGGCAACGACTACGCCCCCGACCTGGCCAAGGGTGATATCGCCGCGTGCGTCGGCTGGTCCGGCGACATCATCCAGCTCTCCAGCGAGAACGAGAAGATCAAGTTCGTGGCACCGGACTCCGGCGTGATGCTGTTCAGCGACAACATGATGGTGCCGAACAAGGCCACCCACAGGGCGAACGCCGAAGAGCTGATCAACTACTACTACCAGCCGGCGGTCGCCGCGAAGCTGGCCGCGTACGTCAACTACATCTGCCCGGTCAAGGGCGCGCAGGCCGAGATGGAGAAGATCGACCCGGAGCTGGCCGCCAACCCGCTGGTCTTCCCGGACGACGCCCTGCTTGCGAAGTCCAAGGTGTTCATGGCGCTGGACGAGAAGCAGGAAAAGGAGTACGAGGGCAAGTTCCAGCAGGTCATCGGCGCGTGATGGGGATGAGCGCGAAGACGACGGGACGCGACGCGCCGGCCGGCGACCTGCGGCTGGTCAACCTGACCAAGAGGTTCGGCATCTTCACCGCGGTCGACGACCTCAGCCTCACCATCCCGCAGGGCTCGTTCTTCGCCCTGCTCGGGGCGTCCGGCTGCGGCAAGACCACCACCCTGCGCATGATCGCCGGCTTGGAGCAGCCGACGAGCGGTCAGTTGCTGCTCGGTGACCGGGACATCGCGCGGCTGCGCCCGTACAAGCGGCCGGTCAACACCGTGTTCCAGAGCTACGCGCTCTTCCCGCACCTCAACATCTTCGAGAACGTGGCGTTCGGGCTGCGGCGGCGCGGCATCCGCTCCGTCGACGACGAGGTCATGCGGATGCTCGCGCTGGTGCAGCTCGACGACTTCGGCCACCGCCGCCCGGCCCAGCTCTCGGGCGGGCAGCAGCAGCGGGTCGCGCTGGCCCGCGCGCTGATCAACCGGCCCCAGGTGCTGCTGCTCGACGAGCCGCTCGGCGCGCTCGACCTGAAGCTGCGCCGGCAGATGCAGATCGAGCTGAAGCGCATCCAGACCGAGGTCGGGATCACCTTCGTGCACGTCACCCACGACCAGGAGGAGGCCATGACCATGGCCGACACCGTCGCGGTGATGAACGCGGGGCGGATCGAGCAGCTCGGCGCCCCGGCCGACATCTACGAGTACCCGGCCACCGCGTTCGTGGCGAACTTCCTCGGCCAGTCCAACCTGCTCGCCGCCGAGGCAGCCGGTCCCGCCGGGTCCGAGGTGCCGGTCACCGCCCACGGTGCCGGCTTCTCCGTGCCCGCCGACCGCGCCCGTGCCGACCGGGGCACGGTCTACCTGGGGGTACGCCCCGAGAAGCTGCACCTGGCGGACTCCGCCGATCAGGTTCCCGCCGGCCACCAGTACGTCACCGGCGTGGTCACCGACGCCTCGTACGTCGGGGTCAGCACCCAGTACCTGGTGCGCACCGGCTGGGGCGGCGAGCTGTCCGCGTTCGCGGCGAACAGCGGGCTCGGCGGCCGGCTGCCGGTCGGCGCGTCCGTGGTGGCGCACTGGGACCCCCGGCACGCGTTCCTGCTGCCCCGGGAGCCGGGTCAGGACGACCGCACCGTCGGCCTGCTCGACGAGCCGGTGGGTGCGTCCTCGTGACGGCGCTGGCCCACGTACCCACGTCGACGGGGCGGCCGGCGGGGACCCCGCCGCCGGCCCGTCGCGGGCGGCACCGGCTGCTGCCGTACCTGCTGCTCCTGCCCGGCGCGGCCTGGCTGCTGCTGTTCTTCGCCGTGCCGCTGTTCCAGCTCGCCGCCGCGAGCCTGTACGACCCCAGCGGCTCGCTCTCCACCGGGTACGTGCTGACCTGGGCGTTCGGCAACTACCCGGACGTGTTGCAGGCGTACTGGCCGCAGTTCGCCCGCTCCTTCGGGTACGCCGGGATCGCCCTGGTGCTGGCCCTGCTGATGGGCTACCCGCTGGCGTACGCGATCGCGCAGAAGGCCGGCCGGTGGAAGAACCTGCTGCTGGTCTGCGTGGTCGCCCCGATGTTCACCAGCTTCCTGGTGCGCACCCTGGCCTGGAAGACGATCCTGTCCGACAACGGCGCTCTGGTCGGGCTGCTGCGCGACGTGCACCTGCTCGGCCCCGACGGTCGGCTGCTGGCCACGCCGATCGCGGTGATCCTCGGGCTGACGTACAACTTCCTGCCCTTCCTGGTGCTGCCGCTGTACGCGAGCCTGGAGCGGCTCGACCACCGGCTGCTGGAGGCGGCCGGCGACCTGTACGCGAGCCCGGTGCAGACGTTCCGCCGGGTCACCCTGCCGTTGTCGATGCCCGGCCTGACCGCCGGCACGCTGCTGTTCTTCATCCCGGCCACCGGCGACTACATCAACGCGGAGCTGCTCGGCACCCCCAACGAGTACATGATCGGCAACGTCATCGACTCGGCGTTCCTGGTCCGGCTGGACTACCCGCAGGGCGCGGCCCTGTCGTTCCTGCTGATGGCGGCGATCCTCGCGGTGGTCTTCGGCTACCTGCGCCGGGCCGGCACGGAGGAGGTCCTCTGATGAGCCGGTTCTTCCGTTGGCTGGCCGACCGCTGGGTGATGGGCGTGGCCCTGCTGGTGCTCGGCTACCTGTCCCTGCCGATCGCCGTGGTCGCGGCCCTGTCGTTCAACCGCCCGTCCAGCCGCCTGTCGTACGACTTCAACGAGTTCACGCTCGACAACTGGCGGCAGCCCTGCGCCACCTCCGACATGTGCGATGCCGTGCTGCGCAGCGTGCAGATCGGCTTCATCTCCACCGTCGTCGCCACCGTGCTCGGCACGCTGATGGCGTTCGCGCTGGTCCGGCACCGGTTCACCGGCCGGTCCGGGATCAACCTGCTGATCTTCCTGCCGATGGCCACCCCCGAGCTGGTGATGGGCACCTCGCTGCTGGCCCTGTTCGTCTCCGCCGGCGTGCCGCAGGGCTTCTGGACCGTCGTCATCGCACACGTCATGTTCTGCGTGTCGTTTGTGGTGGTGACGGTCAAGGCGCGGCTCGCCGGGATGGACCGGCGGCTGGAGGAGGCCGCGGCGGACCTGTACGCCGGCCCGTGGCAGGCGTTCCGCCTGGTCACCCTGCCGCTGGTGCTCCCCGGAATCGTGGCCGCCGCGCTGCTGGCGTTCTCGCTCAGCTTCGACGACTTCATCATCACGAACTTCAACGCGGGCACCACCGTCACGTTCCCGATGTACGTCTGGGGTGCCGCCCAGCGGGGCATCCCGCCGCAGGTCAACGTCATCGGCACGGCGATGTTCGTGATCGCGCTGCTGCTCGTCGGGCTCACCTCGCTGCGTGGGCGGCGGTCCCGCCGCGTAGCCCTCCCGATCCCCCCGACAGCAGGCCGCCCGGTCACCTCGGCCTCCGGCCTGCCGGTCGCCCCGACAGCCGACCGCCGGACGAAGAACCCGTCATGATCCTCCCGCATACCGGCCGGGCGCTCGCCGACGCGGCGCCCGTGCCGTACTGGCTCGACCGGCCGGAACGCCCCGACCCGCTGCCTCCGCTGACCGGCGCCCACGCCGCCGACCTGCTGGTGATCGGCGGCGGGTACAGCGGGCTGTGGGCGGCCCTGCTGGCCAAGCAGGCCGACCCCGACGCCGACGTGCTGCTCGTCGAGGCCGGCACCTGCGGCTGGGCGGCGTCCGGGCGCAACGGTGGGTTCTGCGCCGCCTCGCTCACCCACGGGCTGGCCAACGGGGCGGGCCGTTTCCCCGGCGAGATCGCCGAGCTGGAACGCCTCGGCCGGGAGAACCTGGCCGACATCGCCGCCACCGTCGACGCGTACGGCATCGACTGCGACTTCGAGCGCACGGGCGAACTGGCGGTGGCCGTCGAGCCGTACCAGCTCGCCGGGCTCGCCGAGGATGTGGAACTGGCCCGCCGGTACGGCCACGACACGCGGCTGCTCGACCGCGACGAGGTGCGCGCCGAGGTCGACTCGCCGACGTACCTCGGTGGGCTGTGGGACCGCGACCGGGTGGCGATGCTCGACCCGGCGCGGCTGGCCTGGGGGCTGCGCCGCGCCTGCCTCGACCTCGGTGTGCGCATCCACGAGCACACCCGGGTCACCGGCCTGCGTGGCGACGGCCCCGCCCTGCGCGCCGCCACCCTCGGCGGCGTCGGGCAGGCCCCCGGCGTCGTCCGCGCCCGGCGGGTCGTCCTCGCCACCAACGCGTTCCCGCCACTGCTGCGCCGGCTGCGCGCCTGGATCGTCCCCGTCTACGACTACGCCCTGATGACCGAGCCGTTGACCCCGGCCCAGCGGGACGCGATCGGCTGGCGCAACCGGCAGGGGCTCGCCGACACCGGCAACCAGTTCCACTACTACCGGATCACCGGCGACGGGCGGATCCTGTTCGGCGGCTACGACGCGGTCTACCACCACGGCAACCGGGTCGCCCCCGAGCTGGAGCAGCGGCCGGCCACCTTCACCGCCCTCGCCGAGCACTTCTTCACCACGTTCCCGCAGCTCGCCGACGTGCGCTTCAGTCACCGCTGGGGCGGCGTCATCGACACCTGCACCCGGTTCTGCCCGTTCTTCGGCACCGCGTACGACGGGCGGCTGGCCTACGCCGCCGGCTACACCGGTCTCGGCGTCGGGGCCACCCGGTTCGGCGCGCGGGTGATGCTCGACCTGCTGGCCGACGGGGACACCCCGCTGACCCGGCTCGACCTGGTCCGGGGCAAGCCGCTGCCGTTCCCGCCGGAGCCCGTCCGGGCCGCCGGCATCCACCTCACCCGATGGTCGCTGGCCCGCGCCGACGCGCGTGACGGCCGGCGCAACCTCTGGCTCCGTACGCTCGATCGTCTTGGTTTGGGGTTCGATACCTGATGCGCATCCTGCTCGTCGGCGCCGGCGGTGTCGGCTCCGCCGCCGTCGCCATCGCCGCCCGCCGAACATTCTTCGACACCATGGTCGTCGCCGACGCCGATCCCGCCCGCGCCGCCCGCGCGGTCGACGGCCACGGGGACCGCTTCGTCGCCGCGACCGTCGACGCCTCCCGCGCCGACGCGGTGGCCGCGCTGTGCCGCGAGCACCGGATCACCCACGTGCTCAACGCCGTCGACCCGCGCTTCGTCATGCCGATCTTCGACGGCGCGTACGCGGCCGGCGCTGACTACCTCGACATGGCGATGTCCCTGTCCCACCCGCATCCGAAGCGCCCGCACGCCGAGACCGGCGTGAAGCTCGGCGACGACCAGTTCGCCGCCGCCGACCGGTGGGCCGGGGCGGGCCGGCTCGCGCTGTGCGGCATCGGCGTCGAGCCGGGCCTGTCGGACATCTTCGCCCGGTACGCCGCCGACGAGCTGTTCGGCGAGATCGACGAGATCGGGGTACGCGACGGCGCGAACCTGACCGTGGAGGGCCACGCCTTCGCCCCGTCCTTCTCCATCTGGACGACGATCGAGGAGTGCCTGAACCCGCCGGTGATCTGGGAGAAGGATCGGGGCTGGTACACCACAGAGCCGTTCAGCGAGCCCGAGGTGTTCCACTTCCCCGAGGGGATCGGCCCGGTGGAGTGCGTCAACGTCGAGCACGAGGAGGTGCTGCTCATCCCGCGCTGGGTCGACGCGCGGCGGGTCACCTTCAAGTACGGCCTCGGCGAGGAGTTCATTGAGGTCCTGCGCACCCTGCACAAGCTCGGCCTGGACTCCACCGAACCGGTCACCGTGCGCGGCGTGCCGATGTCCCCGCGCGACGTGGTGGCCGCCTGCCTGCCCGACCCGGCCACCCTCGGGGCGAAGATGCGCGGCAAGACCTGCGCCGGCACTTGGGTCCGGGGCCTGTCGAAGTCGGGCGAGCCCCGCGAGGTCTACCTCTACCACGTCGTCGACAACGAGTGGTCCATGCGCGAGTACGGCCACCAGGCCGTCGTCTGGCAGACCGCCGTCAACCCCGTCGTCGCCCTGGAACTGCTCGCCACCGGCGCGTGGTCCGGCACCGGCGTGCTCGGCCCGGAGGCGCTGCCCCCGCGCCCGTTCCTCGACCTGCTCACCGGCTACGGCTCGCCCTGGGGGCTCCAGGAACGCTGACCCACCATCCCAGGTTTAGCTTGGGCTATAGTTTTGCCATGGGTTCGGCAGCGAATCGGTGTTGGTCTGTGCGGGTCACCGGAGAGGTCCGGGCGTGGCTTCGCGAGCTGCGGCGGACGGACCCCGACACCTACCGGTCCGTGAGCGTGGCGATCGACATGCTCGCGGAGGCCGGCCCGGCGCTCGGCCGTCCGCTGGTGGACACCCTGCGAGGGTCGAACATCAGCAACCTGAAGGAGCTGCGGCCCCGATCCGGGCGGGATATAGCAGTGCGGGTGTTGTTCGTCTTCGATCCGTGGTCTCAGGCCGTGCTGCTCGTCGCGGGGAACAAGGCGCACAACTGGACCCGGTGGTATCGGGACAACATCCCGCTGGCCGAGATCTCCTACAAGGCATGGCTGCACCATGAGAGTCAGCGAAGGGGGGAACCATGACCGAGTTCCACGACTGGGAGGACATCCGCGACGAGCTTAGGGACGACGACGTCGCGTACGAGCGGGAGCGTGCCCGAACCGAGGCCTGGATGAGCGCCTTCCACCTGGCTGAGGAGCGCAAGCGGCTCGGGCTCACTCAGCGCCAGGTGGCCGAGCTGATGGGAGTCACCCCGGGCCGGGTGAGCCAGATCGAGAACGGTGACCTCGACGTCAACGAGGTCGCCACGCTGAGCCGCTACGCCGCCGCCCTGGGCGCCCGGCTCCGGATCATCTTCGACTATGGCAACGACCTGCGCCAGATTGCCTGACCAGCGGTGCCACCCGCTGCCCCGAGCACATTTCTCGTGCTTGAGGCAGCGGGTGGTCATCGGCTGGTCGAGGGATTCCGTCGTTCCCGCACCGGGCGGTCAGGGGGTGGGGTTGGGTGTGAGGTGGGAGCGGATCAGGAAGCGGACGCCGTCGGGGGCCTCCAGGCTGAAGCCGCTGCCCCGGCCCGGGACCACGTCGACCGTGCCGCCCCCGCAGCGACCGGATCAGCTCGGCCGCCGCGGGGGTGAGGGAGACGGGCGACGACGTGCTGCCCGGGTCGGGTGGGAAACGCGCGCCGGCGCCGACCGGATCGGCCATCAGAAGAAGCCGAGCTTCTTGGGGGAGTAGCTGACCAGGAGGTTCTTCGTCTGCTGGTAGTGCTCCAGCATCATCTTGTGGTTCTCCCGGCCGATGCCGGACTGCTTGTACCCGCCGAACGCGGCGTGCGCCGGGTACGCGTGGTAGCAGTTCGTCCAGACCCGACCGGCCTGGATCGCCCGCCCGGCCCGGTACGCGGTGTTCATGTCCCGGGTCCAGACGCCGGCCCCGAGCCCGTACAGGGTGTCGTTGGCGATCTTCACGGCTTCGTCGAGGTCGGCGAAGGAGGTCACCGAGACGACCGGGCCGAAGATCTCCTCCTGGAAGATCCGCATCGAGTTGTCGCCTTCGAAGATGGTCGGCTGCACGTAGTACCCGCCGGACAGCTCCCCGCCGAGGTCGGCGCGCTCGCCGCCGGTGAGCACGCGCGCGCCCTCCTGGCGGCCGATGTCCAGGTAGGACAGGATCTTCTCCAGTTGGTCGTTGGACGCCTGCGCGCCGATCATCGTGTCGGTGTCGAGCGGGTGTCCCTGGCGTACCGCCCGGGTGCGGTCCACCGCCGCGGCGAGGAAGTCGGCGTAGTGGCCCTGCTGGATCAGCGCCCTCGACGGGCAGGTGCAGACCTCGCCGGAGTTGAGGGCGAACATGGTGAACCCTTCGAGGGCCTTGTCCAGGAAGTCGTCGGACGCCGCGCTCACGTCGTCGAAGAAGATGTTCGGGCTCTTGCCGCCCAGCTCCAGGGTTACCGGCTTGATGTTCTCGCTGGCGTACTGCATGATCAGCCGCCCGGTGGTGGTCTCGCCGGTGAACGCCACCTTCGCCACCCGGGGCGAGGAGGCCAGCGGCTTGCCCGCCTCGACGCCGAAACCGTTGACGACGTTGACCACGCCGGGCGGGAGCAGGTCGGCGATCAGCGAGATCAGGTGGTGGATGGACGCCGGGGTCTGCTCGGCGGGCTTGAGCACCACGGCGTTGCCGGCCGCGAGGGCCGGGGCGAGCTTCCAGACGGCCATCAGGATCGGGAAGTTCCACGGGATGATCTGCCCGACCACGCCGAGCGGCTCGTGGAAGTGGTACGCCACGGTGTCGTCGTCCAGCTCGCCGAGGCTGCCCTCCTGGGCCCGGATCGCACCGGCGAAGTACCGGAAGTGGTCGATGGCGAGCGGAATGTCGGCGGCCAGGGTCTCCCGTACCGGCTTGCCGTTCTCCCAGGTCTCGGCGACCGCGAGGGACTCCAGGTTCTCCTGCATCCGGTCGGCGATCCGGTTGAGGATCAGCGCCCGCTCGGCGACCGGGGTGCGGCCCCAGGCATCGGCCGCGCCGTGGGCGGCGTCGAGGGCGCGTTCGACGTCCTCGGCGGTGCCGCGGGCCACCTCGCAGAACGTCTGGCCGGTGATCGGGGTGGGATTCTCGAAGTACTGGCCGCCGTGCGGCTTGACGTACTCGCCGCCGATGAAGTGGTCGTAGCGGGACTGCCAGTGGGTGGGCGCGTCGTAGCGCGTCATCGGTACCTCCGCCGTCGGTGCTCGGGGTGACGGCGGCGAGGTTAGTTACCCCGACGTTGCAGCGACGTTGCGCGCGGGAGGTCGTACTCGATGCCGAGCTGGCGGGCGCGGGCCAGCGCGAGGGGCCGGCGGGGCGCGCCCGGCGGCAGCGCCCGCGCCAGGGCCTGCCAGGCGACCAGGTCGTCGGTGCCGGCGGGCGTCGCGGTCCAGGCCGCGAGCGCCGTCGGGTCGCCGCCGGCCAGCACGGCGGCGCGCAACTGCCCGTCGAACAGCTGGCGCAGCCGCGCGACCCCCGGCGCGTCGGAGGAGGGCAGCAACGACCCGGGGTACGCGTCGAGTGCCCCCGCCACCTCACCGCGTTCCAACAGCTCGGTGACGGTCCGGAAGTCCGCCCGCACCCGGGCGCGCAGCCGGTACGGGCGGGAGTCGAGCAGCTCCGCCCCCAGCGCCCGGCGCAGCCGGGACAGCTCGGCGCGCAGGGTGACCGGATGCAGCCGGTCGTCGCCGTACAGGTCGAGGCCGAGCTGCTCGCCGGTGCGCCCCTCGGGATGGTCGAGCAGCAGCACCAGCAGCTCGCTGTGCCGGCGGCCGAGCCGGACGGTCCGCCCGCCGACGCGCACCTCCGCCTCGTCGCGGCCCAGCGCGCGCACGGTGACCGAGTCCGGCTCGGCCGGGCGGGTGGCGGCGAGCTGGGCCTCGGCGGCCCGGGCGGTGGCCCGGACCAGGGCGAGGCTCTGCGGGTGGGCGAGGTGGTCGCCGCCGGTGATGTCGACCGCGCCGAGCAGCCGCCCGGTGGCCGGATCGTGGATCGGGGCGGCGGCGCAGGTCCAGCGCTGCACGCGCCGGCTGAAGTGCTCGGTGGCGAAGATCTGCACGCTGTGGTCGCAGGCCAGGGCGGTGCCGGGGGCGTTGGTGCCGGCGTGCGCCTCGTCCCAGCGGGCGCCGGGCACGAAGTTCATCCGCTCGGCGTGCCGGAGCACCCCGGGATGCCCCTCCACCCAGAGCAGCCGCCCGTGCGCGTCGCAGACCGCCATCAGGTGCGCGCCGTCCAGGGCGATGCCTCCGAGCAGGTCCCGGAACAGTGGCAGCACCCGGGCCAGCGAGTGGGCGGCCCGGTAGCCCTCCAGCGCGTCGTCGGTCAGCTCGACCGGCGGGGCGACCTCGGGGTCGACCAGCGCCGAGCGCTGCCAGGACCGGCGGACCACCTCCCGCACCCGGCCCGGCTCGGTTCCCGCGAGGAACGCCTCGTGGGCGGCGCCGACCTGCGCGATCCGCTCCGCCGGATCGGCGCCGAACTCCAGGGCGAGCCACGGGTCAGCCATCGGCGACCTCCTCGCGACCATCGTGACGCAGCTCACCGCCGATCGCCAGTACCGGTTGCCGGCCGGGTTTCGTCCGGGCGTCGCGTCCGCAGGCCCGGTGGCTGCCGGGCGCGGGCCTCCAGGCGGTGTCGTCCGGGCTGCGGGCCCCGTCAGCCGAAGGCGTTGTCGAGGATGTCCAGGCCCCGGGCCAACTCCGCGTCGGAGATGACCAGCGGGGGCAGCAGACGCAGCACATTGCCGTACGTGCCGCAGGTCAGCACCAGCAGGCCGGCGGCGTGGCAGGCCGCCGCGACCGCCGCCGCGGCGGCCGGGTCCGGGACCAGGGTGCCGGGCCGGACCAGCTCCACGGCGAGCATCGCGCCCCGGCCGCGTACCTCGGCGATCCGCGGATCGCCGGCGGCGAGGGCGCACAGCCGCTCGTCCATCGTCGCCCCGACCCGGCGGGCGGTGGCGGCCAGGTCCAGCTCGTGCATGGTCTCGATCGTCGCCAGCGCCGCCGCGCAGGCGATCGGGTTGCCGCCGTACGTGCCGCCCAGGCCGCCCACGTGCACCGCGTCCATCAACTCGGCCCGGCCGGTCACCGCCGCCAGCGGCAGGCCGCCGGCGATGCCCTTGGCCAGGGTGACCAGGTCCGGGACGACGTCCTCGTGGTCGCAGGCGAACCAGTCCCCGGTTCGGCAGAACCCGGTCTGGATCTCGTCGGCCACGAAGACCACCCCGGCCGCCGTCGACCACTCGCGCAACGCCGGCAGGAACCCCGGCGCCGGTACGACGAAGCCGCCCTCGCCCTGGATCGGCTCGATCAGCAGCGCAGCGACGTTCTCCGCGCCGACCTGCTTCTCCACCGTCTCGATCGCCCGGGCGGCGGCCTCCGCCCCGGACAGCCCCCCGTCCCGCAGCGGGTACGACATCGGCACCCGGTAGACCTCGCCGGCGAACGGCCCGAACCGGTGCTTGTACGGCATGTTCTTCGCGGTCAACGCCATGGTCAGGTTGGTCCGGCCGTGGTACGCGTGGTCGAACACCACCACCGCAGGGCGCCCGGTGGCGTGCCGGGCGACCTTCACCGCGTTCTCCACCGCCTCGGCGCCCGAGTTGAACAGCGCCGAGCGCTTCTCGAACGTGCCGGGGGTGAGCGCGTTGAGCCGCTCGCAGACGGCCACGTACGACTCGTACGGCGCGACCATGAAGCAGGTGTGGGTGAACCGCTCGACCTGCGCCCTCACCGCCTCGACCACCCGGGGCGCGGAGTTGCCGACGTTGGTGACCGCGATGCCGGCGGCGAAGTCGATCCACTCCCGCCCGTCGACGTCGGTGATCGTGCCGCCGCCCGCCCGGTCCACGTACGCGCCGACGACGCTGCCGACGCCCCGGGCCACCGCCGCGCCGCGCCGCTTGTGCAGCTCCTCGCTCGATGCCACCGGTCAGCCCTCGATGTTGTGCATGACGTGCTTGATCCGGGTGTAGTCCTCCAGGCTGTACACCGAGAGGTCCTTGCCGTGCCCGGAGTGCTTGAAGCCGCCGTGCGGCATCTCCGAGACGAACGGGATGTGGGTGTTCACCCAGACGCAGCCGAAGTCGAGCCGGCGGGTCATCCGCATCGCCCGGCCGTGGTCGCGCGTCCAGACCGACGCCGACAGGCCGTAGTCGACGCCGTTGGCCCAGCGCACCGCCTCGTCCTCGTCGGAGAAGCGCTGAACGGTGATGACCGGCCCGAACACCTCTTCCTGGATGATTTCGTCGGCCTGGCGCAGCCCGGAAACCACGGTCGGCGCGTAGAAGTAGCCGCGCTCGCCCTGCCGGGAGCCGCCAGCCCGGATCGCCGCGTGGTCCGGCAGCCGGTCGACGAAGCCGCTCACCCGGGCGAGCTGGTTGGCGTTGTTCAGCGGGCCGTACAGCACGTCGGCGTCGTCCGGGGCGCCGGTCCTCGTGTTGCGGGCCTGCTCGGCGAGCGCGGCCACGAAGTCGTCGTGGATGCCGGGGCCGGCGAGCACCCGGGTCGCGGCCGTGCAGTCCTGGCCGGCGTTGAAGTAGCCGCCCATCGCGATCGCCTCGGCCGCCGCGGCCACGTCCGCGTCGTCGAAGAGCACCACCGGGGCCTTGCCGCCCAGCTCCAGGTGGGTCCGCTTCAGGTCGGGCGCGGCGGCGGAGGCCACCTCCATGCCCGCCCGGGTCGAGCCCGTGATCGACACGAGCTGGGGGGTCGGGTGCGACACGAGGGTACGACCGGTGTCCCGGTCGCCGCAGACCACGTTGAACACCCCGGGCGGGAAGAACTCGGCGGCGATCTCGGCCAGCAGCAGCGTCGACACCGGCGTGGTGTCCGACGGCTTCAGCACCACCGTGTTGCCCGCCGCGAGCGCCGGGGCGATCTTCCAGACCGCCATCATCAGCGGGTAGTTCCACGGGGTCACCTGGGCGCACACGCCGATCGGCTCGCGCCGTACGTAGGAGGTGTGCCCGGCCAGGTACTCCCCGGCGGAGCGGCCCTCCAGCAGCCGGGCCGCGCCGGCGAAGAAGCGGAACTGGTCCACCGCCGGCGGCAGTTCCTCCTCGGCGGTGAGTCGGCGGGGCTTACCGGTGTTGCGGACCTCCGCGTCGACCAGCTCGGTCGCCCGCGCCTCCACCGCGTCGGCGAGCCTGAGCAGCGCCTTCTGCCGTTCCCCCGGGGTGGTGTCCCGCCACGTCTCGAACGCGGCGGAGGCCGCCCCCATGGCCGCGTCCACGTCCGCCACGCCGGAGACCGGCGACTGGGCGAAGACCTCGCCCGTGCACGGGTCGATCAGGTCGGCGTACCCGCCGTCCACCGGGTCGACGTACGCGCCGTTGACGAAGTTGCGCAGCTTCTGCTGGTCGCTCATCAGGTGTCTCCGAGGGATGGCCGAGGGTGCGGACAGCGGAGGTTATCGGAATCTGACTGCCATCTTGGCTACCGAATTCGCGGCAGACAAGGTTTTGAGCGACTGTTTCCGTGCGAGTGCGTGTGGTCTAGGCTGCCGAGGTGTGGAGCCGAGAGCCTTCTTCGTCGCCGGCCGCCCCGCACACGGCGAGGGCGAGCTGACCGTCACCCACCCGTACGACGGGCGGGCGGTGGGGCGTACCACCCTCGCCACGCCCGACCAGGTCGAGGCCGCCGTCGCGGCTGCGGCCGGGGTGGCGGCGGAGGCCGCGGCCCTGCCCGCGCACGCCCGCGCGGCGGCCCTGGACCACGTGTCGCGGCGGCTCGCCGAGCGGGCCGAGGAGGTCGCCGCGCTGATCACCGCCGAGAACGGCAAGCCGGTCAGGTGGGCGCGGGCCGAGGTGGGACGCGCGGTGTCGACGTTCCGCTGGGCGGCCGAGGAGGCCCGACGGTTCTCCGGCGAGCTGCAACGCCTCGACACCGACCCGACGGCCACCGGGCGGATCGCCCTGGTCCGGCGGGTGCCGAAGGGGCCGGTGCTCGGCATCGCGCCGTTCAACTTCCCGCTGAACCTGGTCGCGCACAAGGTCGCCCCGGCCATCGCGGTCGGCGCGCCCATCGTGGTGAAGCCCGCCCCGGCCACCCCGCTGTCGGCGCTGCTGCTCGGCGGGATCCTCGCCGAGACGGAGCTGCCCGCCGGGATGTTCTCGGTGCTGCCGCTGCCCAACGAGCGCGCCGCCGAGCTGGTCGCCGACCCGAGGCTGCCGGTGGTGTCGTTCACCGGCTCCGGGCCCGTCGGCGCGGCCGTCCGTCGGTCCGTGCCCGACAAGCACGTCACCCTTGAGCTGGGTGGCAACGCGGCGGCCGTCATCTGCGAGGACTGGAACACCGACGAGGACCTGACCTTCGCCGCGCACCGGATCGCCACGTTCTCCAACTACCAGGCCGGGCAGTCGTGCATCGCCGTGCAGCGGGTGTACGTGCACGAGTGGCTCTACGACGCCTTCCTGCCCAGGCTGGTCGCGTCGGTGCAGGCGCTGCGGACGGGAGACCCGTTCGACGAGCTGACCGACGTCGGGCCGCTGGTCTCCGTCGCGGCGGCCGAACGGGTCGAGGCGTGGGTCGACGAGGCGGTGGTGGCCGGGGCGACCATCGAGGTGGGCGGCCGGCGCGACGGCGCGACCTACCCGCCGACCGTGCTGTCCGGGGTGCCGGCCGACGCGAAGGTGCACGCCGAGGAGGTGTTCGGGCCGGTCCTGGTGGTCGCCCGGGTCGAGAACGACACCGCCGCGTTCGCCGCCGTCAACGACTCGACGTACGGCCTCCAGGCGGGCGTGTTCACCCACCGCCTCGACGTGGCCTTCGCCGCCCACCGGGCGCTGGAGGTGGGCGGGGTGATCGTCGGCGACGTGCCGTCGTACCGGGCCGACCAGATGCCGTACGGGGGAGTGAAGGGCAGCGGCGTCGGCCGCGAGGGCCTGCGCAGCGCGATGGACGACTACACCGACGCTCGCGTCATGGTGCTGACCGGCGTGCAGTTGTAGCGCTACCAGGTGCCGTCGTCGCGTACCCGGGCGGGGGCGCGACCGAGCAGCAGGGTGGTGAGGGCGGCGTCGATGTTGTCGCCGAGGAACCACTCGCCGGCCTGGTCCAGCACGAACACCCGGCCCCCCTCGTCGATGGCGATGATGCTGTCCTGGCCCTCCGCGCCGAGGGGAAACAGCCGCCTGCCGAGGACCGCGCCGAAGTCGGCGAGGGTGTCCGCCGAGTGCGCCGCTCGCGTCGGATTGGTGTTGAACCGGCTGATCCACACCTCCTGCCCGGGGCCAAGGCGGAAGGATGGGACGGCCGGGAACGCGGTAAGGGCGGCCCTCGCCGCCGGGAAGGGTTCGTGCCGGTGCAGCTGACCGGCCACCTCGCACGTGTCCTCGATGGCCCCGGCCGCGAGGGCCGGGTTGAACATCGTGTCCTCCCACCCGCCGTCCATCAGCGAGTCGCTGACCTCGGCAGGGAAACGGCCAGGGTGGATCGGCACCTGCGACTCCGGCCGCCACTCCCGGGTGTAGGCGAGATCGGACCAGTCGAGCGCGTGGAAGTGCACCAGGAAGTTCACGCACGAGTCGCAGGGCCGCTCGGCCACGCCCCCCGCCGGGTCCCCGGGCTCGCGCACCCGGTGGACCTCGAGCCGGGAGGTCTCGAGAAGGGAGTGGGCGTCGTTCAGGGTCATCGGCCCCCCGCCCTCGGCGGCGCGGCGGTGGTCGTACGCGTACAGCAGGTCGGACACGACGATCACTTCCGCGTGTCGGTCTCCGCCCCGCGCCAGATGGCCCGGAGGCAGCTCGTCGAGGTAGGCCCGGACCAGTGGGTGGTGCCGTAGGGCGATGTCGCCCTTGGCGCCCTGCGCCCGGTGGAGACGCCCCTCGACGGTCAGGTGCGCGACGGCACCGGGCGTCGGCAGGCGGCGTACCTCGCGGAGGAGTTGGCTCGCCGGGTCCACGGTGCGCGGCGCGGGCCGCTCCGGCCGGCTGCGCCGATACATCTCCCGCACGGCGGGGAAGGGCAGGCGGGGCCAGGTCGAGACCTCGCCGGTCTCCTTGTCCACCACCATGGTCGGCAGGTCGCCGGGAGGCACGGCGGCGGTCTGGGCCACAGTGGACGTGATCAGGAAGCCGAGGTCGAACTCCTCGACCAGCGGGGCGCACTCGTGGCCGAGGCGCTGGGAGTCCCGGTGGGCCCAGACGGCGGCGAGTTGTTCGGCCTGCTGATGGTCGATCACCCGATTGAAGTTACCGGACCCCACGGATTCCGTGGCACCCGGTATGTTCTGGCCTACCTACGGTGACGGTGACGAGGAGGGTGGCGGTGGCCGAGAGCGTGGACCGGGACGCCAACCGGGCGCTGCGGGCCCGGTTCGACGAGGTGCACGGCCAGTACCGACAGCTCCGCTCGGGACTGGACGAACTCCAGAGCCGACTCGTGCACCTCCGGGTCACCGAACGCTCCGACGACGGGCAGGTGACCGTCGTCGCCGGGGCCCGGGGCGAACTCGTCTCGGTGGACGTCCACCCCGCCGTGTTCCAGGACCGGGACGCCAAGGCGCTGAGCCGGAAGATCACCATGACGGTGCACCGGGCCACCGCCGCCGCGGTCGCCGCCACACAGGAGCTGGTCGCCGGCTACCTACCGGCCGGATCGGGCTCGGTGGACTTCCTCCGTACCGGCGACTTCGGGGCCCTGCTGGGCCGGGTCGACGCCGTCATGCGGCGTGGGGAGTGAGCGGCATGGCCGATGGGCAGCTCTGGCTGGACCCGGGCCGCGCACGGCGCGGCGGCGCCGACCTGACCTCGGCCGGCGAGGCGGTGACCGCCCGGCGCGCGCAGGTGGGCGGCCGGATCGCGGCGGCCAGCGCGGCCCGTCCCTGGGGCCGCGACGACATCGGTGCGGCCTTCGAGAAGCAGTACCGCGGATTCGAGGAAACCCTGCTGCGGGCCTGGACGGGCGTCGGGCGTGCCCTGGAGAACCTGGGCGGGGACGTTGTGCGGTCCGTGGACAACGAGGTGACGACGGACGCCCGGAGCGCCGGACGGCTCGACCGGATCTCCGACCAGCGGCCCGCCGGGCGCTGACGACCCCGAGGACCGCCGTGAGCCTGCTGCCGAGCCCGATTCCGCACCCCCTCGACTACTCGCTGTGGGAGCTGCCCGGCTGGGTCTACGAGGCCCTCGACTGGGTGATCGGCGTGGAGTGGCCGGAGGGTGACGAGCGGGCGGTCTGGGACCTCGCCGACCAGTGGTACGGCGTGGCCGAGGCCCTGGCGGGGCCGCGCGACGACGCGGTCGCCGCGGGTGGTGAGGTGCGCAGCGGGTACGGCGGCATCGGGGCGGTTGCGGAGGCGTTCGACGCCGCCTGGCGGCGGGTGGCCGACGGCGACGAGGCCCCGCTGCCGGTCCTGCTGGCCGTCAGCGGCGACCTCGGCCGGCTGGTCGAGGAGTGCGGCTGCGACATCGAGGGGGCGAAGCTCGAGGTCTGGATCGAGCTGGGCATCCTCGTCGTCGAGCTGCTCTCGTTGGCCGTGGCGGCGGTGCTCACTGCGGGCACCGCCTCGCCCGCCGCCGGCGCCGCGATCACCGCGAGCCGGTTCGTCGTGCAGCAGATCTTCAAGCGGCTGATGGCCCAACTGGCCCGCAAGACCCTCAAGCAGGGCCTGAAGGAGGCCGGGGAACGCGCCGCCAAGCGGGTGGCCGAGGGCGGCGTGCGAGGGCTGGCCCGCAAGGCGGCGCTCGGCGGGCTGGCGGAGGCGGCCGAGGAGGCCGGGGTCACGCTCGCCACGCAGGCGTACCAGAACACGACCGGCCGCCGGCACGGCCTGGACCTGGCGGACGCGGGAATGTCCGCGCTCGGCGGCCTGGCGGGCGGGGCGGTGGCGCCGCTGGCCGGTCTCGGCCGACACGCGACCGGGCGGGCGGCGCGCGTCGGCGAGCACCTCGGCCGCGAGATGACCGGTGAGATGTTCGCCGAACAGGCGGCCCGCCTGGCCACCGGCCAGGGCCCGATGTCCCTGGAGGACGCGGCGCGGGCGGCGGCGTCGGGCGCCACCGGATCGGCCACCGGCCAGACCGACGCGGCGCTGCACCACCGGCTGGACGGCCGGATGGCGGCCCTCGCCGGGGCGTCCTTCGCCCCGACGGACCTCGGAGCCGTGACGGTGCCGACGACGCCGGACGGTGCACAGCTCCCCGCCGCCGGGATGACCGCCGGAATGACGGGCAGGGAGGGTGACCAGCCTCAACCTGTGGACGGTGGCGTTCCGCCCGAGCTCGTGGTCGCTGCCGCTCAGTCACCGGCCATCGCCGCGGCGCCCGCACATGCGCAGGCGCCCTTCGTTCCCCCGGTTGACACCCCCGGGCTCCCGGCGACGCCGGTCATGTCCGCCATCACGGTAGATCCCGTAGTCGGCCTGCCCTCCGCACCGCAGTCCGGCCCCGGTTCGGTGCAAGCAACAGGGCCCGCCCACCCGATGCTGTCGTCGATCCCGGCCGACGCCGCCCAACCCGGGAGCCGGGGCGTGGAGACAGGGCCGCCGGCAGCCCTCGGTGGCACCTCATCGACCGCCGGCGGATCGAACCCCGTTCCGCTGGCGAACGCGACGTCGACTCCCTACTCATCGCCGATCTCGGCGGCGGCGTCCGGAGCGAACCCGACCACCCTCCCACCGGTGGTGTCGGCGTCCCCGTACGGCACCCCCGGCCCACTCGGAGCGACCGGGCAGAACAGCCCGGTCACGGGACACGATCCGGCTCCGCCGCCACGGTTTCTCCCGTTGGAGACCGGGCACCCGCACCCGCGTCCGGCTCCGCAATCGATCCCGCAGCCCGCGCCGGAGTACCCCGGTCCCACGGATCCCACCGTTCCCCGGCCGAGGTCACCCGAGTGGTATGCGGCGCAGTGGGCTGCTGAGCGCGAGGCGTTCGACCGGCGTCGGTACCGGGACTACTTCCAGCGGCAGCGTGCCTGGTACGAGGACAAACGGCGACGCCATCGCGTGGCCGAGCTTCGTGGCAGGGCTGAGTACCGGTACGAGCAGGCGCGCTGGCTGATTCGCGAGGCGTACAGCCTGCACCGCGAAGGCCGCAGTGAGCTCGCCGACCAGTTCATCCGGGACGGCCGACAGGCGGAGCGCCGGTACCACCGGCAGATGGGTCTCGCAGAGGAGGTGCTTGCCGGAAGGGCCGCCCCCAAGGTCGTCGAGGTGGACAACCGGGAGGACTTCGAGCGCATCAACAGCGACGACCCCTCCCTCATCGTCGGCGTCGTGGAGGGCGACGGCCCCTCGGCGCTGACCGGTGACGACGATCCGCCGCCGATCGACCGGTCCCGCCGCTACGGGCAGTGGGGCGGGCTGCGCCCGCCGCTGGCGCTGCATCAGTCGGACCTCGAACAGGCTGTTCCCCGGGACGCCGGTGGGCGGGTCCTGCGGACCGCCGACCCCCGGCGGGGTGGCTGGTTCCGGCTGGCCAACGACGGTGGCCCGGCCGCCGACCCCACCCGGGGCATCAACTGCCTGGACTGCACCCTCTCCCTCTACGAGACGTGGATGCACGGGCGTCCTCGGGTCTCCGCACCCCGCACCTTCGACGGGTACGCCGCCGGGGACATCACCCGGCCCCTCGGCGGTGAGATCGACGGCCCGGGGCGGGTGGAGGATGCCACCGGCGGGCGCTTCCAGAAGGTTGTGGGCCCCGATGAGGAAGTCTCCCCGGGCGATACGTGGAGCGCGGTGAGCCGGGGGTTCGGCAGCCTCGAGGGCCGGTTGCGGGCCGGCGGTCACGGCAGCTACGCGTTCCTCATCACCACGTACGAGGGTGGTGGATCGCACGCCTGGGTGGCGCTCAACCAGAACGGGAGCGTGCTCTACCTGGACCCGCAGAGCGGCGCCGTCTCGGACATGCCGCTCTACACGCACAGCAGCAGGCTGGCCCCGCACAACGTGACAGGAATCGACGCCCTGATTCTCGGCCCGGACGGCCATCCCATGCCGCTGGCCGGCGCAGGGCCGGGGACGTTCAGCCAGCGAGGTGGGGTGGCGGACGAACCGCCGCAGCCGGACGACCGGTCGCGACAGTGGCGGCCCGGGCCGGACGACCCGTCGGACGAGGAGCTGTACGTCAACCGCGTCCACCTGCTCGAAGGCCCGGAGGCGACCCTTCCCGCCTCGACCCCGCCCGAAGGCAGTCCAGACGGATCATCGTCAGCGGATTTCTCTTCGGACCCTTGGCGTCAGTTGTCGCCGTATGAAAGGAACGCCCTGGAGACCCTTCACGGCAGAGCGGCCACCGAGGCGGATATGGTCGAGTCTGCCCTGCGGTTAGTGGGGCGGCAGGTGACGGCCTCGCTCGGCCTAGGGGAAACCATCGAGCTGCGTGATCTGGAGTTCCGGGTCAAGGATCTGGGATCGTTGGGTCGGAAGTACCTGGACGAGGCCGACGCCGCCGGTGTGTCGGTTGAAGAGTTCGCGAACAACGTGAACGACGTACTTCGGTTCTCCCTCGCCATGCCGGGGCCTGACTCATACCGACTGGCCGTCGAAGAGACCCTGGCCGCGCTGGTGAGCCTCGGGTTTCAAGTCGAGGACGGCGAGTGTAAGAACTTTTGGAGAGCGGGCAACAGGTTCTACGGCCTGAACTGCACCGTGCGTGCCCCCTCCGGTCAGCTATTTGAAGTGCAACTGCACAGTGATGCGTCCCGGGAGGCATGGCAGCGGACCCACGAGGCATACGAGAAACTCCGCCTACTGGCGGAGCCCGCACACCGTCGTGTCAACGCCTTTCTGGAGATGCTCAGCGTGAATCGGCGGCATGGAATGCCTGATGCTGTGCCGCCGGGTCTGTCGCGACGTTTTTCCCCTAAAGATGCGAGCTTCGCAAAATGGATTTCTGACAACCCGGTGGCGTGGCGTACGTACCTGAGCTACCTCGAGTCCCGAGGTGAGTCGTTTTCCGATGTCGTTGTGCAGTTCGGTCTTTCGAGACAGGATTTCCCGATCTCGGCACGGATAGAGAGAATTTTGGGGAAAGAAAATGTTGACATACTACACAATTTATCGAACCGAGGAGAAGGGTGAGGCGGCTGGTCTCTTCATCATGGATGTCGACTCGGGAGACGCGCTGGTCTGGAGCAACCGCCTCCATGAGTGGACGTACAATCCCGGCCTGGCCGTCAGATTTCTCGACGATTACCGAAATTTCGGTCGGTACGAGGAATTGGGGGCCGCAGAGGTTCAGCCAATCGCGGAAAGGCTCACCGGAGCCGCGTTGCCTGGGGAGGCCGAGGTGGTGGGTTGGTTCCGGGGAGCCGCGGAGGCGAGGGAGTCGACCTTGGATGGATGATCTACGTGGCGCAGATGCCGGGCCTTGTCTTGCCTGCCTACTTCAGTTATTACAAGTCCCCGGTCAAGATGAACGCCTCTGCGGAGGGCGGTGTCAAGGCGTGGCGCCTGTCCGTGGAATCCGGGGGCTGGGACCCGGCTGACGACCTTGTGGAGGATATCTTGTTCGCCGTCGGCGGCGAAATCACTCCGCTGGCCCCTGACGAATTCGTTCAGTGGACGGAACATGACCGTGGCCGCTACCTCCGAGGTGAGGGTCCGATCTTCGCCCTTTATGGGACCGTGCGGGCGATCGAGGATGCCGCAGTCGCCGAGCGGCGACGCCTGACGACGGAGGAGCGGGTCCTCATCCACGGGATCAGGCGCAAGACCTTCGTCATGTTCGAGGAGCAGTTGCAGCGCGAGGGCGGCCTCGGTGCGGACCCGACCGTCGCTGCCCTCTAGCGGAGCTCGCTCCCGCCATCCTGCCCCGTCGCGCGCCTGAGGTGGTGCCGGCGCGAGAGGTGCGGAACCCGGTGGACGTGGATGGCGGGGGTGTGGCTATTATTAGTCCGCACGCCGCCCGGCCCAGCCGGCGCGGGGAGCATGGTGGCTGTAGCTCAGTTGGCAGAGCACCGGGTTGTGGTCCCGGTTGTCGTGGGTTCAATTCCCATCAGTCACCCGTTGCACGAAGGCCCCCTCCGCACGGAGGGGGCCTTCGTCGTATCCGGGGCTGCTGGTCAGGTGGTCGGCTCGGCGCTGGGGGTCTCGGCGGTGTCGCCGGGGGTTGCCTCGGCGCTCGGGGAGGCGGCGGCGTCTGGGTCGTACGGAAGGGCACTGCCCTTGACGTACTCGTCCCAGCTCATGTTCCAGTCGGTCCAGCCGTTGCCGTTGGCGAGCTTACGCTCGGTGCCCTTGACGGTGATCGGGTCGCCGATCCGGGTGTTGGCGAACAACCAGGCGCCGTTCTTCATCGAGACGTTCACACAGCCGTGCGAGACGTTGACGCTGCCCTGCTGCCCCTCCGACCAGGGGGCGGCGTGGATGAACTCGCCACCCCAGGTGAGCCGCTGGGCGTAGTCGATCTTCGTGCGGTAACCCTCCTCGGGGCCCAGCTCCTCCATGGTGTCGAAGACCGTCTTGCGCAGCTTCTCGATGACGACCATGGTGCCGCTGGAGGACGGGGTGCTCTTCTTGCCAAGACTGACGGGAATGGTCTTGATCACCTTGCCGTCCTTGGTGACGGTCATTCGCTTGGTCTTGTTGTCGACCGTCATGATCACCGCCGGGCCGGTCTTGACGTCGACCGACAGGTCGGCCCGGCCGTACCAGCCGTCACCGAGGGGCAGGCCGCCGGCCTGGATCCGGTACGAGACGGCAGTGCCGGCCTTCCAGAACTCCTTCGGCCGGAACCGGATCTCGGTGGGGCTGACCCAGTGCCAGATCCCCTCCTGGGCGGGCGTTGAGGTCACTGTCATCCGGCGCTGGACGTCGTCGCGGTAGTCCTCCGGGACGGCCCGGCTGAACTTCACGATGAGCGGCATGCCGACGCCGACGACCTGGCCGTCCCCGAGGAAGCTGCTGATCCGGACCTGCTTGCTCGGCTTCGCCATCGTGGTGAAGGTGCTGGTCGCCTGCGCCGGCTTGCCGTCGTCGCCGGTGGCGGTGACGGTGGCGGTGTAGGTCTCGCCGTACTTCAGGGCGCCCTTCGGCAGCCAGCTTCCGCCGTCGGCGACCACGGTGCCCTCGACGGCCCCGCCGGCGGAGTCCTTCAGCTCGACGGTGGTGTCCTTCGCGTCCTTGGTGGTGAAGGCGACGCCGGTGGACGCCGGCACGTCCTTGGCGTCGGCCGTGGGCCCGGTGATGGTGGCGGTGGCCTTCGGTGCGCTCTCGCCGCCGCCCTGCCAGG
Source organism: Micromonospora sp. NPDC020750 (assembly GCF_044334565.1). Lineage (NCBI taxonomy): Bacteria > Bacillati > Actinomycetota > Actinomycetes > Micromonosporales > Micromonosporaceae > Micromonospora > Micromonospora sp. NPDC020750. The sequence goes on from NZ_JBIRTH010000001.1 coordinate 619,109, forward strand.
CCGGCGACTTGTCCCCGCCGCCCTCGTTCGTGCAGGCGGAGGTGACCGCCAGTACGGCGGCGAGCAGCCCCGCCGCGAACATCCGGCGGCGGCCGTCCCGCCGGCTCAGCTGGTCCTGCGTCGCGCGCATGATTCCCTCACTGTCGTGGTGCCCCGGTTGCCATCGTCTCTCACTGACGCACGGGAACACGTACCCGTTGCGGGGGGTGAAGAGAAACACGCGGACCATCATGTCCGAATGCTGATAAAATATCGATCTTTGCGAGCGCTGCTCCTAAACCACGGGAGGGCGGGGCACCCGACTTGTCGGGTGCCCCGCCCTCCCGTGGCGGTCGTCGCGTCAGGCCAGATCCGGGCCGGAGCCGCCCTCCGGCACCGGCAGCGCGCTGCCCTTGACGAACTCGGCCCAGCTCAGGCTCCAGGCCGTCCAGCCGTTGCCGGCGGCGAGCTTGCGCTCGGTGCCCTTGATGGTGATCGGGTCGCCGACCTTGGTCTGCGAGAAGAGCCACTTCGCATGCGCCGTGGAGACGTTTACGCAACCGTGCGACACGTTCTGCCGCCCCTGCACGTGCTCGGACCACGGCGCGGCGTGGATGTACTCGCCGCCCCAGGTGAGCCGCTGGGCGAAGTCGATCTCGGTGACGTAGCGGTTGGCGGGGTTCGGATCGTCCCGGGTGTCGAAGGTCGTCGACTCCTTCTTCTCCATGACGACCATGGTGCCGCTGGAGGACGGGGTGCTCTTCTTGCCCAGGCTGACCGGGATCGTGCGAACGACCTGGCCGTCCTCGTAGACGGTCATCTTCTTGGTGGCGTTGTCGACCTTCATGACGAACGACCGGCCGATCTTGGCGGTGGCGCTCCGGTCGACGTTGCCGTACTTGCCGTTGCTCAACGGGATGCCGGCCAGCGCGATCCGTACGGTGATCGTGGTGCCGGCTTTCCAGTACTCGGGTGCCCGGTAGTACGCCTGCGTACCGTTGGAGACCCAGTGCCAGGCACCCGGCTGCGGCGGGTCGGTGCGGACGAACATCCGCTTCTGCACCGCCTTCCGGTCCTTGGCGGGGATGCCCGGGTGGAACTCGGCGACCACCGGCATCCCGACGCCGTACGTCTTGTCGCTGAACAGGTAGAGCCCGGAGGCGATCGTCGACTTCGGCTTGGCCATCGTGGTGAAGGTGCTGGTGCCCTGCCGGGTCTCGCCACCCTCGCCGGCGGCCGTGACGACGGCCGTGTAGCGGGTGCCGTACTTCAAGGCGCTGTTCGGAACCCACGATGAGCCGTCGGCGCGCCAGCGGCCCTCGACCTTGTCGCCGTTGGCGGCGGTGAGGGCGACATCGGTCACCTTGCCGCCCTCGGGGATCTTCGCGGAGATCTCGGCGCTGACCGGCCTGTTCTTGGCGCCGTCCGCCGGGCTGACCGTGAGCGGCGGGCCGGCACTGGTGGCCGGCTCGGCCGGGGCCGTCCCTGATTCCGCGGCGACGCTGCTGCCGACGGAGGGGGCAGCGTCGACGAACTCCGCCTTCTTCTGGTCGTCTCCGCACCCGCTCAGTGCCAGCGACGCCATCAGGCTCAGGGCCCCCACCCTGGCCCCGACCCGCGCGAACCTGCCCATTTCCACCCCTGTTCTCGCGTCCTGGCGGACATCGTGCCGCATGAGGGGCCAGGAAGTATCGCCTGCCTGCACCTGAGCCGATGATTTGAGCGTGTATGTCCGGTAAGCCTGCCCGAAGAGGGGAGCCGGGTATCGGATTGGAGCGCGTTCCAGAGGGCATGCTAATCTTCTCCCCGTTGCCAACGAGCGCCGCTAGCTCAACTGGCAGAGCAGCGGACTCTTAATCCGCGGGTTCGGGGTTCGAGTCCCTGGCGGCGCACCAACGATCAAGACCCCGGCCCGGCAGGTTACTGCCGGGCCGGGGTCTTCTTGGTTCTTGTGGACCGACCGCCCGCTCGCGGAGACGGCACCGCGTTCGTGGTCACCCGCCGCGGAAGCTACGCCGATACGCCTGCGGGCTGGTGCCGGTGATCCGCTTGAAGCGGTCTCGGAAGGCAGCGGTGGAGCCGAAACCGACCTGCGTCGCCACCCGGTCGACGGGATGGGCCGTGGTCTCCAGGAGGTGCTGCGCCTGGTGGACGCGGACCCGGTGCAGCCACCGCAGCGGGGTGGTGCCGGTCTGGTCGCGGAAGCGCCGGTTCAGCGTCCGGGTACTCATGCCGGCGTGGCGGGCAATGTCGACGAGGGTCAGCTCACACCGGGCGTTGTCGCGCAGCCAGGCCAGCAGCGGCTCCAGGGTCGCCCCCTCGGGGGCCGGTGGTTCGTGCGTGATGAACTGCGACTGTCCGCCCGCGCGTTCCAGCGGCATGACGGACAACCTCGCCGCGTCGGCGGCGACGGCGGCACCGTGATCGCGGCGGATCAGGTGCAGGCACAGGTCGAGCCCGGCGGCGGCGCCGGCGGACGTGAGGAACTGGCCGTTGTCCACGTAGAGCACGTTGGGGTCGACCTGGATCCGCGGATGCTGGGCGGCGAGCTGGTCGGTGGCGAGCCAGTGCGTGGTGGCGCGGCGTCCGTCGAGCAGGCCGGTGGCGGCGAGCGTGAACGCGCCGCCGCAGATCGAGGCGATCCGGGCGCCGTTCGCGGCGGCGGCACGCAGCGCGTCGAGGACCGCGGTGGGCGTCGCGGCGGCGGGGTCGGAGACACCCGGCACGACGACGGTGTCGGCGTCGGCGAGGACGTCCAGGCCCCACGGCACCGCGATGCTGAACGCCCCCGTGGTGACCGTCGGCGTGGCGGCGCAGACGAGGACGCGGTAGCCGGCGCGGCCGTCGGGCAGGCGGGTACGGTGGAAGACCTCCATCGGGGTGGCCAGGTCGAACGGGACGACGCTGTCGAGGGCGAGCACGGCCACGGTGTGCATGGCGGAAATTCAACCAGTCAGGGCCGTGCGGTGGTCGCCGGGCGCGCGTCGGCCGCCCGGCGCGCGACCCGGTCGAACAGGTCTGTCACCGACAGGCCGCCGGTGAAGCACCAGAGCGCGATGACCGGATCGCAAAGCGCGCACCCGAAGGACGAGTCGTGCAGCGACGGGATGATCGGGGTGCCGCGCCGGTGGTGCACGACGTCCCACACCGTGTGCAGGAGCCATCCGACCCCGATGAAGGTGTACGAGGTGAGCCCGGCGTAGCCCACCACCAGCAGCAGCGCGCAGAAGGCCAGCTCCCACAGCCCGAACCCACCACCGCTGATGTAGGCGGCCCCGGCACCGGTGACGACGAGCGCGTTCAGGCGCCGCCGGTGCGGCTCCGGCACGAGGGAGTTGAGCCCGACGTAGACCAGCCCGATCACCACCGGCATGACATAGCGAAGCACGATCAAGCCCCTTTGCGTTCCAGTTGACGCGTGTCGGGAAGGAGCCTAGGAGGGTCTGCCATCGGGAACGAGAGGCGAAAATGCCACGGTCCGCCGGATTCTCGCCACCGCCGTCTTCGTCGATGCCACCGCACCGGGAGTCGCCGGCCGTGCTGCCGGCGTCCCGGGGCGTACACCCTGGTGGTGGACCCGTCCGGAGCCGCGACCGGGGCAGGCCACGCCGGCGCTGCGGCCAGGCCGCCCCTGCCTTTCCGGGACGGTATGCGAGCGCGCTGACGTCTCGGCCCGTTCTCACCGAGCGCGGCTGGCTCAACTGGCAGAGCAGCGGACTCTTAATCCGCGGGTTCGGGGTTCGAGTCCCTGGCGGCGCACCAGCAATGACCTGCGCGTTCTCTCCAACGGAGAGGGCGCGCAGCTTCCTTTCGGCCCAAGGGGAACCGAAGGGGGACCGAGCGTCCCGGTCGCCGCCTCCGGCACCACCTAGTGCGCTGTCCATGAACGTTCACCGGGTTGGTGACACGCCGAGTGTCGTCCGTTTGGACGAGGCGGTAGGGGCTCACTCTCGACGGCGGTGATGGTGCTGCCGAGAGCGGGGTGGGCGGGTTGGCCGAGCCGGTACGGGCACGGCGGTTGACGCAGGACGAGGGCCGTAGGCTGCAGCAGTTGGTGCGGCGGGGCAAGCACGACTCGGTCCGGGCCCGCCGGGCGTTGATCATCATGGCTTCGGCGTCGGGCACGCCGGTGCCGGCGATCGCCAGGCTGGTCGCCACGCATGAGGACACGGTGCGTGATGTGATCCACTCGTTGGTCTTCGTGCCCTGGACCCTCAGTGGGCGGGAGGCCGTCCCCGCCGGATCAGTGACGACGATGAGGCGTTCATCGTCGCGACGGCCACTACGCGTCCGAGCAGGCTCGGCCGCCCGTTCACCCGCTGGAGCCTGCGCAAACTCGCCGACTACCTCGCCACCAACACTGACCGGCGGGTGGTAATGGGCCGGGAACGGCTGCGGCAACTGCTGCGCGCCCACGAGGTCAGCTGGCAGCGGACCCGGACCTGGAAGGAGTCGACCGATCCGGATTTCGACGCCAAGCTGGACCGCATCGAGGAGGTGACCGAACGGTTCCCGCTGCGTTGCTACAGCTTCGCCGACGACCAACTGTGGGGTGTGATGCGCCGTCGCAAGGGCGGCGATCACACCCTGTCCGCGCTCCAGTCGATCCGCGCCGCTCGTCCGGACGGCGCACCGATCTACGTCATCCTGGACAACCTGTCGGCGAACAAGACCTCAGCCATCCGAGCCTGGGCGGCCCGGAACAAGGTCGAGTTGTGTTTCACCCCGACCAGCGCATCGTGGGCCAACCCCGATCGAGGCCCAGTTCGGGCCACTGCGCACCTTCACGATGGCCGGCTCGAACCACCCGAACCACACCGCGCTGGCCAGCGAGCTGCAGAAATACCTGCGCTGGCGCAACGCCAACGCCCGCCACCCCGACGTCCTCGCCGCGAACGCGCCCGGGTCCGCAGCGAACGCCAACACCGCTGGGGCCGCCCCCCGCACCAAAGCCGCCTGACCGATCAGACCCGCTGAACGTTCATGGACAGCGCGCTAGCCGGCCCATGGGGCCTCGGCGGGCCACTGCGCCCCGCGCCGATCCGACGTGGTGGAGCGCCCGGGCCCGGAGTCGTCGGGTCAGTAGCCTTCGGATTCGCTCACGGCGTCGGGGTGGGCGAAGAAGGCGCCGGGATAGCGCGGCGGGTACCGCAGGGCGACGTCGCGGTCATCGGGCGGAAAGGCCCGATTGATGCCGAGTGCCACCTCGTGGCCGCCGTGGACAAGTAGCTCTTTCGCTCCCGGAATGTACTCGTTCTCGACCTGGTATCGCAGCTCGGTGAACTTGGCCCGTACCGCGTCGCCGAGCGCCACCAGATTCAGGGCCTCGGGACCGCCGTCGACCCCTGCCTGAAGCGCTCTGGTGAGGGTGCTCGTGAACGGGTCGATCTCGCTCCCGAACAGCATCACCCGGCCAGCGCCCAGCAGCGACAACTGTGCGCCGGCCGGACCCACCGGTCGGGTGAAGTGCCGCGCGGCGATCTGCGCGGAACCGCAGTCCAGCAGGACGACGAGTCGGGTGACCGCGCTGTCCCGCATCAGGTCGGCGACCCTCCCGAGCACGGACCGCCGGCTGTCCGGATCCTCGGTCCACTGCTCGGCGCCCTCGGGGGTCTCCCAGTGTTCCGGGCCGGTCGCGGCGTAGGAGAACAGCAACGTGTCGGACGCCGCTGCGGCGGCCCGGCGCACGGCGTCGATCACCGCCTCGGGGGACTCCGCGCGCACGAGCTGTTCGGTGTGCGTTTCGAGGAAGGGCGTACCGATGTTCGGGGAGACGAGGGTACGGGCCAACGCCCTGGTCGCCTCCACCGCCGACTCGTAGCCGTGGCCGAAGCCGTAGTCGGCGTCGGGGTCGGGGGTGTCCCGGCCGACGAGGACGGCCCGGGAACCGGCGAGGACGGGCAGGAGCGGATGTCGTCGCGGGGGCGCCTCGGCTGTCATCACTCCATTCTGGAGACCGAGAGCCGGCCAGTCGATGTCCCCGGCCGTGTCGGCATCGGGGGGAGCGCGGGCCGGCACCTCGCGCCGCAGGTCGCTCCCTGCGGGCCGGCTTGCGGCGCGTCAACCGCCGTGCCCGTACCGGCTCGGCCAACCCGCCCACCCCGCTCTCGGCAGCACCATCACCGCCGTCGAGAGTGAGCCCCTACCGCCTCGTCCAAACGGACGACACTCGGCGTGTCACCAACCCGGTGAACGTTCATGGACAGCGCACTAGACGGCGCGGGGGATGGCCTGGGCGGTCCGCTCGGCCTCCGCACGCGCCAGCCGGGGAGACGCGCTCTTGTAGGTGTCGCGGGTCAGCACGCTGGTGGAGTGCCCCAGTTCCTCCTGCACCACCTTGATGTCGACACCCGTTTCCAACGCGTGCCTGGCGGCACCATGACGAGACTTCTCCGGCCGCGCCCTGGACCGGCTCGCGGACGAGTCCGGGGTGCCCGGTGGCGGCCGGACTCACCGCCGCCGCCGAACGGCCTGGTCCTGTCCGGGACGCGCTGGCCGCCCGGGTTGACGAACTGGCCCGGCATCTGGCGACCTGCTGCCTGCTGCTCGACCCGCAGCGGATGGTGCTGGTGGGTGGGGTCGCGGGCAATGAGCTGATCCGCGGACTGCTGGACGAGCGGCTCCGCGCCGTTCTGCCGTATCCGCCGGAGACGGTGCTCTCCCGGTTCGCCGACGACGCCGCCCTGCTCGGGGCGGTCATCCTGGCCCGCGAGCGGTCCCGGCGCCCCGGTAAGCCGACACCGGCCTCTACCAACGCTGCTGAGGGCCGGGCCCTTTCGTCTCGACGACGCGGCTGGCTGACGGCGGTTGCCCTCGCAGGCCAGGTACGTACCGCGGTGGACAGCCGCCTGTCGCGCCGAATCCCGCCACGATTCCGCCGCTTCCCGCCGGGCGCCGTGCGCCGGTCGTTCTGCTCGGTCCCGTGCGGCAGTGACGGCGGCGTCGGGGGCGAGCAGCATCGACCGCTCCCCGGACTGTCACGGCGCGGGCGCTCTCCAGCTTGAGCCGGCGCTTTACGTACTCGTGGCGGCAAGGCTCCCGTCGAGCCGGGTCCGCACGACGGTGCCGGCGTTGCCATCCCGCTACGAGACGCTGTTCCAGCGGAACTGCTCGTCAGGTTCCTCGCGCCGGTCAAGCACACCCGCTCGGACCAGGGCCAGCAGCGCGTCATGAAGGCCATCGCCCCATGCCGGGGCGGTGGTATCGGCCTCGGGCGCTCGGTGGGTTGTCCGGTGGGTACGGATCGGCCCACCGGACGTGCACCGTGGGCAGGCCGGAGGCCGCCCTCCACGCCGGTGGCGTGGAGGGCGGCCTCGTGTGCAGGGTTCGGGAAGGGTTGGACCAGTTGCGCGAGTGTCAGGCGGTGAGGCCGTACGCCCGGTCGATGGTCTGGACCACGCGGTTGCCCGCGCTGTCCCACGCCTCGGTGCGTACCGAGACCGCGCCGGTGGTCTTCTTCAGCTTCGGGTGCTTGACCTGCACCTGCCAGCCGCCGTCGCGGTTCTTCTTCACCTGCGCCGCGACCCAGGTCTTGCCGTCGTCGTAGGAGACCCAGCTGCGCAGTCCGGTGATCCCGGGTGCGTTCGGCACGACGTGCCGTGCGGTGACGTCGAACCGGTAGAGCCGGTTGGCCTTCGTGGTGTCGTTGAGGGCCAGGTCGAAGTCGTGGCTGAGCTGGATCAGCGGTTGCCACTCACACGGGCCGGTGGCCTGACCGAGCTCGGCCGACGAGCAGTAGACCGGCTTCTTGACGGTCTGGACCGCGGCACGTTGCGAGCGGAACGTCCAGTCCGTGGTCACCCGCTCGGCCAGGTGCTGTCCGGAGAAGTCGTCGTAGGAGACGGTCTTCAGTTGGTAAGTGCCGGCTTCGGCGGGCAGGGCGTACTGCGTGTATGCCGGGAACGAGGACGGCATCGGTGTGATCGGGACCGCGTCGCGGGTGAGTGAGACCTCCATCCGGCGCAGCGGCACGTCACCGGTGGCCAGCCCCGGATCGGCTGCGGACACCGCCCACTGGTAGATGCCGAGCGTGTCGGTCTGGCGGCACACCGTACAGAACCCAGCCCACTGTTGTTCGAACGGACGGTAGCCGAAGTCGGGCTGCCCGAACACGTACGGTGCCTGGTTGATCTTCTCCACCCGCGTCTCGGGCTTGAGGAACCCGTTGTTGCGTGCGTTGATGGTCCGCGTGATGCCGGTGGCCGGATTGGTGAGGACGAAGTTGCGCTTCCAGAGAATGTCGGGCCCGACTACGTTGTAGTAGTCAACCCGGTTGATGGGTGCCTGGTAGACGTGGCCCGCGTTGAAGCTGAAGGTGTCGTCTGGGCCGAAGGTGTGGTTGACCTCGGACATGACCGGCAGGTTCTTCTCCACCGGGAACTGCACGTGCTGCTCGGTGTTCACCCGGACCAGGTCCTTGTGCCGCACCTCGGTGACAAACGTGCTGGGGATCTTGTCGGAGTAGAACGGGCGCAACTTGTACTCGTACGGGCTGGCGATCTGCGCCTTGATGTCCACGTAGGGCGCTCTCGCACCGGCGAGGACGGCGGCGACCTGCTTCCACTGCTGCCCGTCGAGCCAGAGGAACGGCAGGCGCTGTCCGCAGTACTGGGCGAACCAGCTCCCGATCATTCGGCTATAGAGCGGATCCTTGTTGTGGTTGAGGATTCCAGCCGCACCGGCGTCGGCGATGCGCTCCTGCGCCGCGCAGTACTCGTCTGCGGTGGTGGCGTTGGCGGTTTCGAGCAGGATCAGCTTGCCGCGCACGTCCTTACCGCCGCGCACGTCGTCGTAGCTGGCCAGTTTGAGTCGTTGGTCGGTTTCGAACTTCAGCAGCCTCGGCGAGGTCAGATTCCACGGTTCGACCAGCTCGCTGTCGTTGTTGTACAGCGGGTTGACCTGGGCCTTCCCGTTGCCGTTCACGGTCATGGCCGCCTCGGGTGCGGCGAGCACCTGTTCGTACCAGAACCGGTACCTACCGATGGTCGACGTGGTCTTGGTGGGTGTCGCGAAGAGGCGGAGGCCGTAGCCGAAGCCGGTCATGGTGAGGAAGTAGTTGGCGTAGGTAATGCCGGCGGCGGTGGTGTAGCTGCTGGCTATGAGGTTGTGTACGACCTCGCTGGGTCGCGGCGTGTTGATCTTTTTGATCGGCACCACGTCGGTGTCGAGGTTGTACTCGATGGTGGCGTCCCCGGCGACGGTGTACTGCGGCTCCTCGATCCAGACCGCGGCCTCCAACGAGCCCGTGGCGAACGCCCCCGGCGCGTTGCAGTAGAAGTGGTAGTCGCCCTCGGGGACGTCTACGGTGCCCGTGGCCACGCCGTTGCTCGAGAACAGAACCTGCGTGTAGCTTTCCCGGCCGCCGCCGCCCTCGTCGTTCAGCTTGCCGAAACTGCAGACGACCTGCCCGCCGAGGCGCAGCTGCGGACCTTCGGTGATGGTCACGGTGATCTGGTGCGAGGGCCCCCGGCGCGTCGCGCTGACCGGCAGGGTCAGCCTGGTGCCGGTGCTCTCCTCGACCGCCACGACCGATCCGGTGTAGCTGCCGTCGTCGACCACGGTGGTGTCCAGCGTGACGGTCGCCTGGGCGCTGCCGCCCGCCGGGACGCTGACCGTGGCCGGCGCGGTGAGCCCGCTGCTCGCGTCGTCGCCGTTGGCCCGGCGCAGCTTGATGGTCAGGGTCAGGGTCACCGGCGCCGTGGTGGGATTGCTGAAGGTGAGCTGCTTGTCCACCCGCGGCTGGGCGTCGGGGGTGACCAGGCCGTAGTCGAGGTTCACCGTGCTGGTGGTGATCTGCTGGCGGACGGCGCGGGCCAGGTCGACCCGGCCGGCACCCTGCTCGTAGGCGGTGTACCCGGCGTCCTTGCTGGTGCTCATCAGCGTCGGCTTGAGCTGGCTGGCGGTCCAGTCCGGATGCCGCTGCGCCAGGACGGCGGCGGCGCCCGCCACGTGCGGGGTCGCCATCGACGTGCCGTTCGCCGAGGTGTACAGGTCGTCCACCGGGGTGCCCATCGTGGTACCCGCCGCCCGGGCGGCGACGATGGCGACACCCGGGGCGGCGATGTCCGGCTTGAGCGCCCGGTCCCCGCTCCGCGGGCCACGGCTGGAGAAGGAGGCCAGCCGGTCGTTCTTGTCGGTCGCGGCCACGGTCAGCGCGGCATCCGCCGCGCCCGGCGAGCCGATGCTGGACGACCTACCGTCGTTACCGGCGGCGATGACGAACAGCGCCCCGGTCTCAGCGGTGAGCCGGTTGACCGCCTGGCTGCCCGGGTCCGTACCGTCGCTGCGCCCGCCGCCCAGGCTCAGGCTGACGATCTTGGCGCCGCTGGTCGCGGCCCACTCCATTCCGTCGATGATCCAGGACATGTCGCCGAACCCGTCGTCGGCGAGCACCTTGCCGATCATCAGGTCCGCACCCGGAGCGACACCCTTACGCGTACCGCCGGAACCCGCACCGGTGCCGGCGACGGTGGCCGCCACATGCGTGCCATGCCCGTGCCCATCGGTCGCCGTTGACGCGCCCGGCACGAAGCTCTTCGACCCCACCACCTTGCCCCGCAGGTCCGGGTGGGTGGCGTCGAACCCGGTGTCCAGCACCGCGACCTTCACCCCGGTGCCGTCGAACCCGGCGGCCCAGGCCTCTGGAGCGCCGATCAGCGGCACACTCTCGGACAGGTCAGCCTGCACCCGCTGGTCCAGCCACACCTTGCTGACCCCGGCACCCAACGTTTTCGGCCCCGCGGCCGTGGCACTGGGCGCGCTGGTCTTCGCGGTGGCGGTGGCGGTCAGCGTCGACCAGAAGTCGGCGGCCTTGGCCTTGTCCACCGCCATCCCCGCACCCGAAACGCTGGGCAGGTCACGACGCTTGACCGCACCCGGCAACGCCGCAGGCGACGCGCTCGCCGCCCGAGCCGACGCGCCCGCCGTGTAACTCACGATCACCGGCGTCGAGGTCGCCTTGTCGTCGCCGTACCCGTTACGGGCCAGATACTGCACATCGAACAACTCCCGATCCAGCACACCGGAAGCCACCAGGCCCTGAGCCGACTGCGGGATCACGTACACGCCGGTCGGGTCCGAGTACGCCTGGAACGACCGGGACGCGCTCGGACCGGTCGACCCACCGACCACGGTGGCCGTACCACGACCGTCCGGACCCTCGGTGTAGCGCACCTTGTCACCGGAGATCAACGTGATCACGGCGCTGGTCCCGCCGGGTCCGCCCGGTGTCGGGGTCGCGGTCTCGCTGGGCGTCGTCGTGGTGGCCGCCGCCGGGGCGGCGTTCGCCAGCGGCGTCACACCGACGGTGGTGGCGGCGACAGCGACGACGACCAGACCGCTTACGGCCGGGCCGCGCCATGTTCGCCAGCGGATTGCGCTATGCATACCAATTCCTCCGAAGGGGGATGAGGATGGCAAAGACGTACGAGGGGTGCACGTCCGCGGGCAGTCTCGCAAAGGATCTTGGTCTCGGGGAAGGAATTCGCCCAATGCACTTGTCGACATGGCGGGATGTGAACCGGGCCACCGCGAACGCCTCGCCCTTGCGGACCGGCTGGTCAACGGCATGATGAGGGCATGCAGGAGGTGCCGTACCCGTTACCGGGACTCGGTCTGTCGCAAACCGAGCAGGCGCTCTACGAGACACTCGTGGCTGGCCCCGGCAGCGTGCCGGCGGAGGTCACGGGGACGGATGACTTCGCGCGTTTGTTGGAGCTCGGCCTGGTCACCCGGCTGCCCGGGCAACCATCGGGCTGGTGGGTGACGCCGCCCGACGCCGCGTTCGGACCCCACATCGCCCGCCACCGCCTGCGCCTTTACGAACTGCGGCAACGGCTGGACCGGATGACCGAACAGAAGCGGGTCACCGCCAGCGACAGCACCGCCTTGGTCGAGGTGACCCACAGCCTGGAAACCTCCCGCGCCATGTTCGAAGACCTGGTGCGACACACCGAACGGGAGGTGCTGATCTGCGACGCGCCGCCGTATCTCAACGGCCTTCAGCGCAAACAACCCGCCAACTTCGTGTCCCCGCGACGGGGCGTACGTGTCCGCACCCTCTACGACCGGGAGAGCCTCGCCCTCCCCGGCTCGCTCGCCCACATCGCCGCCTCGATCGAAGCCAGCGAGGAGGTCCGGGTCACCGACGTACCAATGAAACTCATGATCTGCGACGGACGGCGCGCCATGGTGCCGCTGCGACTGCGTCCCCTCGAGATGGACAGATTCCTGCTGGTACACGACCCGGTGCTGCTCGCGGCGTTGACGGCACTGTTCGAGAGCTTCTGGGAACAGGCGGTCCCACTCAGCGTGGGGGTCAGACTGGATGAACTGCCCGACGCCGACGCGCCGTCCGGTCTCGAACGCGACCTGTTGGCTCTGATGATGTCCGGGTTGACCGACCAGGCCATCGCCAAACACCTCGACTACCACGTCGGCACCACGCGTCGCCACATACGTCAGCTGCTCACCCGCCTCGGTGCGACGACCCGCTTCCAGGCCGGCTACCAGGCAGTTCAGCGCGGCTGGATCGCTGCCGACGACCGGACCGCCTCACTTCCGCAGGAAGTCCAGCACCGCAGCCGTCTGGTCGGGTAGCGGGTGCCCGGCTTCCGGGAGTAGCCGGACGTCGGCGTGCGGCACGGCGCCCAGCAGCCGCCGACCCTTCGGCGTCGAGCATGACGTCCTGCCTGCCAAGTACGGCGAGCACCGGCATGGTCGACCGCCGCAGCGTGGCGTCGAGCACACGACGCGATCGCCGATCTCCACCTTCGGCACCTGTCCGCTGAGATCCGAGAGTTGGAGCGGCTCCTGCCTGCGCGGTCACCGACACAGCACCCGGGCTGCTCGACCTCTTCGGTGTCGGCCACGACCGTGCGGCCGTCCTGCTCATCGCCGCCGGCGACAACCCCGAGCGGCTGACCGCAGAAGTCTCCTTCGCCGCCCTCTGCGGCGTCAGCCCGGTCGAACGCTTGTGGCGCAGGACCCAGCGCCGCCGCCGCGACTGTGGCGGCAACAGACAGGCCAACGCCGTTCTGTTCCACATCGCATTGACCAGGCTAGGAGCCGACCCGCGCACCCGGGCCTACGTTGAGAAACGAACGTCCGAGGGACGAACCAAACGCGATATCCTGCGCTACGTGAAGCGATACGTGGCTTGTGAGATCTTCAAGACCATAAAGGTGTCCTACTTTTGCCGGTGGGCGTAATCGACTCCACGAGCGCGTTACCGCCGATGATGTTCGGCTCGCCAACACCGCGATCAGCCTGCTCCGTCTGACCGGCAACCACCCACACCATCGCCCACGCCCTACGCCGCAACAACCGCCAACCCCAGCGATCCCTGCAACTCTTCAGAATCACCTAAGACGGTCATATGACTACCTTGCAGAAGTCCTGCCCTCTCACTTGGTGGACCAGGGCTGGCGCCACGCGGCCGGTAGTTGTATACCTAGCATCATCGCGATTACGGGCTCATTGCTGAAGGGTAGACACGAGAGTGAATGCTCATTTATCGACGCTAGGCCCCTCCGGCGCCCAGGAAATTCTTTATGAATCTCTTGTTGCGCGTCCCGGCGATATCCCGGAGGAATTCATCGCCGGGGCCGACTTCGGCCGCCTGGCAGAGCTCGGTCTCGTGGCCCGCGCCACCACCCGCTTCCAGGCCGGATACCAGGCGGTGCAGCGCGACTGGCTGACCGCGGACGGGCCGGCCCTGCCGAGGGCGGCGTGATCGGCCCGGCCGAGGAGCGGGCGTACGAGATCCTGGTCGGACGGCCGGGCGCGACCCTGGCCGAGCTCGCCCCGCTCTGGCCAGGACCGGCTCCGCTGGCGGTGGCGCTGGCCCGGCTCGAAGCGGCCGGGCTGGCCAGTGCCCTGCCCGGTTCGCCGGCCCGCTATGCGGCCAACGCCACCGACACCGCCGTGCAGCTGCTCGACGACCGCGAGGCCGCGCTGGAACGGGTCCACGAGCACATCGGCCAGCTCGCCGGCGCCTACCGAAATGCCCGCGCTGGTGGCAAACCGCACGTCGTGGAGCTGATCACCGGCAGGCTGGCGGTCCGGCAGGCCGTTGCCCACGTCCACCGGTCAGCACACCAGGAGCTGTGCTGCTTCGAAACTGGGCCGTTCTCCCATCGGGCCGGTGTCGACGGGATCGATCCGGTCTCCGCCGCGGTGCCGTGCCGCCGTGTCTACGACCGGGCGGCGGTCGAGGAGTCCGGTGGCCTGGCCGCCATCGAGGACCTGATCCGGGCCGGCGAGCAGGTCCGGGTGGTCTCCGAACTGCCCGTGCGGCTCTACCTTGCCGACCAGCGGGCAGTCCTGCCGCTGCCGGACGGTGGCGAAAGCGGTGGCGGGGAGCGGGCCATCATCGTGCACCCGTGCTCGCTGCTCGATGCGCTGCGCAAGCTGTTCGACACCCTCTGGGACAGGGCCGTCCCGCTGCACCTGCCCAACGGACGGCAGCGCACCGCCACCGTCCTCGACGAAGATCGCCTGATCATGCTGTTGCTTTCCGGGCTCACCGACGAGGCCATTGCCCGGCAGATCGGCGTGGGCGCCCGGACCGTCCAGCGCCGCATCGCCGTCCTGATGAGCGAACTTGGCGCGCACACCCGCTTCCAGGCCGGGGTCCAGGCCGCCCTCCGCCAGCGCCGAACCGGCGACGAGGACAACGCCGAGGCGTTGCCTCGAAACCTGGGATTGGGCTCAGCGTAAACCGGGCCAGAGCGGAGTCTGTGGGACTGGTTGTAGAGAACTGCACACCGTGCGGCAAAGCTGCGGCGTAGCGATCTGATGCCTGCCTTCGCGCGCAGTTTCGCGCAAATCTTGGAGAAGTCCCTGGTCCTGAACGCTTCCTAAGGCAAGAAACCATCGGTGACACCATGAATGCTCTTGACGACAAGGTTGCACTACACCGGGAGATTGTCGAGGTCACGGAGCAGTTACGCGACTCGCTGTTGCCGCTGCTGTTGACGAATCCGAAGCAGTGAGCGGCAAACTATGGATACCCGATCCCTTGTCAGGGGTGCTCCGCGGGTGCTCGGTCGCCCACCGGCAGGTACGACTGGGGTGGACCATTCGGCATCATTCATGGGACGCGCAGGGACTGCGAACCATAGATCAACGCCGGCTCTTAATCCGCGGGTTCGGGGTTCGAGTCCCTGGCGGCGCACCAGCAGTAACACCCTCAGGGCCGGTCATTGAGACCGGCCCTGGCCCCTTTTGGTGACCCCTCCATCAGGCGTCGAACAGATAACCCAGCTCGTCTGTGGTCGACCGCTGGGTCTGTCGCGTTACCTCGACGTCGATCAGCTTGGTGATCGTCGGGGAGCTGTGCCCCTGGACGTCCTGGATCATGCCCTGGGGCTGATCGAGCATCACCCAGGAGAAGGTGTTGATGTCGAGGATTTTGCGGTCCACCAAGCCCCGCAGCTCGATCGTGAGCGCGCCCGAAGACGATTCCGCCCGATGCGAGGCGCGTCCGCGGCATAGGGGTTCAAGACTTCCTGCTGGTCCGAGTCGGCCCGACGGCCCTGTCTGGGGCCGGGCGGCTGGATTGAGCAGTACAGCAGCGAAGTGCAGCAACTGATCGATGCACGAGCTGTCCACGTGACGACCAGGCCTTGGCTCGTCGGTGGGCGTCCTGGTCGGCCTTGCTTGGGCAGCACCGGCCGATATCTGCCTGACACTTCCGCAATGTCTATGGTGGCCTCATGATCACCTGCGTGGTGCACTACACCATTGACCCGACCAAGCTGGAGGCGTTCGAGCGCTTCGCCCGCGCGTGGATGCGACTGGTGGCACGACACGGCGGTGTCCACCATGGCTACTTCCTGCCGGCCGAGGGTGCCAGCGACCGGGCGGAGGCGTTGTTCAGCTTCGAGGGCCTGGCCGCCTACGAGCGCTACCGCTCACGGTTCGGTGAGGATCCGGAGTTCGTTGCCGCGGACCGGATCCGCGACGAGTCAGGATGCGTCCTGCGCTACGAGAGGACGTTCATGCGCCCGCTACTGCCGGACTGAACGCGGGCACCCATCGCCGTCCGGTCGCACAACCTCGCCGAGTACCCGGGCCGCGCAGGTACGCTCGCCCATCAGCCGACACCGGGACCGCTGCTGTGGATTACCGCCACCAGCCCGACGGTGTCTCTGCCCGACGTGACGCGCGCCCGGCGCGTCCTGGCGAATCCGGTACCGAAGGCCGGCTGCGTGCACTGCGGCAAAGACGGCCTTGGCCGGCGGGTCGGCCGGGGGCACCGTGTCTGGTGCCTGGGCCGACCCGCTCTGGTTAATCGTTACCGTCACATGACGTGTATGAAGGCTGCCCAGCCGTTTCCGATTTTGACCG
>NZ_JBIRTH010000001.1:635535-1040846 GCF_044334565.1 Micromonospora sp. NPDC020750
CGGGTTGCCGAGGCCGGCTCCGGTGTGTGGGTAGTACCAGAGGTTTCCGTTTGCGTCGACTCCTAGGACGTCGGCGGCGCCGTCACCGCTCCAGTCGGCGGCCATGACGTGTTTGAAGGCTGCCCAGCCGTTTCCGATTTTGACCGGGTTGCCGAGGCCGGCTCCGGTGTGTGGGTAGTACCAGAGGTTTCCGTTTGCGTCGACTCCTAGGACGTCGGCGGCGCCGTCACCGCTCCAGTCCGCGGCCATCACGTGTTTGAAGGCCGCCCAGCCGTTCCCGATCTGCGTGTAGCCAGACAGTTTGTAGCTGTTGTTCGGGTAGTACAGCATTCTCCCTGAAGAATCGACTCCTAGGACGTCGGCGGCACCGTCACCGCTCCAGTCCGCAGCCATGACGTGCTTGAAGTTCGCCCAACCGATCCCGATCTTGACCGGGGTGCTGAGGCCGGAAAGATTGTGCGGGTAGTACCAGAAGTCACCGTTGGCAGCGATCCCGAGGACATCGGCGGCACCGTCACCACTGAAGTCGGAAACTCGTTCGCCATCAGCCCCAGGCAGGCCGGTGGAAAGGCGATTCTGGCTCACGGGTGCGGTGCCGGTGGGATAGTTGGTGCCGGTCTCCACGGTATTGGGGATTTCGCGGCTGAGCTGAGAGTCGCAGTAGACGACATTCCAGTGAAGATGTGGGCCGGTCACGTTTCCGGTGGCTCCGGACGCGCCGATATGCTGCCCCTGCGCCACCCATTGCCCTCTGTTGACGATGGTGGTGCTGAGATGGGCGTACTGAGAGCAACGATTGTTGCCGTGGTCGATCAAGGCCATGATGCCTCCGCCGGTGCTCCATCCCTCGTAGTAGACGGTGCCGGCCGCCGAGGCGACAATCGGGGTGCCCTGCGGCATGGCGAAGTCAACGGCATGTCGGTTATAGCCGTCGTTGTGAGAATAGCCGCTTCCGGGCGTCTGAGTAATGGTGTGCGCGTGTCCAGCCCGGTAAGGCAGCTTGAACGGTGCGCCACTGCCGGCGAGCGCGGACTCCTGAGGAATCAGGATTCCGAGCACGGCGACAAGCGCAGCCAAGCTGACTGCGATATCGCGACGCAAATGGTCCTCCTCGTGTCTACGATGGGCGCGGAATGTGTGATGTTGACCTTGCAAATACACGCCCATGAGCCACGGACTTTCGGGCGGGATCTGGCCCAGAGGGTGTCCCAACGAGGCCGAGACTGTCAAGAGCGCCAATGGTTTTCTGCGTAACGGCCTGTCGCCCCGCCATGGGCGGCGTCCTTGAACCTGCCAGGCAGCTGATCGGCGAGGTTGAGTTGAGGCCTGCCCGTCCGAGGGGTCCCAGTACTCCAGCCCAGGATGTTGACCTTGGCTGAGCTGCAGCTAGACGCGGTGCGGGCACCAAGCCAGCCGCCGTCGAGCATGGGCCGCTGCGCACCAGATCGGTGAGGTCTCGCTCGGGCCGCATCGGCGCGAGCGCGATCGGGCGTCATCTACATGCCGTGGGTAGTCGGCGAGTCCACTACGGTTTCGGGACTCCGAGAGCGGAAGGATGAGGGTTCGTGCTCTGCCCGGCCACTGCAGGGCATCGCTGGCGTCCGCTCGTCAGGCTGCACAAGCGCGTGGAAAGCCGCCGTTGCAGGGGGCCGGGCGGAACTCGGTCGAGCTCCGCCCGGCACCGGCGGACCTCGGCGGCGGCGACGAGGTGTCGCAGGGACGCTGCGACCTCGAGGTAGCCGCGGGTCTTCGGGCCGTAGTCGGGGTTCACCCACAGCCGTCCGGCGGGTACCGCCGCGACGGCGCGGCGCAGGGCCTCAACGACCTCGTCACGGGACGGCAAGCGCGGCGAGTGGATGTCCCACACGCCGGGGCCGACTCCCCGGCGGTAGCCGAGGGCGGCCAGGTCGTCGAGGACCCGTAGGCCGGGGCCACCAACTGGGTGGCGTCGCACGAACAGCACTTCCCCGATCACCTGTGGTGCCGGTGGACGTGGCCGCAACCCGCAGCATCTGATGCGGTCGCTGTTGCGTCAAGATGCGCACCATGGCGTTCGGACGTGGCCGGCTGAGGCATGCCCGGCTGGTTGAACAGCTGAAACTCGTCATCGTCGAGGTGGGGCGGTTGCGGGTGGTGGAGGTGGGGCGTCCCGGCGCGAGGATCATCGCGCCGGGACGCCCTGCTCTCAGGCGTGGTAACGAGCCACGCCGCCTGGCTCACTCCGCAACCAGCTGGCGCCGTCCAGGACGATGCCACCCTTTCTTACTGCCAAACCTTGCAATAAGGGCTTCAGTCGGGCGGCGGACCAGGTGGGCCGGCGGCTGCGGCGTTCGCGATGTGCAGGCTCAGTTCCTGCACGATCTCGTCCATGGTCTCGCCGGTCTGGGTCCGCAGGATGCTCAGCGCCAGCTCGGCGAGCAGCTGGAAGCCGCGGGTCCGGCAGGCCTCGTCCGGGAACGCCTCGAGCAGTGCCTGCGCGCCGGCGAGGTCACCGCGGTGTTTGGCCGCGATGACCCCGGCGGCGCGCTGCGCGGCCCAGAACGCCGCCTGGGCGTCGGCGTCTGTCACTGGCCGGTGCCGTCAGGGAGCGACGATGAGCGGGTTGCCGGCCGCGCGGGCGGCGTCGAACCGCTTGATCACGTCGGCCCAGTTGACCAGGTCCCAGAGCCGGTCGACGTAGTCCGGCCGGACGTTCTTGTACTGCAGGTAGTAGGCGTGCTCCCAGGCGTCGAAGGCCAGCAGCGGCGTCGAGCCCTGCCCGACGTTGCCGTGGTGGTCGTAGACCTGCTCCACGATCAGCCGCTGCGACAGCGGCTCCCAGGCCAGGATGCCCCAGCCGGAGCCCTGCACGCCCTTGGTCGCGGTCGACAGCTGCCCGGCGAACGCGTCGAAGGAGCCGAAGTGCTCGTCGATGGCGGCGGCCAGCTCGCCGTCGGGGCGTCCGCCGCCGTCCGGGGACAGGTTGTTCCAGAAGATCGAGTGCAGGACGTGGCCGGAGAGGTTGAACGCCAGGGTCTTCTCCAGGCCGACCAGGGTGCTGAAGTCGCCTTTGTCGCGGGCCTCGGCGAGCTGGTCGAGGGTGTCGTTGCTGCCCTTGACGTACGCGGCGTGGTGCTTGGAGTGGTGCAGCTCCAGGATCTGGCCGGACATCGCCGGCTCGAGCGCACCGTAGTCGTAGGGCATGTCGGGAAGCGTGTAGATCGCCATTGCTGCCTTCCTTCTTCTGCCTGGCTTTGGCTATTGCCACTATCTTGCAACATCATGATCCGGGCTGTCCGGTAAGGCAGACCTACCTCCACGAAGGAGAGGCGTCGGCGTCGACACCGGCAGGGAGGGACATTGAGGCCGTGCTGGTCAGCATCGGTGGGCAAGCAGAGCCGTGCCACGCGACGCCTGCCGATGACGTACGACCCCGAACTCCGCTCCTGCCGGGTGCCCTGCAGGTTGACCGTCCAGGGGCGAGGCCCTGGTTCCGACGTGACCCACCAGGGCGGTTGCGGGCCACCTCGGGTCACGGCAGGTGTCCGACTAGGCTCGGCCTCAGCGCTGGTTCATCCTGCCCAGGTGGTGGGGTGTCGTAAGAGGGAACCCGGTGGGATTCCGGGACCGCCCCGCAGCGGTGAGCGGGAACGACCGCTGTCAACAGCACTGGACCCGGTGGGGTCTGGGAAGCGATGGCCAGTAGGAGACCGGGAGACCGGTTGTGCCCGCGAGTCCGAAGACCTGCCCGCGTCGCGTGCACGATCGTGCACGCTTGCCGTCGGCTTCGCGGGAGGGCCGGACGAGCGACGAACGCGCCACCGGCGTGTGCCGATCGCTGTCCCCTGTGCTCCGGCGGTGCCGCTGTCCCAGGACCGGATGGCGATGTCCACTGCCTTGGTGGGGCGTCTGCCGTCGGCGTCGGAGTCGACGCTGTCGCAGATCATGGACCAGCACCACACGAACCTGATGGGGACGGTGCACGGTGGCCGGATCCTCAATTTGATCGACTCGGTGGCGGGTGTGGTCGCCGCCGGGATTCCGACGGTCCGGCGGTCACCGCGGCGATGGACGAGACGGCTTCCTGCAGGCGGTTCGGGTCGGTGACGTCGTGCACGTGCGGGCCCGGATCACCTGGGCCGGACGTAGCTCGATGGAGGTCGCGGTCACGGTGACCGCCGACCGGTGGGACCGGGCGGTGCCGGCGACGATGGTCGCGACGTCCCACCTGGTGATGGTCGCGATCGACGACGACGGCAGACCGCGGCCGGCGCCGCCGTTGCTGCCGCAGACCGACGAGGAGTACCGGGATTTCCGGCGGGCCGAGATCCGGCGTGAGCACCGCCTCGCTCTGCGCCGCGCGCTCGCCGACTCCGCCACCGACGGTGCGCCAGGACGATCAGCTGGGTGACGGCCGGCCAGCGGATGAGGTGTTGCCGATCAGGGCTCGGGCCAGAGGCGCGGACGAATCGGCACCGAGTTGCAGGGGCGATGGTGGTACGTCGGCCCGTACGAGGAGGTCCCCGACGGCGGCGATCATCGCGCCGTTGTCTGTGCAGAGCCGAGGTGAGGGAACCCGGAGATGGATGCCTGCTTCGGCGCAGCGTTGTCGGGTGAGGGCGCGGATTCTGCTGTTGGCGGCGACGCCGGTTTCGTCGCAGAAGGTCCCGATGCCGAGGACGATCGGCACCTCAGTCCCCGGTCGGGGTGCCGGTGCCGACTCCGGGGTGTTCAGCGCTGTCGGCGAGGATCTGTTTGCGTTGACGGGCGGGGAGCCGGTCGACGTAGGCGAGACCGTCGAGGTGGTCGACCTCGTGCTGGAAGCAACGGGCGAGGGTGCCGGTGCCGTCGAGCCGGATGGGGGCGCCGTGCAGGTCGACGCCGGTGACGCTGGCGGTGGCGGCGCGGGCCAGTTCGGCGTGCTGACCGGGTACGGAGAGGCAGCCTTCGTCGTCGAGGACCAGTTCCCGCTGTTCGGGCAGGTGTAGGACGGGGTTGATCACGTGGGCGATGGTGTGGGCGCCGGTGGCGTCGGGGCAGTCGACGACGAAGATCCGGGCGTCGACGCCGATCTGGTTGGCGGCCAGGCCCACCCCGTGGGCGGCGTACATGCTGGCGAACATGTCGTCGACGAGTGCGGCGAGCGCATCGTCGAAGACGGTCACGGGTGCGCAGCGGCGGTGTAGGACCGGGTTGCCGTAGCGGGTGATCGGCCTCGGGGTGCCGGAACGCTTCTCCACAGTTGCTAATAATATGCAATAGCCAACGCTGTGCAGACTGGGGTGGCTGGTGCGCACAGCGGAGCTCAAACGGCGGTTCCTCGCACACTCCGAGGCGGCAGGCAGGCAGGCTGGCTGGCGCGGGGCGTGTCGGTACCGGAGATCGCGGCGCGTCTACTGGTGGCGCAGAGCGCGGTGCACGGCTGGCGTTGACACTTCCCGGATTGAGCTTGCCGTCCGGGTTGCCGTCAGTCTTCAGTCGGGCCCGGACGGACCCCTGGTTTCGTTCTTACATGGTTCACCCGCCCCGATCGTCCTGACCGTCCAGAGGTACACGTCAGCGCAGCGTCGCGAGTGTCGTCGCGAGCCGGTCGAAGACGACCTCGTCGACGGTCGCTCCGGCCTGCCGGAGGGCGAGCACGGCCGCGCCGACCACCCCGTCGGGGACGATGCGTACCTCCGCAGTGGTGCCGTCCCGGGCGTACCGGGCCGCGATCTGGTCGGCCAGCGTGCGGTGCCGGGTGAGGATGCCGCCGCCGAGCGTGATCACGCCGCTCAGGCCGGGGGTGACCACCGCGTCGAGGGTGCGCAGCAGCGCGTCGGCGGCGTCGCGGACGATCTCGTCGGCGATCTCGTCGCCGACGGCCTCGAAGGCCAGGTGCGCGAACTGGGCGAGCTGCACCGGACGGATCGCGTAGAGGGTGTCGAGCGCGTACGAGACGATGGCCGGGCGACCGTCGGGATCCGGAGCATGGCCCCCGGCCTGGCCGAGTTGGTCCAGGAGTAGTCCGGTGAGCGCGGTGGCCGGACCGCGGCGGTCGAGCTCGGCCAGCGCCGCCCGGACCACCCGATGTCCCATGTAGAAGCCGGAGCCGTCGTCGCCGAGCAGCCAGCCGAGCCCGTCGGCGGTGGCGATCATCCGCCCCCGCTCGACCCTGATGGCCGCCGCGCCTGTGCCGGCGACGAGCGCGTAGCCGGCCTCCCGGTACGTGCCGGAGAAGAAGGTGGCCAGCAGGTCCGATTCGACGACCGGGGTCGCGGTGATGCCGAGCGCCTTCAGCGGCGCGGTGAACGACTCGACGTCCATGTGCGGGCTCGCGCCGGCCATGGCGAACACGACCCCGCCGATCTCCTCACCTGACACGCCGGCGGCCGCCAACGCGGCCGCGGCACTGGCCGCCACCGAAGCGGCCGCGTGTACGGGGCCGGCGGAGGTCGGGTTTCCGCTGCCCGTGCGGGCGTAGCCGAGACACCGGCCCTCGGCGGTGACGACAATGCTACGGGTCGAGGTGCCGCCGGCGTCGACGGCGAGCAGATCAGGCATCGTTACCAACCCGTGACCTGCGGTTCATTGCCCCCACCGAGATCCTGCAATTAGTTTTCACGAACCAAAGCTAACAGTGATAGGACTTTTCATCATCATGTCTTCGGCTGAAGTACCCCCGGCACAAACGACTGCCGAGTTCGGCGTCAGCAGTCGCATCCGGGCGCAGCTGTCACACATGACGCAGTCCATGGCCAAGATCGGTCAGCTCCTCCTGGAGAACCCCGAGCTGCCGCTCCAGTTGTCGATCACCGAACTCGCGGAGCGCGCGGGCACCTCGGCGGCGACGGTGACCCGTTTCTGCCGGCTGATCGGCTACGGCGGCTACCTGCCCCTGCGGGTCAGCTCGGCGGCCGACCTTGGGCGGTCGAGCGCGCAGGACACCTGGGAGCAGGTGATCGGGCACACCTTCCACCCGGGGCAGGACCCCGCCGAGGTGTTGCGGATGCTGCTCAACGCACACGTCGGCGCGTTGCAGGCCACCGCCGATCTGGCCGACCTCGGCCTGTTGCAACGGGTCGTCGCCGCCATCGCCGCCAGCTGGCACGTGGACATCTACGGCATCGGCGGCAGTGGGCTCGTCGCCGCCGGCATACATGAGCGCCTGTACCGGATCGGGATCAACGCGCATGCGTGGACCGAGGTGCACCTCGGCCTCACCAGCGGCGCGCTGCTGGGGAAGGGCGCCGTGGCGATCGGCATCTCCAACAGCGGTCGCACCAGCGAGACAGTGGAGATGCTGGCGCTCGCCGGTTCGCAGGGCGCGCTCACCGTGGCCCTGACAAGCGATCCCAGCTCGCCGCTCGCCGCAGCCGCCGACATGCACATCCAGAGCTACGCGCCCGGCGAATACCTCCAGCCCGGGGACTTCGCCGCGCAGCACGCCCAGCTGTTCGTGTTCGACCTGCTCTACCTGATGGTCGCGCAACAGAACTTCGAACGCACCACGACCACGCTGGCCCGGACCGCTGCGGCCATCGCCACCCATCGCGAAACCCAGTCCCGGCCGCCGCGTACCGCGACCGCCTCCCCGACGAACGGAACGCCTTCCTGATGACGACCCTCTTCCGTGACTATTCCACGCATGTCTCCAGCCGCCTCCGCGCCATCGACGAGGAGGCCCGTTCGGGCGGCCTGGACGGGGCGATCGAGTTGATCGTCAACGCGATCGAGAACGACGGCGTGCTACACGCCTTCGGCACCGGTCACTCCGAGGCCTTCGCGATGGAGATCGCCGGCCGGGCCGGCGGGTTCATCCCGAGTCACGCCATCGCGCTGCGGGACCTGGTCCTGTTCGGTGACCGGAGCGACGCCTCCATCCTCGTCGGTGCCGAGTTGGAACGTGACAACAGCATCGTGGACGAGCTCTACGACCTGTACGAGATGCACCCGGCCGACGTGTTCCTCATCGCCTCCAACTCGGGCGTGAACGGCTCGATCGTCGGGCTCGCCCTGCGCGCCAAGGCCGAAGGGCATCCGGTGATCGCCGTGACCAGCCTCGAACACACCAACGCGGTCGCCCCCAAGCATCCCAGCGGGAAGCGACTCTCGGACGTCGCCGACATCGTCCTGGACAACCGTGCTCCGTACGGAGACGCCACCCTCGGCCTCGGTGACGGGCTCGGGGTGGGGGCGGTCTCGTCGATCACCGCTGCTTACCTCGCGCAGCTGCTGACCATCGGCGCGGCGGAGCGCATCCGGGCGGCCGGGCAGGTGCCGCCGCTGTACATCTCGGCCAACATTCCCGGCGGCGACGAGCACAACGGCGCCCTGGAGCGGCGCTACGGGACGCGCATCAAGCCCGTCGCGTAATCCCGGGCAGCCCGCCGCCGCAGCGGACCGCCACGGCCTTAGAAATCGCAGACAGCAAGGCCCATCGAAAGGTAGCCACCCATGTCCTCTGAATTGAAACCATTCAATCGCCGGCTGTTCCTGCGGGGCGCGCTGGCGACGTCGCTGGTCCCCGTCGCCGGTGTGCTGGCCGCGTGCGCCTCGCCGGGCGACGACGAACCCAAGGGCACGTCGACCACCGGTGCCACGAGCGCCCAGAACCCGTTCGGACTGGCCGCCAACACCGAAGTCGACGCGGTCATCTTCAACGGCGGCTACGGCTACGACTACGTCACGTTCGCGGGCGGCCTGGCCGAGGCGAAGCACAGCGGCATCAAGATCAAGGTCCAGCCGTCGACGGAGATCGCCCAGGAACTCCAGCCCCGGTTCGTCGGCGGTAACCCGCCTGACCTGATCAACAACGGTGGTGCGGGCAAGATCTCTCTGAGCACGATCGTCGACCAGCTGGAGACCCTCGACGACGTCCTCGACGCGACCAACTACGGCGGTACGAAGATCGCGGACAGCCTCTACCCGGGGGTCAAGCTGCCCGGCACGTTCAACGGGAAGTTCGTCGCGCTGAACTACGTGATGACCGTCTTCTCGCTCTGGCACTCGGCCTCGCTGTTCGAGGAGAACGGCTGGACCCCGCCGAAGACCTGGGCCGAGGCGAAGGATCTCGGCGCCAAGGCGAAGGCGAAGGGCAAGTACCTGTTCGTCTTCGGCAAGGAGGCGGCCAACTACTACCACTGGACGCTGGTCGACTCGGCGATCAAGGAGGGCGGGCACGAGGTTCGCCTGGCCCTGGAGAACCTGGCGCCGAACGCGTGGTCACACCCGGCGGTCCAGGGCGTTCTCAAGGAGATCCACGACATCGTGCGGGCCGGTTACATCGTGCCCGGTGGCGCAGGCACCCAGTTCACCGCCGCGCAGGCGAAGTGGAGCAACGATCAGCAGGCTCTGCTGTACAGCTCGGGCGGCTGGATCGAGAACGAGATGAAGAAGGCCACCAAGGCGGGCTTCCGGATGACCGGTGTGCCGGTGCCGACCCTGTCGACGAGCCCGGCGCTGCCGTTCGAGGCGCTGCGAGCCGCGGCCGGCGAACCGTTCATCGTGCCGGTCAAGGGCAAGAGCCCGGCGGGTGGCAAGGAGGTGCTGCGCGCGATGCTCTCCAACGAGGCCGCCGCCAACTTCTCGAAGACCCGGCTGGCACCGACGATCGTCAAGGGGACCGTACCGGCCGACGGCTACGGCTCGACCGCGCTGGTCTCGCAGACCAAGATGCTCGAGGCCGCCGGCCAGAACATCTTCGACTTCGTCTCCGAGGGTTACTACGGGATGGGCGCCGACCAACTGGTCCTGTGGAACTCGTTCCTCGCCGGCGACCTCGACGTCGCCAGAATGACCAAGGGCCTGCAGTCCGTGAGCGACAAGATCGCGAACGACTCGTCCATCCAGAAGATCAAGGTTAGCTGAATGCGATGACAGGTACGACGATGCTGGGCGGCCGGCGTGCCGCCAAGCGCCGCCGCAAGCTCACCTTCGACCGGGTGAGCTTCATGGCGGTATTCCTGGTGCTTCCCCTGGCCATCTTCGCGATTTTCGTGATCTCGCCGTTCGTCCAGGCGCTGTACTTCGCGATGACGGACTGGACCGGCTTCTCGCCGGACATGCGCTTCATCGGTCTGGAGAACTTCGTCAGGCTCTTCGGTGACGATGTCTTCCTGCGCGCTCTGCGGAACAACGTACTGCTCGCGATCGTCGTGCCCATCGTGACCATCGGGCTCGCTCTGGCGATCGCCAGCATGGTGACCGTCGGTGGCCCGAGTACGGGAACCGTGCGGGGCCTTCGGGGGTCCAGCTTCTACCGGGTTGTCTCGTTCTTCCCGTACACGGTGCCCGCCATCGCCGTCGGGTTGATCTGGGCCCAGGTGTACGACCCGTCGAGAGGGCTGCTCAACGGCCTTCTCGCCGGAGTCGGCCTCGACGGGTTCGCGGACTTCCCGTGGCTCGGCAAGGCCACCACCGCGTTGCCGGCGTCGATCTTCGTCATCATCTGGAGCTTTGTCGGCTTCTACACCGTGCTGTTCGTCGCGGCGATCAAAGGTATCCCGGCGGAGACGTACGAGGCCGCGCGCCTGGACGGTGCCGGTCGCTTCCGCACCGCCTTCTCGATCACCATCCCGCAGATCCGGGACAGCGTACGGACCGCGTACGTCTACCTCGGCATCATCGCCCTCGACGCGTTCATCTACATGCAGGCGTTGAACCCCACCGGCGGGCCCGAGTACTCGACGCTGACCATGAGCCAGCAGTTGTACACCGTGGCCTTCCGTAAGGGGCAGTTCGGGTACGCGACCGCCATGGGCGTGGTACTCGCGGTGGTGACACTGATGTTCGCCGCGATCGTGTTCCTGGCCGACCGCCTGACCGGCGGACGTGCCGACGGGAAGGAGCGGACATGACCGCGCTCACCGCCGAGAAGGCACGCCCGGCAACCTCGGCCACCCCCGCGCCGTCTCGACGTCGCCGGAAAGCCAGCCGTGGCGACATCGCCGTCGCGACGACCTCACACACCCTCCTCGTCGCCTGGGCCGTCATCGTCATCGTCCCGTTCCTGTGGACGGTCATGTCGTCGTTCAAGTCGACCGGTGAGATCCTGGCGTCGCCGTTCTCGCTGCCCAGCGAGTGGAGCTTCCACAACTACGTGGCCGCCTGGACGGGCGCCGGAATCGGCGGCTACTTCCTGAACACGGTCATCGTGGTGGGCACCGCGCTGTTCATCGTCATGTTGCTCGGCGCGATGTGCTCGTACGTGTTGGCGCGGTTCCGCTTCCCGGGCAACCGGCTCATCTACAACGCGCTGCTCACCTCGATGACGTTCCCGCTGTTCCTCGCGATCGTGCCGCTCTTCTTTATCCTGCGGAACTTCGGGCTGCTGAACACCCTGCCGGGCCTGATCCTGACCTACGTCGCGTTCGCCCTTCCGTTCACCGTCTTCTTCCTGCACTCGTTCTTCAAGGCGCTGCCGGACGAGATCCACGAGGCGGCGCAGATCGACGGCGCGGGGGAGTGGAGCACGTTCTTCCGGGTGATGCTGCCCATGGCGAAACCCGGTCTGGCCTCGGTGGCCATCTTCAACTTCCTCGGGCTGTGGAACCAGTTCCTACTGCCCATCGTCCTCAACACCGATCGTGACAACTACGTGCTGACGCAGGGCATGGCGGTGTTCGCGTCGAGGGCCGGCTACGCGGTCGACTTCGGCGCCCTGTTCGCGGCGGTCGTGATGACCGTCCTTCCCGTACTCGCCATCTATGTGATCTTCCAGCGCCGGCTTGAGGGCTCGGTCTCACAAGGCACCTTCCGCTAGCCCGCGCCCACCCTCCGCACCTAGCCAACCCCTCACGCCTATCGCTAGGCGTTTCACGTCCACCAGGAAATGAGGACAGTCTTGCGCGCGACTCTCCGCCGCATGATGGCCGCTGGGCTCATCGTCGCGGCGACGACAACCTGGGGGCTGGTCAACGCCCCCACCCACGCATCGGCGGCCCCGTCGGCGTCGAACATCCCGGCCGACCCGTACGACGTTCCCGGCTACGCCCCGGACGGCACGACCAACGTGGCCGCGAGCGCCAGGGTGACGTCCTCGTCCAGCTACGAGATGGCCAACGAGTCCTGGGCCATGTCGCTGCTCAACAACGGAGTGGCGGGCAAGGCCGACGGCTGGAGCACCAACCCGTACGACAAGGTGCAGGTCCCCACCACGGCGGCCTGGGCGAGCTACGACCTCGGGGCGTCACACGACATCGACCGCGTCGTCGTGTTCCCGAGGGACAAGAGCTTCCCCGCCGACTACCGCATCGAGGTGTCGTCCGACGGCAACGAGTACCGCAGCGTCTTCACCAGCACCGGCAACGCGGCCGGCCGCACCGCGCCCCAGGTCATCGACCTGGCCGACGTGGAGGGCCGCTTCCTGCGGCTGTACGTCACCCGCCGCAACGGCGTCGCGACCGGTGACGGATACCTCGTACAGCTCTCCGAACTGGCCGTCTTCGGCGGGCTCAACGAGACGATCCTGTCCATCGAGAAGCCCGCGCTGCTGCTGGAGACCGGGACCGTCGAACGGCTACCCCACCGGGCGACCGCGCCCAGCGGGACCCCGAAGCTTGTCTGGACCTCGTCCGACGTGGGTGTGGCCACCGTTGACGGCTCGGGCGTGGTGACCGCCGTGGCACCGGGCAAGACGGTGATCACGATGGCCGCGCCGCAGCTGGAGAGGTCCAAGTCGATCCCGGTCGAGGTCCGGAACGAGGTGGAACGGGTCGAGGACAAATTCGTGATCTCGGCCTTCTGGCCACCCACCACGGAACACGTGAACGAGACCCAGTACAGCTACCTGGGCGACGCGGGGATCGACCTGGTGCTCGCGACCCAGCTGCACACCTCCAAGGAAATCAACATGGAGATGGCGCGGCTGGCGCACAAGAACGGCTTCCAGATCATGGTCCAGGACGGCCGCATCGGGCCCGGCATGGTCAACATGACCGACGAGCAGATCCGGCAGGAGGTGCTGGGATACACCAACGTCCCGGGCGTCGGCGGGTTCTTCATCGTGGACGAGCCGTACGACCCGACCCCGTTCGCCCGGGTGTTCAACACCATCAAGGAGGTCGCGCCCGAGTACGACGCCCACCTGAACTTCCTGCCGAGCTTCGTGTACGGGTCCGAGGCCGAGTACGCGCGGGTGACGCAGGGGTGGCTCGACCAGGTCGGTAAGCGTGGTTACCTGATGTACGACCGGTACCCGTTCGGCTGGACCGAGAACAGCCTCGACTACACCGGCTTCCTGAACAACATGAACACGGTGCGGAAGGTCGGGCTGGCCAACAACGTCAAGACGGCGCAGTACCTGCAGGCTGTCGGGGTTCCCGGCAACTTCCGGCGGATGAACCCGACCGAGATCCGCTACGAGGCCAACATGGCCCTCGCGTACGGGTACAAGAATCTCTCGTACTTCACCTGGTGGACGCCGACCAACCGCGGCGAGGTCTTCACCGACGCCATCATGACCGCTGACGGTCAGAAGACCGAGCTGTTCGAGCCGGTGAAGCAGCTCAACAGCGAGATCCACGCCCTCGGGCCCACCCTGATGAGGCTGGACGCCAAGGAGGTCTACCTCAACGGTCAGACCTGGGGCCAGGAGGCGGTGCCGGCGGACTTCCTGGTGCGGGCGCAGTCGAAGGACGACCTCACCTTCTCGTACATGCGCGACCGCGAGAACGGCCGCAACTACGTGATGGTCGTCAACAACAGCTTCACCCAGGCGAAGGACGTCTCGCTGCGGTTCGGCACCGGGATCGGCTCGCTCGAGGAGATCAGCCGGCAGACCGGCAAGCCGGTCGGCGTCGCGCTGGACAACGGTGCCCTGAACCGCAAGTTCGACAAGGGCGAGGCCGTCCTCTACGCGCTCCCCGCCGGCTACGACTACGACGCTCGCGCGACTCCGGTGAACGTCAACATCGCCGATCACAAGCCGGTCACCGCCGACAGCACCCAGAGCGGGGGCGACTGGTCGCCGACCAGCGTCACCGACGGGCAGCGCTTCGCGCAGGGCGCCGTGAACGGGTGGAGCACGCCGGCCACCGAAGCCTCCCGGAAGGCGAACCTCACCGTCGACCTCGGCAGGGAAGAAACCCTGAACCGGATCGACCTCTACCCGGCGGGCACCGCCATCGACTACGGCGGCACCGTCCCGCGGGACTTCACCATCCAGGTGTCGACGAACGGCGAGTCGTGGCGAACGGTCAAGACCGTCACCGGTCAGGGCCGCGCCGCCGGTCCGCTCAGCTACAGCTTCGACGCCACCAAGGGCCGCTACGTGCGGATCGCCGTGCAGGAGATGAACCGGTGGGGCGGCGGCTACGCCGCGGCGTTGGCCGAGCTGGAGGTGTACCACGACGACGGCGGCACCGCGGCGCCCGAGTCCCCGCCGGTCACGCCCGCGCCACCGCCGTACGTCGAGGGCCAGAACATCGCCAAGAACAAGACGGTGGTCGTGTCCTCCACCACCCCCGACAGCACCTACGAGCAGTGGGGCTATGCCTCCAAGTTCCTGGTCGACGGGCGGACGGACAACGGTTGGACCAGTAACATCCGGCGACACACGACACCCAACGCCCAGGAGTGGGCCGTCGTCGGGCTGCGCGCCGACTACGACGTGAGCGAGGTGAAGGTCCACGCGATCGGCGCCTTCGCGGTCGACTACAAGGTGCAGCTCTCAACGGACGGCGGCGAGTGGACCACCATCGCCGACGTGACGGGTGACGACGGCAGCACCGCAAAGCCACGGGTGTTCACCCTGGACAAGCCCATGCGCGCCGCCTTCGTCCGGGTCGTCAGCAGCAAGCTGCGCACGGGCGGCCATGCGGCCGACGGCTACCTCATGCAGGTGGCGGAGATCGAAGCCTTCGGCACACCGGCCAGCGACCGGCAGGCACTGCGGAAGCGGATCGCGGAGGCCGAGGGCAAGTCGGAACCGCAGTACACGGCCGACAGCTGGGCGGGCCTCACCGAGGCACTCGCGAAGGCCAGGACGGTCGCTGTGGCCGCCTACCCCTACCAGTACGAGGTGGACAAGGCTGAGCGGGCGCTGGCCACGGCCCTGAAGGCTCTGGTCCGCCATCCCAACTGGGAACGCACCGTCGAGTACCGCAAGGGTGCCCGCGTGATCCACAACGACCGGGCGTACGAGGCCCAGTGGTCGACGCGTGCCGAAGTGCCTGGCGTCTCCCCCTGGGGCGCCTGGGCCGAGGTGGGCGTCCCGGTGGAGACCCCCAAGGGCAAGCACGCCTCGTGGACGAACTCGTGGATCTACACCAGCGGCGACATCGTGGCCCACGACGGCCACCTGTGGAAGGCGCAGTGGTGGACCCGCAACCAGGAGCCCGGTGACCGGAACGGGCCCTGGCTCGACCTCGGGAGCTACTGACAGGTAAGTGAAGGCCGGGGCGCGGTCGTGACGACCGCGCCCCGGCCTTTCTGGTCATCACCTCGCGTTGCATTCGGACCGGCCGCCGGGTACGACCTCGCCCCCCGGCGCGGAGACCACCGAGTCGACCGCGGTTCGTCAGCAGCTCCGCGGCGATCGCCGGACGACGTCGACGGCGCCGGCCGCGCGGGGGAGCGCGGCCGGCGCCATCGCGCCTGTCCGCCCACGCTGGGTTCGTCGCTGCTGGTCGCTGGAGCGGCGCACGACCAGCTCCGGCTGGAACACCACGTGTCGGTGCCGGTGCGTCTCGCCGGACTCGTCCTCCTCCAGCAGCAGTTGCGCTGCGGTGCGGCCGAGCTGCTCGCGGGGTTGACGCACCGACGACAGCGGCACCGCCGCCGCGCCGGCGAACTCGATGTCGTCGTAGCCGACGATGGCCACGTCGGCGGGCACCCGCATGCCGCGGGTGGTCACCTCCTGCAGCACGCCGAGCGCTATCAGGTCGTTGGCGCAGAAGACGGCGGTGGGACGTTGCCGGGCGGGCAGGGCCAGCAGGTCCTCTGCGGCGCGTCGTCCGGCGGCGACGGTCAGGCTGGTGGTCGTCGCGACCCGCAGTTCGGCGCCGTCACCGCGATCGTCCAGGGCGGCGGCGGCCCCGGCGTGCCGATCGGCGACCTGGGCGATGGAGAACGGGCCACCGAGGTACGCGATGCGGCGGTGGCCCTGGTCCAGCAGGTGGTCCATGGCCAGCCGGCCGCCGAGCACGTCGTCGACGGCCACCGAGCAGCGGCTGGTCCGGCCCGAGCCCCGGTCGACGAGCACCACCGGAATACCACGGTCGACCAGCTTCTCCAGGTTGGGCTGGGAGCCGTGATGGACCGGGGTGATGAGCACGCCACGGACCCGCTGCTCCTCCAGCAGTTCCAGGTGCCGGCGTTCCCGGGCGCTGTCCTCGCCGCTGTTGCAGACGACGAGCATGGCGCCGGCTTCCTCGACCACCTGTTCGGCACCGCGCACCACGTCGGTGAAGAACGGGTTGGCCACGTCCAGTACGACGATGGCGATGGTGCGACTCTGTCCGGCGCGCAGTTGGCGAGCGGAGTCGTTGCGGACGTAGCCGAGCTCGGTGATGGCCTCGAGCACCCGCCGGCGGGTGGCGGGGGCGACCGTGTCGGGCCGGTTGAGCACGTTGCTCACCGTGCCGACGGAAACGCCGGCGTGCCGGGCCACCTCTTTGATGTTCGCCGCTGCCATGGCTCCCTCGACGATCGGTGCGATGGTTGGTTGCGGCCCGCGGTCGGAGTGCGGGCACCTCGGTCGCGGTGTCTCCTGCTGCCGTACCGGCGGGTCGAAACGGGTCCGACCGGTTGACGGCCGGGAGTCTATAGCGCTTAAAACGTTTCATCTAGCCAGCGGACGGTGTCGGCGCGCCCCGGGTGCTGTTGTAGGAGCGGTTCGGACCCGCCTTGTAGGTCCGCTCGGGCAGCAGGCGAGGAATCGCCGGGAAACCCTTGACGGCGTGAATGCCTGCCCCTACGGTCCAAGCACAACAAATGAAACGATTCAGGAGGTCGGATGAACCCCGGCGCACCGGGCGCGGACGGCGCTCCGCTGCTGGTACTGGACGGCGTCGGCGAGTTCAGCGTGGTCGTCCTCGGCCCGCCCACCGTCTTCGACAAGAGCGACATCGACCAGTTTCAGTTCTGACCGTCCACCCGGGCGGTGCCGGCGCCCGTCGCGCCGGCACCGCCCGGGGGAGGCACCGATGGGAGAACCATGCCCCGCGTCTGCTTCACCTTGCAGGTCGATCCCGCCCGCCTGCACGAGTACCGGGCCCGGCACGCGCGCGTGTGGCCGGAGATGCTCGCCGCCCTGGCCGAGTGCGGATGGCGCGACTACTCCCTCTTCCTCCGTGAAGACGGCCTGCTCGTGGGGTTCCTGGTGACCGACGACTTCGCGGCGGCACAGGCCGCCATGCAGGCCCGCGACGTCAACGCCCGCTGGCAGGCGGAGATGGCGTCCTTCTTCCTCGACCTCGACCAGGGCACGGCCGACCGTGCCATGCGGCCACTGGACGAGGTCTTCAACCTAGCGGCGCAGCTCGCCGCCCAGACGGGAGAAACACCATGACCCAGACCGACGCGCCGACCGAGGAGGGAGTCAAGCAGGCCCTGCGCGCGCAGCGCATCGAGACCCCGTCCTGGGCGTACGCGAACTCCGGCACCCGCTTCAGGGTCTTCCCCCAGGAAGGTGTGCCCCGCAACCCGTACGAGAAGATCGCCGACGCCGCGACGGTGCACCGGTTGACCGGGGTGGCACCCACGGTGGCCCTGCACATTCCGTGGGACCAGGTCGACGACTACGCCGCGCTGGCGAAGCACGCGACGGACCTGGGGGTAGCGCTCGGCGTGATCAACTCGAACGTGTTCCAGGACCCGGACTACATGCTCGGCAGCGTCACCAATCCGGACCCGCGGGTGCGACGCAAGGCGACCGACCATCTCCTCGAGTGCGTCGACATCATGGACGCCACCGGTTCGCGCGACCTGAAACTGTGGTTCTCCGACGGCACCAACTACCCGGGCCAGGACGACATCCGCGCCCGGCAGGACCGCCTCGCCGCCGCACTGCGGGAGGTGTACGGCCGACTCGGTCCGGATCAGCGGATGCTGCTGGAGTACAAGCTGTTCGAGCCCGCCTTCTACACCACAGACGTGCCGGACTGGGGCACCGCCTACGCACACTGCCTGGAGCTCGGGCCGAAGGCGCAGGTCGTCATCGACACCGGACACCACGCGCCGGGCACGAACATCGAGTTCATCGTCGCGTTCCTGCTGCGCGCCGGAAAGCTCGGCGCCTTCGACTTCAACTCCCGGTTCTACGCGGACGACGACCTCATGGTCGGCTCCGCGGACCCGTTCCAGCTGTTCCGCATCATGCACGAGATCGTGCGTGGCGACGCCCTGCGCCCGGAGGCCGGCATCGCCTTCATGCTCGACCAGTGCCACAACATCGAGCCGAAGATCCCCGCGATCATCCGCTCGGTGCTCAACGTGCAGGAGGCCACCGCCAAGGCCCTGCTCGTCGACGCCGACGCGCTCGCCGCCGCGCAGCAGGCCGGTGACGTGCTCGGCGCCAACGCGGTCCTGATGGACGCCTACAACACCGACGTGCGGCCGCTCCTCGCCGAGCTGCGCACCGAGACGGGCCTGGACCCCGACCCGATCGCCGCCTACGCCCGATCCGGCTACTTCGAGCGCATCCGCGCCGAACGCGCCGGCGGGCAGCAGGCCGGCTGGGGCGCCTGACCACCACCCGAGAACGCATACAGGAGACGTGAAGACGATGCATCCCGAGGTACAGGCACTCATCGCGCGCAGCAACCGGCTCGGCGCCGACACGACCACCACCAACTACGCCGGCGGCAACACCTCCGCCAGGGGCGAGGCCACCGATCCGGTGACCGGTGGCCCCGTCGAGCTGCTCTGGGTCAAGGGCTCGGGCGGCGACCTGGGCACGCTGACCGAGGCCGGCCTGGCCGTGCTCCGGCTCGACCGCCTGCGGGCCCTCGTCGATGTCTACCCGGGCGTCGAGCGGGAGGACGAGATGGTCGCCGCGTTCGACTACTGCCTGCACGGGCGGGGTGGGGCCGCGCCGTCGATCGACACGGCGATGCACGGTCTGGTCGACGCCGCGCACGTCGACCACCTGCACCCCGACGCGGGCATCGCGATCGCCGCTGCCGCCGACGGGCCGGAGCTGACCAAGGAGATCTTCGGCGACCGGGTGCTGTGGGTGCCGTGGCGGCGGCCCGGCTTCCAGCTCGGCCTCGACATCGCCGCCGTGGCGAGGGCCAACCCGCAGGCGATCGGCGTGATCCTCGGCGGGCACGGCATCACGGCCTGGGGGGCGAGTAGCGAGGAATGCGAGCGCAACTCGCTGGAGATCATCCGTACCATCCAGGCGTACCTCGACGACCGGGGCCGGGCCGAGCCGTTCGGCCCGGTGATCCACGGATACGAGCCGCTGCCGACGGACGAGCGGCGGGCCCGCGCGGCGGCGCTGGCGCCGGTCCTCCGGGGCCTGGCGTCGACCGACCGTCCGCAGGTCGGCCACTTCACCGACAGCGACGTGGTGCTCGACTTCGTCGCCCGCGAACGGCACCCCGCGCTCGCGGCGCTCGGCACCTCCTGCCCGGACCACTTCCTGCGCACCAAGGTCCGCCCGATGGTGCTCGACCTTGCGCCCACCGCCCCGCTCGAAGACGTGATCGTCCGGCTCACGGAGTTGCACACCGCCTACCGCGACGACTACCGCGCCTACTACGAGCGGCACGCCACCGGCGACAGCCCGCCGATGCGCGGCGCCGACCCGGCCGTCGTCCTCGTGCCCGGGGTGGGCATGTTCAGCTTCGGGGCCAACAAGCAGACCGCCCGGGTCGCCGGCGAGTTCTACGTCAACGCCATCAACGTCATGCGCGGCGCCGAGTCGGTGTCGCGGTACGCGCCGATCGACGAGGCCGAGAAGTTCCGCATCGAGTACTGGGGCCTCGAAGAGGCCAAGCTCGCCCGGATGCCCAAGCCCAAGCCCCTCGCCACCCGGATCGCCCTGGTCACCGGCGCCGGCTCGGGCATCGGCCGGGCCATCGCCCACCGCCTCGCCGCCGAGGGCGCCTGTGTGGTCGTCACCGACCGGGACGCCGCCGCCGCCGACACCGTCGCCGGTGAGCTGGGCGGGCCGGACGTCGCGGTGGCCGTACCGGTGGACGTCACCGACGCCGAGGCGGTGGCCGCCGCGGTCCGCGCGGCGGTGCTCGCCTACGGCGGCCTGGATCTGGTGGTGAACAACGCCGGGCTGTCGCTGTCGAAGTCGTTGCTGGAGACAACCGAGGCGGACTGGGACGTACAGCACGACGTGATGGCCAAGGGCTCCTTCCTGGTCTCGCGGGAGGCCGCTCGGGTCCTCATCGATCAGGGAATGGGCGGCGACATCGTCTACATCTCCAGCAAGAACTCCCTGTTCGCCGGCCCGAACAACGTCGCCTACGGCGCCGCCAAGGCCGACCAGGCGCACCAGGTCCGCCTGCTCGCCGCCGAACTCGGCGGCTACGGCATCCGGGTCAACGGCATCAACCCCGACGGCGTGGTCCGCGGCTCCGGCATCTTCGCCGGCGGCTGGGGCGCCAAGCGTGCCGCCGTCTACGGGGTGCCGGAGGAGGAGCTGGGGGAGTTCTACGCCCGACGCACGCTGCTCAAGCGCGAGGTGCTGCCCGAGCACGTGGCCAACGCAGTCTTCACGCTCACCGGCGGCGAGCTGTCCCACACGACGGGTCTGCACATCCCGGTGGACGCCGGCGTCGCTGCGGCCTTCCTCCGCTGACCCGGCATGGTGCGGGATGAGGACGACGAGGCTCGTGAAGAATCCGGTGCTCGACGAGGAGGACCTTCGGCCGCTGCGGTTGCTGGCGACGGGGGTGCCGCTGGAGACGGTGGCGCGCCGATCGGGGATGTCCGAACGGACCGTGCGCCGGCGGATCCGGGCCATCTGCGACCGGCCCGGCGTGACCGCCCCGATTCAGGCGGTCGGGTGGGCAGCTCGGCGGGGAGTGCTGTGAGCAGCGTCCGCCTCGCCGCCGTGGACCTGGGCGCGTCCAGCGGCCGGGTCATGCTCGCCCACGTCGGACCGGCCCACCTGGAGCTGGCCGAGGTGCACCGCATTCCCAACGAACCCGTGCGGGTCGGGAACACCTTGCACTGGGACATCCTCGCCCTCTATCGGGGCATCCTCGACGGCCTGCGCGCCGCCGGGCCGGTGACCAGCATCGGCGTCGACTCCTGGGCCGTCGACTACGGGCTGCTCGACGCCTCCGGCGCGCTGCTCGGCAACCCGGTGCACTACCGGGACAGCCGCACCGACGGGGTGGCCGAGCGGGTCGCCAAACAGCTGGGCGAGGAGCAGCTCTACACGACCACGGGCCTGCAACAACTGCCGTTCAACACGCTCTATCAGCTCGCCGCCGCGGCCGGCACGCCGCAGCTGGACATCGCCCACCGGCTGCTGCTGATCCCGGACCTCATCGCGTACTGGCTCACCGGCCAGCTCGGCGCCGAGATCACCAACGCCTCGACGACCCAGCTGTACGACCTGCGCCGGCGGGCCTGGGCCACCGGCCTGATGGCCGACGCCGGCATCCGCAGCGAGCTGTTCCCGCCGCTGCGCGAGCCGGGCACCCGGATCGGCCCGGTCCTGCCCGACCTGGGGCTGCCTGGCTCGCCGCAGCTGGTGGCCGTGGGTTCGCACGACACCGCCTCGGCGGTGGTGGGCGTGCCGGCGGCGGGGAACCACTTCGCCTACATCTCCTGCGGCACCTGGTCCCTGGTGGGAGTCGAACTCGACGCCCCGGTGCTCACCGAGGCGAGCCGGCGGGCCAACTTCACCAACGAATCCGGCGTCGACGGCACGATCCGCTACCTGCGCAACGTGATGGGTCTGTGGCTGCTGCAGGAATCGCTGCGTACCTGGGGTGGCCCCGACCTGCCCGATCTGCTGCGGCGGGCGGCTCTCGAACCGGCCTTCCGCTCCGTCGTGGACCCGGACGACCCGGCGTTCCTGCCGCCCGGCGACATGCCCACGCGCATCGCCGACGCCTGCCGGCACGCCGGCGAGCCGGTACCCACCACCCCGGCCGCCACCGTCCGCTGCATCCTCGACAGCCTCGCGCTGGCGCACCGGCGGGCCGTCCGCCAGGCGCAGCAGCTCTCCGGCCGGCACGTCGATGCCGTGCACATCGTCGGCGGTGGCGCCCGCAACGAACTGCTGTGCCAGCTCACCGCCGACGCCTGCGGGCTGCCGGTGCTCGCCGGGCCGGTCGAGGCCACCGCGCTCGGCAACGTCCTGGTACAGGCCCGCACCGCCGGTATCATCGGCGGCGACCTGGCCGCCCTGCGGGCCGTGCTGCGCGAGACCCAGCACGTCGTGCGGTACGAGTCGCGCGGCGACGAGGCTGCCTGGCGGGCCGCCGAGACCAGGATGGGTGGGTGGACATGCGCATCGCCCTGTTCGTGACCTGCCTCGCCGACACTCTCTTTCCCGAGGCGGCGAAGGCGACGGTGCGGTTGTTGGAGCGTCTGGGGCATGAGGTGGTGTTCCCGGCCGATCAGACGTGCTGCGGGCAGATGCACGTGAACACCGGTTACCCGGACGAGGCGTTGCGGCTGGTGCGCCGGCATGTGCGGGTGTTCGCCCCGTACGACGTGGTGGTCGCCCCGTCCGGCTCCTGCGTCGGTTCGGTGCGGCACCAGCACGCGATGCTGGCCCGCCGGGCCGGCGACGAGCGGTTGGCCGGTCGGGCGGAGGAGGTGGGCCGGCGCACGTACGAGCTGTCGGAGTTGCTGGTCGACGTGCTGGAGGTGACGGACGTGGGGGCGTACTACCCGCACCGGGTGACGTATCACCCGACCTGTCATTCGTTGCGGATGCTGCGGGTGGGGGATCGGCCGCTGCGCCTGTTGCGTGCGGTGCAGGGTCTGGATCTGGTGGAGTTGCCGCAGGCGGACGAGTGTTGCGGGTTCGGTGGGACGTTCGCGGTGAAGAACGCGGACACCTCCACGGCGATGCTGGCGGACAAGATGCGTCATGTGTTGGCGACGCGGGCTGATGTGTGTACGGCGGGGGACGCGTCGTGCCTGATGCACATCGGTGGTGGCCTGTCCCGGCTGAGGGCGGGGGTGCGCACGGTGCATCTGGCGGAGATCCTGGCAAGCACGGAGGGCTCGGAGGCGGCGGGGGAGCGGGACCGGCTGGAGGTGCGATCGTGAGCCGCACGTTCCTGGGCATGCCGGCGACGGCGCCGCGCGGGGTGGGACATCTGCGTGGCGACGAGCCGTTCCCCGCGGCGGCCCGGCGGGCGTTGGGTGACGCGCAGCTGCGCCGCAACCTGCGCCACGCCACCACCACCATCCGGGCCAAGTCGGGGGCGGTGATCGACGAGGTGCCGGACTGGGCGGAACTGCGCGCCGCCGGATCGGCGATCAAGGCCGACAGCATGGCCCGCCTGCCGGAGCTGCTCGAACAGTTGGAGGCGGCGGTCACCGCGGCCGGTGGCACCGTGCACTGGGCGGCCGACGCGGTCGAGGCGAACCGGATCGTGACCGAGTTGGTGGCCGCGACCGGCAGCGACCGGGTCATCAAGGTCAAATCGATGGCGACCCAGGAGATCGGCCTCAACGAGGCGCTGGAGGCGGCCGGGATCGAACCGGTGGAGACCGACCTGGCCGAGCTGATCGTGCAGCTCGGCCGGGACCGACCCAGCCACATCCTGGTGCCGGCGATCCACCGCAACCGGGCGGAGATCCGGGAGATCTTCCGGCGGGAGATGCCCGACGTCGACCCCGGGCTGACCAGCGAGCCGGCGGCCCTGGCCGCCGCCGCCCGCCGCTACCTGCGCCGGATCTTCCTGAGCACCCGGGTAGCCGTGTCCGGGGCGAACTTCGCCGTCGCCGAGACCGGCACCCTCGCGGTGGTCGAGTCCGAGGGCAACGGACGGATGTGTCTCACCCTCCCGGAGACCCTGATCACCGTGATGGGCATCGAGAAGGTCATCCCCCGGTGGGCGGACCTCGGGGTGTTCCTGCAACTGCTGCCGAGGGCGTCGACCGGGGAGCGGATGAACCCGTACACCTCGATGTGGACCGGGGTCACTCCCGGCGACGGGCCGCAGCAGGTGCACCTGGTGCTGCTGGACAACGGCCGCAGCGCGGTGCTCGCCGACGAGGTCGGCCGGCAGGCGCTGCACTGCATCCGCTGCTCCGCCTGCCTCAACGTCTGCCCGGTCTACGAGCGCACCGGGGGGCACGCCTACGGGTCGGTCTACCCGGGGCCGATCGGGGCGGTGCTGTCCCCCCAGCTGACCGGGGTCGCCGACAACGCCTCCCTGCCGTATGCCTCGTCGCTCTGCGGCGCCTGCTACGACGCTTGCCCCGTTATGATCAACATTCCGGAACTGCTGGTGCACCTGCGCGGCCAAGTCCCCCACCCGCGCGCCGAAGCGGCGGTGATGGCCGCGGCCGCGTACACGATGGACCACCCGGCGCTGTACGCGGCCGCGCAGCGGGCCGCGGGCCTGACCCGGGTCGCCGGCCGCGCCCTGCCCCCACCGCTGAACGGCTGGACCAGCAGCCGCGACCTGCCGCAGCCGCCATCGCAGACCTTCCGCCAGTGGTGGGCCGAGCGGTGAACTCACGCCAGCTTGTGCTCGGCCGGATCCGTGCCGCCCTCGGCGACACCCCGGCAACACCGGTCGATGTGCCACGCGAGTACCGGCCCGCCGGCTCCGCCGCCGACCTCGACCTGCTGGTCCACCGGCTGACCGACTACCGGGCCATCGTCCATCGGTGTGCCGGCGGCGAGGTCGCGCAGGTGATCGGCCGGATCCTCGGCGGCCGGCGCATCGTGATCCCGCCCGGACTGCCCCGCCACTGGCTGCCCGACAGTGTTGCCACGGTGATCGACGAGAACCTCACCGCGGAACAGATCGCCGCCGTTGACGGGGTCGTCACGGCGGCCGCCGTGGCCGTCGCCGAAACCGGCACCGTGGTCCTCGACGCCGACCCGGACCAGGGCCGCCGGATCATCAGCCTGCTGCCCGACGTGCACGTCTGCGTGTTGCGGGCCGATCAGGTCGTTGCCAGCGTGCCGGACGCCCTCGCCCGGGTCGCTCCGCACCGCCCGCTGACCTGGATCAGCGGGCCCTCCGCCACCAGTGACATCGAACTCAACCGGGTCGAGGGCGTCCACGGGCCCCGACAGCTGCACGTCGTGATACTTCCCCCCGCCTAGCGCGGGAGTCCACATTGCAGGGGGACGGGACTCACCTGCATCCTCGCTGTCAGAAGAGGGTCATCGGCTCGACCGGTATCGGCTGGGGCAGTGAATCCAGTTCGGGTACGCGGGCCCGTACGGCGTCGTGGAAGCGGCGGGCGAGCACGGGCGCCTCGGCGTTGTCCGGGGTGTGGACGAACATGGTGGGCGTGCGGCCCTCGCGCAGCCATCCGACGGTGACGTCGATCCACTGCTGCCAGCCCTCCACGGTCCGGGCGGAGTCGTCGCGGCCGAGATACCGGACGATCGGCCGGTCGGTCAGCGCGCGCGATCGGAGCGGCATGCGCGGCTTCCTGGTCCACGCCTCCCGTTCCGCGTCGCTGGTCGGAGGGCTCTGGAAGAACGCGGTGGTGTCGAACGGGATCCACTCGGCAGCCGCGGCGGCGAGCGCCTCCTCCAGGAGCGACGTCGAGCGCGGGTCGTCGAAGAACGCGGGGTGCCGGACCTCCACGGCGTACCGGTGGGAACTGGGGAGCCGGCGCAGAAAGCGGGCGAGCACGGCGACGTCAGCCGGGCCGAACGACCCCGGCAACTGGATCCACAGGGCGTGGGCCCGTGGGCCGAGCGGCTCGATCGCGTCCAGGAAGACCCGAAGCGCCCCGTCGACGTCGACGAGGCGTCGTTCGTGCGTGATGAGCTTCGGCAGCTTGAGCACGAAGCGGAAGTCGGGGTCGGTCTGCTGCGCCCACGAGGCCACGGTGTCCCTGGTCGGGGTCGCGTAGAAGGTCGTGTTCCCCTCGACGGCGTCGCACCAACCGGCGTAGTGCCGCAGGCGCTCGTGGGGCGGAAGTGGATGCGCCAGCAGGCGCCCCTGCCATGCCTTGTGGGTCCACATCGCGCAGCCCACGTGAAGACGCATCACCCTGCCCCCTTCCGGCCCGCCGTTGCCGGCGGGCGTCGACCGAACACGACCGGCGGGACTACGACGCCCGCAGCGCGGGGTAGGTCAGTTCTTCGCCGTAGGCACGCAGCAACTCGGGCAGTACGTAGTAGTCGGGGTGATCCTCGACCAGATGCAACCGCGTCAGCTCGCACACGAGTGGGTACACCTTGGTCGGAGAGACCAGGGCGAGGGCGGCAGCGCTCCTCGTCGTGAAGCGGCTCTCCGGGTGGCGGGCCAGCAGTCGGAACAACCGGGCGGCGTCCGGGGTGAGCGCCGCGTACGACCAGGAGAACACCGAACGGATGTTCGTCGCCGGATCACTGTCGGCGAGGACGTCCAGTCGCCGGCGCGCGTTGCGCAGCTGCACGGCGAGATAGTCGAGTGAGGTGCTGGGATGCCGGTTCGCGAAGGTGGCTGCGCCGGCCAGTGCCAGGGGCAGCCCCTCGCAGTGCCCGATGATCTCGTCGAGCGCCGGGTGGTCGGCACCCGCCCGTAGGGCACCGAGCCGGCGGGCGAGCAGTTCCCGGGCCTCGATCAGTGGCATGCGGGACAGCGTCAGCAGGTCGGCGCCGTCGGCGGTGCCCAGGCCGGAAAGCCGGTCCCGGCTGGTCACCAGGATCAGCGAGCCTGCCGACCCGGGCAGCAGGGGACGGACCTGCTGGGCATCGCGGGCGTTGTCCAACAGGATCAGCATCCGACGGTCGGCCATCAGGGTCCGGTACAGGCCGACCTGAGCGTCCAGGTTCGTCGGCATCTGGTGCGGCGGGAGATACAACGCCGCAAGGAGACTGTGGAGGGCCGCGCCGGTCGTCGACGGGCTGTGGTGCGGGTCGAACCCGCGCAGGTTGAGATAGATCTGGCCGTCGGGGAACCGGTGGCGCACCCGGTGGGCCCAGTGAACGGCCAGGGCGGTCTTGCCGATTCCGGCGCTGCCCACGATCGCCAGGGTGACCGTCGCGCCCTCTGTCGCGGTCAGCTGGGCATCGAGCAGCCGCATCGGCTCCGCCCGCCCGACGAACGAGGGGATGCCGGCCGGAAGCTGCGCCGGCACCGGGCCCGGCATCAAATCCGTCACTGTCCGTGTTGGAAGTGTCCGCGATTTTGTGATCAACCCCGCCGCTTCTTCGTCGCTGAGAGTAAGCGCGTCGGCCAGTTTGCGAAGTGTGCCTGTGTGCGGCTGCTGGATCCGGCCGGTTTCGAGACCGCGGATCGTGCCCACGCTCAACCGCGAGAGGCTGGCTAGTTCTTCCTGCGTAAGTAGGGCCCGTCTGCGTAGGGCGCGCACGAGGCCGGCGAGTGAGGCGGCTGACGCGGGCGCGTCGTGACTCGGATCCTCCGCCAAGGCCGTGCCCCCAACTTGATGACTTATTGACGGTTAGTTATCTGGATCTACCCGCATGCTCGGGAGAAAGTGTAGCCACTCTCCGTCGATTTTTAGGAAGGGGGCTCACGGATCCTCATGGCCTCAAACCCGCCCGCCGCCTCGGCTTTCCGGCAACTGCTCAGGTACGTGCGTCCTCACCGTCGGGTCCTGGCGGTCGGCACCGTGGTCAGCTCCGCCGGCGGCGCCGCAGCCCTGGCGACACCGCTGCTGGCCAGGGAATTCGTCGATCGGTTGGGCTCCGGGCGACCGATCCTCGGGCTGAGCCTCCTGCTCTGCGGGATCGTGCTCGCCGGTGCCGCCGTCGCCGCCGCCGGCCGGTACCTGATCGACCGGACCGCCGAGGAGATCGTCCGCGACGTCCGGTCCGGCCTGGTCACCCGGCTGCTGCGGCTGCGGGTCGGTGCGCTCAACACCACGCCCCCCGGCGACCTGATCTCCCGGGTCACCGCCGACACCACACTGCTCCGTCACGCGACCACCAACGACCTGGTGGACCTGGTGCTCGGGACGGTCGTCCTGCTCGGGATGGCCGGGTTCATGGCCTACCTGGACCCGGTCCTGTTCGGCGTGGTGGCCGCCGTGATGCTGTTGGTCGGCGGGGCCATCGCCCTGGTCATGCCGCGCCTGGGCGCGGCGAACCGGCGGGCGCAGGATGCCCTCGGCGACATCGGCGGCCAGTTGGAACGCGCTCTCGGCGCGTTGCGCACCATCAAGGCCAACGGTGCGGAGCGGCGCGAGGCCGGGGTGATGCACCGGGCGGTCGACACGGCCCGCGACGAGGGGATCACCGCCGCCCGGTGGAGCGCTATCGCCGGTTCCGCGTCCGGACTGGTCGTTCAGCTGTCCTTCCTCGCCGTTTTCGGGATCGGCGGTGCCCGGGTGGCCGACGGCAGCCTGCCGGTGTCGTCGCTGATCGCCTTCCTGATGTACCTGTTCTACCTGTACTCACCGATCAACCAGTTGGTGCAGGGGGTCAGCGGACTACAGGCAGGGATGGCCGCCGTGCGCCGCGTCGAGGAGGTCGAGGCGCTCTCCACCGAGCCGGACGACCGGGAGTCCACCGTCG
Organism: Micromonospora sp. NPDC020750; assembly: GCF_044334565.1. Lineage (NCBI taxonomy): Bacteria > Bacillati > Actinomycetota > Actinomycetes > Micromonosporales > Micromonosporaceae > Micromonospora > Micromonospora sp. NPDC020750. Next base: position 664,088 of record NZ_JBIRTH010000001.1, read on the forward strand.
GCGCCGGGCGAAGCGCCCCGGCCGTCGACATCGCTCCGGACGGCGCAGTCGGCCGGTACCCCGGCGACGGCCCGTCCGCCGAGGTCGCCGTCGCCTTCCGCGCGGTCCACTTCCGGTACGCCCCCGACGGGCCGGACATCCTGTCCGGAGTGGACTTCGAGGTGCCGGCGGGCGGGATGACCGCGCTGGTCGGCCCCTCCGGCGCCGGCAAGTCGACGGTGTTCGCGTTGCTGGAGCGCTTCCACGAGGCGGACTCCGGTGTGGTGGAGTTCGCCGGCCGCAACGTGTGTGACCTGTCCATCCCGCAGCTGCGCGCGGACCTGGGGTACGTGGAGCAGGACGCGCCCGTGCTGTCCGGGACCCTTCGGGAGAACCTCCTCTTCGCCGCGCCGGGCGCCTCCGCCGCCCAACTCGCCGAGGCCATGGAACAGACCCGGCTGAACGATCTCGTCAGTCGCCTCCCCGACGGCCTGGACACCCTGGTCGGGCATCGGGGGATGAACCTCTCCGGCGGGGAACGGCAACGCATCGCGATCGCCAGGGCCCTGTTGCGCCGTCCCCGGGTGCTGCTGTTGGACGAGGCGACCTCCGCCCTGGACGGGCTCAACGAGCTGAGCCTGCGCGACGCGATCGCCGAGGTGGCGCGGGTCAGCACCGTGCTGATCATCGCGCACCGACTCTCCACAGTGACCATGGCCCGGCAGATCCTGCTCCTCGACGATGGCCGGATCCGAGCCCGTGGCACCCACGCCGAGCTGATCGACTCCGACGACCTCTACCGAACCCTTGCGATGACGCAGCTGCTCGACGCGCAGTCCGGCGCGGTTCGACGCACGGCCACCGCCTCCTGATCCACTGCGCAACGAAGGATTGGCCAGACAGACATGACACAGCAGGGCGAGATTGCGATCGTCGGGATGGCCGCCCGGGTTCCCGGCGCGGACAACGTCGAGATCTTCTGGAGCAACATCCTCGACGGCCACGAGGCGATGGCCGTCACCGACGACGAAGTCGCGCGCCTGCGGGGCGTCAAGGAGTCGACTCTGACCCGGCCCGAGTACCGGCGGGTCTACGCCGGCGCCGCCGACCTCGACCTGTTCGACGCCGACTTCTTCGGCCTCAGTCCGCGGGAAGCCGCCCTGGCCGACCCGCAGTTCCGTCTCTTCCTGGAGCTGGCCCACTCCAGCCTGACCGCGGGCGGGCACGACCCGGCGGGCCACCTCGGCCGGGTCGGCGTGTACGGGGGCAGCGCGGCCAGCGACTATCGCGAGGACTACATCGAGGCCAACCCGACGGTGGCCGACGCGGCCGGCGGGATGAGCATCCGCATCGGCAACAGCCCCGACTACATCGCCCCCCTGGTGTCGTACAAGCTCGGCTTCCAGGGACCGAGCCTGTCCGTGTACACCGCCTGCTCCACCTCCCTGGTCGCCGTGCACCTCGGGGTGCAGGCCCTGCTCCTCGGTGAGATCGACGTGGCCGTGGCCGGGGGCGTCCAGGTGGACCTCCCCCTGGATGTGGGCTACGTGTACGAGGCCGGGGGAATCCGTTCCGCCGACGGCCACGTCCGCCCGTTCTCCGCCGACGCCTCCGGCACCATCTTCTCCAACGGCGGAGCGGTGGTGGTGCTCAAGCGGCTGGCTGACGCGCAGGCCGCCGGGGACCTCATCCACGGCGTCCTGCTCGGCTCGGCGATCACCAACGACGGCAACCTCCGGGCCGGGTTCGCCGCGCCCGGCGTGGACGGGCAGATCAAGGTGGTCCGCGCCGCCCTGGAACGCGCGGGGCTGACCGCCCGGGCGGTCGGGCTGATGGAGGCCCACGGCACCGGCACGGTGGTCGGCGACCCGATCGAGGTGGACGCGCTGACCCAGGCGTACCGGGCGGACACCGACGAGGCCAGCTACTGCGCGCTGGGGTCGGTGAAGGGCAACGTCGGGCATCTCGGAGCGGCCGCCGGGGTGGCCGGACTGATCAAGGCGACCCTGGCGGTCCGGGAGGGAGTCATCCCGCCGACGATCAACTGGGCACCGGTGAACCCGGCCATCACGCTGGACGACAGCCCGTTCCGGCTGGCCACCGAGCCTCAGCCGTGGACCGGTCAGGCCCGGCGGGTCGCCGCGGTCAGCTCGTTCGGCATCGGCGGGACCAACGCGCACGTCCTCGTGGCTCCGGCACCGGAGCCCGAGCAGCGGCCCGATCCGGTCGGGCCGCACCTGCTCACCCTCTCCGCGCGTACGCCGGAGGCGCTCGCCACCGTCGCGGACCGGCTCGCGGCGCACCTGGAGACCGCCGACGTCCGCCTCGACGACGTCGCGTTCACCCTGCACGAGGGGCGCACGACGCACCCGGTACGCCGGGCGGTGGCGGCCCGGTCGACGACGGAGGCGGTGGACCGGCTGCGGGTCGCCGGCTCCCACCCGGCCGTCCCGGTCACCGGTCACCGCGAGGTCGCCTTCCTCCTGCCCGGACAGGGCGCCCAACACCCCGGGACGGGGCGCGGGCTGTACGCGGCCGAGCCCGCGTACCGGGAAGCGGTCGACGCCTGCAGCGACCTGCTCGCCCCCCTGCTCGGCCTGGACCTGCGCACCCTCCTGCACGCCGACCCGACCGACGACGCGGCGCAAGCCGCCCTGGCCCAGACCGCCGTCACCCAGCCGGCCATCTTCACCCTGGAATGGGCGTTGGCCGCCCTGTGGAAGGCCCGGGGAGTCGTACCGGCCGCGCTGATCGGGCACAGCGTCGGTGAGCTCGCCGCCGCCGCCATCTCCGGGGTCTTCTCCCTGGAGGACGCGCTGCGCGTGGTGGCGGCCCGGGGTCGGCTCATGCAGTCCGTCGCCCCGGGCGCGATGCTCGCCCTGCCGGTCGGCGTCGAAGCCGCGGCCGACCTGCTCCCGCCGGACCTGGAGATCGCCGCCGACAACTCCCCGTCGGCCTGCGTGGTCAGCGGCACCGAGGAGGCGGTGGCCCGGTTCGCCGCCGAGCTGGAGGACATCGGGATCACCGGCACCCCGCTGCGCACCTCGCACGCCTTCCACTCGCGGATGATGGAGCCGATCCTCGACGAGTACGCCGCCGTGGTCGCCGCGACCCGGCTCGCCGCACCCACCGTGCCGTTCCTGTCCAACGTCACCGGCGACTGGGCCGACCCGGAGCAGGTCACCCACCCCGACTACTGGGTCACGCACCTGCGCCAGCCGGTCCGGTTCCGGGCCGCGGCCACCCAGCTGATCCGCCGGGGAAACCCGTTCCTGCTGGAGGTCGGCCCGGGACGCGCGCTCGGCGCGTTCGCCCGGCAGACCGCGATCGCGCAGGGCATGACCCCGCAGTGGGCCGGCAGCCTGCCGACCGTGCGGGAGGGCACCGACGAGCGGGACCACGTCCTGACGACCACCGGGGCGCTGTGGGCCGCCGGGGTGCCGGTCGACCTGGCCGCCGTCCGCACCGGGCCGGCGCCCCGCCGGGTCGAGCTGCCCGGGTACCCGTACGAGCGACGGCGGCACTGGGTCGACCCCGACCCGACCGCCAGGACCGTGGTGCCCGAGACCGAGCAGATCCCGAACGAACCGCTGCAGACCCCGTTCTACGTGCCGGTCTGGACCCAGGCGCCGCGCACCGCCGGGGCCGCGGACGTCTTCGGCGAGCACTGGCTGGTCCTCGGGACCGACCCGACGTTCACCGCCGAGGTCGCCGCCGCGGCCCTCGCCCACGGCGCCAGTGTGACCCGGCTCGACGCGGGGCCGGCGCTGATCGAGGACTTCGGCGTCTTCGAGGCAGACCCGGAGGACCCGACCCAGATCCGGGCGGTCATCGAGCAGCTGTGGGACAGCGGTCAGGCACCCGACCGGGTGGTCGTCGGCTACGACGTGCCGGGCCCGGAGGGGCACCCGACCGGCACCGACCCGACCCCGGCGCATCAGTCGTACCGGCGGGCCGCCGTCCTGGCCTGCGCCCTGCTCGACGTGGTCCGCGACCCGGTGGAACTGGTCGTGGTCACCAGCCGGCTGTTCTCCGTGGCCGGTGAGGAGGCGGTGCCGTTCAGCGCGACCGCACTGGGTCCGTTCCGGGCGCTGCCGCGGGAGGCCTCGCTGGTGACGGTACGTCACATCGACCTGGACGGGATCGGCCCGGCGCGGGTGCTCGCGACCCGACTCATCGACGAGATCCGGCATCCCGCCGACGAGGTGGTCGCGGTGCGCGGGCACCGGCGGGCGATCAGGTCGTACGCCACCCTGCGACACGGGCCGGTCCACCGGTCCGCCCTGCGCCCCGGCGGGGTCTACGTCATCACCGGTGGTCTCGGCGGCCTCGGCGTCACCATCGCCGAGTCGCTGGCCGAGACGGAACAGGCCCGGCTGGTCCTGGTCGGCCGGACCGGCCTGCCGGAGCGGGCCCGGTGGGCGGAGCTGTCCGAGGCGGCGGGGACCGACGAGACGGTGCGCCGGCGGATCGAGGCGGTGCTGCGGATGGAGCGCCTCGGCGCCCGGGTGCGGGTGGTCGCCGCTGACATCACCGACCCCGACGCCCTGGCCGCGGTGCTGGGGGAGACCGTGGCGGAGTTCGGTGCCGTGCACGGCATCGTCCACGCCGCCGGGCTGGCCGGTGGGCAGTTGCTCGCCCTGCACGACGAGCAGAACGCGGCGAGGGTCCTGCGTCCGAAGGTGGACGCGGTCCTGGCGCTGTACGACCAACTCACCACCGAGAAGTATCCGGAACTGGACTTCGTCGCGCTGTGCTCGTCCATCATCGCGGTCACCTCCGGGTACGGCCTGTGTGACTACGCCGCGGCGAACCTGTTCATGGACGCGTTCGCGAACTCGGTGGCCGACCGGCCGGGCCGTCCCCGGGTCGTCTCCATGAACTGGGTCGGCTGGCGCGAGGTCGGCATGGTGGCCGACCAGGGCGCATCCCAGGGGGTGCAGGCGCTGCGGGCGATCAGCCAGGGCGGTCGGACGGAACCCCTCGACCATCCGTTCCTGCAGTCGGTCACCGTGAAGGCGGACGGCACCCATCGGTACCAGGGGATGCTGCGCCCGGACGGACACCGGGCCCTCATGGAGCACCGGATCGCCGGCGCGGCGGTGGTTCCGGCGACGATGCTCCTGGAGTCCGTCCGTGCGGCGGCCCACCACGCCCTGGGCGAGGTGCCGGTGCGGATCCAGGACCTCCTCTTCAGCGACCCGATCGTGGTCACCGGCCCGCTCACCCTGACCCTGTCGTTCGCGCCGGAGCGAGCCGCCGAGGGCGCCCCGTTCGAGATCACGGTCGGGGCGGACGGGGCGGGCCCCCGGACGGTGCACTGCCAGGGCGTGCTGCGGACGATCGACAAACTGGCCGGTGAGGCGGTCGACCTGGACCGGGTTCGGGCCGCGCTGCCGGCCGTCGACGCCCGACGGCAGTCCTCCGGGATGGTGGCCTTCGGCCCGTACTTCGACGTGGTCCGGGAGTACTTCCGCGACGGGGACACCGGGCTCGCCCGGCTCGTGGCCGATGACGCCGACCCCCGGCTCTGGTTGCATCCGGCCCTGCTGGACCAGGCCGCCCACGGCCTGTCCGGCGCGGCGGCGAGCTACCTGCCGTTCTCGTACGCGGGTGTGCGGGTGTACTCGCCGATCCCGGCCGAGGCATGGGTGCTGCAGACGCACCGGCAGGACCCGGACCGACCCGAGTTCATCGAGGTCGACGAGGTCATCGTCGACCGCGACGGGCGGGTCTGCGTGATGGTGGACAGCTACATCCTGCGAGCCCAGACTGCGGCGGGGGCGGCCCCCACCTCCGTCGACGCGCCACCGACCCGCCCGGCGGCGGCCGGTGGGCCGACCGGGTCGTCGTCGGGTGACTCGCTGATGCTGATCAGCAGCGAGCAGGGGATCGAGCTGTTCCGCCGGATGCTCGCGGTGCCGGACCAGCCACAGCTGATCACCTCGGTGGGTCCGCTCCAGAAGCGGATCGACGAGATGCGGGCCTTCTCCGCCGACGCGGTCACGACCCACCAGGACACCACGGCCGGCGCGGGTACCGCCCGCGCGGAGAACCTCGGCGGGTACGTCCCGCCGGAGACCGACGTGGAGAGCGCCATCGCCGAACTGTGGGCGCAGGCGCTCGGCATCGCCCCGATCGGCCTCGACGACGAGTTCCTCGTCCTCGGTGGCTCGTCGTTGACGGCGGTCCAGTTGTCCTCGCGGACCCGGGAGCGGTTCGGCATCCAACTGTCCGTCGCCGAACTGTTCGAGCACTCGACGGTGCGTCGGATCGCGGTCCTCGTGGACGGCCGGCTGGACGCACTGTTGGACAGGCTCGTCGACCAGACTGCCGGCTCCGGGGACGGTTGGGCGTGAGCGGGGACCGACCCACCCGGGCGGAGCTGCGGGCCCAGATCCTCGCCGGACGCCGGTCGTTCATGGCGCCGGCCCCGTCGCGGCCGGCGCCGCTCTCCGAGTATCCGGACCTGTTGCCGATGACGGAGGCACAGCGGCGGCTCTGGTTCGCCGACCGGCTGGCCGGCCCGCTGCCGGTCTTCACGCTCAGTACGGAGATCGGGGTCTGGCCGGACCGGGACGTGATCGTGGCGGCCTGCCGCACCCTGGTCGACCAGCACGCCGCCCTGCGCAGTGCCGTCGTGGTCGAGGCGGGGGTGCCCTCGATCCGACTGCGTCCCGCCGCCGACTTCCCGGTGTCCTACGTCGATCTGAGCGGCCTCTCGGCGGTGGCGGCGCAGGCCGAGCTGGCCCGGCACCGTGCCCGGGCCGCCCGGTACCGGTTCGACCTGGAGCACGAGCCGCTGGTCCGCTTCGCCCACCTGCTACTGCCGGACGGGAAGGGCCGTCTGCTGATCTCCGTGCACCACCTCACCTGCGACGGGCACTCCCTTTCCCTCCTGGCGGAGACGCTGAGCACGGGCCGGCCCACGTCGGCGCGGATGGACTACCCCGACTACGCGATCTGGCGCGACTCGGCGGAGCAGCGTGCCGCGCTGCGCGCGGAGGTCGACCGGGCGGTGGCGGCACTCGGCGACGCCCCCCACCCCGTACGGATCCCGGCCGACCTCGTCGAGGTCCCAGCCGACCCCGCGCCGGCCGATGGGCCCGCGCCGACCGGTGACCCCGCGCCGGCCGATGGGCCCGCGTCACCGCTGGTCGGTGTGCCGGCGGACGCCTTCGAGCACGACGTCGCGCTCCCGGCGGAGCTGCACGACGAGGTCCGGGCGGCCGCGCAGGGCCGCCGGACCACCGACACGGTGCTTCTCTTCGCCGCGTGGGCCCGGGTGGTGGCGGCCTGGACGGGCCGTACCGACCTCGTCCTGGGCATGCCGGTCTCGGTGCGCGACCACGAGGACGTGGCCCGGATAGTGGGGCTGTTCGTCAACACCGCTCTGGTCCGGGTCACTGTCGACCCGCTCGCTCCTGCCGGGGACACGGTGGCGGCCTGCGCGGCGGCGGTGGCGAGGGCACTCGGGACCACCCAGGCACCCCTGGAGGCGGTCCGGCGCGGCGTCTACGGCCCGTCCGCCGGCCCGTCCGCCGGCCCGTCCGCCGGCCTCGGCGTGTGCTTCAACAAGTTCTCCGTCGACCCGCGTCTGATGGATCTCGTCCCGCGACCCCCCTCGCCGGGTGCAGCCGAGATGCCGGTCGTACTGGAGATCGCCGACGACAGCCGGCGCTATCACACCAAACTCGTCTTCGACCCGACCCTGTACCGTCCCGCCACGATCGCCCGGCTGGCCCGGGCCTTCCACGCCCAGCTGGCCGAGTTGATCGGCTCGACCCCGCCCCCCGCCCACCCCGACCCGTCCGACCTGGGCCGAGCCGCCCCGGAGCTGCCCGGCCCCGGACAGTCCGATGTGGAGCGGACCAGCTCCGAACGGCCGGGGGCCGACCCCGCCGGGGGGGCGGAGCTGCTCGACGTCCTGCGCGGGCACGCGGCGGCCGACCCGACCCGCACGGCCGTCGACGGGGAGACCGGGACGCTGACCCGGCAGGACCTGCGGGACGCGGTCGACGACCTCACCGGTCGGCTGCGGGCGGCCGGGGCGCGACCCGGCGACCGGGTGTTGGTGGACACCACGCGGGGCGTGCCGGCCCTGATCGGGCTGCTGGCGTGCCTGGCCGCCGACACGGTGTACGTGCCGCTGTCGCGGCGGCTGCCCGGTCCGCGTCGCGCCGCCGTCGCACAGCAGGCGGCGGCCACCTGGGAGATCACCGACGTGGGCGGCGCCGGTTTGACGGTTCGCCCGCTGCCGGGCCGGCCCGGTCCGGAGCTGCCGACCGCCCCCGGATACCTGATCTTCACCTCGGGGAGCACCGGGGTGCCGCGCGGCGTGCACGTCGCGACCGGCACCCTTCTCCGACACGCCCGGGGCATGGTCGAGCGGCTCGCCGTCCGCCCCGCCGACCGGTACCTCCAGTTCGCCGAGCACGGCTTCGACGCGGCCATCGAGCAGGTCATCGTGCCCCTCCTGGCCGGTGCCACCCTGGTCCTGCGCGGCGAGCAGCCGTGGGATCCCGCCCACTTCGGTCGGATCTCCCGGCGGACCGAGGTGACCGTGGCGAACCTGCCCACGCCGTGGTTCGCCCAGTTCACGGACGCACCGCAGGCGACCTGGGCGGACCTCGCCGGCAGTGCCCTGCGCATCGTCCTGGCCGGCGGGGACGCCCTCACCCCCGAGGCGGTCGCCCGGTGGGCAACGTCGGCCCCGCGACGCATCGCCCTGCTCAACGCGTACGGTCCGACGGAATCGGTGATCACCGCGACGGTCGGCACGGTGTCCGTGACCGCGAACGGTGCGGTGCCGGCGTACCCGTCGATCGGCGCGGCCGTACCCGGCCACGAGGTCCTCGTCGTCGACGCCCGGCTCGACCCGGTCGCCCCCGGGGAGGTCGGGGAGCTGCTCGCCGGAGGGCCGCTCGCCACCGGCTACCTCGCCGATCCCCGGGCGACCGCGTTGGCCTTCGTCCCGCACCCGACGCGACCGGGGGAACGGCTGTACCGGACCGGCGACCTGGTCCGCCACTCGCCGGCCGACGGCGGACTGGAGTTCCTGCGTCGCGCCGACGACCAGGTGAAGGTCCGGGGGGTCCGGATCGAGCTCGGTGACGTCGAGGCCGCGTTGCGCGCCCACCCCGACGTCGCCGAGGCGGTGGCCACGGTCACCGACGGCCCGGACCGGCACTTCGTGGGTTGGGTGGTGCTCCGCCCGGGCCGCGCCGTCGGTGAGGCCGAGCTGCGTACCGCGGCGTCCGGCCGGCTGCCGCAGGTCGGCGCGCCCCGCCGGGTGCACGTCCTGGATGACCTGCCCAGGAGCGCCGGGGAGAAACCCGACCGTCAGGCTCTGCGGGAGCGCACCACCGATCCGGCCGCGCCCGCCTCCGCCCCCGTGTCCGCCGCCCCCGTGTCCGCAGGCGGCGCGGCTGCGGTGGTGGCCGCCCTGGCCGGGGAGCTGTTGGCCACCACCGTCGAGGTGGACAGCGACTTCTTCGCCTGCGGCGGGGACTCGCTGAGCGCGGCGCAGCTCGCCGCCCGGTGCGCCGAGGCATTCCACCGCGACGTCGACCTGGCCACGGTCTTCGCCAACCCGACGCCGGACCGGCTGGCCGCGGCGATCAGCGCGCTGCCGGAGGTCGGGCCGGACGACACCGGCGACGGCCCACCGGTGCCCCGCCGGCCACAGCCCGGCGACCGGACGGCACTGACCCCCACCCAGCAGCGGTTCTGGTTCGCCGCACGGCTCCAGGGCCCGACCGCCCAGGTCGTGCCGATCCCGTTGCGGCTGGCCGGACCGCTCGACGTGGACGCGCTGCGGGCCGCCCTGACCGCGCTGCTCGAACGGCACGGAGTGCTCCGTAGCCGGATCGTCGGGTGGGGCGACGGGGTCCGCGCCGAGGTGCACGGCGTCGACGAGGACGTCCTCGCCGGTCACCTCGCCCTCCGGACCGCCCGGGACGCGGGCGGCGCCGACCAGGCCGTGGCCGCGGAGATCCGGCGTTCGTTCGACCTGCGGGAGTCGTGGTTCCGGCCGTACCTGACCGTGCTCGACGACGGTGAGCACGTTCTGCACCTGGCGGTGCACCACATCGCGGTGGACGGCGACTCGGTCGGCATCCTGGTCCGGGAACTCCTCGACAACTACCGGCGCGCCCGGCGGGGCGAGCCGGTCCAGCGGGATCCGGTGATCCAGTACCCGGACGCCGCCTGGGCGCAGGAGGGGACCCGGCGGGCGGCCGACCGGCTGCCCGACGCCGTACGGGCGCTGGCCGGCACGGTCGACCTCGACCTGTCGGCCGCCGGCCCGGACCCGGGGGACGCGGCGGCCCGGCGGCTCACCGTGCCGGTCGACGCATATCTCGCCGACGCGGTGGCCCGCCGCCACGGTGTCACCCCGTACTCGGTGGTGATGGCCGCCTGGCAGCGGGCGCTGGCCCGGTGGAGCGGCTCCACCGGCTTCGCCGTCGGGCTGCCGGTGTCGCTGCGCGACGCGACGGGCGCCGGCATCCCGGGACCGTTCCTCAACACGGCAGCCGTCCGTGCCGTGCCGGCCGGCGGCACCCGTGCCGAGCACCTCGCCCGGGTGCAGGAGAGCCTGGCCGCGGCGTACGCATACCGGTTCGTGCCCTTCGACCGGGTGACGACGCTCGCCGACCGGCGGCCGGACCGGGCCGTCCCGGTGTTCCGGACGATGGTGGGCTGGGAGCAGGGCCACGAGGCCGCGACCGTGGGTGGACTGCGGGTGGACTGGTTCGAGCCGACCCCGCTCGGCCTGCCGGCGCCGCTGGTGCTCACCGTCACCGCCAACGACCGGGCGCACACCCTGGCCGTCCGGTTCGACTCCGGCCAGGTCGGCCGGCGTCGGGCCGCCGACCTGGTGGACCTGCTGGTGGCGGAGCTGGGCGACGACCCGGGCGACGAGACCCACGTCGGGCGGACCGCCGCCCCGGCCGGGGTGGTCGACCGGTTGGCCGACCGGGTGGCACGGCAGCCGGGCGGTCCGGCCGTCGCGCAGGGCGAGCGGGTGTACGACTTCGCGGAGCTGGACCGGCAGGTGAGCGCGGTGGCGGCCGGGCTGCGGGCATCGGGTGTCGAACGCGGCGACCGGGTGCTGGTGTCGCTGGCGACCCGGCTGGACACGCTGGTGGTGGCGTACGCGCTGTGGCGGCTCGGCGCGGTGTACGTGCCGCTCGGCCCGACCCCACCGGTGGACCGGGTGCGCCGGATCGCCTCGGTCAGCGCCGCCGGATGGTTGGTCGCCGACCGGGACACCGGCGACGTCCCCGCCACGGACGGCGCTACCGGCGGGGCGCAGTTGACCCGGATCGCCTGGCCGCTCGGTGCCCCCGCCGGCCCGGCGGACCACGTCGGGGCCGGGCCCACCGATGCGTCCGGTTACCGCCCGCTGCCATCCGAGGCGGCGTACATCATCCACACGTCCGGTTCGACCGGGGAGCCGAAGGGCGTCGTGGTGGAGCACGGCCAGCTCGCCGCGTTCCTCGACGCCTTCGACGCCTTCGACCCATGGGCGGGAGCGCGGTGCCTGGTCGGGCCCGCCGCGCCCACCTTCGACGCGAGCGTGCTGGAAATGTGCTGGCCGGCCCTGCGCGGCGGCCCGGTCGTCTACCCGACCGAGTCGGTCACCTTCGACCCGGCCTCGGTGGTACGGGCGTTCGCAACCGTACGGGGACATGGCTGGCCCGCCGCGGCCTTCGCCACCCCCAGCCTCTGGCAGGAGGTGCTCCGCCTGGACCCTGACGCCGTACGCGATGTTGCCGTCGGCACCGGTGGCGAGCCGGTGTCGGCCGAACTCCTGTCCGCGCTCGGCGCGGCCGGCGCCCGGCCCAGCGTGTTCTACGGCCCGGCCGAGACGACGATCATCTGCGCCGGTGTCCAGGCCGGTGCCGAACCCGGATCGGCGCTGGTCGGTGTGGCCCTCACACCGAGCCGGCTGTACGTCCTGGACGACGACGCCCGCCCGGTCACCGAGGGCGAGGCGTACGTGGCCGGGCCCCTGGTCACCCGGGGCTACATCGACGCCCCGCGGGACACCGCCCTGCGGTTCGTGCCCGACCCGGAGGGCGCCGGGGCCCGGATGTACCGCACCGGTGACCGGGTTCGTCGCCGTGCCGACGGCGTGCTGGTCTTCCTCGGGCGCCGCGACGACCAGGTGAAGGTGCGCGGGGTACGGATCGAACTGGGGGAGGTGCAGGCGTGCCTGACCGCCCACCCCGGGGTCGAGGCTGCGGCGGTCGTCCTCGTCGGCGAGGGCGGGACAGCGCGGCTGGCCGCCGCCGTGGTCGCCCGCGATCCGGCCGCCGAACCCGGTGACCTGGCCGTCCAGCTGCGGTCCTGGGCCGAGTCCCGGCTCATCCCGCAGGCCGTGCCGGTCGTCGTGCCGGTCCCGGCCCTACCGGTGTCAGAGAACGGCAAGATCGACCGACAGGCGTTGCTGGCCCGGCTCGGGGGCGACGACGCCGAACCCGACCGGACCGCCGCGCTGGGCGACGACCCGATCGTCCGGCTGGTCGCCGCGGTGTGGCAGGCGCACCTGCACGCCCCGGTCCCGTCGGCCACCACCGACTTCTTCGAGGCCGGTGGACACTCGATCGCGCTCCTGCACGTGGTGGAGACCATCGAGCGCATCTTCAGCATCGACTTCCCGATCGCGCGGGCGTTCGAGGTACGGACGGTCACGGCGATGGCGGACGAGATCCGGGCCATCGCCGGCGACAGCGCCGGGCCGACAGCGGGCATCGCGCTGGAAGTATTCGGAGGCAGCCCGCAATGACGTTGCAACTCAACGATCCGGAGCGGATGGCCGAGTTCCAGCGCCGGTTGGCCGCCGCCGGGCTCGCGCCCGCGCCGGCGGTGGCGGAGCAGGCCCCTGGCACCGGGGCGGGCGCTGACCGGCGGGCGTTGGAGCCCAGCGAGGCCGGGCTGTGGTTCCTCGACCGGCTGCACCCGGGCAGCCCCGAGTACATCGTCGCCGCCGCCGTCGCCATCCGGGGCGACCTGGACCCGGGTCGGCTCGCCGCCGTGTTCGCCGGGCTCGTCGCCCGACACCCCACGCTGCGCACCCGGTTCGCCGACAACGACGGCACGGCGTACGCCGAGACGATGCCGCAGGCGCACCCCCCGGCTCCGGTCGTCGAGACCCCACCGGACCTGGACACCTGGTTGTCCGCCGCGGCGGCGGAACCGTTCGATCTGCGTACCGCCCCGCTGGCACGGCTGCGGTTGGCCGGTGACGGCACCCGTACCGTCGTGCTGCTGACCGCCCACCACATCGTGGTCGACGGCGCCGCGCTGGACACCCTGCTCACCGAGTTGTTCGCCGGGTACGCGGGCGCTCCGCAGCGCCCCGCGCCGGTCGTGCCCCGCCAGCGCCCGCCGATGCCCCGGTCGCCCGAGAGCGCGGCCTGGTGGCGGGCCAGCCTGGACGGGGTCGAGCCGGTGGACCCGCCCACGATCGGCGCCCGCCCGGCCGGCCCCCGCCGTGGCCGGCGCGTCGGCCACCGCCTCGACGCCGACCTGAACGAGGGGATCGACGCCCTCGTCCGGCGGTACGGGGTGACCCGGCCGGCGGTTTTCGCCGCCGCGTACCGGCTCGTCCTGCGGGCTTTGTACAGCCACGACGACATCCTCGTCGGCCTCCCGGTCAGCCTCCGCGCCAAGCAGGACGCCGGGGAACTGGGCAACTTCGTCAACCTGGTCTGTTTGCGCAACCCGACCCGGGCGACGATCACCGTCGCCGACCTGCTGCGTGCCGAGCAGCGGGCGCTGATCCAGGCGATCGCCCACCGGGACACCCCGTTCGACGAGGTGGCCGATCACCTCGCCGGAGGGGTCCGGGGCGGCGACCGGACGCTGGTCCGGGCGGTGTTCAGCCACCACCGCACCCAGGAGCGGGAGGCGACCCAGGTGGCCGGGCTGGTGGTGGAACGGCTCGACATCGACCTGGGCACCGCGAAGTTCGACCTGACCCTGCAGGTGGAGGACGTCGGGGCCGGCTCCCGGCTGTGGCTGGAGCACGACGTCGCGGCGTACCCCGACGACATCGCCCGCTCCCTGCTGGACAGCTACCGGCGGGCGCTGACCGCGGTGGTGGCCCGACCGCAGGCCGCCCTGTCGGCGGTCCTCCTCGACGACCGCCGCCCGGCCGTCGCCCCCGGGTGGACCGGACGAGGGAACCGGGGCGTGGTCGGCTGGTTCGAGGAGACCGCCGCCCGTTACCCCGGCCGGATCGCGGTCGCCGACGGGACCACCTACGGCGAACTGGACGCCTGGGCGGACCGGATCGCGGCCCGGCTGGGCCCGGCCGGCCCGGACGCCCCACCGGTCGCCATCCTCACCGGTCGCACCCCGGGGATGCTCGCCGCCATCCTCGCGGCGGCGAAGGCGGGCCGCACCTACGTCCCGCTGGATGCCGAGCACCCCCGGGACCGGATCCGCCAGATCCTCGACCAGGCGGGCGTCGACACTGTGATCGCCGATGCGGGCATCTCCGAGGTGCCGTCCGGCCGGCAGGTCGTGGACGTCGACGACTGCCGGCGGTCACCGCGACCGGACACCGGACCGGATCGGGCGCCGATCCCGTGGTCCGCCCCGCTGTACCGGATCTACACCTCCGGTTCGACCGGCGCCCCGAAGGGTGTCGCTGTCACCCACGCCAACCTCGGCTCCCTGATCGACGGGGCGCGGGACCTGCTCGACCTGCGCCCCGACGACCGGTGGAGCGTGTTCCACTCGGTCGCGTTCGACTTCTCGGTGTGGGAGATCTGGGCGCCGCTGGTCGACGGCGCCACCGTCGTCCTGGTCGACCGGGACACCGCCCGGACGCCGCAGCGCTTCCTCCGGCTGCTCCACGACGAACGGGTCACCGTCGTCAACCAGACGCCGACCGCGTTCGGGTCGCTGACCCAGGCCGTCACCGAGGACGGTCTCGGGACGCCGGACTCGCTGAGGCTGGTGGTGTTCGGTGGCGAGGCGTTGCGGCCGGCCACCCTGGCGGGCTGGTTCGAACGCCTCGGTGACCGGACCCCTCGCATGGTCAACATGTACGGCATCACCGAGACGACCGTGCACGTGACGTGGCGGGACATCACCCGCGACGACATCGGCGTCGCGAGCCCGATCGGCCGGCCGCTGCCCACCCTCGCCACGGTGGTGGTCGACACCGACCTCAACCGCCAGCCCGTCGGGTTCGCCGGGGAACTCATGGTCGCGGGAGCCGGGGTGAGCCTCGGGTACGCCGGCTCCCCGGCCCGTACCGCCCTGCGGTTCGTCCCCGACCTCACCGGTGGCGGTGGCCGGATGTACCGCACCGGCGACCGGGTCCGTGAGCGTGCCGACGGCGACCTCGACTACCTCGGACGCGTCGACGAGCAGCTCAAGGTACGCGGATTCCGGATCGAACCCGCCGAGGTCGAGCACGCCCTGCTCGCCCACCCGGACGTGACGGACGCCGCCGTGACAGCCGCCCGGGTCGGGCGTTCCGGCGTCGGGTTGATCGGCTTCGTGCAGGCCGGCCCGGCGGCCGACCCGGATCAGATCCGTGCCTTCGTCGCCGTCCGGCTCCCCGACCACATGGTTCCCCGGGTGCACCGGCTCGACCGGCTGCCCCGCACCGTCAACGGCAAGCTCGACCGGCGGGCCCTGCTGGCCCTGGCCGCGGACCTGGCCCCCCAGCGGTCCGGCCCGGCCGACGGCGGGCACCCCGTCGATGACCGGGAACGGGCGGCGGTCGCGGTCTGGCAGGACCTCCTCGGCGTCGCCGACGTCCGGGTGACCGACAACTTCTTCGCCCTCGGCGGGGACTCGATCCTGGCGGTCCAGGCGGCCACGGCGATGTCCGCCCGGGGACTGCCGGTCACCGTCGCCGACATCTTCGACCACCAGTCGATCCGGGACGTGATCGCGGCCGTCCCCGGCACGACGGCGGCGGAGCCGACGGAGGCCGGGACCGCGTCGGTAGCCCCGGTCGGCCCGGCGGACCACCGGCAGCTGCTCGCCCCCGCAGACGCCGACCTGCTGCCCGCCGGGGTGGAGGACGCGTACCCGCTGACCCTGCTGCAGCAGGGCATGCTCTTTCACCAACTGGAACAGAACAGCTACCTGAACGTCACCACCACCCTGGTGCGGTGCGCCGTCTTCGACGGTGCGCTGCTGCGGCAGGCGTTCGACCGGGTCGTCCAGCGGCACCCGGTGCTGCGCAGCGGATTCGACCTCGCCACCTGTTCCGAGCCGCTGCAACTGGTCTGGCGGCACGTCGGCGTCGACCTGCCCGTGGCCGACTGGCGGGACCGGGACGACGCCGAGGTCCAACGGGACCTGCGGGAATGGATGGCCGAGCAGCGCCGCCAACCGTTCGACCTGACCCGCCCGCCCCTGGTCCGGTTCACCGCCCACCGCGTCTCCGACACGGAGTTCTGGTTCAGCGCGGTGGAGTGCCACGCCATCCTGGACGGCTGGAGCTTCACCTCCACCCTCACCGAGGTCCTGGAGGAGTACGACCGGGTGTGCGCCGCCGCCCGGGACAACCGGCCACTCGCTCGGCTCGTCCCACCGCCGGACTCGTTCGGCGACCACGTCTGGCGGGAGCGGCGCACCCTGGCCGACCCGGCGGCTGTCGAGCTGTTCCGGGACGTCATCGCCCGGGCCCGGCCGGTGCGGATCCCGACCCGGGGCGAGGGCGGCGCGCCCGGACACCGGCAGCGGGCCCTGCTGCCGCTCGACCCCGAGGTGCAACGCGGGCTGGAGGCGGCGACGATCCGGCTGCGCCTGCCGATGAAGAGCCTGCTGCTGGCGGCGCACGCGGTGGTGATGTCCGTCCTGTCCAACGCGGACGTGGTCACCCTGGGGATGGTGACCAACGGTCGGCCGGAGACGGCCGGCAGCACCCAGACCCGGGGCCTGTACCTGAACACCCTGCCGCTGACCGTCAGCGTCGGTCGGCGCGACCTCGCCGACCTGGCCCGGGCCTGCCTGGCGGAGGAGAGCCGGCTGCTGCGCTTCCGTACCTACCCGGGAGTGGCGACGGAACTGGCGTTCGGCCGGCAGCAGCTGATGACGACCGCGTTCAACTACACCCGGTTCCACGCGATGAAGCGGGTGAGCAGCGGCGGCGACGTCCGCCGGGTGGGGCACCTGGAGGAGGAGGCCCCCACCAACTACCCCCTGTACGTGTCGTTCGACCACGGTGCCGCCGACGACAGCGACCACCTGGTCCTCATCCTGATGGCCTCCCCGCGGCACTTCACCGACGCCGCCGTGGAGTCCCTGGTCTCCTGCTACCGCGCCGTGCTCACCGCGATGGCCGCCGACCCGAGCCTGCCGGCGACCGACGTGGCGTGGTCGACGGGGGACACCCCGACCGCGACCCCGGCACCGGATCCGGGCACCCTCCCGGGGCTGCACGAGACCGTCATCGACCGGGCGGCCCGCTGGCCGGACCAGGTCGCGGTGCGCGACGCCGGTGGCGCCGTGCTCACGTACCGGCAACTGGCCGACGCGGTCGGGCGGGCCGCCGGTGGGCTGCGGGCGGCCGGCGTCGGGCGGGGCTACACCGTCGGGGTCTGCCTGCCGCGCGACCACCGGCTGGTGGTGACCATCCTCGCCGTCCTCAGCGTCGGCGCGGTGTACGTCCCGGTCGACCCCGATCTGCCGGTGGCCCGCCAGCGGGTGATCCGCGACCGGGCGGCCCTGCGGCACGTGGTCACGGCCACCCCCACCCGGCCGCGCCTGGCCCCGGAGATCCCGGTCCTCGACGTCGACGACCTGGCGGCACACCCCACCCCGGCCGGGCCTCCGGTCGCCACGCACCCGGGGGAGCTGGCGTACCTGATGTTCACCTCCGGGTCGACCGGGGAGCCGAAGGGCGTCATGATCCCGCACGGCGCGTTGACCGCGTTCGACGTCGCGATCGGCGACCGGTACGGCCCGGGGACGGTGATGCTGGCCGCCACCAACGCGTCGTTCGACATCTCCGTCGCGGAACTGCTGATCCCGCTGGCCCACGGCACCGGGGTGGTGGTCTTCGACCGGGGCGGGCGTTTCGACCCGGACGAGTTCGCCACGGTGGTGCGTCGCGCCGGGGTGACCATGGTCCAGGCCACGCCCTCGCTCTGGACCGAACTGCTCGCCGGGGACGCCGACCTGCGCGGGATCGAGGCGTGGACCGGCGGCGAGGCGTTGACCGCCCGGCTGGGGCGGTCGCTGCTGGACCGGGCCGGGGCGGTGCACAACTGGTACGGGCCGACCGAGACCACCATCTGGTCCACCGTCCACCCGGTGACCCCGGACGACCTCGACCCGGCGGTGGTGCCGGTCGGTCGGGCGCTGCCCGGTGAGGCCGCCCACGTCATCGGGGCGGGGCTGCGGCAGGTGCCCGACGAGATGGTCGGTGAGGTCTTCATCGGCGGCGCCGGACTGGCCCGTGGCTACCTCGGCGACCCGGCGCGGACCGCCCTGCGGTTCGTCCCCGACCCGTTCGGGGCGCCGGGATCGCGGATGTACCGCACGGGGGACCGGGCCCACCGACGGGCCGACGGGGTGCTCCACTTCGCCGGTCGCGTCGACGACCAGGTCAAGCTCAACGGGTACCGGATCGAACCGGGGGAGATCGAGGCGGTGCTGGCCGGGCTCGCCGAGGTCGCCCGGGTGGCGGTCGCGGTACGACACGGCCAACTCGTGGCGTTCGTCGTCCCGAAGCAGGACGAGATCGACCTCGCCGTCCTGCGGGGACGGCTGCGGGACCTGCTCCCGGGTCACCTGGTGCCCCGCTTGGTCCGTGCCGACGACCTGCCGTTGAACGCCAACGGCAAGGTCGACCGGGGGCGGTTGCCGGACGTGGTGTTCACCCAGGACGTGTCGACGGCGCAGTTCGTCGCGGCGTCCAGCGCCGCCGAACGGACCCTGGCCGACGTGTGGCGGGAGGTCCTCGGCGCTGACCGGATCGGCGTCCACGACAACTTCCTCGACCTCGGTGGGGACTCGATCACCGCGTTGCGGACGGTCGCCCGGGTCAAGGCGCGGGGACTCCAGGTCGCGGTCGCCGACATGCTCGGCCCGCAGACCCTGGCGGAGGTGGCTGCGGGGGCGACCACGGTTGCCGCTCCCACGGAGTCGGCGGCCGGGCCTGACGGGCCGGGCCCGGCCGACGACGGACGGGCCGGAGCGGCTGGGGCGGACATCCCGACCGGTCCGGACCCGGCGGGCCGGTCCGCCCGGGCCGGCGGCGGGGTGCACCCGAACGCCGGCGGGATCGTCGACCCGGCCGGCGAGCCGGAGCGGGCGGCCCACCCCGCCGCGTCGCTCGACGGCGTCGACGTCAGCCTGGCTGGCCTCGACGAGGAGACCGCCCGTGCCCTGATCGCGCGGCTGAGCAGCAACGGAGAGGAGCGTTCCCGATGAGTGGCCCGAGCCTGGTTGAGGCGATCTACCCGCTGACCCCGCTACAGGAGGGGCTGCTGCTGGAGTCTCTCGACGCCGGAGACGCCCGTGCGTACCTGAGCCAGGTCCGCTACACCCTGCGCGGGGCGGTGGACGCCGATGCGCTGCGGTCGGCGTGGACCGCGGTCGCCGCCAAGCATCAGGCGCTGCGGGCCTGCGTGGCGTACACCGGGCTGACCGCCCCGGTGCAGGCCGTGTACCGGCAGCCGTTCGACCTGCTCGAGGTCGTCGACGGGGTGCACGACGACGACGACCTCGACGAGCACCTCCGGCGGGACCTGGACGCCGGGTTCGACCTGGAACGTGCGCCCCTGCACCGGGTGCGACTTCTCGAACGCGCCGACGGCACGTGGGAGATGGTGTGGACCTCCCACCACATCATGATCGACGGCTGGTCCATCCCGATCGTGGTCAGTGACGTCTTCGTCGCGTACGGCCAACGGTGCGCCGGGGCCCCGATCGATCTCCTCCCGACCGCCGACTACCGCGACTACCTGCGGTGGACCGCCGGGCGGGACCGGGGGCAGGTGCTGGAACACTGGCGGCGGGCGCTGCGGGGGTTCACCGAGCCGACGCCCCTGCCGGCGCCGGCGCCCGGTGCGGTCGACCGGGGTCGCCAGGTCCTCGCCGCGACCCTGCCGGCCGTGGAGTCGACCCGGCTCGTCCAGCGGGCCAAGCAGGAACGAGTCACCCTCAACACCCTGATCCAGGCCGCCTGGACGGTCGTCCTGGCCCGGTTCAGCGGCCGCGACGACGTGCTGTTCGGCGCCACCGTCTCCGGGCGGCCGGCGGCCGTGCCCGGGGCGGAGACGATGGTCGGCCTGTTCATCAACACCCTCCCGGTACGGGCCCGGCTGCCCCGGCGGGTGCCGGTGGCGACCTGGTTGCAGGACCTCCAGCGGCGCTTCCTGGCCAGCCGGGAGTACGAGGAGGCGTCGCTGCGCGACATCCGGTCGGTGGCCGAGGTGCCCCGGCACCGGAGCCTCTTCGAGACCATCGTGGTGGTCGAGAACTACCCGCTGATCACCGACGACAGGTTCGGTGACCGGCGTCCCCCGGTGGACATCGTCGCGGCCACCTCCCGGGAGGAACTCGCCCACCCGCTCGTGCTCAGCGTGGCGGGCGGGGCGGAGACGGTGGTCGAGCTGTTCCACGACGACGCCAAGGTCTCGGCTCCGGCGGCCCAGGCGATGCTCGACGGGTTCGTCGCGGTCCTCCGGGCACTGGCCGACGGCAGCGCGTCCGGGGTGGCCGACCTGCTGGCGGCGGTGCCGGCGGCTCCTCCGCTGACCGGCGGGTCGCCGGCTGTCGCCGAGCCGCCGCTGGTACCGGCGGTGCTCCGGGCCGTGGCGGCGGCGTCCCCCGACGCGGTGGCCGTGGTCGACGGTCCCCGTCGGGTGAGTTACGCGGCGCTGCTGCACGCCGCCGACCGGGGGGCCGGCCGGCTGCGCCGGCACGGTGTCGTCCCCGGCGGGACCGTCGCCCTGCTCGCCGATCGTGGCGTCGACCGGATCGCGGCGACCCTGGCGGTGTGGTTCGCCGGGGGCCAGTTCGTGCCGCTGGATCCGGCCTGGCCGGCGGCCCGGACCACCGCGCTGCTGGCTCAGGTCGACCTCACCGTGGTCCTCACCGACGATCCGGCCGTCGTGGCCACCGACGCCCCGGTGCTGTCCCTGACCGATCTCCTCGCCGACGCCGACGGCGTCGACGCCCAGGAGCCGGTGGAGGCGGGCCGCACCGACGCGGCGTACACGATCTTCACCTCGGGGACCACCGGGCGATCCAAGCCGGTCGTCGTCGAGCACGGCGCCCTCGCCGCGGCGGTGGCGGGGTGGGAGACGGCCCACTCGTTCGCCGCCCGTACCCGCAACCACCTGCATCTGGCCAACCCGGCCTTCGACGTGGCGATCGGCGAGGTGCTCCGGGCGCTGTGCGCCGGCCGGACGGTGGTCGTGGCCTCCCGGGCCGCCGGGGAGGACCCGGCGGCGCTGCTCGACCTGATCCTCGACGAGCAGGTAGACGTCGTGGACATTCCGCCCAGCCTGCTGCGTCCCCTGATGGACGAGGTGGAGCTGTCCGGGCAGCGCCTCGACCAGCTCAGCACCGTCCTGATCGGCGGGGAGTCCTGGTTCGCCCGCGACTACGTCCGCCTCGCCGAGGTCGCCGGCGCGCGGACCCGGGTGGTCAACGCGTACGGCATCACCGAGACCAGCATCGACAGCGCGTACGCGGTCCTGGGCACCGTCGCCGGTCAGGCCGAGACGCTCTGGCTGGACGCCACGTACCCGGGGGTGGACGCGCTCCTCGTGGACGGGACCGGCAGGCCGGCCCCGGTGGGGGCCCGGGGCGAGGTGTGGCTCAGCGGCCCCACGCTCGCCCGCGGGTACGACCGGGATCCGGCCCGCACCGCCCTGCGGTTCGTCCCCGACGCCCGCCCGGGCCGCGTCGGCGCGCGGGCGTACCGCACCGGTGACCTGGGCACGATCGACGGACGGGGACGGCTGCACCTGCTCGGCCGGGTCGACGCGCAACTGTCGGTCAACGGGCACCGGATCGAGCCGCAGGAGGTGGAGGCGGCACTTCTCGTCCACCCCGACGTGGCCGGCGCCGCGGTCACGGTCCGCGACGGACACCTGGTGGGGTTCGTGACCTCCCAGACCGCGACCCTGGACACCGAACAGGTACGGGCCCACCTGCGCGCACTGCTGCCGTCGTACGCCGTGCCGATGCTGGTCCAGCTCGACGCCCTGCCGGTCACCGCGAACGGCAAGCTGGACCGCGCGGCGCTGCCGGCCACCGTGGACGGCCGTCCCACCGTCACCGGCCACGTCGAGCCGTCCACCCCGACGGAGCGGATCCTGGCCGAGGTGTGGCGGGAGGTCCTCGGGGTCGACCTGGTCGGTGTCCGGGACAACTTCTTCGACCTCGGCGGCGACTCGATCGCCGGGTTGCGGGTCAAGGGTCGGGCCGCCGGTCAGGGCATCGACCTGCAACCACGCGATGTGTTCGCGTACCAGACGGTGGCTGAACTGGCCGCCTACGTGGATTCCCAGGAGCCCGACACCGCCGTGGCGACCCCGGTCCACGAGGGTGAGGTCCCGTTGCTGCCGATCCAGCGGCTGTTCCTGGACCACGCCGGCGCCGACCCGGCCCACTTCGACATGGCCCAGGGCGTACGGCTGGCCCAGGTCCTCGACCCGGACACCGTACGGGCGGCGCTGGAGGCCGTCGCCCGCCGGCACGGTGCCCTGCGGACCCGGTTCCGGCGCACCTCCGACGGCTGGCGGCAGTGGGTCGAGGCGGCACCCGACCCGCTGGTGACCCTCCCGGTGGTGGACCTGCGGGGGCGTCCCGACGATCGGGCGGCCACCCACCGGTCGCTGCTCGCCGGACACCGTTCCGGCCTCGACCTGGCCACCAGCCCGCTCTGGTCCTGCCTGGTGGTGCTCGACGACGAGGAGACCACCCTCTACTTCGCCGTGCATCACCTGGTCATGGACATCTACTCGTGGCGGTTGGTGCTCCAGGACTTCCTCGGCAACTACACCGCCCTGGCCGCCGGGGGACCGCCCCGGGACACGCCGATGGCCGGCTACCCCGAGTACGCCGTCGCGGCAGCCGCGCAGACCGGGGCCCTGCGAGAGCTGGAGTCGGCCTGGCTGTCGACGATCGGCACTCCCCGGCCGGTCCCGACCACCGGGTCGGGCGGAGAGAACACCCTGGCCGGGGTCCGGAGCGTCGAGGGGGAGGTGTCCCCGACGGCCACCGACGCGCTGCATCGGCTGCGCGCCGACGGCGGCACCGCCAGCCCGGTCCTGGTCACCCTGCTGGCCGGGTTCTCCCGCGCCTACAGCCGGTGGTCCGGGGAGGACCTGTACCTGTTCGTGGAGACCCACGGCCGGGACACCGCTCTGGGCGGCGTGGACACCAGCGCCGCCGTCGGGTGGTTCACCGCGCTGTACCCGGCGACCGTGCCGTACCGGCCCACCGAGTCCTTCTCCGACACCTGGTGGCGGGTGCGCCGGCTGGTGGAGTCGGTGCCCCGCCCGGTGTCGTCGTTCGGGCTGCTCCGCGACGCCGAACCGCGCTCGGCGCTGGCCGATGTTCCGCTGCCACAGATCGCGCTGAACCACACCGGGACCATGTCGGCCGACGGCGACGGCTCCCACCGGCACGGGTTGAGCGTGGTGCCGGTGCCGGCGCTGATCGCCGACCCGACCACCCGCCGCGACCAGTTGATCGACGTGGAGACCGGCGTCGCGGACGGCCGGTTCCAGTTCGCCGTCAACTACAGCTCCGCGCACTTCGACCAGGCCGGCATCGAGAAGTTCGCCGCCCTGTTCAGCGAGGAGATGGAGAACCTGCCTGACCACATCGAGGAGGAAAGAACTCATGGCGCTGTTTGACGAGGACGACGACACCATCATCTACGCCGTCGTGGTCAACCACGAGGAGCAGTACTCCGTCTGGCCGGTCGACCGGGAGGTGCCGGACGGTTGGCGCGAGGTCGGGGTGACCGGACGCGTCCGGGAGTGCCTCGACCACATCGAGAAGGTGTGGGTGGACATGCGCCCGCTCAGTCTCCGCCGAGCACTGGAACCACAGTGACCGCCGTGGCCGACCACGCCCCGCACGAACCGGCCGGCCCGCTGCCGTACGGGCCGGACTGGGCGCTCCTGCCGTCGGTCTTCGCCCGGGTGGCCGGCATGCCGATGGACTGGCTCCTCGTCGAGCCGGGGGCCGACCACGCCTCCGCGCGGGCCGCCGGGGAACGGGCCCTGGCCGAGATCGTCCGGCAGCCGCTGTTCGCCGAGGCGTTGACCTGGCAGAACCGGGGCATGTTCCAGCAGTCGCGGCGCAATCTCGACTCCACGCGCCCGCAGCGACGCCGCGAGGCGCAGCGTCGGCTCTGGTCGTACGCGGCCCGGTACTGCGCGAAGAACGACACCATCGGCTTCTTCGGGCCGATCGTCTGGGGTTCGGTCACCGCCGGCGCCACCGACGTCGGCCCGGTGACCGGCCGGCTGCTCCGACGCGGGGTGTTCTTCGAGCACTGGGCGCTGCGGGCGGCAGCCGCCGCGATCGAGACCCGGCACGGCCTCGACCCGTGGACCATCCCGAGGCTGGCCGCCGGGGTGGCCGTTGTCGCCGACGGGGTGCTGCTGGCCGACAACGCCCCGATGCGGCTGGCCGCGCTGCCGCGCCGGGTCGTCGAGGTGTGCGACGGCACCCGGACCGTCGCCGACGTGGTGGACGAACTCGCCGAACACCCCGCGCCGGAGGTCGACGCCGTCCTGACCCGGCTGCGGGCGATGGGAGTCCTCACCGCCGGGCTGGTGGTGCCCCGGCGGGTCGACCCGGAGGCACACCTGCGCGGCCAACTCGCCCGGGTCGCCGATCCTGGTCGCCGAGTGGCGGCGCAGGCGGACCTGGCCGAGTTGGTGGCGGCCCGGAACCGGGTCGCCGACGCCGCCGGGGACGCCGACCGGCTCGCCGATGCCCTCGACGGCCTCAACCAGTCGTTCGTCGGAATCACCGGGCATGCCCCCCAGCGTGGTGCCGGCCGTTTCTACGCCGGGCGGGGAGTGGTCTACGAGGACTGCCTCGGCGACCTTCCGGTTCGCCTCGGCACCGATGTGCTGGACCGGATCCGTCCCGCCCTGGAACTGTTGCTGTTCAGCGCGGCCTGGTTCACCCGGGCGGTGGCCCAGGAGTACGAGCGGTTCGTCGCGGACCTGATCACCGAGCGCGAGCCGGCACCCGGCGCCGGGGTACCGCTGTCGGAGGTCCTGACGGCGGTGGCCGGCACGACCGAGTGGGGTGCCGCGTCCCCGGCCGACGCCGTCGCGCAGCGGCTGCGCCGGACCTGGCACGCCCTCCTGGTCGCCGGCGCGGACCCGGGCCGGCGGCGGATCGGGCACGACGCGGCTGCCCTGCGGCCCCTGGTCGAGTCCGCCTTCGCCCACGATGTGGTGGGCTGGCGCGGCACCCGGCTGTACAGCCCCGACCTGATGATCGCCGCCCGGTCGGCGGCGGACCTGCGCGACGGGCGGTTCCTGGCTGTCCTCGGCGAACTGCACCCGGCCCACAACACCATGGACGTGTTGGCCGCCGACGCCTGGCATCCGGACCGCGACCGGTGGCACGCAATGCTGGACCGCAGCGCCCCCGCCGAACGGGTGACGCCGCTGTACCCGCTGGACCACGAGCAGATCAACTCCCGGACCGTCCCGCCGTCGGCCTATCTGTCGCCGTCCGCCACCTACCTGGGGCTGGGCTCCGGCGCGCCGTACCACCCCCGGGACGCCCGGCTGCTCCCGGTGTCGGCGCTGCGCGCGACCCGCGTCGGCGACCGGGTCGTCATCACCTCGTCGGTCGACCCGGAGTACGCCGGCGACGTGCCCACCGTCTTCGGTGAGCTGCTGGCCAACGCGGCGGCCACCCGGTTCGGGGTCCTGCCGGCCGCCGACCACCGCCCCCGGCTGTGCATCGACGACCTGGTGGTGCAGCGGGAGAGCTGGACGTTGTCCTACCCCGAGTTGCCCAACTCGAAGCAGAGCACCGACCGGGCGTACGGCGAGCTGCGGGCCGTCGGCGCGGCCCGGGACATGCCCCGGCACGTGTTCGTCACCGTCGGCGGCGAGCGCAAGCCGTTCCACCTGGACTTCGACAATCCGCTGTCGGTGGAGGTGCTGCTCACGCACATCCGGCGACAGCGCCGTGCCGATCCGACGGGGCGGGTCACCTTCGTGGAGATGCTGCCCGCCCCCGATCAGCTCTGGCTGGCCGACGGGGCGGGTCGCCGGTACACCGCCGAGTTCCGGATCGCCTGCGTCGACCAGCGAAGCGGCGGCAACGGACACCCCTCGTCCCCGGGAGCGCAACGATGAGTGCCGCCCGTCTCGTCCCCCCGCCGGGCCCCGCCGACGATCGCCCGGTGCTGATCGTCGTCCCGTACGCGGGCAGCGGCGTCGCGCCGTTCCGGGACTGGGGCGCTGACCTGGCGAGCCTGGCCACGGTCACCGCCGTCCTGCTCCCGGGCCGGGAACAGCTGTTCGGCAAGCCGGCGCTGACCTCGATGACCGACATCCTGCGCGGGCTGACCCCTCAGGTCGCCGCGCTGCGGCCCCGGCCGGTGGTGCTGTTCGGGCACAGTCTGGGCGCGGCGGTCGCCTTCGGACTGGCCCGCGAGCTGTGCCGGGAAGGCGTTCCGCCGGCCGCTCTGATCGTCTCCGGAGCCGGCAGCCCCTGCCGCCGGGACCCCACCGACGTGATGCACCTGCTCAGCGACGACGCCCTGCTGCAACGCACCGTCGACTACGGCGGAATGCCCCCGGAACTGCTGGCCAGCCGCGATCTGCTGGCCATGTTCACCCCGATCCTGCGCGCCGACTACCAGGTCCTGGAGACCTGGACCGTGGACCCGCTGCCGCCGCTGGACCTCCCGGTGACGGTGCTGCGCGGGGTCAGCGACACCTCGGTCACCGACTACCAGGCCGACGGGTGGCGCACCCACACCGTCGCGCCGCCCGTCGAACGGTTCTTCCCCGGTGGGCACTTCTTCGTCCACACCGCCCGGGAGGAAGTGCTCCACACCGTCCGCGACGTGCTGGCCGCCGTGCCCCGCCGCGCCTACACCTGACCCGCGACACAACGATTAGGAGAAGTACCTTGCACGCGATCTCGTTGACCGGTCACGGCCCCGGAGGCCTGGAGATCCACGACGTACCGGATCCGGTCGCCGCCGGCAACCAGACCCTGCTCCGCGTCCGCAGCGCGGGCGTCAACTTCTCCGACGTCCACCTCGTCGAGGGAACCTACTCCCTCAAGCCGCCGCTGCCGTACCGCCCGGGGATCGAGGCGGTGGGCACCACCGCCGACGGCCGCCGGATGCTGGGCCGGGCCAGGCAGGGGGCCTGGGCGGAGGTGTTCGTCGCCGAGCAGTTCCTCGACGTGCCCGATTTCGTTTCCGACCGGGCCGCCCTCGCGATGGCCACCCAGGGGTTCACCGCCTGGCACATCCTGCGGACCATGGCCCGGATCACCCGTGGGGACACCGTCGCGGTGATGGCCGCCGCCGGCGGCGTCGGGTCGGTCGCCGTGCAGCTCGCCAAGGCGTGGGGGGCCCGCCGGGTGATCGGCGCGGCGTCCACCCCGGCCAAGCGCGCGCACGCCGCCGCCCTGGGCGCCGACGAGACGGTGGACTCCACCATCAGCGACATCGGCGCGGCCCTGGTCGAGGCGAACGGGGGTCGCATGGTCGACGTGATCCTGGAGATGCACGGCGGGCCGCAGCTCGACTCGGCCCTCGCCGCGCTGGCACCGTGCGGGCGGATGGTGATCTTCGGCGCGGCCTCAGGGGAGCCCGGCACCCCGGTCCGGCCCGAGTCGCTGATGGCCGGCACCCGGACCATCGCCGGCTTCTCGGCGTACAACCTGGTCTCCGACCGGCACGAGGTGTTCCCGGAGACCATGGTGGGACTGTTCGGCATGATCAAGAAGGGGCAGCTCGACGTGGAGACGGGCCGGTCGTACCCGTTCAGGGACGTGGCGCAGGCCGTGACCGACATGCGGGCGCGGGTCACGACCGGCAAGGTCAGCCTGGACTTCGTGGGCTGAGCCGGATGGAAGCCGTCCCTGCCGGGATCCCCGCCGCCCTGGGCCGCGTCGTGGCCGCCCACCCCGACCGCACGGCGCTGGTCGTCGCCGACGACGCTGTCACGTACGCCGAGCTCGGCCGCCGGGTCGACGCGGTGGCCGTCGCCCTGGCCGGGTACGAGGTGGGCCGGGGCGACGTGGTGGGCCTCCGCCTCGACCGGTCCGTCGACATGGTGGTGGCCCTGTTCGGGGTGCTGCGGGCGGGCGCGGCGTACGTCCCGGTGGACCCGGCGCATCCGGCCCGACGCCAGGCGGCGGTCCTGGCGGAGGCCGGCGTCACCCGGCTGATCACCGGACCGGGCACCCCGACCGGCCCGGACGTCGTGGTGCCGGAGCTGGCCGACGCGCTGCGCGGGGAGGTCACCGTCGACGCCGCTGCGCTCGCCCGGCTGCCCGAGGTCACCGACGCGGACCTGGCGTACGTGGTGTTCACCTCCGGTTCCACCGGTCGTCCGAAGGGGGCGATGGTGCCGCACGGGGCGGTCCTGGCGCTGGCCGGCGGACTCCTCGCCTGCGGGGCGGCCGGGCCGGGACACGACGTGGTGGCATGGAACGCCGGCCTCTCCTTCGACGCCTCGGTCCAGCAGTGGTCGCGGCTGCTGCGTGGGGACACCGTGGTCCTGCTCCGCGAGGCCGACCGGCTCGACCCGTCCGCGTTCGCCGAGGTGCTGCGCACCCGTCGGGTCACCGACCTCGACATCACCCCCACCCACCTGCGGGCGCTGCTGCCGTACCTGGACCAGTGCGGTGACCTGCGCATCCTGGTCGGCGGCGAGGCCATCGGGGACGAACTGTGGGCGGAGCTGACCGCGCGGGCCGGGACGACGGCGTACAACGTCTACGGGCCGACCGAGTGCACCGTGGACACGGTGGTGGCCCGGATCGGCAAGGCGGACCTGCCGGTGATCGGCCGGCCCCTGCCGGGCGTCCGCGCCCGGGTGGTCGACCCGGCGCTGCGCGAGGTGGGGCCCCAGGAACTGGGTGAGTTGCTCCTCGCCGGCCCCCAGGTGGCCTGGGGGTATCTGGGGCGGCCCGCGGCGACCGCCCTGGCGTTCGTGCCGGATGCCGGCGCCGGACCGGGCGGGCGGGCATACCGCACCGGCGACCTGGTGCGGCGGCTGCCCGACGGGGACCTGGCGTACCACGGACGCCGCGACCATCAGGTGAAGATCCGGGGAGTGCGGATCGAGTTGGGCGACATCGAGCACGCGTTGCGCCGACTGCCCGGGGTCACCGATGCCGTGGCGCTGGTCCGCGACGGCGCTGTCATGGCGGTGGTCACCGGGCGACCCGACCCCGGTGCCTGGCGCGCCGACCTGGCCGACGCACTGCCGGCCGTCGCCGTACCCGCCGACCTGGTGGTCCTGGCGGCGCTGCCGCGCAACGCCAGCGGCAAAGCCGACCGGGCGGCCGTGGCCGCCCTGCTCCGCGCCGGCCGTGCGACCCCGGCCGACCCCGCTCCCGCCGCGCCGCCGATGACCGACCGGGAACGCTACGTCGCCCGGCTCTGGACGGAGGTCTTCGGGGCCCGTGACCTCAGCGCGGACAGCGAGTTCGCCGCGCACGGCGGGCACTCCCTGTCCGCGATGGTCGTCGCCGGGCGGGTGGCCCGGGAGACCGGGCTGGCCGTCACCGTCGCCGACGTTCTCGCCGAACCCACCGTCGGTGGGTTCGCCGCCCTCCTGGACGTCCGACCCGCCGCCGCCGCGCCGCCCCGACCCGCCCGCCCGGTCACCGGGGGCCGGCGCAGCGCTCCGCTGGCTCCCCAGCAGGAGGGGCTGTTCCTGCTCCACCAGATGTACCCGCACTGCGCCGCCTACCACGTCCCGGCGCTGCTGCGCCTGCGTGGCCCGGTCGACCTGGCTCGTCTCGACCGCGCGGTCGCCACCGTGCTGGGGCGGCACGCGGCCCTGCGTACCCGGGTCGGAACGGTCGCCGCCCGGCCGGTCCAACTGGTGGCGGACCCGCCGGAGGACGGCGGCCTGGTGGTGGCCGATCCCACCAGCACCGTCGAGGACTGGGCGGCCGAGGTGGTGCGCCGCCCGTTCCGGCTGGACACCGGCCCCCTGTTCCGGGCGGAGGTGCTGGTCACCGGAGCGGACACCTGCCTGCTCGCCCTGGTCGGGCACCACATCGTGGTCGACGGCTGGTCCATCGAGGTGATCCAGCGCGACATCGGTCGGGCGTACCGGGGGGAGAGCCTCCCCGAGCCGGTGCAGTTCCCCGCGGTCGCCGCCGCCGCCCGTTCCCCGGAGCACCGGGCCATGG
Organism: Micromonospora sp. NPDC020750; assembly: GCF_044334565.1. NCBI lineage: Bacteria > Bacillati > Actinomycetota > Actinomycetes > Micromonosporales > Micromonosporaceae > Micromonospora > Micromonospora sp. NPDC020750. The sequence continues at coordinate 694,448 of NZ_JBIRTH010000001.1, forward strand.
TCGAGTCGGAACTCGCCTGGTGGCGCAAGCGGCTGGCCGACCTGCCCGGGCCGGTCCGGCTGCCGTTCGCCCGCCGCCGCCCGGTCACCCCCCGGTTCCGGGCCGGGCGGGTGGCCCACCGGCTCCCCGGACAGGTGGCCAGCGAGCTGCGCGACCTCGCGGTACGTCACCGGGTGCCGCTGTTCCCCCTGCTCGCCCTGGGCCTGGCGACGGTGCTCAACCGGTACACCGGGCAGGACGACCTGGTCATCGGCACCCCGGTCGCGGACCGGGACGACGCGGACCTGGCCGATTCGGTGGGCTTCTTCAACAACTCGTTGGTCCTGCGCCTGGCCGTGGACCGGAACCGGTCGGTGCGGGACAACCTGCGCGTGGTGGCCGACGAGGTCGCCACGGCCCTGGCCCACCGGCGCGTGCCCTTCGACGAGCTGGTCCGGGAACTCGCCCCGCCCCGGGTCGCCGCGGCCAACCCGATCTTCCAGATCTGGTGCAACCTGCTGTCGTATCCGGCGACGCCGCTGGACCTCGGCCCGGGGACCCGGGTCGAGGTGCTCACCCCGCCGTTGCCGGGGGCGTTGTTCGACATCTCGGCGTACTTCGTCGACGACCGGGACGGTGTCGGGCTGGAGCTGGTCTACGACCTGGACCTGTTCGACCACGACCAGATCGAGGCGGTGGCCGACGACTGCGTACGGGTGCTCGCCGACCTTCCTCGCGACGCTGCCCGGCTGCTCGACGACGTCGGACGGGCCGACACGAGCACGGTACGGTCCCCCTGGCGGGCCTACCCGCCCGTCACCTCGTCCGCGGCGGAACTCGGGCGCACCCTCCTGGCCGCCCTGCGGCGCACCGGGAACAGCCCCGCGGTCCTGGCCGGTGACGAGACGGTGACCGGCGATCGGCTCGCCTCGACCGCCGTCGGTCTCGGGGCGGCGCTGGACCGCGTCGACCCTGGGCGGCGGCGTGCGGTGGCGGTGCTGGGTGGCCGGAGTCCGGCGCTGGTCGCGGCCCTGGTCGCCGTGTTGGCCGGAGCCAGGACGTTTCTGCTGGTCGACGCCGCCCTGCCGCCGACCCGCCGAGAGCGGATGCTGGCCGCCGCCGGCGACCCGGTCGTGGTCGATGCCACCGGTGACCGTCCGGTCGTGCGCCCGGACCACGCCACCGGCATCCCGGCGGCTCGGGCCGAAGCGTCACCGGTGTCCGGTTCGGAATCGTTGCCTGCCGGGACGGCCTACCTCGCGTTCACCTCCGGCAGCACCGGTCACCCCCGGCCGGTGGCCGCCTCGGCGGCCCCGCTGGCGGCCCTGCTCCAGTGGTACCCGGCCGCGTACCGGCTCACCGGGGAGGATCGGTTCTCCGCGCTCGCCGGGGTCGGCCACGACCCCCTGCTCCGTGAGGTGCTGGTCGCGGTGGCGGTGGGTGCGCCGGTGCACCTGCCGGCAGCCTCGGAGGCCGCGTCGCCGACCGCGCTGGTCCGCTGGCTCGCCGCCCGGCGGATCACCGTTCTGCACCTGAGTCCCGCCCTGGGGCGGCTGCTCGTCGCGGCTGGTCAGGCGTCCGGCGTCCGGCTGGTCGACGTCCGGCTGGTCGCCTTCGGTGGCGGCGCGGTGGACGCTCGGGACGTCGCTGGTATCGCCCGGCTCTGTCCCAGGGCGCGGGTGGTGTCGCACTACGGTGCCACCGAGACCCCCCAGGTGGCCGCCACGATCGACCACGGCCACCCCCGGTCCCGGGAGACCGCCGACAACCGACCGCTGGTCGGCCCGGCCTCGCCCACCGCCGAGATCCTGCTCACCGACGACGACGGGCGCCCGGTGCCGGTCAACGTGGTGGGCGAGATCCGGGTCCGCAGCCCGTACCTGGCCCTCGGGTATCCGGGGGACCCGATTGGCACGGCCCACCGGTTCGGGCCGGATCCGCACGGCGAGAAGGGCGTGCGGCTGTACCGGACCGGGGATCTCGGGATGGCCCGGCCGGACGGCACCATCGAGTTCCGGGGCCGGGCCGACCGGCAGGTCAGCCTCAACGGCACCCGGGTCGAGCTGGACGAGATCGAGGCGGTGCTGCGGGAGCACCTCGACGTGACCGACTGCCTCCTGCTCGCTGACGGGCCCGACGGGGTCACCGCGTACGTGGCCGGGCCGCCGGAGCTGACCGGGGACGGATTGCGCCGGCACCTCGCCGACCTGCTGCCGGCCACCATGCACCCCGGTGACCTGCGGATTCTGGCGGCCATGCCGCTCACCCCGAACGGCAAGCCGGACATTGCCGCGCTGCGCGCGATCGCCGTCACGGCCACCGCACGCGCCGACGGGCCCATGGTGTCGCTGGTCGAGCGGGTCTGCGCCGCCGCCCTGGGCCGCGACACCCTCGGCCCGGATGTCAACTTCTTCGATGCCGGTGGTTCGTCGCTCAGGCTGATCGAGGTGGAGGCCCGGCTCAGCCGTGCCCTGGGCGCTCCCGTCGGGCTGGCCACCCTCTTCCAGAATCCGACCGTCCGATCGCTGGCGGCGGCCGTCGACCGGGTCGCGACCCAACCATCGAAAGGGAGTGTCCCGGGTGAGTAGTCCGGACGATCGGCGGGCCCTGATCCTCGTCGGGTACGTGCAGGGTTGGTTGCCGTTGCTGCGCCGCACCGTCGGCGACCTGCGGGTGATCATCATTGAGGAGCCGGCCGTGGCGTACGCCCGGGGGGCCCGCGCCCACCTCGCCGCCCACTGGCCCGAGTGCGACCTGTACGAACTGGACTTCCGACGCCCGATGGCGGCCGACCTGTTCCACCTCTGGCATCCGGACCTGCGGATCCAGGCGGTCGTCCCGGTCGACGACGCGGGGGTGGTGTTCGCGGCGCGGTTGGCACAGCGCCTCGGCCTGCCCGGCGCCGGACCGGCGTCGGCGGAGATCCTCGGCGACAAGTTCCTGCTACGCCAGGTGGCGGAGGCCGGTGGCGTCGTCGGCCCGCAGTGGCGGCTCATCCGCTCGCCCGCCGACGCGGTGGCCTTCGCCGAGCGGGTTCCCGGCGGGCTGGTGCTCAAGCCGACCGCGCGGGCGGGCTCGTCCGGGGTGCAGATCGTCCCGGACGCCGCCGACGTTTCCGCGGGCTGGGAACGGATGGTCGCCCCGCCCGCGCACAGCAGCACGCGCTTCCCGGCGGTGGAGTCCTACCTGGCCGAGCGGCGCATGGTCGGGCGGCAGTACAACGTGAACCTGCTGGTCCTCCGGGGAGAGGTGCTCTTCCGCAACGTCACCGCCACCGATGTCGCCCCGGGTGCGCATCCGGTGCCGGTGACCGAGACCATCGACCCGGACCTGCCGTCGGCGCAGTACGCCCAACTGGTCGCCGCGGCGGAGCGGCTGGTCGCGGCAGTCGACTTCGACACGGGGTTCATCCACAGCGAGTGGATCCTGGAAGACGGCGTGGTCCGGCTGGTGGAGTGCGCGGGACGCCTCGCCGGCGGCCCGATCATGATGATGATCGGTTACGCGTACTCCTACGACGTCGTCGCGGCGTACCTGGCGGTGATGTCCGGCGAGCCGCTGGACGTGGCCCCGCCGGCCCAGCCGCGCTCGGCCTCGACGCTGCTGACCAAGCACGTCCGGTCGGGGCGGGTGACGGCGATCACCGGCGTCGAGGCGGCCCGGGACCGGGATGGTGTCCTGGCCCTGGACGTTTTCGTCACCGAGGGGGACCAGGTGGGGGAACTGGTCTCTCTGCCGAGCGTGGCCGCCAGGGTGGTCACGCTGGGCCGGACCGTCGCCGAGGCCCGGCGGGCCGGCGAGGGCGCCCTCGCCGTCCTCGATGTCAGCACCGTCCCTTCCGGGGTCGAGGACGGCCGAGGCGGGAGTGCGGCATGAGCGCATCATTACCAGCCCGGCCGAGAGGCGGGCGGGCCGGGCACGACGTCGGCAAATCGTCAACTCAGGGTTGACGAGTGGGCATCCGTCAACCTATGGTTGACGCATGACGAATCCTGCCCAGATGCCCAGTACGATCCGCCTCGACGACCTCATCGCGGGGATCAAGAAGGCCCACACCGACACCCTCGACCAGCTCTCCGGAGCGGTCGTGGTGGCCGACCACCTCGGCGACCTCGCCGACCACCTGATCGGCCACTTCGTCGACCAGGCCCGCCGCTCCGGCGCGTCCTGGACCGACATCGGGCGCAGCATGGGGGTGAGCAAGCAGGCGGCGCAGAAGAGGTTCGTGCCCAGGGCGTCCACCGAGCCGTCGGCCCTGAACCCTGCCCGCGGGTTCGACAACTTCACCCCGCGCGCCCGCAATGTCGTGATCGCGGCCCAGGAGGCGGCCCGCGCCGCCGGGAACGCCGAGATCCGCCCCGAGCACCTGGTGCTCGGGCTGCTCGGCGAGCCCGACGGCCTCGCCGCGCGGGCGGTCGTCGCCCAAGGCGTACCGCTGGAGCGGTTGCGGGAGGCCGCGACCGCGGCCCTGCCGGCGCCGACCGACACGCTGCCCGCCCTGATCCCGTTCGACCCCGGAGCCAAGAAGGCGCTCGAACTCACCGTGCGGGAGGCGCTGCGGCTCGGTCACCGACACGTCGGCACCGAGCACGTCCTGCTCGGCCTGCTGGAGGTGGAGAACGGTGCCGGCGTGCTCACCGGGCTCGGGGTGGAGAAGGCCGCCACGGAGGCCACCGTCGCCGAGGCTCTCGCCGCCGCACAGGAGTAGGAGGGCCTCCCGCGCCTCGTGGCGGGAAGGGGCCGGCGCGCCGCCGCCCGGCGACCGTCGGGCGGCGGCGGGGCGTCAGGAGGCCGTGGGCGGCACCGAAGAGTCGGGTGCGGCGGCGGGGAGGCCGTACCGGAGCGCGTGCTCGGGATCGGCCGGGTCGACCTGGCGGATGCCGGCGTCGGCGAGCCGCTTGTTGACCTCGTCGAGCTGCTCGCGGACCAGCCGGGCCTCCTCCTCGGTGACCCGGCCCCGGTGCGGCTTGCCGGCGTGCTCGATGGTGCCGTAGTCCGGCTTCTCGGCGCCCTTGCGCGCCTTCGGCGGGCGGACCCGTTCGGCGGTCTTCAGCAGTTGGGCCATCGGCACGTCGGTGGCCATCGCGTCGAACTCGCTGGCGGTCAGCACCACCCGGCGGGGCTCGCCGCCGCCGTGCTGGTCGTGGATCTCCACCACCGCGACGTCCAGCGTGGCGTCGTCGATGCTCTCCACCTCGGCCGCGGTGGCGTCCAGCTGCACGGGGCCGGCGACCAGGTCGGGGTGCTCCAGCACCACGACGCGGACCACCTCGTCGCCCGGCCGCAGAACGGTGCCGCTGAAGTCGGAGACGTGGATCGTCTTCTTGCCCATGCGCGGAGCTTCTCCTGTCGATGACCGGAATTTCGGACCAGAAGAAGTTACCCGACAGGTGTGCGAAAACCCCGGCTGGACCCGGCCGGGTGTGTCGTCACCGACGCTGGTCCGTTGCGCCCGCGGGGACGGCGGACCATGCTCACCCGATGGCTGACCCATCGGCGACCCACTTGCCACGCGGACCCGAGGCGCGAGCTCATCGGCCGCCGCGCACCGAGGCCGAGGCGCTCGCCGTACAGGACCGGATGCGACCCCTCGCCGACCTGGTCGGGCCGGGCCCCACCGCGCCCGCGACGGTGGCCGGCCTGGACGTCGCGTACGCCGAGAGCGGCGACCGGCTCGCGGCGGCCGTCACCGTGCTGGACGCCCGGACGCTGGCCGTGGTGGACCGGGCGGTCGGCGTGGGGCGGCCCGCGTTCCCCTATGTCCCTGGGCTGTTCGCCTTCCGGGAACTGCCCGCGCTGCTGGACGTGCTGGAGAAGCTGACCGTCCGCCCGGAGCTGCTGGTCTGCGACGGGCACGGGCTGGCCCACCCGCGCCGGTTCGGGCTCGCCTGCCACCTGGGCGTGGTCACCGGGCTGCCCGCGATCGGGGTGGGCAAGACGCCGCTGGTCGGCGAGTGGGAGCCGCCGGCGGACCGGCGCGGCGCCTGGTCGCCGCTGCGCGACGGCGGGGAGGTGGTCGGCCGGGTGCTGCGCACCCGGGACGGGGTGAAGCCGGTCTTCGTCAGCGTCGGGCACCGGATGGGCCTGGACAACGCCTGCGCCCGGGTGCTCGCGCTGACGCCGAGGTACCGGCTGCCGGAGACCACCCGCACCGCCGACCGACTCTGCCGCGAGGCGCTGGCCGCCGCCTGCTGACGGACCCGCCGCCCGCCCGCGCGGCGGGCGGGGGTGGTTTCCGTAACGCAAAGCACATGCGGGGCGCTCGACGAACTACCGGGCCCCGCACCCGGTAGTAACCTGACCAGCGGACCCCACCCGGGGAGGAACGGCGAGGTGAGCATGGCGGTACGTCGGCGGGCGACGCGGATCGCGGCGGTCTGCGTGATGCTGGGCGGCCTCGTGGCCGTCGGGGCGACGCCGGCCCTGGCCGACGGCGACTCGGTGCGGGTGCGCTCGGCCGACAGCTTCCGGCCGGGCGGCTCGCCGGGGGCGGTCAACGTCGAGGTGCGCAAGCGCACCGGGGGCTGCGTGCTGGTCCGTACCGGGTTGGGGCTGCGGCTCGACGGCCTCGCCGCGGACCAGGCCTCCGTCCAGGTGGCCACGGCCGGTCGGTGGTGGCCGGTGTCGGTCTCCGGCGGCGGGGGCCGGGTGACCGCGAGTCAGGTCACGCCGACGAACCCTACGCTGTGCAAGGGCAAGAGCCTCACGGTGCGCTACCGGGTGACGTTCCGGGCGGGCACGCCGGGAGGCCGGCTGGAGCTGGCGGGTGAGGCGACCAACGCGTTCGGCCGTGCCCTCGGCCGGGACGCCACCGCGGCCCGGGTGATCGGGGAGAGGAAGAAGCCGAGCCCGTCGCCCACCTCGTCGCGTACGCCGTCGCCGAGCCCGACCGTCGCGCCGACCGAGGCGGTGGACGTCGGCGGCCCGACCCTGGCCGTGGCCGCCGCCCGGGCCGGCTCGGCAACCACGGTCGCCGCCGAGGAGGACTCCGGCGGTCTGTCGGTGTTCATGCTCTTCGGCATCGGCCTGGTCGTGGTGGGCGTCGGCCTGATCGTGCTGCTGGTACGCCGGTCCCGGGCCGACAAGGAGCCGGCCGCCGACCGGGGCGAGTACCCGCCGGTGCCGCTGCCGCGCAACCCGGGCGGCACCACGTACCGCTCCGGTGGCGGGGCGGCGACCCCGCCCGCGCCGCCCACCGGCGGGGTGTACGGCCGGCCGGCCGCACCCCCGTCCGGCGGGACGTACGGCGCCCGCCCCGGCCCGCCGGCCGCCCCGCCGGTCAGTGGCGGCGGGGTCTACGGCGGTGGAACGGCGCACCCGGCCGGCGACACCCCGCCCCGGCAGCCCGGCCCGCCCGAGGCGCCCGGTCCGGGTGGGCTGCCCGGTCCGAGTGGGACGCCGCCCGGTCCGGGTGGGCCGCCCGCGCCAGCCGGTGGCGGCGACGCGACGACGATCATGCCCCGCCTCCCCGGCTGAGGCGGGGGAGGCGGGGGCGCTCCGATACGCTCAGGTGCGTTGAGGACCTGCGGCCAAGGAGCGGAACCCGTGTCTGATCTGTCCCGGATCGTGAAGGCGTACGACGTCCGGGGCACGGTGCCGGACGAGTGGGACGAGCGGGCGGCCGAGGCGCTCGGCGTCGCCTTCGGTCAGGTGCTCGCCGCCGCCGACGAGCCCGGCGACGCGGTGGTGATCGCGCACGACATGCGGGCCAGCGGCCCGGCCCTGGCCGAGGCGTTCGCCGCCGGCGTCCGGGCGCAGGGGCGGTCGGTGATCGAGCTGGGGCTCGCCTCCACCGACATGCTCTACTACGCCTCCGGCATCCTCGGCCTGCCCGGTGCCATGTTCACGGCCAGCCACAACCCGGCCAAGTACAACGGCATCAAGTTGTGCCGCTCGGCCGCCCGCCCGATCGGGCAGGACAGCGGCCTGGCCGAGATCCGGGACCGGGCGCAGGCGCTGCTCGACTCCGGTGCCGCGCCCCCGGCCGAGGCTTCGACCCGGCCGACCGAGCGGCGCGACCTGCGCCCGGAGTACGCCGCCTACCTGCGCGGGCTGGTAGACCTCTCCGGCATCCGGCCGCTGAAGGTCGTGGTCGACGCCGGCAACGGGATGGGCGGTTGGACGGTGCCCAGCGTGCTCGGCGACGCCGTGCTGCCGGCGCTGCCGCTGGAGATCGTGCCGCTCTACTTCGAGCTGGACGGCACGTTCCCCAACCACGAGGCCAACCCGCTGGACCCGGCGAACCTGGTCGACCTCCAGCGGGCCGTCCGCGAGCACGGCGCCGACCTGGGGCTGGCCTTCGACGGCGACGCCGACCGCTGCTTCGTCATCGACGAGCGCGGCGAGCCGGTCTCCCCGTCGGCGATCACCGCCCTCGTGGCGGTCCGCGAGTTGGCCCGGCATCCCGGGTCCACGGTGATCCACAACCCGATCACCTCCCGGGCCGTGCCGGAGATCATCGCCGAGCACGGCGGCAAGCCGGTGGTGGCCCGGGTCGGGCACTCCTTCATCAAGGCCGAGATGGCCCGCACCAACGCCGTCTTCGGTGGCGAGCACTCCGCCCACTACTACTTCCGGGACTTCTGGTTCGCCGACACCGGCATGCTGGCCGCGATGCACGCCCTCGCCGCGCTGGGCGAGCAGGACCTGCCGCTGTCCGAGCTGGCCCGGGAGTACGAGCGGTACGTCGCGTCCGGCGAGATCAACTCTACGGTGGCCGACCAGTCGGCGAGGGTGGCCGAGGTGCGCGCCGCGTACCCGGGGGCGAGCGCCGACGAGCTGGACGGGCTCACCCTGAGCTTCCCCGACGGCGCCTGGTTCAACCTGCGTGCCAGCAACACCGAGCCGCTGCTGCGGCTGAACGTCGAGGCGCCGACCGAGGAGCGGATGATCTCGCTCCGCGACGAGGTGCTCGACCGGGTTCGCCGATAAGATCGCCTGCGCCGGTCGGCACCGTCGACCGCCGCCCCCGCACCGTGGAAGGAGCCGCACCATGGCCCTGGACCCGCAGTTGCTCGAGATCCTCGCCTGTCCGGACACACACCACGCCCCGCTGGACTACGACGCCGGGGCGCAGACACTGACCTGCACCGAGTGCGGTCGGATCTTCGAGGTACGCGACGACGTGCCGGTGCTGCTGCTCGACGAGGCGCGCGGCGGACCCGCGCAGCAGCCGTGATGGAGGGAACGGCCGGAGTCAGCGGCCGCCGCGACGCCGACGAGTCCCTGCTGGACGACCCGGACGCCCTCGCGGAGCGCGACCCGGGCGGCATGCTCCGGTTCACCGCCTCCGCCGGGGCGCAGGTCCGGGAGTCCGCTGCCCTGACCGCCGAGACGAACCTGACCGCGCTCGCCGACGACGGCCGCCCCCGGGCGGTCGTCATCGCCGGCATCGGCACGGCCGGGCGCACCGGGGACGTGCTGGCCACGGTCGCCGGGCCGCGCTGCCCGGTCCCGGTCATCCCGCACCGCAGCGCCGGCGTGCCCGGTTGGGTGGGCGCCGCCGACGTGGTGATCGCGGTCAGCGCCTCCGGCCGCAGTCCCGAGGCGCTCGGCGCTGCGGAGGCCGCGCACCGCCGGGGCGCCCGGCTGGTCGCCGTCGGCGCCCCCGACTCGCAGTTGCAGGCGGCGGCCGAGCGGGCCCGCGCGCCGTTCATCCCGGTGCCCCGCCGCGCCCCGGCCCGGGCCAGCCTGTGGGCGCTCACCGTGCCGGTTCTGCTCGCCGCCCGTACGCTCGGGCTCGTGAAGGTCAACGAGGCGGATCTGGCCGAGACGGCGGCGCGGCTCGACGCGGACGCCGACCGGTGCCGTGCCACGGCCGAATCGTTCGTCAACCCCGCGAAGTCGCTGGCACTCGGGCTGGCCGGGTCGATCCCCATCGTCTGGGGCTCGTCGCCGCTGGCCACCGTGGCGGCCCGCCGGTTCGGCGACACCCTGTCGGCCAACGCCCGCTATCCCGTGGTCAGCGGGGCGCTCGGCGAGGCCGGCCGGGGGCGCGTCGGCCTGCTCGACGGCGTGTTCGGCGGCCTCGCCGAGGGAATGCGGGACATCTTCGCCGATCAGGAGGAGACCGAGGCGGCGGGCACCCGGCTGCGGCTGGTGCTGCTGCGCGACGGCGGCCTCAACGCCGAGGACGACGCCGACGAGCCGCTGGCGGTCGAGGAGCGTCGGGCCGACGCCGTGCAGACCCTCGCCGAGCGGCGCGGGGTGCGCTGCGACGTGGTGACCGCCGAGGGCGGCTCCGCGCTGGAGCGGCTCGCCTCGCTGGTGGCGGTGCCGGACTTCGCCTCGGTCTACCTGGCCCTGGCACACGGACTGGACCCGATGGCGGTTCCGGCCATCACAGAAATGAAGGAGCTGGCAAACCAGTGAGCACGTGCGGCATCGAACGGGGACCGGCATGAGCGCCGACGGTGGTACCAAGGCGATCGTCGCGGCGCTGTTCGCGAACGTGGGCATCGCGATCACGAAGTTCATCGCGTTCCTGTTGACCGGCTCCTCGTCGATGCTGGCCGAGTCGATCCACTCGGTGGCCGACTCCGGCAACCAGGGCCTGCTGCTGCTCGGCGGCCGGCGGGCCAAGCGCGCCGCAACCCCCGAACACCCCTTCGGGTACGGCCGGGAGCGCTACATCTACGCGTTCATCGTGTCGATCGTGCTGTTCAGCGTCGGCGGCCTGTTCGCGCTGTACGAGGCGTGGCACAAGGCGGCCGAACCGCACGGTATCGAGAGCTGGCACTGGGTGCCGGTCGTCGTGCTGGTCGCGGCCATCGTGATGGAGAGCTTCTCCTTCCGTACGGCGATCAAGGAGTCCAACCACATCCGGGGCAACCAGTCCTGGGTGCACTTCATCCGCCGGTCCAAGGCCCCGGAGCTGCCGGTGGTGCTGCTGGAGGACTTCGGCGCGCTGGTCGGTCTGGTCTTCGCGCTGTTCGGCGTGGGGATGACGCTGATCACCGGCAACGGCATGTGGGACGCGGCCGGCACCGCCATGATCGGCGTCCTGCTGGTGCTCATCGCGATCGTCCTGGCTATCGAGACGAAGAGCCTGCTGCTCGGTGAGGGCGCCGAGCCGAAGGACGTGGCCGCGATCGAGCGGGCCGTCACCGCCGGCCCGGAGGTCGAGCGGATCATCCACATGAAGACGCTCTACCTGGGCCCGGAGGAGCTGCTGGTGGCCGCGAAAATCGCGGTCCCGGCGTGCGAGAGCGCCGAGGAGTTGGCGCGGGGGATCAACGCCGTCGAGACGCGGATCCGCGCGGCCGTCCCGGTCGCCCGGGTGATCTATCTGGAGCCGGACATCTGGTCCGTCGCGGCAGAGCGGGCCGGCACCGGCACCGCGGCACCCACGGCCGCCCCGGACGTGCCGGCCGCCGCGGCGCCGCACGCGACGGAGACCGCCACCGACGAGACCCGCACCGGGAGCTGAGGTGGAACCGCTGCACGGGCCGATCCGGGACTACGCCTGGGGCTCCCGTTCGGCGATCGCCGAGTTGCAGGGGCGCCCGGTGCCCAGCGCGGGGCCGGAGGCCGAGCTGTGGCTGGGTGCCCACCCGGGTGCGCCGGCCACGGTGCGGCGCGGTGGTGCGGCGGTGAGCCTGGTCGACCTGCTGGCCGCCGAGCCGGGGCGCTGGCTCGGCGACCGGGTGGTCGAGCGGTTCGGCCCCCGGCTGCCGTTCCTGCTCAAGGTGCTCGCCGCGGACGCCCCGCTGAGCCTCCAGGCCCACCCGGACCCGGAGCAGGCCCGTGCCGGGTACGCGGCCGACGCGGCGCGCCCGGCGGGGGAGCGCAACTACGCCGACCCGCACCACAAGCCGGAGTTGCTGGTCGCGCTCTCGCCGTTCGAGGCGCTCTGCGGGTTCCGCGACCCGGTGGAGTCGGCCGAGGCGCTGGCCGCGTTCGGCGTACCGGCGCTGGAGCCGGTGGTGTCGGCGCTGCGCGGCGGCCCGGCGGGGCTGCGGGAGGCCGTACGGCTGCTGCTGAGCTGGCCGGCGGCGGAGCGGGCCGGGCTGGTGGCGGACGTGCTGGCGGCGCGGGCCGCGGGGCCGGACGTGGCGCTCGCCCGAGCGTTGGCCGGCCACTACCCGGGCGACCCGGGGGTGCTGGTGGCGCTGCTGCTCAACCACCTCCGGCTCGCCCCCGGGGAGGCGATCTGGATGCCGGCCGGCAACCTGCACGCCTACCTGCGGGGCACGGGCGTGGAGATCATGGCGGCCAGCGACAACGTTCTGCGCGGCGGGCTGACCCCGAAGCGGGTGGACGTCGACGAGCTGCTGCGGGTGCTCCGCTTCGAGGTGCTCGACGACCCGGTGGTGGCCCCGGAGCCGGTGTCCGCCGGGGTGGTCCGCTGGCCGGTGCCCGTCGACGATTTCGCGCTGCACCGGGTGCGGCTGGACGCCGGCGCGCTGCCGGTCCGGCTCACGGCGCCGGGGCCTCGCGTGGTGCTCTGCCGGGCCGGGAGGCTCTCGGCCGACGACGGTCGGGGCGTTGTCGCCCTTGTGCCGGGGCAGTCCGCGATCGGCCCGGCCGACGCCGGTCCGCTCGTCCTCGATGGCGAGGGCGAGGCGTACGTGGCCACCCCGGGGCTCGACTGACCGTCACCCCCCGTGGAGGGAAGGCCGACCCACGCGGCCGACACATATCCGAAATTTCCGGAATGGCTTGACGTAGCCCTGGCCTAGTGTGACTCTATGAGTACGCAGCGTTAACGTGACGAAGGTCCGAGGGCGCGCGGGGAACCAAACCGGGGGGATGCGCGGGGCGGCCGGACAGTGGGCGGGAAAGTCCGTTCACGACCGACCGCCCCGCGCGCTGTCCGCCTTCGCGCGTAAAGTGAAGGGTCGCGCAGCACTTCGTTCTTCGACAGGAGCTTCTATGACCAGCACCCTCCCGGCCGTCCCCAGTGGCACGCCGTCCGAGGCCCGGCCGAGCACCCTCGCCGAGGGCGACTTCAAGGTAGCCGATCTGTCGCTCGCCGAGTTCGGGCGCAAGGAGATCCAGCTCGCCGAGCACGAGATGCCGGGCCTGATGGCGATCCGTCGTGAGTTCGCGCAGGCGCAGCCCCTCGCGGGGGCGCGGATCACCGGGTCGCTGCACATGACCATTCAGACGGCTGTGTTGATCGAGACCCTGGTGGCGCTCGGTGCTGAGGTTCGTTGGGCGTCGTGCAACATCTTCTCCACCCAGGACCATGCCGCCGCCGCGATCGTCGTCGGCGCGGACGGCACGCCCGAGGCGCCGGCTGGCGTGCCGGTGTACGCCTGGAAGGGCGAGAGTCTTCAGGAGTACTGGTGGTGCACCGAGCAGGTGCTGGCCTGGCCGGACGGTCAGGGTCCGAACATGATCCTCGACGACGGCGGCGACGCCACCCTGCTCGTGCACAAGGGTGTCGAGTTCGAGAAGGCCGGGGCTGTTCCGTCGGTCGAGTCCGCCGACTCCGAGGAGTACGCGGTCATCCTTGAGGTGCTGCACCGTTCCCTCGGCGAGGACGGGCAGCGGTGGACGCGGATCGCCGCCGGCATCAAGGGCGTGACCGAGGAGACCACGACCGGCGTGCACCGGCTCTACGAGATGCACCGCAACGGCACCCTGCTCTTCCCGGCGATCAACGTGAACGACTCGGTGACGAAGAGCAAGTTCGACAACAAGTACGGCTGCCGCCACTCGCTGATCGACGGCATCAACCGGGCCACCGATGTGCTGATCGGCGGCAAGATGGCCGTCGTGCTCGGCTACGGCGACGTGGGCAAGGGCTGCGCCGAGTCGTTGCGTGGCCAGGGCGCCCGGGTCGTGGTGACCGAGGTCGATCCGATCTGCGCCCTTCAGGCGGCGATGGACGGCTACCAGGTGGCGACTCTGGACGACGTGGTCGGGCAGGCGGACATCTTCGTCACGGCTACCGGCTGCTTCGACGTGATCACCAACGAGCACATGGCGCGGATGAAGCACCAGGCCATCGTGGGTAACATCGGTCACTTCGACAACGAGATCGACATGGCTGGCCTGGCCAAGCGTTCCGATGTCGAGCGGGTGAACATCAAGCCGCAGGTCGATCTGTGGAAGTTCGCCGACGGGCACTCGATCATCGTGCTGTCCGAGGGTCGGCTGCTGAACCTGGGCAACGCGACCGGGCACCCGAGCTTCGTGATGTCGAACTCGTTCGCGAACCAGACGATCGCGCAGATCGAGTTGTTCACCAAGCCCGAGGACTACCCGATCGGCGTCTACGTGCTGCCGAAGCACCTGGACGAGAAGGTGGCCCGGCTGCACCTGGGCGCGCTCGGCGCGAAGCTGAGCACGCTGACCAAGGAGCAGGCCGCCTACCTGGGCGTCTCGCAGGAGGGCCCGTTCAAGCCGGAGCACTACCGCTACTGATCCGCACGACAGGGACCGGGTCGGCCGCGCTGCGGCGGGCCCGGTCCTTTCGTGTACCGGGCCGCCGTGTGGCCGGGTGAGTTCGCCCTGAACAACTTGACGAGGTCACGGAACGGGAGGAAGGTATGGCTGCCCTAAGTTAGCTGAGGCATGCTGACGGATCATGGAGTGCCGATGTTCGCCACCTACCTGATCGGCCTGCGGGAGGGCCTGGAAGCGACCCTCGTGGTCAGCATCCTGGTCGCCTTCCTCGTGAAGTCGCAGCGCCGGGACCGGCTTCCCCAGGTGTGGGCGGGCGTCGGCCTCGCGGTGGTCCTGTCGGTGCTTTTCGGCTGGCTGATCGAGTACACCTCGACCTCGCTGCTGGCCCGCTCCGAGGATCGGGAACTGTTCGAGGCGGTCACCTCGGTCGCGGCCGTCGTCTTCGTCACCTGGATGATCTTCTGGATGCGCCGGGCCGCCCGGACAATGGCCGGTGAGCTGCGCGGCAGACTGAGCGAGGCGCTCGCGGTCGGCTCCGTCGCGGTGGCCGGGATGGCCTTCCTCGCGGTGATCCGGGAGGGCTTGGAGACCGCCCTCATCTTCTACTCCGCCGCCCAGGGCGCGGCCGGGGACAGCGGGCCGCTGCTGGCCCTGATCGGCGGTATCGCCAGCGCCGTGGCCATCGGCGTGGGCCTCTACTTCAGTGCCCTGAAGATCAACCTGTCCACGTTCTTCACCTGGACCGGCGCCCTGCTGATCCTGGTCGCCGCCGGCATCCTCAAGTACGGCGTGCACGACTTCCAGGAGGCCGGCGTGCTGCCCGGCCTGAACGACCTGGCCTTCGACATCACCGGAGTGCTCGACCCGAGCACCTGGTACGCCGCCCTGCTCGCCGGGATGTTCAACGTCACCCCCGCGCCGAGCGTGCTGGAGATGGTCGCCTGGGTCGCGTACGCCCTGCCGGTGCTGCTGCTCTTCCTGCGCCGGCCAGCCGCCCCGGCCCGGCCCGCCACGAACACCGCCGCCGAACCGTCCGGCCCGGCGGCCCCCGGCACCGACTCTTCCACCACCAGCGGAACCGGACCGGCGACCGCGTCGCCGCGCGCCTGACCTCACGAGGGGAAACTCCTGATGCGTACCACCCGCTTCCTGGCTCTGGCCGCCACCGGCGTGCTGGCCACCACCGGCGTCGCCGCCTGCGGCGGAGCGGAGAAGGACGGCGCAGCCGGCGACGGGGGCCCGGTCACCGTCAAGGCGACCGACACCGCGTGCGAGGTCGGCCGGACCGACCTGCCCGCCGGCCAGACCTCCTTCAAGGTCACCAACTCCGGTGCCAAGGTCACCGAGTTCTACGTCTACGCGGCCGGGGACCGGGTGATGGGCGAGGTGGAGAACATCGCCCCCGGGCTCAGCCGCGAGCTGCGCGTGGAGCTGCCCGCCGGGACGTACGAGACGGCCTGCAAGCCCGGGATGATCGGCAAGGGCATCCGGGGGGCGCTGAAGGTCAGCGGCACCGCCGCGACCGTCGCCCCCGACGCCGCGCTGGCCGAGGCCACCGCGAGTTACCAGCGCTACGTCAACAGCCAGACCGCCGCCCTGCTGACCAAGACCGAGGAGTTCGTGGCCGCGGTCAAGGCCGGCGACGTGGCGAAGGCCAAGGCGCTGTACCCGGTGGCCCGGACCTACTGGGAGCGGATCGAGCCGGTGGCGGAGAGCTTCGGCGACCTCGACCCGAAGATCGACGGCCGCGAGGAGGTCATCGAGGAGGGCATGGAGTTCACCGGCTTCCACCGGATCGAGAAGGACCTCTGGACGTCCGGCGACATCAGCAAGGACGGCCCGATCGCCGACCAGCTCCTGGTCGACGTCAAGGCGATCGTGGCCAAGGCCAATGCCGAGAAGCTCACCCCGCTCCAGCTCGCCAACGGCGCGAAGGCGCTGCTCGACGAGGTCGCCAGCGGCAAGATCACCGGCGAGGAGGAGCGCTACTCGCACACCGACCTCTGGGACTTCAACGCCAACCTGGAGGGCTCGAAGGCTGCGATCGCCTCGCTCCGCCCGGCCCTGGAGCAGCGCTCCCCGGAGCTGGTCGCCCAGCTCGACAAGGAGTTCGCCAACGTGGAGACCGCGCTCGGCAAGCACCGCGACGGCGACGGCTGGAAGCTGCACACCGCGCTGAGCAAGGCCGACCTGAAGGAACTCTCGGACAGCATCAACGCGCTGGCCGAGCCGATCAGCAAGGTGGCGGCGGTCGTCGCCCGGTGACCGACCGCCCCGGTGGGCGCACCGACGAACAGGGAAGGGTGACGGCATGAGCGGGAACCAGGTATCCCGGCGGAGGGCGATCACACTCGCCGGCGCGGGGGTCGCCGGGGTGGCCGGCGTCGCCGTCGGGGCCGGCGCGCTGGCCCGGGGCGGGGGCGAACGCGCCGCCGCCGACCAGGGCGCGGCGGCCGGCCCGGTGCCGTTCCACGGCGAGCACCAGGCCGGCATCACCACTCCGGCCCAGGACCGGCTGCACTTCGTCGCGTTCGACGTCGTCACGAAGGACCGGGCCCGGCTCGTCGACCTGCTCCAGGAGTGGACGGCCGCAGCCGCCCGGATGACCGCCGGGCGGGACGCCGGGGTGATCGGCGCGGTCGGCGGCGTCCCCGAGGCCCCGCCGGACGACACCGGCGAGGCCCTCGGGCTGCCCCCGTCGCAGCTCACCCTCACCATCGGCTTCGGCCCGACGCTGTTCCGCGACGCCCAGGGGAAGGACCGGTTCGGCCTCGCCGGCCGCCGACCCGCCGCGCTGGCCGACCTGCCGCACTTCGCCGGGGACGCGTTGCGCCCGGAGCTGTCCGGCGGGGACCTCTGCGTCCAGGCCTGCGCCAACGACCCCCAGGTGGCGGTGCACGCCATCCGGAACCTGGCCCGGATCGGCATGGGCGTGGTGAGCGTCCGTTGGTCGCAGCTCGGCTTCGGGCGCACCTCGTCGACCTCCCGGGGGCAGGCCACCCCGCGCAACCTGTTCGGCTTCAAGGACGGCACCGCCAACCTCAAGGCCGAGGACGCCGGGCTGCTGCGCGAGCAGCTCTGGGCCCAGCCGGGCGACGGGCCGGACTGGATGACCGGCGGGTCCTACCTGGTCACCCGCAAGATCCGGATGCTGGTCGAGACCTGGGACCGCAGCTCCCTGGTCGAGCAGGAGCAGATCGTCGGGCGGACCAAGGGCAGCGGCGCCCCGCTGGGCCGGGGCGACGAGTTCGACGAACCCGACCTCGCCGCGAAGGGCGACGACGGTCAGCCGTTGATCGCCGAGACCGCGCACGTCCGGCTCGCCCACCCGAGCCAGCACGACGGCGCGCGCCTGCTGCGCCGGGGCTACAACTTCGTGGACGGCTCGGACGGGCTGGGCCGCCTCGACGCCGGGCTGTTCTTCATCGCCTACCAGCGGGACCCGCGCAAGCAGTTCGTGCCGATCCAGACCCGGCTGGCCCGAAACGACGCGATGAACGAGTACCTGCGGCACGTCTCCAGCGGCGTCTTCGCCTGCCCGCCCGGGGTGCGCGACGGCGGCGACCACTGGGGCCGGACGCTCTTCGGCTGAGCCGCCCGGCCGGGCCCTGCCGACGTCGGCGCGGCGTCGGACCCCGGCCTGCGTGGGCGTGCCGCCCGGCCTGCGTGGGCGTGCCGCCCGGCCTGCGTGGGCGTGCCGCCCGGCCCGCGTACCGGCGGGTCAGTCGCCGGTCCCGGCGGCCCGCGGCCCACCCCCGGCCGGTGCCGGGGTCAGCTCCGGCCACAGCATCGCGGTGTGGGTCCGGGCCCGGTGCAGCCGGTGGGTCGCCCGGCGGTGCCGTTCGGCCAGCACGGTGGCCAGGCACATCCCCTCCGGTAGGCCGGCCGGCGGTGGCGGTGTCGTCACGGCTGCCACCTCCGCCCAGAGCGCCCCGGCCAGCCGGGACCGGGCCGGCTCGGCGAACCGGTGCGCCCGGGTGACGTACTGCCGGACGGCCAGCGCGAGGTCGTCGTCGAGGCGGGTGAGGTCCAGCGCGTACGCCCAACCGGCCAGCGCCGGGGCCAGCAGCGGGGCGGGCCGCCAGGCGGTGGCGACGCGGGTGTGCACCACCATCGTGCCGGCCACCAGGTCGCCGAGCCGCCGGCCCCGCCGGTCGGTGAGCATCACCGCCACGCTCGCCACCCAGCTCAGCAGGGGCAGCACCAGGCCGGGCCACTCCACGGCCACTCCGACCAGGGCCCGGGTCAGCGACTGCCGCAGCCCCACCGGCCCGCCGTCGACCCGGACCACCCGCAGCCCGACCACCAGCTTGCCGGGCGTGCGGCCCCCGGCGAACCGCTCCCACAGCGTCGGGTAGCCGACCAGGACCAGGATCGCCCCGACGGTCTGCAGCGCGCTGCCGAGCGCCGCGTCCGCGAGCCCGGCGGGTAACACGGCCACCGCCGCCGACAGGCAGACCACCAGGACCACCGCGATCACCGCCTGCGCCACCAGGTCGAGCAGCAGCGCCAGCACCCGGGAACCGATTCGGGCGGCCCGGACGTCCAGCGCCACGGCCTCGCCGCTGACCAGCCCGGCGTCCCCGCCGGACGCGCCGGCGACCGGTGCCGGTGGTTGCGCGTTCACCAGCACAGTGAACACTATGGTCGCCGGACGGGGGAGGACCAGTGGATCTCGACGCGTACGTCGCCGAGCACCGGGGCGGGTGGCGCCGGCTGGAGGAGCTGTCGGGCCGCCGTCGACTCTCCGCCGCCGAGGCCGACGAGCTGGTCGCGCTCTACCAGCGGGCCGCCACCCACCTGTCCGTGCTGCGCAGCCGCTCGCCCGAGCCCGGGCTCGTCGCCGAGCTCTCCCAGCTCGTGCTGCGGGCCCGGGGCCGGATCACCGGCCGGCCCCGCCCGTCGTGGGCCGCCGTCGGGCGGTTCCTGGTGGTCGGCTTCCCCGGGGCGGTCTACCGGGCCTGGCCGTGGTGGTGCGCGGTGGCGACCGGTTTCAGCCTGCTCAGCGGCTTTCTCATCTGGTACGTCGCCGGGCATCCGGACACCGCCGCCGCGTTCGTCGGCGAGGAGGCCGCCGCCGAGCTGGTCCGGTCCGGGTTCGCCGGCTACTACACCGAGTTCTCCGCGCCGACCTTCGCCTTCCACCTGTGGACGCACAACGCCTGGCTGGCCGCCCAGTGCCTCGCCTCCGGGATGCTGGTCGTGCCGGTGCTCTGGCTGCTCTGGCAGAACGCGCTCAACATCGGGGTGGTCGGCGGGGTGATGGTCTCCTACGGCCGGGCCGACGTGTTCTTCGGCATGATCACCCCGCACGGCCTGCTGGAGCTCACCGGGGTCTTCGTGGCCGCCGGGGTCGGGCTGCGCACGGCGTGGGCGTGGATCGCGCCGCCGCCCCGGCTCACCCGGGGCCGGGCGGTGGCCGAGGCCGGCCGCTCCGCCGTGCTGGCCGCGGTGGGCCTGGTCGGCGTGTTCGCGGTCTCCGCCGGCCTGGAGGCGTTCGTCACCCCGGCCCCACTGCCGGCCGCGCTCCGCATCGGCGTCGGCGCGGTGGTCTGGCTCGCCTTCCTCGCGTACGTCGTCGTGCTCGGCCGCCGGGCGGTCGGTGGGAGCGGCGTCCGGGCGGGTGCCACCGCCGGGTCCACGGTCGACGCCCCGGGGCTCAGAGCCGGCCGAGGGACTTGAGGCGGAGATAGGTGTCGGCGACCTCCGGGGCCAGCCGGTCCGCCGGGGCGTCCAGCACCGTGACGCCGTACCGGGTCAGGGCGGCGCGGAGGCGGTCCCGCTCGGCCAGGGCGCGCCAGGCCGCCGCGGCGGCGTACGCGTCGGCGGGCCGGCCCGGTGCGGCGGTGGTCAGCGCGGTGAGCACGGGGTCGTGGGTCGCGGCGACGATCACCCGGTGCCGGGCGGCCAGCCGGGGCAGCACCGGCAGCAGCCCCTCACCGAGCGCCCCGGCCTCCAGCGCGGTGAACAGCACCACCAGGCTGCGTTGCCGCTCCCGGCGCAGCACCTCGCCGGCGATCAGCGCGAAGTCGGTCTCCACCAGCGCCGGCTGGAGCGGGGCGACCGCGTCCACCAGCCGGGCCAGCAGCGCCGGCCGGCCCGCGCCGGTCACCACGGTCCGGACCACGGCGTCGGCGGCGATCAGGTCGACCCGGTCGCCGGCGCGGGCGGCCAGCGCGGTGAGCAGCAGCGCGGCGTCGAGGAAGGTGTCCAGCCGGGGCTCGTCGCCGATCCGCGCCGCCGAGGTCCGCCCGGTGTCGAGGACGCAGACCAGCCGCCGGTCCCGCTCCGGGCGCCAGGTACGCACCAGCACGTCGGAACGGCGGGCGCTGGCCCGCCAGTCGATCGAGCGGACGTCGTCGCCGACGACGTACTCGCGCAGCGTGTCGAACTCGGTGCCCTCGCCCCGGCCCCGGGTCACCTGGGTGCCGTCGATCACCCGCAGCCGGGCCAGCTTCTCCGGCAGGTGCCGGCGGGAGTCGAAGCGGGGCAGCACCCGCAGCGTCCACGCCGGGGTGGCGGGACGGCCGGCGCGCTGCCGGAACGCCAGCCGCAGCGGCCCGTACGAGCGGACGGTCAGCGCGACCGCCGGCCGGTCGCCGCGCCGTGCCGGGGTGAGCCGGGTCGGCAGGTCGACGCCCGCCCCCGGGTCCAGCCGGACGACCTGCTCCGGCGGCACGTCCGGCCGCGCTCCGGCCGACGGCACCCACTCGTCCCGGACCCGGGCGCGCAGCGTACGGGCCGAGACGTTGGTCAGCCGCAGGGTGACGGTCGCGGTGCCGCCCAGGCGGACCCGCCGGTCCCCCTCCCGGTCGGCCGCGATCCCGGTCGGCGGCGCGGCCAGCGCCCAGTCGACGGCGGTCAGCGCCAGCACGGCCACGGTCATCAGGGCCACCCCGACGAACGGCGCCGGCCACAGCGGCAGGGTGGCGGCACCCGCCCCCAGCAGCGCCGCCGCCCGCCAGGTCATCGCGGCGTCGGCACGGTGGCCAGCACCGTGTCCAGCACCGCGTCCACCCCGACGCCCTCCAACTCCACCTCGGGGCGCAGCCGCAGCCGGTGCCGCAGGGTGGGGCGGGCGACGGCCTTCACGTCATCGGGGGTGACGTGGTCCCGGCCGGCCAGCCAGGCCCACGCCTTCGCGGTGGCGAGCAGGCCGGTCGCGCCCCGGGGGGAGGCGCCCAGTTCCAGCGCGGGCACGGCCCGGGTGCCCCGGCACAGGTCCACGACGTAGCCGAGCACCGGCTCGGCCACGTACACCCGGCCGACCGCCGCCCGGGCGGCGGCCAGGTCGTCGGCGGTGGCCACCGGCCGTACGCCGGCCGCGGCCAGGTCGCGCGGGTCGAACCCGGCGTGGTGCGCCCGGAGCACCCCCAGCTCCTCGTCCCGGCTGGGTAGCGGCACGGTGAGCTTGAGCAGGAACCGGTCGAGCTGCGCCTCCGGCAGCGGGTAGGTGCCCTCGTACTCGATGGGGTTCTGGGTGGCGGCCACGATGAACGGCTCCGGCAGCGGCCGGCGCTCGCCCTCCACCGACACCTGCCGCTCCTCCATCACCTCCAGCAGCGCGGACTGGGTCTTCGGCGGGGTCCGGTTGATCTCGTCGGCGAGCAGCAGGTTGGTGAAGACCGGCCCCTCGCGGAAGGTGAACGCGGCGGTGCGCGGGTCGAAGATCAGCGACCCGGTGACGTCGCCGGGCATCAGGTCCGGGGTGAACTGCACCCGCTTGCTGGTCAGGTCGAGGGCGGCGGCGATGGTCCGGACCAGCAGCGTCTTGGCCACCCCGGGCACCCCCTCCAGCAGCACGTGCCCCCGGCAGAGCAGGGCGAGCACCAGGCCGGTGACCACCCCGTCCTGCCCGACGACCGCCTTGGCCACCTCGGCGCGTAGCCGGTGCAGGGCGGCGCGGGCGTCGTCCGGGCTGGCGGTCGGCGGCTCGGCGGTTCCGGCGGGTCGGGTCACCGGGGGTCCTCCTTCGGCGGGGCGGAACGGGGGCGGGGGACGGCCGTCGGCCGGTCGGGGCCGGGCGGGTCGGCCGGTGGGTCGGCGGCGGCCGGTGGCTCGGGGCGGGGTGGGTCGGGGCGGGGTGGGTCCGGTGGACGCGGGCCGGCGTCCGCCCGGGCCGCCTCGGGCGTCCCCGCGACGGTACGGGTCAGCAGGTCCAGCGAGCGGGCCAGGTCCAGCAGCTCGCGGTCGGTGGTCGGCTCGTCGCCGTACAGCAGGTCGTGGGCCTGCGCGGCGGTGCCGCCGGCCCGCGCGGCGACGGCGGCGGCCACCGAGTCGGGGGGCGGGTCGGCGGGCAGGTTGAGCCGGGGCAGCAGCCGGGCCAGGGCGGCGGAGCGCAGCGTGTCGGCGGCCGGGCCCCGGGCGCGGGCCCGTTGGTAGAGCCGGGCCCGGCCGAGCACCGTCTCGGCCGAGCGGACGGCCACCGGCAGCGGTTCGGCCACCGGCGGGCCGAGCCGGCGGGCCCGCCAGAGCACCAGCAGCAGCGCGGCCAGGGCGAGCTGCGTCAGTAGGGCCCAGAACCAGGCGGGGAAGGCCGTCCAGAGTGGGTTGGGCGGGGGCTGGCCGTCGGCGGCGGAGCCCTCGTCGCCCCGGTCCTCGCCGGACGCGCCCGGTCCGTCGTCGCCGCCGGGCGGCCCGTCGTCGCCGGTCCCGCCGCCGGGGCCCTCGCGATCGGCCGGCCAGCTCGGCCCGTCGCCGCCGGGCCCCGGTGGGGGCGGGGCGGGGCCGTCCAGGTCGAGCCAGACCACCCGGCCGGTCGTGCCGAGCAGGCCGGTGGCCAACTCCCGGTTGCCCCGCTCGTCGATCCGGTCGTTGCGGAACGGGTCGCTGGCCCCGATCACCACTGTCTCGGTCGACCCGGGTACCCGGGCCAGCCCGGCGGCGTAGCAACGGTCCACGGCCGCCCCGGACCGGCCGGGCGGGACTGCGTAGCGCTGCCGCTCGGCGGCGGCAACCCCGGCGCGGGCCGCCTCGGGCAGCGCGCAGGGCCGCCCGTCGGCGTCCGGGCCGACCGCCCGGGTGGCCCACCGCCGGCCGGCGGGGACCAGGGGCAGGCCGGCGGCCTCCAGCACCTGCCGGGGCGGGTCGACCAGCACGAGTCGGGTCCGGCCGGGCAGGTCGCGCAGCGCGCCGAGGGTGTCCGGGTGCAGCAGTCCCGGCGCGGGCACGAAGAGCGTCGCCCGGCCGGCGGTGGCCAGCATCGCCCGCAGCGGGTCGGTCTCCCGCTGCACGACGACGCCCCGGTCGTGCAGCGCGTCGGCGAGCCGGCTGCCGCCGTCCGCGTCGGTGGCGACCGGGGAGAGGAATCCCGGCTCGGTGGGGTCGGGCTGGTCCACGGCGTGGGTGACCACGGTGATCGTGATCAGCAGCCCGGCCAGCCCCAGCGGGATCGCCAGCCGGTGCCGACGCCGACGCCGGCGGCGCGGGGCGGGTGCCGGTGCGGCGGGCCCGGTGTGGTGCGGCACGGCGGTCACGCCCGCTCACCGCCCTGCGGGGCCGGGGCCGTGAGGACCAGGTGCAGTTCGACGGCCAGCTCCCGCATCCGGTGGTCGTGCTCGGCGGCGGCCGGGCGCTGGGCGTACCAGAGGTCGGAGAAGATTCCGGCGGCGGCGGCGAGCGGCGGGCCGACCGGGGGGCGACATGCCGTGGCGGCCGTGGTCAGCTCCGCGACCGTCATTCCCGGGCGCTGCTCCACCACCCGCCGGGCCGCCAGTTCGCCGAGCATGCCGCGTAGCCGCTCCCGGACCGCCTCGGCGTAGCGGCCCTGCGCCGCCAGCCGGTCGGCCAGGAGGCCGGCCCCGTCCGGCGGGGCGGCGTCCGGCGCGGGCGCCGCCGTCCCGGCGGTGGCCGGGCCGGTGCCCCGGTGCCGCCGGAGCCGGGGCCGCCGGGCCAGCCGGAGCCGGGGCAGCCGGCGGGGCACCCAGGCCGGGTAGTGGTACCAGCCGAGCGCGACCAGCCCGGCTGCCAGCAGCAGGAGCAGCGCGGCCAGCGGCAGCGGCAGGTGGTCGCCCAGCGCGGCCGTGGTCTCGGTCCACCACCGGCTGAGGCTCACCGGTCGGCCGCCAGCAGCGCCGGCTCGCCGAGTCCCGCCGGGGCCCGGGAGAGCCGGATGTCCAGCCCCTCGGTGCGCATCCGGCCCTCCAGGTGCAGGACCGCGTCGAGGCAGGCCAGCGCCGGGTAGGCGACGCCGTTCACGCCGGCCCAGATCGCGCCGGAGACCGGCACGGCCCAGGCCGGGTCGGTGAGGGCCGCGAGGCCCAGCGCGCGCAGCCCGTAGAAGACGCCCACGCCCAACCCGACCCGGACGATCCACCAGGCCAAGTAGCCGAGGAGGCGGACGGCGGCGGCCCGGCAGCCGGTGCGCAGCGCGAGGGCGGCGGCGCGCAGCGGCGCCCGGGCGGCGGCGACCCGGTCCACGACCAGCGCCGACGCGACCGAGCCCAGCAGCGCCCAGGCGACCACCCAGCCCGGCCCGAGCAGGGCCGCCACGAGCATGACCGCGCCGACCCCCGCGGCCAGCAGCGCGGTCGCCCCCGGCCGGGCCCCGGCGGGCCGGACCAGCTCGCCCGGGCCGGCGGTACGACCCAGCAACGCCGCCCCGGCGGCCCGGGCGGCCGGGTTGCCGAGCAGCAGGACGATCACCGCCTCGGTGGCCGCCCCCACCGCGAGCAGCCCCCAGTACGGGGCGAGCTGGCCGAGATGGAACGTGAAGCCGGGCGGCTGGGCGCCGGCGGCGACCCGCAGCGGGTGCAGCAGGAACTGCTCGGCGGTGGCGAGGACGAGCGCGGCCGGGATCAGCACCCGGGCGTGCCCGCGCAGCAGCAGGACGGCGGAGTCGAGCAGCTCACCGACGGTCAGTGGCCGGCGCGGGAGCACGGCGGTCGGGCCGGCATCTGGCACGCGTACTCCCCGGGGACGGCTGGCGATGGCCGGGGCTCGGCGGCACCCGCACCGGTCATGGTGACACGACCCCGCGCGCTGGACGTGCGGTGGACGGCCAACCGGCAGTACCGTGCCGGGTACGCCGCTTCCGGCGAACCGCCGACGCCGTCAGGGTGACGCCGGTCCCACCGAGACGAACGGGGATGGAAGTATAAATCCCATGAGAGCCCGGGTACTGGTGGTCGACGACGACCCCGCGCTCGCCGAGATGCTCGGCATCGTCCTGCGCAGCGAGGGCTTCCTGCCCTCGTTCGTCGCCGACGGGGAACGGGCGCTGGCCGCGTTCCGGGAGAGTCGGCCCGATATCGTCCTGCTCGACCTGATGCTGCCCGGAATGAGCGGTATCGACGTGGCCCGGGCGATCCGCGGCGAGTCCGGCGTGCCCATTGTGATGCTCACGGCGAAGAGCGACACCGTCGACGTGGTGCTCGGGCTGGAGTCCGGAGCCGACGACTACGTGGTCAAGCCGTTCAAGCCCAAGGAGTTGGTGGCCCGGATGCGGGCCCGGCTGCGCCGGGGCGAGGACGTGGCACCGGAGATGCTGACCATCGGGCCGCCCGGCAACCAGATCAGCATCGATGTGCCGGCGCACACCGTCAGCCGCAACGGCGAGGAGGTGAAGCTGACGCCGCTGGAGTTCGACCTACTGGTCGCGCTCGCCCGCAAGCCGCGTCAGGTGTTCACCCGGGAGGTGCTGCTGGAACAGGTCTGGGGATACCGGCACGCCGCCGACACCCGGCTGGTCAACGTGCACGTGCAGCGGTTGCGGGCCAAGATCGAGCCGGACCCGGAGCGACCGGAAATCATCCTCACCGTCCGGGGCGTGGGCTACAAGGCCGGCACCGGATAACCTGGGTCGCACTGTGACCACCTCCCCGACGTCCGGTCCCTCACCCGCGGTCACCCGCCGGCCACCCGCCGTGCGGGAGCTGTGGCGTGTGCTGGCCGGGAGGGCGGCCCGGCTGGTGGCCGGCGTGCGACAGACCTGGCGCCGCTCGTTGCAGGTCCGGGTGGTGACCATCACGCTGGTCACCTCCAGCCTGCTCGTCGGCGGGTTCGCGTACCTGATCGCCGACAAGATCACCAACATTCTGGTGGAGAACGCCGAGACCGACGTCCGGCTCCGGCTCAGCAGCGGCAGCGCCTACGCGGCCAAGCAGTTCAGCCTCTACAGCCAGGCGCAGGAGGCCCAGCTCCAGGACACCATCGACGGCACGGTCAACTACCTGGCCGGCGGGGACCCGCAGCAGACCAGCGGGGTGGTGGTCGGGATCATCGCCGACGACTACACCGGCATCATCGAGCCGCGCTTCTCCCCGGACGTGGAGGTCGGTCCGCTGATCAGCCGCGAGCTGCGGGCCACGGTCGCCGGGGGCAACATCGCCAGCCAGATCCGCACCGGCCGGCTGGCCGACGACTCCACGAAATACCTGGTGTACGGCTCGCCGGTGCCGACCCGCTTCGGCCAGGTGGAGCTGTACTACCTGGTGCCGCTGACCCGCCAGGACGCCACGGCGGCGGACGCCCGGGCCACCGTGGTGGCCACCGGGGCGGCGCTGGTACTCCTGCTCGGCCTGCTCGCCGCCCTGGTCACCCGGCTGGTGGTGACGCCTGTGCGGGTGGCCGCCCGGACGGCCCAGCGGCTCTCCGCCGGCCTGCTCGACCAGCGGATGGTGGTCAACGGGGAGGACGACCTGGCACTGCTGGCCGCGTCGTTCAACCAGATGGCCACCAACCTGCAACGGCAGATTCTCCGGCTGGAGGAGATGTCCCGGTTGCAGCGCCGCTTCACCTCCGACGTCTCCCACGAGCTGCGTACCCCGCTGACCACGGTCCGGATGGCCGCCGACCTGATCTTCGCCGAGCGGGACGAGTTCGACCCGGCGGTGGCTCGCAGCGCCGAGCTGCTGCAGGCCGAGCTGGACCGGTTCGAGGAACTGCTCACCGACCTGCTGGAGATCAGCCGCTTCGACGCCGGGTTCGCCATGCTGGACTCCGAGCCGACCGACCTGGTGCCGGTGGTGCACCGGGTCGCCGACCGGCTGGCCGGGCTGGCCGAGCGGGTCGGGGTGGCCATCGAGCTGGACGTGCCCGACGCCCCGGTGATCGCCGAGGTGGACCCGCGCCGGGTCGAGCGGGTGCTGCGCAACCTGGTCGGCAACGCCGTCGAGCACGGCGAGGCCAAGCCCGTCCTGATCACCCTCGGGCACGACCAGACGGCGGTCGCGATCACCGTCCGGGACCACGGGGTGGGGCTCAAGCCGGGGGAGGAGAAGCTGGTCTTCAACCGGTTCTGGCGGGCCGACCCGTCCCGGGCCCGGCAGACCGGGGGCACCGGTCTCGGCCTGTCCATCAGCCTGGAGGACGCCCGGCTGCACGGCGGCTGGTTGGAGGCGTGGGGCGCGCCGGGACAGGGCGCCCAGTTCCGACTCACCCTGCCGGCCCGGGCCGGCGACCGGCTGACCACGTCCCCGCTGAGGCTGGTCCCCGGCGACGCGGCCCTGCCGTTCGGCGGCCCCCGGGACGGCGGGCTGCTCGCCATCGGCTCCGGAACCGGGGGCGCGCTGGCCATCGGGCCCGCCCCGGCGACCGGCGACCGCGCGGAGGTGGGGTCGTGACGCCGCGCCGCCGGCTCGTCGCGCCCCTCGCCGGGCTGCTCCTGCTCACCGGGATCACCGGCTGCGGCATCCCCAAGGAGTCCGAGGTCAGGGTCGACGGGCAGGTGACCGCCGCCAGGTCCGGCTCGTCGAGCTACCGCCGGGACGAGCCACCGGGCCCCGCCGCCAGCGGGACCGACCGCAAGGCCTTCGTCACGAACTTTCTCTCCGCCGCCGCCGGTGAGGCGGACCGGGCCTACTACCGGGTCAAGCAGTTCGTCGCCCCGGACGGGCGCAGCCGGATCCAGGAGAAGCAGCCCAGCGAGGTGGCTCTCACCGTGGTGCGACTGCGCGAGACGCCGGTGATCACCGAGAACACGGACGGCATCAAGGTCACCCTCCGGGTGCAGCAGATCGGTCTGTTGCGCGCCGACGGAACGCTGGTGCCGCCGGTGGCCACCGACACCGAGTACGGGTTCAAGCTGAGCGCCGCCCAGGAGGACAAGCCGGACGCCGGCTGGTACGTCAAGGACCCGCCGCCGAACGTGCTGCTGCTCAGCGACGACGCGCTGCGGCAGTACTACCAGACCCACACCGTCTACTTCTGGAACACCGACCGCACCCGGCTGGTGCCCGACCAGCGCTACCTGCCCCTGGCCGTGCCCGACGAGCGGCGGGTCACCGAGGTGGTGAAGTGGCTGACGGCCGGGCCGTCGGAGTGGCTGGGGTCGGGGACGCGCCGGCTGCCGGACGGCACCCGCCTGATCAACAACGCGACCGAGTCGGACGGGCAGTGGGAGGTCAACCTCGACATGCCCGTCGACGCGGACGACAAGCGGGTCGAGCAGTTCGTCGACCAGCTCGCCTGGTCGCTGCCGGAGCTGGACGGCCAACTGGAGCTGAAGATCCACAACCAGTCCCGGAAGAAGGTGCCCGACCTCGCCGCGCACCGCCGGGCGAATCCGGCGTACCCGGTCACCGGCGACCCGCAGCGGTTCTGCGTCTACGACGGGGCGGTCCACCCGCTCGCCTTCGCCGGCGAGGCGAGCGGCCGGGTGCCGATCGTGGCGGCGTACAACAAGGGTGTCGTGTCGGCCGGGTTCAGCCGCTCCGACGACACTGTGCTGGCCGCCCTGGTGACGGCCGGGCCGGACCAGCGACAGCGGCTCACGGTCGGCGCCGGCGCGGCGCCGGTCAGCGTCTTCCAGCGCAGCCCCCGGTCGTACGCCTCGATGGGGCGGCCGGTCTGGCTGCGCTCGCCCGACCCGGAACGCCCGCAGGGGCTGGTGGTGGCCGACGGCCGGCTCTACCGGTTCGACGGGAACGCCCAGCTCCGGGAGCTGCCGCTGACCGTCGAGGGCGAGGTGACGGCGGTGGCCGCCTCGCTGGACGGGCACCGGATTGCGGCGATCGTCGGAGGCGATCTGTACGTCGCGGCGGTCAACCTGAACGGCGGTGTGGTCTCCGTGGGCCCGGCCCGCCGGCTGGTCACCTCGCTGACCGACCTCTCCGCGGTCGACTGGGCGACGGAGAACAGCCTGGACCTGGCCGGGTCGGTGGGGCGGCCGGCGGTCTACCAGATCAGCGTGGATGGCGCCCTGGAGACGGCGCTGCGCAACGACCTCGGTGCCCGGGTGACCCACCTGTCGACGTACCCGCTCAACCCGGTGGTGCCGTTCTCCAGCGGGAACCTGATGTACGAGGCGAACGGGGTGGCGTACCGGAACAACCCGTTCGACACCATCAAGCGGGACCAGGTGTTGGAGGTGACCCCGCCGCCGGCCGGGGTACGGGCCGGCAACCCGACCGCCCCGTTCTTCCTCTACTGAGCGGGCGCGGTGCGCGGCGTCGGCGGGCTCTGGGCGGACCTCACCGACCTGGTGCTGCCGGTGGAGTGCGCCGGCTGCCGGGACCGCACGGCGACCGTCCGGCGCGGGTTCTGCCCCGGCTGCGTGGCGGCGCTGGAGGCGCTGAGCCCTCGCCCCGTACGTCCGACCCCCGCCCCGGCCGGCCTGCCGCCGTGCGTCGCTCTCGGCCCGTACGCCGGGCCGCTGCGGGAGGCGCTGCTGGCGTACAAGGAGCGGGGCCGGCACGGGCTGGCCCGGCCGCTGGGTGGGCTGCTCGCGGAGGTGGTGGCCGACGCGGTGGGCGGGACGAGGCCGGTGCTGCTGGCCCCGGTGCCGGACACGGCGGCGGCGGCCCGCGCCCGGTACGGCGACCACCTGGACCGGCTGGCCCGGCACGCGGCGGTCCGGCTGCGCCGGGCCGGGTGGCCGGTGCGGGTGGTCCGGCCGCTGCGGGCGCTGCCCCGGCCGGACTCGACCACCCTGGACCGCGCCGGCCGTGCCCGGGCGGTGGAGTCGGCGTTCCGGCCCCGCCCCGGGGCGGGGCCGCCCCGGCCCCGCGTCGGCGTGCCGACGCCGGTGGTCGTGCTGCTCGACGACATCGTCACCACCGGGGTCACCCTGGCCGCCGCCGGCCGGGCGCTCAGCGCGACCGGCCTGTCACCGCAGGTCGCCGCGGTGCTCGCCGCGACCGAGAAACGGCGTCATTGATGACCTTTCGTGTTTGTGTTTCACCCGACCGTGTTCATCCTGTGAAAGTTCTGAGCCTTTGCGCGGCGGGGGGTGACTCGCGGACGAACAAGGGTTAGCGTTTTCGTGTCGGGGGTAGGAAGGCATTCCCACCCGCCCCCGGCGGTGAGAGGAGGCGGAGCCGCACTGACCCGGTCGACGCCGCACGGGCTTCCCAGAGGGCGAGCCGGCCGGGATTTCCGAATCGAAGGCCGTCCGAACAAGGGAGGTCACGTGGACATCGTGGTCAAGGGCCGCAACGTCGAGGTTCCGGATCATTACCGGGTGCACGTAGCCGAGAAGCTCGCGAAGATCGAACGTTACGATCACAAACTTATTCGTGTTGACGTCGAGTTGTTCCACGAGCGCAATCCACGCCAGTCCGACCATTGCCAACGGGTCGAGATAACGTGCGTTTCCCGTGGTCCGGTGATTCGGGCCGAGGCCTGCACCGACGATTTCTACAGCGCGCTCGACGCCGCGATAGCGAAGCTGGACAACCGGCTGCGCCGGGCGGCGGACCGCCGCCGGGTCCACCGGGGCCGGCACGCCCCGATCTCCGTCGCGGCGGCCACCGCCGACCTGCCGGTGGCGGATCTCGGGTCCCCCGTCGCGGCCCTGGACGGCTCGCGAACGGCCACCGCCGTGGCGGAACGGGTCGAGGAGGAGCACGACGACCAGCCCTGGCACATCGCCCGGGCGAAGGTGCACCCCGCCGAGCCGATGACCGTCGACGACGCGCTGTTCCAGATGGAACTGGTCGGGCACGACTTCTACCTGTTCCACGACAAGGAGTCCGGCCGCCCCAGCGTCGTCTACCGCAGGCACGCCTACGACTACGGAATCATCTCCCTCGACGCCTGACCCCGACCGGCCGTTCCCCCGCTGGCCCGCACGGGTCAGCGGGGAACGTCGGTGGCGAGCCGGGCGTAGATGTAAGAGTCGTACCGGGTGCCGTCCGGGCCGGGCAGCCGGCCGCGCAACAGGCCCTCGCGGGAGAACCCGGCCTTCTCCAGCACCCGCTGCGAGGCGACGTTCTCGGGGCGGGTGCCCGCCCAGATCCGCGCGATCCCGACCTCGTCGAACGCCCAGCCGGCGACGAGGCGGGCCGCCCGGGTGGCCAGGCCCCGGCCCCGCCCGGGTGGCCAGGCCCCGGCCCCGCCCGGCGGGCAGCATGCTGTAGCCGATCATCGCCTGCCCCGTCGCCGGCTCGTCGTGGTGCAGCGCGCAGCCGCCGACCAGTTCACCCGTCGCCGCATCCAGGATGGCCAGGTCGGCGGCGAACCCGGCCAACCAGCGGCTCCCCGCGAGGCGGCAGCGTCGCTCGATGTCGGCGAGCGACGGCGGCTCCGGCGGGACCCGGTTGGCGACCACCTCGGGCCGGCGGTGCAGCCGGTACATCCCCGCCACGTCGTCCGCGCCGACCGGGCGCAGGGCCACCACGCCGTCGGTGAGCCGTCCGCCGGGCAGGTCGGGCAGGGTGCGGGCCACGGGGCCGGGCGGGTCGTCGGCCAGCCGCACCCAACAGACCCGGTCGTGCCGACCGCCGTCGCGGGCCGGGGCCGCCGCGCGGCGTACCCCCTCGTGCCGGAAGCCGGCGGCGAGCGCGACCCGCTGGCTGGCCGCGTTCTCCGGGTGGGTGAGCAGCTCCAGCCGGGCCGTGCCGTGCGCGAACGCCGCGGCGGCCAGTGCCCGGGTCGCGGCGGTGGCCACCCCGCGCCCACGCGCCCACGGCGCGACCCAGTAGCCGATCTCCGCCTGTCCCCGCGCCGGAACCGGGTTACTCAGGCCGATACCGCCGAGCAGCCGGTCGGTCGCCGGGTCCGCGACCGCGTACGCGGCCCCGCCGGTGGCCCGGGCCGCCGGGGCGCCCTCGGCGACCCACCACCGGGCGTCGGCCTCGGTGTAAGGGCTCGGCAGGCCGGGCAGGAACCGCTGGGTGATCGGGTCGGAGCAGGCCGACGCGGTGTCCGCGACGTCGTCGACGTGGAACGGCCGCAGCCGGACCCCCTCGGCCTCGACCGTGTCGGGCGGCGTGCTCACGTCAGGTCCCCGGGGAGCAGCGAGCCGGTCCAGGCGTCGCCCCGGGCGCCGTCGCGGAGGGTCAGTGCCGCCCGGGCCACGCCCTCCATGGTGAAGCCGGCCTTCTCCGCCGCCCGGCGGGAGGCGGTGTTGCCGACCAGCGCCCGCCACTCGACCCGGGCCAGGCCGAGCGTGGTGAAGCCCCAGGTGGCCAGGGCGGCGGTCGCGGCCGGCACGTACCCCCGGCCCCGGGCGTGCGGCGCGGTCATGAAGCCGACCGTGCCCTGCACCGGGTCGGCGGGGGAGATCCGCAGGTCGATCGAGGCGAGGTACCGGTCGTCGCCGTCGGCGACGGTGAAGTACGCCCCCGTGCCGCGCGCCCACGTCGCCTCGGCGACGTCCCGCTTGAACCCCTCGGCGTGCGTCCGCTCGTACGGGGCCGGCACCGTGGTCCACTCGATGGTGTGCGGGTCGCGGCAGGTTTCGGCGATCGCGTCCAGGTCGCGCTCCTCGATCGGCCGCAGCCGCAGCTCCCCGGTGCCGACGGTGGCGAACAGGGTGGGCTGCGCCCGGCCGAAGACGGCGGCCCGCCGGGCGGCCAGGGTTTCCGGTCCGGCCGGCCCGGGGGCGCCCGGCGCGGGCAGCTCGCCGGGGAGCAGGGAGCCGATCCAGCCCTCCCGCCGGCCGTCGGGCGCCGGGTGGGCCAGCCGCAGCTCGCCCTCGACCCGGAACCCGGCGCGCAGGGCGGCCAGCCGGGAGGCGTGGTTGCCGATCTCGGCCTGCCAGAGCAGCCGGCGCAGCCCGAGCGCGTCGAACGCCCACCGGGCGACGGCCCGGGTGGCATGCGCGGCGACGCCCCGACCCCGGGCCCAGGGGGCCACCCAGTAGCCGATCTCACCGCTGTCGGTCGCCTTGTCCAGCGCCACCAGCCCGCAGGAGGCCAACAGTTCCCCGGTGGCGCCGTCGCAGACGGCGAACGGGGCACCGGTGCCGTCGCGCCAGGCCGCCGCGTTGAGTTCGGTGACGAACCCGTGGGCATGTTCGGGCAGGTACGGGCGGGGTACGGTGGTCCAGCGTTGGATGTCCGGATCCTGGCAGGCCCGGTGCACGGCGTCAGCGTCGGTTGCCTGCCAGGGCCGCAGCAGCAGACCGCCCTCGGTGAGTTCCACGGGTTCCACCGGGCCATCGTGCCGGATCGTTCGCGCTGGGCGTAACCGGATATCCCGCCGCCGGCCTGCGGTCCGAGCGTTATGTCGGTTTCGGCCGATCGGACCGCCGCCACCAGTGACCATCGGGCCGACGGAGCGCCTACGATGGATCGAGACTGTCTAGGGGAGCGTTGATCCGTGTCGATTCTGGAAAAGGTCCTCCGCGCTGGCGAGGGCCGCATGGTGCGCCGGCTGAAGGCCATCGCCGCCGCCGTCAACTCGATCGAGGACGACTACGTCAACCTCACCGATGACGAGTTGCGGGGGCTCACTGATCAGTACCGGGAGCGGCTGGCCGACGGTGAGACCCTCGACGACCTGCTGCCGGAGGCCTTCGCCGCCGTGCGCGAGGCGTCCGCCCGGGTGCTCGGCCAGCGGCCGTACGACGTCCAGGTGATGGGTGGGGCGGCGCTGCACTTCGGCAACATCGCCGAGATGAAGACCGGTGAGGGCAAGACCCTGACCTCGGTCATGGCGGTGTATCTCAACGCGCTGTCCGGCAAGGGCGTGCACGTGATCACGGTCAACGACTACCTGGCCCCGCGTGACGCCGCCTGGATGGGGCAGGTGCACAGGTTCCTCGGTCTCACCGTCGGCGTGGTGCTGCCCAACCGGCCGGCCAGCGAGCACCGCGCCGCGTACGAGTGCGACATCACCTACGGCACCAACAACGAGTTCGGCTTCGACTACCTGCGCGACAACATGGCCTGGTCGAAGGAGGAGCTGGTCCAGCGGGGCCACAACTTCGCGGTGGTCGACGAGGTCGACTCGATCCTGATCGACGAGGCCCGGACGCCGCTGATCATCTCCGGCCCGGCCGAGCACTCGGCCCGTTGGTACGGCGAGTTCTCCGGCGTGGTGGCCCGGCTCCAGCCCGGCAAGGACGGCGAGGGCGACTACGAGGTCGACTACGCCAAGCGCACCATCGCGGTGACCGAGCGCGGCGTGGCGAAGGTGGAGGACCGGCTCGGCATCGACAACCTCTACGAGTCGGTGAACACCCCCCTCGTCGGTTACCTGAACAACGCCATCAAGGCCAAGGAGCTGTACAAGCGCGACAAGGACTACATCGTCAGCGACGGCGAGGTCCTGATCGTCGACGAGTTCACCGGCCGCATCCTGCACGGGCGCCGCTACAACGAGGGCATGCACCAGGCGATCGAGGCCAAGGAGGGGGTGGAGATCAAGCAGGAGAACCAGACCCTGGCCACCATCACCCTCCAGAACTACTTCCGCCTCTACGAGAAGCTCTCCGGCATGACCGGTACGGCCCAGACCGAGGCGGGCGAGTTCAACAAGGTCTACAACGTCGGCGTGGTGACCATCCCGACCCACCGGCCGATGGTTCGGCAGGACCGGGCCGACGTCATCTACAAGACCGAGAAGGCCAAGTTCAACGCGGTCGTCGAGGACATCGCCGAGCGGCACCAGGCCGGTCAGCCGGTGCTGGTCGGCACCGTCTCGGTGGAGAACTCCGAGATCATCTCCCAGCTGCTGCGCCGCCGGGGCATCCCGCACTCCGTGCTGAACGCCAAGTTCCACGCCAAGGAGGCGGAGATCGTCGCCCAGGCCGGGCGCAAGGGCGGGGTCACCGTGGCGACCAACATGGCCGGCCGGGGCACCGACATCCTGCTCGGCGGCAACCCCGAGTTCCTCGCCGCCAACGAGCTGCGCCAGCGCGGCCTCGACCCGGCGGAGAACGAGGAGGAGTACGCCAAGGCCATGGAGGAGGTCCTGCCCAAGTGGAAGCAGGCCTGCGAGGCCGAGGCGGAGGAGGTCGCGGGCGTCGGCGGGCTCTACGTGCTGGGTACCGAGCGGCACGAGTCCCGGCGGATCGACAACCAGCTGCGCGGTCGGGCCGGCCGGCAGGGTGACCCGGGCGAGTCCCGCTTCTACCTGTCCCTGCAGGACGAGCTGATGAAGCGGTTCCGGGCCGGCGCGGTCGAGGCGGTGATGGACCGCTTCAACATCCCCGAGGACGTGCCCATCGAGTCGAAGATGGTGACCCGCCAGATCAAGAGCGCCCAGGCCCAGATCGAGGGCCAGAACGCCGAGATCCGCAAGAACGTCCTGAAGTACGACGAGGTGCTCAACAAGCAGCGCCAGGTCATCTACGCCGAGCGCCTGCGGGTGCTCAACGGCGAGGACCTCTCCGACCAGGTCCGCAACATGATCGACGACGTGATCGGCGCGTACGTGATCGGCGCCACCAGCGACGGCTACGCCGAGGACTGGGACCTCGAACAGCTCTGGGCCAGCCTCAAGCAGCTCTACCCGGTGGGCATCGCACTGGCCGAGTTGGAGGAGGAGATCGGCTCCCGGGCCGGCTTCGACCAGGACCTCCTGCTCGCCCGCCTCAAGGAGGACGCGAACGCCGCCTACGACCGGCGCGAGGAGCAGCTCGGCGAGGAGGGCACCCGCGAGCTGGAGCGGATGGTGCTGCTTCAGGTCATCGACCGCAAGTGGCGTGAGCACCTCTACGAGATGGACTACCTCCAGGAGGGCATCAGTCTGCGGGCGTACGCCCAGCGCGACCCGGTGGTGGAGTACCAGCGCGAGGGCTTCGACATGTTCGCCACCATGATGGACGGCATCAAGGAGGAGACGGTCGGCTTCCTCTACAACCTGGAGGTCCAGGTCCAGGAGGCCGAGCCCGAGGCCGAGGCCGAGGAGGTGCAGCTGCTGGACAAGCCGGTGGAGATCCGGGCCAAGGGCCTGGGTCGCGCCCCCCAGCAGCAGGGCCTGCAGTACTCTGCGCCGACCATCGACGGTGAGGCCGGAGCCGGGGCGGTCGCCGTGGAGCGGTCCGAGGAGAAGGCCCCGCCGGTGCGTGCGGCCCGCTCCGAGCGGCCGGCCCGGCCGGCGGCCCCGCCGGCCCCCGAGGCTCAGCCCCGCCCGGCTGCCTTCGGCGGGAGCGGGCAGGCCGTGGCGGCCAGCTCCGCCCGGCAGGCGGTTCCGGCCCGGGGAGAGGCCGGCGGCCCGTCGCGTAACGCGCCCTGCCCGTGCGGCTCCGGCCGCAAGTACAAGCGGTGCCACGGCGCCGCCAACGGCGGCAACTGACCCGTCCGGCGCCGCCGAACGGCGTCCGTCCCACCAGCGAGCACAGCGAGGGGGCCCCGGCGACCGCCGGGGCCCCCTCGCTGTCCGCCAGGTCGCCCCGGCTTCGGCCCCGTGCCCGGCCTGGCTGCCGGCCCGCTGCGGGGACCGATTTCCGGCCCCGGCCTTCGGGGCGCGGGCGCAGCCGTCGGGGCGGTCAGACGAGTTGGAGTACGGTGCAGAGCCAGCGACCGCGCCGATGCTCCAGGCGGAGCGCCATCGCCCAGGTGTGCCCGGCGGCGCTGCCCAGGACGGCGGCGGCCTCCACGGCCGCAGGGCGGGGTTCGCAGACCCGCAGCCGGCGCAGCCGCACGGTCGGGCGGGTGGAGCGGCGACGGACCGGGCCGGTGCGCGCCGCCGCCCTGGTCAGCTCGTTCATCACGTCCGCCGAGCAGGCCGGCTCGCTCATCGGGCGGATCTGCCCGAGCGGCCGGTATCCGTTGAGGATCTCCAGGCAGGTGGTGACGAAGCGCTGGGCGGCCCGGGTGGCCTCCGGCGTGGCCGTGACCAGCGCGGCGGGCGGCGGGGCCAGTGGAGTGGCCCGCCCAGGACCGCCAGGGGCGGGGCGGGGGTCGTGCGCGCGCCCGCCGGGGCGGGCCGGGATGCGGCGGTGCGCCTCGAACAGGTCGAGGGCCAGTTGGGCGGCGACCGGGCGGGGCCAGCCCTCGGCCGGCTCCTCGGTGAACGGCGGGTCGAGCGGGGGCGCCGGTCGCACCCGGACCGGAGGACGGACAGGCCCGGGACGACGGGACTCAATCATCGAAACCCCCGTTGCTTGCGTTCGCCTTCGTTTGCCTCCGACAGGCTCGATTCTCGGCCAGGACAACGCCCGCGGTCAATGCCGCTCGGTGCGGTGGTCGCTACTCGCCGTCGCGGTCGTTCAGCGGGTTGTCCCGGACCCACTCGGCGGTCTCGGCGTATTTGTGCTGGATGTACTCCTCCAGGCGGGCGCGCTCGACCCGCCAGTGCCCCCGACCGCCGACCTTGATCCCGGGCAGCTCACCGCTGCGCACCATGTGGTAGACCTGCGAGTCCGACACGTTGAGCTCGGCGGCCACGTCGGAGAGCAGCAGGAACCTCGGCTCCATGGAAACTCCCGGGGTTGACGTCGTTTGCCTCAGTTTGCCATCCACCGCCGACAGAGTCGCCGACCCGCCACTCGCGCGGCAACCTTCCGTGCGACGGGTGCGGGGTGTATGACGGTCAAGGCGTACGGCATGATCGGCGCCCGGGGCCGGCGCACGCCGGCCGGCAGACGGAGCGGGGGGAGACGACCGGTGACCGAGGAGCTTGTCCGGGTGTACGTGCCGGCGATCGTGCCGATGCTGGCCCGCCTCCCCGAGCAGGGGCTGCCCGAGACCGACGCCCACACGGTGACCCCCGCCCTGCGCGAGTGGTACGCCGAGGGCGACGAGGAGGAACTGGAGTACATCGCGTTCACCCGGGCCGCCCAGGACGCGCTGCTCCTGCTCCGGGACGATCCGGCCGCACCCCGTCGGCGCGCGGTGGTCGCCGTCGACGTCCCCGCCTCGGCGCTGCGGCGCACCGACGACGTGCTCGGCTCCAGCGCGGTCCGGCTGGTCCGACCGGTGCCGGTGACGGCGGTGGCCGCGCTGCACGTCGACGGCGACGACGCGCGTGACGACGTGGCCGCCGCCGCTGCCGTGGCCGCCGAGGCGTTGGCCGACGACCCGGACGCCCAGTTCACCGTCGACGGCGCCGAGGACCACGAGCTGGAGTGGTACGACGTCAGCGAGCTGGAGCAGCTGCTGCGCGCCGCGTCCTGACGCCGCCCGCGCACCCGGTCGCCGTACCGGCGGACCGGACCGGGCCGGGGGACGGGTCGACCGTCAGCGGTCCGCCGCCGCCACCTCGTCGTCGGCCGCCGCCTCGGTGGCGTCGTCGCCCGGAGTGGGGCCCAGCGTGCGGCCGAAGGCGATGAGCGCGGTGAGCGCGCCGACGAAGAGCACCCAGATCCCGTTGTCGATCCGCGAGGTGCCCAGCGAGGTCTGGGCGACCGCGTCCGCCTCGCTCAGCGCGCCGGCCAGGTCGAGCAGCGAGCGCCCGCCGACCCGGATGATGATCTCGGCGAGCAGCAGGAGTAGGCCGGGACCGGCCCCGGCCAGCAGGTAGCCGGGCCAGCGGGGGGCGGGCGAGGCCGGGTCGCGCCGCTCTGCGCGTCGCCTGGCCCAGGTGATGTACCCGAAGGCGAGCAGCCCCGCCAGCAGCCCGGCGAGCAGGGACTCCGACCGGGACACCCACTTCGCGGCGCCGACCATCGACTCCTGGGTGTCGCCCGCGCCGAAGAGGTCGAACAGCGGGTCCCGGGCCCGGCTGAACGCCACCACGAAGACCAGCGCGCCGAGCGCGGCGGCGATGATCGCGCCGGCCACCCGGGCGTTGCCGGCGCCGGCCACGGCGCCGCCGATGATCGCCGCCGCGGCGGTGGTGCCGGCGATGACGTTGGTGGTCGCGTTGTCGAAGTAGGTCAGGTTGATCACCACCGCCGCCGCGAGCCCGACCAGCACGCCGGTGCCGACCGCGACGGCGAAGCGTAGGGTGACCCGCTCGGCGCCCCGCCGGGCCAGCAGGTTGGTCGCCGCCAGGGCGACCGCCGCGCCGGCCACCAGTGCGGCCGAGATGACCCCGGGCAGCGCGAACGCGGAGAGGCTGATCGCGGTGACCCCCGCCTCGGCGGAGTTGATCACCGCCCGGGTGGACCAGAGCATTGCCGCCAGCCAGGCCACGGCCAGCAGCGCCAGCACGACCGCCCCCGGGGCGCGCGCCGGGGACGTACCCCCGGGGGTCGGTTCCGGCTCCACGGGCGACGCCGGCCCGGCGGCGTCGCCGGGCCCGTCAGCCCCGGCCGGGGCGCCCTGCACCGGCTGGTCCGGCTCCGCGGCGGTGGCGCTGCCGGGCTGGTTGCTCATCGTCTCCCCTTCGACGGACGCCCGGACCCGGCCGGTCTCTGCCGGCGCACGGGCGGGGCTGGTCACCGGCCATCCAGCGTACGCGCCACCCGACCGCCGGCCCTCCGCCCGTCCGCCGCCACCCGACCCGCCCGTCCCGGGCCCCGGGCGGAGCGGGGAGTGGGCGGCAGCGGGCGAGGAATCGTAAGGACGGCGGGTGCTGGGCGAGGGAATCGCCGGAGGTGGAGGCGGGTCGGGCGGCGATTCGCAGGGCGGGGTCCGGCGGTGCGGCGCGGGCCAGGTCGGGTGGGTGGGGCCGGGGCGGGGCGAGACCGGGGGTGCCGCGTGGGAGAATCGGCGCAGGTCCCGCCGCCGCGACCGGTGCAGCCCGCGGCGTACGGCGTCCGGCCGCCCGGCCGGTGCCCGCGGGTCCGATTTCGCCACCGCTGCCGAGATCGCCAGGAGCCCCGATGGACGCCGTGTTCTCCGTACCCGAGCCGCGTAACGAGCCGGTCCGTGCCTACGAGCCGGGCAGTGCCGACCGGGAGCGGCTCCAGCGACGCCTGGCCGACCTGGCCGGCGAGCGCCTCGACCTGCCGATGACCATCGCCGGCAAGCAGCGGATGGCCGGCGGCGAGCCGATCGACGTGGTGCAGCCACACCGGCACGGCCACGTGCTGGGCGTCACCGGTCACGCCACCCACGACGACGCCCGCGCTGCGGTGCAGGCCGCCAAGGACGCCGCACCGATGTGGCGGGCCCTGCCGTTCGAGGAGCGCGCGGCGATCTTCCTGCGCGCCGCCGAGCTGCTCGCCGGCCCGTGGCGGGACACCCTCAACGCCGCCACCATGCTCGGCCAGTCGAAGACCGCCGTCCAGGCCGAGATCGACGCGGCCTGCGAGCTGATCGACTTCCTCCGGTTCAACGTGCACTTCGCCCGGGGCCTGCTCCAGGAGCAGCCACTCTCCTCCCCGGGGGTGTGGAACCGCCTCGACCACCGCCCCCTGGAGGGCTTCGTCTACGCGGTCACCCCGTTCAACTTCACCGCGATCGCCGGCAACCTGCCCTCCGCCCCGGCGCTGCTCGGCAACACCGTGGTCTGGAAGCCGAGCCCGACCCAGCAGTTCGCCGCGCACTTCACCATGCGGCTGTTCGAGGCGGCCGGCCTGCCGCCCGGCGTGATCAACATGGTCACCGGGCGGGGCGAGGAGGTCTCCGACGTGGTGCTCGCCGACCCGGACCTGGCCGGCATCCACTTCACCGGCTCGACCAAGGTCTTCCAGCAGCTGTGGAGGACCGTCGGCGACAACATCCACCGCTACCGGGGCTACCCCCGGCTGGTCGGCGAGACCGGCGGCAAGGACTTCGTGGTCGCGCACACCAGCGCCGACGTGGACGCGCTGCACACCGCGCTGATCCGCGGCGCGTACGAGTACCAGGGCCAGAAGTGCTCGGCCGCGTCCCGGGCGTACGTCCCGCGGTCGCTCTGGGAGGGCGGGCTGCGCGACCGGCTGGCCGCCACCGCCGACTCGCTGACCTACGGCGACGTCACCGACTTCACCAACTTCGGCGGCGCGGTGATCGACGCCAAGGCGTTCGACCGGCACACCGCAGCCCTGGAGCTGATCTCCGGCGACGGCTCCTGCACCGTGCTGGCCGGCGGCACCGCCGACGACTCGGTCGGGTGGTTCGTCCGGCCGACCCTGTTCGAGTGCACCGACGCCGCACACGAGACGTTCACCACCGAGTACTTCGGCCCGATCCTCGGCGTGCACGTCTTCGACGACGCCCGCTTCGACGAGGTCGTCGCCCAGGCCGAGTCGATCGCCCCGTATGCGCTGACCGGGGCGATCTTCGCCACTGACCGCCGGGTGGTCGACGCGGTGGCCGAGCGCATGCGGTACGCGGCCGGGAACTTCTACATCAACGACAAGCCGACCGGCGCGGTGGTGGGGCAGCAGCCGTTCGGCGGCGCCCGGGCCAGCGGCACCAACGACAAGGCCGGCTCCTGGCACAACCTGGTCCGCTGGATGTCGCCCCGGACGATCAAGGAGACCTTCGTCCCACCGACCGACCACACCTACCCCCACATGGGCTGACCCGTCCGGCGAGGGCTCCCGCCGCGTCGCGGGGGCCCTGGCCGTGCGCAGCGTGACCGGCCCTCAACGGACTGTCGCCCGCCGACAGTGCACAAAGGAAACCCTCCAGGGTGGCGAAAATGGCAAATCCTGGACGCCGGGTCGGCAAAGTGGCAGCGTAAGGGGCATGGCGGATTCCGGAGTGAACCCTACGGCGGCGGCCCTTCTCGGGCTGCTCCACGAGGGTCCCATGACAGGCGGTCAGCTGATGGCCGCCGCCGAGCGCAAGCTCGCCCCGTACTGGTCGATGACCCGCAGCCAGGTCTACCGCGAGCTGCCGGTGCTGGCCGAGCGCGGTCTGGTGCGGTTGGGCAAGCCCGGCCCCCGATCCAGCCAGCCGTACGCGATCACCGCGGCCGGCAAGCGGACCTTCTCCCGCTGGCTGGCCGAGGACCCGGGGCGGGACACCATCCGCAACCCGATCGCCCTGCGGGTCGCCTTCGGCGGCCTGCACTCGCAAGCCCAGCTGCGCAGCCTCCAAGCCTCCGCCAACGAATACCACAGCGAGGCCCTGGCCCGGGTGCGGGAGCAGGTGAAGAACGCCAAAAAGGAGGGCGACGCGTACGACGCCAGCGCGCTGGAGTTCGCCGTCGCCTACCACAAGGCCGCCCTGTCCTGGCTGAAGTCCGCCCCCGTCGGCTGACCCGATCGACGGCCCGCCACCCCGCCACCGGGCCGTCCCCGGGACTGCGTTCGCCCGTGACCAGCGCGGCCGACAGGCCCGTGCCGGTCGGCCGCGCGGACACTTTTCGCCCGCCACCGTGGGGCTCGCAAGCTGACCTGCCGTATTCGCAGTAGTCTTGTCTGTCGTGACCGCTGCCGATTACGCCGAACAGCTCAAGGAACTCGACGCCACCCTGCGCAACATCGAGGCTGTGCTCAACCTCGACCGACTGCACGAGGACAAGGCCCGGCTCGAGGAGCAGGCCTCCGCGCCGGACCTGTGGGACGACCAGGCCAAGGCGCAGCAGGTGACCTCCCAGCTGTCGTACGTCAACGGCGAGATCAGCAAGCTGGGCAGCCTGCGCTCCCGGCTCGACGACGCCCGGGTGCTGCTGGAGCTCGCCGAGGCCGAGGACGACCCCGGGGTGCTCGCCGAGGTGGAGACCGAGATCGGCGGGCTCACCAAGGCCATCCAGGAGATGGAGGTTCGCACCCTGCTGTCCGGCGAGTACGACTCGCGGGAGGCGCTGGTGGCGATCCGGGCCGGGGCCGGCGGCGTGGACGCGGCCGACTTCGCCGAGATGTTGCTGCGGATGTACCTGCGCTGGGCCGAGCGGCACGGCTACCCCACCGAGGTCTACGAGACCTCGTACGCGGAGGAGGCGGGCCTGAAGTCCGCCACCTTCGCGGTCAAGGTCCCGTACGCCTACGGCACGCTGAGCGTGGAGTCCGGCACCCACCGCCTCGTGCGGATCAGCCCGTTCGACAACCAGGGCCGCCGGCAGACCAGCTTCGCCGGCGTCGAGGTGCTGCCGGTGACCGAGCAGACCGACCACATCGACATTCCCGAGAACGAGATGCGGGTCGACGTCTACCGGTCCTCGGGCCCGGGCGGGCAGAGCGTCAACACCACCGACTCGGCGGTGCGGCTCACCCACATCCCCACCGGCATCGTGGTGACCTGCCAGAACGAGAAGTCCCAGCTCCAGAACAAGGCGTCTGCGATGCGGGTGCTCCAGGCCCGGCTGCTGGAGCGCAAGCGCCAGGAGGAGCAGGCCAAGCTGGAGGGGCTCAAGGAGAACGCCGCCGGCTCGTGGGGCGACCAGATGCGTTCGTACGTCCTGCACCCGTACCAGATGGTGAAGGATCTCCGAACCGAGCAGGAGACCGGCAATCCGAGCTCGGTCTTCGACGGCGAGCTGGACAGCTTCATCGAAGCCGGTATCCGTTGGCGCAAGCAGCGACAGCTTGCCGGCGACGCAGCGTGATCGATCGCGGGCGGAGCGCGTCGTTGATCTCCCGTTAACAGGGTCTTTCGATGACGCGCCTCGCATCGGCGGGCGTGGGGGCTTGGCTCATCGGTTACACCGCGTAGACTCACCACCCGTGATTCAGCTTGAGCAAGTGACGAAGACGTACCCGAAGGCGTCCCGGCCTTCGCTCGACAACGTGTCCGTCTCGATCGAGAAGGGCGAGTTCGTCTTCTTCATCGGTCCATCAGGCTCCGGCAAGTCCACCATCATCAAGCTGCTGCTGCACGAGGTGACCCCCAACAAGGGGCGGGTCGTCGTCAACAGCAAGGACGTCACCTCGATGCGCTCCTGGAAGCGACCGCACTTCCGGCGTTCGATCGGCTGTGTCTTCCAGGACTTCCGGCTGCT
The DNA here is from genome assembly GCF_044334565.1 of Micromonospora sp. NPDC020750. Classification (NCBI taxonomy): domain Bacteria; kingdom Bacillati; phylum Actinomycetota; class Actinomycetes; order Micromonosporales; family Micromonosporaceae; genus Micromonospora; species Micromonospora sp. NPDC020750. Next base: position 738,593 of record NZ_JBIRTH010000001.1, read on the forward strand.
GCCGAACCGCACCGCGTACGAGAATGTGGCGTTCGCTCTCGAGGTGATCGGCAAGACCAAGGCGGTCGCCCGCCGGGTCGTTCCCGAGGTGCTGGAGCTGGTCGGGCTCGGTGGCAAGGAGCACCGCTACCCGCACGAGCTCTCCGGTGGTGAGCAGCAGCGGGTCGCCGTCGCCCGGGCGTTCGTGAACCGTCCGCTGATCCTGCTCGCGGACGAGCCGACCGGAAACCTGGACCCGGACACGTCGATCGAGATCATGCGCCTCCTGGACCGGATCAACCGCACCGGCACGACCGTCGTGATGGTCACCCACGACTCCAACATCGTGAACCAGATGCGGCGTCGGGTCATCGAGATCGAGAGCGGTCGCATCGTGCGCGACCAGGCCCGTGGCGTCTACGGGTGAGCCGGCGCTCCACCCCTGTGCAGCCTGACGACGATCACCTCACGCCGGAGACCCGGAGGAATTCCCGATGCGCGTGAAATACGTCCTGTCCGAGGTACTGGTCGGACTGTGGCGCAACGTGACCATGACCATCGCGATGATCATCACGATGGCCGTGTCGTTGACCATGCTCGGTGCCAGCGGTCTGATGTACCGCCAGGTGAACGACATGAAGGACCTCTACTACAAGAACATCGAGGTCTCGATCTTCCTGAAGAAGGAGGCCAACGAGCAGCAGCGCGCCGACATCGACACCAAGCTGAAGAGCGATCCCCTGATCAAGGAGGTCGACTTCGTTGACAAGGCCGAGGCGTACAAGCGCTTCCAGGAGATGTTCCAGGACGCGCCCGACCTGCTGAGCGCGGTCAAGGCGGACAGCCTGCCCGAGTCGTTCCGGCTCAAGCTGGTCAACCCCGAGCAGTATCGGGAGATCTACAACCAGTACAAGGACACCGAGGGCGTCGACGAGATCGTCGACCAGAGCCAACTCCTGGACAAGATCTTCAAGATCCTCACCTCGGTCCAGAACATCGCGCTGGCGGCTGCGGCGGTGATGGCAATCGCCGCGTTGCTGCTGGTCGCGAACACGATCCAGGTCGCGGCGTACAGCAAGCGGCGCGAGGTCGCGGTCATGAAGCTGGTCGGCGCGTCCAACTGGTTCATCCAGGCGCCGTTCGTGCTGGAGGCCGTGGTCGCGGGCCTGATCGGCTCGCTGCTCGCCCTGGTCGCCCTGATAGCGGCGAAGTATCTGCTGTTCGACGGGGCGCTCAGCGACCTTCAGGGGCTGCTCTCCCCGGTCGGCTGGGGCGACATCCTCGTCGTTTTCCCGATCATGGCCGGCGTGGGCGGTCTGGTCAGCGCCGCCACCGCCTGGGTGACCCTCCGGTTCTACCTGCGGGTCTAGTCACCCTCAGGTCCGTCCGACGCGGCAGGACCCTCCGGCGCGGAATAATCCGTGCGGGAGGGTCCTTGTCGTTCGGGTAGCATGATCTCCGCTTCCGGCCCGGCCGGGAGCCGCAACGAGGGGAGGTGGCGCCGATGCCACGGGAGAAGGGGCGCAAGGTCGTCGCCTCCAACAAGAAGGCGCGCCACGACTACGCCATCCTCGATACGTACGAGGCGGGCATGGCGCTGACCGGCACCGAGGTCAAGTCGCTTCGGGCTGGGCGGGCGTCGCTGGTCGACGCCTTCGCCCAGGAGCGCGACGGCGAGCTCTACCTGCACTCCATGCACATTCCGGAGTACACCCAGGGCACCTGGACCAACCACGAGCCCCGGCGTACCCGCAAGCTGCTGCTCAAGCGGCTGGAGATCGACCGGCTGATCGGCAAGACCCGCGAGGGCGGCCTGACCATGGTCCCGTTGCAGGTCTACTTCTCCGACGGCTGGGCCAAGGTGGAGATCGCCCTGGCCAAGGGCAAGAAGTCGTACGACAAGCGGCAGGACCTCGCCAAGCGGGACGCGGACCGGGAGATCGCCCGGGCCGCCGGCCGGCGCGGCAAGGGGATGGACGACTGATTCATCCCGTTAGTCCGTTTTGGCGCGCCGGGGCGGGGCCTCGGGATGAAACCGGTTGCGGAAGGCGTTAGGCTGTGTGGAGCCGCCGACAGGGGCGGCCCGTCGAGGGGGTGACTGGTTTCGACTTCGTACGCAGCGACAGGGGAAGCGAGCCGAGGAAGCCGACGTCGTCTCGAGAATCGGTCGTCGGAAACTTATAAGCGCCAAGAACAATCGCGCTGACTTCGCTCTCGCCGCCTGAGGCGAGTAGCTGAGTCTGTCGGCCTGGGAACGCCTTCGTCCCAGTCAGCCGGCATCAGTTAGAGGGCTGGCCAACCGGACCCGGTCGCGGGGTCCGTGCGGCGAGATTAATCAGCGACTGGGCCCGTCACACCAACTCGCTCGCGTGAGCGGTGGGGCCGAGTAGAGGCATAGCGAGCTGCGCTCGGAGAAGCCCTGACAAACCGGCGAAGGACCCGGGTTCGATTCCCGGCACCTCCACCACCTGACTGTGCGCCCCGGTCCACCGGACCGGGGCGCACAGTCGTGTCCGGTCCCGGCGGGCCCGGTGGGAAGGCCGGTGACCCGAAGCCGGGGAACCGGAAACGGCGCGGGCGCGTCGAAGGGACATGCGTCGTCCAGTTCTCGCCCTGGTGGGCTTGCCCCTGCTCCTCATCGCGGCCGGTTGCGACCCGGCCGGGTCGGAGCTGGCAGCCGACGACCGGTGGGAGTCGTTCCACCAGCGGGCCGTCGAGGTGGCCGAGGCGTGGCAGCCCGGAAACGCCTGGACCGCCGGGTACGTGCCGCTCCAGGAGCCGACCGTGCTGCTCGGGGACCCCGACTTCACCCCAGAGACCGAGCAGGCGTTCCGCAACGGCTGGTACCGGGAGCAGGTCGCGATGCCCACCGCCAAGCCGGCCGACGCCGCGATCCGCTTCCCCGACGGGGCGCTGACCGTGCCGCTGATCAGCGCCGGCACGGCGTACCGACAGCTCGACCAGGGCGATCCGCCGCCGTGCGAGGGACGGCCGCAGCGGCCGACGCCCGAGAAGCGGCCGAGCTTCCCGCCGAAGCCCGGTGCCACGGACGGGCCGATCGTCGAGCCCGGCCCGGACGGGCCGATCATCAAGCCAAGGCCGGACGGGCCGATCATCGAGCCGGGCCCGGACGGGCCGATCATCAAGCCCGGTGCCACGGGTGGGCCGACCATCGAGCCAGGGCCGGACGGGCCGGTGAGCAGCGTGCCGTCGGCCGCCTGCGTGCCGCTGACCGTCACCGCCGTGCGGCTCGGCACCGCGCCGGTGCGCACCAGCCGGGGCGAGGCGCAGGTCCCGGCCTGGGTGTTCAACGTCGAGGAGCTGGAGGCCCCGGTGGCCCGGCTCGCGGTCGCGCCCGGCTCGGTCACCGCCGTGCCCCGGGGCGTCGCGCCCACCGGCCCGGTGCCCGACGGCATGGTCGGCGCCCAGGACCTCCAGGCCGTCGACGGGGCCCGGTTGACCTGGCGGATCGGCGTGGGTGCCTGCGATGTGGTGTTCACCCCGCTGGTGTGGGAGCGAGACGACGTGGTGGTGGTCGGCGGGGGCGTCACCCCGGCCACCGGCATCTGCACCGATCAGCTCGTGCTCCAGCCGGTCACCGCCCCCCTGAAGGCACCGCTCGGCGACCGGACGGTGCTCGACGTGTCCACCGGCGCGCCGCTGGTCCTGCGCCGCTGAGTCACCCGCCTCCGGCTGTGGCCCGATCCCCGGCTGCGGTCCCGCGCCGGGGTGGGCAGGCCCAGCCTGGCGGTAGGTGGGCCGGGGCTCAGAGCAGCCGCGGGACGTCGGTGCTGATCGGCACCGGCAGCACGGTGGGCCGGTCTGCGGCCAGCGCAGCGCGCAGCGCGTCGCCCAACCCGTCGGGTTCCTCGACGACCGTGGCGGCGCAGCCGTACCCCCGGGCCACCGCGGTGATGTCCAGGCCGGGCAGGTCCAGGCCCGGAACCCCGGGGGTGTGCTTCAGCTCGGCGAACGACTTGAGGATCGCGTACTGCTGGTTGACCGGGACCACGACGGCGAGCGGCAGGCGCAGCCGCGCGGCCGTCCACAGGGCCTGCACCGAGTAGTGGAACGAGCCGTCCCCGATCACCGCCACCACCGGGCGGCCCCGCCCGGTGTCCCGCTCGGCCAGCGCGATCCCCACCGCCGCCGGCAGCCCGAAGCCGAGCCCGCCGCTGGCCATCGTGAAGTACGACGCGGGCCGGGTGGCCGGCAGCCGGCGGCGCAGAGCGGCCAGGTTGGACGGTGACTCCTGCACCAGCACCCCATTGGGCGGCCAGTGCCGGGCCAGGATGGCGAAGAGGCCGTCCGGGCTCAGCGGCGGGCCCAGGTCGGGCGGCTCGGGGGCGGGCCGGGGCGGCGGGGGCGGGCGCTCGGCCGCCGGGAGCAGGTCGACCAGGGCGGCGAGCGCCAGACCCGGGTCGCCGAGCAGGCTGTCCCCGACCGGCGCGCGGGCCGTCTCCTCCGGGTCGTCGGTCACGTGCAGCAGGCGGGAGCCGGCGGGCAGGTAGTCCCCGGGCACGTGCGGGTAGTACCGGAACACCGGCGCGCCGACCACCAGCACCGTGTCGTGCCCGCGCAGCGCGTCGGCCAGCGGCCCGATCGCGTACGGCAGCACGCCCCGGTAGTACGGGTGGTCCTCGGGGAACGCGGCCCGTTCCGGGGCCGGCGCGGACCAGACCGGGGCGGCCAGCCGCTCGGCCAACGCAACCGCCGCCGGCCACGCTCCGGCTCTGTCGACCGCCCCGCCGAGGACGAGTGCCGGAGAGCGGCTGGCGGCCACCGTGGCGGCGAACTCGCGCAGGCGGGTCGGGTCCGGGGCGTACCGGGTGGCCACCGTGCGTACCTCGGGCGCCCCGGACGCCGGCTGCTGCCAGTCGTCCAGCGGCAGGGAGAGGAAGACCGGCCCGGCCGGCGGCTGCACCGCCGTGGCGTACGCCCGCATGAACGCCGCCGGGATGTCCTGCGCGCGGGGCGGCTCGTAGCTCCACTTGACGTACGGCTGGGTCAGCTCGACCGCCCGGCGACTGGTCAGCCGGGGCTCGATCAGCAGCATCTCCCGGGTCTGCTGGCCGGCGGTGACGATCAGCGGGGTCTTGTTGTGCCAGGCGGTGACCAGGTTGCCCATGCCGTTGCCGGTGCCCGGGGCGGTGTGCAGGTTGACGTGCGCGGGGCCGCCGGTCGCCTGGGCGTACCCGTCGGCCATCCCCACCGCGGACGCCTCGTGCAGGGCGTGCACGTAGTGGAAGTCGGCGGGGAACTCCTGCAGGAACGGCTCCTCGGTGGAGCCGGGGTTGCCGAAGACGGTGGTCAGGCCCAGCGCCCGGAGCAGGTCGTACGTCGTCTCGCGGACCGTTGCCATCGGTGGGCCTCCGTGTCGCGGCGCGGGCTGCCTCCTCGCCGGAGACGAGCGGCGATCGGGCCCCTGACCTGCCGAATCTATCCGGAAAAAGCTCACCTATCGGCTAATTCGCCCAGCCCGCACTGATCGCCGCCACGCGGGCCCGGGGTCAGGGGAGCGGGAAGGGCAGCTTGATCCCGTCCAGCGCCCGTCCGCACGGGCAGTCCCGCCCGGCCGGCAGGGCGGCGACCGCGTCCAGCAGCACCCCGCGCAGCCGGTCGGTGTTCTCGCCGAAGACCCGGAAGACCTCCTCCTGGGTCACCGACTCGCCGCTCTCCACCCCCGCGTCCAGGTCGGTGACCAGGGCGATCGGGGTGTAGCAGAGGGCCAACTCCCGGGCCAGCACCGCCTCCGGGTGGCCGGTCATGTTGACCACCGCCCCGCCGATCGCGGTGAACCAGCGGGACTCCGCCCGGGTGGAGAAGCGCGGCCCCTCCACGACCACCATCGTCCCGCCGTCGACCGCCGACACGCCCCGCCCGGCCGCCGCGTCGAGCAGCGTCCGGCGGCCCACCGGGCAGTACGGGTCGGCGAAGGTCACGTGCACCGCGCCCCGGTCGTAGTACGTCTGGACCCGGCCGCTGGTGCGGTCGATGAGCTGGTCCGGCACCACGAAGGTGCCCGGCCCCAACTCGGGACGCAGCCCGCCGACCGCGCACGGGGCGAGCACCTGGCGCACCCCGAGCGACCGCAGCGCCCACAGGTTCGCCCGGTACGGGATCAGGTGTGGCGGGTGCCGGTGGTCGCGCCCGTGGCGGGGCAGGAACGCCACCCGCCGGCCGCCCACCTCGGCGATCGTCACCGGGTCCGACGGCTCCCCGTACGGCGTCTCCACCTGGTGCTCGGTGGCACCCTCCAGGAGGGCGTAGAGCCCCGAACCGCCGATCACCGCGATGTCCGCCGTCGGCCCCATCGCCACCCCCTCCGGTCCCACTCGATCATCCACCGGTCAGACCTTAACCAGTGCCCCGACCGCAAGCTATGGTGCCAGGCATGGCGTTGACAGCAGGGATGAGCGCGGAGTCCCGTGCCGAGCGGGTGTGGCCCTCCACATCCCCGCTCGGCCCCGGCGTCGATGCCGTCCGGTCCGGCCGTGGTGCCGACGTCCGGGGCGACGGCCCCTGTCCCTCGGCGCGTGGCTGACGGATGTCTGACATGCAGGGAGAAGACCAGGCGATCGGCGGGCGTGCGATGGAGTCGATGACCGGACGGCTGCTGGTCGCGACCCCGACGCTCAAGGACCCGAACTTCGACCGGACGGTGGTGCTGCTCGTCGCGCACGAGCCGGGCGGGGCGCTGGGCGTGGTGCTCAACCGGGCCACCGAGGTCCCGGTCGTCGACGTCCTCGGCGACTGGAGCTACCTGGCCCGGGACCCGGCGGTGCTGTTCGAGGGCGGGCCGGTGCAGCCGGACTCGGCGATCTGTCTGGCCCGGTTGCGCGGGCCGGCCAAGCGGTTGCGCGGCTTCCACCAGGTCGCCGGCGCCGTCGGCACGATCGACCTCTCCGCCGACCCGGAGCGGATGCGGGAGAGCGTCGGCGGCATCCGGGTCTTCGCCGGCTACTCCGGTTGGGGTGCGGGCCAGCTCGAACAGGAGATCGAGGACGGGTCCTGGTTCGTCTTCGACGCGCTGCCCGGGGACGCCTTCGTCGACCGCCCGGACGACCTGTGGCCGATGGTTTTGCGCCGGCAGGGCGGCATGTTGGCGGCGGTCGCCCACTTCCCGCCGGACGTCGCGCTGAACTGACCCGCGGGTGGGGGCCCGCGAGATGACCATGGCGGCCGGCGTGTGTATAGTTCTCTCCGTGCCCGGGCAACCGGGGGCGAAGTCAAGGGGCCGTGGCGCAGCTGGTAGCGCACCACACTGGCAGTGTGGGGGTCAGGGGTTCGAGTCCCCTCGGCTCCACCTTGAGACAAACGATCAAAGGCTTGCTCACCGCTCGCGGTGAGCAAGCCTTTGATCGTTTGACCCTCACTTGACCCCGGGTGGTGGCCGCATGACCCGGCCGCAGGGCCGCTCAGTAACGGCCATCACCCTCTAGGCGGTGTGGGGATGGTGGGCCGGCCGAGCCGTCCGAAGGCGGCTCGGCCACGCTTCCGGTTCTTCAGGGGTTCACCCGGGTGGCCGGGCTGTCGCCCGGCAGGCCCGACATGTCGGCCTCGACCGGGGGTAACGGCGTGGTGCCGAGGACGCCGCCGTCCGCGGAGTACGCGGTGAGGGTGGCCGGCTGGTCCGGCGGTATCCGGGTGGTGCCGGCGTTCGACGCGTCGAGGGTGACCGTGGCCGGGGGTGCGCCGCCAACCGTGACCGTGACGCGGGCCGCGTTCGGCGGGGCGATCACCCGCACCTGGCCCGTCGGCGTGCGGGTGCCGTTGTCGGTCCGGATTCGCCAGCCGATCGGTCGCTGGTCGGCGCCCTCGGCCGGCAGCAGCAGCCGCAGGTCGGTCCACCAGCCGGTTCGGTCGTCGCCGTGCATGGCGTACGCGATCACCCCGCCGCCGGCAGGCTGCACGGTGAGCAGCGCGGCGGCCTGGCCGTGCTCGCTGCCCGACCAACGCACCCGCACCGTCGTCCCGACGGCCGGGAGGCGACTGTCGAGGAGCGCCGTTTCGACGAAGTTGCGCAGGTTGGCGTCGTCCAGCGGCGTACCTAGGGCACCCCGTCGGGCGGCGGTGAGCAGGACGTCCATCTCCGGCCCGGTCGGGTCGATCCCGGCGTATGGGCCACCGCCGAGGCCTTCCTGGAAGAGCACCTGGCCGCCACGGCTGACCCGGACGACGGGTTCGTTCCGAAGCGGCGCGGGGGGCAGGACGGCGAACCCGACCCCGCTGCCGTCCACCCTGGCGAGGTCCGGGTACTCCAGGGTTCCCGTCGGCGTGTACCGAGGGTCGCCACTGATCATCACGGTGGATTCGGCCGGCCCGATGACAACCGCGAATCCGCCCCCGTCGGGGTCGGCCTGCATCAGGGTCATCACCGGGCTGTCGACGCCCTCGCTGTGGCCGGCGTATCGCATCTGTTGCGCCCCGGCCCCGGCCGGACCCACGTACCAGACCAGCGCCTCCTTGGTCAGCAGGCCGAAGCGCAGCGGCACCGCGACCAGCGCGACCCGGTGGCCCGGCTGGTCACTGCCGTAGAGCAGACGAATCCGGTCGCGATCGCCGACCTTCCACATGCCGTCCGGGTTCCAGCCACCCAGCGGGGTGTCGATGCTCAGCCGCGGATCGGTGCTGATCCGCGTCCGCAGCCCGTCCAGCCAGGCCTGATCTGCGGCCAGTGCGCCCCGGGGCGGCGCGTCGAGCAGCGCTGTCGGGGCGGCGGCGACCGCGATGCCCGGCGCCCACCCGGGCAGGGGTACCACGTTGGTCTGGACCCCGACGAGGGCGGCTACGACCGTGGCGGCCACCGCCGTCCGGATCAGTCGCGTCCGCCGGTGCCGTCGCTCGCGCCGGGCGAACCCCGGCCACGGATCCCCAGGTACGTCGACGCCGTGCGCGGCCTGGCGCAGCGCGGGACTGAGCATCGAATCTGGGAAGTTTCCGGTCATGCCAGTTCCTCCTCGAGCCGTACCGGGGACTGCGGGGCGGGCGGGGCGAACTCGACCCGCAGCCGGGCCAACCCGCGCGATGCCTGGCTCTTCACCGAGCCGACGGAGCAGCCGAGAACCTTGGCGGTGTCCGCCTCGCCGAGGTCCTCGAAGTAGCGCAGCACCAGAACCGCCTGGGTCCTCGGCGGCAACCGCCGCAGCGCGGTGAGGAGCAGTTGCCGCTCCTCCACCTGCGCGTACGCGTCCGGCGTCGGCGCGCTGTCGGAGGTCAGCAGCGGCACCTCCAGGGGTCGCCGCCGACGCCGCCAGGAGATCGCCGTGTTGACCATCACCCGGCGTACGTACACCTCGGGCGCGTCCCTGCGCAGCACTCGCCCCCAGCGCCGATGGGTCTTCTCCAACGCCGACTGCGCCAGGTCCTCGGCTGCCCCCCGGTCGCCGGTCAGCAGGTAGGCCGTTCGGAGCAACGGCCCCCACTGTCGTTGTACGAACAGCCGGAACTGTTCGTCGTCCTCGTGCCGACTCACGCCACCTCCAGGTCGCGTCCGCCTCGCGTTCACGTGCGGATGCAGAGTGAGACGCGATCGGCGGCGTCCGGGGTTGAGCGGGAAACCGTACGTCGAGACGGATTCGGATCTGCCGGCTACCGGCGTCTGGCCCGGGCAGGCGACAGCCGACGGCGCGACGGGGCCACCCGATGTGCCCGGCGTCGGTCCTCCCGACCGGACGGCGATGACCCACGACACGCTGGACGCGATGGCCGTCGCCGTCGCGCGTAGCGTGATCGTGCAGCTGGCAGAAACCCCGGGAGGACCGAATCGTGACCCTGTCTACCCCCGCGCCCACGCTCGCGTACTTCGGCGTCGACGCGCTGATCGACGACGACACCCGGGCCCTCCAGGCCGCCGTACGTGGCTTCGTCGACCGGCGGATCCGCCCGGAGATCGCCACCTGGTACGAGGACGGCAGCCTGCCCGTCCGGGACCTGGCCCTCGAACTCGGGCAGCTCGGCGTGCTCGGCATGCACCTGGAGGGCTACGGCTGCGCCGGCACCTCCGCCGTCGCGTACGGGCTGGCCTGCTTCGAGCTGGAGGCGGGCGACTCGGGGCTGCGCTCCCTCGTCTCGGTGCAGGGATCGCTCGCCATGTACGCCATCTGGCGGTTCGGCTCCGAGGAGCAGAAGCAGCAGTGGCTGCCCCGGATGGCGGCCGGCGAGGCGATCGGCTGCTTCGGCCTGACGGAACCGGACTTCGGCTCCGACCCGGCCGGCATGCGGACCAGGGCCCGCCGCGACGGGGACGACTGGGTGCTCAACGGCACCAAGATGTGGATCACCAACGGCTCCGTCGCGGATGTCGCCGTGGTGTGGGCCCGCACCGACGAGGGCGTCCGAGGTTTCCTCGTCCCCGCCGGCACCCCCGGCTTCACCGCCGCGGAGATCACCCGCAAGCTCTCCCTACGCGCCTCGGTGACCTCGGAGCTCGTCCTCGACGACGTGCGGCTGCCCGCCGACGCGATGCTGCCGGAGGCCGCCGGCCTGTCCGGGCCGCTGTCGTGTCTCAACGAGGCCCGCTTCGGCATCGTCTTCGGGGCGCTCGGCGCGGCCCACGACTGCCTGGAGACGACGATCGCGTACGCCCGCAGCCGCCTGATCTTCGACAAGCCGCTCGCCGCGTACCAGGCCACCCAGCTCAAGTTCGCCGACATGGGGCTGGAACTGGGCAAGGGGATGCTGCTGGCGTTGCAGATCGGCGCGATGAAGGACGCTGGCACCCTCGACCACCGGCAGGTCAGCCTGGGCAAGCTCAACAGCGTGCGGGAGGCCATCGCCATCGCCCGCGAGTGCCGGTCCATCCTCGGCGCGGCCGGGATCACCCTCGACTACCCGGTCATCCGCCACTCGGCCAACCTCGAATCCGTGCTCACCTACGAGGGCACCTCCGAGGTACATCAGCTGATCATCGGACAGGTGCTGACCGGCCACGCCGCCTTCAAGTGAGCGGTGCCGGCCTGACCGGCCGGGAGGTCTGGGCGTAGGACTCGTTCGCTCATGGCGATGAACCTCGCGTGCAACGTGGCGCGCGGGCATTCGCTGGCGGCTCGTCGTGCGGCCGGCCAGTGTCCGAACGTTGCCGGACGCTCGCCGACATGACATCGGCAAAGAGCGAGTGGAGTTGAGATGGCATCGACCCCCCCCAAGGACGCGTCGTAAGCCGACGCCTCCGCCCGCGTCGCCGACCGTGCAGGCGTGGGAGCTCGGGATGCGGCTGCGTGAGCGCCGCGAGGAAGTGGGGATGACGGCGGTCGCGGCGGGCCGCGCCACCGGCATCACGCAGGCGTACATCTCCGGGGTGGAGGCCGGCCGGGTCAAGGTGCCCGCCGACCGGCTGGCCCAGCTTGTCAAGATCTACGAGCTCGACCCGTCCGACGCCACCGAGTTGGAGGAGCTGCGGGTCGGTGCCATGCAGCGGGCCTGGTGGCACCAGTACTCGCAGCTCTTCCCCGCCGACTTCCTCCGCTTCCTCGGCTACGAGGCGGGCGCTGAACACGTCCGTAGCTACCACAACGAACTGTTGCACGGGCTGTTGCAGACCGAGGAGTACGCTCGCGCGGTCATCCGGGGCGGCAACACCTACGTCCGGCTGACCGAGATGGACCGGCGGGTCGCCGTGCGAATGGCGCGGCAGCGGCGGCTGGACGGTGACCACCCGCTGCGCCTGACCACCGTGATCGCCGAGGGCGCGCTGCGGCAGCAGGTGGGCGGCCCGGAGGTGATGCGCGCCCAGCTCGACCACCTCGACCGGCTGCTGACCGAGCGCCCGGGCCAGATCGAGATCCGGGTGATGCCGTTCGCCGCCGGTGCGCACCCCGCGCTCGGCGGTCCGTTTCAGATCCTGTCGTTTCCGTCGCCCCGGCTGCCCGAGCTCGTCTGGCAGGAGGTGCTCACCTCCAGCGACATCATCGACCAGTCCAGCCGGGTCGCGGACTACACGATGACCTTCGCCGAGGCGCGGGAACGGGCGTTAAGCTCGGCGGAATCGCTGGCGCTGATCCGGCGGATCGCCAAGGAGATGACGTGATGGCCCCTCGCCGCACCCCCGATCGTGACTGGTTCAAGTCCTCCCGCAGCTCCGACAACGCGGCCTGCGTCGAGGTGCGGTTCGTCGGCGGCGCGGTGGGCGTCCGCGACACCAAGGACCGCACCGGCCCGGCGCTCGCCTTCGACGGCCGTTCCTGGGTCGGCTTCCTGGCCGGGCTCAAGGCCGAGTCGGCCAGTTAGCGACCCGCTCTCACTCCTGAGCCCAGACTGCCACCCCTGCAGGGCGGGCGGCCAGTGCTGGCACTACAGGCCAAACGGTCGGGTCACCGAGGCAAGGCACCGCCTCGACAACCCGAATCGCGTTCACCTGAGTGCCTGCAAATTCACGGAAAGCGTGGCCATTCCGCGTCGAATGGCCACGCTTTCCGTGAATTTGCGCGGGCGAGACCGGGGCGTGGTGGGGGACTCAGGCCTGTTGTTTGGGGTTGCGCGGCGGGGGCAACCGAAGATCGCGTACGCGGCCAGGCCCGCCGCGACCAGCGTGCTCGTCGTACCGCTCAGGCGGTGCAGCATCCAGCCGGACGCCTGCCGCAGGGGCTCGGTGCTGGGCGCGCGCCGTCGCGTACACCGGCGGTGCCGGTGGCGTCACTGCCAGCCGCCCACCACTGAGGTTCAGCCGGGTCAGGTCCGCGCCGTGCCGATCCCGCATCGCCGCGAGGAAATCGACGATCCGCCGGGTCTCCTGCTCGTCCACGTCGAAGCGGTTCTCCTGGTGGCCCTCGTCGATCTGCACCTGACCCACTTCGAGTACCGAGGCCTACCCGAAAGTCGCCGATATCACCTCAGTGGATGGTCGATCGGAAAGCCGACAGACATAACCGCACGCATCGCCGCCTCCGTAGCCTCGTCAGCACCGCACGCCGAGGAGGTTGGGTGTCTCACGTCCGCATCCGGATCGACTTCACGCCGCTCACCGACGACGACGAGTTCGTCCTCAACGAGCTGACCGGGGAGCTGGCGGACGACCTCCGCGAGGCCGGCGAGGTGGAGCGCGTCGAGCGGCCCACCACCGACCCGGCTGCCAAGGGCGTCGGCGAGCTGGCGTTCGGCGTGGTGACCGTGCTGGCGGGCGTCGACCCCGGCTACGTGCAGGCCCTGGTCGACGTGGTCCTGGCCTTCCTGCAACGTCACACCGGCCGCCGGGTGCACCTGCGGGTCGGTGACATCGAGCTGACCATCGACCGGCCCACCCACGGCCAGACCGACGAACTGATCGAGACGGTGCGGGCCGCGATCGAACGGTCCCGCCGCTGATGGGTCGGCACGCCCTGCTGCTCGGCACAGCCGCCTGCCACGTCGACCGTGAGCTTGCGCCCCTTCCCTCGGTACGACAGGACGTGGCACAACTCAAGGCCCTGCTGGACGGGGCCGGCGAGTTCGACACCGTACGCGCCGAACTGGACCTGCCGGCCGCGCACCTGCGTCAGGTCGTCGAGGAGTTCTACGGCGCGCGGCGTAACGGCGACCTGGCGCTGCTCTACTACTCCGGCCACGGCGTGCTGCACGGCGACGGGCAGTCGCTGTTCCTGGCCGCGACCGACACGGTCTGCGGGCAGTTGCACGCGACCGCCTTCGACGCCGACGGCACCCTGCGTCATCTGCTCAACCACACCAAGGCCAGCCAGAAGGTGGTCCTCCTCGACTGCTGCTTCTCCGGCGCGTTCACGGCCCGGCACCGTTTCCGGGGCGGAGTGCGCGAAGAGCCACGGCGTGCCAAACGTGAGCGTGGCACCTTCATGCTGACCTCCAGCACCCACCTCAAGGCGTCGAAGGCGCAGGGACCGGACCAGCCGTCGATCTTCACCGAGGTGCTCCTCACCGGCCTGCGGGGCGCGGCCGAGGGGACGGCGGACGACGGCTGGATCACCACCAACGACCTCTCCCGGTACGCCCTGACCGAGATGGCCCGGCGTCGTCAGCACAACCCGGTCGAGTCGAGTGAGGGAGTCACCGAGCCGATCCGGCTGGCGACCGTGCCCGGTTCCGCAGCCGCCGCGGGGCAGGTCGCAGCCGCCCCGGCCATTCCGGCGGACGAGGCGCCGTTCGACGCCGACCAGTGGCGTCGCCTGGTGACCTACTACGTCAACTGCATGCAGCGGTCGACCGTGCTGCAGTCCCTCATCGATCCCCAGGCAACCGGCACGTACGTCGCTGCTCCGCCCGGGTCCGAGGCCGTCCTCACCTCGGACGCGCCCGTCCGGCTGGGTGGTACGGCCGCCAGACTCGCCGCACGGGCCCGGGCCGACGGCAGGGAGGTGCAGTACGGCTACCCGGTCGTCGCCATCCGGCCCGGCCGGGGCCGACCTCCACGGCTCGCCCCGCTCCTGGTCTGCGATGTCACCGTCGGCGCGGACGATGTCCTGCACGCCTCCTTTCCGCCCCGTCCCAGCTCCGCCCTCGTCGACCTGTTCCAGCTCTCCGAGGTGGAAGCCGACGAGCTGCGGCAACGCGTCGAGCAGGTCTTCGTACCGGGTGACCCCGCTGCCCTGGTCGCCACCGCCGATGTGCTCATGAAGACGTTCGGGCTGGACCCGGTGGTCGAGCTCGACCCGGCGATGCTCGCCGGCACCATCCGCCCGGGACCGGTGAGCCGGGTCCAGAACGCGGCCATCCTCTACACCGTCGACGCCACCGAGTCGCCGCAGCGGCAGCTCGTCGACGACCTTCGAGGCATGGTCAAGAATCCGAAGCTCATCGAGCGGACCGCCCTGGGCGCGCTGGCGCTCCGCCCCGACGAGGTGCCTCCGACGCCGGTCGTGACGGTGGCGATGAGCGCCACGAACGAGGCGCAGGAAGAGATCATCCAGGCGGCGATGTCACAGCCGTTGACCGTCGCCCAGGGGCCGCCGGGCACCGGCAAGAGTCAACTGGTCACCGCCCTGTTGGCCACCGCCACCGCCGCCGGCCAGAGCGTGCTCATCGGTTCCACCAGCAATCAGGCCGTCGACTCGGTGCTCGGCCGGGTCACCGACCTGATCGGCCCGGGCCTGCTGGTGCGTACCGGCAACAAGGAACACCGGCTGCAGGAACCGAAACACCTCGCCGACATCCTCGCCGCCTATCCGCCGGCGGAGCACCGCACCGAGCCGGACGACCGGACCCCGCTGCACGAGCTGCGACTGCTGGCCGAGAAGGCCGCCGAACTCCGGGGGACACTGGACGAGCTACGTCTGCTCGAACGCGACCTCGCCGAGCTGGCCGTCGAGCGTGACTCCGGCCCGAGCGCCGGGGTGGCCACGCTGCCGGACGACGACAGGGCTCTGGCGCAGCTCGTCCACCTGACCGATCGGGCGCTCGCCAGCAGGTGGCTCGGGTGGTGGTACCGGTGGCGGCTGCGGGCGTACCGGGCCGTCGACCGGGACGCCGTCGAGGCGCTCGCCGAGCGGGCCGTGATCGAGCTGCGTTGGCGCGAACGCCGGCAGCGTCTCGCCGAGCTGCCCGACGCCGAGGCTTCCTGGCGCAAACTCGTCAGCCTGGTCGGCACCGACAGGCCCGCCAGCAGCATCGAGCTACTGCGGGCGCAGATCGCCCGCCGGGTGGCTGCGGGAGCGCGCCTGTTGCAGGACCGGGCCGACGAGATGGCCAAGCCGCAGTCGGACAGCTGGGCCTACTTCCCCGAGCTGCTGCGGGTGCTGCCGGGCTGGGCGGTGACCGCGCTGTCCGCCCGGCGGCTGCGCAGAAGCCCCGCGTTGTACGACCTTGTGGTGATCGACGAGGCGGCGCAGTGCGCCATTCCCGCGATCCTGCCCATGCTCTACCGCGCCAAGCGGGCGCTGATCATCGGTGATCCGCGTCAGCTCGCGCCCGTCGTGGACCTGCCCGAGGCCGACGACGTCGCCGAGCGGGCCGGGGCCGACCTGAGTAGCGGATGGCTGACCAGCCGCCGGTTGACCTACACGGGCCACTCCGCGTACGACGCGTTCGCCGCAGCGGCGGGTGCGACACACCTCCTCGACGAGCACTACCGGTGCCACCCGGACATCGTCGAGGTGCCGAACCGGGAGATCTACCAGGGGCGGCTCACTGTGCTGACCGACCCGGCCCGGCTGGCCGCTCCGGCCGAGCCGGCGGTGCGCTGGCGCGACGTCCCCGGAAGGTTCAGCCCCGGGGCGACCGGCTCCGGGCGTAACCAGGTGGAGATCGATCAGGTGGTCACCGAGGTGGCGCGCCTGCGGGTGGCGTACCCCGATGCCTCGATCGGGGTGGTCACGCCGCTCGCCGCGCACCAGCGTCGCCTGGCTGCGGCCCTGCGCGACGCCGGCCTCACCGACAATTTGCTCTGCGCGACCATCCACAAGTTCCAGGGCAGCGAACGGGACATCATGGTCGTCTCGCCCGTCGGGGCGCACGGCATCCCGGATCGCACCCGAGGCTGGCTCGTGCACCAGACCAACCTGTGGAATGTCGCCATCACCCGGGCCCGGTCCCAGCTGGTCGTGGTCGGCGACCGTTCGTGGTGGTCGGGGCAACGTGGACTGCTCACCGCGCTGGCCCTCGGCCGCGAGGCCGCCGACAGGGTGCCGGATGCCTCAGCGGTGGCCACCGACCGGCTGCATCGTGCCCTTGGGGAAGCCGGCCTCGCCGTGCGGCGCGACGTCCCCGTGACCGGGCGGACCATCGACATCATTGCGCGCCACGCGGAGGTCGAACTGGCCGTCGTCGTTGACGATCCGGCGGGGGATTCCGACGGCCGGGGACTGCGTAAGGTGCTCGCCCAGCTCGACATCACCGCCGGCCTCACCCCCGTCCGTCGGGTACCGGCCTGGCGTTGTCTGGCGGAGCCGGAGCAGGTAGCGGCCGAGCTGACCGATGAACTGCGCCGGTCAGCCGGAACAGATGCCCGGGAGAGGTGATGTCGAGAACGCCCCCTGCGTCCTGCGGGAAAGCGTCGACAGTAGAGCGGTTCTCTTCAGCATCCTCGCTGAGGTCGGCCGGCACTGGGCGAATTCGTATGAACCTGGAGATCATGGAATGGGTCCTCTTTTCCATGCCATTCTCCTGTGCGATGAGCGGGACGCCGGGTCCCTCGAGCAGGAAATCGCGGCCGCTTCGAGACCGTGCCGGCGGATGAGCTGACCGGTCCAGGTTCGGGCTACGCCAACAACTCTCCCGAGGCCGAGCGCGGTGCCGCCCTGGGCCGGCCGGGATTTTCACAGGTCCAGGACGCCGACGGTCTCGCCGCCACTCTGCTCGCCGGTCGGCCGGAAACCCAGCTTCAGGTAGAACTTCTCCGGCCCACCGGGGCCGGGTTTCCAGGTGACGTATGCCCGGGTGCCGCCGTGGGCACCGATCTCCGCGCACACGGCCTCGACGGCGAACCGACCGTAGCCGCTCCTCTGGGCGTCAGCCGCGATGTTCAGCCGCCACAGGCCAGAGCGCAGGTCGTCGTGACTGCGGCCCCACGGTATGTCGAGGAAGGCCATCAGAAAGCCGACCAGCCGGTCGCCGTCATAGATCAGCCTTGGCCAGGCGTGTTCGGGAAACACGTACGCCTCGGCCAACGACTTGACCACCGGCGCGACCAGATCCTCTTGATCGGGACGTACGGACAGCGCGAGAGCCGCCTTGTAGTTCTCCGGAGTGATCTTCTCCAGCCTCATTCGGCGGACCGTAGCGGGCGAATGCGAGCCCAGCGACCGGATTATGTGCGCCCGGTGCCGCCCGGCACCGATGGCGTGCGCGTTGCCCCGGGTCCGTCCTCCGGCCGGCCCGGGGTGTGCCCGGCGGGCGCCGGTCGGGGGGCGGATGCCCATCGTCGGTGCGCAGCGGGCCGGCTCATCCCGCCCAGCTGATGCCCCGTCGCCGGCACCGAGGGCGCGGTCGGTGCAGCACTACCGGTTCGTCCCGTCCGCCATCCGAAGGCAGATCAATGCCGCGATCGATACCATCACCGCTGGCATCGGGACGCTCTACAAAGCGCTCGTCCCACCGACAGACTGATCGACATGAGCTCACGTGCTTTGGAGGACCGGTGTCGGTCTCGGTACGGCTTCCCCGCGGAATAAGGGTCATCGTCGCGGCTCTCTTCGGAACCGTGCTGATCTGCGGTGCCGTCCTGCTCGATGACCGTTTGAACGCCACTGTCGAGCAGCGGGTCAGCGAGGGGACAGCGGTGACCGGCCGGGTCGTGCAGGCGGAACGGTTCCGGGTCAGCCGCTCGTACGCGGTGACGCGGATGACCGTGGCGTATGCCGTCGACGGTGTGGCGTACCAGGAGCGGTTCTCCAGCCAGCTCGACGTGGGTCGGCACCACGCCGGGGAGGAGCTCACGGTGTACGTCGACCGCGACGATCCGTCCAGGGCGGCCACGGCTGAGGGGTACGCGACGGAGGACCTGCTGCTCCAGTTGCCCGACCTGCTCGGGGTCGCCGGGGGCCTGGCGATCGTGGCGGCGCTCGTCTGGATCAAGACGGGTGGCCGCCCCTCCGGCACCAGCTGACCGGCTGCCGCCCCGCTCCGCGACGCGGAGCGGAGCGGCAGTCCTACCGGGGCTGGCCCGCGACCGCGCGTCAGTGACACTGCCTGCCCACGTGATCCCACGGTCGTGACGACTACCAGCTCACCGCTGCTCCAGGTCCCGCCATGCTTCCAGTCAGGCGAGATGGCCGTCGATCTCGGTCAGCTCCTCGGCGGTGAAGTCCAGGTTGTCCAGTGCGGCGACGTTCGCCTCCAACTGCGCCACGCTGCTCGCCCCGATGATCAGGCTGGTCATCCGGGGGTCGCGCAGCGCCCAAGCGAGCGCGAGCTGGGCCAGCGACTGCCCGCGCCGCTCGGCGATCGCACCGACCGCCCGGATGGTGGCCATCCTCTCCTCGTCGAGGTCGCTCTCGTTGAGGAAGACGCTGGTGCGCACCCGGGAATCCGCGGGGATGCCGCCCAGGTAGCGGTCGGTGAGCAGGCCCTGGGCGAGCGGGCTGTACGCGATGCAGCCCGCCCCGACCCGCTCCAGGGTGTCCAGCAGCCCGTCGTCCTCCGTCCAGCGGTTGAGCATCGAGTACGACGGCTGGTTGATCAGCAGCGGCGTGCCGAGGTCGCGCAGGATCGCGGCGGCCCGCTCGGTCTGCGCCGAGTCGTAGTTGGAGACGCCGACGTAGAGCGCCTTGCCGGAGCGGACGAGCGCGTCGAGCGCGCCCATCGTCTCCTCCAGCGGGGTATCCGGGTCGAACCGGTGCGAGTAGAAGACGTCGACGTAGTCCAGGCCCATCCGGCGCAGGGACTGATCCAGCGAGGAGATCAGGTTCTTGCGGGAGCCCCATTCGCCGTACGGGCCGGGCCACATCAGGTATCCGGCCTTGCTGGAGACGACCAGCTCGTCCCGGTACGGCCTGAGGTCGGTGGCGAGCAGCCGGCCGAAGGTCTCCTCCGCTGCCCCGGGCGGCGGGCCGTAGTTGTTGGCCAGGTCGAAGTGGGTGATGCCGAGGTCGAAGGCGCGGCGGACGATGTCCCGCTGCCGCTCGAACGGCCGGTCGGGCCCGAAGTTGTGCCACAGCCCGAGCGAGACGGCGGGCAGCCGCAGCCCGCTGCGCCCGGCGCGCCGGTAGGTCATGGTCTGGTAGCGCTCGTCGGCGGCAAGGTGCGTCACGCCACCGACCCTATCGCCGCCCCCGGTGGCCGGGAGGTTCGCGCCCGCGCGGTGGCTGGTGCCGGCGCGAACCTCCCGGGCTGTCGGGACCAGGTCAGGCCGGGGCGCAGGTGGGCGTGGGAGTCGGGGCGGACCCGCCACCGATCAGCCCGAGGGTGGCGGTGCCTCCGGGGGCCAGCCGGCCGTTCCAGCCGACGTTGCGGGCGGTGACGGTGTTCCCGCTGGTCGACACGGTGGCGTTCCAGGAGTTGGCCACGCTCTGACCGGCACCGAACGTCCAGCGGACCGTCCAGCCGGTGATCGGCGCGGTGCCCGAGTTGCGCACCGTAACCTCCGCCTGGAAGCCGCCGGGCCACTGGTTGACCAGCTTCCAGCTCGCCGTGCAGCTCGCCGACGCGGTCGGCGTCGGGGTCGGGCTGGTCGGGGTCGGCGTCGGCGTGGTGGGCGTCGGGGTCGGTGAGCCGGTGGGGCTGACGGTCGGGCTCGGGCTGGGGCCCGCGTGCTTCCAGTCGCCCAGCTCGTCGAGGGTGAGCACGTGCGGGTCGTCGCGGTAGACCCGGCGCAGGAAGTCCAGCGAGTTCCACCGGCCGTCGGTGAGGAAGTCGCCGGACCAGGTGACGAACCAGCTCCAGTCGGCCCGGTAGACGCGGGTCAGCTCCGGGTCCGGGATGGGTCCCACCTCACCCAGCGCGACCAGCTTGCGGTCGCCGCCCAGGGACACCAGCCGGTCGTACGACCCGCTGAGCGGCCCGTGGTCGCCGACCGCCGGGTACGAGTCGACACTGACCACGTCCACCACGTCGTCGCCCGGGTACCAGTCTGCGGAGATCGAGTTCCACACCCAGATCAGGTTGGTGAGCTCGTGGTGGTCGGTGAGCCGGTCGTACATCAGCCGGTAGAGCTGCTTGGCCGGGCCGGGACCCTTGGCGCCCCACCAGAACCAGCCACCCTCGGCCTCGTGCAGCGGTCGCCAGAGCACCGGCACGCCCGCGTCGCGCAGCCGGGTGAGCTGCACGGCGATCGCGTCGATGTCGCGGATCAGCAGTCTGTAGTCGGCGGAGTTCGGGTCGGCCAGCGCCGCCGCCACGTCGAAGGTGGTGGCGTCGGTGTAGAAGCCGCGCCACCACTCCTTGCCGGGGGTGTCGATCAGACCGCTCGGCGCGTTCCAGTGCCAGGCGAAGGTGACGATGCCGCCCCGGGCGTCCCAGGCGAGCGCGTTCTCCACCTCGGTGGAGGTGGTGCCGCGTTCGACCCGACTGGGCGAGTAGTCCATCAGGTCGAGGCCTGCGATGGCCGGCGCCCTGCCGACGTTCTCCTCCAGCCAGCGCACCCCGCCCATGTCCTGTTGGCCGGAGAGCACGTCGGTGCCGTAGTGCGCGGTCAGGTAGCGCATCAGCGCCCGTGCCGGGGCGTCGGCGTCGGGGTTGACCAGCGCGCCGGTGACCTGGTGCGGGGGCGGGGCGCTGACCGGGGCGAGCCGGATCGCGTCGATCTCGTACCAGCCCCAGTTGTTGCGTACCGTGATGGTGTTTGCGCCGGCGCGCAGCAGCACCTTGCCGGCCGCGACGGTGGCCCATTCGGTGCTGGCCGGCAGCACGACGTCGCCGTTGCCTGCGCCGTTGAGCAGCAGCGAGGCGGTCTTCTGGCCGTACGGCGCGCGGTAGGCCACGGTCAGCTCGAACAGGCCGCCGGGGGAGTTGGGCACGGGAATGGCGACCTGGTCGTCGGCGGCGTCGAAGCCGGCGACGTAACCGGTTCCGGAGTAGCCGGCGGCGGCAGTCGCGACGGTCACCCCGGTGAGGGTGCCGCTCTCCGCCTCGTACACGGTCGGGCTGGCCGCCGAGGCGGCCGGGGCGAGGCCCGGGATCAGGGGCGCGAGCAGCAGCAGGGCGGCGGCAAGCGCCAGCCGGGCGGGACGGGACCGGGGACGGGGACGGGTCATGACGGGCTCCCGGAGCGGTGGCGGTGGATGGAAGCGCTCCCACAATCGATCTATGACTATCAGTTTGTCAACCCGATGGAGAGGAAGAATCGCCCTCCTGCCTGGAATGTGCTGATAAGGTGCCCTACCTTTCGCGTAGTTTCGGGGGATGCGCTTCGTCCAGCTCGACACCCCCAAGCCCATCTCCAAGATCGGCCTTGGCACCTGGCAGTTCGGCTCGAAGGAGTGGGGCTACGGGCCCGACTACGAGCGCCGGGCGGCGGACATCGTCCGGCGGGCGCTCGACCTCGGGGTCACCCTGTTCGACACCGCCGAGGTGTACGGCTTCGGCCGCAGCGAGCGAATCCTCGGCGTGGCCCTCGGCGACGACCGGGGCAGGGTCGTGGTGGCCAGCAAGATCTTCCCGCTGCTGCCGGTCGCCCCGGTGGTGCAGCAGCGGGCGGTCGCCTCGGCGGCCCGGCTCGGCGTGCGCACCATCGACCTGTACCAGGTGCACCAGGCCAACCCGGTGGTCGCCGACACCACCACCATGCGGGGCATGCGGGCGCTGCAGGACGTCGGCCTGGTCGCCGAGGTCGGGGTGAGCAACTACAGCCTGCGCCGCTGGCGGTTCGCCGAGGCCGCGTTGGGCCGGCGGGTGCTCAGCAACCAGGTCCGCTACAGCATGGTCGACCGCGGGCCCGAGGACGACCTCCTGCCGTACGCGGAGCAGGCCGGCCGGATCGTCATCGCGTACAGCCCGCTCGCCCAGGGCTTCCTGTCCGGCCGGTACGACGCGCGGAACCCGCCGAGCGGGGCGGTGCGCCGGGCCAACCCGTACTTCCTGCCGGAGAACCTGGAGCGCGGCGCCGCGCTGATCGGCGCGCTGCGCGAGGTGGCCGACGCGCACGACGCCACACCCAGCCAGATCGCCCTGGCCCACCTGCTGCGCCACCCCAACGTGGTGGCCATCCCCGGTGCGTCGAGCGTGGAACAGGTGGAGCGCAACGCCGCCGCCGCCGAGATCGACCTGGCCGACGACGAGTACGCGACGCTGGCCGCCGCCGCCCGCGCCTTCCGCCCGGTCACCGGCCTCGCGGCGGTGCCGAAGCTGATTCGCGCCCGGGCGGGAAGGTGAGGCCCCAGGCCCGTGCGGACGACGGGGCGGGGCGACGGGCCGTGCCGCGCTAGCGTTGGTCGGGTGACTGAGCCCAACCAGGTTCTCCCGGTCCCGCCCGCCGACCTGCCCGCCACCCTGGGCGAGCTGCGGGCCGCCGGGCACCGACACCGCACGGTCAAACAGGAACTCCGAGACAACCTCCTCGCCCGGATGCGCACCGGCGAGGACCGCTTCCCCGGCATCGTCGGGTACGACGACACGGTGCTGCCCCAGGTCGAGCGGGCCCTGCTCGCCGGCCACGACATGGTGCTGCTCGGCGAGCGCGGCCAGGGCAAGACCCGGCTGATCCGCTCGCTGGCCGCGCTGCTCGACGAGTGGACCCCCGTGATCGCCGGCTCGGTGCTCAACGAGCACCCGATGCACCCCCTCACCCCCGCCTCCCGCGCCCTGGCCGAGTCCGCCGGCGACGACCTGCCGGTCGCCTGGCTGCACCGCTCGCTGCGCTACGGCGAGAAGCTCGCCACCCCGGACACCAGCGTCGGCGACCTGATCGGCGACGTGGACCCGATCCGGATCGCCCAGGGACGCACCCTCGGCGACCCGGAGACGATCCACTTCGGGCTGGTGCCCCGTACCAACCGGGGCATCTTCGCCATCAACGAGCTGCCCGACCTGGCCGAACGGATCCAGGTGGCGCTGCTCAACGTGTTGGAGGAGCGGGACATCCAGATCCGGGGCTACCAGCTACGGCTGCCGCTGGACCTGTTCCTGGTGGCCAGCGCCAACCCGGAGGACTACACCAACCGGGGCCGGATCATCACCCCGCTCCGGGACCGGTTCGGCGCCGAGGTCCACACCCACTACCCGCTGGAGCTGGAACTGGAGTTGGCGCTGATCCGGCAGGAGGCCGACCCGGTCGGCGAGGTGCCGGAGCACGTGCTGGAGGTGCTCGCCCGGTTCGCCCGCGCGGTCCGCGAGTCGCCGTCGGTCGACCAGCGCTCCGGCGTCTCCGCCCGGTTCGCCATCGCCGCCGCCGAGACGGTAGCCGCCGCCGCGTTGCGTCGCACCGGCCTGCTCGCCGCCGGCTCCGACCCGGCGTCCGAGGCGCCGGTGGCCCGGATCGGCGACGCCGTGTCGGTGACCTCGACGCTGCGCGGCAAGGTCGAGTTCGAGAGCGGCGAGGAGGGACGGGAGATCGAGGTCCTGGATCATCTGCTGCGTACCGCCACGGACGACACGTTCCGGGCCCGGCTGGCCGGGCTGGACCTGTCCGGCTTCACCGCGCTGGTGGACGACGGCCGGGTGGTCGAGACCGGCGAGCTGGTCGCCTCGGCCGAGTTGCTGCGCCAGGTCGGTACCGTGCCGGGGCTGGCCAAGGCGCTCGACCGGCTGGGGATGGGCGACGCGCCGACGCCGGAACAGGCGGCGGCCGGTGTGGAGTTCGTCCTGGAAGGGCTGCACCTGACGCGCCGGCTCGGCAAGGACGTCACCGACAGCGGGCGCACCGTCTACGGCAGCCGGGGCTGAGCCGTGGCCGGCAACCGGTTCCGGTACGGGCAGTGGCACGGCGGGCCGGACCCGCTCGCTCCGCCGTACGACGTGCGGGCGGCGGTGGACGCGGTCGGCGCGGAGATGCTGGCCGGCGGCAGCCTGCGGAACGCGCTGCGTGACCTGCTGCGGCGCGGCGTCCAGGGCCGGGGCGGCCTGGACGACCTGGCCGCCCGGGCCCGGCGGCTGCGCCGGGAGGCGCTGCGCCGGGGCGACCTGGACGGCGCGGTGACCCGGGCCCGGGCGCTGCTCGACCAGGCCCTCGCCGCCGAGCGGGACGAGCTGCGCGGACGCGCCGACGAGGCGGCCCGGTTCGCCGAGGCGGTGCTGGACAACCTGCCCCGGTCCACGGCCCGCGCCGTGCAGGAGCTCTCCGGTTACTCCTGGGCCAGCGCCGAGGCCCGGCAGGCGTACCAGCGGATCCTCGACGGGCTGCGCGGCGACGTGCTGGAACAGCGGTTCGCCGGGCTGCGGGACGCGGCGCGGGCCGCCGCCGACCCGGCCGCCCAGCGGCAGCTCGCCGAGATGATGCGCGACCTCAACGACCTGCTTGCCCGGCACGCCCGGTCGGAGGACACCACCGACGCGTTCGCCGAGTTCATGCGCCGGCACGGCGAGTTCTTCCCGGAGCGGCCGAAGGACGTCGACGAGCTGGTCGACGTGCTGGCCCGGCGCGCGGCGGCGGGGGAGCGGCTGATGCGGTCCCTGTCGGACCGGCAGCGCGAGGAGCTGGCCGGCCTGATGCGCCAGTCCCTCGGCGACCGGCTGGCCGGCGAGCTGTCGGCGCTGGATGCGAACCTGCGGGCGCTGCGACCCGACCTGAACTGGAATCGGGGCGAGCGGGTCCGCGGCGAGCAGTCGCTCGGGTACGGCGAGGCGGCCGACGCGCTCGGTGAGATCGCCGAGCTGGACGAGCTGCTGGACGCCCTCGACCAGGACCAGCCCGGGGCCACCCTGGACGACGTGGACGTCGACGCGGTGTCCCGGACGCTGGGCCGCGACGCCGCCGACGACGTGCGCCGGCTGCGGGAACTGGAACGGGAGCTGCGCCGGCAGGGCTGGGTCACCCGGGACTCCGACGGGCTGACGCTGAGCCCGAAGGCGCTGCGTCGGCTCGCCGGCACCGCCCTGCGCCGGGTCTTCGCCGACCTGACCGCTGGGCCGCGCGGCCAGCACGACCTGCGCTCGGCCGGGGCCGCCGGCGAGGCGAGCGGGGCGTCCCGGCCATGGGAGTACGGCGACGAGCAGCCGCTCGACGTGGTGCGCACCCTGACCCGGGCGGTCGCCCGGGCGGGCCCGATGGTGCCCGTCCAACTCGCGGTCTCCGACTTCGAGGTGGCGGAGACCGAGCGCCGGGCGTCGGCGGCGGTGGCGCTCTGCGTGGACCTGTCGTACTCGATGATCTCGCAGGGGCGGTGGGGGCCGATGAAGCAGACGGCGCTGGCGCTGTCCCACCTGGTGGCGACCCGGTTCCCGCAGGACGCGTTGCAGATCGTCGGCTTCGGCCGGGAGGCGGCGCCGCTGACCCAGGCGGAGCTGGCGGCGGTGGAACCGGACCTGCAGCAGGGCACCAACCTCCAGCATGCGCTGCGGCTGGCCGGCCGGCACCTGCGCCGCCATCCGGGCGCGGAGCCGGTGGTCCTCGTGGTTACCGACGGCGAGCCGACCGCCCACCTCGACCCCGACGACGGCGAGGCGTACTTCAACTGGCCGCCGCTGCCGGAGACGATCGAGGCCACGATCCGGGAGGTGGACCAGCTGACCCGGGCCGGCGCCACGCTCAACCTGTTCATGCTCGGCGACGATCCGGGCCTGCGCCGCTTCGTCGACGCGGTGGCCCGCCGTTCCCGGGGCCGGATGTTCACCCCGGACCTCGACGACCTCGGCGAGTACGTGGTCAGCGACTACCTCCGCGCCCGCCAGGGCCGCCGCTGACGGCGGGCCGAACCCGCAGTCAGGGCGGCCCTGTTCACGGCGTGCCCTCTGCTCACGGTGCCCTCTGCTCACGGCGTGCCCTCTGCTCACGGTGCCCTCTGCTCAGGCGTGCCCTCTGCTCACGGCGTGCCCTGCTCCGGACTGGTCCGCCCCGACCGGCCAACCCCTCCGCCGCTCCTGTGGAGCTGCCCCGTTTGTGCTACCGCCGGCCCGGTAGCGCAGACGGGGCAGCTCCACAGGGGGCGCACAGCGGCACCCGGACGCCCGCAAGCTCGGCCGTGGCCTCCGGGCCGACGGCGTGGGGCGACCACCTGCTCTCCGGCCGTCACGTCGGTTCTCCGGGCCGGCCTCGTCCCCTTCCGGGTGAACCGGGCGCGCCCACCAGGGGGAGGACGGCGGGGTGCCGGGTTGACTGGGGGCGTGGAGACCGGGCGGCTGCGGCGGACGTACGACGAGGTGCTCGCCGAGGTGGACGCGGGCGGGTTCGAGCCGCCGGGCGGCGGGGAGCTGAGCGCCGAGCAGATCGTGGCGCACCTGGCGGCCAACGACGAGCTGATGAGTGAGGCCACCGAGGCGGTGCTGGCCGGATCGCCGTTCGCGTACTACGACCTGGAGACCGTGCACCGGCCGCAGCTCGACGCGCTGGTCGCCGAGTGCGGCGGGCTGGCCGGGTTGGCCACCATGCTGCGGGGCACCAGCCACAAGCTCTGCGTACTGGTGGACCGGCTGGGTCCGGCGGCGGCGCAGACGCTCGTCGAGACCCGCCTGCACGAGGACGTCGACCTGCGGGTCGACGAGGCGCTGCCCTGGGGCCGCACCCTCGACCTGCACACCCGGGTCCACCTGCCCAAGCACCTCGCCCAGCTCCGCGCCCTACGCCCGGAGCTGCACGCCCACCGCGGCTGACGAGCGCGTATATCCGCCCGCAAGCGCCTGGGCGTGGGTAAACCCGTCCCCCGAGCGGGCGTCGGGCCTAGTCGACGACCGTGACGTCCTTCCAGAAGGCCACCCGGTCGCGCACCATCTCGGCATCCGGCTTCGGCTCCGGGTAGTACCAGACCGCGTCGGTGCTGGTCCGCCCGTCGTGCGTCAGCGTGTAGTACGACGCGGTGCCCTTCCAGGGGCAGAAGGTGTGCGTCGACGACTCCCGGACCAGATCGTTGCGCAGGGCGGTGCGCGGGAAGTAGTGGTTGCCCTCGACCACCACCGTGTCGTCACTTTCGGCGATCACCAGGTCGCTCCAGATGGCTCTCGGCATGCTGCCCACGGTATGCCGCGTGACGTGGGAACGGCCACCGTGGACGTCCCACGGGATCGACTTGTCGCGCGTACAGTGATCGCATGTGTGCTGTCCGTGTGGATCATGGCGTTGACCACGACGGAGCGGTGGATCTGCTGCGCCGGTCGTATGCCGCGGTCCCTGCCGGTGAGACCGTGCGACTGGCCAAACGCACCTCGAACCTGTTCCGCCCGAGATCGGCGCCGAGCGCCCCCGGGCTGGACGTCAGCGGCCTCGGCGGGGTGATCGGGGTCGACCCCGAGGCGCGCACCGCCGACGTGCAGGGCATGTGCACGTACGAGCGGCTGGTCGACGCCACCCTGGCGCACGGGCTGATGCCGCTGGTGGTGCCGCAGCTGCGCACCATCACCCTGGGCGGCGCGGTGACCGGCCTCGGCATCGAGTCCACCTCGTTCCGCAATGGCCTGCCGCACGAATCCGTCCTGGAGATGGACGTGCTCACCGGCGCGGGCGAGATCGTCGCCGCCCGCCCCGACGGGGAGCACGCCGACCTCTTCGCCGCCTTCCCCAACTCGCTGGGCAGCCTCGGCTACGCCACCCGGCTGCGCATCGAGCTCGCGCCCGTGCGTCGGTACGTGGCCCTGCGCAACGTACGTTTCACCGACCTGGCCGCGCTGACCGATGCCATCGGCGAGGTCACCGCCACCCGGTCCTGGGGCGGGGAGCCGGTGGACGCGATGGACGGGGTGGTGTTCAGCCCCGGCGAGGCGTACCTGGTGCTGGCGGCCTTCACCGACGACGCGCCGCGGGTCAGCGACTACACCGGCCAGGGCATCTACTACCGCTCGCTGCGCCGGCTCACCCGCGACTGGCTGAGCACCTACGACTACCTCTGGCGCTGGGACACCGACTGGTTCTGGTGCTCGGCGGCGTTCGGGGTGCAGCACCCGGTCGTCCGGCGGGTCTGGCCGGCCCGCTGGCGGCGCAGCGACGTCTACCACCGCCTCGTCCGGCTGGAGCACCGGCACCAGGTTGCCGCGCGCATCGACCGGCTGCGCGGCCAGCCCGCCCGGGAGCGGGTGGTGCAGGACGTGGAGATCCCCCTGGAGGGCATGGCCGACTTCCTGCGCTGGTTCGCCCGCGAGGTGCGGATGTCCCCGGTCTGGCTCTGCCCGCTGCGGCTGCGTGAGCCGGCCGGCCCCGGATCGGCCCGACCCTGGCCGCTGTACCCCCTACGCCCCGGGCAGAACTACGTCAACATCGGCTTCTGGGGGACCGTGCCGATCGCCGAGGGCGCCGCCGACGGCGACGTCAACCGGCTGATCGAGCGCGCGGTGTCCGACGCGGGCGGCCACAAGTCGCTCTACTCGGACGCGTACTACGACCGTCAGGCCTTCGACCGTCTCTACGGCGGCGGAACCTGGCGTGCGGTGAAGGACCGTTACGACCCGGACCACCGGCTCACCG
This sequence comes from Micromonospora sp. NPDC020750, assembly GCF_044334565.1. NCBI lineage: Bacteria > Bacillati > Actinomycetota > Actinomycetes > Micromonosporales > Micromonosporaceae > Micromonospora > Micromonospora sp. NPDC020750. The sequence goes on from NZ_JBIRTH010000001.1 coordinate 767,433, forward strand.
GACTTTACGAGAAGGCGGTAGCACGAGAATGAGCCTGACCGATCGAGAACAGGGGGCGGCGAGCGTCCCGTCCACCCCGCCGGCCGGCGGCCGGCGGTCGGCGCCGACCGTGTCCGACGTGGTCCGCGCCGTCACGGCCGGACCCCTGCCGGTGCGGATCACCGGGTACGACGGCAGCGCCGTCGGCCCCGCCGACGCCGGGATCACCCTGGGCATCCGCTCCGAGCGGGGCCTGTCGTACCTGCTCACCGCGCCCGGCGACCTGGGCATGGCCCGGGCGTACGTCAGCGGCGACCTGGCCCTGGACGGGGTCCACCCGGGTGACCCGTACGAGGCGCTGCGGGTGCTCAAGGACGAGCTGAGGCTCCGCCCGCCGGCATTTGCCGACGGGCTGGCCCTGGTGCGCGGGCTGGGCTGGGAGCGGCTGATGCCGCCGCCGCCCCCGCCGCAGGAGGCCGCGCCGCGCTGGAAGCGGGTGATGAACGGGCTGCGCCACTCCCGGTCCCGGGACAGCACCGCCATCTCGCACCACTACGACGTCTCGAACGCCTTCTACGAGAGGGTGCTCGGCCCCTCGATGACGTACACGTGCGCGGTGTTCCGCGGCCCCGACGACACGCTGGAGCAGGCCCAGGCCGCGAAGTACGACCTGGTCGCCGGGAAACTCGCGCTCAAGCCGGGGATGCGGCTGCTCGACGTGGGCTGCGGCTGGGGCGGCATGGTCCGGCACGCGGCCCGCGAGTACGGCGTCAAGGCGCTCGGGGTGACCCTGTCGAGGGCGCAGGCGCAGTGGGCGCAGGCGGCGATCGAGCGGGAGGGGCTGACCGATCTCGCCGAGGTGCGGCACCTGGACTACCGGGACGCGCCGCGCGAGCGGTTCGACGTGGTCTCCTCGATCGGCCTGACCGAGCACATCGGGGTGCGCAACTACCCGGTCTACTTCGGCGCCCTGCGGGACCGGCTACGGGCCGGGGGTCGGCTGCTCAACCACTGCATCACCCGGGCCGACAACCGGGCCCCGCACCGCTCCGGCGCGTTCATCGACCGGTACGTCTTCCCCGACGGCGAGCTGGCCGGCCCGGGCCGGCTGATCAGCGAGATCCACGATGCCGGGCTGGAGGTGCACCACGAGGAGAACCTGCGCCAGCACTACGCGCTGACCCTGGCAGGGTGGTGCCGCAACCTGGTGGCGAACTGGGACGAGTGCGTGGCCGAGGTCGGCGAGGGCACCGCCCGGGTGTGGGGCCTGTACATGGCCGGCTCCCGGCTGGCGTTCGAGCGCAACGAGATACAGCTGCACCAGGTGCTGGCCACCCGCAACGGCCCGGCCGGGGTGAACGGCTACCCGCTGCGCCCGGACTGGACCGCCTGACCCACCGTACGACAAAGGGGCGGCCATCCTCGGCCGCCCCTTTGTCGAACCGATTGACAAGCAAGATTTTTACGTACAAACTTGTTTTTGTTATGAGAGACGTCCTGTACCTCGAAGAGATGTCGCAGGCCGAGACCCTGCTCAAGCCGCAGCGGATCGAGGTGCTGCGGCAGCTCGCCGACCCGGGCACCTGCACCGAGGTCGCCAACCGGCTGGGGCAGACCCCGCAGCGGGTCTACTACCACGTCAAGCAGCTCGTCGCGGCCGGCCTGGCCGAGCAGGTGGCCGAGCGTAAGGTGCGCGGCATCAGCGAGGGCATCTACCAGGCGGTCGCCCGGTCCTACTGGCTCTCGCCCCGGCTCGTCGGCCGGATCGGCGGGCTGCGCCGGGCCCGCGACGAGTTGAGCCTCGGCCACCTGGTCGACCTCATGGAGGAGGTCCAGGCGGACGTCGCCGCCCTGGACCGGGCGGCCCCCGAGCTGCCCTCGATCGGGGTCTCCGGGGAGATCCGGGTGCCGGCCGAGCGCCGGCAGGAGTTCCTCGCCGACCTGCGCACCACCCTGCAAGAGCTGTTCACCCGCTACGGGGGCGCCGAAGGGGACGCCTTCAAGCTCGCCGTGGCCTGCTATCCCAAGGGAGAAGACCGTGACTGAACCGATGACCCTGCGCGCCCGGCTCGCCGCGCCCGTCGAGGCCGTCCACCGGGCCCTCACCGACCCGGCCGAGCTGCGCGCCTGGCTGGCCGAGCACGCCGAGGTGGAACTGCCCCACCGGTACGCGTTCTGGGGGCGCTACACCCCGGAGGGCGATGCCCCGCACCAGCGGCTCCTGCACGCCGACGAGCGGATACTGCGCTTCGCCTGGCTGCTCGACGGGGTCGAGACCACCACCGAGATCGCCCTGGAGCCGGAGGGGGAGTCGACGATCCTCACCCTGCGGCAGAGCCACTTCGACTTCGCCGAGGCGATGAGCGGCAGCACGATCCGGGGCGTGTTCCAGACGTACTGGGCCCTGACGATCGCCAACCTGGCCGCCCACCTGGAGGGCCGTCAGCTCCTACCACGCACCGACTTCACATCTGCCGACCTGCGCGGCGAGCTGCTCATCGCCGCCCCGCTGCCGAAGGTGTACGAGTCGCTGACCGACTCGGAGCAGGCCAGCGCCTGGTTCGGGTACCCGATCGGCATCGAGCCCTGGCTCGGCGGCCGGTACGCCATGGGCGGCTTCGAGGCCGGCTACGCGGCCAAGGTGGTCGACCTGGACCCGGGCCGGCGGATGTCGGTCGACTGGGGCCCGACCGGCGTCACCACCTGGGAGTTGGCCGAGTCCGACGGGAAGACGAAGCTCACCTTCGTGCAGAGCGGCTTCGACGAGCAGAACCCGCCGTACGCGGCGTGGAGCGGGACGGTCTCCGGCTTCGGCGAGCTGGTCCGCTACCACCAGATGCCGGACTGGCAGCCCATCTGGCTCCCGGAGGAGCCGGCGACCGCCGACGCGGTCCGCTGAGCAGAGGTGCCCGTCCGCCACGCCGACCGGTCGTGGCGGACGGGGGCCGTCTCGGCCAGGAGTTCCTGCTTGCCGGTCTCGACCGCTTCCTCTCCTCCGGCCCGCTCCACATACCCGGCCCTGATGTCCTTCCAGCGGACATGGTTGCTCACCGCTCTCCCCACCTTCTGCTGCACACGTTCCGGTAACCAGCACTGTGTTAACGACGGGTATGGCAAATCGGGGTGCAGAAGGTTGCGTGAGTGGGTAATGCGGGGCGATGTTCTTCATATTCGGACTCCGCACCAAGGTCGACCGGTCGGGCGTGGCGCAGCAGGTGTGCCGCAACTGCGGCAACCACGCCGCCCAGGTGATCACCCGCCGGTCCACGAGGTTCACCCTGTTCTTCGTCCCGCTGATCCCGATCCGCACCCGCTACGCGAAGCAGTGCACCTTCTGCGGCGCCCAGTACGACATCTCCAAGGCCGAGGCCGAGCGCCTCCCGGTCGGCTGATCCCTCGTGGCCCGCTTCCTCTGCTGGCTGATCGGCCGCCAGCCGGCCGGCGTCCCGGTCGCGCCGGTGCACACCGTCTCCCGCCCGCCCTGCACCCCCGGTCGCCGCCCGCGTCGCCGTACCCGCCGCCCGCTGGCCGGCACCGCCCTGCCCCGCTCGCCCTGGAACCGCTCCGCCGGCCGCTGAGCCCCCCTGGAACCGCCGGCCCGACCATCGGCACCTACCCTGGGACGGCCGCGAAGAACGGGGAGAATCGTGCGCAACCGCCCGGCCGTCGTGCTCGTCGCCGTCCTGCTGTCGACTGTGTCGCTGCCCATCTCGCTGACCGGTGCCTCGGTCGCGTTGCCGGACATCGGCCGAGACCTCGACGCCGGGCTGGCCGGGGTGCAGTGGGTGGTGAACGGCTACAACGCCACCTTCGCCAGCTTCATGCTCGCCATCGGCGCGCTCGCCGACCTGTTCGGCCGCCGCCGGGTCTACACCGTCGGCCTGGCGATCTTCGCGGTGGCCGGGCTGGCCGGCGCGTTCGCCGGGAACATCGTGCTGCTCGGCGTCGCCCGCACGCTCGCCGGCATCGGCGCTGCCGCCGCCGCCACCAGCGCCGCCGCCCTGCTGGCCGACGCGTTCCAGGGGCCGGCCCGGGCCCGCGCGTTCAGCCTCTTCGGCACGGCCATCGGCGTCGGCCTCGCGTTCGGCCCGTCGATCGCCGGGCTGCTGATCGAGGCGTTCGGGTGGCGGGCCGTCTTCGCCGTGCCGGCGCTGGCCGCCTGTGTGGTCCTCGCCCTGGTCCCGTTGCTGCCGGAGTCCCGCCCGGCGCACGCCGCAGGGGTGGACTGGGCGGGCACCGTCACGTTCACCAGCGCACTGCTGCTGCTCATCTTCGGCTTCGTGCAGGGCCCCGAGTTCGGCTGGTCCGCCCCGGTGATCGTGGCCGCCTTCGTCGCGGCGGCGGCCCTGCTGGCGGTCTTCGTCCGGGTGGAGCGCCGCCGTGCCGAGCCGATGTTCGACCTGGCCCTGCTGGCGAGCCCCCGGTTCCTCGGCGTCTGCCTGGCGGCGGCCACCACCGTCGCGGTGCTGGTGCCGCTGCTGGTCTACCTGCCGTCGTACCTGACCACGGTGGTCGGCATGAGCCCCGGCGCGGCCGGCGGGACGCTCATCCTGCTCACCGCCCCCACCCTGGTGCTGCCGCTGCTCGGCGGCGCGCTGACCCGGCTGGTGCCGGCCCCTGCGGTGATCGTCGCGTCCGTGGCGGTGGTCGCGGTCGGGGCGGCCTGGGCCACCGTGCTCGCCCCGGACAGCGACGCCGCGACCCTCGCGGGACCGCTGCTGACCATCGGGGTGGGGATCGGACTGTCGATCGGGCTGCTCGACGCGATCGCGATCGGCAGCGTCGCGCCGGGCCGGGCGGCCACCGGCGCCGGAATGATCAACACCGCCCGGTTGTCCAGCGAGACGATCGCCATCGCGGTGGTCGGCGCGGTGCTGGCCAGCACCACCGCCGGCCGGCTCGCCGACCCGGGCTTCACCTCCGGGCTGCGTACCGTGCTCTGGGTGATGGCCGGGGCGGCGCTGGTTGCCGCCGCCACGGTCGCCGTGCTGGTGCGGCGCGGCGCGGCCCGCGCCGAACCGGCGGCGAGGGCCTATCGTGGCGTGTCGTGACGAGCACCGCGCAGCGACTGGCCGAGATCCGGGGCGACGCACCACCTCGGCGGCACAACGCCCGGACGATCGCCGCCCTGACCGGTAACCCCGGCTGCGCCCGCCGGGCCGTGCTGGACAGCGCGGGGGTGGACAAGCCGAAGCTGGCCGAGCGGGTCGGCTTCCCGGCCCGGTTCGGCCAGTCCCGGTTCGCCATCACCCGGGGCAACGCGTTCGAGGCGCAGGTCAAGGCCGACGGCGGGGCCGAGCTGCTCCGGCTGGTCGCCGAGCGGCTCGGCGTCGACCCGGGCGGCCCGGCGACGTGGACCGACCTCGGCGCCGACGACCGGCCCGGCCAACCCGACCGGTCCGCGCGGTCCCGGGCCGCGCTGGCCGCAGCCGCGCCGACCGGCGCGGGGGACCCGGCCGCCCTGTTCGACCACCCGCTGCTCGGCCTGGACGTCGCCGGCCAGCGGGTGCACCTGGAACCGGACCTGGTCGCCGCCCGGCTCGCCGGCCGGTTCCACGTGGTCGAGGTCAAGTCGTTCCCGGTGATCGACGGGCAGGCCGACCCGGGCAAGGTGGCCGCCGCCGCGATCCAGTCCGCCGTCTACGTGCTGGCCCTGCGCGAGCTGCTCGCCGCCGAGGGGCACGATCCCGAACTGGTCTCCTCGGACGTGCTGCTGGTCTGCCCGCGCGACTTCGCCAACCAGCCGGTGGCCAGCCTCGTCGACGTGCGCAAGCAACTGCTGGTGCTGCGCCGGCAGCTCGACCGGGCGGCCCGGATCGACGACCTGCTGGCCGACGTGCCGGCCGGCTTCACCGCCGACCCCACGGCCGACCCCGTCGACCTGCGCCGGTCCCTGCTGTCGGTGCCGGCCCGCTACGCGCCGGAGTGCCTGGCCGCGTGCGAGCTGGCGTACTTCTGCCGGCACGCCACCCGCGCGGAGACGGCCACCCTGGGCCGGCCGGTCCGCGAGGCGCTCGGTGGGGTGGCGACGGTGGCGGAGGCGCTCGCGCTGGCCGGCGGGGAACACGCCGGCGGGCCGGAGCAGGCGGAGGCCGCCGCGCTGCTGCGGGCCGCGGCCCGGCTGCGCGCCGACGCCCTGGCCGGGCGGCCCGCATGAGTACGCTGCGCGCGCTCGCGAGGGCCCAGGCGCTCGCCGCCGGGGTGGCCCAGCCGGTGGCCACCGTCCGGCACCTGCACCTGTCGCCCCGGCCGCTGGTGCTGGTGCCGCTGGCCATGGCCGGCGAGGCCAACGCACCCCTCGCGGCGCTGGTCGGCACCGCCCCGGACGACGCCCGGCTGCTGATCGTGCCGCAGCCCCGCAACCGGGACCAGCGCTTCGCGTTCGCCGCCGAGCTGGCCGGGATCGTGCTGCCCTACCTGGACTCCTTCCGGGGGCTGTCCGAGGCCGTCGCGGTGGACCGGGGCCGCGACGTCCGGCACCGGTACGTCGACGCGCCGCAGCTGCTGCTGCCGAACCCGGCCGGGGTCACGTTCCTGCGGCTGTTCGGCCGTTCCACCCGGTTCCGCCGGCCCGACGGCGAGTACCCGGTGCACCCGTCGGTGCCGCTGCTCGGGCGCTGGCTGACCTTCTTCGCCGAACGGGCCGAGCACCCCGGCTCGTCGGCGCTGCTGGCGATGACCGAGGCGCTGACCCTGCACTGGGCCACCGGGCAGAGCTCGGTGGAAGACCTGCACCTGCCGGCGGTGCTCGGCTGGCTCGACCCGCCGCCGGGGCTGGACGGCGTGCGGGCGGCGGCCCGGGCCGAGGACCCGGCGGTCTGCCCGCCCGCCGGCCCGACCACCGACCCGGAGTTCGACAACCGGGTGCTCGCCCCGGCCATCGCCGCGTACACCGACGCGGCCGACGACGACACCGCCCGCCGGTCCGCGTACGCGGAGCTGGAGCGGGCCCTGCGCGGGCAGCTCGCGCCCACCTGGGAGCTGATGTGGCGCGGCGTGGGGCTGCTCGCCGCCGTGCCGCCCGGCGCGCGGGTCGAGGGGCGCTGGGCCGGCGACCGGGACGCCTTCACCGCGCACACCGAGCACGTCGACGCCGGCGGCGGGCCGCAGCCGCGCCGGGACGGGGCGGTGGCCGCGGCCGTGCGCCTGCACCGGCTGGAACGGGCCGGCACCTCGTACGCGGTCCAGCGCGCCTACGACGACCCGCTGGTGATGGCCGAGCACCGGCTGACCGGGGAGGCGTTTGTCGGGGACGTGACGCTGGCCGACCCGAGACGGGTGGACGACACCGGCAAACGGCCGGTGCTGCGGCCCCGAATCCAGGTGGTCACCACCGAGCCGGTGGCGGTGCCGGTGGGCGCGACGCTGTACTCGCCGGCCCGGCCGGGGCAGAAGGCGAAGGTGGTCTTCCTGACCCCGGCTGCCGACGGCAAGACCGAGGTGGTGCTGGAGCTCTCCGGCGGGATGGGCCGCGGGCTGAGCGCCCCGCCGGGCACCGTGCCGGAGGTGGGGGAGCGGCTCTGCCTCACCACCCTGTCGGACGGGTTCCTGCCGGCGGGGGCGTTCCCCGACCCGGCGGAGACCCCGTGGACCCACGGCGGCCCCCCGGCCGCGGCCACCCCCGACCAGGGCCCCGCCCCCGCTGACCCGCCCGGTGCCGGTGCCGGTTTTGGTGCTGGTGTCGCCTCCACTCCGGTGGTCGGCCCGTCCGACGGCGACCCGGCCGAGGACTGGGCCTGACCGCTCGCCGGCGTGGCTCGGCGGGTGCCCTCCTCGGCTCCTTTGGAGCTGCCCGCATGAACGGGGCACGGGGGTGAGTGCACTCGGGCCACCCCTGGCCACCCCTGGCCACCTCGGGCCACCCCTGGCGGGCTCTTGGCTGCCCCGTCTGTGGGGGCAGCTCCAAAGGAGCCGGCGGACACCACGTCGTGCCGACGTGGAGCAAGCTTCCTCCGTCACAAAGGATCGGGTCGTCCACCATCGAAGTAGCAGTGCGGTTCGGCGCGGTGGCTGCCTCCGCGCCGGCCCCACGAACCTTGGCAGCCCTCGCCGCAGGCGGCCGGACGCCCCTGGCGGCCCGCCCGTAGGCTGACTACGCTTTCGTCGTTCGCCGTCAACGACCGGTCCTCACCGTCGAGGTGCGCAAGGAGAGGAAGCCGGAGCGACCGCTGTGCTGCCCCACGACGCGCCTCACCCCCGCACGACCCCCGCCGGGGCGTACCGGCCCGGTCGGGTTGGACTCGTCGTGGCCGCGATCGTCCTGTTCGTCGAGGCGGTCTGGCTGGTCGCCCGACTGCCCGGCGCGGCCCTGGTCAGCGATCTCGGCGCGGTCGCGTTGGCGGGCTGGGCCGGCTACGCGTGCGTCGAAGCGGCCCGCCGGCACCCCGCGCCGCTACGCCGATTCTGGGCGCTGCTCGCGGCCACCATGGGCTTCGCCGTGCTCGGCCGAGCACTGTGGACGGTGCAGCGGATCGGCGACGGCGGCCTGCCGAACACCCCGCTGATCGGGTTGCTGTTCACCCTCGGCATCGTCACCGGCACCGCCGCGCTGCTCTGCTCCCTCGCCGCCCCGCGCAGCGCCGTCGGGCGGGCCCGGACGGTGCTGGACGGCGTCATCGTCGGGCTCGCCCTCATCCCGATCGGCTGGGTCGTGGTGTTCCGCGGCATCGCCGCCGCCGACCTGACCGACCCGCTGCGCACCTTCGGGCTGCTCTACCCGATGCTGGATCTGGTGCAGCTGACCATCCTGGTCGCGGTGGCCGGGCCGGCCCGGCCGATGTGGCGTCCGCTGACCCTGATCGGGGCCAGCCTGGTCACCCGGGCGGTCGCCGACGCCACATACGTCTCGCTGTTCGCGAACGGCAGCTACGCCCCCGGCCACCCGATCGATGTCTGCTGGCCGCTGAGCTACCTGCTGATCGCCGCCGCCAGCCGGTACCCGCTGCCCCTGGCCTCGGACGACGTCGACGAGCCCACCGAGTCGCCGCTGCCGCCCTGGTGGCGGGTCGCCCTGCCGTACCTGCCGGTGGGCGGGGCGATCGTGGCGGTGATACTGGCCCGGCGGCCCACCGGGCAGACCCCGCACATGGTCTTCGTCGGCATGATGGCGTTGCTCGGCGTCCTGGCGCTGCGGCAGGGGCTGGCCGCCAACGAGAACCTCCGGCTGGTCGCCCGGCTGCGCCAACTCGCCTACACCGACCAGCTCACCGGCCTGCCGAACCGGCTGATGTTCAACCGTCGGCTGCGCGAGGCGCTGCGCGACGAGGCCCCGGTCGCCGTGCTGCTGCTGGACCTGGACGGCTTCAAGCAGGTCAACGACCGGTTCGGGCACGGTGCCGGTGATCTCCTGCTGACCAGCATCGCCGGCCGGATGGCGCGGGCCGTGGCCGACGACGGCAGCATCGCCCGCCTCGGGGGTGACGAGTTCGCCGTCCTCGTCGACGGCGACCGGCAGGTCCGGCCGGAGCGGGTGGCCGAGCGGCTGCTCGCAGCCCTGCAACCCTCCCCCGGGGAGGAGGAGGCGGGTGTGCACCCCTCGGCCAGCATCGGCATCGCCGAGTACGGCCCCCAGCACGCCTCCCACACCGACCTGCTCCGCGACGCCGACATCGCCATGTACGCCGCCAAGGCGGGCGGCAAGTCCGTGTACCGCACCTGCACCCCGGCCCTGCGGGAGGCGACGGTGAGCCGGGCCGAGCTGATCGCCGACCTGCGCCGCGCCGTCGACGAGGAGCAACTGCACCTGGAGTACCAGCCGATCGTCGACCTGGTCACCGGCGAGGTGCGCAGCGCCGAGGCGCTGGTGCGTTGGCGGCATCCCCGGATGGGGCTGCTCACCCCGGCGCGTTTCCTGCCGCTGGCCGAGGAGACCGGGCTGATCCTGCCGATCGACCGGTGGGTGATCCACGAGGCATGCCGGGCCGCCGCCACCTGGCGGGACCGCGCCCCGGAGGCGACGGTCGCGGTGAACATCGCCGCCGCGCACCTGCGCCGGCCGGACCTGATCGCCACCGTCACCGCGGCCACCGCCGGCGCCGGCCTGGCGCCCCGCGCGCTGACCCTGGAGCTGACCGAGTCGGCGCTGATCGACGGCAGCGACACGGTGCTGGAGCGGCTGCGTCAGCTCCGCGAGCTGGGCATCCGGATCGCCATCGACGACTTCGGCACCGGCTACTCGTCGCTGAGCTACCTGCACCACATCCCGGCCACCGAGCTGAAGATCGACCGGTCGTTCGTGGCCCGGCTGGGCGACGACACCCGGGCGTACGCGACGGTGGAGATGGTGACCCGGTTGGCCGGGGCGTTCGACCTGACCGTGGTCGCCGAGGGGGTGGAGACCGACGAGCAGCACGCGGCGGTCACCGCGATCGGCTGCGTCCACGGCCAGGGCTGGCGTTACGGTCGCCCCACCAACCTCGCCGACCTGCGCGCCGCACTGGTCCCGGCGGTACGACCCCGGGGTTGACCGTTCCCCGGCGGCCCGGTCAGGGCGTCACAACAGCAGGTCGAGCAGCAGGACGCCGGCGAAGCCGACCACCGAGATGATCGTCTCCATCACCGACCAGCTCTTGATGGTCTGCCCGACGGTCAGCCCGAAGTACTCCTTCACCAGCCAGAAGCCGGCATCGTTGACGTGCGAGAAGAACAGCGAGCCGCAGCCGACGGCCAGGGCCAGCAGCGCCACCCCGGGCCGGTCCAGGGTCGCCGCCAGCGGGGCGACGATGCCGGCCGCGGTGATCGTGGCGACCGTCGCCGAGCCGGTCGCGACCCGGATGCCGACCGCGACCAGCCAGCCCAGCAGCAGCGGGGACAGGCTGGCGTTCTCCGCCGCGTCGGCGACCAGGTTGCCCACCCCGGCGTCCACCAGCACCTGCTTGAACCCGCCGCCCGCCGCGACGATCAGCAGGATGCCCGCGATCGGCGGCAGCGAGCCGCCGAGCACCGACGAGACCTGCTTGCGGCTGAACCCGGCCTGGAAGCCGAGGGTGAACATGGCCACGATCACCCCGGCCAGCAGCGCCACGATCGGGGCGCCGACGATGTCCAGGGCCTTGCGGCCGGCGCTGCCCTCGGCCAGGGCCAGCTCGCCGACGGCCCGCAGCAGCATCAGCGCCACGGGCAGCAGCACGGTGATCACCGCCGGCCAGAACTTCGGGGCCCGGCGGGCGGTCTCGGTGCCGGAGTCGTCGACCGGCGCGCCGGGGCGGCCGGTGCCGGGGTTGAGCAGGTCGTCCTCGGTGAGCAGTTCGCCGTCCACGCCGGTCTGCTGGCGGCCCGCGACGCCGCGGTCGGTCCCGCCACCCCCGACGCCGGCCGGCGTGCGGGTCGGCAGCAGTCCCTCGGGAATCGTCGCGGGGACGTACCGGGAGATGATGTTGCCGAAGACCGGCCCGGCGATGATCACGGTCGGGATGGCGATCAGCAGGCCCAGCCCCAGCGTCAGGCCCAGGTCCGCGTTGAGCGAGGAGATCGCCACCAGCGGGCCGGGGTGCGGCGGGACCAGGCCGTGCAGCACCGACAGGCCGGCCAGCGCCGGGATGCCGACCTTCATCAGCGGCACGTCGGTGCGCTTCGCGACGAGCAGCACGATCGGCACCAGCAGCACCACGCCGACCTCGAAGAACAGCGGCAGGCCGATCAGCGCGGCCACCCCGGCCATCGCCCAGGGCAGGGCCGACCCGGAGACCTTGTTGACGATCCGGGTGACGATGCCGTCCGCGCCGCCGGACTCGGCGAGCAGGCCGCCGATCATCGCCCCGAGGGCGATCAGCAGACCGACCCCGCCGACGGTGGAGCCGACGCCGCCGCTGAACGACGTGACGATGGCGTCGGGTGCCACCCCTGCGACGACGCCGAGCACTGCCGCGCCGAGGATCAGTGACAGGAACGGATGGACCTTGCCCCAGGCGATCAGGACCACCACCGCGGCGATGCCCAGCAGGGCCGCGACGATCAGTTGGGCGTTACCGGCGTCGGTGAGTGGTTCCGCCGGTGCGGCGAGCAGAGTGACCACGGCTATCACGACCTTCGGACGGCGTCCGTGCCAGCAGGGTACGGGCGATCACATGGGTGGAGAGGTGGGCGGTGGCTCCGGCGGCAGGCTCGGGGCCAGCCGTCGCAGCGACGCGAACGTCGGGACGAGCGCGTCGTACAGCTCGGAGTGCAGCGGAAGCAGGGCGGCGTAGACGGCGGCGGCGGTCGGGTCGGGGCGTACCGTCTCGTCGATCTTCACCAGGTCGGCGGCGACGTCGACGGACGCGATCAGGCCGAGGGCCTGCATGCCCAGCAGCGCCGCGCCGAAGCTGGACCCCTCGTGGCCGGCCGGGAACCGCACCGGCATGCCGAGCGCGTCGGCGAGCATCTGCCGCCACAGCGGGCTGCGGGCGAAGCCGCCGCTGGCCCGCACCTCCCGCACCTCGTTGCCGGCCGCCCGCACCGACGACAGCACCAGGGCGAGCTGCTGGCAGACCCCCTCCAGCGCCGCCCGCACCAGGTGCTCGCGGCGGTGGCCGTGGGTCAACCCGACGTACGCCCCGCGCGGCAACGCGCTCCAGTGCGGGGCGCGCTCGCTGAGCAGGTACGGCAGCATGATCAGCCCGCCGGAGCCGACCGGCGCGTGGGCGGCCAGGTCGAGCAGCTTCTCCTCGGACTCCTCGCCCATCTCGGGGGCGAGCGCGTCGCCGGCCCACTGCAACACGATCCCGCCGTTGTTGATCGCGCCGCCGACCACCCAGCGGTCCTCGGTCAGCGCGTAGCAGAACACCCCGCCGAGCGGGTCGACGGCGGGGCGTTCGACCATCACCCGCATCGCCCCGCTGGTGCCGATCGAGCAGGCCACCACGCCGGGGTGCACCGCGCCGAGGCCCAGGTTGGCCAGCGGGCCGTCACCGGCGCCGACCACGATCGGGGTGTCCGCCGGCAGGCCGGTCGCGGCGGCGGAGGCCGCGGTGAGCCCCGGCAGCACGGTGGTGGTCGGGACGAGCTGCGGGAGCTGTTCCTCGGTGACCCCGGCGATCCGCAGCGCCTCGGCGTCCCAGGCGAGCCTCCGGATGTCCATCAGGCCGCTGGCCGAGGCGACCGAGTGGTCGGTGACCAGCGTCTCGCACAGCCGCAGCAGCACGTAGTCCTTGATGCCGACCCAGTGGGCGACCCGCTCGAACAGTTTCGGCTCCTGCTCGGCGAACCAGACCAGCTTCGGCAGCGGCGCCATCGGGTGCACCGGCGTGCCGGTCCGCCGGTGCAGCGCCAGCCCCGACGGGACCGCCCGCAGCCGCTCGGCCTGCCGGCTGGCGCGGGAGTCCGCCCAGGTCACCGACGCGGTCAGCGGCTTACCGTCCGGGTCGAGCCCGATCAGGCTGTGCATCGCGGTGCTGAACGACAGCCCGGCGATCGGCCCGGGCAGCTCCGCCACCACCGCGCGGACCGTCTCCACCACCGCGTCGAAGATCAGCAGGGGGTCCTGCTCGGCGTAGCCGGGGTGCGGCTCGTCCAACGGGTAGCCGACGGAGTGGGTGGCGAGTTGCCGGCCGTCCGTGTCGAACGCGACGCTCTTGGTGCTGGTGGTGCCGATGTCGACCCCGATCACGACACGCGGGCGCTGGTCCGGGCCGGTCACGGGTCCCCCCTTCGCGTCGGTGCTGCCGGCGCGGCATCGCGGCCCGGCTGCGGCTGACGTTACCCAGCGAGCCACCGATCCACACGGCGTCGCCGAGGACCGCCGACAGAACGTGAATCGACACGGCGTCATCCGCTTCTCGTCCGCTCTTGTCCACCGATCAGGTGATTCGCCCGCTTCGCCGGGTTCGTTCGACCGGTCGGCGCCGTTGATCCGGATGACACCCCGGTTGGCGGCTCGCGCGGCTAAGGAGTCGGCGTGGCGAAGACTGATTCGACGGGTTCCACGTGGCGGTACCGGTGGGCGTACCGGCAGAACGAACGACGACAGCGGACGTACCGCGCCGCCGAGCAGGCGTGGCGGCGGCGCGACGAGGAACTGCGGCGGCTGCGCGCGGCGGCGGCCGACTTCGGCCGGCGCGCGGCGGACTCCGGCCTGCCCCTGGAACTCGCCCCCGGCGAGCGGGTCCACTGGGCGCTGCCCGCCGCGCAGCTGGTCGAGCTGCGGCACACCGCCGTGCTCCCCGCCCCCGACCTCAGCGTCGACCCCGGCCGGCCGGCGCTGCACCACCGCCGCCCCGACGGGGTCAAGGTCACCGACGCCGGGATCGCCGTGCTCACCGACCGTCGGCTGGTCCTGCTCGGCGGGCGCGGCCGGCGCGACTGGGCGTACGGGAAGATGACCGGGCTGGCCCACGACCCGGCGGCGCCGGTCACGCTGATCCAGGTCCTCGACCGGCGGCGCACCTCCGGGCTGCTGCTGCCCGCCGAGGCCGCCGCCGAGTTCCGGTTCACCCTCGCACTGGCCTTCGCCGACGCCATCGAGCAGCGAGGCACCGTGCTCGCCCAGCTCGACGAGCTGATCGCCGAGCACGACCAGAACCGGCCGTTCCGCCCGGCCATCGCCACTCCCGGCCAGGCCCGGATCACCGCCGCCGTGCCGGGCGGCCGGCGTACCGTCGCGGTGGCCGCAGCCGCGGCGCTGCTGCTGCCCGCGGTGCTCTTCGAGTCGGACCCGCCGGTGCGGCCCGGCTCGGACGTCGCCGCCGCCGCCGCGGCCCCCACCGCCGTCCCGACGGCCCGCCCCGTCCTGCGGGCCACCCCGAAGGCGACCCCGAAGGCGACCCCGGAGTCGCGGCGGCGCACCGCGTCACCCACCGCGAAGCGCGACGGGCTCTGCGGCGCACCGGCGAACCCGTTCGGGTACGACTACTGCGGTGGCTCCCGCGTCCGCAGGCCCGACGTGCGGGTGTGCGACTTCTTCGACTGCGGGCAGGACTTCTGGGCCGGGAGGGGGTACCTGGTGCAGTGCCGCGACGGCGCGGTCAGCCTCACCGGCGGCCGGCGGGACGCCTGCGCCACGCACGACGGGCTCCGCCGCACCGTCTGGGCCTGATGCTCTGAGCTTCTCCTGGTGATCTCCAGGAAGCGCTGACGCGTGCGGTCGTCCGGCTCGGCTTCGGCTCAGGGGCGTTGCGCACGTGCAGCAGGATGATCGCCATGTTCAGCCTCAAGAAGGATCGGCACCGCAAGAAGAAGCGGCGCGGCGACTCCTGCACCGACTGCGACTGCGACGGCCCGGACTGCTGCGACTTCGGGTTGTTCTCGTTCATGCTCACCCTCGGCTCGGTGGCCGCCGGGGCGACCCGGGCACCGGTCGTCGACCGGGCCGGCCGCGCCGCGATCCTCGGGTACCGGCGGTGGCTGTCGCACCGCTGGCCGGGCCAGTGCCGTTATACCCCGACGTGTAGCGCGTACGGGCTGGCCGCCGTCGAGCGGCACGGGCTGGCCGTGGGCGGTCGGATGGCCGCCGACCGGCTGCGCCGCTGCAAGCCCCACGTGCCCCGGGGCACCCACGACCCGGTCCGCTGACCGCCCCGCCGCCCCTGCCGCCTCGGCGGCCGGGGCGGAGTCAGGCGGTGCCGAAGTCGGGGACAGCCAGGGTGCCGTCGGCCGCCAGCGGGAAGCCAGGGTTCCAGGCGATCTCCCACAGGTGCCCGTCCGGGTCGGCGAAGTAGCCGGCGTACCCGCCGTAGAAGGTCTCCCGGGCGGGCCTGGTGACCGTCGCCCCGGCCTCGACCGCCGCCCCGATCACCTCGTCGACCTCCTCGCGGGACCGGACGTTCTGCGCCAGGCTCAGCCCGCCGAAGCCGCCCGCGTCGGCGTCAGCGATGTCGGCGTCGGCGGCCAGCTTGTCACGCGCCCACAGCACGACGGCGAGGCCGCCGGCCTGGAAGAAGACGGTCTGCTCGGCCTCCTGGCCGCGCCAGCCGAGCCGCTCGTAGAAGGCGCGGGCGCGGGACAGGTCGGCGACGCCGAGGGTCACGAGGCTGATCCGCTGTTCCATCCACGTACGGTAACCGCCGGCCGGGGCCGACCGGTCAGCGGTTGAACAGCCGCTCGTGCTGGGCGCGGGCCAGCTCCACCAGCCGGCGGCGCACGTGTGACAACTCGACCTCCCCGAACTGGAGGTTGGCCGGGAGGTCGAACTCGTCGCCGGTTCGCATGGCCTCATCCAGCCCGTGCTCGCTCAGGTCCATGGTGCGGTGGTCCAGCAGCCGCGACGGGTCGTACCGGCCCGTGGCCAGCAGCCGGTGCCACTGCGGGGTGCCGGGGTAGGGGCGGAACTCGAAGACGCTCGCCCGGAAGGTGCCGGGCGCGTTCTCGGTCAGGTCCCACAGCTCGCGTACGTGCCGGACGGTCGCCTCCAACTCGGCACGCGTCTCGGTGGGCCGGCCGAGGACGAAGTGACCCCTGACGTTGATGCCCCGGCGGGTGAGCCGGCGGACCACGTCCCGGGTCAGCTCGGGCCTGATCCGCTGGCCGAGGTGGCCGAGAACGCGCTCGCTGCCGGACTCGATGCCGAGCCCGACCTCCCGGCAGCCGTTCGCCGCGAGCGTCTCCAGGAAGGCGTCGTCGGCGTGGGCGAGGACGTTGACCCGGCCGGTGGCGTCCCAGACGTACCGACCGCCGACGTCGGCCTCGGCGAACGCGGGCATGCAGCGCCGGACGAACCGTTCGTAGCCGAGGAAGAGGTCGTCGACGAACCGGAACGCCCGCACGCCGTACCGGACGTTGAGCTCGTCCATCTCCGCGATGATGTTGGCCGGCTCCCGGGTGCGGATGGCGACGTCCAGGTTTGCGCTGACGGCCGCGCCGCAGAACGAACACTCGTACGGGCAGCCGCGGGCGCCCACCATCGCCGCCTCCCACGGCCCGTCGCCCGGCCGGTACGGGTCGGCGGCGAAGAACCGCCGGTCGACGAACGGCAGGGCGTTGACGTCCGGGGCCAGGTGCCATGCCGTGCCCGGCCCGCCGCCCGTGACCGGCGTACCCAGGGTCGGGTCCCGCCACATCACGCCCGGAAGCCGTACCCGCTGTTGGTGGTCGTTCAGCAGCTCGACGAGCCGGGTCTCGGCCTCGCCGACGATCAGCGCCTCCAGGCGGGCGAACCGCGGTTCCGCGATGATCGCCTCCGGCCTCGCCTTCGCCTGGTGACCGCCGACCATGATCTGGATCTCGGGGTCGAGGCCGGCGGCGATGCGGGCGCTCAGCTCGTACGTCGGCGCCAGCAGGTTGAACCCCACCCAGCGGGGCGCGGCCTCGTTGACGATGCTCTGGATCTCCTCGACGCTGAGGCCGAGGGACTCCCCGTCGAGGACACCCACGCTGAAGCCCTGCACGGTGGCGTAGGTGGCGAGGTAGCCCAGGCCGAGCACCGGCAGCGGGGAGTTGTTGACCCGGGGGCGGAGCGTGTAGTCGCGCAGCGGCGCGTTGACCAGCAGCAGGTCGAGCGGCGTGCCCGGCTCGACGCCGAGGATGGGCTGCTGCTCGGACGGCTCCGGCATGTCGGCGGCGGGGGGCGAGGGCGGTGTACGGGCCCAGGTGCTCACCGATTACTCGCCGTGGGTGAGGAAAGGCGGTGACGGTGTGTCGGAGCGGCCTGCGCCAGACCGCCGTGCCACTCTCGGTGCAGGCATCATTGCTAAGGGTTAGCACGTCCTCTCGGTATGGAGAAGTGTGAATGTCCTTCTCGTCGGATGGTGCGACCCCGTACCCGAACCGACGGCAGAAGCCCGATGGGGCTTCCGCGCCTGCGCCGCGTCAGGTGGTGGGTCGATCAGGTGCCGATCGTCCGGGCCGGAGTGCGCGGCGGTGGCCCTCTTCTTGCCCTCGACACGCCCGCTGAGCGGCGCGACTACGCACAGTCGAAGCCATAGCATCGGTGCTATGGCCTGGGGTGGCGTGGAGCTGGAGCCCGAAGTCCGGGATTGGCTGGAGGGATTGCCGACCACACAATTCGCGAGAGCCGCGTTCTATATCGACATGCTCGCCAGCCGCGGAGCTCTCCTCGGCGAGCCGCACACGAAGCAGCTCGACGGCAAGCTCCGGGAGCTGCGGTTCTACCTGGACCGCGATGCGGTGCCGGTGACGTACTGGATAGCGTCCGACCGGCGGATCATCCTGTTGACGGTCTTTCGGAAGACCCGGATGCGTGAAGAGCGCGAAGTCGAACGCGCCCGCCGGGCGTTTGAGCGATGCGTGACGGAGCGGCACACGGTGAACGAGGGGGCGCAATGATGAACGATCGCGTTGACTGGAACGAGCTTCGAGAGCGCCGGATGACCGAGCCGGGCGCCGCCGAAGCCTACGAGGCGGCGCGGATAGCCTTCGAGCTCGGCCAGACGGTGCGGCAGTTGCGGGAGCAGAACGGTTGGAGCCAGACCCAGCTGGCGAGGACTGCCGGCATGACGCAGTCCGCCGTCGCCCGATTTGAGGCAGGGGGCACCGTGCCGACCCTGGCTGTCCTGGAGCGCCTGGCCCGCGCCCTGGGCATGAAGCTCGACGTCAGGTTCGCCCCGGCGGCAGATGCGGCCTGAGATTCCGGGCTGTTCCGACTCCTGTGTGAAGCAGGATCAGGCGGCGATTGTCCGGGCGGCCGAGTACATGTCGGCGGGCAGCGGATGGGTCAGCTCCCAGACGATCCGCATCGGCCGGTCCCCGCTGTGCTCCCGGTAGGCCATCGGCCCCGCGTACAGGTAGGCCGGCGCGCCGAGGTCCCGGTCCGGCACCCGGGTTTCCCGGACGAACAGGTGCACCGTCGACCCCCGCTGCTCGTGGTTGACGTACCGCTGCCCGGTCGTCGACACCGACGACGTGGTGCTCTGCGACTCCCACTGGAACAGCCGCTCGGTTATGGCCCGGTCGGCGTACATGGTGGTGGGGGAGTAGTGCTGCTCCGACTTGACCAGCGTGACGAAGAACAGGTCCGCCCGCTCGGACTCAAGCCACTTCACGCCCTCGCGCAGCGACCCCGGGTTCGGCATCCCGAACGCCGCGCACGCCTCGTTGCGGCTGTACCGGGCGTGCACCCGCAGCGCCCCCGCCCGCATCGTCACCCGGTGGATCCGCTCCCGTAGCACCTCGGCGACCTGGCGCAGCTCGACGCAGCGCGCCGGCTCCGCCCACAGCCGCGCCACCCGCTCGTCCCGCGAGGCCAGCGACGCGTTCGGCCCCCACAGGTCGAAGTGCAGCATGTCCCAGAGCCGGCCGGCTGCGGGCCGCTCGCCGGCCGCGACCCGGGCCAGCAGGTCCAGCCGGTCCACGTCGTCGAGGTGCAGCATCCGCCCGACCGCCCGTCCGAGCTCACGGTCGTCCGAGCCGGGCGTCGACGCCTCAAGGCCGGCGAGCCGCCGCAGCCCGGTCCACCCACCGACCGACGCCGACCGGTACACGTCCTCGATCTCCAGCCCGGTCTCGCGCAGGAACGTGCCCAGGCTGACGTCCCCGAGCTGCCGCAGCTCCGCGACCAGGCCCTTCTTCGAGGTGGGCATGGCGCTCTTGAGGTTGCTCAGCACCACCTCCTTCGCCACCCGGTCCAGCTCGACGTGGCAGCCGCTCGGCAGGGAGGGGAAGTCCTGCTCGACCGCGTCCCTGATCGCCCGCCGGGTCACCCCGGTCAGCGCCCGCCAGCGCAGGTCGAAGCGGAAGTTCGCGTGCTGCCCGCCGATGAAGTCCAGCACCGTGAGGCAGGGCTTGTCGTCGTCCAGCCGCAGACCCCGGCCGAGCTGCTGAAGGAAGATCGTGGCGCTCTCGGTGGGCCGCAGCATCAGGATCGTGTCGACCATCGGCAGGTCGACCCCCTCGTTGAACAGGTCCACCGTGAACAGGACGCGCAGCTTCCCGGCCTTGAACTCCCGAAGCAACTCGTCCCGCGACCGCCCGGCGCGGTCCGCCCGTGAGGTCACCGCAGCCGACGGTACGCCCCGGCGGGTGAACCAGTCCGCCATGAACTCCGCGTGCCCGATTCCGACGCAGAACCCGAGCGCCCGCATCCGGTCCACGTCGACCTTGTCCCGCACGGCCTTGAGGATGATCCGAGCCCGCGCCTCGTTGCCGGTGTAGACGCCGCCGAGCTCGCCCAGGTCGTACCCCTGGCCGCGCTTCCACCGCAGATGCGACAGGTCAACGTCGTCGTGCATCCCGAAGTACTGGAACGGGGCCAGCAACTGCCGCTCCAGTGCCTCCCACAGGTGCAGCTCCACGGCGGCGTGGCCGTCGAACCACCGCCGCACGTCGCCGCCGTCGGCCCGGTCGGGCGTCGCCGTCAGCCCCAGCAGTACGCGCGGCTCCAACCGTTCCAGCAGCCGGGCGTACGTCGGCGCTTCGGCGTGGTGGAACTCGTCGACGATCACCATGTCGTACGCCTCGGGGGCGATCTCCCGCCGGTGCAGCGACTGGATCGACGCGAAGACGTGCCGCCAGTCGGTCGGCTCCTTGCCGCCGACCAGCAGCTCGCCGAAGCTACCGTCGCCCATCACCTGGCGGAACGTCGCCAGGCTCTGCTTGAGGATCTGCTCCTGGTGGGCGACGAAGAGCAGCGAGTCGACACTCCTGCTGCGGTGTAGCCGGCGGTAGTCCAGCGCCGCCACGACCGTCTTGCCGGTGCCGGTCGCCATCACCACCAGGTTCCGGTGCCGGCCGTGCACCTGCCGCTCGGCGTCCAGGTCGGCCAGGATTTCCGCCTGGTACGGGTACGGCCGCACGTCCAGGTTCGAGATCTGGGTGATGCCGTCGTCCGACCGCTCTCCGCGCAGCGCCTGCCGCAGCCGCTCGGCGTCCCTGCCCGGCTCGTACGCCTCGAAGGCGGGGTCGTTCCAGTAGTCCTCGAATGTGGCGGTGAAGGTGTCGATGACGTGCGGCTGCTCGATGTTCGAGATCCGGACGTTCCACTCCACCCCGTCGACCAACGCTGCCTTGGAGAGGTTCGACGAGCCGACGTACGCCGTGGTGGTGCCGTTGCCCCGGCGGAACAGCCACGCCTTGGCGTGCAGCCGGGTGGTCCTGGTCTCGTAGGAGACCTTGACCTCGGCGCCCAGCTCGGCGAGCCGGTCCAGCGCCCGCTGGTCGGTGGCGCCCAGGTACGTGGTGGTGATGACCCGCAGCTTGCCGCCTCGGCCGATCAGCTCGCGGATGGCCGGCTCGACGATGCGTAGGCCGTACCACTTGATGAACGCGCAGAGCAGGTCGACGTGGTTGGCCGACGCCATCTCGTGGGTGACCTCGTGGCCGATCCGGGGCTGGTGGCGGCCGTTGACCAGGAGCGCGCCGGTGGAGAGCGGGGTGGTGGGGCGCTGCGGGAAGGCCGGCTGCGCGGGTGGGGTGGGTGGGGCGGCGATGGCGTGGAGGAGGTTCCTGGCGTCGGCTACCTGGTCGTTGGGGCCGGCGGAGTCGGGGTTGAGGTCCGCGATGGCGGTGGCGAGGCGGTTGGCCAGGTCGACCTGGCGGTGGAGCTTGTCGTCGCCGTTGGGGACGGCCTGTAGGGCGCGGCTGATGAGGGTGGCGAGGTGACGGGTCAGGTGCTTGTGGGAGTCGGCGGGGTCCAGGGGGCGGTGCTGGACCCGGGCGGAGTCGAGGTGGTGAAGCTGGCCAGCGAGCTGGTGGGTGACCAGGTGCTCGTAAATGCCCCGCTCAAGATCCGTCACCCTGGCAACCTAGCGAGCGAAGGCGAGGCACGCTGCCCTCCAGCGCTCCACACCGTCGGCGAGTCGTTGGGGCCGGGACATTGGGCCGGGAGTAGTACCGGGAACTGCAACTCGCTGATCCGCGTTGCGCAGTCGGATCGGGGTCTGATCCGGTCAAGCCGAGGACGTCACCTTGCTCGGCAAGAGTCCGGCCGACGCCAACCGTTCGTAGGCCGTCGTGACGTGCGCCGGGGTGAAGAGGCGGGCCTTACGTCCGCTCCACGCCCTAACCCGCTCGATCAACTCCTCGATCTCGTGTGTGGGCGGGTGCGCCTGCGCGGCGTAGTGCACGGTGGCGAGTAGCTCGAGGCTGTACGGTGCCTCAAACCCCTGGACAAGCACGGCAAGTCGATCAGGAGCGGCCGAGATCGGCTGGCTGGGCGCGTCGAACCACGCGTCGACGGCCTCGCTCGTCCCTTCGGTTAGGTGAATAGGACGTAGCTCCTCGACCCGGGATGAACGGTCACCGAACCCGACCAGATAGTGCCCTTCCAGGCGGTCAAGGACGTGATTCAGGCTCTCCGCGTAGGGCCCGTACCGACCGCGGGTGAAGGAGAGACGGAACGGCTCTCCAAGCACCTGGAGGAAGTAGGCGATCTTCTGGATCTCCAGGGTCGTGATGCCCTCTCGTGGTTCCAGCGCACGGGACTGTTCGAGATACCGCTCGATGGCCCGTAGCAAGGTGGCGCGTCCAGGGGTCAGCGGAGGTTTCGGAGTAGCGACCGGCATATCGGACGGCTCGGGGGCGCCCTCCGGGGGGAACAACAGCACCCGGACGTTGGGCAGCTCGGCGAAGGCTTGCTCGATCAGCGGTCGGATCTGCTCCCAGTTGAGTCCACCGTTACCGCAGCCGAGTGCGGGCACCGCGACCGAGGAGATCTGGCGTTCGCGCATCACGCGGACGAGGTCGGTGAGGCCGACCTCGATGTCCTCCAGCTTCGAGGTTGCCCGCCAGTGGCCCTTGGTGGGGAAGTTGATCACATACCGGCGAGGGCCAAGGCGGGTGGAGTCGAACAGGAACATCTCGCCCAACTGGACTTTCTTGGCAGCACAAGCCGCCCGGTAGGCCGCGTAGTTGGCGGGGTAGGCGCGCTTGAACTGGAGAGCGATTCCTTTGCCCATGACGCCTACGGTGTTGACCGTGTTGACCAGCGCTTCGGCGTCGGCGGTCAGCAGGTTGCCGTGGCTGACGATGATCATTCGCGCACCTCCCTCCGTTGGTATCCGTAGTACCAGCCCGGTCTGACACCAACGTACGCGTCGATGATGCCAGCAGCGCGGAGGACCTGCGTCAACTGTTCCTGTCGTGCTGGTGTCCGTACGGCGTACCCGGTCAGCAGGTCGAGAGGAAACTCACGATGAATCAGGAACTCGGCCATCCTTCTGCGGACCCGGTCCGGATCCTCCGGGGTGTTTTTCCAGATCCGCTCCTCGAGTAGCGGCCAGTCGACCAGGTCGGCCAGATCGTTGAGCGCGGGGGAGAACCGAGTGAGGGTGGCGGCGCAGTTGCCGTCGCTCGCGACCCATCCCAGCTCGGCGGCGTGAACCAGCTCCACCGAACTCACGAGATAGACCAACGGGTCGTCTCCGCCCGGATAACAGCCCACCTTGCCGTCCCTGTGCTCGCAAGCGATTCGGAACATCATGGGTGACTGCGGGGCGAAGTAGAACGGCACGTAGTCAGCGACGACACCGCCGGGCGGGCAGGGGACCCTCCTCGCCCGCCGGCTTGCCTTGATGTCGACGGCACCAACGTTCGTGGCCAGCCGGTCGCCGACCACGTTGTCTGCGAACAGCCGGCCAGCGGTGAGGACGGCCGGCAGATTGTCGATATGGGTGAAGTGCATGATCAGTTCTGCTTCGCCGACCAGGACGTCCCCGCCATGGCTCAGTCCAGGTCGCTCGGGTCGATCCGGGCCTTCACATCAGCGTGTTCGGCGAGGAGGTACAGCAGGTTGGAGCCGTCGATGAGTTCCAGTGGCTTCCCTGAAGCGAACTCGTACGAGGCGGGACCGTAGCCGCTCGTGGTGACCAGGATGCCCTTCGATGCGCCCTCGTTCTGCAGCGTGCCGAACAGGTCCCGCACCGAGGACACATCGACCGTGTTGCGGTAGCGCTTGGCCTGGATGACGACCTTGCCGCCGAAGATCGGCCGCGGGTCGAAGGCGACGCAGTCGACCCCACCATCTCGCGACGCCCGGGTCTGCTTGGTGTCCAGGCCCATCTTCGCGAAGAGGTTCTGGATCAGGCTCTCGAACTCTGTCGGGGTGAGCTTCAGCAGGTTCGGCCGTTGGTCGAGGTCGGCCAGCACGTCGACTTCATCGACGAACCGCTTGTCAACCATGTCGAACTCCAGCACCGGCCGAACCGCTGCCAGCTCAGCGGGGCGCTTGGACACCGAGGCGTTGAGGTGTGCCAGACAGGCGAGCGGTTCGACCAGGCGCAGGTTCAGCTCGGTGAACACCTCACGCGTCGTCCGCAGTGTCACCAGGCACGGCTGCACGGATGCACCGGTCCGTGGATCGGTCGTATCGACGATGCCGTTGAACACCACCGTGTCGACGAGCCCGGACCGGTCAGCCTCGAATAGCTCGTGCACGGTCCGCAGGGTGACCTGCGCGACGAGCGTGGCGTACCGCTCCTTGATCTCCTTGGCGGGGCGGGCGGTGGTGGTGATTTCGTCGCGGGCCTTGACGTAGCGGTACTCGCGGACCGTGGGGATGACGTCCAGGGTCGGTAGGTGGTATTCCACCACCAACTGCCGCGACTCCGGCACGTACGCCAGGCGGTAGTGCTGCGGGAAGTCATCCGGGTAGACGGAGTTGCCCAGCACCATGCCGAAGTACTCGACGACGACGGCGGGATCGGCAGCGGCGAAGGCCGCCGCGAAGCGGTCGATCTCCGCGTTGTGCGCACTGATCTCGGCGTCGACCTTGGCGCACTGTTGCTGGTAACGCTGGTGGGCTGCGGAGAGCCGCCGCTGCCGGTCAGCCTCGGCGGCGGCGTGCTGGGCCTGCGCCTGGGCGAACGCCTGCTGCGCTCCGGCGAGCTGTTGCTGGTGCCTTGCCTGACCACCGAACATCTTGCTGAGCCCGGTCGGGGCAGGCGGCTCGAATCGCCGCCAGTCGGGCGGCGCCAAGGGGGTGCCGAGTGTGCCGGGGGTGAACGGCCTGTGCTGTGCCGACTTCCGGAGCCTTCTGAGGTCGATGTGATCATCGACGTCGAGCGTGGCAACCAGCAGTGTGTCCAGCTCATCGAGGTGGGCCTGGAGGCTCGAGTTGTCGACGGCGATCTCGGCGACACGTGCCTCGACGTACAACCGCTTGCGCTCACGCTCGTTGGCGACTGCGGTGCGCTGTGCGGCCTTCATGGCGCGCTCGGCCTCTCGGCGAAGTTGCTGGTGGTGCCGGTATGCAGCGGCTTGAGCCTGCGTCTGGGCGCGCACCTGCCGTGCGTGCGCCCGCTGCATCTCCTTGAGGATGCCCACGTCAGTCCTATGTGTCGCGAGGGAAGGCGGAGCCGACACCATAGCCACTACGCGTCCAGTCGAACACCCTGCGCGACGGTGTCCGCGACTCTAGTCAACAGTCCAACGGTTGATTTGCCCCACTTGAGGACTTCTAAATGTCAGATCCCGGACTCAAGGCTCCAAGATGCACTGGGACGCAAGGTGTGGATTTCCCGAGTTGCGCGACCTGTGATGAGGCAACCCAGCCGGCTTGGAGGGCTCACTCGGTCGCCAAGTGGGCCATGGTCACCGACGGCTCCTGGCCGTGGGCGATCGTCGAGGAGGCGTACCAGATGCGGTCGGACGCCCTGTTGCGCCTGGCCGGCAGGTTCGAGCGGGCGTCCCGCGTTGTTCCCGATCGTTGCGAACGGAGGGTAGGGAAGGCGCGCCGGGTCAGGAAAGCCCTCTGGCGTTGGCAAGCGCGGCTGGGCGCGAGCGCGGCACGGCGGCCCGCTGGGTGGTCCCCGACAGGGGTGCCCGGGCACCTGCCACCAGAGCGGTGACAGGTGCCCGGGGTTGTGCCGGGTCAGGTCAGGCGGTGCCGCCCGGCTGGACCACTCCGTTGACCTTCAGCGTGTACGGCGCGTACTGGTTGACCTGCTCGGTCGGCTCGTCGTAGGCGACCACGGCGACGACCTTCGGGAACAGGCTGAGCAGGGCCAGCTTCGCCCGGTTCAGCGTCAGGCTCGACTTGCCGTCGAACTCGAACTGCGCGGCGATCGAGTGCTGCTCGTCGATGCCGATCAGCCGTAGGTTCCAGTTGTTGACGGTGATCGGCTTGATCTCCGTCGGCGAGTCGAACGGGGCGAGGCTGGTGCCGTCGCTGACCGTCGTGCCGCCGACGGTGATGTCGTCGACCAGCAGACCGCCCTCGTTGACGCCGCCGTCGCTGACGTAGCGGAAGCCGAGCAGGATCGTCTTGCCGGCGTACGCGGACAGGTCGAACGAGTGCGCCTCGAACCCGTCGGTGGTCCCGTTGAGCGCCGGACCGAACGGCCCGTCGATCGTCTTGTCGCCTGGGATGGCGGTGTAGGTCGCGCCGCCGTCGGTGGAGACGGTGACGTAGCCGTAGTCGAAGCCGAACTCCGCGCCGTACTTGGCGGCGAAGCGCAGCGTCGGGTCGGCGGTCGGCACGGCGACCGACGCGACCGCCGCGGAGTCGATGTTGTTGCCGTTCCCGGACCACAGGACCGGGTTGCCGGAGCGGTCCGGGTCGTTCGACACGACGGTCCACGACAGCGGCAGCGGCGGCAGTGTCTTGGTGCCCTCGAACGACAGCGACCGTAGGTCACGGCCGCGCAGGATCTGCCCGTCGGCCTTCTGCAGCGGCACGAAGTCGGCCCCGTTCGGCGCCGCCCCGGGGGTGGCGTTGGCGGCCGGGTTGGCCAGGTTGACCGTGGAGCGCAGGCTCGGCGTGGTCACCCGGCTCTTCGGTACGCCGAGCATGATCCCGCGCCGCGAGTCCCCGACGATCTTGTCGACGAGCGTCATCGTCTGGTAGTCGTGGATGACCTGGTACATCTTGCTGACGCCCTTGGCCTTCAGCGCCGCGTCCAGGCTGGCCAGCCCTTGCCGCTCACCATCCTTGTGCAGCCGGGAGATGATGTCCGTGCCGTACCGGTCGTACAGGAACTGCATGAACGAGTACGCGTTGCCGTAGTCGGCGAGCACCGCGTTCGGGTTCGGGCTCTCGCCCCACAGGGTGAGCGAGTTCTCCGGGCCGCCGCAGTCCCGCGGGTTGACGTTGTACGGCGTCTGCACCGTGCCGAAGCCCTGGTAGCAGTAGAGGTGGCTGTCGGCTCCCCGGTCGAAGACCGTCGTCGTGGTGTCGACGTAGCCGGTCAGCGTCTGGGCGAAGTCGGCCAGACCCTCGTTGATCCAGTTCCCCTCGAAGGGGTCGGTGTAGTAGTGCGCCAGGTGCTGCCACTCGTGGGCGAAGGTGCCCTCGTAGTTGAAGGGCCGGGCCGGGCGGCTGGTGCACAGGTCGTCGGTGGGCTCGTTCGGCGGGTTCGCCCCGGTGCGGTGGGCCCAGTCGAACGCGTCGACGGTCATGACGTTGCGGTCGAACAGCTCGTTGAACTGGGCCGAGAAGAAGCCGGCGATGTAGGTCGGGTTGGCCGGGAACTCGTAGTAGTTGTCGTCCCGGACGTTGTCGATCAGGGTGACCGTCTTGTTGCCGCCGCCGGTGTAGTCGCCGCCGTTGCCGTTGGCGTCCGGTCCGAGCAGGGCGTTGGTGCCGTCACGGTCCGGCGGCGTGCTGAACGCTGCCGTCTCCTTCGGGTACATGTTGGTGTCGAACTCGTGGACGAAGCTCGCCACCTGCTCGTCGGTGATCTGCGTCGACGAGGGGATCTGGGTCCGGCAGTCGCCGGCGGGGAAGGCGATGTCGTTGGCGACCCACACCTCGACGTTGTTGCCCGAGCCCCGCAGCGTGTAGTCCTTGCGGTAGAGCTGGCCCTGGATGTCGTCCATCCCGAGCCACTGCCGGACCGTGCCGACCGGCGGCGTCACCCCGGAGGACTTGGCGTTCGAACGCGCCTGCGTGCGCGGCTGGTACCGGGCCGGCGTCTCGACCTTGCGGCCGTCCAGCGTGAAGTCCTTGCGGGTGAGCTCCCGGGTGTCGCTGGGCTGAGCCTGCTTCGCCGCGGCCTGCGCGGGCGCGGCCGTCGCGGCTGACGCGGGAAGGACGCCCATAAGTGGTAGGACGAGTGTGATGGCTGCTGCACCGGCGATGCGGCTGCGTGCCATGGGCCCCCCTTTGGGGATGATGTGAATCCGGTTGACGGGGTCGCCGTCACAATCCACCGGGATGACATCCATGTTTGTATTGGCATTGATCGCCTTTGGCAATCGTCCTACCGCTTGATCCGTCTTCACCGAGCCGGCTCTCCTGCACCGTGGACGCCGCGTGCTCTCTACCGCAGCCGTGCGGCGGCAAGCCGTGGGTACGGCCGTGTCGGTGCCTGCGGGTAGGGTCGCAGCACCTGGTGGGAGGGGAGATCGATGCTCGGGCTGGAGGTGCCGCCCGCCGTCGAGGCGGAGCGGGTCATCACGGCCGTGCTGGCCGACCTGCGTTCCGGTGACCACCGGGGCGTGGTCGTCGACTCGCCGCCCGGGGCCGGCAAGTCGACACTCGTGGTCCGCGCCGCTGCCGAGCTGGCCACCGCAGGTGAGCCGCTGATCATCATCGCGCAGACCAACGAGCAGGTCGACGACCTCATCGACCGGCTCGCCCGAAAGGCTCCCGAGCTGCGGATCGGCCGGCTGTCCGCGACCGAGTACAAGCCGACCGACCGGGTGAAGGGTCACGACACCGTCAAGGTCGCCGCGAAGGTCGCCGACCTCGGCGGGCCTGCGGTCATCATCGGTACAGCCGCCAAGTGGGCGATGGTCACCGACGGCTCCTGGCCGTGGGCGATCGTCGACGAGGCGTACCAGATGCGGTCGGACGCCCTGTTGCGCGTGGCCGGCAGGTTCGAGCGGGCGCTGTTCGTGGGGGATCCCGGGCAGCTCGATCCGTTCTCCACGGTCGAGACCGCGCGGTGGACGGGCCTGACCTGGGATCCGATGCAGTCCGCGGTGGCGGTGCTGCTGCGGCACAACCCGGAGCTGCCGGTGTACCGGCTGCCGGTGTCGTGGCGGCTGCCCGCGTCGGCGGCGCCGGTGGTCGCGGCGGCGTTCTACCCGTTCACCGGGTTCCGCGCCGGCACGGGGCATGGTGAACGGGCGCTTGCGTTGACCGAGGCCGGGCCGGGGGATGCGGTCGACGCGGCGGTGGAGTTGGCCGCGTCGTCGGGCTGGGCGCTGTACGAGCTGCCGGAGCGGCACACCCTGCGTACCGATGGGGAGGCTGCCGCCGCGTGCGCCGCGCTGGCGCTGCGGGTGTTGCGGCGGGGAGCGGTCGCCGTCTCCGAGCACGCGCCGGCCGGCACGCCGGTCACCGCCGACCGGATCGCCGTCGGGGCCGCGCACCGCGACCAGGTCGCGGCCATCCGCGCGCACCTCGGCGAGGCCGGGGCGGGCATCACGGTGGACACCGCCAACCGGCTCCAGGGCCGCGAGTACGACGTGACGATCGTGCTGCACCCGCTGTCCGGGCGGCGGGACGCGACGGCGTTCCACCTGGAGTCGGGGCGGCTGTGTGTGCTGACGTCCCGGCACCGGCACGCGTGCGTGGTGGTGGCGCGGGCGGGGATCGCGGAACTACTGGACGCCCATCCGTCGTCCGAACCGGTGCACCTCAACGTCCCGGTGAAGTTCCCGGACGGCTGGGCAGCCAATCAGTCGGTTCTGCTTGCGCTTGAGAAATCAACGCTACGAGGACGGCTGCACGCTCTCTCCGGCGTGCACCGGTGACGGCGGTTCTCAACTGATCAGGTCGGCGAACGGCGTCCAGCGTGCCTGGTGGTCGCCTTCCACCACGGACTGGAGCCGGGTGGTGAACTCCCGGACGATGTTGGCGGAGCTCGCCAGGAGCGGAACGGCTGCCGCGATCATCTTCAGCTCGCGCGCCTCCCGCAGCAGGGGCCAGTTCGGGTCGGTGGTGACGTCGCATCCATAGGTGTCAGCCAACGATCGGTACGAGTCAATGCCGCCGAACCGGGCTTCGCCGACGGCGACTGCCACCAGGTCGACCTGCCAAGGTCCGACGCATGTCGCGTCGAAGTCACACAGCACGGCCCGGCCTGACGGCTCGCGGAGCAGGTTCCCGACATGGGCGTCCCCGTGGATCAGTTGTCCCTCCGTGTCCCGGCGCAGCGCATCCAGCCGAGGCTCGAGACGGTTGCACCAGTCCACCAGGAAGTCACGATCGCGATCGCTGAGTCCTTCGGCGTCGTCCAGTCTCCGGCGCGCGTCGCCGACCGGATCCCACGCCGGCAGGGGAAAGGGTGGAACTCCAGACGTGTGGAACTCCCGCAGGGCCCGGCCGAGGTCTTCGGCTGTTGGTGCCGGCGAGGTCGGCGGGACGTACTCCCAGACGGAGGCCAGCAGGCGGCCGACCTGAACTGGCTGCTCGACATCCACCGCCAGCCGGATGGCCGGCGCGTCGACGTAGGCAAACCATTGCGCGAGCCGGACAACCTTGCCCACCCGGTCGTAGAGCTGGTGGGTGCGGGCGATCCGGATGACGATCGCGGCGCTGGGCAGCGCGAAGACGGCGTTGTTGGTCAGGCGCAACAGCTGCGCATCCCGGGTGGGCACTCCCAGATTGGCGGCAACCTGGTGCATCGCCGCCGTCATTGCGCGCTCGGTGAACCGCCCTGCGTCAGCCATGCTCATCCTGGTGTCGGGTGGATCGTCGCCAGGCTCAGGCTGTGCTCGAACTCGGCGACCTCAGGTAGCTTGCGGTGCCGCGCCAGATCGCGTCGCAGGTTGCCGACCCGGTCCATCACCCGCCGTGAACTCAAGGATCGGGCCTGGTTCAGGACGCGCGTGCCGACCGTCAGCGCCTGCTCGGGCTGATCGGCCAGGAACAGCGCACTGCACAGGCCGACCTCGTTGAGCAGCGTGCTGCGAACGTTCGCCGGACCGAAGGCAGCAATGGCGTCTTCCACCCAGCGCACCGCCTCAGGGGCGCGCTTCTCGTCCCGGCGTGCCAAGTCTCGGTAGACGCGGCCGTACTGGGCGAGCAACTCGCCACGGTCGTAGAAGCTCATCCACTCCGGTTCGTGGACACTGCCGATGCGGTCGAACTCGTCACTGGCCTTGCCGAGTGTGGTCACCGCCTCCCCGTGCGCGCCGAGCGCGGCGAGTGAGGCGGCCTCCGCGCCCAGAAGCAGAGCGTTGACCGCTGGTGTGGCCTGTGCCCGGACGTGGGCGCGGGCAGGTTGCAACGTCGCGAGCGCGTCCCGGTTGTGGCGGAGATGCTGTAGCTGCTTGGCCTGGGAATAGCGGATCATCGCAGCCAGAGGGGCATCGTCCGCAGTGAGTGCGGCTCGTTCGGCTGCGACGAAATGACGGTGGGCGTCGCTGTGCTTGCCCGCGTCGAGAGCCGTCCAACCAGCCAGCTGCCGAGCTGCCGCTACCGACGCAACGAGGCTGGAGGTCAACGCTTGCGTGTGCGACCAGTCGAGCATCCCGTACACCGACTCCGCGAAGTGAGCCACCTCTCGGTACAGCAGGCCGCCTCCGCTTTCGTAGTCCACTGATCGGTACAGCTCCAGAACTGCGTTGAGGCGAGCGACATCCCTGGCGCCGATGCGACGAGGTTGGGTGACGCCCGTCGTCGCAATCAGTCCGGCCCCCGCAGCCACGGCTGCGATACCGGCCAGCAACGCCCGCCGGCCCTCATCGGGAGGCTTTGAGGAAGGCTGATCCTGAGCAGGTGCAGGCAGCAGACCGCTTCCTGCCCTGCCGTTCGTTTCGGGAAGCGCGAACCACAGGTGCTCGCCGGGGACGCGGAGTACCTGCGCCCAGTGGGTGAGGCGGTCAAGGTGGACGATCGGTGAGCCGTTCTCGACTCTGCTGAGCTGTGCGTGGGTGATTCCCAGCCACGCGGCGACCGCGCTCTGCGGCAGTGGGTTCCGCCCGTGGTACGGGTGGCAGCGGAATGCTCGGATGACCCGTCCGAGGTGCCGCGCGGCCAACGCCCGTCGTACCGGCTGGTGTTCCCAGAAGTTGGCCGGCACCACCGGGGGCCGGCTCAGTCGGTCCCGTTCGGCGGCCTGGCACGGGGTGCACCGCCCGCTGTCGTTGTCGCGGGCCAGCCGGCCGCCGCAGCGGGGGCAGTTCGCGTGTGTCACGGGAAACTCGCCATTCGCGGGTGGCTCCGTCCGTAGCGCCTCGTTGAGCCTATCCATTTAAATCCGCTCCGTGGACGACCGGTATACGTACCGCGCATATCGATGAGGTTTCCTCCGACGTGGGCCACTCGGATACCGCGATCGCCGCGCTCCCGGCAAGGCGGTCATCGCGTTCGTCGACGGGTTGGTGCGCTTCTGGGGCCGGAAGCGTCGATTCTGGAGGCAGCCCACCGTCGGTTGCCGTATCCGGCAGGACTGGCGTCACCGTCGGTCGCCCTGCGGCCGGGGGAGATTAACTTCGTCCCTTGTGAAATCGCCTGCCGAAAGGCCCGAGGGGTGCACTGGCGCTTGTTAGCCTGGCCGCCAGTCCATCACCACGGGGAGTGGTCATGACGAGACGCTGGGAAGCGGACGGTGCTGCCGACTTCGCGCGGAGACTCGGGCGGTCCGCAGCGGAGCTGGGGGAGAGCGGTGGCACCACCACCTGCCCCGACGTGTGGGAGCTGTCGAACGGCGACGTGGCGGTCATCGGCCGCGACCTGACCGACGCCTACAGCGGCCGTCTCCCAGAAGGGGTCAGCGTCGGGGAGGACGAAAGAGTCGTGATCATTCCCCGGAGCATGATCGTGGCGGCGAAGCCGGACATCCCGGATGCGTGACCTGCTCCGATCCGCGCGGGGGGAGCGGCTGGGCCTCGCGGAGTACGAAGCCGACTTCTACGCCGTGGTGCAGTCCGTTGACGGTCCGATCCTGAAGACCGAGCGGATCCAGACGTTCCGCGAGCCGGGCAGCCCGAGCTGGGAGGCGTTCGCGAAGGGCTGCTGGGAGGAGGCGCTGCGCATCGCCGCCGAGCCCAACCCGGAGCTGGTGCGGTTCTTCCGGCAACTGGCGGAACGCGGCTCCGGGCTGCGGCGCCTGAGGATCGTCGAGCCGCCGCTCACCCCGTACCTGATCTGGGAGCTGCATTTCCTCCGTTACCGGGCCGACGCCGGGGAGCGGATCCGGGTACTCGACGCCGGTTTGGTCGGGGAGTTGGAGGAGGACCACGGCACGGTGCCGGAGCTGATGGTCGCCGGTCGGCGGGCGGTGTACGAGGTCAGGTACGACGAGACCGGCATGCCGATCGGAGCGGACAAGTTCGTCGACCCGGAGGTGGTCGAAGGCTGCCGCACGCAGGTCCTGGCGCTGCTGGACAAGGCCGAATCGTTCGACTCGTTCTTCGCTCGTGAGGTCGACGGGACCCGGCCGCCGACGGCACACCTGTAGTAGCCTGCCTCCACCAGCGAGCGTGGAGGCAGGGTGTCCCGACTCCGAGCGGCCTCTGTCGTGGCCCGCCGGTCGGCGACGCCGACCGCCCTGCTGGCAGCCGTCCTGGCCATGCTTGTCGCCGTGCTCCTCTCCCCGCTGGGCCTGCTGTGGATCGGTGATCGCCCCGGCTATGACTGGGCGATGCTGGGCAACGTCGGCGAGACCTACGGTGCCGCGTCGGCCGTCCTCGCGGCGCTGGCGTTGATCGGGGTGGTCACCTCTCTGGTGCTACAGGCGCGCGAGGCCAAGGCCGCGCGGGAACAGTCGATCCGCGCTCTGCATACCGACCTGCTCAAGATGGCCATCGACGATCCCGAGCTGTTGGAGTGCTGGGGACCCATCGAGGAGGCCACCGACCTCGACTGGTTCCGCAAGCACGTCTACACGAACCTCATCGTGTCCCACTGGCAGTTGATGTGGGAGGTGGACGTGCTCAGCGAGGCCCACCTCGAAGTGCTCGCCGATCAGTTCTTCAAGGGGTCGGCAGGACGTCGCTTCTGGGCGGAGGCTCGGGGGCCACGGATGAAGGCCGAGACGTCGCGGCGTGCTCGGCGCTTCACGTCGGTTGTCGACCGCAGTTACCTGTCCGCGCTCGCCTCAGGACCGGCGGCCGACGAGGCGAACGCCCCGTCACCTGCGGCCCCGCCCGAAGCCTTGGCGAGCGCGCCCGGCGCCGAACGCGGAGTCGCGCTGGCTGCCGGCGTCGTGCTCGGCGCCGCTACTGCCTTCGCCGGCCATCGCATCGTCGAGCGCCTCTCCCGCCACCGCTCCTGAGTAGTTCGGCGGCATACGTACCCTTCATGTCGACGAGTTGTTCGTCGTCATGGCGCGCTCGGCCCCGCCCGGCAGGCTGATTCACATGGCCCGGGGCGGGTGCTGGCTCCGGGGACGAGTCCTCCCCCGACGCGTCCCCGCCCCCGCCCGCCCCGGTGCCATTCCACCGATCAACCGGGGCCTCCCTCTACCCGAACCCGAGGACGAGGGACCCTCCTTCCAGCAGGGAGCGTGAGCGTGGCGTACTCGGACGAGGTCGTACGGGAGGCCGTGTGGCAATGGCTGCGGCTGGTGGCGGCGGACGCGGAGCTGGAGCCGTACCTGGTCGGGGTCGATCTGGGCCGGCTCGCCGACCACCTGGCGGCGGCCCTCGGCGCGGCGCTCGACGGGCGCGCGGCGGCGGACGCCTGGCCGGGTCTCGGGCTGGGGGAGGAGCAGCAGCGACGGCTGGTCGACTACCTCGCCGGGGTGCTCTGGGCGCTCGACCTGCCTCAGACCGCGATCGCCGCCGCCCGCGCCGCCTTCGCCGGGGAGGCACGCCCAATCGGGACCGCCGGGGAGGAACGCATAGCCGGGGGCACCGGGGAGGCGCGTCCGACCGGGGCCGGCCGGTGAGCGGCGTCGACCTCGCCGCCTCCTGGGCGGTCACCGTCGCCGGCATCGACCGGGCCGCCGACCACTTCTGGTGCACGCTCGCCGACCGGATGCCCGCCCTGCTGCCCGAACGCGACGCGCCCCTGTTCCTGGCCGCCCTCGGCCAGCTCGCCACCGGCGACGACGACCGCGCCGGACGGGCCGCGCTGCTGACCGTCCTCGGCCGAGCCTGGCGCGACTGCCATCTCGGCCCGCACCACCAGGCGCTGGTCGGCGAGGCCCTGGTCGCCACGGTGGCCCGCCACGCGCACCCACAGTGGACGGCCGCGCTGGCCGGCGTCTGGGAGCAGGCCGCCCGCCGCACGCTGACCGCCGTCCGGCACGTCGCCGACCGCGTCGGCGACGGCCCGGCCTGGTGGCCGGTGGAGGTGCTCGATCACGATCGGCCCTCCGGGGGCGTCGCCATTCTCACCGTACGTTTCTGGCGGCGGCTGCCGTTCCGCCCCGGCCAGGCCGTCCCGGTCAGCGTGCCCGGCCTGCCCGGCCGGTGGCGCTGGTACTCGCCCGCCAACGCGCCCCGCCCGGACGGCACGATCGAGCTGCACGTCCGCGCCGCCGGTGCCGTCTCCCGCAGCCTCGTCGACCGGGTACGCCCCGGCGGGCCGCTCTGGCTCGGCCCGCCCCGGGGTGCCGGCCTCACGCTCGCCCCCGACCCGACCGCCGACCTGCACCTCGTCGCCGGGGGCACCGGCCTCGCCCCGCTGCGCGCCCTGGTCGAGCAGGTCGCCGCCGAGCAGGTAGCCCTCGAGCAGGCGACCAGGGGCGGCCGGCGGGTGACCCTGGTCGTCGGCGTCCGTGCCTTCGCCGACCTGTACGACCCGATCAGCCTCGACAAGCTTCAGGTCGCCCACGACTGGCTGACCGTCGTGCCCGCGTTCTCCCACGATGAGCACGCCGAGCCCGACGAGCGGGGCGACGCCCTGACCGTCGCACTGCGGCACCACCGTCCGGGCCAGGAGGTGTACGCCTGCGGCCCGCCGGCGATGGTGGCCGGCGCGCGGCTGCGGCTACTCGCCGCCGGGGTGCCCGCCGCCCGCATCCACCTGCCCGACGGCTGCGACCGCTGACCGCGCCCCGGTCGGCCCAGGGAAGCCACGAGGGGTCCACCCGCGATGATCGACGGGTCAGCGGTCCGGCGATCCGACGCCTACGCTGTGTGGGGGCACCGGCCGTCCGGGAACCTTCGGCTGGCCGGGGCCTCTCCTGGCCGCACGAACGATGAGGATTCCCGTGGGTTCCGCAACCCCTCAGGACCACCACACCGCTCGGCTCTCCGACCGATTCGACACCAGCGTTCCCCACCCCGCCCGGCGCTACAACTACTGGCTCGGCGGCAAGGACAACTTCGCCGTGGACCGGGAGTCCGGCGACCGGATCGCGGCCGCGTACCCGGCGATCCGCACCCTCGCCCGGGAGAACCGGGCCTTCCTCCAGCGGGCGGTGCGGTACCTGGCCGCCGAGGCCGGCGTCCGGCAGTTCCTCGACATCGGCACCGGCATCCCGACGGCCGACAACACCCACGAGGTGGCCCAGGCCGTGGCCCCCGAGTCGCGGGTCCTCTACGCCGACAACGATCCGATGGTGCTGGCCCACGCGCGGGCGCTGCTGACCAGTTCCCCCGCCGGCACGACGGCGTACCTGGACGCCGACCTGCGCGACCCGGAGCGCATCCTGGCCGCCGACGAGCTGCACCGCACGCTGGACCTGTCCCGGCCGGTGGCGCTGCTCCTGGTCGCGGTCGCGCACTTCCTGACCGACGCCGACCGGCCGTACGAGGTGGTCGGCCGGCTGGTCGAGGCGCTGCCGTCGGGCAGCTACCTGGTGCTGAGCCACGTCACCATCGACCTCATGCCCGCCGAGGTCGTCGAGCGGATGCGCGTCGAGCTGGCGGCGCGCACGGTCGAACGGGAAGCCGTCCCCCGGTCCCGGGCGGAGTTCTCCCGGTTCTTCGACGGCCTTGACCTGGTCGAGCCGGGCGTCGTCCCGGTGACGCAGTGGCGTGCCGAGGTGCCCGAGTCCGAGCGCCCGCCGCTGGCCGAGGCGTCGATCTACGGCGCGGTCGCCCGCAAACCCTGACCTCGGCGTGCCTGCCGTGCGCCCGGGTGCCGCTGCCATCCGCTGCCCGCGGTTCCGGCGGGCATGGTCGCGTTGCTTTCGCATGCCTCGATCGGTGTGAGATCGTCGGTGTCGATGCGTGGCCATATCGGCACAGGGGGTGATCGGCATGGGGATCGCTGGCGGGCCGTCCGAGTGGTCGGTGCGGAAGTTCGGGCCCGCCCTCGCGGTGGCCCTGCGCCGGGAGATCCCGGCTGCCCTGCACCGTGCGGTCGAGCTGGCCCGAGGCGCTCGGGAGGCGTCCGAACTGGACACCGACCACGCCTTCGGGCCGGTGCGCTGGAAGCAGCAGTACGAGGTGCTGCACGAGCACCTGCGCGAGCTGCCCGACGTGACGGACGTTCATCCTCCCGGCGCGCAGGTACGGGTGACCATCTGCCGCGACCATCTCCTGCTGCCCTGGCGGTACGCCAAGCGCGCCGACATGGACATCCGCGACGCCCGGCCCGGCCGTGACCTCAGCCGGCTGATCCGGGACCTGTTGGTGCTCTTCGGGCCGGAGCCCAGCCACGAGGAGGTGCCCCTGCCGATGATGCCGCGCAGCCCCGAGGAAGCCCGCGACCGTGAGCCCCTGCGGGAGATCGTGGCGCAGTTCGCCGCCCGGCCCGAGGTGGTACTCGTCGGGTTCGCCTGCAACTCCGACGCGGGCCTGCTCCGCGTGTCCTGGGGTGAGGCGGCACTGGCCCGCGGCAACGAGCTGGAATGGGGCCACGTCGAGGATCTGCCACTGCCCGCCGGCCACTCGCCGCGCCGGCCTGCGGGGTGAGTGGCCGGCGTACGCCGTAAGCCGTTGCCCTCCTCTGCGACGGGCTGCGGGTGGCGGCTCAGCTGGCGTACTGGTCGCCGAACTCGCGGACGCCGTCGACGTCGAGGGTGATCCGGCTGTTGTCGGTCCGCGCCCCGGTCGCGGCCTGCCAGCTCGGGTCGTCGCGCTCGTCGATGTCGCTCCAGTTGGGGCGGTGGAGGCGAAGCTGGATCGGCCCGGTCGACGCGCCGGGGGCGAGCACCCCGTCGGTGAAGGTCAGCTCCACCCAGCCGGGGGCCGGCGTGCCCGGCAGCGGGTAGCGGGTCGGCGTTGGCACTGGCGTCGGACCGGGCGAACTGCCCGGGGGCGTGGGCGGGATGAAGAAGAAGAGTTGGTGCCGGATCCGGCCGCAGCCCAGCTCCGCCCAGTCGCACTCGGTCACCAGCGAGGTGTTGCCGCCCTCGAAGAGCATGTGGTACCGCACCCGCACGGTGGTGAGGTTCAGCGGCTGCGTACCGGTGTTGGTGACCAGCAGGTCGAACTGGGCCTGGTTGTCCGTCGGCGACCAGTCGCGGTTGAGGTAGCTGACCTTCGCCTTCCCGTAGGCGGTGCGCAGGCCGGTGGTGGCCGAGGGGACGGAGTAGCCGCCGATCGCGTACGCCTGGATCGCGATCCGGTAATCGGTGCCCGGTGCCAGGTCGGTCAGCGTGATGCCGGACGTGTCCACGTCACCCAGGCCCCGGTACGTGTGGGGGCCCAGCGGCATCATCACCTGGTATCTGATCGGACCCGCGCCCTCCGGCTCATCCACCCAGGTCGAGGGCGTCCACGACAGGGTGAGCCGGTGGGGCTCGTCGACGACCACGACGGGCACGCCCGGGGTGGTCAGCGCCGGGGCGTCGTCCGCCTGGGCGGCGGTGACGGCGAGCAGGCTCAGCAGCGCGGCGACGGCGGCCACGGCGATGACACGACGGACACGCATGGTGGTGATGCTAGAGATTCAATGCACTGTTATCAATGTCTTTTCGGCCGCTGCCGGTGCCGTCTGTTCCCACGTGGTCACCGACGCCCGCTTACCCGCCGCGTGGCCCCGTCCAGCCACCGGCGGTACCACCCGGCGAAGCCCAGCGGCGTGCCGTCGTCGTCCAGCAGCGGCTCCAACCCGCCCTCCTCGGCGGTGCCGTCGGCCCACATCGTGCCCCGGGCCGGCCCGGTCACCACCAGGACGTCCCGCAGCGCACAGCCCTTGTGGCACAGGTACAGCAGGCCGACGAAGTGCGCCTCGTCGTACATGATCGCGTCGTGCCGCTCCCACCAGTACTCCTCGGCCGCGTCGTACTCCTCGGCCGAGGCGAAGTCGTCCTCCTCGGGCTGCTCGGGCAGGTCGTCCGCCTGGTTGAACGCCTCGGTGTGCGGGAACGGCCGGACCAGGGAATCCGGGGTCGTCATGTCGGCGCCGTCGCCCTCCCACTGCCACCGGCCGTCGACCCGGCGCGGCGGGAACAGCCCGTACGCCGGGCCCGCGCCGCCCCGGCCGGCCTGGAGCAGGAACGACCGGTACTCCGTCGGCAGCTCCACCTGGAACTGGCCCTCCAGCTCGGCCAGCTCCGCCGGGGTCAGCGGCGGCTCCAGCTCCCAGCCGTGCCCGCCCGCCCCGAACACCTCGTCGACCGCCGGGGCGGCGGCCAGGAGGCCGAGCCTCCGTCGTACGTCAGACCAGTCGTGTCCCGTCACGCCCGAGACCGTACCGACACCCGCCGACGCTCCGGGTTGTCGGTGCTGTGCGGTTGACTGTGCGCACCGAGCACGGAGGAGGGACGCATGGGCGGGACGCCGGCGGGGGTGCGGATCGAGCGGTGGGCCGAGGACGACCTCGACCTGTTGCGCCAGCTCAACATCCACGAGGTCCGGGAGCACACCGGGGGCCCGGAGACCGAGGAACAGGTCGTCGCCCGGCACGCCCGCTACCTGGCCGGCCCCGGCCCCGGCAGCGGGAACATGTTCACCATCGTGCTGCCCGAGCGGGTCAAGGTCGGCAGCGTCGGCTACTGGGAACGGGTCTGGCACGACGAGCCGGTGTACGAGATGGGCTGGGCGATCCTGCCCGCGTACCAGGGGCGCGGGCTGGCCACCGCGACGGTGCGCGAGGCGCTGGCCCTGGCCCGCGCCGAGCGGACCCACCACCGGCACGCCCACGCGTACCCCTCGGTGGGCAACCCGCCGTCGAACGCCGTCTGCCGCAAGACCGGCTTCGA
This sequence comes from Micromonospora sp. NPDC020750, assembly GCF_044334565.1. Lineage (NCBI taxonomy): Bacteria > Bacillati > Actinomycetota > Actinomycetes > Micromonosporales > Micromonosporaceae > Micromonospora > Micromonospora sp. NPDC020750. Next base: position 807,152 of record NZ_JBIRTH010000001.1, read on the forward strand.
ACTGCTCGGCGAGACCGACTTCGAGTACCCGCCGGGCCGGTGGATGCGCTGCAACGACTGGCGCATCGCGCTCACCGGCTGACCGCCCCGCCGGCCGGAGCCGCCCCACGCCGCAGTCCGGTGCCGCTACCAGGGCACGACGCCGTACCCGCCGTCGCCGTTGGCGAGGTGGCCCCAGAGGACGCCGCTCGGGCCGTCCGCCGGCAGCGTCGCCAGGTGCACGCTCACCTCGGCCCCCTCCTGAGGGGCGCGGAACCCGGAATGGCCGTTGAGGTCGGTGGCGCAGTAGCCCGGGTTGGCCGCGTTCACCTTGATCGGGGTGTCCCGCAGCTCCTTGGCGTACATCACGGTCACCATGTTCAGCGCCGCCTTCGACGACGGGTACGGCACCGAGGTCATCGCGAAGTACGGCCCCGTCGGGTCGGTCATCGTGGCGAGCGAGCCGATCTCGCTGGACACGTTGACGATCCGGGCGGCCGGCGCGCGCAGCAGCAGCGGCAGCAGGGCGTTGGTCACCGCCACCACCCCGAAGACGTTCGTCTCGTACACCCGGCGCAGGGTGCCGACGGTGGTGTCGCTGGGCAGCGACCGCTTCCCGTCGCCCAGCACGATCCCCGCGTTGTTGACCAGTACGTCCAGCCCGTCGTACCGCTCGGCCACCCACGCCGCGGCGGCGGACACCGACGCCTCGTCGGTGACGTCCAGCGGCACGAAGGCCGCGTCCACCCCGTCGGCCCGCAGCTTCTGCTCGGCCTCCCGGCCCCGGTCGGCGTCCCGCGCGCCGATCAGCACGGTCATCCCCCGGGCACCGAGCTGCCGCGCCGTCTCGTACCCGATTCCCTTGTTCGCCCCGGTGATCAGGGCCGTCATCGTCGTCATGCACCGAGCATGCCGCCGTCGGGGGCCGGCCGGGAGAGACGCCTGAGCCTGGGACCGGTGGTACCACCCTCGGCCCGCCGGGTCGGGGCAGACTGGGGGCATGACGACGAGCGGACTGCGACGCGACGAGCTGGCGGCGTTCCTGCGCAGCCGGCGGACCCGGCGGCTGCCCGCAGAGGTCGGCCTGCCCGACGGGGTACGCCGACGCACCCCGGGCCTGCGCCGCCAGGAGGTCGCCCAGCTCGCCGGGATGTCCGTCGACTACTACGTCCGCCTCGAACAGGGGCGCGGCCCGCACCCGTCCCGGCAGGTGCTCGCCGCCCTGGCCCGGGCGCTGCTGCTCTCCCGGGACGAGCGGGAGTACCTGTTCCGGGTGGCCGGGGAGAGCCCGCCGCCGTCGCCGGGGCCCAGCCGGGAGGTGTCCGACGGGCTGCGCCACCTGCTCGACAGCATGACGCTGACCCCGGCCTACCTGGTCGACGCGAAGTACGACCTGCTCGCCGTCAACCGGCTGGCCACCTTCTTCGTCGGCGACGGCGCGACCGGGGAGCCGAACATGATCCGGTGGATGTTCGGCCGGCCCGACGCGGACGCGTCCTGGGACGACCCGGACGTCCGTCGGTTCGTCCGGACATCGGTGGCCGACCTGCGTGCGGCGTACGGCCGGTACCCGGGCGACCGGGGGCTGGCCGAGCTGGTCACCGAGCTGCTCGGCGTCTCGCCGCGGTTCGCCGGGCTCTGGGCCGAGCACGACGTGGCGGAACGCCGCCCGGTGGTGAAGCGGGTGCCGCACCCCGAGCTGGGGCCGCTGGAGTTCGAGTGCCGGGTGCTGCACGTGCCCGACGCCGACCAACGGCTCATCGTCTACATCGCCGCTCCGGGCTCGCCGACCGAGGCCGCGTTCCACCGGCTCGCCGACAGGTCGGTCCTGAGCGACGTCGCGCCCGCCTGAGGTGAGCGACACGTAGGGCCCGGCCGGCTGCGGAAGCGGGCCCTCGCCGCCGTGGAGGCGGTGACGAGGGCCCCGACGCGTCCGCTCAGTCGGGGAGGTAGTCGAAGGTGTCCGGGTTCGGCCCCTGCCGGCCCGCCTCGCCCCTGTCCAGGCCGCTGATCCGGGCCATCGTCGCGTCGTCCAGCTCGAAGTCGAAGATCCGGAAGTTCTCGTCGATCCGGCTCGGGGTGGCCGACTTGGGGAAGACGATGTCGCCGCGCTGCACGTGCCAGCGCAGCACGACCTGGGCCACGGTCCGGCCGACCTGCCCGGCGATGTCGAGCAGGGTCGGGTCGTCGAGCACCTTGCCCTGCGCGATCGGGGACCACGCCTCGGTGCGGATGTCGTGCGCGCTGCCGTACGCACGCACCTCCTCGTTGCCGAGGTACGGGTGCACCTCGATCTGGTTGACCGCCGGCGCCACGTCCGCCTCGGCGGCGAGCCGCTCCAGGTGCGGCACCTGGAAGTTCGACACCCCGATGGAGCGGGCTCGGCCGTCGCGCCGGAACTCCTCCAGGACCTTCCAGGTGGAGACGAAGTCGCCGTCGTAGAGGGTGGGCAGCGGCCAGTGGATCAGGAACAGGTCGATGTGGTCCATCTTCAGCGCAGCCAGCGTGGAGTCGAACGCCCTGCGGGCGTCGTCCGGGCGGTGGAAGGCGTTGTTCAGCTTGCTGGTGACGAAGACCTCGCCCCGGTTCAGGCCGGAGGCGCGGACCGCCTGGCCCACCTCGGCCTCGTTGCCGTACATCTCGGCGGTGTCGATGTGCCGGTAGCCGATCTCCAGGGCCCGGCCGACCGCCTCGGCGGTGTCCTTCGGCTCGATCTGGAACACCCCGAAGCCGAGCTGCGGGATGGTATTGCCGTCGTTGAGCGTGATGTCGGGAATCGTGTTCGCCATTCGGCCGCCTCTTCCATTCGTCCGGGGCCGGCCGGTGCGGGAGCGCCTTCCCGCCCGCCGACCGGTCCGGCCGTGCCACCCGGTTCTCGTACCCCTTCCGGCCGCTTCCTCACGGTCCGGGGCGGGTGATGTGCGACAACCGGGCGGCTCCGGCGGGGGTCAGCCCCAGATCGCGGCGGCCCACTCCGGGTGGTCGATGAACGGGTTGCGGTTGCCCTGCCAGCGGTCGTAGATGACCTGGTTGCGGCGCTTCTCGAAGGCGTCCGGCGGGTCGAGCTGGTTCCAGGAGAGCAGCACCGACAGCTTGCCCAGGTACGGCGCGCTGCCGTTGGACACGGAGTTGTTCATCTCCAGGTTCGCCCAGCCGTCGCCGCCCTCGTACCGGATCGCCATGTACATGATCATGCGCGCCACGTCGCCCTTGACGGCGTTGCGCGGCTCGAACGAGTCGGAGTCGGTGTAGCAGCCGGCGGCCTCCGAGACGGCGCTGCCGCCGTTGTCGAAGTCCTTGTTGCCGCGCGTCGAGTTGACCGAGACGTCCTCGGGGCGCAGGTGGTGCACGTCGGTGCCCGGCCCGGTGGCGGTGCCGAAGTTCCCGTGCGACTTGGCCCAGACGTGTTCCCGGTTCCAGTCGTTGACCCCGCCGCCGTTGGTGGTCTTGCTCTGCGACCGGCCGGTGTAGAGCAGCAGCACGTTGTTGGCGTTCGCCGGGTCCTGGTCGGTGTCCTTCAACGCGTCCCACACCTGTTCGTAGCTGAGCTTCGTCTGCGGGGTGATGATGGTGTGCAGCGAGTTGCGCAGCGCGGTGCCCGTCTTGCCGAGGGCGGTGGCGTAGTACGTCGAGTCGTACGGGCCGGAGCCGCCGGTCGGGCTGGGCGTCGGGGTGGGCGATGCGGTGGGGGTGGCGGTCGGCGTCGGGGTGGGCGTCGGGCCGGGGGTGTCGCCGCCGAGGCTCATCGCGGTCGGGTTCTTCAGCCCACCGTGGCTGAAGTACGCGGTCAGCGCCCCGGTGGTGGTGATCTGCCTGCCCCGCAGCCCCGGGTTGGTCAGCAGCCCGAAGCCGTTCCGGTACGCGGCGGTCACCTGGACGTAGAGCATCATGCTCGTGCTGGTCTCGGCGGCGGTGTCGGCGATGGCGATCGCCGTGTCCGCCGTGTAGCCGGACGTGATCACCGTGGACGTCGCGGTCGGCTGGCCGATGACGTACCCGGTGACGGTGGCCGCGCGGCCGTCCTGGGCGGCCAGCGCCTGAGCGACGGTCAGCGAGGCAGCCGCCGATGCGGAGGTGCTCGCCACGACGGGTGTCACCAGTGCCACGGCCAGTGCGAACGCCGTGATCAGCCGCCCGGGTAGCGAGCGGGTGACGCTCTTTGTATTCATGGTCAGCGATGTTAATGGCGGAAGCCCGAACACCGGGAGAGCGCCGGGGAACTTTACGGGGGTGAATCCGCCGATCGGGGTTCGAACAGCACCGGCCAGGGGCGCAGGGCAGGGGTGAGCGGGTCGGTCGGCAGCGTCGGCTCTGCGCCGGCTAGCACCTCGGCGGCCAGCTCCCCGAACACCGGCGCGGCGGGGTGGCCGGCGCGCTGCGGCCAGGCCGCCGAGGTGCGCTTCACCAGCGGCGACCCCGCGACCGGCCGCCAGGCGATGCGCGGCTCCCGGCGGACCGTCGCCGCCGGCTCGACGGCCACCGCCCCGCCGGCCAGCACCAACCCGAACAGGAACTCCGGGTTCCGGGCCGGCCGCACCCGCCGGGGCGTGAAGCCGTGCCGCCGGCACACGTCCAGGACGTGGTCGTGCCACTGGGGCGCCGTCGTCCGGGGCGCGGCGATCAGGTCCAGGCCGGCCAGCGCCGCCAGCTCGACCTCCCGGGGCCGCGCCAGCGGCGACGCGCGGGGCAGCACCACCCCCAGCGGTACGGCCACCGCCGGCCCGAACCGCAGCCCGTCGGCGCTGACCGGGTGGTGCAGCAGCCCCACGTCCAGCCGCCGCTGCGCGAGCATCCGGACCTGCTCGGCGCTGGTCAGCTCGTGCAGGTCGACGTCCAGGCCGGGAGCCCGCGCGGCGAGCCGGTCCAGCAGCTCGCGCAGCGTCACCGCTGGGGTCTCCGGCGGCACCCCGGCCCGCAGTACCCCGAGCGTCCCGGCCCGGACCTGACGCATCAGGTCGCGCGCCCGCTGCTCGGCGGCGAGCAGCTCGTCGGCCTCGCCGAGCAGGAGTTGACCGGCGGTGGTCAGCCGCACCTGCCGGCGGGACCGGTCGAACAGCTCGACCGTCAGCTCCCGCTCCAGCCGCTGGATCGACTGGCTCAGCGGCGGCTGTGCCATGCCCAGCGTCTCGGCCGCCCGGCCGAAGTGCAGCTCGCGGGCGACCACCACGAAGTGCCGCAGGTGCCGGAGCAGGTCCACGGCCGCCGACCCTACGCCAGCGACCCGACCGGCGGGGCGGGGAACCGGGGTGCCGACGGCCGGGGCGGCCCGTCCGCGCGCCGCAGGCGGTGGGCCGACGCCGGGGCCTCGCCCGCCGGTACGGTGCCGGGGTGACGGTGGGGGAGCGGATCGCGGACGTCTTCGGCCGGGCCGGGGTGGCCGCCAGCCTGCACGTGGTCGACGTCGACGACGACCCGGAACGGGCGGGCGGCGACGCGGATCCGGGGCGGGCGGGCGGACCGGCCCGCGCGGTGGCGGTGCGCGCCGACGAGCAGGTGGTCATCGCGTCGGTCTTCAAGATCCTTCTGGTGCTGGAGTTCGCCCGGCAGGCCAGCGTCGGGCAGCTCGACCCGACCGAGCGGGTGCTGGTCCGGGCGGCGGACCGGCTCGGCGGCTGGGGGGTGGCCGGCTGCGCCGACGACGCCGAGGTGTCGCTGCGCGACCTGGCGTACTTCGCCATGTCGGTCAGCGACAACACGGCCGCCGATCTGCTGCTGCGCCGGGTCGGCCGGGACGTGCTGCCGATGCTCGCCGCCGAGCTGGGGCTGCCGCGCACCCGGATCGTCGGCGGGCCCCGCGAGCTGGTGGAGACGATGCTCGCCGACGTGGGGGCCCGCACCGAGGCGGAGTTCGCCCGGATCTTCCCCACCCTCTCCGACGAGCGGGTCCGGGCCATGCGGGTGCTCGACCCCGCGCACACCACGTCGAGCACCGCCCGGGAGATGACCCGGCTGCTCGGCCTGATCTGGCGCGACGAGGCCGGCCCGGCGTCGGCCTGCGCGACGGTCCGGGAGCTGATGGACCGGCAGCTCTTCTGGACCCGGCTCGCCTCCGGCTTTCCGCCCGGCGTGCGGGTCCGCGCCAAGACCGGCACCCTGCCCGGCCTGCACCTGGAGGCCGGGGTCGCCGAGTACCCCGACGGCCGCCGGTACGCGATGGCGGTGTTCGCCCGCACCGAACGGCTGGCGACCCGCCGCATCGACGTGGACCTGGCCATGGGCGAGGCGGCGCGGATCGCCGTCGAGGCCCTGCGCGACGGCTGATTTCCCGGCCTGTCGCCGCCGGACAGGGGCGCTGGGCTGGTCCGATACCCGATCGCGTATCGGCCGTGCGTGCCGTCGATCTTGGACGCGGCCGGGGCTGCGGTGGTGAGGTCGAGGGGTCCCACCCGCACGACCTGACGGGGAGAATTCACCATGCCCGAGAACCACCTCGACCGCCGCCGCCTGCTGCGCGACGCCGCCGCCGGAGCCGCCCTGGTCACCGTCGGCGGCCTCGCCGCCACCGGACCGGCAGCCCCGGCCCGGGCCGCCGCGCCCACCCCGGCCCCCGCCCCCCGCCGCACCGGAGCCGTCAGCTTCCGCTGGTGGGGCACCTCGGGCTGGCGGATCGACATCGGCGGCCGGACGGTGCTGGTCGACCCGTACCTGAGCCGGTACGACACCGGGCTGTTCACCGGGAAGTTCAACCAGGAGACGGCGCTCACCGTCGCCGAGGACGTCCTCGACCGGTACGTCGACCGGGCCAGCACGATCCTGGTCACCCACACCCACTGGGACCACTTCAACGACGTGCCCCGGATCGCCCAGCGCACCGGCGCCCGGGTGTTCGGCACGCTCACCGCGTACCACCTCGGGCTGGCGTACGGGCTGCCGGTCGGGCAGCTCAGCCCGGTCAAGGGCGGTGAGGTGCTCCACTTCGGCGACCACACCGTCGAGGTGGTCGGCTCGCTGCACAGCCGCAACGCGTCGTACTCGATGGCCTTCCCCGGGGTGCGGGTGACCCCGCCGGCCCGGCCCGAGACGATCGCCGACCTGCCGGAGGGCGACACCCTCGCCTACCAGGTGCGGATCGCCGGCGGCCCGGCGGTGTTCTTCATGGGTGCCAGCGACTTCGTCGAGCGCGACCTCGCCGGGCTGGCCCCGGACGTGGCGATGGTCGCCCTCCAGTCCAGCACCGCCACCGCCGACTACGTGGCCCGGCTGATGGCCGCCCTCGACCACCCGAAGGTCGTGGTGCCGGTGCACTGGGACAACTTCGAGACGCCACTGGTCAACCCGCCGACGGTCGCGCCAACCGACCGCGAACGGCTCGACGCGCTGATCGCGGCGGTGCGCGCCGTGTCCCCCCGTACCCGGGTGCTGGTGCCGGAGTACGGCACGGCGTACCGCTTCTGAGCCCGGTCGCCAGTCGGCCCGGCGGGGGTCGGGGTCCGTGCGGCCCCGGCCCCCGCCGCAGGTCGTGCCGGTGGCACCAGCCTGCCCGTCGATCTCTCCGGTGCTAGAGTCTGCGCGGTCCGGCGACGCTTCGGGGAGGATCGGCGATGGCGACGGCCTTCCGCGACGCCCTGTCCCAGTTGCTCAAGGCCCGCGTGCCGGTGCTCCAAATCTGCTCGTACGAGGAGCAGCGGGTGCTCGCCGAGATCGCCGCGGTCGCCCACGACGCCGCCCGGGTACGCACTCCGCGCGGGGTGTGGACCTGGTCGGCCACCCGCGGCCTGGTCCCGCCCGACGGCAACCGGCGGCAGGGGACGGCCGACCCGGTGGCCGCCCTCGACGCGGCGTGGCGGATCGACGAGCCGGCCCTGGTCGTCCTCGCCGACCTGCACCCCGTGCTCGGCGCCGGTGGCCGCCCGGCCGACCCCGGGGTGGTGCGCCGGCTGCGCGAGCTGGCCGTCGCCTACCGCAGCGGCCCCGTGCCGCGCACCCTGGTGCTGTTGTCCCCGGTGCCGGACCTCCCGGTCGAGCTGACCAAGGACGTCACGGTGGTCGACTTCCCGCTGCCCACCGAGCCGGAGATCCGCGCGGTGCTGGAGGGGATCATCGCCGCCAACGCGACGGGCGGGCGCATCCGCATCGACCTGGACGAGCGGGGCCGGGAACGGCTGGCCAAGGCGGCCCTCGGGCTGACCCTGCACGAGGCGGAGAACGCGTTCGCCCGCGCCATGGTGGACGACGGCGTGCTCGACGCCCGCGACCTGCGGCTCGTGCACGAGGAGAAGCGGCAGGCCGTCCGGCGCAGCGGGTTGCTGGAGTTCCTCGACGCCCCGGTGCCGCTCGCCGACGTCGGCGGCTTGGAGAACCTCAAGCGCTGGCTGGCCAAGCGGGACGGCTCCTGGCTCGCCGAGGCCGCCGGGTACGGGCTGCCGGCCCCACGCGGCGTCCTGATCACCGGCGTCCCAGGCTGCGGAAAGTCGCTGACCGCGAAGGCGGTCGCCGCCGCCTGGGGGCTGCCGCTGCTGCGGCTGGACATCGGCAAGGTCTTCGCCGGGCTGGTCGGCTCCAGCGAGCAGAACATGCGCGAGGCGATCCGGGTCGCCGAGGCGACCGCGCCCTGCGTGCTCTGGCTGGACGAGATCGAGAAGGGCTTCGCCGGTGGCACGGGCGGCGACTCGGGCACGTCCGCCCGGGTCTTCGGCTCGTTCCTGACCTGGATGCAGGAGAAGACCCGTCCGGTCTTCGTCATCGCCACCGCCAACGACTTCGCCGCCCTCCCGCCGGAGCTGCTGCGCAAGGGACGCTTCGACGAGATCTTCTTCGTCGACCTGCCGACCCGGGCCGAACGCGCCTCGATCTGGAGCCTGCACATCGCCCGCCGGCTGCGGCACCCGGCCGTGGCCGGGGAGCTGACCGTCGACTCGGGGCTGCTGGCCGAGCTGTCCGGGCTCAGCGACGGCTACTCCGGCGCGGAGATCGAGCAGGCCGTCGTCGCCGGGCTCGTCGACGCGTACGCCGAGCGCCGGCCGCTGCGCCGCGACGACCTGTTGCGCGCACTCGTCAACATGGTTCCGTTGAGTGTCACCCAGGCCGAGCGGATCACCGCCGTACGGACCTGGGCGGAACACCGGGCGGTCGCCGCGACCGCCGCCGAGGACTGGGACCTCGACCCGCGTCCGTCGGGTGGCCCGGGGCTGCCGGGCGGCGGGCACGGGGGCCGGGCGGTGGAGTTCTGATGCCGGTACCCGCCCCCATCATCATCACCACCACGACGACGACAGGAGCGCGCCGGTGAGCATCTCGCTGATACTCGTACCCCTGGCGGTGGCCGCCGTGGCCGCCGCGCACGTCGCCACCGCCGACCGCGACGGCGACGGCCGGATGGTCTGCCAGGTGCAGACCCGGATGCGTGACGAGACGCTGCTCGCCGCCGCGCTGCGGGACACCGGCGCGGCGGTGACCGCCGCCACCGACGAGATCACCGCCGACTGGGCCGGGGTACGGGCCGGCTTCCTCCGCGGCCCGGACGGCATCTGGACCGCGCACCTCAGCGGCGAGGTCGACGAGGCGCGGGCGGTGGAGATCGTCCGGTCGGTCGACGCCGCGTACGGGCGGCAGGTGCAGGGCGCGGTGCTGGAACGACTGCGGGCCCAGGCCCCGGACGCCGGGCTGCGACTGGAATCGGAGCAGGTCACCGAGGACGCCTCGGTCCGGCTGGTCTTCGCCGTGCAGGAGCGGGACCGGTGACCGGCCAGCCCCGCGTCGTCGTCACCGTCAACCCGGACGGCTCGGTCAGCGCCGAGACCCAGGGCCTGCTCGGCGAGAGCTGCCTCGACTACGTGGCCGTGCTGGAGGACCTGCTCGACGCGCGGACGGTGCGCAGCGCGTACACGGCCGACCGCGACCGGGTGGCGACCGTCGTCGCCGACGAGCAGCACGATGTCGACCGCGCCTGACGGTTGGCCGCCGAGCTGGCCGCCCGCGTCGGGCCCACCGGCGTACCCGCCGCCCGGCCCGCCCGGGTATCCGCTCCCGCCCGCTGCCGGCCCGAAGGGGTACCCGCCGCCCGGTCCGCCCACCTGGGCCGGCGCGCCGCCGGTGCGCTCGCCCAGGGTCAACGTCTGGTGGCGGCTGCGGCACAGCTGGTGGCTGCTGTTGCCGATCTTCGGGTTCAGCTGCTTCGGCGGGATCGGCTTCCTCTACGTCGGCATCCGGGCCCGGCGCTCGGATTGGTGGATTCCCGGCATCGTCTACCTGCTCGCCAGCTGGGGCGGCTTCATCGGGATCGGCGTCGCCGAGAAGGGCAGCGACGCCAGCGCCTGGTGCTTCGGCCTGTGGTTCGCGGCCTGGGTGGTCAGCGTGATGCACGCACTCGGGGTCAACGTGTTCTGGTTGCGGTGGCGGGCCGGCCACCGGCCCGGGTACGCCCGGCCCGCGCCGGGCTGGCCCGGGTCCGCGTACCCGCCCGGGGTCCTCGCCCCGCCGCCCGGCCCGCCGGTGGGCGGCGGGTTCGGCAGCCCCGTCTCCGGCCCGCCCGTCGTCGGGCAGCCGGGCGGGTACTGGGCCGCCGGCCCGGCCGCGACCAAGGTCCCGGGCGACCCGACCGCCGGCCCGCTGCTGCCCATGGCCGACCCGACCGCCGCGCCGCTGGGCTTCGGCGCGCCGCTGGACTTCGGCGCGCCGGTCTTCGGCCCGCCCACCAGCCCGCCGCCGGACGCCGCGCCGTCCCCGGTGGACGTCAACGCAGCCGGGGCGGGGCAGCTCGCCGCGCTCCCCGGCTTCGACGCCGCCCGCGCCGGGCGGGTGCTCGTCGCCCGGGAGGCCCGCCGGGGGTTCGGCAGCGTCGCCGAGTTCGCCGCCGCCGCCGAGCTGGCCCCGCACGAGTACGCCCGCCTGCGCGACCTGCTGGTCTGCGGGCCGCCCGCCCACCCGGGGACGTCCGGTGGACGCGTACTCGATTTCTGAGACCGGCCCGGTGCGGCGCTCCGCCGCCGGGCCGGAACTGGTGGCGCTGGCCCGGTTCCTCGCGTCGACCCGGGCCGAGGGTCCCGGCGAGCGGACCGCGCTGTGGGTGCAGGGCTGCGCGATCCGCTGCCCGGGCTGCTTCAACCCCCAGCTCTGGACGTTCCGGGGCGGAGAACTCGTCGCGCCGGCCGAACTGGTCGAGCGGGTCCTCGCCGCCGGCACGCAGGGGGTGACCCTGCTCGGCGGAGAGCCGTTCGACCAGGCCGGCGCGCTGGCCGAGGTGGCCGCCGGGGTGCGCCGGGCCGGCCGGTCGGTGATGACCTTCACCGGCTACACCCGCGACGGCCTGCGCCGCGCCGTCGACAGCGGACGCGAGGACGTGGCAGCCCTGCTGGCCGAGACCGACCTGCTGGTCGCCGGGCCGTTCCGGGCCGACCTGGTCGACACCGACCGGCCCTGGGTGGGCTCCACCAACCAGGAGTTCGCGCTGCTCAACGACCGCTTCCCGGGGCTGCTCGACGAGCTGCCCCGGACACCGGACCGGGTCGAGGTGACCGTCGACGCCACCGGCCGGGTCTCGGTCAACGGCTGGGCCGAGGTCGACGCGCTGGACGAGCTGCTGGCCTCGGTGGGCCGCCCCCAGCGCCGGTCGGCCAACGCCGAGCGCCGGTAGCCTCACCCCGGGGCCGCCCGGCGGGTCAGCCGCCAGTACTGCCGCTTCTCCTCGTCCCGCACCACCACCCCGAGCCGGGCCAACTCCCGCCGCAGGTCGTCGGCGTCCCCGCGCCGGCCCCGGTCCACCGCCCCCTGCCGCGCCCGCAGCAGGGCGTCCGCCCCCGCCGGCAGCCCCGGCAGCCCGTCCACCCACCGCCGGTACGCGTCCTGGTGCGGGTCCGCGTCCGCCCAGGGCCAGCCGTGCCCCCGGAACGCGGCGGCCAGCCGCCCGGCGCTCACGTCGCCGTGCTCCCGGGCCAGTTCCTCCTCCCCGTCGCCCAGCAGCACCAGGTCCCGCCGGTCGACGAACACCACCCGCACGGCGGAACGGGCCACCTCCTGGTCCCGCCCGGCGCAGCGCAGCCGGACCTGCCGCGCGTCCACCTCGACCCGCAGCCGCTCCCAGGTGCCGATCCCGGCGACGACGAGCCCGGCCAGCGCGCCGAGCGCCAGCGCACCGATCGTGACCTGGGGCCGGGGCAGCCCGGCAAGCGCCTCGAACCAGCCCGGAACGGGCACCCACGGCAGCCCGGCGACCGGGCCGGCGACGGCGGTGAGCAGCCAGCCTGCGCCGGCCCCGACCAGCGGGAAGCCGCCCCACATGACCGCCAGCTCGCCCGCCCCGCCGTCGACCCGCGTCGGCGCGTCCCCGGCACTCATGGTCAGGACACCTCCCGCCGCAGCGTGCGGACCAGCCCGCCGGCCAGCGGCAGCACCGTCCAGACCAGCACCGACACGGCCATCCGCCCCCACTGGCCGGCCGTCACCTCCGGGCCGAACAGCGGCTCCATGGCGACGCTGGTGTCCAGCCAGCGGGCCGGCTCCCGCAGCGCCGCGACCATGCCGGCCAGCACCGCCCAGACCGTCGGCAGCAGCAGGTAGGTGACCACCGCCACCGGGGTGTTCAGCAGCAGCAGGCCGAACGCCGCACCCATCAGCACCCCCAGCACCTGTAGGACCACCGCGTGCAACAGCCGGGCGGCCTCGAACGACCAGTCGCCCGACCCGCCCGTCGCCTTCGCGACCAGCGTTCCGACTGCGGCGACGGCCAGGGTGACCAGCACCGACGCCAGCGCGGCCAGCACCACCGCGGCGAGCTTCGCGACGATCACCCGCTCCCGGCGGGGCACCAGCGCGTACGTGGTCAGCGCGGTGCGCTGGGACCACTCCCCGGTGATCGACAGGATGCCCAGCACCGGCAGGAGCAGGCCGGCGGGCAGCAGCTGCGGGACGAAGAACGCGGTGAACGTCTGTTCGTCGTCGGCCAGCACCCACAGCTGCACCACGGCGATCGCGACGGAGATCAGGCCGATGCCGGCCAGCAGCCACCGCCCGGCCCGGGTGTCGACGAGCTTGCGCAGCTCGACGGCGGTCAGCCGGGGCAGCGACGATCCGCGTACCCCCGGGTGAGCCGGCGGGGCGACGGCGGGTGCGGTGGGGGCGGTGCTCGCGCTCATGCGGTGGTCTCCTTCGTCGACGTGCCGCCGGTGAGGGTGAGGAAGAGCTGTTCCAGGCCACCGCCGCCGGCCGGGCGCAGCTCGGTGAGGACGACCCCCGCGTCCGCCGCTGCCTGCCCGACCACGCCGGGCTCGGCCTGGACCAACAGGCCGCCGCCGGGCGACGCGGCCGGGCCGGCGGCGATTGTCGCGGCGAGGCCGGCGTGGGCCAGCGCCCGCCCCAGGGCCTCCCCGTCGCGGGCCCGGACCAGCGTGCCGGCGTCGGCCAGCAGCTCGTCCGTGCCGCCGGAGGCGACCACCCGACCACCCCCGATCACCACCAACTGGTCGGCCACCGCCTCCACCTCCCTCAGCAGGTGGGAGGAGAGCAGCACGGTGCCGCCCCGGTCGGCGAAGTCGCGCAGCAGGCCGCGCATCCAGAAGATGCCCTCCGGGTCCAGGCCGTTCGCCGGCTCGTCCAGGATCAGCACCCGGGGGTCGCCCAGCAGCGCGTGCGCCAGGCCGAGCCGCTGCCGCATCCCCAACGAGTACGCGCCGACGCGCCGCCGCGCGGCACTTGCGCCCAGCCCGACCTGGTCGAGCTTCACGTCGACCTCCCGCCGGGGCACGCCCATCGTGGCGGCGGCCAGCGTCAGCACCTCCCGCCCGGTCCGCCCGGAGTGCTGCGCTGAGGCGTCCAGCAGCACCCCGACCACCCGGCCCGGGTTCGCGAGCCGTCGGTACGGCACTCCGCAGACGGTGGCGGTGCCCGCGCTCGGCGGGGCCAGCCCGCAGATCATCCGCATCGTGGTGGACTTGCCGGCCCCGTTCGGGCCGAGGAAGCCGGTGACGCTGCCCGGCGCGCAGGTGAAGCTGACGTCGTCGACGGCGGCGCGACCGCCGTACCGCTTGGTCAGGTGCTCAACTTCGATCATGGGTCGAGCCTGCCCGCGCCACCCGGCCGGGCGCTGCGGTCACCGGTCGAGAACCACATCGACCTCCGGCCACGGCCGGCGTCGACTTTGGTAGCTGTCGGCGGGGCTGCGGCCTTCCTAGCATGGGGTGGTGACCAGCGCCGTCGTACCGGATCATCCCTGGCTGCTGCCGGGTGCCCTCGCCGACGTGGCGTCGTCCGGGGCGCGACCCCGACGGACCACCCGCGACTGGCTGGTGGACGCCCACCTCTTCCTGTTCGCCCTCGGCTGGGCCGTCGTCGCCGCCTGGGACGCCGGCCAGCCCGTTCCGGAGGTGGCCGGGCGGCTGCCGTACGAGTGGTTGCAGGGCCTCGACACGGTGCTCGGGCTGCTGGCCTGCGCGGCGCTGTGGCTCCGCCGCCGCTGGCCCCTCGGCCTGGCGGTGGCCACCCTGCCGCTCGGGCTGTTCTCGGCGACCGCCGCGGTGGCCCTCGTGGTCATCATGTTCACGGTCGTGGTGCACCGGCCGCTGTCGCAGGCCGCGCTGGTGTTCGGCGGCAGCGCGCTGACCAGCGTCAGCTACGCGTTGCTCCGCCCCGACCCGGCGATCGGATTCCGGGGCGAGCTGGCCTGGGCGGCCGTCTTCACCGGCTCGGTGCTCGCCTGGGGGATGTTCGTCCGGGCCCGCCGGCAGCTCATCCTGTCCCTGCGCGACCGGGCCGAGCGGGCCGAGGCGGAGCAGCAGCTCCGGGTGGCGCAGGCCCGGCAGTTGGAGCGCACCCGGATCGCCCGGGAGATGCACGACGTGCTGGCACACCGGATCTCGCTGCTCAGCCTGCACGCCGGCGCGCTGGAGTTCCGGCCGGACGCGCCGCCGCAGGAGGTCGCCCGGGCGGCCGGCGTGATCCGGGAGAGCGCCCACGCCGCCCTCCAGGACCTGCGCGAGGTCATCGGCGTCCTCCGCGCCGACGACCCGCCCCCACCCGGCCCGGCGTCGTCGGGCCGGGTGTCGACCGGGTCGGCCCGGCCCGGACCCGCCCCCACCCCGGCGGCCCGGTCGGCGCCGCAGCCGGCCGCGGTGGAACGTCCGCAGCCCACCCTGGCCGACGTTCCCACGCTGGTCGCGGAGTCCCGGGCCGCCGGCATGCGGGTGGAGGTGGTCGACACCGTCGACGCGGCCGGGACCTCGCCCGCCGCGCTCGGGCGCGGCGCGTACCGGATCGTCCAGGAGGGGCTGACCAACGCCCGCAAGCACGCGCCGGGCGCGGCCGTCACCGTCCGGCTCTCCGGGGCACCCGGCGAAGGGCTGACCGTCGACGTCCGCAACCGCTGGCCGGTGGGGGCCGAGTCGCAGCCCGCCATCCCCGGCACCGGCACCGGCCTGGTCGGCGTCGCCGAACGGGTCAGCCTGGCCGGCGGGCGCCTGGAGCACGGGCGGGACGGGGCTGGCGACTTCCGGCTGACCGCCTGGCTACCCTGGCCGGCATGACCGGGCGGGAACACGACGGCGGCAGCCCCGGACAGGGACACCCGGGGGAGCCCGTGCGGGTGCTGATCGTCGACGACGACGCCCTGGTCCGGGCCGGCCTGTCGATGATCCTCGGCGGCGTGCCCGACCTGCGGGTGGTCGGCGAGGCCGCCGACGGCGACCAGGTGCCGGCCGCCGTCGCCGCCTGCGCGCCCGACGTGGTGCTGATGGACATCCGGATGCCCCGGGTGGACGGGCTCGCCGCCACCGAGGCGCTGCGCGCCCAGCCCCGTCCGCCCGAGGTCCTCGTCCTGACCACCTTCGACGCCGACGACCAGGTGCTGCGGGCGCTGCGCGCCGGGGCGGCCGGGTTCCTGCTCAAGGACACTCCGCCCGCCGAGATCGTCCGGGCGGTGCGCCGGGTCGCAGCCGGGGAGGCCACCCTCTCACCGACGGTCACCCGGCAACTGATCCGGCACGTCACCGCGTCCGGGCCGGCCGGCGTCGACCCCCGCCGCGAACGGGCCCTACGGATGCTGGCCGGGCTCAGCGAGCGGGAACGGGAGGTCGCGGTGGCGCTCGGTCAGGGCCGGACCAACGCCGAGATCTCCGGCGAGCTGTTCATGAGCGTGGCCACGGTCAAGGCGTACGTCTCCCGCCTGCTCACCAAGCTCGACCTGAACAACCGCGTCCAGGTCGCCATCCTGGTCCACGACGCCGGCCTCGCCTGATCCGGCCACCGCCGCTGCTCCCTGCGCCCCGCCCCCGCCCGCCCCATGCCGCCCCGTGTATCGGGCAGTCGGGTGACGGCCGGACGATTGCACCCCGCATCCGGTCGGGGACCCGTCCTTCGGCCCCTTTGGAGCTGCCCCGTTTACGCTCCCGCTCCATCGACCGCACAAACGGGGCAGCTCCATAGGAGCCAACGGAGGGTAGACCGACCCGGCAGGGGGTCGACCCGGCGAAGACCGACTCGGCAGGGGTCGATGATGTCGGTAGCGCGCGTATCCCCTGGGGCCTGCAAGCCGGAGAGGGAAGGTCGAACACCCCGTCGACGGGCAGATGACGCGCTCCGGCGCGCCGGCGCGGCCGCGGGGCAGTCCTCGCGGTCGAGCCGGCGGCGTCCGCCTGGCGGCCCCGGTCAGTCGCCGCTGGTGCCGATCCCGCAGTTCGGCGCGGACCAGACGGTCGTGTTCGACGTCTGATCGCTGTTGTTCTCCCGGCGGGAGTCCACGTGGACGTGGTCGCCGTGGTCCGGGTACCCGGGGCCGTAGATTCCGCTGAAGCCGTGGTCGCGGGCCGCGCGGGCGGCGTCGCACAACGACGAGTCGCGGGGGACGAGGTCGGCTGCGGTGCCGTAGAGGTGCTGGCTGTCCGATGCCCCGCCGACCTGCTGGTTGCACTCCTTGCTGCGGAAGCCGCTGGTGACGAGCAGCGGCTTGTCCCCGAGTTCGCGCCGCAGCGCCTCCAGCTTCCACATGGTGCGCAGCGCGTTGGCCTTCGTCTTCGTCGCCGACAGCGGGCCCCCGCTCCAGCCGCCCAGGCCGCAGCCGTTGTCCAACTCCTTGTAGCTGAAGTGACGCGGGGTGCAGTCGTTGTCCTGGAGCGCGTACAGCTTGGTGTACGTCTGCGGCCCGGCGACCCCGTCGGCCTTCAGCCCGTACGCCGACTGGAAGCGCTTGACCGCGGCGGCGGTCTTCGGGCCGTACCGGCCGTCGTTCTCCACGATGTCCCGGGTGCCGGCCCACCCGGCGACCCGGATCTGGAGTTGGCGGACGTCGTCGCCGGAGCGCCCCTGGTACAGGTTTCGTTTCCAGGTGTAGCAGCCGTCGGCGTGGGCCGCCGGGGCGGCCACCACCGTGGCGATCGCGACGCCGGGCAACGCCAGGGCGAACGCGACCACGGCCCGCTTCAAGGTTTCGGCACGCACGGAAGTCCTCCCGTAAGGAGAGCGAATGGGGTGAGCCGGGTCCGTCGACCGGGACGTCCCGTCCGTTCCACCCTCGCACCGTGGCGTCCTTCCGGAGACGAATAACCGGAATTGTTCTTGCTTTTCCCGGGGTTGGGGATCTGCCGGGAAAGGAGGGTGAAATGGGGACACCCCATTGCGGGTCGCCGATGCACGGAACGGCCGGAACGGTACGCGGGGCGCGGCGTGACGGAAACGTGATTCGGATCCGACGGAGGGTGACTGTCGGGGCGCGGGTGGCCGGCGGTAACGTCACCGAGGGCTGGGGGGAGGTGGCTGTGGCACGTGGTGGCGTCTTCTGTGTCGAGGGGCAGTGGCACCGCGACCTCAACGAGCGCGGATCAGTCCTGCCGACCCTGGAGCTGCTCGAACGGCTTGGCAAGATCCGGTTCATCCACAAGGACGCGGCCACCCGGGACGAGCTCTTCTACTTCCTCGACCGCTGGCTGCTCAAGCAGTACGCCGACTACCGGGTGGGCTTCTTCGCCATGCACGGCGAGCCGAGCCGGCTCTGCCTCACCGACTGGGACTCCGTCGACCTCGCCGACGTGGCCGAGCGGATGGCCGGCCGGTGCGACGGCCGGCGGCTCTACTTCGGCAGCTGCTCGGTGCTGCGGGCGTCCGACGCCGTGCTGCGCGACTTCCTCGACGCCACCGGCGCCGCGTTGATCTGTGGTCACCCGGGAGGTCGACTGGGTGGAGTCGGCCGCGTTCGAGACCGTGCTGCTCGACGTGCTCGCCAACGGGCACCGGCACAACGCCGCCGAGCTGCGGATGGGCTCCGCACACTGGGCGCCCCTGGCGGCGTACCTGGGCTTCCGGGTGATCTACGCCAACGGCCGGGCGTGGCGGCCCACCGTGCGACCCCGGGTGCCGGCCCAGCCCACGGGACGGACCGCAGCCCGGCCCCGCTCGGCGGACACTGGTAGAAACGACTGACGGCACACGGCCCGGTCCCGGCGGCCCGGTTCCCTGCGGCCCAGAACCCGGCGGCTCAGTATCCGGCGGTGAAGCGCATGTTCTCGAAGCGCGGGTGCTCGATCTCGTCCACGACGGCGACGGCCAGGTCCTCGTAGCTCAGCACCGCGCGGCCCCGCTCGTCGGTGACCGGCTCGTCCGTGCCGGTCCGGTAGTGGCCCGTGCGTTCGCCGGGGTGGAACTCCAGCGGCGGTGGGGAGACGTACGTCCAGGTCACCCCTTCGGCCGAGGACCGGTACCAGGCCAAGGCGTCGGCCTGGCCCAGCGCCGAGTCCCGGTACTCCTCGGGGAAGTCCGGCTCCTCGAGGAACGGGACGCCCCTCGGGTTGAGCAGGGTCGCCCCGCCGCCGACGTGGATCACCCGGGGCGGGTTGGGCAGGTCCCGCAGCACCGTGATCAGGTTCTCCGCCGCGTCCCGCCACAGCGCCCGCTCCCCGCCGCCGACCGCCACCACGATCGCGTCCGCGCCCGGGGCCAGCTCCCGTACGCTGCGTGCCGAGGTGGCATCGCCGGTGACCAGGTCGACCCCGGCCGGCAGGTAGCTGACCGCTTCCGGCCGGCGCACCGCCGCGGTCACCCGGTGGCCCCGGTTCACCGCCTCGGCGGTGATCCGCGAACCCGCCGTGCCGCCGGCCCCGAACACCACGATGTCGCTCATCGCCTGACCGCCTCCCGCGCCGCACCCGTCCGAGCGGCCGTCGTCGTCGTCCCCAGGCTATGGAGCCGAGCGCCCCGGCGGCGCCGTTCCGGCGATCCCGGGCGGGAGGCCGCGACCGTCGGACCCGACCGGGCTCAGTCGACGAGGGCGGAGTAGACGAGCTGACGCAGCTGCGTTCGCAGCGGGTAGGTGCTCGACGGCAGAAGCTGGGTGAACAGCAGCGCGGTGACCTCCTCCACCGGGTCCACCCAGAACGCGGTGCTGGCCATCCCGCCCCAGTAGTACTCGCCGACGCTGCTCGGCACCCGGGCCGGGACCGGGTCCTGCACCACGGCGAAGCCGAGGCCGAACCCGACGCCCTCCAGCACCGTCTCGGCGAACCCGGACGGGGAGAACGAGGCCAGGTCCCGACCGCCGGGCAGGTGGTTGCGGGTCATGAAGCGCACCGTCCGGGGCCCGAGCAGGCGCACGCCGTCCAGCTCGCCGCCGCGTAGCAGCATCTGGGTGAAGCGGTGGTAGTCGCCGGCCGTCGAGACCAGCCCGCCGCCGCCGGACAGCCACGTCGGCTCGGTCAGCGCGGCCCGGCCGATCGAGTCGGCGCGGAATATCTGGCCGGTCGCCGGGTTCGGGGCGTACAGGGCGGCCAGCCGCTTGGCGTCCGGCTCGTCGACCCACCAGCGGGTGTCGGTCATGCCCAGCGGGCGCAGGATCCGGTCGGCGAGGAACTGGTCCAGCCGCCGGCCGGAGACGACCTCGACGAGCCGGCCGAGCACGTCGGTGGCGACCCCGTAGTTCCAGCTGCTGCCCGGCTGGAAGAGCAGCGGCAGCCGGGCCAGCGTCCGCGTGGCGGCGGTCAGGTCGGCCCCGGTGGGCACGCTGAGGTCGAAGCCGGCGGCCCGGTACAGGCCGTCGACCACCGAGACCTGGGCGAACCCGTACGTCAGCCCGGCGGTGTGGGTGAGCAGGTGCCAGATCCGGATCGGCTCGACCGCCGGCACCGTGTGCGGGCTGGTCACCGGGCCACTGTCGTAGACCCGGGCGTCGGCGAACTCCGGCAGCCAGCGGCTGATCGGGTCGGTCAGCTCGAACCGGCCCTCCTCCCACAGCATCATCGCCGCGACTGAGATGATCGGCTTGGTCATCGAGTAGATGCGCCAGAGGGTGTCCGGCTCGACCGGGGCGCCCGCCTCCCGGTCCCGCAGGCCGTAGGTCGAGGAGTGGGCGATCTCGCCCCGGCGGGTGACGACGATCTGCCAGCCGGCGAGCCGCCCCTCGTCGACGTACCTGCCGAAGTGTTCGTCGATCCGCCCCAGCCGGGCGGGATCGAAGCCGAGCCGGTCGGGGTCGGTGCTGCGCGCCACACTCACCCGCCGAACCTACTAGCCGGTACGGGCTGTGCGGAAGATGCCGGCTTGCCCAGTAGGCTGACCAGGTGTTGGAGCCGACCGAGGACGTGACCTTCCGCCACGACGAC
Source organism: Micromonospora sp. NPDC020750 (assembly GCF_044334565.1). Taxonomy (NCBI): domain Bacteria; kingdom Bacillati; phylum Actinomycetota; class Actinomycetes; order Micromonosporales; family Micromonosporaceae; genus Micromonospora; species Micromonospora sp. NPDC020750. Next base: position 827,641 of record NZ_JBIRTH010000001.1, read on the forward strand.
TGGTACGGCGAGGAGCTGGTCGACCGGCACTTCGTGCGCTGCGAGTTCTTCCACGTGGACCTGACCGAGGCGGTCAGCCGGGGTGCCGTCTTCACCGGCTGCACCTTCGGCAACGTGGCGTTCAACGCCTCCCGGCACACCGACTCGGCCTTCACCCGCTGCGTCTTCAAACGGTGCAACCTCTTCGACGCCGAGTTCACCGGCTGCAAGCTGGTCGGCAGCAGCTTCGCGGAGTGCGACCTGCGTCCGCTGCGGATCGACGGCGGGGACTGGTCGTTCGTGGCCCTGCCGGGGGCCGACCTGCGCGGGGCGCGCCTGACCGACGTGCGGATGCGCGAGGTGGACCTGACCGGCGCCGACCTGACCGGCGCCACGGTCACCGGCGTCGACCTGTCCGGTGCCCAGCTGCACGGCTCCCGCCTCTCCCGTGCCGACCTGCGGGGCAGTGACCTGTCCGCGCTCGACCCGACCGTGGTGGAGCGGGCCGACGCGCTGATCGACGCCGAACAGGCGCTGGTGCTGGCCCGGGCGCTCGGCTTCCGGCTCGGCTGACCCCGGCGGGTTCTGAGCCGTCCCCGGCGTCCCCGGCCGCCGGGCCGGTCGGGGCGGAGACGCCCCCCGGAGGACAGTTTGTCCGTCGCGTCGCCGCGGAGCGGCCGTACGTTTTCTGCTGTCCCGGTCCGTCCATCCACTGTGGAGGCTTCACCGATGAGCAGCACCGCCACCCGTACCGTCCGTCCCGCGGCTTCCCTCGGCGTCGAGGAGTCGGGGGAGACGCTCCGGGAGATCCCGCTGCCCCCGTACATCACGGGGGAGGACGCCCAGTTCGCGGTGCGGGCGGTGGTGGTGCACGCGCCCCGGCGCTGGTCGGGCGGGACGGTCTGCCGCAACGACGCGAGCCCGCACCCGTGCCGGCTGCACCGCTGGGGCCGGCGGGTGCTCACGCTGCGCGGTCTGCGGTCCGCCGAGATCGACGCGCTGATCGAGCGGGGCGACCCCACCGTGACGGTCCGCCCGCCCGACCGCCCCGGCGCCTGAAGACGCGGCGGGCCCGCCTCCCGTCCCGGCGGGCCCGCCGCCACTCCCCGTGGCCTGCGACCCGGGCCCCTTCCTCCGCACCCGGAAGGGGTCCGGGTCGGTCAACAGGCGATCGGCTTCACCCAGGAACACTCCCTGCCCTCGGGGGTCCGCGGCGTGTCGGGCGCAGCAGGCGGCGCCGCCCGCGCCGCCCCCGGATCCCTGTCGGTGTACGACGCCAGCACGATCGCGATCTGGTCCTCCAGCCCCTTGACCGACGAGGCGAGGTAGTTGTTCAGCACGACGGAGAAGGCCAGCAGATGCCCGTCGGCGTCGGTGACGTAGCCGGAGAGGCCGGACGCGCCGGTCAGGCTGCCGGTCTTGGCGTGCACGTTGTCCGCCGCAGCGGTGCCGCGCATCCGGCTGCGCAGGGTGCCGCCCACGAAACGGTCGGCGTTGCCGGCGACCGGCAGCGCGGCGTACCAGGCGTCGAACCACGGCTCGGCGCGGACCGTGGCGAGCAGGGCGGCGAGCTGGGCCGGCGGGATCATGTTTCGCCGGGACAGCCCGGAGCCGTCCCGCTGGCGCAGCGTCCCGGTGTCCATCCCGGTGTCGGCGACGTACTCGCTGATCGCGGTGAGCCCGGCCGGCCAGGTCCCGGAGCCGGTGAGGACGCGGCCGATCTCCTTGGTCAGCACCTCGGCGTGACCGTTGTTGGACAGCTTGAGGAACGGCACCATCAGTTCGGCCAGGGCCATCGAGTCGTGCCCGGCGATCGGGGTGGCGTCGGCCGGGGTGGCCCGCCCGGGCACCGTCCGGCCGAGCACCCGGACGCCGTGCCGGCGCAGGGCGGCGCGGAACACGTCGGCGGCGTACCCGGTCGGCTCCCAGACGGTCACCCACTCGCTGGCCTGGTCCGCGCCCACGGCGATCTGGCCGGTGACGACGACGGTGTTGCTCCCGTGCGCGCGCTCGAAGGAAAGGGTGGTCTCCCCGGCGGACACGGTCTCGGCGCGGTTGTCGATCCGCAGGTACCCGTTCGGCGGGGTCATGGTGACCGCCGGCTTCCCCCCGGCCGTGGTGGCCGGGGCGGCGTGCACGATCGCGGTGCCCGCGTCGTAGTCCGTGTCCGGCGCGACGGTCAGCGCCGAGACCTGCGCGGCGTAGTAGTAGGGCTCGTCGTCCCAGGTCCAGTCCGAGCCGAGCCGGGTGTCGTCGTAGCGGGTGTCGTCGGCCACCAGGTCCCCGGTCACCACCCGGATGCCGGTTGCGGCGACCTGGGTGGCCAGCTCGTCGTAGTCGGCGGCGAGCATGGTGGGATCGCCGCCGCCGCGTAGGTAGAGATTCCCGGAGACCAGCCCGGCCCGTCGCCGCCCGTCCGCGCTCACCGTGGTGTTGAACCGGTGGCCCGGGCCGAGCAGCGCCAGCGCCGCCGTCGAGGTCAACAGCTTGGTGTTGGAGGCCGGGACCAGCCGACGGTCGCCGTTGCGGTCGTAGAGGGTCTCGCCCGTCGTGGTGTCCACCACGACCACCCCAGCCTGCGCGCCGGCGAGCCGGGAGTCGGCCAGGATCGCGTCGATGGTCGCGGTGAGCCGCGTCCGCGCGGGGGTGGGCGCCTCGGCGGTGGCGGTGGGGGCGCCGGCCGTGGCCGCGACGGCGACCAGCGCCGCCAGCGCGAGCGCCCGGGGGAAGAGACGACGGTGCATGCGCTGATGCTGCCATGCAGTTTTCTGCCCGGAAACCCCATCAGGTGAAGGTTATTGCCAAACCAGGTAGGTCAGGGGTTCGCGCCGTGCCGTCCGAGAAGACCAGCAGCAGGGTGCCGGTGAACCCGGCCGCATACCGCCTCGCGTCGTCCATGAGCCCAGCGTAGGTAGTGTATGGGCAGCTGGGAGCCGGTTTTGGTGTATGGAATCGGTCGAGCATGGTCTATTTGACGGATGCCCCGTCAGGAGGCAACGTAGGCAGGGAGGGGCATGCGACCTGCCCCGTTTCGTACGGCGACGGGCCTTTCGTCGCCCAGCTCCCCCGCGTGCTCGTCCGCGGGCTGAGCCCGGCCTGCGCCGATCCGCGACCGGAAGAACCCACGAGGAGTCCACCATGCTGACCATGACCGACAACGCCGTGCTCGTGATCCGCGACCTCGCCGCCCAGGAGGACGTCTTGCAGGACGGCGGCCTGCGCATCGCCGCCGACGCCGACGCCGGCTCGCTCACCATCGAGCTGGTGCCCGAGCCGGCGCAGGGCGACCAGGTGGTGGACACCGAGGGGGCCCGGATCTTCCTCGACTCCGACGCCGCCGAGCTGCTCAGCGACACCTCGGTCGACGCCAGCGTCGACGACGAGGGGATCGTCCAGTTCGGCTTCACCGACAAGGAGTAGTCGCTCCGGCTTCACCGCGAGGAGGGGCCGCTACCCGCGAGGAGGGGCCGCCGCGACTCAGTCGGCCCGTCCGGTCTCGCCGCCCCGGTGCGGTCGGCCGGGGCGGCCACGCTCCGGGCCGCCGCGCCACCCGCCGGTCCGGCGCTCGCCACCCGACCACGCGCGGTCCTCCCCGCCGGGCCGCGTCCCGGGTCGCCGGTCGTCCGCCGGCCGCGCCCCCTCCGGTCGGCTGAGGTCGAACAGCACCCGGGCCAGGTGGTGCGAGGTGCTCCAGGCCGCCCAGTTCGTCGTCGACCCGGCCCCGGCCATGCCCCGGGACCGGCGCAGGATCTCGTGGTCGCCCCAGGAGAAGCCCGCCCCGCCCGCAGGCCAGTGCGGTGCCGACACCAGCGTCCGGCACAGGTCCGCCACCCGCTCGTCGCCCCGGCCGCCGCGCCGCGACCAGCGGTACACCCACCACGCCCCGTCGGTCGTGTAGCGGACGGTGGGCAGCCGGTCCCCGGCGGCGTCCGCCCCGGGCACCGCGCAGTCGACTCCGTAGTCGCCGTACCCGACGCCGAGGTCGGCCAGCCGCAGCCAGAGCAGCCAGTCCCAGCGGTCCAGGCGTACCGGCTCGTCGGTGGGGAGCCGGGACAACCCCGGCGGCACCCCGCCGGCCGCCACGGTCACCGCCTGCCAGGCGTGCCGCCGCGCCCAGTCCACCAGCCGGCGGACCCGCGGCTCCGCCGACCGGACGTCGGCGGGGCAGCAGACGTCCCCGGCGTCCACGAGGAGTTCGCACTGTTCCGGGGCCAGCCCGGTGAGCCGCCAGATCCGCTCCACCGCGGCCGTCGTCGCGTCCGGGCCCGACCGGTCGAGGCCGGCCCGTAGCCGCACCACCAGCCGGTCGGCGTACGCCCGGGCCGCCAGGCCGTGCGCCGTCAGCCGTGCGTCGCTCTCCGTGAGCCCCGCCACCGGGACCAGCGGTACGCCCCAGCGGACCAGTTCGCCGCCCACCCCGTCGGGCAGCGCGGTCACGTCGACCGCCGGCAGCAGCCCCGGCGGTAGCCGGGTGAGGCTGTCCGGAAGGGACGGGTCCATCGTGGACACGTCGAGCACCGGGGCGAGCAGGGCGGCCGTGACGCCGTCGAGGTGCCGGAGCGCCTCCAGCGTGCTCCGTCGACCGGTGAGGACGGGGCGGTAGACCGGCTCCGCCGCCCGACCCCAGTGCGCGGGCACCATAGTTCAATGTAGCGACACATCGGCGCTCGTCACAGGGCTTCCGGCAAATGCGGGCGCGCGGGCGCGCCGGTCGCTACCATCCTCGGGTGCCCGGCACCCCCATTCGCTACCGCTCGTCCGACGAGGACAGCGCCCGGTGGCACGGTTTCCCCTTTCGCGACGGCGACATCGTCATCAGCACCCGGTCCAAGAACGGCACCACCTGGATGCAGATGATCTGCGCCCTGCTGGTGTTCGGCACACCCGACCTGCCGGCGCCGCTGCCGGAGCTGTCGCCCTGGCTGGACTGGCTGGTCGAGCCCCGCGACGAGGTGTACGCCCGGCTCGCCGCCCAGCCGCACCGCCGGTTCGTCAAGACCCACACCCCGCTCGACGGGATCCCGCTGGACGACCGGGCGCACTACGTCGTGGTGGCCCGGCACCCGCTGGACATGGCGGTCTCCCTCTGGCACCAGAGCGGCAACCTCGACCGGGAGCGGCTGGCGGAGCTGACCGGCCAGCCTGCGCCGCAGGGGCCGCCCGCCCCGCGTACCCCGTTGGTGGAGGCGCTGGGGCGCTGGGTGGACCGGGAGGCCGACCCGCGCGAGGAGATGGACTCCCTCCAGGGGGTGATGTGGCATCTCGGTGATGCCTGGGCCCGCCGGGACCGGCCCAACGTGACTCTGGTGCACTACGACGACCTGGTGGCCGACCTGGACGGGCAGATGCGCGCGCTGGCCGGCCGGTTCGGCATCGAGGTGCCCGCGCCGCGCTGGCCGGAGCTGGTCGAGGCCGCCACCTTCGACCGGATGCGCCAGCGGGCCGACCGGCTCGTCCCCGACCCGGCGGGCGTGCTGAAGGACCGGTCGGCCTTCTTCCGGCGCGGTCGCTCCGGGCAGGGCCGGGAGCTGCTCGACGCGGCGACGCTGGCCCGGTATCGGGCCCGGACCGCCGCCCTCGCCCCGCCGGACCTGCTCGCCTGGCTGCACCGCGACGGCTGACCCTCCGGCCCGCCTGGCTGCACCCGCTGCGGCGATGTATGCGCAGCTCGATGGCGTGATCACATAGCCGAGAGTCCATGATTGGACAGCGCCTGCGCTGGCTCTGGAGGGGCGGCAGCGATTAGCGTTTGCCTCATAAAGGGTATTGATCAGATTGAACCGGCAAGTGGCATCTGATCGGTATTTATCTCCCTTTCACCCCTCTAGCTCGCCGCCCCTCGCAGGCGGCAGTCAAGGAGCCACCATGTCCACAGCCGCCAAGTCCGCCGATCAGCCCGTCGCGAGCGCCAGCGACCGCACCGAGGCCGGCGCGCAACTCGTTCCCGCGACCGTCGCCGGGATGCCACCCACCGCGCAGCTCTTCTGGGCGGTGATCGAGTCCACCGGGGTGCTGGTCCGCGGCTTCGGGGCCGCCTCCGCCACCCGGCTCGGCGTCGGCATCTACCAGGTCGTCTTCGCCCACGACGTGTCCCAGTCGGCGTTCGTCGGGACGATCGGCCTGACCGGCAGCATCGGCAGCTCGCCCAGCGGCGAGATCGCGGTGGTCGGCCGCGCCGGCGTGCCCAACGGGGTCTTCGTCCAGACCTTCACCTCGGCGGGGGTGGCCGCGGACCGGTCTTTCCACCTGACCATCGCGTCCTGACCTCTCGAAATCCGGTCCCCGTCACGTCCGGTGGCGGGGACCGGTCGGGTACCGGGCCCGGACACGGGCGCACGGCGCCGCCGCGACCCGGGGGTCGTAACGTCGCCGCGCTCCGGCCGTCTCCCACCACCGCAGCCGTACGGCGGTACGCCGGCGGGGACCTGGCTCGACCGGCCCGGTTGCGCCGGCTGATGCTCTCGATGCCCGGTCCGGGCGGGCCCAAACCCCGGATCAGTGAGGATTTCCATCATCTGCCGTTCCCGGCGTGACGGGGGCCGCCACCGGGTATGTGCCCGGCATGGAGCATTTCACGATCGCGACCGTCGCAGAGAAGAGCCCAGATTTCCGGCGGGTGCTGTGGACCGGTGAGCACACCCAGCTGGTGATCATGACGATCCCGCCGGGTGGCGAGATCGGCGAGGAGGTCCACGAGGACACCGACCAGATTCTCACCTTCGTCAGCGGCACCGGCGAGGCCCGGGTGGCCGGGGAGAAGAAGGAGGTCGCCCAGGGCGACCTGGTGGTCGTACCGGCCGGGACGAAGCACAACTTCGTCAACACCGGCCCCAACCCGCTGGTCCTCTACACCGTCTACGGCCCGCCCGAGCACGCCGACCAGGCCGTGCACCGGACCAAGGAGGAGGCCGACGCGGCGGAGGAGGCCGGCAAGGACGAGCCGCCGACCTCCTGACCGGCCCGGCCCGGCCCGGCCGGCGAGGGCCCCCGCGCCCTCGCCGGCCTGATCCGGGCGGGCGCGGGTACCCGGCGCGGGTGGACCAGCCGCCGATCTCCGACTACGGGTTCCTCTCCGACTGCCGCTCCGGCGCGCTGGTCGGGCGGGACGGCTCGGTCGACTGGTGGTGCCCGGACCGGTTCGACGGCGCCTCGGTCTTCGGCCGGCTGCTGGACCCACGGGGCGGGCACTGGCGGCTCGCGCCGCTCGCGCCGGCGCGGGTGGAGCGGGCGTACCGGCCGGACACGCTGGTGCTGCGCACGGTCCACCACACGCCTTCCGGCAGCGTCGCGGTCACCGACGCCCTCTCCGCCGAGATCGGCGCGCGCGGCCACGAGGTGGGGATGGACTCCCCGGCCGTGCTGCTGCGGGTGGTCGAGGGGCTCACCGGCCGGGTCCGGATGGGGCTGGACTTCGTTCCGCGCCCCGAGTACGGCCTGCTCACCCCGTACCTGCACGAGCAGGACGACGGCGCCGTGCTGGCCGCCGCCGGGCCGGTCACGCTGGTGCTGCGCGGCACCGGACCGGCCCTGCGTGCCGACCAGGACCGGGTCCGGCAGGAGTTCGAGGTCGCCGCCGGGCAGCGCGTCGGCTTCGACCTGGCGTACGCGCCGGCGTACCGCGACCGGCCGGCCCGGCTGGACCCGGTCGTCGCGCTCGCCGAGACGGTGCGGGCCTGGGAGGGGTTCCGGGAGACGCACCGCTACGACGGCGCGTACGCCCCGCAGGTGCGACACGGCGCGACCGTGCTCACCGGGCTGACGTACGCCCGCAGCGGCGCGGTCGCCGCAGCCCTGACCACGTCGTTGCCGGAGCGGCTCGGCGGCGACCGCAACTACGACTACCGCTTCTCCTGGCTGCGCGACTTCTCGATGACCATGCGCGCCCTCTGGGTGGCCGCCTGCCCGACCGAGGCATCCCGGCTCTTCGCCTGGGCGGCCCGCTCGATCGGCCGGGTCGGCGGGACGCCGGTGCCCGTGCTGTTCGGGCTGGAGGGGGAGCGGGACCTCTCCGAGCACGACTGCACCCACCTGCGGGGGTACGCCGGCAGCCGGCCGGTCCGGATCGGCAACGACGCGTGGCGGCAGCGCCAGCTCGACGTGCCGGGCGAGGTCATCTCGGCGGTCTGGCGGCTGCACGAGCAACTCGGCGAGCCGTTCGCGGAAGAGCTGCGGGAGATGGTGGTGGGGCTCGCCGAGCAGGTCGCCGCGACCTGGCGGCTGCCCGACCGGGGGATGTGGGAGACCCGGGACACCGACCGGCACTACCTGTCGTCCAAGGTGCTCTGCTGGACGGCGCTGGACCGGGCGGTCGTGCTGGCCCCGCAACTCGGCGACCGCGCCGACCCGCGCCGCTGGGCCGCCATCCGGGACGAGATCCGCGCGACCGTGCTCCGCGAGGGCTGGAACGACCGGGTCGGCGCGTACACCGGGGCCTTCGGCTCGACGGAGCTGGACGCCTCGGCCCTCTTCCTGCCGGTGGTGCACTTCCTGGAGGCGTCCGACCCGCGGATGCGCGCCACCATCGCGGTGGTCGAACGCGAGCTGGGCACCGACGACGGGCTGGTGCGGCGCTGGAACACCGACCCGGCCGGCTTCCTGCTCTGCTCGTTCTGGCTGGTGGAGTGCCTGGTGATGGCAGGTGAGCCGGAGCGGGCCCGGCGGCTGTTCGAGCGGATCCTCGGGCACGCCAACGACGTGGGGCTGTTCGCCGAACAGATCGACCCGCGCACGGGGGCCCAGCTGGGCAACTTCCCGCAGGCGCTGTCCCACATCGGGCTGATCAATGCCGCCTGGCGGCTCACCGACCCGGCGGCGGCCTGAGCCCCGGTTGCCGGTCCGGCCGTGCGCCGCGAGGGCGGCGACCGAGGGTCGGCGGTGGCGTCGGCCGGGCCCGTTCCCGCCGTCGCAGGCTGCAACAGGTCTGCAACCGCCAGGCATTGACGATGATGTGTGGCCGGTCATAGCCTCAGGCGTGGGAAAGCCCTTTCCCCGAGGTGGTGAACCCACCTTCCCCCCTGCGCGGTGACGGGCACTCCGCCAGGGCGCACGGTCCTCGGGCGTGGACCAACCGTCCCAAGCGCGCCACGACGCGCGTCGTCGTGGCCGCAACCACTTCCGAGAGCCGCCACCATCCTGCCAAGGAGGACAGAAGTGCAGATCAAACGCGCCAGAAACCGGCACCCGCTGCTGTGGGCGGTGGGGGCAGGGGCGACTGCGGCCACCCTCGCCGCCGGCATGGGCTCCTCCGCCTTCGCGGCCAGTGTCTTCTCCGACAACTTCAACGACGGCGACGCCTCCGGCTGGTCCAAGTCCGGCGGCACCTGGTCGGTGCTCACCGACGGTTCCGGGGTGTTCAACCAGGCCAGCACCAGCAGCGAGCTGGCCCGGCAGTTCGCCGGCCAGACCAACTGGACCGACTACCAGGTGCAGGCCCGGGTGAAGCCCACGGGCTTCGGCTCCTCCACCGGGCTGGTCGGCCTCGCCGCCCGCTCGGCCAGCAGCACCAAGATGTACCGGCTGGCGCTGCTCGGCTCCGGCCGGGCCGAACTCCAGGCGGTCAACGGCAGCCAGATCACCGCGATCGGCTCGGCCCCGCTCGGGGTCAGCGCCGGGAACTGGTACACGCTGCGGATCGAAACCAGCGGCAGCACCATCCGCGGCTTCGTCAACGGCACGCAGATCGCCTCCGGCAGCAACAGCCTGGCCGCGTCCGGCCGGGTCGGCCTGGTCACCGCGTACGCCAGCGGCAGCTTCGACGACGTGACGGTCGACTCGGGCGGCGGCAGCACGCCGACCACCCCGCCGTCGACGACCGCCCCGCCGACCAGCGCCCCGCCCACCAACACGCCGCCGACGACGCCCCCGCCGACCACCCCGCCAGCGAGCTGGCCGACGCCCACCAGCAGCCAGAAGGTCGACGCGACCATCCCGGTCTCCGGCACCCTCGACGGCGGCATGAAGCGCTACTACGGCATCGGCGACGGCGGCCAGTCCGAGAGCCAGGACCCGATGTTCGAGCTGGCAGCCGGGGCCACCCTGAAGAACGTGATCATCGGAGCGCCGGCCGGTGACGGCGTGCACTGCGAGGGCAACTGCACCTTGATCAACGTCTGGTGGGAGGACGTGGGCGAGGACGCGGCCACCTTCCGCGGCGGAACCACGTACACGGTCGACGGCGGCGGCGCGCGGTCCGGCACCGACAAGGTGTTCCAGCACAACGGCGCGGGCACCGTCCACATCAGGAACTTCCGGGTGGAGAACTCCGGCAAGCTCTACCGGGCCTGCGGCAACTGCTCGACCTCGTACCAGCGGCACGTGGTGCTGGACAACATCACCGCCACTTCCACCAAGGTGCTGGCCGGCATCAACACCAACTGGGGCGACACCGCCCGGTTCAGCCGGATCACCATCCTCAACGACCCCAACCACAGCACCAAGATCTGCCAGAAGTGGAAGGGCGTACCGAAGGGCAGCGAGCCGACCGAGATCGGCGAGGGCGCCGACGGCGTGAACTGCTTCTACTCCGAGTCCGACATCACCTGGAGGTAGGGGAGCGGCGGCTCGACCCCGGGGGTGGGTCGAGCCGGCCCGGCCCTGCGGACCGTCCGCGTCCGCAGGGCCTCCCGCACTCGTCCGCCGCGGATTGCCGCTTCCTCGGGGCGCCGGGCCGTGCCCCCGGGCTGGCATGGCCGGCGGGATCGCGGGTAGAACAGCCGCCATGGACAGCCTCGACGAGCCCACCGCCCTGCTCCCCGGCGACGTGCGGATGCCGCTGCTCGGCTTCGGCACCTGGCAGGCCACGGGCCAGGCCGGGTACGACGCCGTGCTCGCCGCCCTCGACGCCGGTTACCGGCACCTCGACACCGCCACCATGTACGGCAACGAGGAGGAGGTGGGCCGGGCGGTCCGGGAGAGCGGGCTGCGTCGGGAGGACATCTTCATCACCACCAAGCTGCCGCCGGAACGGGTGGGACGGGAGCGGGAGACGATCGAGGCCAGCCTCCGCGCGCTGGGCACCGACCACGTCGACCTGTGGCTGATCCACTGGCCGCCGTCCTCGCCGGCCGACAGCATTCCGGTCTGGCGGGAGCTGCTCGCCGCCCGGGACGAGAACCTGACCCGGGCGGTCGGGGTGAGCAACTACGGCACCGCGCAGATCGACGAGCTGATCCAGGCCACCGAGGAGAACCCGGCGGTCAACCAGATCCGGTGGAGCCCGTCGTTGTACGACCGGCAGCGGCACCTGGAGCACCGGGACCGGGGCGTGGTGCTGGAGGGGTACAGCCCGTTCAAGTCCAGCGACCTGTCGGACCCGGTGTTGACCCGGATCGCCGCCGCGCACGACGTGTCGCCGGCCCAGGTGGTGCTGCGCTGGCACATCGACCACGAGATCGTGGTGATCCCGAAGTCGGTCACCCCGGAGCGGATCCGCGCCAACGCCGACATCTGGGGCTTCTCGCTCACCGCCGAGGAGATGCGCGACATCGACGCCCTCGGCCACTGACCGCCCCGGCCCGTCCGCCGGTCGACGGTATCCGGGACCTTGTATTGGGGGCTGAGGCTGGCCGGAGGGGGCGTGACCGGGTCGCGCCCCCTCCGGCGTCAGTTCCGCGTACAGGCCTGCCCGTTGAGGGTGAAGCTGGCCGGCGACGAGTACGCGCCGTTCAGCGTCCCCTGGTAGCCGAAGCTGGCGGTGCCACCCGGCGCGAGCGTGCCGTTGTGGCCGATGTTCCGTGCGGTCACCGCGGACCCGCTCTGGGCCACGGTGGCGTTCCACGAGCCCGTGATCTGCTGCCCGGCCGGCAGGCTGTACGCCAGCGTCCAGCCGTTGATCGTCGACGAGCCGGTGTTGGTGATCTGCACGTCGGCGGTGAAGCCGTTGTTCCACGAGTTCGGCGTGTACTTCACCGCGCAGCCGCCCCCGGCCGGGGGCGTGGTCGGCGGGGGCGTGGTCGGCGGCGGGGTGCCGCCGGTGTTCACCGACTGCGAGAACGAGTTGACCGCCAGCCCCGCGCCGCCCTGCCACGGCTCGAAGCCGGCCTGGATGCTGGTGAGGTACCACGAGTTGGTGATCGCGCCACGGTTGCGCGTGTCGTTGATGAAGTCCAGGACGTCGAAGCTCATGGCGGGGATCGCCGACGGCGCCAGGTACGAGATGACGTTGTTGCCGCCGTTGTTGCCCCGCCAGACCTCCCAGGTGCGTCCGGCGACGGTGGCGCTGCCCACCGGTGAGCCGATCGGCTGGATCGAGCCCTGCCGGTTGAGCCAGATCATGATCTCCATCTGGTTCACCCCGTCCCGCTTCGGCGACGGGTCCAGCCAGATGTCGTACGAGGCGTTGTAGGTCGCGCCGCCGACGTAGTTGTAGCCGATGCTGCTGGGCGCGCTGCTGATCTGGCTCACCTGGACCGGCAGGTTCGTGCCGGGGGAGCAGTTGGTGTAGTGGCAGCCCACGAAGATCGACGGGTACGACACCGGCGCGCCGTTGGTCGGGGCGGAGCCCTGCTGGCTGGTGATGCCGAACCCGCTGCCGGTGACGTTGATGCACTGTTGCGCGCTGGTGCCCCAGCGGTTGTTCTGCACGACGTACTTCCCGCCGATGACCGTCGAGCCGTACTGCTCGCAGATCTGGGTGTCGGCGGAGGCGGTGCCGCCGACGGCGACGGCGACGGCGACGAGCGAGCCGGCGGCGAGCAGGCCGGCGGCGGCGAGGGCGCGGATTGGACGCTTCATGATGCTCCTAGGCTTCGGCGTCGGACGGGTCCGGAGGTGTGGCGGGAGCGCTCCCATGCGCTCCGGACACATTCACATGCCTGAAACCTTCGCGCAACCGGGCCCGGCCCATTTTCGCCCCGGAGCGCATTCATCGGCGTGAATCACGACTGAGTGCTCGCCTGGCCGGCCGGGCCTCCGCGATCGACGCCGCCCCGTCGAGGGGTGACCCGGCCCGGGGCGAACGGCCCTGGCGTGCACCGATCGCACCGAGTAGTGTCTTGCCTCCAACGCGTGCCGAACTCCCCTCCGGAGGCGTACACCACGATGGGTGGCTCCCCCCTGCGCATTCTCGTCGTCGGCGCGGGCATCGCCGGTCTGGCCGTGGCCCGGGCGCTGCGGATGGCGGGTTTCCGGCCCGATGTCACCGAGAAGCTGCCCCCGGCGGAACTCGTCGACACCGGCCTCTACCTGCCCGGCAATGCGGCGCGGGTGCTGCGCCGGCTGGACCTCGACGGCCCGGTGCGCCCGCTCGGGCAGGTCGTCCACCGGCAGTGCTTCCTCGACGCCTCCGGTGCCCCGCTGTGCGAGGTCGACCTGGACGCCCTCTGGGCCGACGTCGGCGAGTGCCGGGCGCTGCCCTGGTCCGAGCTGTACCGGGTGCTGCTCACCGGGGCCGGCGGCGCGGTCCGGCACGGGGCCGAGGTGTGCGGGATCGAGCTGCTGCCCGCCGCCGTCGGCGTCACCTTCGCCGACAACACCGCCGCCGAGTACGACCTCGTGGTCGGCGCGGACGGCCCACGCTCGGCGGTGCGTTCCCTGGCCGGGCTGGGTGGGCCGTCCCGGCCGGCGGGTCAGGTGGTCTACCGGGCCGTGGTCCGCGGCGGCCCCCGGGTCGACGAGTGGACCGCGCTCCTGGGCCAGCGGGCCGGGTTCCTCGTCGTGCCGCTCGGTGCCGGGCGGCTCTACTGCTACGCCGACGAGGCGGGCACGGTGCCACCGGCCGACCCGCCGGCCCGGCTCCGCGAGTTGTTCGGCGGGTACGGGGGCCCGGTGCCGGAGGTTCTGGAGGTGCTGGAACGGGTGCACGTCGGCATCACCGAGGAGGTCGAGCTGGGGCGTTGGTCCCGGGGGCGGGTGCTGCTCGTCGGCGACGCTGCCCACGCCACCGCACCGACCCTGTCCCAGGGGGCGGCCATGGCGCTGGAGGACGCCGTGGTGCTGGCCGATTCGCTGAAGGGTGCCGACACCGTCGAGGCGGCCCTGATGGCGTACGAGAGTCGCCGCCGTCCGCGTACCCGGTGGGTGCGGGACCGGACCCGGGACCGCAACCGCACCCGCGACGTGTCGCCGGCGCTGCGCGACCCGCTGCTGCGCGGGCGCGGCGGGCGGATCTTCGGCGAGCACTACCGGTTGTTGGTCGATCCGCTGTGAGGGCTCGCCCGCGGGGCGGTCATCGTAGCCGCCCACCCCACGCGGCACCCCCACCTGCTGGGGACTATCCTCCCTACGGATGACGGCCCGCAGATAATCACGCGTGCCGAGCGGCACAAACCCAGAACCGGAGGCCACTCGTGACCACCGTCGCACCCAAGCCGGTCGTGACCCGGCCCTGGCCGGTACGAGAGCCGGTCAAGGGGTCGGCATTCTCGCGGCTGCTGCGCACCACGGACGCGAAGCAGATCGGGATCATGTACATGATCACCGCGTTCGTGTTCTTCATGATCGGCGGCCTGATGGCGCTGATCATGCGGGCCGAGCTGGCTCGCCCCGGGCTGCAGTTCCTGTCGCCGGAGCAGTACAACCAGCTGTTCACGATGCACGGCACGATCATGCTGCTGTTCTTCGCGACGCCGGTCGTGTTCGCCTTCGCGAACTACGTGGTGCCGCTCCAGATCGGCGCCCCGGACGTGTCGTTCCCGCGGCTGAACGCCTTCGCCTACTGGCTCTACCTGTTCGGCGGCCTGCTGGCGACCGGCGGCTTCCTCACCCCGGGCGGCGCGGCGGACTTCGGCTGGACGGCGTACACCCCGCTGAGCACGGTCGAGCACTCGCCGGGCGTCGGCGCCAACATGTGGGTCGTCGGCCTGGCCATCTCCGGTCTGGGCACGATCCTCGGCGCGGTGAACCTGATCACCACGATCCTGACCCTGCGCGCGCCCGGAATGACCATGTTCCGGATGCCGATCTTCACCTGGAACATGCTGGTCACCAGCCTGCTGGCGATCCTGATCTTCCCGCTGCTGGCCGCCGCGCTCTTCGCGCTCGCCGCGGACCGGCTGCTCGGCGCGCACGTGTACGACCCGGCCACCGGCGGGCCGATGCTGTGGCAGCACCTCTTCTGGTTCTTCGGGCACCCCGAGGTCTACATCATCGCGTTGCCGTTCTTCGGCATCATCACCGAGGTCATCCCGGTCTTCTCCCGCAAGCCGATCTTCGGCTACAAGGGTCTGGTCGCCGCGACCATCGCCATCGCCGCCCTGTCGATGAGCGTGTGGGCGCACCACATGTTCTCCACCGGCCAGGTTCTGCTGCCGTTCTTCAGCTTCCTGAGCTACCTGATCGCCGTCCCGACCGGTATGAAGTTCTTCAACTGGATCGGCACCATGTGGCGGGGCCAGATCACCTTCGAGACGCCGATGCTCTTCGCCGTCGGCTTCCTGGTGACCTTCCTCTTCGGTGGCCTGACCGGTGTGCTGCTGGCCAGCCCGCCGCTGGACTTCCACGTGCACGACTCGTACTTCGTGGTGGCGCACTTCCACTACGTGCTCTTCGGCACGATCGTGTTCGCCGTCTTCGCCGGGGTCTACTTCTGGTTCCCGAAGATGTTCGGCCGGATGCTCGACGAGCGGCTGGGCAAGATTCACTTCTGGCTGACGATGATCGGCTTCCACACCACCTTCCTGGTGCAGCACTGGCTCGGCGCCGAGGGCATGCCGCGCCGGTACGCCGACTACGCGCCTCAGGACGGCTTCACCACGCTGAACATGATCTCCACGATCGGCGCCTTCATCACCGGCATCTCGACCCTGCCGTTCCTCTGGAACTGCTGGAAGTCGTACAAGACCGGCCCGGTGGTCGAGGTCGACGACCCGTGGGGTCACGGCAACTCGCTGGAGTGGGCGACCAGTTCGCCGCCCCCGCTGCGCAACTTCGACCGGATGCCGCGGATCCGCTCCGAGCGCCCGGCGTTCGACGCGAAGTTCCCGGAGTTGGCCGCCGGGCAGAGTCTGGCCGGCCCGCCCGAGGGCGGCGCGAAGCCGCTGACCAGCGAGTCCAACGGTGGTGCCAGCTACCAGGAGGACACCGCCGGGAACCTCGACCAGCGCTGACCCACACCGCACCGTACGACGGGCGCCGCACCCCCACCGGGGTACGGCGCCCGTCGTCTCTTCCCGTGGTGGGGCGTCACGACCTGCCGTATGTCGCGGCTTCCGGGGCGGGGGTGGGCGCGATGTGCGGGACATGAAGTTGATCAGGCCGGGCCAGCTCGCCGCCGCCCTCGGCGGTCCGGGCCGGGGCGGGGGCGCGGCGGTGGCGCAGCTCGGCGGGGAGCACGGCCGCGGCGATCAGCAGGCCGATCGCGCCGGTCACCACGAACCCCCACCAGGGCGCGGAGGCATCGATCACCGCACCGGACAGCGGGGCGCCCAGCGCGATGCCCACGGTCACCGCGGAGCCGTGCAGGCCCATCGCCTCACCGCGCACGGCGGCCGGGACCAGCCGGCTGACCGCGTCGGCGGTGGCGGCGAGGGTCGGCGCGCAGAGCATGCCGGCCGGGACCAGCGCCAGGCTGAGCAGCCACCAGTGCCCGCCGCCCAGCCCGACCGGGAGGGTGCACAGGCTGATCGCGGCCACCAGCGCCAGCGGGGACACCTGCCGGCTGACCGCGCCGTACGCGAAGCCGCCGACCAGCGAGGCGACCGCCCACGCGGCGAGCACCGCGCCCGTCCAGCCGACCTCGCCGCCGGCCCGCAGCACGGCGACCACCGCGACGTCGGTGCCGCCCAGCACCAGCGTGGCGGCGAGGCTGGCCACCAGCAGGGCGACCAGCCGGGCCGTCAGCCATTCCCGGCGGGGCACCCGGCGGTGCTCGCGGGGCGGCTCGTCGGTGGCGCGGGTGGGCGGGTTCAGCAGCCAGAGGGCGATGCCGGCGGCGACGACGCCGACGCCGACCGCGTAGAGGGTGAACTGGGCGGACACGGCGGTGGACAGCGCCACGGCGAGGGCCGGGCCGACCATGAACGACAGCTCCATCGACATCGAGTCCAGCGCGTACGCCGGGCGACGCCGCTGCGGCGGCACCAGCGCCGCGATCGACTGCCGGATCACCGAGAAGATGGGCAGGGCGAGCAGACCGGCGACGAACGCGGCCGGCAGCAGCACCGGATAGGGCAGCGCCGGCGCGGTGGACCAGAAGATCCCCTCGGCGACGGTGGTCAGGGCGAGCACCGGGCGCAGGCCGTGCCGGTCCACCAGCCGGCCGAGCAGCGGGCCGCCCAGCGCCGCGCCCACGGTGGTGGCCGCCCCGACCAGGCCGGCCGCCCCGTACCCCCGGCCGAGGTCGAACACCACGTGGAAGGTGATGGTCACCCCGGTCGCGGTGAGCGGGACGCGGGCGAGCACCGACACCACCAGCAACGACCGGAGACCGGGCAGGGCGAGCACCTGCCGGTAAGGCTTCATGTTCACGACGGTCGGTACCTCCGGCGACATCCTCGTCCCCGGGTACGACACCCGCCAGCGGTTTACCGCCTCAGGCGGCCCGGATCACCGGCTCGCCGTGCATGGCCACCCCGGCACCCTCCATCGCGCGCAGCGCGACGTCCAGCGTCTCCGGTGCCACGGCGGCGGTCAGGTCGAGCAGCACGGTGGTGGCGAACCCCTCCCGCGCGGCGTCCAGCGCGGTGGCCCGTACGCAGTGGTCGGTGGCGATGCCGACCAGGTCGACGCGGTCCACGCCCCGGGCGCGCAGCCAGTCGGCCAGGCACTCGCCGTCGTCGGCGTGACCCTCGAAGCCGGAGTACGCAGCCGCACGCTCGCCCTTGTGGAAGATCGCCTCGACCGGGCCGGTGGTCAGCTCCGGGTGGAACTCCGACCCGGCCGTGCCGACGACGCAGTGCACCGGCCAGGAGTCGATGTAGTCCGGCGGGTCGCCGAAGTGCGCGCCCGGGTCCACGTGGTAGTCCTTCGTCGCCACCACGTGGTCCCAGCGGTCGGGCTCGGCGGCGAGCAGCCGGGAGATCCCGGCGGCGACGCCCGCCCCGCCCGCCACCGCGAGGGAGCCGCCCTCGCAGAAGTCGTTCTGCACGTCGACGATGATCAGCGCGTTGGCCATGTCAGGGGTGCTCCTTCGCGGTGCGGGTGAGCCGGGAGGCGGTTGAGCGGGGTGGCGGGCGGGGCGGTGGGCGCGGGTCAGCCGGCGGGGACGACGGTCACCGGGATCGCCGGGTCGCCGGCGGAGAGCTTCAGGCCCTCCCACGGGATCGAGATCAGGCACTGCCGCAGGTGCTCCCGCGACTCGTCCAGCGTCGGCAGGTCGACCGGCTCGCCGCCGGCCACGTACGACCGCTGGAGCAGCCGGTCGTGCGACTGCCGGTCCGGCACGCCCTGCGGGACGACGATCTCCTCGGTCGCGGTGCCGGTCGGCTTGTGCCGGCGGACGGCCACCTTCCGGCCGCCGATGGTGGCCTTGTGCTCCGAGCGCTTCACCACCGGCCGCCCCGCCACCTCGACCAGCTTGTAGACCAGGCCGGCGGTGGGCGCCCCGGAGCCGGTGACCACGGCCGTGCCCGCGCCGTACATGTCGACCGGCTCGGCGGCGAGCGTGGCGATGGCGTACTCGTCGAGGTCGCCCGAGACGATGATCTTCGTCTCGGTGGCGCCGAGGGAGTCGAGCAACTCGCGGGACTGCTGGGCGATCACCGTCAGGTCGCCGGAGTCGATCCGGATCGCGCGCAGTTCCGGCCCGGCGACCTCGATCGCGTTGCGGATGCCCTGGCTGATGTCGTACGTGTCGACCAGCAGCGTGGTGTCCTTGCCCAGCGTCGCGACCTGGGAGGCGAACGCCGCCCGCTCGTCGCCGTGCAGCAGGGTGAACGCGTGCGCGGCGGTGCCCGCGGTGGGGATGCCGTACCGTTCGCCGGCGGCCAGGTTCGAGGTGAACCGGAACCCGGCCAGGTACGCGGACCGCGCCGCGGCGACCGCCGCCTCCTCGTGGGCCCGCCGGGAGCCCATCTCGATCAGGGTCCGGCCCCGGGCCGCGGTGACCATCCGGGCGGCCGCCGCGGCCACCGCGCAGTCGTGGTTGAGCACCGACAGCACCAGCGTCTCCAGCACCACGCACTCGGCGAAGCCCCCGGAGACGGTGAGGATGGGGGAGCCGGGGAAGAACAGCTCGCCCTCGGCGTACCCGTCGATGTCGCCGGTGAAGCGGTAACCGGCCAGCCACTCGGCGCCGGCGTCGTCGACCACCCCACCGCGGCGCAGGAAGTCGACCTCGTCGGCCGAGAAGCGGAAGTCGCGGATCATGTCGATCAGCCGGGTGGTGCCGGCGACCACTCCGTACCGGCGCCCGGTGGGCAGCCGGCGGCTGAAGACCTCGAAGACACACGGGCGGTCGGCGGTGCCGTCCCGTAGGGCGGCGCTGACCATGGTCAGCTCGTAGTGGTCGGTCAACAGCGCGGGGCGAAGGGTGCTCACCTGACCAGCCTAGAGTTCACTGCGCAGGCTCGCCCTCCTGGCCCGGGTACGACCGCAGTGCGGAGCGCAGCTCGGCGCGACCGGTCACCCCGAGCTTGCTGTAGACGTGTTGCAGGTGGTTGTCCACGGTCCGGCTGGACAGGAAGAGCCGCTCGGCGATCGCGCGGCTGGTCGCGCCCTGGGCGGCGAGCCGCGCGACCTCCCACTCCCGGTCGCTGAGGGCGGGCTGCCCGAGGCGTAGCGCCAGGGTGTCGACCTGGTCGCACCGGCCGAGGAGCTCGCCGAGGCGCGCGTGGGCGGCCGAGGCCGAGCTGGACCGGCGCCGCCGCAGCCGGCGGGTCGCCGCCGCGGTGGCCTCGGCGGCGTACACCCGCAGGTCCAGCCCGGCGAAGCCGTCGGCCACCGCGAGCAGCTCGTCGGCCGAGTTGCCGGCGGCGGCCCGGGCGCACCGGGCCAGCAGCGACGGCAGCGGGCCGTCGACCTGCTCGGACAGCTCGGCCAGCCGCTGAGCCACCGTCCGCCGGCTGCCGTCGCCGCAGGTCGGCCCGACCAGGGCGGTCGCCTGGCCCAACCGGACCAGGTCGTGCAGGACGAGCACCTCGTGCCCGGCGAACCCGTCGTCGCGGAGCCGGTCAGCCAGGGCTGCGAGGTGCTTGGCGGCGCCGGCCGGGTCGCCGGCGGTGGCGAGCACCGCTCCGCGGGCCTGCTCCAGCCAGGGGTAGAGCACCGCCATCCCCGGGGCGTGGGTGCGGTCCGCCTCGGCCATCGCCTCGACGGCGTGCGCGGCTTCGCCCCGCAGCGCCGCCGCCTGGGCGCGCTCGGCGTGCGCCAGGCCCGCGTACACCCGGCTGGTGGCCAGCACCGCGCACGCGCCGAGGCTCGTCCTCAGCGCCGTGCCGCTCTGGCCGCGCAGCCGCGCCGCGTACGCCTGGAGGATGGCCAGGTAACCGGTGCCGAGCCGGAAGTCGCCCGCGCCGGCGAGGTCGGCGAACTCGTCGGCCACGATCGCGTCGATGCCGGCCAGATCGCCGGCGAGGGCGAGCCGGGTTCCCCGGGCCAGCTCCAGGGCGAGTTGCAGGTACGGCATGTCGCCGCGCCAACGGGCCATCTCGGCCTGCACCTGGTCGATCGCCGCGCCGCTGAGGGTGAGCTGTCCCTGGGCGGCCTGGAGGTGCGCCAGGGTGCACCGGGCGAGCTCGCGGGCGGCCACCCCGGCGGCCGGACGGTCCAGCACCGCCCGGGCCAGCCGCACCGCCGGGCCGGTGTCCAGCCGATGCAGCCGCATGATCGCCTCGAAGGCGTGCACCCGGGCCTGGTCGGCGGCGTCGGGCAGCTCGCCGGCCCGCGCCGCGATCTCGTCCACGGTGGACTCCTCGCTGAGACCCCAGTAGCTGACCATCCCCCGCACGGTGAGCCACCGGCTGCGCCGCCCTGCCCCCGCCGCGTCGTCGGCGACCGCGTCGAGCATCACGATCGCCTCCTCCGGCCGGTCGGCGAACATCAGGAGGGTGGCCAGCAGTTCTGCGGCGTCGAAGCCCCCATCGGCGTCCAGCGCCGCCCGGGCCAGCCGGGTCGCCAGCGGCACGTCGTACCGGGCGAACGCCTGGACGGCCGCGTCCAGCAGCAACGCCGGATCCTGCGCGGTGCCGGAGTCCAGCCGCCACACCGCCACCCGCAGCAGGTCGTCGCGGCGTCGCGTGCCCACCGCCTCCACCAGCTCGGCCAGCCGGGCCTGCAACCGTCGGGTGCGGCTGACCGGGCAGCGCCGCCGCATCACCTCGCCGTAGAGCGGGTGCGCCAGCCGAACGTCGGTGCGGCGGTCGTTGCGTTCCACCGCGATCAGGCCGCGCTCCTCGGCGGTCTCCACGTCGGCCGGCTCCACCGCCTGTCCGAGCAGGTGCAGCCCGAGCGGCTCGCCGAAGGCGACCAGCTCCAGCACCGCCCGGACCCCGGGGGTGAGCTGCCCGATCCGGGTGTCGATCAGCTCGGTGAGGGTGGGCGCCAGCGTCAGCCGGCCGGTCCACCGCCACATCCCGTACGTGCGGGTCAGCTCGCCGGGCGGGGCGGCCATGACCAGCTCGCGCAGGAGCAGCGCGTTGCCGCCGGAGAGCCGCCACAGCCGGTCGGCGGAGCACGGGTCGACCGGGCCCTTGAGGATGGCGGCGAGCAGGTCGGTGGTGTTCGCCAACCCCAGCGGGGCCAGCTCCACGTGGTCGACCAGACCGTCCGTCCACAGTGCCCGGATCGGCAGCGGCAACTGTTCGCCGTCACGCAGCGTTCCGATCACGGTGGCATTCTCCGCGCGGCCGATCAGGTGCACGAGCGCGGCCGACGGCGGGTCGAGCAGGTGCGCGTCGTCGACCGCCAGCACGATGTGCCGCCCGGCGGCCTGCTGCTGCAACTGCTGCACCGCCCAGCGCAGCACGCCCGCCGGTGAGAGCCCCGGCGGCTGTTCGGCCGGGAGCAACTGGACCAGCCCGCCGAACGGCAGCGCCGCCGTGGTGGCGCTGGCCGAGACGGTCCAGACGGCGTACCCGTCGGTGGGGACCCGGGCCAGCGCCTCGCGCAGCAGCCGGCTCTTGCCGACGCCGGCCGACCCGCTGTAGAAGAGCCCACGCCCGTCGGCGCCGGTCGCCGCAGCCAGCAGGCGGTCGAGTTCATCCCTGCGGCCGACGAACTCCCACCGACTCATCGGGGCAGCATATCGACCGCAGCCGGTACGCGTGCGCGCCGTGACGCTCCGAAGTTGAGTAATCTGTCGATCAGCGCTGAGTATTCGCTTTACGGGGTTCATGTTCCCGCCGGCCGTACTCTTCCCGCATCCGAAGTGTCCCCACCGGACAGACCACGCGGCCGGATCCGAGCACGGCCGCCCTCACCGGGAGGCAGCCTGATGCAGCCGGGTCCACTCCCCTCGACCGACGTGTCCGACGAGCCGAGCGGGCCGGCCGGCCCGCTGCGGTGCGGCCCGACGCCCACCCGGCTCGGGGTGACCGAGGCCCGGCCGGACGACCCGCTCGCCGTGGTCGCCGCCGGGCCGGCCGGCGCCGCCCGGCGTGACGTACTCGCCTCCCTGCTGGGGCTCGCCCCGGGGATGCTCGCCGTCCCGCCCGGGAGTTGGCTGCTGGTCGACCACGCCCGGGTGCCGACCCGGGCCGCCTACGTGCCCGGCTACCGCCAGCCGCACGCGTACGCGCCGGACCAGTCGGCGGCGGGCCCGGCGCTGGCCCGGCCGCCGCGCCGGGTCGAGCTGACCGTCACCGAGCCGCTGCTGCGGCACTTCACCGTGGTCGACACGCCCGACACCGACACGCTGGGCCTCGCCGGCAGGCGGGTGCTGCTCGACGCGGTCGGCCGGGCCGGGGCGTTGCTGTTCGTGATCGCGGCGGACCAGGCGTTCACGGCCGCCGAGCTGCACCTGCTGGCCGAGGCCGCCCACGCCGCGGCCGAGGTCTTCTTCGTGGTGACGCCCGGCGTCTCGGGCTGGGCCCCGCCTCCGACCGGGCGGCCGGGGGCCGGGTCGGGTCGACCGGACGGGCCCGGGGCGCGCGGACGGGTGACGAGCAGCCGCCGGGACCCGGCGTGGACGGACGGCACGGGGGCTTCCGTCCCGACGGGTTCCGGCGGCCGGGTCGACCGGCCGCCGACGCGGTCCGCGCAGCCGGGTGGGCCGGTGGATCCGTGGCCGGCCCGGCTGCCGACCGAGCCGCACCCGGTCGGCGCGGCGGACCCGGTCGGCGCGGCGGACCCGGCGGACCCGGTGGGCGCGGCGGACCCGGCGGACCCGGTGGGCGCGGCGGGGCCGGTCGAGGTGGTGCTGGCCGCGCACCGTGCGGTGCTGCTCGCCGCCGTGCCGGCCCTGGCCGTGGCCCACTGGTACCCGGCCCGGCCGGACGACGTCGGCGCGTTGCGGCGGGCCCTGGTGGGCTGGGCCGCCGACGAGGGGCTGCGCCGGGCCAGCGCCCGGTCGCCGGTGCTGCCCGGGACGCACGGCCGGGTCCCGGTGCCGCCCGGCGCGGAGGCGACCGGGTGGGCCGAGCGTCTGGACCGGCAGGCCCGCTCCCGCGCCCAGCGCATCCGCCAGCACGTCGCCCTGGAGCTGGCCGACACCCACCTGCGGGTGGTGCAGGAGATCGTCTTCGGGGTCGGCTGCGCCGGCCTGCCACAGCTGCTCGACCGCGAGCTGGAGGCGCTGTCCCTGCTCGCCACCGCCCGGTGCGACGAGGCGGTGCGGGCCCTGCTCGACGATGCCGCCGGGCGGGTCCTGGGCGACCCGGTGCCCGAGGGGGTCCGGCGGCGGATCGGCAACGCCGTCCGCTGGGGGCTCGGCGACCACCCGGTCGGCCGGGACCTCGACCGGGTGCTGCTGGTCACCAGCACCGCCGGGGTGGCCGAGGTGGCCGGCGCCGGTGCGGTGGACGCGGTCTCCGGCTACCCGGGCGGGGAACGTGTCGAGGTGCTCCCGCCGGTCGCCGTGGCGCTCTCCGGCGGCTGCTGGCAGCACTGGCGCAGCCTCGGCAACGACGACCCGGGCGGCGCCCGGTCCTGGGCGCAACGGGCGCTGCGCGAGGTCGAGCTGGAGCTGACCCGGGACATCTCCCGACGCTTCGAAGCCGTCCGCCGCTCGCTCGGCGCGGTGCTCTCCGAGGCGGTCGACCACGGCATCCTGCTCGCCTGACGCCGGCCCGGACCGGCCGGTGGGGCCCCGACGGGGTCCTGCCGGGCCGGCCCGCGCGCCGGTCGTCGGGGAAGCTCCGGCCGATGATCCGGACCCGTCCGGCGTTCCGGTTCATCGCTTCCCGGCAACCGGTGGCACGATGGGGGGCATGGCGGCTCCGCAGGTTGCACCGGTCGAGACGCCGGCCACCGAAGAGGTGCCGGCTTCCGACCGGCCGTGGGTGACGATTGTGTGGGACGACCCGGTGAATCTGATGTCGTACGTGACCTGGGTCCTCCAGAAGTTGTTCGGGTACAGCCGGGAGAAGGCGGAGAAGCTCATGCTGGACGTGCACCACAAGGGCCGGGCGGTGGTCTCCAGCGGTGCCCGGGAACGGATGGAGCACGACGCGGCGCAGCTGCACGCGTACGGGCTGTGGGCCACGGTGGAGCGGTCGTGAGCATGTTCCGGCGCCGGGGCGACCGGTACGTCGCCACCCTCGCCGTCGACGAGGTCCGGGTCCTGCGCAAGGTGGCCTCCGAGGTGGTGGGGCTGCTCACCGACGGCTTCGACCACTCCGACCCGGTGCTGGGCCGGCTCTTCCCCGAGGTCTACCCGGACGACTCGGCCGGTACGGCGGAGTTCCGCCGGTACACCGAGGGCGACCTGAAGACCGGCAAGATCGACCAGGCCGGGGCGATCCTCGCCGCCCTGCCGGACTCCTCGGGCGGCGAGGTCCAGCTCGACGCCGAGGCGGCAGAGGCGTGGCTGCGGGCGCTCAACGACGCCCGCCTGGCGATGGGCGTCCGGCTGGAGGTCAAGGACGGCACGGACCTCGGTGCGGAGCTGGACGAGGCGGTCGCCGCCGACCCGTCGTCGAGCCGGGTGTTCCAACTGTCGGTCTACGCGTACCTCGGGTATCTCCAGGAATCCCTGCTCAACGCCATGATCGACTGAGGGTGACCGTCGCCACCCTCGGCTGGGCGGGTGGAGGGGCTAGGCTGGGCAGCGTGCTGAGCATCGACCGGTCGATCATCGACGCGATCGTCGCCCACGCCCGCCGGGACCACCCGGACGAGGCGTGCGGCGTGGTCGCCGGTCCCGCCGGCAGTGACACCCCGATCCGACACATCCCCATGGAGAACGCGGCCCGCTCCATGACGTTCTACGAGTTCGACTCGATGGAGCACCTGCGGCTGTGGCGGGAGATGGACGACCGCGACGAGGAACCGATCGTCATCTACCACTCGCACACCGCGACCGAGGCGTACCCGTCGCGTACCGACGTCTCCTTCGCCGGCGAGCCTGGCGCGCACTACCTGCTCGTCTCCACCCGCGAGCCCGACACCGAGGAGATCCGCTCCTACCGGATCGTCGACGGCGTGGTGACGGAGGAGCCGGTCCGGATCGTGGACGCCGCCGTGGACCCGAACGCCGTCCAGTCCTACATGTTCGGGCAGAGCCCGGCGACGGTCGACTACGAGTGTTCCGACCGCTGATTCCAGCGGCATCGCGACATTCATTCCTTCCCGTCACCGAGCAACCGCACATCCGGACAAGGAGCACGACATCATGGCCATCGAGGTTCGCATCCCCACCATCCTGCGCAGCTACACCGGCGGCGCGAAGGTCGTCGAGGGCGCCGGCGACACGCTCACCGACCTGCTCGCCGACCTGGACTCCCGGCACGCCGGCCTGCGCGGCCGGCTGGTGACCGAAGCCGGCGTGCTGCACCGCTTCGTCAACGTCTACGTCAACGACGAGGACGTCCGCTTCCTCGGCGCGCTCGACGCCAAGCTCAACGACGGCGACAGCGTCACCATCCTGCCGGCCGTGGCCGGCGGCGCGTTCGGCTTCGCCGCAGCGGCGGCGATCGCCTCGCATACGGTAGCCACGCGCGCCGCCGCCGTCCGCTGAGGCGGGGCGGCGATGGCGCGGTACGAAAGCCTGTTGGACGCCTGCGGCGGCACGCCCCTGGTCGGGCTGCCCCGGCTCTCGCCGACGGTGCCCGAGGGGGCGCCGCCGGTGCGGCTCTGGGCCAAGCTGGAGGACCGGAACCCGACCGGCAGCATCAAGGACCGGGCGGCCATGTTCATGGTCCGCCGGGCCGAGTCCGACGGCCGGCTCCGCCCGGGCGACACCATCCTGGAGCCGACCAGCGGCAACACCGGCATCTCGCTGGCCATGGTGGCCAAGCTGCGGGGTTACCGGCTGGTCTGCGTGATGCCGGAGAACGTCTCGACCGAGCGGGTCCAACTGCTTCGGATGTACGGCGCGGAGATCATCTTCTCGCCGGCCGCCGGCGGCTCCAACCAGGCCGTCGCCACCGCCAAGCAGATCGCCGCCGAACACCCCGACTGGGTGATGCTCTACCAGTACGGCAACGAGGCGAACGCCCGGGCGCACTACGAGACCACGGGTCCCGAGCTGCTCCAGGACCTGCCCACGATCACCCACTTCGTGGCCGGGCTCGGCACCACCGGCACCCTCATGGGCACCGGGCGCTACCTGCGCGAGAAGGTCGAGGGCATCCAGGTCGTGGCCGCCGAGCCCCGCTACGGGGAACTGGTCTACGGGCTGCGCAACATCGATGAGGGGTACGTCCCGGAGCTCTACGACGCCACCGTGCTGTCCCGGCGGTTCTCCGTCGGCACCAGGGACGCCGTGCTGCGTACCCGGCAGCTGGTGGAGGTGGAGGGGATCTTCGCCGGCTTCTCCACCGGGGCCATCCTGCACGCCGCCCTGGCGGTGGCGCACGAGGCGGTCCGGGACGGCCGCCGGGCCGACGTCGCGTTCGTGGTCTGCGACGGCGGCTGGAAGTACCTGAGCACCGGCGCGTACGGCGGCACCCTGGCCGACGCCGAGGAGGCCCTGGAGGGGCAGCTCTGGGCCTGAGGACGAGCCTGACGGCGTCGACGGGCCGTGACCGGGTGACCGGTCCGGCCCGTCCGTCGTCTCCGGCCGGCGGCGGCTGCGGGTGTCACGTTGATGACAACTTCCACTAGATGATTCTTGCCCCGGCGCGCGCCAGCGTAGGCTGCGCAGCGTGTCGTACACGTCGATGAAGATCATGGACGGGACGGCGGCCGACGTGACGACTACGGTTCGTGACAGCGGGACGACCACATGCGACTGACCGTTCTCGGCTGCGCCGGGAGCTTCCCCGGCCCCGACTCCCCGTGCTCGGCCTATCTGGTCGAGACCGACGGTTTCCGGCTCCTGGTCGACTTCGGCCCCGGCGCGCTGTCCACCCTCCAGCGCTACGCCGGGCTGCACGCCCCGGACGCCATCCTCCTCACCCACCTGCACTGCGACCACATGCTCGACGCGGTGTCGTACGTGGTGGTGCGCCGGTACGCCCCGGACGGCCCGTGTCCGGTCCTGCCGGTGTACGCCCCCTCCGGCGCCCCGGACCGGCTGGCGCTGGCCTACGGGCAGGAGGACAGCACCGTCGAGGACGTCTACCAGTTCTACGGCCTCGAACCGGGCACGTTCCCGATCGGCCCGTTCACCGTCACCGTCGACCGGATGAACCACCCCGTCGAGACGTACGGGGTGCGGCTTGAGCACGACGGTCGGGTGCTCTGCTACTCGTCCGACACCGCGCCGTGCGAGGCGCTGCTGCGGCTGGCCCAGGGCGCGGACGTCTTCCTCTGCGAGGCCAGCTACCTCGACGGGGTGGACAACCCGCCGGACCTGCACCTGACCGGCCGGGAGGCCGGCGAGGCGGCCACCAAGGCGGGGGTGGGCCGGCTGCTGCTGACCCACCTGGTCGCCGCGTGGGGCAGCGAGGCGCTCACCATCGAGGCGGCCGGCACCGCGTACGACGGGCCGCTGGAAGTGGTCCGCTCGGGCGCCTGCTACGACATCTGACCGACCTCGGCCGGCGGCGGGCGCGGAGAGCGGGACACCCCGGGGCGGTTCGATCACCGCACCGCATAGGGTGCAGGCATGGCGCGACCTGACGGGCGGCGGCCCGACCAACTCCGACCGGTGACCCTGACCCGGGGCTGGAGCACCCACCCGGAGGGCTCCGTGCTCGTCGAGTTCGGCGAGACCCGGGTGCTGTGCACGGCCAGCGTCACCGAGGGGGTGCCCCGGTGGCGCAAGGGCTCCGGGCTCGGCTGGGTGACCGCCGAGTACGCGATGCTGCCCCGGGCCACGAACACCCGCTCGGACCGGGAGAGCATCAAAGGCCGCGTCGGCGGGCGGACCCACGAGATATCCCGGCTGATCGGCCGCAGCCTGCGGGCCGCCATCGACCTCAAGGCGCTCGGCGAGAACTCGGTCGTGCTGGACTGCGACGTCCTTCAGGCCGACGGCGGCACCCGCACCGCGGCGATCACCGGCGCTTACGTGGCGCTGCACGACGCGGTGAACTGGCTGGCCGACCGCAAGTCGCTGGCCGGCAAGCCGGAGAAGGTGATGCACCGCTCCGTCGCCGCAGTGAGCGTCGGCGTGATTGCGGGCGAGGCCCGGCTGGACCTCTGCTATGAAGAGGACGTGGCGGCCGAGGTCGACATGAACGTGGTCTGCACCGGCACCGGCGAGTTCGTCGAGGTGCAGGGGACGGGGGAGTCCGGGGTCTTCGCCCGCGACCAGCTCGACGCCCTGCTCGACCTGGCCGTCGCCGGCTGCGCGGAACTGGCCGAGGCCCAGCGGAAGGCTCTCTCATGAACAAGGTGCTGCTCGCCACCCGTAACCGGAAGAAGCTGATCGAGCTCCAGCGGATCCTCGACGGCGCGCTCGGCGCGCACCGGGTCGCACTGCTCGGCCTCGACGACGTCGAGGACTACCCGGAGCTGCCGGAGACCGGCCTGACCTTCGGCGAGAACGCGCTCATCAAGGCGCGGGAGGGCTGCCGGCGCACCGGGCTGCTCACCATCGCTGACGACTCCGGCCTCGCCGTCGACGCCCTCAACGGGATGCCGGGGGTGTTCAGCGCCCGCTGGGCCGGCCGGCACGGCGACGACCGGGCCAACTTGCAGCTCGTGCTGGACCAGATCGCCGACCTGCCCGACGACAACCGGGGCGCGTCGTTCGTCTGCACGGTGGCGCTGGTGCTGCCCGGCGGCAAGGAGCACCTGGTCGACGGCCGGCAGGCCGGCCGGCTGCTGCGCGCGCCGCGCGGCGAGGGCGGCTTCGGGTACGACCCGATCTTCCTCGGCGACGGCCAGGACCGCACCAACGCGGAGCTGACCCCGCCGGAGAAGGACGCGATCAGCCACCGGGGCAAGGCGCTGCGTGAGCTGGCCAAGCTGATCGCCAAGGTCCTCCCGCCGGCGGCCTGACGGCGGGCGGCGGATCGCCGGGGGAGGGTCGTGCCGGGTGCCCGGCTTCCGCCACCCCCGGCGTCAGCCGAGCGGGCCGATCTCCCGCTCGATCGCGGCCCGCAGCTCCGGGCCGGCCACCACGGACCGGGCCGCCTCCATCAGCGGGGCGAGGAACACGTCGGGCCCCGGCTCCCCGGCCGCCTCGCCGAGCGCGGCCAGGGCGGCCCGTCCGGCCGGCGACGGCGTCAGCGGGGCGCGTAGCTGGAGCCCGCGTACGGCGGCCAGCAGCTCCACCGCGAGCAGGCTGGTCAGGTTGTCCAGCACGGTGAGCAGCTTCTTCGTCGCCGCCCAGCCCATCGAGACGTGGTCCTCCTGCATCCCGCTGGTGGGCAGCGAGTCCACCGAGGCGGGGGCGGCCAGCCGGCGGTTCTCCGCGACGATCCCGGCGGCCGTGTACTGGGCGATCATTAGCCCGGAGTTGACCCCGGCGTCGGGGGAGAGGAACGCCGGCAGCTCCCGGGACCGGGTCACGTCGAGCAGCCGGTCCACCCGCCGCTCGGAGATCGCCCCCACCTCGGCGGCGGCGATGGCCAGGAAGTCGGCGGCGAAGCCGAGCGGGGCACCGTGGAAGTTCCCCGTGGACTCGACCCGGCCGTCCGGCAGCACCACCGGGTTGTCCACCACGGACACCAGTTCCCGGTCGGCCACGGTCCGGACGAAGTCCAGGGTGTCCCGGGCCGCGCCGGCGACCTGCGGGGCGCAGCGCATCGAGTAC
Source organism: Micromonospora sp. NPDC020750 (assembly GCF_044334565.1). Lineage (NCBI taxonomy): Bacteria > Bacillati > Actinomycetota > Actinomycetes > Micromonosporales > Micromonosporaceae > Micromonospora > Micromonospora sp. NPDC020750. The sequence continues at coordinate 857,738 of NZ_JBIRTH010000001.1, forward strand.
GCGTCCTGCACGGCGTGCGCCAGGTCGTCGCGGTGCGAGTCCATCACCGCCGACTTCTGGAGCAGCCGGTGGATGTTCGCCGCCGACGCCGACTGGCCGGGGTGCGGGCGGATCGCGTGCAGCTCCGGCAGGAACGGCCGCTCCGAGCCGAGCATCGCCTCGATGGCCAGGGCGGCCGTCACGTCGGCCATGGCGAACAGGTGCGCCGCGTCGTTGATGGCCAGCAGCAGCATGCCGAGCATGCCGTCGGTGCCGTTGATCAAAGCCAGCCCCTCCTTGGCGGCCAGCTCCACCGGGGTCAGCCCGGCCCCGCGCAGCGCGTCGGCGGCGTCGATCCGCTCACCGGCCGGGCCGAGCACCCAGCCCTCGCCGAGCAGCACCAGCGCGCAGTGCGCCAGCGGGGCCAGGTCGCCGGACGCGCCGAGCGAGCCGTGCTCCGGCACCCAGGGGGTGACGTCGTGGTTGAGCAGGTCGACCAGTGCCTCGGCGACCAGCGGGCGGACCCCGGAGCGGCCCAGCGCCAGCGAGCGGACCCGCAGCAGCATCATCGCCCGGACCACCTCGCGCGGCATCGGAGCGCCCACCCCGGCGGCGTGCGAGCGGATCAGCGCGTGTTGCAGCTCCGCTCGCCGCTCCGGCGCGACGAAGGTGTTCGCGAGGGCCCCGAAGCCGGTGGAGACGCCGTACACAGGCCGGCCGGCGGCCTCGATCCGGTCCACGATGGATCGGCTGGCCGCCATCGCGTCCACGGTGGACGGGGCGAGGACGACCCGGGCGCTGCCTCGGGCCACGGCGAGCACGTCGGCGGGGCAGATCCCGGTGGGCTGGACGGTCACGATCGACATTGCGGCACTCCGTTGTGCAGAACCTGGCGGATCAGGGGAACACCGGGCCGGTAGGCCAGGTGCAGGTAGGACGGGGCGTCGAGGATCATCAGGTCGGCCCGCGCGCCCCACGCGATCCGCCCCACGTCGCTGCGGCGCAGGGCCGCCGCCCCACCTGCCGTCGCAGCCCAGACCGCCTCCGCCGGGGTCATCCGCATCTCGCGTACGGCGAGCGCGATGCAGAACGGCATCGACGAGGTGTACGACGACCCGGGGTTGCAGTCGGTGGCCAGGGCCACGGTGACGCCGGCGTCGAGCAGCCGGCGTGCGTCCGGATAGGGCGACCGGGTGGAGAACTCGGCACCGGGTAGCAGGGTGGCGACGGTGGTGGTGTGCAGGCCGTCCGGGCACATGCAGCCGATCCGGCGCGACGCGAGCGCGTCGATGTCGGCGTCGGACAGGTGGGTGCAGTGGTCCACGCTGGCCGCGCCCAGCTCCACGCCGAGCTGCACGCCCGGACCGGGGCCGAGCTGGTTGGCGTGGACCCGCATGCCGAGCCCGACGGCCTGCCCGCAGGCGAGGATCGCCCGGGCGTGGTCCACGTCGAAGGCTCCCCGCTCGCAGAACACGTCGATCCAGCGGGCGTACGGGGCGGCGGCGGCCAGCATCGGCCCGCACAGCATGCCCACGTAGTCGTCGGGGCGGTGGGAGTACTCGGCGGGAACCACGTGCGCGCCGAGGAAGGTGGTGTCCTCGGTGAACTCGGCGGCGATCCGCAGCGAACGGGCCTCGTCGGCGACGGTCAGCCCGTACCCGCTCTTGATCTCGATCGTGGTGGTGCCCTGCCGCATCGCCTCGCCGACCAGCCGGCCCACGGTGGCCCGCAGCGTGTCGTCGGAGGCCGCCCGGGTCGCGCCGACCGTGGTCCGGATGCCGCCCCCGGTGTACGGCTGGCCGGCCATCCGGGCGGCGAACTCGACGGACCGGTCCCCGGCGAACACCAGGTGGGCGTGGCTGTCCACGAACCCGGGCAGCACGGCCGCCCCCTCGGCGTCGATCCGCCGGTCGGCGGCCGGGGCGCCCCGGGCCGACCCGACCCAGGCCACCTGCCCGTCCTCGACCAGCACGGCGGCGTCCCGGCGGATACCCAGCGGCCCGCCCTCGCCGATGATGTCGTTGGTGACCAGCTCCCCGATGTTGTCGATGAGCAGGCTGCCGGTGTTCCGCAGCGCCGGCCGGACCCGATCGCCCGGCCCGGCCGGTCGGTACTGCCAGTTGCCCAGGCTCACGAGGTCACCGCCTGGATGGCACGCCGCAGCTCCGCCGGCACGTCCACGGTCAGGTGCCGGCCGTCGGCCACGACCGTCTGCCCGTCGACCACCACGTGCGTCACGTCGGCGGCGGTGGCCGCGAAGAACGCGCCGACCGGCGGCACCCCGGCGGTCCGGGCGCTGTCCAGCCGTACCGTCACCAGATCGGCCCGGTCGCCGACCGACAGCCGGCCGGCGTCGCCCCAACCGAGCGCGGCGTGCCCGGCGACGGTGGCCGCGCCGACCAGCTCGGCTGCGCTGAAGTGCCCCCGGCGTCGGGTGCGTAACCGCTCGTCCAGTTCCACCGCGCGGGCCTCCTCGAACAGGTCGATCACGGCGTGGCTGTCGCTGCCCAGGCTCAGCGCGACGCCCGACTCGGCCAGCCGGCGGGCCGGCCCGATCCCGTCGGCGAGGTCCCGCTCGGTGGTGGGGCAGAGGCAGACCCCGGTGCCGGTGTCGCCGAGCAGAGTCACGTCGGCGCTGGTGGGGTGGGTGGCGTGTACGGCGACGGTGCCCGGGCCGAGCACCCCGTGGTCTGCCAGCAGCCGGGCCGGCGTGCGGCCGTGCGCGGCCCGGCAGGCGTCGTTCTCGGCGGGCTGCTCGGACAGGTGCAGGTGCAGCGGTGCCCCGCGCCGGTCGGCCCAGCCGGCCACGGTGGCGAGCTGTTCCGCCGGCACGGCGCGGACCGAGTGCACGGCTGCCCCGACCAGCGCGTGGGCCCCGTCGGGGGTGAACGCCGAGGCCCGGTCGGCCCAGCGCAGGGCGTCGCCGTCGCCGAATCGCCGCTGCGGCCCGGTCAGCGGCGCCCCGTCCACCGTGGCGGTCAGGTAGCAGGCGTCCAGCAGGGTGAGCCGGATCCCGGCCTGCGCGGCGGCCTCGACCAGGGCGGCCCCCATCGCGTTCGGGTCGGCGTACGGCGTGCCGTCGGGGCCGTGGTGCAGGTAGTGGAACTCGCCGACGCAGGTGATCCCGGCCAGCGCCATCTCGGCGTACGCGGCCCGGGCCAGGGCCAGGTAGCTGTCCGGGTCGAGCCGGGCCGCCACCTCGTACATGACATCCCGCCAGGTCCAGAAGTCGCCCCGGCCGCCGTGGGTGCGTCCGCGCAGCGCCCGGTGGAACGCGTGCGAGTGGGCGTTGGCCAGCCCGGGCAGGGTCAGCCCGGGCAGCCGGGTGGCATCGCCGAGCACCTCCACCCCGGCTGTGGGCGTGCCCGCGCCGCCGAGCGGGGTGACGGCGGTGATCCGGCCGTCCTCGGCCTCGATCAGCACGTCCGGGGTGGGCTCGGCCTGGTCGGGCAGCCACGCGTATTCGGCCAGCCAGCGGGTCGGGGTCACCTCTTCCGCCCCCTTTGGAGCTGCCCCGTCTGTGCGGGCAGCTCCATAGGGCCCGGGGTGTGTGGGCCGCCTCGGGTGGAGTTCCCGCCAGCTGGCGTGCGGGGGCCGCCTCGGGTGGGGTTCCCGCCGGCTGGCGTGCGGGGGCTGCCCGCGGCGTCCCCGCCGGCCGGCGTGTGTCGGGCCGGCCCTGGGTTCGTGGCCGGCCCGGCCGCCGGAAGCCCTGGCCCGGCCGCCGGAAGCTGGGTCAGACGCATGTCAGCTCCTCCAGGACCCGGGCCAGGGCGGTGACCCCGGCGGCGCAGTCGGCGTCGGTGGCCGCCTCGGCGGGGGAGTGCGACACCCCGGTCGGGTTACGCACGAACAACATGGCGGTGGGCAGGTGCCCGGCCAGCACCCCGGCGTCGTGACCCGCCCCGGTGGGCAGCACCGGCGCGCCCAGCAGCGCCGCCAGCCGCCCGCCGAGGCCGCCGTCGAAGGCGACCAGCGGGGTCGCCGACTCCTCGGTGAGGGTGACCTCCGTGCCGTCCCGGCCGGCCCGGTCGGTGGCCTTGGCGCGAACCGCGTCGACCAGGCCGGTCAGCGTGTCCGGCTCGGCCGCGCGGGCGTCCAGCCAGCCGGTCACCTTCGACGGGATCGCGTTGGTGGCGTTCGGCTCGACCCGGACCCGACCGACGGTGGCGTGCGCGCCGCGCAGCCGGGCCTCCTTGTTCGCCGCGAGCACGGTGAACGCGTACGTGAGCATGGGGTCGCGGCGGTCGGCCATCCGGGTCGTACCGGCGTGGTTGCCCTCGCCGTGGAAGTCGAAGCGCCAGCGGCCGTGCGGCCAGATGGCGCTGGCGACCGCGACCGGCGCATCGCGCTCGGCCAGCGCGCGGCCCTGCTCGACGTGCAGCTCCACGAAGCACGAGAACCGGCCCAGCAGGTCGGGCCGGGCGCCTGCGGGTCGGTCGCCCAGCGCCTCGGCCAGGCTGACCCCGTCGGCGTCGCGCAGGCCGGCCGCGCGATCCGGATCGAGCGCGCCGGTGAGCAGCCGCGATCCCAGGCACGGTACGCCGAAGCGGGCGCCCTCCTCCTCGGCGAACGCGGCCACCACGAGGGGACGGACCGGGGTCGCCCCGGCGGCGCGCAGCTCGTCCACGGCGAGGAACGCGCTGACGATGCCGAGCGGCCCGTCGTACGCGCCGCCGTGCGGCACCGAGTCGAAGTGGCTGCCGGTCAGCACCGCGTCCCCGGCCGCCGGGTCGCCCCAGCGGGCGAAGAGGTTTCCGTTGCCGTCGGCGGTGACCGGCATGCCCCGGCTGGCGGCCTGAGCCCGGAACCATTCGCGTAGCGCCAGCTCCGGCTCCGTGAACGAATACCGCAGGTAGCCGCCGCTGCCAGGGTCCCGGCCGACCGGGGCGATGGAGTCCCAGAGCAGCCGGAACCGGCCGGCGAGGTCCGTGGGGTCCGCCAGGTCCACGTGGTCCGCGGAGTCCGCCGTCATGCCCGGCCCTCGGCCATCGGCACCCGCACGCCGGTGTGGTCGGCGACCTCGCGGGCGGCGTCGTAGCCGGCGTCGACGTGCCGGATGACGCCCATCGCCGGGTCGTTGGTGAGTACCCGCTCGATCTTCTGCCCGGCCAGCGCCGTGCCGTCGGCGACGCAGACCTGGCCGGCGTGGATGGACCGGCCGATGCCGACCCCGCCGCCGTGGTGGATGGACACCCAGGACGCCCCGCTGGCGGTGTTGACCAGCGCGTTGAGCAGCGGCCAGTCGGCGATCGCGTCGGAGCCGTCGGCCATCGCCTCGGTCTCCCGGTAGGGGCTGGCCACGCTGCCGCAGTCCAGGTGGTCCCGGCCGATGACGACCGGCGCGCTCAGCTCGCCGGAGGCGACCATCTCGTTGAACCGCACTCCGGCCTTGTCCCGCTCGCCGTAGCCGAGCCAGCAGATCCGGGCCGGCAGGCCCTGGAAGGCGACCCGCTCGCCGGCCAGCCGCATCCACCGGGCCAGCGACTCGTTCTCCGGGAACAGGTCCAGGATCGCCCGGTCGGTGGCGGCGATGTCGGCCGGGTCGCCGGAGAGCGCCGCCCACCGGAACGGGCCCTTGCCCTCGCAGAACAGCGGACGGATGTACGCCGGCACGAAACCGGGGAAGTCGAACGCCCGCTCGTACCCGCCGAGTTGAGCCTCGCCGCGGATCGAGTTGCCGTAGTCGAAGACCTCGGCCCCCGCGTCGAGGAAGCCGACCATCGCCTCGACGTGCCCCGCCATCGAGGCCCGCGCGCGGTCGGTGAACTCGGCCGGCTTCGCCCTCGCGTAGTCCCCGGCGTCGGCCGGCTCCACCCCCTCCGGCAGGTACGACAGCGGGTCGTGCGCGCTGGTCTGGTCGGTGACGATGTCGATCTCCACGCCCCGGCGCAGCAGCTCGGGGAAGACGGTGGCGGCGTTGCCCACCACGCCGACGCTGAGCGCGCGGCGGTCCCGTTTCGCGGCGAGCGCCCGCTCCACCGCGTCGTCCAGGGAGTCGGCGACCTCGTCGAGGTAGCGGTCGTGGACCCGGCGGTCCAACCGGCTGCGGTCCACGTCGACGATGAGACACGCGCCGCCGTTCATGGTGACCGCGAGGGGCTGGGCCCCGCCCATCCCGCCGCATCCGGCGGTCAGCGTCAGCGTGCCGGCCAGGCTTCCATCGAACCGTTTGGCGGCGACGGCGGCGAACGTCTCGTACGTGCCCTGGAGGATGCCCTGGGTGCCGATGTAGATCCAGGACCCGGCGGTCATCTGCCCGTACATGGTCAGGCCGAGCTGCTCCAGGCGGCGGAACTCCGGCCAGGTGGCCCAGTCGCCGACCAGGTTGGAGTTGGCCAGCAGCACCCGGGGCGCCCACTCGTGGGTGCGCAGCACCCCGACCGGGCGGCCGGACTGCACCAGCATCGTCTCGTCCTCGCGCAGGTCGGTCAGCGTGCGCACCAGCGCGTGGTACGACGGCCAGTCCCGCGCGGCCTTCCCGGTGCCGCCGTAGACGACCAGGTCGTCGGGGCGCTCGGCCACCTCCGGGTCGAGGTTGTTCATCAGCATCCGCAGGGCGGCCTCCTGCGGCCACCCCCGGGCGGTCAGCGCGGTGCCGCGGGGGGCGCGGACGGGCTGGGGCATCTCGGTTCTCCTCTCAGCCGAGGAACAACTGGCGACGGGCGGCGGAGGACTCGAACGCCTCCAGCCGACGCTGGGTCTCGGCGGGCGCGGCGTCGCAGATGGCCTGGAGGACCACCATCGCCAGGGTCATCGGGGCGGTGTGCAGGTCGAACACCAGATCGGTGCCGACGGCGGCGGGGAGTACCACCTCGGCGTGTTCGGTGGCCGGGCTGACCGGCGAGTCGGTGATGGCCACCACGGTCAGCCCGGCGGCCCGCGCCTCGCGCAGCGCGTCCAGGGTCTCCCGGGGGTAGCGGGGCAGCACGAACGCCAGCAGGGCGGTCGCCCCGGCGGCGGCGGCCTGTTCGAGGCGGTCGGTGAGCAGGCTGCCGCCGTCGTCGAGCACCCGCACGTCCGGGTGCACCTTGGCGGCGAAGTACGCGAAGTACGCGGCCAGCGGCGCGGCGGCCCGCAGCCCGAGCACCGGCAGCGGGCGGCTCGCGGCGAGCAGTTCGCCCGTCTCGGCGATCCGGTCCAGGTCGGCGAGCTGCCCGGCCAGCCGCTCCAGGTTGCCCACCTCGGCCCGGACGGCGCGTTGCAGCTCGTTGCCGCCGCCGGAGGACCCGCCGGTGGCCGCGCCGGTCAGCTCGCGCAGCCGGCGGCGCAGCGCCGGGTAGCCGTCGTGGCCGAGCGCCACGGCGAATCGGGTCACCGACGGCTGGCTGACCCCGGCCAGCTCAGCCACCTCGGCGGCGGAGAGGTATGCCGCCGTAGCGGCGTTCTGCACCAGGCTGTGCGCGATCCGGCGCTGGGTCGGGGTGAGCCGGACGCCCCGGAACAGGTCGACCACCCGGTCGGTGGGCGCCCCGACGGTGCGTCCGTCATTCATGCGCCGACTCTATGCATCAAAACTTTCAGAGGCAACCCGTGAGCACCGTCGTTGTCGCGCCGTCTCTGTACTATCCGCACGGCGGGTGAGCAGAGGAGTGGGGCATGCAGCCGGAGGGTCCGTACAGGTTCACCGAGGCGGTGGGGGATTGCCAGGTCGGCCGGGCATGGTCCGCCATGGACGGTCAGGGGCGGCCGGCGCTCGTGGTGGTGCTGGACGGCGTCGCGGCGGCGGACCAGCGCTGGCGGGCAGCCTTCGCGAACGTGGCGAACACGCTCGCCCAGACGGCCGGCGGCCACCGCTACCTCGCCGCCGACTTCTCCGCCGCCCATCCCTGGGTGGCGTACCCGCCGGAGGAGGCCGGCGCGCCGCAGCGGCTGTTCCAGACCCTCGGCATGGACTACCGGCCCGTGGCGGGCGGGTCGACGCAGCCCCCGCCGGCCCAGCCGATCCCGGCCCAACCGATCCAGGCCCAACCGATCCAGGCCCAACCGATCCAGGCCCAACCGATCTCGGCCCAACCGATCTCGGCCCAGCCGCAGCCGGTCGCGGTGGCGGCACAGCCCACGTCGGCACCGCCCCAGCCGGTGTCGGTGCCCCCGCAGCCGACGTCGGGCCCGCCCCAACCGCCGTGGGTGCCCCAGCCGTGGGCGGTGACGCCCCAGCCGGTCTCCGGAGCGCCTCTCTCGCCGGCCGCCGAGCCGACGCCCGGCAGCTCCCCGCCGTACGACAGGTTCTCCGCGCCCGGCCGGCGGATCGCGCCGGCGCAGCCGCCCCGGCGCAGCCGCACCGGCCTCTGGATCGCCGTGGTGGTGCTGGCGGCGGTCGTCGCCGGCGGTGCCGGGGTGTTCGTCGGCACCACCCTCGGTGACGACGGGGCCGCTCCCGGCCCGGCCCCCTCGGCCAGCCCCACCGTGGCGCCGTTCGAGGCGAACCAGTTCTCCCTCAACAAGCCCAAGTTCGAGGGCGACCTCGCACCGCTGGCCGAGCCGTGGCTGGCCCGAATGGGCGGCTGCGCGGTCGACACCGAGGCCGGCGGGCCCAAGCGGCCGGCGGACGAGAAGCGGCACGTGTTCTGCCGCTACGGCGGGCTGTCCCTGCACTTCGGCCTCTACGAGGCCAGGTCCACCAAGGACGCGGCACGGGCCTACCGGCAGCAGCTCAACCTGGCCGGCGGGTCGCTCGCCCCCGGCCTGCGGGAGGCCACCCGCACCACCGGCGGTGTCAGCGGGGCCGCCGGCAGCTACATCGAGTACGCCTTCAAGGGCGACGACGGCCGGACGATCTGCGGGGTGTGGTGGGACCGCGACGACGGGCTCGGGGCGCTCTACCTGGAGACCCTCTGCGAGTCCGGCGTCGGCGGGAACTGGGACGCGCTGCGGGACCTGTGGCGGCGCACCAGCTGACGGTCGTCGCGCGAGTTGACAACGGCTGCGGCGGCATCATTAATGGACACGGCCGTCGGGGGACCGGTGTGACATCGCCCGTCCAGGCGGGTTCTTGGGCGCCCGGTCGGAGGTGGTGCCCCGTGTCCCTGGGGAGCATCGGGTTGGGCGACAAGTCATGACGTCGGTCGAGGACGCCGGTCCCGTGCCGGCCCCGCGCGTCGACCCGCCGCTGTTGGCCGGGCGCTCCGTCGCGCTCGTCCACGAGTGGTTCAGCGCGGCCGGCGGCTCCGAGAACGTCTTCCTCGCCATCGCCGACCTGGTCCCGCACGCCGACCGGTTCGTGCTGTGGGCCGAGTCCGACGTTCCCCGGGACCGGCTGCGACTGCGGGAGTCCTGGCTGGCCCGGACACCGCTGCGCCGCAGCAAGGCCCTCGCGCTGGCGTTCCTGCCGCTGGCCTGGCGTGCCGCCGCCCGTCCCGCCGGGTACGACGTGGTGATCTCCTCCAGCCACGCCTTCGGCCACACGGCCCGGTTCGGTCCGCCCGAGCGGACGCGGCACCTGAGCTACGTGCACTCGCCCGCCCGGTACGTCTGGAGCCCCGACTTCGACGGGCGCGGCGCGGGACGGCTGCTGAGCGGGCCACGACGGGCGTTGCAGGCGGTGGATGTCCGGCTCAGCCGGCACGTGCACGCCTACGCCGCGAACTCCCGCGAGGTCCAGGCCCGCATCCGCCGGTACTGGGGGCGCGACGCGGTGGTCATCCACCCGCCCGTAGACGTCGACTTCTTCGCCGCCCCGCCGGCCGCCCAGCGGGACCAGGCCCGCGAGTACCTGCTCGGGGTCGGGCGGTGGATCCCGTACAAGAACTTCGACCTGATGATCGCGACCGCCGCCGAGGCGGGCCTGCCGCTCGTCCTCGCGGGGGGCGGCCCGGAGGAGGCCCGCCTGCGCCGGCTGGCCGCGCGGGCGCCCGTCCCGGTGACGTTCGAGTCGCGGCCCGGCCGGGAGCGGCTCCGGGAGTTGTACTGGGGTGCCCGAGCCCTGCTCTTCCCCGCGCACGAGGACTTCGGCATCATCCCGGTCGAGGCCCAGGCGTGCGGCACCCCGGTCGTCGGGCTGCGCGCCGGTGGGCTGCTGGAGACCGTCGTGGAGGGCGAGACGGGATTCCTCGTCGCGTCGCGGGAACCGACCCGCCACGCCGCGGCCCTGCGCCGGCTCGACGGGCTCGACCCCGACCGGGCCCGCCGGCACGCGGCCGGGTTCGGGCGGGACAGCTTCGCGGCCCGGATGGCCGAATGGGTCACGCATGAGTCCGGCTGAGCGGGTCGACACGACCGTCCTCGAGTGCAGCGGCGTCGGGGACGGTGGGATCACCCGGGTGCTCACCGAGGTCGTCCGGCACTGGCCCGGCCCGCAGCGGCTCCGGGTGGTCGCCGCGCCACCCGACTGGGCAGCCCCCCCGACCGACCCGGCCGTCCAGGTCGAGGTGGTCAGCCGGCAGCCGGCCGACCGGGCCCGGGCGATCGCGTCCGCGGTCACCGCCCTGCGCGGCGTCACCGGTCGCGCCGACCGTGGTGCCGCCCCCGCGACCACGGTGCTGTCGCTGAGCCCGTCGCTCGCCGTGCGGGGCAGCCGGTTGCCCGTCACCACCGTCGTGCACGACCTCGCGTTCCGGCTCTGGCCGCACGGGCTGTCGGGCGCCGTCCGGCAGTACCGGCGGGTCAGCTACGGCACCGCGATCGGCCGGTCCGCGCGGCTGCTCTGCGTCAGCGCCCGCACCCGACACGATCTCCTCGGCCTGTACGGCGTCCGCGACGACCGCACGGCGGTCTGGCACCCGGGCAGCAGCCTCGACACCGCCCCCGGCCCGCTGCCTGCCCCGCTGGCCGCGCGGGTCGCGGGCGGGGGGCGCTACCTGGCGGTGGCCGGGCACGCCGCGCACAAGGGGGTCGAAATCGCCGTCGACGCCCTGCCCGACCTGCCCGGGTACGTGCTCGCGGTGCTCACCGGCGGGCAGCGGGTGCCGGAGTTCGAGGCCGCCGTCGCCCGCTGCGTCGCGGCGGAACGGGTGCTGTTCCTGGACCGCCTCCCCGAGGACGGGTACGCCGCCACGATCGCCGGCGCCGCCGCGTTCCTGATGCCCAGCCACTTCGAGGGCTACGGGCTGCCGGCGGCCGAGGCGCTGCGGCTCGGCACGCCGGTGGTCGTCTCCCCCGATCCGGCCCTGCACGAGGCCACCGGCGGGCGGGCGGCCCGGATGACGAGTTGGACGCCCCGCGCCCTCGTCGACGCCGTGACCGAGGCGACGACCGCGCCCCGGCCGCCGGTGGGGCGGTGCGGCCGATCCTGGCGTACCGCGACGGCACACCTCGCCGACCTGCTCTCCGGGGTGCCGACGGCCACCCGCCCGGCCGGGAGGTGACGGCCGTGCGGATCGCCATGGTGCACTCCGGCTTCGCCGTCCGGGGCGGCGCCGAGCGGTACGTCCGGGACCTGTCCCGGGCGCTCGCCGACCGTGGCCACGAGGTCCGCGTCTACAGCCGGACGCCCGACGCGGAGCACCCGGAGGACCGGCCGGTCGGCGAGCGGGTCTCGGCCCGCCTGGCCCGGCTCGCCCCCCGGCTGGCCAAGCTCTGCACCCACCTGGGCGACCTGGTCGACCCGACCGGACTGGGCCCGGACGACCTGCGCGACTTCGACCCCGACGTGGTGCACCTGCACAACTGGCAGGGGCTCGGCGTCCGGCCGGTGGCGCGGCTGTCGCGGCGGTGGCCCACCTGCCACTCCGTGCACGACCACGCCGTCCGCGACCCCAACAACGCCCTGGGCAACCTGGGCCGCTCGGCCCTCCTGGACGCGCTGCTGCGGCTGCGGTCCCGGTGGGTGCTGCGGCAGCTCAGGCGCTGCATCCTGCTGTTCCCGTCCGAACGCACCCGCCTGCGGGTCCTGGCCGGCACCGCGGGGGCGGGGCCGGCCACCCGGCTCCTGCCGCTCGCCGTGCCGCTGCCGCCCGGGCCGCGCGACTGGCCACCCGGCGACCGCCACGTCTTCCTCTACCTCGGCGCACTGGACCGGCACAAGGGCGTGGACCTGCTGCTGGATGCCTGGGCGGAGGCCGCCGACGCGGTCGGCGGCACGCTGCTCGTCGGCGGCGACGGCCCGCTGCGCGCCGAGGTCGAGCGGGCGGCCGAGCGGTCCCGTTCCGTGCGGTACCTCGGCTACCTCGACGCCGAGGGCAAGCGCGCCGCGTTCCTGCGGGCCGGCTGGCTCGTCTTCCCCAGCCAGTGCGCCGAGACGTTCGGCCTGGTCTGCGCGGAGGCGCTGACGGCGGCGCGGCCCGTCCTCGCCAGCGACATGGCCCGGCCGCCGATGGCCGAGGACGCCTCGGTCCTGGTCTTCCGCACCCGGGACGAGCTGGCCGAACTGCTGAGCCGCGCCGCCCGGATGCCCGACGACGAGTACGCGGCGATGTCCGCGTCGGCCGCCGCTGACGGGACGCGCCTCGACTGGGACCGGCACGTCGACGCCGTCGTCGAGACCTACCGGACGGTCGGCGGCCGAGCCGGTGCCGACCAGCGACCCGAGGTGACCCGCCGATGATCCCGGACCCCGGACGCCGGCCCGACGCGACGGCACCCGGAACCGCCCCGGCCCGCCGTCGGCCGCCCACCGGCTGGCTGGTCGGCGGCGTGCTGCTCCTGCTGGCCGTCGTCGGCTGCGCGCTGGCCGGCATCTCCCCGGTGGCGCCGCTCTTCCTGGCCGGCCTCGGCGTCGTCGCGGTCCGCCAGGTGCCCGCCCTGGTGTACGTGCTGATCGTGCTCAACGCCCCGCTGGGGCTGTGGATGACCGGCGTCCAGGGGCTCGTCGGCGACGCGTTCGGCGGGCGCGAGTACGTGCTCAGCGTCTCCGCCGTTGCGGTGGTCGGCGTCCTCTTCGGGCGTACCGCGTTGCTCGGCCGGTGGACCCGGACCCGGCTCCTCACCGGCGCGGCGGTGCTGCTGGTCGTGGCGGTGTGGAGCCTGATCGGCGTCGCCCACCACGGGGCGGCCCAGACCCTCGTCGGCGTCCGGCTGACCCTGGTCCCGCTGCTGCTGCTCGTGGTGCTCGCCGCGCTGACGCGGCCCCAGGTGCGGACGGTGCTCACCGCCCTGTCCTGGCTGCTCGTGGCCAACGCCGTGGCGGCGGTCGGGGAGCTGGCGGTCGGCCCGGCCCGGCTGGTGCGGTGGGGCTTCGAGGAGGACCGGGCGGTCCGCTACATCGGCGACACCTTCCGGGTGCCCGGCCTCACCGAGTTCAACGGCGAGCTGGGCATCCTGGCCGGCGCGTACCTGCTCGGCTACGTGACCCTGTGGCTGACCCGGCGCGCCCGGCGTGCCCCGTGGTCCTGGCACGCCGGAGGGTTCGCCGCCGTCGCCTGCCTGGCCCTGAGCACCAGCCGGTCGGGGGCGCTGCTGGTGGTGGCGGGGGTGCTCGCGGCCGTGTTGCTCGACCGCTCCGGCGGGGCCGCCGGGCGACGCCGCGCGCGGCTGGTGGGCCTGGGCGTGGTCGTCTGCGTGGCCGTGGGCTTCGTGGCCGTCGGCGCCACCGGCGCACGCAGCCTCTTCGAACGGTTCGACGTGTGGGCCGGGCTGCTCGGCGGCGGCCTGCCCCTCTGGGGGCTCGGGATCGGCGGGGTCGGCGCGGCCACCACCTCCCGGGTGACGGCCGGCCCGCAGGTCTTCGTCGACAACTACTTCGTCAGCGTCGGCCTCCAGTACGGTCTGTGGGCGATGATCGTCCTGGTCGCCGGCATCGGGTACGGGCTGGTGCGGCTGCGTCGGCGCACCGCCGCGCACCCGGCGTCCGTGCTGCACGTCGCGGTGCTGGCCGGCCTGGCCGCCTCGTTCCTGGTGATCGAGGCGTGGGAGTACCCGGGCGCGATGATGTGCCTGGCCGCGTTCGTGGCGTACGGCCTGCGCCTGGACGATCCGCCCTCGCCCGCCCCCTGGCCCGCAGCCTGGCCTGTCGCCTGGCTCGCCCCCGCCCCCGCCGGCGCGCCGACCGTCCACACCGCGCCGGACGCCCCCGCCCCCTCCGCCGACGCCCCCGCCGACGCCACCCCCGACGCCCCTGTCCCCGCCTCAACCCCCGACGCCCCCTCCGCCGACGCTGCCCCGACTGTCCACCCCGCGCCGGACGCGCCCGACGCCGACGCTCGGCGGGCCTGAGCCATGCGACCGCTGCTCGCCGTCGGGGCGCGGTTGCAGGGCTCGCAGCTGTCGGTGCAGGCGCTCACCCGGCTGTGCAGTGTCTACGTCTTCCTGCTGGCGTCCTCGGCGGACACCGACCGGCTGCCGGCGGTGGCGTTGCAGGGCGCGCTGCTCGCCATCCCGTACACGCTGCTGGAGGCCCTGGTCGGCCGGCCACTCTCCGCCGGCCTGGTCCCGGCGGACTGGCACGTGGAGAGCTGGGCGGGCCGCGTCGCCGCCGCGACGCTCGCGCCGGTCGCCGTGGTGGGCTACCTGTGCGCCACGGTGGCGCTGCCGGACACCGGCTCCGCCGACCGGTTGATCCTGCTCGCCCCGGTGCTCCTGCAACTGCCGCTCGAGGCGTTCTTCTGGGCCACCGCGGGCACCCGCACACCCCGACGGGCGAACCTCATCCCGCAGCTGACCGCGGTCGGGACCCTGCTCGGTGGTGCCGTGTTCGTCGCCCTCGACCTGCGGGTCGACGTCGTCGCGGTGCCCGCACAGGTCGCCGTCCTGGCCTGGGTGCTGCTGCGTCGCCCCGCCGCCGCACCTGCGGCGGTCCGCCCGGGCCTGCGGCGTGGGTTGCGGGTGGGCTCGGTGTACTGCGTCGCCGCGGCCGTCGACCTGTCGTACACCGTCACGCTGCCCTCGGTGGCCGGCGCCGTGGCGGGACCGGCCGCCGTCGTCGTCCTGAGGGCGATGGACCTGGTCTTCGGCCCGTTCCACGTCGTGCTGTCGGCCAGTGTCCGGGAGGACGTCGTCGCCGGCCGGCGCGGCCGTTGGTGGACCGGCACCCGGGCGTTGACCGTGGTGGCGCTGGTGGCGGTGTCGGCGGTGGTGCTCGCCAGCGGGCCGCTGCGGGCCCTCGTCGCGCCCGACCTGGCCACCGTCGGCGTCGGGGTGATCGCTCTGTACTGCGGATACAAGGCGCTGCTCACGGCGGCGACCTGGCTGTCCACCCGGCACATGGTCTGGGCGGCGCCGCGCCGCTATCTCGTCTCGGCCGTCGGGTCGCGGGTCGTCGCGTTCGGCGGGCTCGCGGCGTCGGCCCTCTGGGTCACCGGGGTCGCCGGCCTGGTCGGTCAGCTGCTGGTCGCCGAGGCGCTGGTGGTCTGCTGGTTCCTCGCCCGGATGCGGCCGTGGGCCGCCGAGGGGTCCGTCGCGGAGCCGGCCAGGGACCGGGACGCGGTGCCGACCGGGGGCGGCGCCGGGCCCTGACCCGGTCCCGGCCCGGCCGCCGCCGGCCTGCCGGTCCGCCCGTGGCCCTGCCGGCCCGATCCGGAGGTCAGGGCTCGGTCGCGAGCACCTGCACCGCGCCGCTGGGGAACAGCGCGCACAACTGCGTCCGGCCGCCCACGTCCCGCGCGAAGACGCGCACCGAGCCGTCGCCCGGGCGGGCGGGCTCGGCCTCGGCGCGCAGGTCGAATGCGGGACGCACCACGAGGTTCTTGTCCGGGTGCCCGAGGCCCTGGGTGATCTCGACCAGCGTCGTCGGCGCCGGCGTGCCGATCCAGCCGCGGCCGGTGCCGGGGATGGGCCGACCGTCGGCGTCCACGGCACCCGGCTGGGACAGGCTCACCCGGACGCTGGACAGCCCCCGCTCCGCGCCGAAGTCCACGGCCGCCGTGCCGCAGTTCACCACCTTGCTCTCCACCAGGCAGCCGGAGGGCTCCTCGGGCTGGATGCCGGGCACGAACTGGATCCCGATCTCCGGGTGCGGGTCGGTGTGGTTGTAACCCAGCACCAGCCCGCCGATCCACCGGATGTCGTTGCGGGAGATCCGGACGCCGACCCCGCCGTTCAGGTCGGCGTAGCAGTTGGAACAGCTGATCCCGGTGGCTGCCAGGTCGAACGAGACGTTCTGCTTGATCCCCCAGGCGTGGCAGTTGACCATGGACGTGCCCATCGAGTCGCCGGTCAGCCGGAACCCGCTCGCCCCGTTCTCGAACGTCAGGCAGTTGATGAACATCGAGTCGTGCGGGCCGTGGAAGTTGATCCCGTGCCCGTCGTTGCCGTGGGTGCGCACCGCCGACAGTCGGGCCTCCATCTGGTGCGAGGGCGCCGGCAGCGCCCCGGCCGGCCCCCACTCGCTGACGAGGCCGTCGTTGCGACAGTTGAAGACGATGACCTCGGAGATCTCGTAGCCGTAGCCGTAGACCCGCAGCCCGTACCCGGCGGAGGGGTTCTGCTCCTTGTTGCCGTCGAGGGTCAGGTCGCGCACGCTGAACAGCGTGATCCCCTGGTCGGACCGGGTGCCGGCGAGCCGGGAGAACCCGTCCGACTCAAGGATGGCCGAGTTCGCCCCGGCCCGCAGCCGCAGGATGGTCGCGTCGCCGCCCGAGCCGCGCAGGTGCACCCGGGAGCGGAGGGTCAGCCGCCCGGTGAGGTACGTCCCCGGCGGGAAGAAGACGATGCCCCCGGCCCGGCCGGCGGCGTCGATGGCCCGTTGCAGGGGCTCCGTGTCGTCGCTGCGGCCGTCGCCCCGCGCGCCGTGCTCGCGGACGTCGACCACGCCCTGACCGCCGGAGCCGTTCGACGACCAGGGGCCCAACGCGGCGACGCCCACCGCGGTCGTGCCCAGGCCGGCGGCGACGGCCCCGCCCCGCAGCAGGGCGTTCCGCCGGCTGACACCCGATGTCCCCGACACGGCGTCGAGGTTTCCGTGGGCCATCTGGTCCCCTCCCGAACCGGCCTGGTCAGCGGTGTGGACCGGCCCGGACCGATGATCCCACGGCGCCGGCGGACCCCGGACGGGCGGCACCGGCCGTCAGTGCCGGCCGCCGCGGAACACCTCCGCCACCGTACGGAGGATCACCTTGACGTCCAGCCACAGTGACCAGTTCTCGATGTAGTAGTTGTCGAAGCGCGCCCGGTCGGAGATCGGGGTGTCCCCCCGCAGGCCGCTCACCTGCGCCAGTCCGGTCAACCCGACCGGGACCCGGTGGCGCATCGCGTACTGCGGGTACTGCGCCGAGAACTGCTCCACGAAGTGTGGCCGTTCGGGGCGCGGCCCGACCACGCTCATGTCGCCCCTGAGGATGTTCCACAGTTGGGGCAGCTCGTCCAGGGACGTCCGGCGGAGGAACCGGCCGACCGGGCCGACCCGCCGGTCGTGGGCGATCGACCAGTTGGTACGTGACTCGTGCTCGTCGACCGGGCGCATGGAGCGGAACTTGACGACCCGGAAGAGCCGCCCGTGCCGGCCCACCCGCTCCTGGAGGAAGAAGATCCCGCGCCGGTCCTCCAGGTACGTGGCGAGGGCGCAGAGCAGCAGGACGGGGCTCAACGCCACCAGCGCGACCGAGGCGATCACCACGTCGGAGGCCCGCTTGACCGCCCACCTCGGACCCGAGAACGTGGTGTCGCCGACCTTGACGATCGGGATGGCCCCGATGTGGTCCGGGTTCCCGTCGTGGGTGCGGGACCCCCACAGCCGGGGCACCGCCCACAGGTCGCACCCGGAGCTGGCCGGGCGGCGGAGCAGCTCCATCAGGGCGGGCTCCGGGCAGGACGGGTCGGCGATGATCAGCACCTCGCACTCGACCAGCTCGACCATCCGCTCCAGGTCGTCCAGCGTGCCGATCACCGGCAGCCGGCCCGGCGCGTGCGCCCCCGCGGCGTCGACGCAGCCGACGAAGCGCAGGCCGTACCGCGGGTAGCGGCGCAGCATCCGGGCCAGCTCCGCGGCGACCGGCCCGCTGCCGATGACGATCGCGTTGTGCTCGACCCAGCGGCGCCTGCGGGCCATGCCGGCGAGGGACCGGGTGACCGCCCGGCTGACGATGACCAGGCCGGCGGAGACCCCCACCCCGCGCATGAAGCCGGCTGCGTCGTCCGCCGAGTCGTGCCGTATCGCCGCGATGATGGCGACGACCGCCCCGCAGGCCAACAGCCGCCCGGTGAGGCTGGGCAGCTCGTCCA
Source organism: Micromonospora sp. NPDC020750 (assembly GCF_044334565.1). Lineage (NCBI taxonomy): Bacteria > Bacillati > Actinomycetota > Actinomycetes > Micromonosporales > Micromonosporaceae > Micromonospora > Micromonospora sp. NPDC020750. Next base: position 875,747 of record NZ_JBIRTH010000001.1, read on the forward strand.
GGAGGCTGGTGTGCCGGCGGGCCCGGTAGAGCCCGCCCACCGCGAAGACGGTCACCGTCAGGGCGGCCATGACCAGGGTGCCGCGCCAGAACCGAGTGGTCAGCAGCAACGGAGCCAGGAGCCCGGCCAGGTCGGCCGGCCCGGTGATCATCCACGCCCGAAGCCTCCGGGTGCGCCGCGACGCCTGCGATCCCGCGTACGGCAGCACCGCCGTGGTGTCCAGACCCGGCCGGCCCGGGGCGGTGTCCGCCGGTCGGGACGCGCCCGACCGGGCGCCCGACGGCGAGGGCTCGGCGTCGGTGCCCTCGCGGGCGACAGGCGACGCCCCGGCCGGCGGTGGCCCGCCGTCGGCGTGGGCGGCGGCCGCGACCTCCCGGCTCACCGCAGGCTGGCTGGACATGAGTGCGTGACCTCCCCCGTCACGGCCACGGCATCGACAGCGATCCGCCAGGCCGAAGGCAGGATACGGCCGGCCACCGCCGGTCGCCATACCCGGACGGGCGATCCGATCGCTACCCCCCGGCCTTGAGGATGTCCGGCACCGAGTCCCGGCGGACCGCGTCGAAGAAGGACCGGGCCCTGGCGGTGTCGGCGAACACCACGCTCTCGCTGCCGACCCGGCCGGTGCCCCGGGTCGGGCAGGTGAAGAAGCCGAGGTTGCCGCTGCGCAGGTGCCGCATCTCCGTGGCCAGGTCCACCAGGGACAGCGACTTGTCGACGGCGACCGCGTCGGCGGTGGCCCGCACGAATGCGTTGAGCCGGGCCGGGTTCGTCAGCAGCCCGCCCGAGGCCGCCTTGTCCAGGATCGCCTTGATCACCTGCTGCTGATGGCGGATGCGGGCGAAGTCGCCGTCAGGGAACGCGTAACGCTCCCGCGCGTAGTCCAGCGCGGCCGCGCCGTCGAGGGTCTGCCGGCCCTGCGCGAAGGTGCGCCGGCTGTCCGGGTTGAGGGAGTGGGTCGAGGTGAAGCCGCGCTCGATGTCGACCTCGATGCCGTCCAGCGCGTCGACGATCTCCTTGAAGCCGGCGAAGTCGACCATCGCCACGTGGTCGATCCGCACCCCGGTGAACTTCTCCACCGTCTGCACCATCAGCGGGACCCCGCCCCAGGCGTACGAGGCGTTGATCTTCGCCTCCCGGCCACCGTGCCGGCCGTTCTTCGAGCGGGGGACCGGCACCCAGGTGTCCCGGGGAATCGAGATCAACTGAGCGCTCGACCGGTCCTTCGGCAGGTGGGCCAGGATGATCGTGTCGGTCCGCGAGCCGGAACTGTTCTCCGGGTCCCGGGAGTCGCTGCCCAGGATCATGATGTTCAGCGCACCCCGGACCACGGGCTCGGGCCGGGCCTCCTCCGGCACGTCGGTGAACGCGTCGACCCGGTCGATGCCCTGCTCGACCGACCGCAGCCACAGCACGCCGGCGACCGTGCCACCCGCGCCGAGCAGCGCCACCACCAGCACGGTCACGAGCGCGATCCGCCGCCACCGGCGCCGCTTCACCGGCCGCGCGGCCGGCTCTGCACCGACACCCGCCCGCGTCGAACCGACCGGGCTATCCTCGGCCGGCTCCGCGACCTGCTGGGGACGAGACATGGCGGCGATGCTACTGAGTTCGTGTGCCGCCCACGTGCCCGGTCCGGTCCGGTGGCGCGACTGCGGGACGGGGCCGGTGACAGCCGGCGCGTGAATCGAAACTTTCATCACCCCGCCTTTTCCTGAACCTGGTACAACCCTCACGTGGACGCGACGAAGCTGCGCCGGGCCATCGCCCGCACCCGACTCGCCCCGGTCGCCGCCTTTCCCAAGCGGCTCGCCCGGGTGGCCCGGCACGACGCCAAGGTGCTGCGCGCCTCCGCCCGGTGGCTGGTCACCTCCCGGGAGCACCACAACTACACATACGAGCTGACCAAGTTGAGCCGGCAGCACCTGGCCTGGTTCGTCAGCGTCGCGTGCGACGTGCCGGTGGCCCGGGTCCGGGGCTGGTTCGCCGAGATCGAGGGCGACGAGGAACTGCGTGGGCACATCGAACGGGCCACCGCCGAGGCGTCCCGCCGGGGCCTGGCCGACCGGAATGTCCGCTACGCCCGCCGGATCGGCTGGTACGCCATGGTCCGGGCCACCCGCCCCGCGCACGTTGTGGAGACCGGCGTCGACAAGGGACTGGGCAGCTGCGTGCTGGCCGCCGCCCTGCTGCGCAACGCCGCCGAGGGGCACCCCGGTCGAGTCACCTCCCTGGACATCAACCCCGAGGCCGGTTACCTGGCCCGCACCGCGCCCTGGTCGGAGGTGGTCGACCTGGTCGTCGGCGACTCCATCGCCTCGATCGAGGCCCTCGACCGTCCTGTCGACCTCTTCCTGCACGACAGCGACCACAGCCGGGCGCACGAGAAGCGTGAGTTCGACGCCGTCGAGCCGAAGCTGGCCCCCGGCGCGCTGCTGCTCACCGACAACGTCACCACCACCAACGTTCTCGCCGAACACGCCGAACGCACCGGCCGCCGCTTCCTCGCGTACCGGGAGACGCCGGCCCGGCACTGGTACCCGGGCGACGGGATCGGGGCGGCCTGGTGAGGCTGGCGGCCGTGCACACGTACCCGGTCAAGGGCTGCCACCGGCTGGACCACGACGGCGCCCGGGTGGAACCGTGGGGCCTGGCCGGCGACCGGCGTTGGCTGGTGGTCGACGCCGACGGCCTCGGCGTCACCCAGCGGGAGGCCACCGCGCTGGTCGGGCTGCGGGCCGCTCCCCGTGACGGCGGCCTGGTGCTGCGGGCCGCCGGCCGCCCCGACCTGGACGTCGCCGAGCCGACCGGGGTGGAGCCACTGCCCGTGCGGGTGTTCCGCAACCGGCTGCTGGTCCCCGCGCTCCCCGCCGGGCCGGCCGCCGACGACTGGCTCACCGCCCTGCTCGGCCGCCCGGCCCGCCTGGTCCACCTGGCCCGGCCCACCCGGCACCTGGCACCCGGCGCCCGCGCCTACGACACCGGCGACCAGGTCAGCTTCGCCGACCAGTACCCCCTGCTGCTGGCCACCACCGGCTCCCTCGACGCGCTCAACGGCTGGCTGGCCGAGGCCGGCGAGGCGCCCGTGCCGATCAGCCGGTTCCGGCCCAACCTGGTCGTCGAGGGCGCCCCCGCCTGGGCCGAGGACGACTGGGCCGGCCGGCGGCTGCGGATCGGCTCCGCCCGGTTCCGCGCCGCCGGCACGTGCGGCCGCTGCGTGGTCACCACCACCGACCAGGAGACCGGGGTACGCGGCAAGGAGCCGCTGCGCACCCTCGGGCGGCACCGGAACATCGACGGAAAGGTCCCCTTCGGACTGCACCTCGTCCCCGACGGTCCGGGCGTGCTGCGGGTCGGCGACCCGGTGACGGTGACGGACTGACCGGCCGCGGCCGGTGACGGCCGACGTGCAGCGATCGGCCGTAGGTCTACGGCCGCCCGCGTGCGGTGTCCGACAGGAATGCCGCGAGGCGCTCGGCTTCCTCGGCGACCGCGGTGTGTTCGGCGCGGGTGAAGTCACGCAGTGGTGCGACGGTGATGGTTCCGGCGGTACCGGTCCAGGTGGCGGCCACCCGGCCGTCAACGAGGACCAGGCGCTCCCCGGCCACGGACAGGCCCCGGTGGCTGTCGTCGATGATGCGGCTACGGTCGTGGTAGCCGAGGACGACGTTGTCGAAGGCCGGTAGGAAGCGCACGGGTGCGGGCGTGTCGGGCTCGGGCCGTGGGGCGTCGGGAAGGTCGAGCAGTTCGCGGCCGCGGTGGTCGCGGAAGCTGATCAGCTCGCCGCGGACCGCCTTCACGGCGTGGGGCAGACCGGCCAGCCCGCACCAGGCGCGCAGGTCGGCGCTGGCGGCGGGGCCGAACGCCCGCAGATATCGGCGCACCAGGTCCTCGCCGACGGGGTCAGCGTGGCCGGCCGCCAGCGAGACCTCCGGCCTGGCACGGGGCGGGGCGGGACGGCCGAGCCAGGTGGACAGGGGCAGGTACAGCGCCCCGGCGGTGCTGCGCCAGGTGCCGCGCGGCGGGAGCTGGACCGTCGGCACGAGCGCGGCGACGACGGCTTCGCCCAGTACGCGAGGTGCTGGCCCCGGCCAGTGCTCGGCCAGGGCGCGTCCGACGTCGCCGAGTGAGCGGGCCCGGCCGTCGGCCATGAGCGCCTGTGCCCGGGCCGCGAGGTCATCCGGGTCGAGCCCGGTGAGCTCGCGACGGTAGGTGCCGAGGGTCCGTTGCCGGAGCAGGGTGTGGTGACGTGGCCGCCAGTTCCATGCGTCGTCGGCGGAAACGAGGTGCACGGTGCGGCGCATGAGGTGCAGCCGTACCAGGATCCGCTGCTCGATGAGCCGGCTGAGTTCTTCGGGATCGAAGCTGTTCACGCGGGACCAGAGGCCGATGAAGGGTTCCTGTGGTTCTTGGGCCTGCAGTCCGCCCAGCCGGGCGACCGTGCTGAGCACGGTCGCCCCGGTACGTTCGAGCAGGAATTGGCGTGCCAGGGTCGCTCGATTGAGCGCGCGGGCGTCGAGGCGCGTGGTCACAACTGCTCCGTCGTGGTCAGGTCGGGCGGCCCAAGGGCGCGTGCGTGTGTGTGCACCATGCGGCGGGTCAGCCGGCGTGGTGCTCGACCGCGACGTCGAGAACCCAGGTGACGCCGAAGCGGTCCTTGAGCATGCCGTAGAGCGGGGCCCAGCCAGCGGGGCCGAGGTCCTGGAAGACGGTCGCGCCTTCGGACAGGCCCTTCCAGTAGGTGGTGATCTCGTCCTCGTCCTGGCCTCGGACGGAGACGAAGACCGGCTTGTCACCGGGGCTGTAGGACTGGTTGCCGGGCACGTCGTAGGCCATCACGTGGAATCCGTTGTCGGCCTGGACCTGGCCCCACATGATCTGGTCGGCCTCGGCCGGGACCGAGACGTTGTGGGCGTCGGAGTAGGTCACCAGGGCGATCTGGCCGCCGAACACGGACTGGTAGAACTCCAGCGCCTCCCGGGCGTCGCCGCGGAAATTCAGGTGGGTGGTGGTGATGATGCCCATGGTGGCTCCTGTCGAGAGATGTCAAAGGGGGAGATGGCCGGCTTCGCCGGATCGTCGTGGCCCGGCCGGTGTGAGAGAGACTCGCAGCAGTAGGTGCCAGGGTGTGGCACCTACTGCGGGCAGAATCGAATTCATGCCGAAAACCTCCGCCCGACTGCTGGCCCTGCTGTCACTGCTGCAGGCCCGCCGGGACTGGCCCGGCACGCTGCTGGCCGAACGCCTGGACATCAGCCTGCGCACCGTGCGCCGCGACGTCGACCGGCTACGCGAACTCGGCTACCCCATCGCCGCAGTCAAGGGCCCCGACGGCGGCTACCGGCTCAGCGCCGGCACCGAACTACCCCCGCTGCTGTTCGACGACGAACAGGCAGTCGCCCTCACCATCGCCCTGCAGATCGCGGCCACCACCCCCGGCGACGGCCTCGCAGAAGCCGCCGCACGGGCACTGAACACCATCCGGCAGGTCATGCCCGCCCGGCTACGGCACCGCATCAACGCCCTGCGAGTCACCGCCGTCGAGCCGCCCACCACCCGGCCGGTCGCACCGGTCGACGGCGACGTGCTCCTGGCGATCAGCGCAGCCGTCCACGCCCACGACGTGCTGCGCTTCGACTACGGCTCCGAGGGCGCGGACAAGCCCACGCGCCGCGTCGAGCCCTACCGCGTCATCACCTGGGACGGACGCTGGTACCTCGTCGCGTGGGACCTCGACCGCGACGAGTGGCGCATCTTCCGCGTCGACCGGATCATCCCGCGCACCCCGAACGGGCCCCGGTTCACCCCACGCACGCTGCCCGGAGGAGACGTCGCCACCTACGTCATCGGCAGGTTCCGCGGCTCCGACGACGCCTCCGGTGGCTGGCCCTGCCGAGGCACGGTGATCCTCGACCTGCCCGCGGCCACCGCAGCCCTCTACACCCGCGACGGCGTCGTCGAGGAGTTCGGCCCCGACCGCTGCCGGCTCACCCTCGGATCATGGTCATGGCCCAGCCTCGCCGCCGCCGTCGCCCGGTTCGACGCCGACATCGACGTCGTCGGCCCCGACGAACTGACCGACGCCTTCGCACACCTCGCCCGCCGGTTCACCAGAGCCGCAGCCGGTTCCGGCACCGCAGCACCGGCATCCCGAGTCGAGCCGAACGGGTGAGCGGGCGAGCACCGGGCCCGGACGGGCGACGGCGATCAGGCGGTCGGGGCGGCGTCGGGGCACCCGCCGGCGGTCAGGTCGAGCCACATGAGGACCTCGTCCCGGTCGTCGCCCGGGGCGACCCGCAGCGCGCCCGGCAGCCGGCCCACCTCCCGGTAGCCGAGCCGCGCGTAGAACCGTTCCAGCCCCAGCCCACCCCGCACCGTGATGTGCAGCGCCTCCCGGCCCAGACTGCGGCCGAGCCGCTCCGCCTCGCGCATCAGCGCCAGCCCGTGTCCCCGGCCCTGGGTGTCGGGGTGCACCATCACCCGCTTCAGGGTGCACCAGTGCGCCTTGAGGTGGAACCGGTTGTCGGCGAAGATCAGCACGGCCACGGCACGCGCGCCGTCGTACCCGACGAGCAGCCGGTCCGGGCCGTCGGCGAGGTCGGCGAAGGCGGCCTCGGCGACGGGACGGACGTCGGCGGCGGTGACCGGCGCCACGAAGCCGACGGCGCCGCCGGCGTTGGTGACGTCGACCCAGAGGCGGACGATCTGCTCGCGCAGTTCGGGGGTCAGCTCGGGGTCGAGGACGAAGCGCAGACTCACGCTGCCATCCTGGCCCAGCCTTGAGCAGGGCCACTACGTGTCGTGACGAGCGTGACACCATCCTCGGCGGATGGTGTCAGGGTGTGCAGAAGTAGGGCCGACGGGATTCGAACCCGCACTGGTACGGACCTAAACCGTATGCCTCCTGCCGTTGGGCTACGGCCCCTTGACCGCGTACACCGTCATCTTCCACGACCACTGAGGCGGCCGACGAAGTCGCCGGCCGATCGGAAAACCCGTTGGTGTCACGGCACTCGGATCGTAGACCACATCGGGTGCGACCACAGCCGGCCGCCGGGCCCCGGCGTACGTGGCGGTCTGACTGTGGCAGTTGGGGCAGAGCAGCCGCAGGTTGTGCGGCCGGTTGTCCAGAAAGTCGCCGTTGATGTGATCGACGTGCAGGGTGAGGGGCGCTCCCTGCCAGTTCGGGCCGGTGCCGCATACCTCGCACTCCTCCGACAGCCCGATCAGCGCCAGTCCTCGCTTCAGCCGGCTCCCGGCGACCCGTCGCGATCCCTCGGGCCGCTTGACCAGGAGCGCCGACGCCGGAACCCGGATGTTGCGTTCTCCCCGGTTGTGGGCACTCCCGGTGAAGTGCGAGGTGTCGATGCCGAAGCGCTTGAGCTGACGGCTGATGTGCGCGTGCGAGCCGCCGCTGAGGCGTACGCCCAGCAGCCGCATCACCTCGGTGATGCTGCGGGCCTGTGCCGCCGCGGCGGCCAGCGCCTCCGGCGAATACTTGTAACGGGCCACGTGCGAAGGGTAGTGGTCCGGTGTGACGGTCCTAGTCCAGCCCGAGGTCGCGGCGCAGCTTGGCGACGTGGCCGGTGGCCTTGACGTTGTAGAGCGCCCGCTCGATCTTCCCGTCCGGGTCGATGACGAAGGTGGACCGGATCACCCCGGTCACCGTCCGCCCGTACGACTGCTTCTCGCCGTAGGCCCCGTACGCGGTGAGCACCGCCTTGTCGGCGTCGCCGACCAGCGGGAAGGTGACGGCGTCCCGGTCGCGGAACTTCGCCAGCTTCTCCGGCTTGTCGGGGGAGATGCCGACCACCTCGTAGCCGGCCGCCTGGAGCGAGGCGAGCGAGTCGCGGAAGTCACACGCCTGCTTGGTGCAGCCGGGGGTCATCGCGGCGGGGTAGGCGTACAGGATGACCTTCCGGCCGCGCAGGTCGGCCAGGGAGAGGGTCTCGCCGGTGTCGGTCGGCAGGGTGAACTCGGGCGCGGGGTCACCGGGGTTGAGGCGGGCGGGCGCGGTCATGGCGGAACCCTACCGCCGCCCCGGGGCGGGCCGGCGGGGGCGACGCGCCGGCACCCGTGAGCAACTTCATGGCTTGTTGCAAGCTATTGGCAACAGTGGTTCCCTGGAAATAGGCTCACCCCGTCGGTGTGGGCCCGCCCACCGCGCCCCGGGAGGTCGAGTGGAAACCCTGGCGATGCACATCTCCAACGGGATCGTCAACGGTCCCGTCGCCGCCCTCTTCGCCGCCTTCGCGCTGGCGGTGCTGGCCCTGTGCGTGCTGCGTGGCCGGCGCGACCTGGACGACCGGCTCGCCCCGATGGCCGGCCTGGTCGCCGCGTTCATCTTCGCCGTCCAGATGCTCAACTTCCCGATCTTCACCGCCGGCGTGAGCGGTCACCTGCTCGGCGGCGCGCTCGCCGCGATGCTGGTCGGCCCGTGGGTCGGCGCGCTCTGCGTGGCGGTCGTGCTGGTCGTGCAGGCGCTGGTCTTCGGCGACGGCGGGGTGGCCATGCTCGGCCTGAACATCAGCAACATGGCCGTCCTCGGCACCGCCGCGGCGTACCTGCTGATCACCCTGCTGCTGCGGGTGCTGCCCCGCACTCCGGCCGGCCTCGGCGTGACCGCCTTCGTCTCGGCGCTGGTCAGCGTCGTCGTCGCGTCCCAGGGCTTCGTGCTGCAGTACTGGCTGGGTGGCACCACCGACCTGGGCGGCAACCTGGCCGGCCTGGCCGGCACCATGGCCGGCGCACACCTGCTGATCGGCATCGGCGAGGGCCTGATCACCGCGACCACCGTGGTCACCGTCGCGAAGGTCCGCCCCGATCTCGTGTACGCGCTGCGCGCCCTGAAGCCGGCCGCGCCGGCTCCCGTCGTCCCGGTCGCCGGAGGTGCCCGATGAGCAAGCGTCCCTGGGGATTCGTCGTCGGCGGCCTGCTGGTCGCACTGCTGCTGGCCGGTGTGGTCAGCAACTACGCCTCGTCACACCCGGACGGGTTGGACTCGTCGCTGCTCAAGGGCTGCACGGTCAACGCCGAGGACGAGATCACCGGCGGCAGCTGCCCGGCGCAGCAGGCGCAGGACCACGAGCTGGCCGACAGCCCGCTGGCCGACTACGGCATCCGGGGCGTGGACAACGACTTCCTCTCCACCGGCCTCTCCGGCGTCCTCGGGGTGCTGCTCACCTTCGCCGTCGGTGGCGGCGTGTTCTGGTTGCTGCGCCGCCGGGGCACCGGCCACGCCACCGCCGCCGGAACGACCGGCGGGGACCGGGCCGGGGGCGACCCGGTCGGCGGCGGGCGCGGCGACGACGCCTCGCGCGTGGCGAACAGCCGGTAGGCGGGACGGCGATGGGGGCCGGCCACGCCCACGTGCTCTACCGGGAGTCGACCTCGCCGGTGCACCGCCTCCCACCGGAGGTGAAGATCGCCGCGATGGTGCTGTTCACCGTCGCGGTGGTGGCCACCCCGCGCGCGGCGTTCTGGGCCTTCGGCGGGTACGCCCTGCTGGTCGCGGTGGTGGCCGCGCTGGCCCGGGTGGGGCCGGGCTGGCTGCTCAGCCGGGCGGCGATCGAGCTGCCGTTCGTGCTGTTCGCGTTCGCGCTGCCGTTCCTCGGGGCGGGTGAGCGGGTCGACGTGGCGGGGCTGAGTCTCTCCGTCGACGGGCTGCTCGGCGGGTGGAACATCATCGCCAAGGGCACCCTCGGCGTACTGGCGTCGCTGCTGCTCGCGGCGACCACGACGACCCGGGACCTGATCGTCGGCCTGGACCGGCTGCGCTGCCCGCAGATCCTCACCCAGATCGCCACCTTCATGCTGCGCTACCTGGACGTGCTGGTCGGCGAGGCCCGCCGGATGCGGGTGGCCCGGGTCTCCCGGGGGGACGACCCGCGGTTCCTGTGGCAGCTGCGCGGTTTCGCCGCCGGGATCGGGGCGCTGTTCCTGCGCGCGTTCGAGCGCGGCGAGCGGGTCTACCTGGCGATGGTGTCGCGCGGCTACTCCGGCCGGATGCCGGCGGTCTGGCAGGGCGCGGGCGCGGCGACCGCCGGGCAGTGGCTGGTCGGGTCGGCGGTGCCGCTGGTCGCGGCCACCATCGCCGGGGCCGCTGTCGTCCTGCAATGATCGGGTACGTGCAGACCCCGGCTCCTGTCTCCCTCGACGTGCGCGGCGTGCGGTTCGCCTATCCGGACGGGCACGTCGCCCTGCACGGGGTGGACCTGACCGTGCCGCGCGGCGAACGGGTGGCGCTGCTCGGCCCCAACGGTGCCGGCAAGACCACCCTGGTGCTGCACCTCAACGGCATCCTCACCGCTACCGAGGGCTCGGTGCACGTCGGCGGGCTGACCGTCAGCCGGGACCGGGGCACCCTCGCGGAGATCCGCCGCCGGGTGGGCATCGTCTTCCAGGACCCGGACGACCAGCTCTTCCTGCCCACCGTCGCCGAGGACGTGGCGTTCGGGCCGGCCAACCTGGGGCTGCGTGGGGCGGAGCTGACGGCCCGGGTGGACGAGGCCCTGGCGGCGGTGGGGATGGGCGAGCACCGGGACCGCACCCCGCACCACCTGTCGTTCGGGCAGCGCCGCCGGGTGGCGGTGGCCACAGTGCTGGCCATGCGGCCGGAGATCCTGGTGCTCGACGAGCCGTCGTCGAACCTCGACCCGGCGGCCCGCCGGGAGCTGGCCGGGATCCTGCGCGCCCTGCCGGTGACGCTGCTGATGGTCACCCACGACCTCCCGTACGCGCTGGAGCTGTGCGACCGCTCGGTCATCCTCGACGAGGGACGCATCGTCGCCGACGCCCCCACCCGCACCCTCCTGGCGAACCAGGAGTTGCTGTCGACCCACCGCCTGGAACTCCCCTACGGCTTCATCCCCCAGCCCTGACCCGGGGGCGGTCAGAAAGCCCTGGTGCCCGGTGGATGGGCGCTAGGACGGTTCGTTCCCCAGCGCGAGCCCATGATCGACGCGGGCGGGCGGCGGGGCGGGGCGGGCCGCGGCGGCGCGGAGGCGGAGGAGGCCGGCGGCCGTGGCGCCGGCTCCCGCGGCCAGGACCACGGTGACCAGGAGGCGGGCCAGGCTGCCGGGCCAGGGGGCCGGGGGAACCGAGCGGCCGAGGACGGCGAGATTGGTGACGCCGACGAACAGGGCCAGGCAGGCCCCGGCCAGCGCCAGCGCGAAGTCGGCGGCGGGGCGGCGGGCCAGCGCGTACCCGCCCGCCGCGAGCGCACCCAGGCCGGTGAGCACCGCCCAGACCTGCCCGGCGAGCAGGCCGGCCAGCACCCCGCCCACCCCGGACGCGCCGGCGTCCAGCTCCCGGCCGACGGTGAGCACGATCGCGGCCACCCCGCCGACGGCCAGTGCCGCGCCGACCCCGGCCAGCGCCCTGGCCGCCGCCGCGGTGCCGGTGGCCAGCAGCCCGGCGGCGCCCAGCGCGAGGAAGCCGAGGGTCGCCGCCACCCACCAGGGGTACGGGTCCGGCGGCGGCACCCAGTCGAGGGTGCCCCGGACCTCCACGGGCTCGGCGCCGTCGCGCAGTGGCACGGCCCAGTCCAGGACCCGCTGTTCCCGGGTCGGGTCGGCGCGCACCCGCGCGGGCGGGTCGGGCTCCTGCCACCGGATGCGCCGGTCGTGCCAGCGGGCCGCCGGCCCGTCGTCGATCCGCCGCCAGTCCGGGGCGGCGGCCGGGTCGGCCTGGGCGGGCAGGGTGGCGTCCCCCGACAGGGTCCGGTTCAGGTATGTCGCCGGGGAGCGGCTGTTCTCGAACACCCCGTCCGGCCCGACCCGCAGGTACGGCTCCCCGGAGTAGCCGATCACCTCGACCGGCCGCCCGGTGCGGTTGACCAGCTCCAGCCGGGCCCCCGCCTCCACCACCCGGACGGTCAGCCCCGGGCGGGCCGGGGCGACCCCGATCGCCTCGGCCCGGTAGTCGGTGCCGTCCGGGGCCTCCCCGCCGTGCGCGGCGGCCGGCGCGGCGGTGCCGAGGACGGCGACCAGCGCGGCGGCGGCGACCAGCCCGCCCCGGCGCAGCGGCCCGCCCCGGCGGCCCGGCCCGCCCCGGCGCAGCGGCGCGGGGGTCACTTGCCGGCCGCCGCCACCGCCGCCGTGATGCCCGCGGGGCTGCGGTCGGAGAGTTCCTTGCCGTCGACCTTGATCGTCGGCGTGCCGGTGATCCCGGCCTTGCTCGCGTCCTCGGTGACGTGCTCGGTCCACGCCCGGTACGTGCCGTCGGAGACGCAGGAGGAGAAGTCGTCCCGGTTCAGCCCGACGCCGGCGCCGATCTCGACCAACTCGTCGTTGCTCAGCCCGGCGCCGCCCTCCGGCGGCTGCCGGTCGAACAGCGCGGCGGTGAACTCCCGGAACTTGCCGCCCTTCGCCGCGCACCCGGAGGCGGCCGAGGACCGGGTGGAGTACTCGGTGGTCGAGAACCGGTTGAGGTAGGCCACCGGGTGGAAGACGACCCGGGCCTTGCCCTCGTTGACCAGCTGCTCGATCGTCGCGCCGCTGCTCTGCTGGAACTGCTTGCAGGCCGGGCAGAGGAAGTCCTCGTACAGGTCGATGGTGGCCGGCCCGTCCCCGTACGCGACGCCGGTGCCGTTCTCGGTCGCGCCGGGCGGGGCGGTGAAGGTGTCGGAGCGCTGGCTGGACCAGACGGCCCAGCCGATCCCGCCGGCGATCACCAGCACGGCGACCGCCGCCACCGAGGCCCAGAGGGTCCGCCGTCGGCGGCGTTCCCGGGCCAGTTGCTGCCGGACCACCCGGGCGGCGTCCCGCTGTCCCTTGCGACTACTCATCCTCGTCCTCCACAGGTGTGCCCGCGAGCCAGCCGTCCACGGAGACGGGGGTGCGGGGCCAGCTCAGCAGGAATCCGGCCAGCGCCAGGAATCCCAGGTCCCGGAGGATCTCCGGGAGGTAGCTCGGGGCCTGTCCGGCGGCGAGCTGCCCGCCGCTGCCGAAGCAGCCGCAGTCGATGGCCAGGCCACGGGCCCAGGCCGAGGCGATGCCGGCGACGAAGACCACCAGGAGCGCGGCCGACACCCCGGCGGCCAGCCGGGTGGCCAGTCCCACCAGCAGCAGCAGCCCCAGGGCCAGCTCGACGAAGGGCAGCGCCGCGCCGATCACCGTCGCGACGTCGTACGGCAGCACCTGGTACGCGTTGACAGCGCGCCCGGAGGCGGCCAGGTCGCCGACCTTGGTCCCGCCGGCGACGAGCCAGACGGCGGCGAGGCCGAGCCGGGCGGCGACGCCCAGCCAGGGGCGGACGGCGGGCCAGCGGACGGCCCCGATGCGTCGTGCGGTCATGGTCATTGGTCGCCCCGGCTCCGACGGAAGTTCCCGGTCATCCGGCGAGTGCGTCGCCGACCGCCTCGACCAGGTCGGCGCGGGCCCGGGCCACCCGGGAGCGGATGGTGCCGACGGGCACCCCCTCCACGGCGGCGGCCTCCGCGTACGACAGGCCGAGGAGTTGGGTGAGCACGAAGGCCCCGCGCCGCTCGGCGGGCAGCCGGCGTACCAGATCGGTGGCGCCGAGCTGCCCGGCGGGGTCCGGGTACGGGCGGTCGGCGTGCGCGTGGCCGACCAGCCGCTCGGCGAGCCGCCGCCGACGGACCACGGTGCGCAGGTGGTCGGCGCAGGCCCGGCGGGCGATGCCGAGCAGCCAGGTCCGGGCGCTGGAGCGCCCCTCGAAGCCGGGCAGCGCCCGGAACGCCCGCAGGTAGGTCTCCTGGGTGAGGTCGTCGGCGCTGTCCCGGTCGACCAGCGCGGCGGCGAACCGCCACACCTCGGCCTGGGTGGCCCGGACGAACGCCGCCTGGGCGACCGGGTCGCCGCCGCGTGCGGCGAGCGCCCAGTCGGTCGCCCCGTCCCGGGCCGCGTCGACCGCCGGACCCCGGGCACCGACGCCCGTGGCGTCGGGCGGACCGACGGCGGCGGGGTCACGCGGGGCGGGGATCACGTCACATCAGGGTACGCGGCAGATCCGGGCCGGGCAGGGTCCTTCGGCCCTTACATGGCGTGGCCCACTCGGGGAACTTTCCCGGTGCCCGGCCCGACTACCCGCTCATGACATGCGACGGCGTGCGCGCGGCGTTGTCGGCGCGGCTGGGCGGCGAGGACCCGCAGGCGCCGGCGGTGGGCATCGGGTCCGGGCCGCCGCGGGTGCCGGCCCGGGTCGCCGATCGGCCCCCGCGTCGGCGAGCATGGCCCACATGACTGCTGCCAATCTCCGGCCTCCCCGCCGCCGGCTCGCGCGGGTGGGCGCGATCGCCGGCCTGCTGGTCACCGTCGTCGCCCTGCTGCTGGCCCCGGCCACCCCCGCAAGCGCCCATGCGGTGCTGGTGAGCAGCAGCCCGGCCGCGTCCGCCGTGGTGCCCGGAGGGCCGACCGAGGTGGTGCTGACGTTCAGCGAGCCGGTGCGCAAGGTGGCCGGGAAGATCCGGGTGATCGCCCCGGACGGCGCGCGGGCCGACCGGGGGGAGCCGGCCTTCGAGAGCACGGTGGTGACCGTGCCGGTGGACCCGTCCGCCGGGCGGGGCACCTACCTGGTCAGCTACCGGGTCATCTCGGCGGACAGCCACCCGGTGTCCGGCGCGTTCACCTACTCCGTGGGCGCCCCGTCGACGCCGCCGACGGACGCGGGGTCCGACAACCGGGCCGACCCGGTGGTGGAGCACGGGGTCAAGGTCGCCAAGTACCTCGGGTACGCGGGGCTGCTGCTGCTGGTCGGCCCAGCGCTGGTGCTCGGCGCGCTGTGGCCGCGTCGGCTCTCCCGCCGGGGCCCGGCCCGGCTGGCCTGGACGGGGCTGGGCCTGCTGGTGTTCGCCACGCTCGCCGAGCTGTGGTTGCAGGTGCCGTACACCGCCGGGGGCGGGCTGTTCGACGTGACCGGGGCGGGCCTCGGCGACGTGCTGGGCAGCACGTACGGCGCGACGCACCTGGTCCGGCTGGGCCTGCTCGCGGCGGCGGCGTTCCTGCTCCGCCCGCTCTTCGCCGGGCCGGTGGGCCGCACCGACGGGGTGATCCTGGCGATCCTCGGCGGCGCGGCGCTGCTCACCTGGCCGCTGGCCGGGCACCCGGCGGCCTCGCCCGCCCCGGCCGTGTCGGTGGTGGTCGACGCGGTGCACCTGGGCAGCATGGCGGTCTGGCTGGGCGGGTTGGTGATGCTCGGCGGGTTCCTGCTGCGTCGGGCCGACGAGCGGGAGTTGGGCGCGATCCTGCCGATCTGGTCGCGTTGGGCGGCGCTGGCCGTCGCGGCGCTGCTGCTCGCCGGCACGGTGCAGGCGCTGATCGAGGTGGCCACCCCGACCGCCCTGGTCGACACCACGTACGGGCGGCTGGTGCTGGCCAAGATCGTGCTGTTCGTCCTGGTGCTCGGCGTGGCCGCGTACTCCCGGGCGCTGGTGCGCCGGCGCACCGCCGCGGGGCGGCCGACGCCGGTGCGGCGGGCGGTGTGGGTGGAGTTGGCGATCACCGCGGTGGTGCTCGCGGTGTCGGCGACCCTGGTGCAGACGCCGCCGGCCCGCACCGCCGGGGCCGACGCGGCCGGCACGCAGGCCGGCCTGTTCACCACCACCCTGTCCAGCCCGCTCTATTCCCTCCAGGTCGAGATGGACCCGGCCGAACGGGGCAACAACTCACTGCACCTGTACGCGTACACGAAGGACAATCGACCGCAGCCGGTGGAGGAGTGGAAGGCCACCGCCGCGCTGCCGGCGGCCGGGATCGAGCCGATCGAGATCCTGCTGCTGCCGCTGACCGACAACCACGCGACCGGGGAGCTCAACCTGCCCGCCGTGGGGGAGTGGCAGTTCCGTTTCACCGTCCGGACCACGGACATCGACCAGGCCACGGTGAGCGCCACCGTGAGCATCCGCTAGAGAGAGGCAGTTCCCCATGCTCCGTCACCGGCGTTCCGCAACCGCCGCCGTCCTGGCCTTCGGCGTCGCCGCCGTGGTGCTCGGCGTGGCCGCGCCCGCCTCGGCGCACGTCTCGGTCAACCCGAAGGAGGCGACCCAGGGCGGCTACGGCCGGTTCGCGTTCCGGGTGCCGAACGAGAGCGACGAGGCCTCCACGACCAAGGTCGAGGTGGTGCTGCCGGAGAACGCCCCGGTCGGTTCGGTGTCCACGATGCCGGTGCCGGGCTGGACGGTGGCGATGGAGAAGCGCAAGGTGGATCCGCCGGTGCAGGTGCACGGCAGCGAGGTCACCGAGGCCGTGTCGAAGATCACCTGGACGGCGACCGGCGACGCGGCTGTCAAGCCGGGCCAGTTCCAGGAGTTCCCGGTCTCGATGGGGCCGCTGCCGGAGGTGGACACGATGGTGTTCAAGGCGCTTCAGACGTACTCGGACGGCAACGTGGTGCGCTGGATCGAGGAGCCGTCCGCCGCCGGGGCCGAGGAGCCGGAGAAGCCCGCGCCGGTGCTCACCCTCACCGCGGCGGCCCCGTCGGCGGGGGCGTCGGCGCCGGCCGTGGCAGCCGCCGGTGCGGACGACGACGATGACGACTCCGACGGCGGCGCGGGCACTGCGTTCGGGGTGGCGGGGCTGGTCGCCGGGTTGGCCGGCCTGGCCCTGGGCGGTCTCGCGTTCGCCCGTACGCGGCGGGAGCCGGCCGCGAGGTCCTGAGCCGTCCCGTACCGCCCGCTGGCCCGCCGGTGCATACCGGCGGGCCAGCGCCTTTTCCGGGTCGCTGTACGCCGTTGCTGGTGATATCGGGTGATTGTGCGATTTGCCTCGGTATGGTCGTCCGGGTACCCGGCCACGGAAGGAAACGACACGGATGCGATTCGCTCGCGCGCTCGTCGGCATGCTGCTGCTCACCATCGGGATCCCGGCGCTGCTGGCCGGCGTCGCCCTCGGAGTCGCCACCCGGCGCGTCGACCCCGACGGCGGCGTCACCGCCCGGATCGGCGCGGTGGACCTGCAGGCGGAACTCGCCGCCGGGTGGTTCCCCGTGGCCGTCTGGGCGCTGATCGTCCTGGGTGGCCTGCTGGTGGTGTCCGCCGCGCTCCTGCTGCGACCGGTGCGCCCCCGCGAGGTGGTCTTCGTGGTCGAGCCCGACCAGGTGCCGGTGCTCGCCGGCCGGCTCGGGATGACCTCGCTCGACGCGCTCGGCGCCGGCCCCGCGCCGGCCCCGGCGGTCCCCGCCGAACGGCAGCTGGTCGCGGTGGGGCCGCCCGCCGGCCGGCCCCGCCCGGCGCTGGGGCCGGCCCCGGCCCGCCGCCCGGCCACCCTGGCCGATCTCGCCCCGCCGTCCCCGCCGGCACCGCTGGCCTGGCCGCCGCTGAACCCGGAGGCCACGGCCCGGCCGGTGCGCATCGAGCCCCGCCGTATCCGCCCAGCCGCGCCCGGCCCGGCCCGCACCCGCCAACCCTCCTGACCGGTACGCCGCCCCCGGCCGGCGGGGCGGGGTGCGCCCCTCGCCGGAGGCGTCGACCGGAGAATTCGTCCTCGACGGAGGGCGGCCCTCCGCGCTGCCGACGCGGAGGGCCGCCTCACCGGGGGGCCGGTGCCACGGGAGATGCCCGAGGTAGGGGCAAGGTTAGCCGGTATCGGCGCTAATCGGGAGTTCTGTCCAGTTGGTGCGATTTCTTGTCCCTGGCGGTGGTCGGCCCGGCCCGCCGGGCGACCGGCAGAGCCACCAGCAGCAGCAGGCTCAGCAGCACGTACGTGTTGCGGACCAGGAACTCCCCGGGCGAGTCCGTGCGCACCGGGGCCACCCCCCAGTTCTGGAACGAGACCACCCCGTAGACGATCACCGCGCCGGTGAACACGGCCAGCCCGGTCAGCCACCGACGCCGCCGCGCCCCGCCGGGCGTGGCCGGGTCCGCGCCCAGCGCCGTGTCGGCCAGCACCACCATCGCCGGGACGAACCAGTAGATGTGGTGGGTCCACGTGATCGGGCTGACCAGCGCGCCCACCAGCCCGGTCAGGGTCAACCCGGTGAGCACGTCCCCGGCCGAGGCGGCACGGGCGGCCCGCCACAGCCCGTACCCGGCGACCAGCAGGGCCAGCGCGATCCACAGCGCCCGGTTCGGCGCGGCCGGCGCGGTGAACCGGCTGAGCAGCCCGAACAGCGACTGGTTCCCGGTGTAGTCGGCGCGACCGACCCGGTTGGTCGCCCACAGCTCGTGGGTCCAGAACCGCCACGAGTCCGACGGGGCCACGGCCGCCACGAGCAGGGTCGCCCCGGCGGCGGTCGCCGACGCCACGGCCGCCTCCCGCCAGCGGCGGGTCGCCAGCAGGTAGACGATGAAGATGCCGGGGTAGAGCTTCAGGGCGGTGGCCAACCCGATGCCGACCCCCGCCCAGCGCCGCCCCTGCGGCACCCCGAAGAGCAGGTCGGCCAGGATCAGCACGACCAGCAGCATGTTGATCTGACCTAAGGTGATCGTCTCCCGGGTGCTCTCCATTGCGAAGACCAGCAGCACCGCGACGGTGAGGGCGAACGTCCGGGGCAGGCCGTGCCGGGCGATGACCGGGGCGAGCAGCCAGCGGGTGGTCACCACCACGGCGAGCGCGGTCAGGACCGTGAAGACCGCGATCGTGAGGCCCAGCGGCAGCAACGCGAACGGGCGCAGCAGCAGCGCGCTCAGCGGGGGGTAGGTGAAGTACAGCTCGCCCTGGACCCGGTCCGGCTGCGCGTAGTCGTAGAGCGGGTTGCCGGCGGCCCACCAGTCCATCGCCCGCATGTAGATCTTCAGGTCGAAGAAGTCGTGCACCAGCCCGGGCCGGTACAGCGCCGGGAGGACAGCAGCCAGGGCCAGCACCGTGACCAGCCGGCGGACCCTGCGGCCGCCCGGCTCGTCGGCGGTGACGGAGGGTGGCGCGATCGGTTCAGCTGGCACGGGGAAACCCTAGCGGTCCATCCGGCCGACAGTGCCGAGGCGCGAGGGCGTGGGCTGCGCGTAGGCTGTGGCCGTGGCTGACCTCCTCGTCTGGATCGACTGTGAGATGACCGGATTGGACCTCGGCAGGGACGCCCTGATCGAGGTCGCCGCGCTCGTCACCGACCCCGACCTCAACGTGCTCGGTGACGGTGTCGACGTGGTGATCCACGCCGACGAGGCGGCGCTGGAGGGGATGCCGGAGATCGTCCGGACCATGCACGGCAAGTCCGGCCTCACCGAGGAGGTCCGGCGTTCGGCCGTGACCCTGGCCGAGGCCGAGGACCTGGTGCTCGACTACGTCGCCAGCCACGTCAAGGACCCGCGCACCGCGCCGCTGTGCGGCAACTCCATCGCCACCGACCGGGGCTTCATCGCCCGGGACATGCCGCGCCTGGACGCGCACCTGCACTACCGAATGATCGACGTCTCCTCCATCAAGGAGCTGTGCCGGCGCTGGTACCCGCGGGTGTACTTCGGGCAGCCGCGGAAGGGGCTGGCCCACCGGGCGCTGGCCGACATCCGGGAGAGCATCCGCGAGCTGGAGTACTACCGGCGCACCCTCTTCGTCCCGCTGCCCGGCCCCGACGTGGACAGCGCCAAGGCCATCGCCGCCGAGCTCTGAGCTCCGGCCCCCGTCCGCGGGTTCAGCGGGCGGTGAGGCCGCGCCGGGTGGAGACGCCGGCCGGCAGCCGGTTCAGCTCCGCCCAGGACAGCGCCGGCTCCGTGCGGCGCGCGTTGCGCACCTCGCGGTACGTCGGCTGCGCGGGGAACCGCCCGCTTCCGGCTTCCCGCCAGCGGCGCTCGGCGTCCTGTTGGTACCGGTCATAAGGCAGATTCGGCATGACCATACCGTCCCAGAGAAAGTTGTACATGGATGGAACTGGTTATGACGTTCGATCGATGCGTCCGGTTCCCGTCGACGGCAACCGGACGACGAATCGGCAATCATCGCTGATCTTCTGTACGTCTACCCGCCCGTCGGCCGCCTCAACCAGACTGTGCACGTTCTTCAGAAGCGGTCCGCCGGAGCTCCCGGCCCGAGGCGGGTGGTTGGCGTACCGTGATCATGTTGGCCTCGGGGTGGGGCGCGTTCCGGCGGTGCGGAGGAGGGTGACCGGTGCTCGACCGGCGGCTGTACCTGCACCTGGCGACCTGGCTCGGGCAGTGGCCGGCCGGACCCGGGCTGAACGTGGTCGGCTCGCGCCGGCGTGCCCTGCCCGCCTGGGACGGCCGGCTCCGCCCGGCGATCGCGGTCGGCGACGGCCGCGGCACGGTGCTCTCGGTGGCGCCCCGGCACGCCCCGGCGGTCCGGGCGCTGGCCGGCCAGTCGGAGCGGCGGCTGATCGCCGGCCTGCCGGCCGCCGTGGACCACCCCGGGTGGGTGTGCCACGAGGACGTTTTCCGGTGGACCCTGGCCCCGGCTCCGCTGCCGGACGTGGGGGAATGGGTCGCGCCGACCGAGCCGGGGCTGCCGCGGTGGCTGCGGCTGTTCGACCGCGAGGTGCTGGTGGTGCGGGGCGCCGACGGACGGTACCTGGCCGGCGCGGCGATCAAGCGGCACGACGCCCACGGGCACGAGTTGGCCGTCGGCACCGTGCCGGAGGCCAGGGGTCGCGGGTTGGCGCGTCGACTCGTCGCCCGGGCCGCCCGCCGGGTGCTCGACGGGGGTGCGGTGCCGACGTACCGGCACGACCCCGCCAACGTCGCGTCGGCGCGGGTCGCCGAGGCGGCCGGCTTCGCGGACCAGGGCTGGCGGTCGTACGGGGTGTACCCGCCGTGACTCCGGGCCCCGGCGGCCCGTAGCTGCCCGCCCGCCGGCCGGTGCCGCAGGCGGAGCGCGGACCGTGGATCCCGGGCCGGATCCACGGTCCGCAGCCTTTCCCCAGGCCCTCCTGCCGGCCGCCGTCCCGTCCATGACGCTACGTATCGATAATGGGTCGGGCAAGGGGTGATCGGCGGGTTGTCGGTGTCATTTAGGGGACTTGACCTGTGGTGCAGCGAGCTGGGTGGCTTCTGGGCCTAGTGACGCAGAGTGCGGATCAGGGTCGGTGTCTGGCGGTTGGCCGACCGGGGCACCCGTGCACGGGACAGCCCGACGCGCGGACCAACCCCAGGTACGCGAACCCAGAGCAGCCCGGGGTCAACCGGCCAGGCCGAGTGCCTCCGCCGCCGCCCGCCCGTTTGCGTGGCTCGCTCCGTACGTGGTCACGTAGGCGCGAGCGCCCGTCGGCCGCCACCGGCCCGGCCAGCCCATCTCCACCACGGTCACCGGATGCGTGGCGGCCAGCGCGTCGACCAGGTCGGGGCCGCCGGGGAGCCGGTGCAGGTGCCGGCCCACCAGCACGATGGGCCGGGCCCCGGCGAGCCCGCGCAGGGACGCCACGTCGGTCTCGGCGGCCACCACCCGCACCTCCTCCAGCCCGGCCAGGTGCGGGCCGAGCCCCCACGGCACCCGCTCCTCGACGATCGTGGACGCGGTGTGCAACTGGACCACCAGCGGCCGGCCCAGCCCTGTGACGTCGCCCTCGACGCGGACGGCGCGCCGCGCGACGGCGTACCCGAGGTCGGTCGGGGCGGGGGGCGGCGTGCCGGCGGGCCGGGCCCAGGCGGCGAGCGCCGCGGTGCGGCCGGCGGCCTCCTCCACCCGGGCCCGGTCCAGCCGACCGTCGCCGAGCGCGTCGACGATCTCGGCGGCCACCCGCTCGACCAGCGCGGCGTCGACCGTGGCGCCGATGCAGAGCAGGTCCGCCCCGGCGGCGAGCGCGCGGACGGCGGCCGGGCCGACGCCCCCGGCGGCGAGCGCCGCGCCCTTCATCTCCAGCGCGTCGGTGATCACCGCCCCGGAGAAGCCGTACTCGCGGCGCAGCAGGCCGACCAGGACCGCCCGGCTGAAGGTGGCCGGGTCGTCCCCGGTCAGCGCGGGGACCCGGATGTGCGCCGTCATGATCGACCGCACCCCGGCCCCGACGGCGGCGGCGAACGGCGGCAGGTCCCGCTCGCGCAGTACGGCCGGCGGCACGTCCACGGTGGGCAGCTCGTAATGCGAATCGGCGGTCGCCGCGCCGTGGCCGGGGAAGTGCTTCGCGCAGGCGGCCACGCCGGTCGACTGGATGCCGGCGACGGCGGCGGCCGAGTGGACGGCCACCCGGGCCGGGTCGGCGCCGAACGAGCGGGTGCCGATGACCGGGTTCTCGTCGGCGGTGTTCACGTCCACGGTCGGCGCGAGGTTGACGGTGATCCCGAGGGCGGCCAGCTCGGCCCCGATCGCCGCGTACACCCGCTCGGTCACCGCCGGATCGTCGACCGCGCCGAGCGCGGCGTTGCCCGGGTACGGGCTGCCGGTGGCGCGGGCGAGCCGGGTGACGTCGCCGCCCTCCTCGTCGATGGCGACCAGCACGTCGGGCCGGGCCGCGCGCAGCGCCGCCGTGCTCGCCGCGAGCTGGGCGAAGTCGTGCACGTTCGTGCCGAACAGGGTGTGCCCGGCCAGGCCCTCGCCCACGAGGCCGACGGCCCAGTCCGGCGGGACGGGCCCCGGGTACGCGGCGAGTAGGGTGCCCAGCGCGAGTCGGCGCAGTCCTGGATCGGTCCCCACGAGTCTGTCCCCTTCCGGTGCCCGAGGGCACGAACGTCGTACCGGGATCGCCGGCGGGACCACGGTCGCTGCCGGGTCGTCCGACCACCCGGTCTCGGGCGGCCGTTACGCTACGGACACC
Organism: Micromonospora sp. NPDC020750; assembly: GCF_044334565.1. Taxonomy (NCBI): domain Bacteria; kingdom Bacillati; phylum Actinomycetota; class Actinomycetes; order Micromonosporales; family Micromonosporaceae; genus Micromonospora; species Micromonospora sp. NPDC020750. The sequence goes on from NZ_JBIRTH010000001.1 coordinate 898,340, forward strand.
CGTCTGCAGGTCGGTAGTGGTGAGTAAAGTTTACGAATAGCTAGAGGACATGGCATGAGTGCGACCCGGCTGCCCGGCACCCCCCGCCTGTTACGAGCGCTCAACGACCGCGCGACGTTGGAGCTGTTACTCGAGCGCGGGCCGCTGACCCGGGCCCGGATCGGTGAGCTGACCGGCCTGTCCAAGGTCACCGCCAGCCAGCTGGTCGAGCGGCTGGAGGAACGCGGCCTGGTCGCCCGGGTCGGCGAGCAGGCCGGCGGGCGGGGCCCGAACGCCCAGCTCTACGCCGTCCGGCCCGGCAGCGCGTACGTGGTCGGGGTGGAGGTCGGCGCGGACCGGGTGGTCGCGGCCTGCGCCGACATCACGGGCGCGGTGACCGGCCGGGTGGAGCTGTCCACCCGGGACACCGACGACCCGGTCGGCGTGGTGCACAACGCCGTCGTCCAGGCCGCCAGCAGCGCCGGGGCCGAGTTGTCCGGCGTGCGTCGGGTGGTGCTGGGCACGCCCGGCCTGGTCGAGCCGGGCACCGGCGACATCACCTTCGCGTTCAACCTGCCGCGCTGGCACCGTGGTCTGCTCGCCGCGTTGCGCGAGGACCTGGACACCCCGGTGGTCTTCGAGAACGACGTCAACCTGGCCGCCGTCGCCGAGGCGCAGTCGGGCGCGGCCCGGGAGTTGGCCGACTTCGTGCTGGTCTGGTTGGGCGCGGGCGTCGGTCTGGCGATCATGCTCGGCGGACGGCTGCACCACGGCAGCAGCGGCGCGGCCGGCGAGATCGGCTACCTGCCGGTGCCCGGGGCGCCGATCCCGCGCGACGTGTCCCGCCGGGCCAAGCCGGCCTTCCAGCAGCTCGCCGGCAGCGACGCGGTGCTGGCGGTGGCCCGGGAGCACGGCATCGTCGCCGACCACGCCGCCGAGGCGGTACGCGCGGCGGTCGAGGCCGACGCCGCACCGGTGCTCGACGAGCTGGCCCGCCGGCTCGCCCTGGGCGTGGCGAGCACCTGCGTGGTGCTCGACCCACCGCTGGTGGTGCTCGCCGGCGAGGTCGGGCGGGCCGGCGGCGCGGCGCTGGCTGGGCGGGTGCAGCGGGAGGTGGCGGCGATCACCCTGGTCCGCCCCCGGGTGGTGCCGAGCGGCCTGACCGAGGAGCCGGTCCTGCACGGCGCGCTGCGCACCGCTCTCGACGCCGTGCGGGACGAGGTGTTCGGCAGCACCGTGGGCTGACCACGCGTCCGTCACGTAGGAATTCTTCACCATCACCCGGGGCGCTGCAACAAGTTGTCGCGTCCCGGGTGCGCGGGTCAGATCAAATCGCGGCGGCGGAACGCGGCGAACGCGGCCACCGTCAGCCCGCCCGTCAGCGCCAGCAGCACCGCCAGCCCGAGCCCCCAGCCGAGCTGGTAGGTGCCGTCGCAGTAGCCGGACACGCCCCGGCACACCGTGGCGTCGGAGAGCCGCGCCTCCCCGGTCAGCCAGGCGTCGAGGTAGGTGGAGAGCATCCAGTCCTCGCCCCGCGGTATGCCCACCACCTCCACCACCACCCGTAGGCCGAGCTCCCACACCACCGCGTACGCCATGACAGCGCCGAGCGCCGCCGCCGTCCGCCGGCCGAGGGTGGCGATGGCGAAGCCGGCCGTCGCGGCGAACAGCACCAGCACCACCCCGCGGGCCCAGGTCAGCCACAGCCACGGCCAGAAGTCCCCGTCGGTCGCCCCGGGCATCCCGGCGGTCTGCCCGATCAGCCAGAACGCGCCCCCGTACGCCGTCGACGCCAGCACCGACACCGCCGTCAGCGCGCCGAGCAGCGTGCCCAGCTTCGCGCCGAGCACGGCGAGCCGCCGGGGCCGCCAGATCAGCAGGTTGACCACCCCGCCGGTGGACAGGTCCGCCCCGATGTACGAGGCCCCGACCAGGAACCCGAACAGCACCAGGAAGAGGATCAGGAGGTACAGCAGGGGGCGGGCCTGGTTGGCGAAGTTGAACACCCCCTGGAGGTGGTCGGTGGCCACCGGCAGCCGCTCCCGCTGGGCAGGGTCGAACGCCGAGCAGTCGTCCGGGAAGCTCTCCGCCTCCTCCGGCGGCAGGTTTCCCCGCGCGGCGGCCAGGCACCGCTGGTACGTGGCCTCCAGGGCCTGCCGTTCCTCGGCCGCCGCCTGCTGGGCCTCGGCGACCTCGATCGACGACGGTCGGTGCGAGCCGACCAGGGTGGTCACCGCGGTCACCCCGAACGCCAGCACCAGCAACACCAGCATGAGCTGGACGAAGCGGCGCGCGGCCAGCCGTTCCAGCTCGGCCCGTACCAGGCTCACGCCCTTGCCTCCCTGTCGTCGCCGACGGTCACGTCGAGGTCGATGAGCCGGCCCTCGCCGGGGTCGCCGGGCGCCGGCCCGTCGGCCAGTCCGGGCGGCTCGGGACGCTCCGCCCCGTCGTCGGTGAGTTCCAGGAAGACGCTCTCCAGGTCGGGTCGCAGTGGCACCAGCTCGCGGACCCAGAGCCCCTGCTCGCCCAGCAGCCGGCTGATCTCGCCGGCGTCCGGCACCCCGCCGACGACGAGGTGCTCGGCGTGCTCCTCCACCGGCAGCCCCTCCCGGCGCAGCAGCTCCGCAGCCCGCCCCTGCTCGGGCACCCCGACCCGCCAGTCGTGCTGGTCGTGGCCGTCCAGCACGCCCTCCACCGGCCCGGCGGCCACCCGCCGCCCCCGAGAGATGATCGTCACGTGGTCGCAGATCAGCTGGATCTCGCCGAGGATGTGGCTGGACAGCAGCACGGTCACCCCGGCGGCGGCCAGCTCCCGCATCAGGTCCCGCATCTCCCGGATGCCCGCCGGGTCCAGCCCGTTCGCCGGCTCGTCCAGGATCAGCAGCTCCGGCTCCTTGAGCAGGGCCGAGGCCACCGCCAGCCGCTGCCGCATGCCCAGCGAGTAGCCCTTGACCTGGTCGTCGCCCCGGCCGCGCAGCCCCACCTGGTCCAGCACCTCGTCCACCCGCCGGGTCGGCACCCCGCCGGCCAGGGCGAGCAGCCGCAGCGTGCGGTGCCCGGTGAAGTTGCCGAAGAACTGCGGCGTCTCCACGATCGCGCCGACCCGCCCGGCCACCGCGGCCGACCGGCGCGGCACGTCCTCGCCGAACAGCCGCATCCGGCCCGCGTCGGCACGGACCAGCCCGAGCAGGGCGCGCAGCGTGGTGGTCTTGCCCGAGCCGTTCGGCCCCAGGAAGCCGTGGATCTCGCCCCGCCCCACCAGCAGGTCGAAGCCGTCGACGGCGACCTGGCGGCTGCGGTACGGGCCCTGGAAGGTCTTGCGTAGCCCTTCGATCTCAATAGCGGCGCTCACCCGAGACGCTCCCTGAAGCGGTACGGCATCTGGTTCCTCCCCCGTGCGGTGACCAACGCCACGGCGCCCCACCCTATGGCGTGGCCACCGCCCGTGGGGGGCGGTGCGGCGGTGCGTGGTTGGATGGACGGGTGACTGGTGACCTGATCCCCGGCGTCGTCGGCGCCGCCCCCGCCACCGCCCCCGTGGACGCGGATCTGGTGGTCAGCCTGGACGGTGTGGGCGTACGCCGGTCCGGCACCGCGCTGCTGCACGACGTGGACTGGCGGGTCGAGCTGGACGAGCGCTGGGTCGTGCTGGGCCCCAACGGTGCCGGCAAGACGACACTGCTGAGCCTGGCCGCCGGCCGGCTGCACCCGACCACGGGCACGGCGCACGTGCTCGGCGAGCGGATCGGCCGGACCGACGTCAACGAGCTGCGGATGCGGATCGGCCTGTCCACCGCCGCCCTCGCCGAGCGGGTGCCCGCCGAGGAGCGGGTGGTCGACGTGGTGGTCACCGCCGCCTGGTCGGTGGTGGGGCGTTGGCGGGAGAGCTACGACCGCACCGACGAGGCCCGGGCCCACGCGCTGCTCGGCCAGTTCGGCATCGGCCACCTCGCCGACCGGGCGTACGGCACCCTGTCCGAGGGGGAGCGCAAGCGGGTGCAGATCGCCCGGGCGCTGATGACCGACCCCGAGCTGCTGCTGCTGGACGAGCCCGCCGCCGGGCTCGACCTGGGCGGGCGCGAGGACCTGGTGGCCCGGCTGGCCGAGCTGGCGTACGACCCGGACGCTCCGGCCCTGGTCCTGGTCACCCACCACGTCGAGGAGATCCCGCCGGGCTTCACCCACGCCCTGCTGCTGCGCGAGGGCGGCGTGATGGCCCAGGGGCTGCTCGCCGACACCCTGACCGCCGACAACCTCTCCAAGACCTTCGGCCTGCCCCTGACGGTCGACCGCGTCGGCGACCGCTGGACGGCCCGCGCCGCCTGAGCCGCGAGGAGTGCCGAGCGTGCAGCAGACCCGGGTGGTCGTGGTGGGCAGCGCCAACATGGACCTGGTGGCCACCGCGCCGGCCCTGCCGCGTCCCGGTGAGACGCTGCTCGGCAGCGCCTTCGTCATGGTCCCCGGCGGCAAGGGCGCCAACCAGGCCGTCGCCGCCGTGCGGGCCGGCGCGTCCTGCGCGTTCCTCGGCGCGATCGGCTCCGACGCGTTCGGGGTCACCCTCAAGGCCCGGATCACCGCGGCCGGTGTCGACACCGGCCAGCTCCGGGTGGTGTACGGGGCGTCCGGCGTCGCCCTGGTCATGGTCGGCGCCGACGGCGAGAACGCGATCATGGTCACCCCGGGGGCGAACACCGCGTTCACCGATCTCACCGAGGGTGAGCTGGCCGCCGTGCGGGCGGCGGACGTGCTGGTCGCCCAGTTGGAGATCCCGGTCGCGACGGTGACCCAGGCGGCGCTTGCCGCCCGTGCCGCCGGCACCCGGGTGATCCTCAACGCGGCGCCGGCCCAGCGGGTGCCGGACGAGCTGCTCGCCGCCGTCGACCTGCTGGTGGTCAACGAGAACGAGGCGCTGGCGCTCACCGGGCGCGGCCGGGACGACCCGGGGGCGCTGCTGGCGCTCGCGCCCCGGGCGGTGCTGACCCTGGGCGGGGACGGCGCCTGGTACGTCGAGCGGGACGCCGAGCCCGCGTACGTCCCGGCGGTGCAGGTCGACGTGGTCGACTCGACGGCAGCCGGGGACGCCTTCACGGCGGCCCTCGCCGTGGCCTGGGGCGAGGGGCGGGACCTGCTTGCCGCCGTGCGGTGGGCGGCGGCGGCCGGCGCGGCCTGCGTGCGCAAACTCGGCGCGTCCGTGGCCCTGCCCCGCCGGGCCGAGATCGACGAGCTCCACGCCCCGTCGGCCTGACGGGGCGGGCGCCGTCGGTCAGCCCGGGTCGTCGGTCAGCTTCTCGCCCCGGCGACGCAGCATGCCCAGGCCGGGGATGCCGGCGACGGCGAGCTTCAGGTCCCGCGTGACGTCGAGCAGGTCGTGCAGGTCCGGCCCGACCCGGTCCAGGGTGGCCAGGATCGGCAGGATGTCGGCGGTGAGGTGCTCCTTGAGCTTGGGCAGCTCGTCGACCAGCCGGATAGCCGCCGTCACCTCCTCGTGGCTGAGTTCCTCGACGAAACGAGTCGTCATCGGCGCGGCCCGCCGCAGCGCCGGCTCGTACGCGGCGAGCAGCTCGCCGGCGGTGTCGGCCGCCCCGGCGGCGGCGTCCACCGTGGCGGCGGCCCGGCCGGCGACCCCCTCGGCCGAGGCGACCACCACGGCCGCCGCGGTGGCGACCCCGGTGGCGGTGTCGATCGCGGTGGTCGCGGAGGCGCTGATCACGGCCACCTCCCGGACGGCGGACTCGGCGTCGTCGAGCACCCGGTCCGTTCGGTCCAGCGTCCCCTCGATCCGGTCCACCACCCGATTGATCCGGGACAGCAGCGCCTCCACCCCGTCCAGCACCGCGAACGCGCGGACCGGGACGGCGGCGAACGAGGCGGCCGAGCCGAGGGCCTGATCGAAGGCGGACCGGGTGAGGCCGAGGACAGCGGTCGGCCGGGGAAGGGGAATCGCCATGCCTCCCAGTGTGCGCCGGGACATCCAGTGCCGCCCGTCGGCGCCCGACTGCCGGGTCAGGGCGAGCGCGTCGCCCGCCGACCGGTCATCCCCGGTCCACCTGCTGCTCGACGGCGCGTTGCACGGCGCGGTAGATCTGCCCGAACCGTAGCGCGTCCGGGGTGCGCAGCAGCATCACCTCCTGGCCGTGGTGCTGCACCCACAGCTCGTTCACCCGGTTCCCCCGCTCGTACGAGCGGTCCAGCCAGCCGAGCGGCACCTCCAGGAACGGGACCAGGGCCAGCACGCCCACGGCACAGGCGGCCAGGATGATCAGAGCCAGCGTCCAATTGCCCCGGTCCTGCGCCGACCACGCGAGCGAGACCACGCAGACCAGCGCCACCAGCGGCGGCAGCGACAGCAGCAGCACCAGCACGCCCCGGCCGACGACCCGCCCCCGCACGGCGAGCGTGGTCCGCCCGCGTGCGTGCCAGACGTACGTGATCCCGGCGATCGGGATGGAGTGGCCGCCCGCCCGGATCGACTCGGACGTCACCTGCACCGCGTCGTCCCGGTAATAGAGGGTCATCACTAAGGCTAACCGGCCGTGGCGGTGTCGCGCCTCCGCGTGCGGGGTCTTTCCGGTGCGGTACCGGCGCGGGGCGGTGGAGCCCGGGGCCCCTTCGGGGCTGCCCCGTCTGTGCGGGCAGCTCCGTAGGCGGTCGGCAACACCTCCGTCGCGTCGCGAGCGACGAACAGGACCGCTACGGCCTGTTGCGCGGTCTGGCCATGTTGCCCGACGGGCCTGTGTTCCGCGCCGGGGGGGCCGGCGACTGGCCGCTCTCCACCGCGCGCTGCACGGCCCGGTAGATCTGCCCGAAGCGCAGCGCGTCGCGGGTGCTCAGCAGCCGCACCGGGTGGCCGCGCCACCGGACCCACAGTTCCAGCTGCCGGCTGCCCCGGGCGTACGAGCGGTCCAGGTGCTCGAAGAGGAAGTCGGCGACCGGCCCGACGGCGAGCCCGACCAGCACCGAGGCCCCCACGATGGCGATCGTGACGGTCAGCGAGCGGTGCAGCCACAGCGCGAGCGCCACGCCCAGTGCGGCGGCGACCAGGGGCCCGGCGAGCGCGGCGCCGATCGCGCCCCGGCCGACGAGCACCCGCCAGGACCGGCTGCCGCGCAGGTGCCAGACCATGCTGATCTCGGCCAGCGGGTACGCCTGGCCGTCCACGTGGATGGCGGCGGAGGTGACCTGCACCGACCTGTCGTCGTAGTACCTGACCATGGCGGACTCCGGGACGCGGGGCGGACACCAGACTACTTACCCCAACGACCCGGGCCGTAAGGTTGGCACGCGACTTCGACGAGGAAGTGAGGGCGGCGTGAGCGAGTTCGTGCGGCTGGAGACCAGGGACGGCATCGGCACCATCCGGCTGGAGCGGCCGCCGATGAACGCGCTCAACAAGCAGGTCCAGGAGGAGTTGCGGGCCGCCGCTGCGGCCGCCACCGCCGACCCCGAGGTCCGCGCCGTCATCGTGTACGGCGGGGAGAAGGTGTTCGCGGCCGGCGCGGACATCAAGGAGATGGCCGAGATGTCCTACGTGGACATGGCGGAGCGGGCGGCCGCCCTGTCCAGCGCGCTCGGCGAGTTCGCCCGGATCCCCAAGCCGGTGGTCGCCGCGATCACCGGGTACGCCCTCGGCGGCGGTTGCGAGCTGGCCCTGGCCTGCGACTGGCGGGTGGTGGCCGAGGACGCCAAGCTCGGCCAGCCGGAGATCAAGCTCGGCGTCATCCCCGGCGCGGGCGGCACCCAGCGGCTGGCCCGTCTCGTCGGCCCGGCCCGGGCCAAGGACCTGATCATGTCGGGCCGGATGGTGGACGCCCAGGAAGCGCTGCGGATCGGCCTGGCCGACCGGGTGGTCCCGGCCGCCGAGGTGTACTCCGCCGCCGTCGAGCTGGTGAAGCCGTACCTGAAGGGTCCGGTGCAGGCGCTGCGGGCGGCGAAGCTCGCGGTCGACGGCGGCCTGGACATGGATCTCACCTCCGGCCTGGCCTGGGAGAGTCAGCTCTTCGCGGCGCTGTTCGCCACCGACGACCGGCGCGAGGGGATGGCCGCCTTCGTCGAGAAGCGCAAGCCGGACTTCACCGGGCGCTGACCCGAGGACGGTTCACATTCCGCCTACCGGCCAGTAGCGTGTGACTCCGGCCACGGACGAGGGGAACGGCGATGACGGAGCGGGTCGAGGGTCACGGCGGGGAACTGGCGCTCGCGGCGCTGCGCGCGCACGGCGTACGGGAGATGTTCACCCTCTCCGGCGGGCACGTCTTCCCGCTCTACGACGCGGCCCACAAGGCCGGATTCCCGCTCTACGACGTCCGGCACGAGCAGTCGGCGGTCTTCGCGGCCGAGGCGGTGGCCAAGCTCAACCGCCGCCCCGGCCTCGCCGTGCTCACCGCCGGCCCCGGCGTCACCAACGGCATCTCCGGGCTGACCAGCGCGTTCTTCAACGCGTCGCCGGTGCTGGTGCTCGGGGGTCGGGCCCCGCAGTTCCGCTGGGGCTCCGGCAGCCTCCAGGAGATGGACCACCTGCCACTGGTCGCCCCGGTCACCAAGCACGCCGGGACGGTGTTCAGCGCCGACGACATCCCCCGCGCGGTCAGCGCCGCGCTGACCACCGCGCTCACCCCGCACCGGGGCCCGGTCTTCCTGGACCTCCCCCTGGAGGCGGTCTTCTCCGTCGGCGACGCCGAGCTGCCCGAGGTGGCCCCGCCCGCCCCGGTCGAGGCCGACCCGGCGGAGGTGGCGCGGGCCGCCGCACTGATCGCCGCCGCCAGCCGCCCGGTGATCATCGCCGGCTCCGACGTGTACGCCGGGGACGCCGTCGACGCACTGCGGGCCGCCGCCGAGGCGTTGCAGGTGCCCGTCTTCACCAACGGCATGGGCCGGGGCACGCTGCCGCCGACCCACCCGCTCGCCTTCGCGAAGGCCCGCCGGGTCGCCCTGCGCGGCGCCGACGTGGTGGTCGTGGTCGGCACCCCGCTGGACTTCCGGCTCGCCTTCGGCGACTTCGGCGACGCCAAGGTCGTGCACGTGGTGGACGCCCCCAGCCAGCGCGCCACCCACGTCCAGCCGGCCGCCTCGCCCGCCGGCGACCTGCGGCTGGTCCTCACCGCGTTCGCCGACCACCCCGGCGACCGGGCCGACCACGCCGACTGGATCGCCGAGCTGCGCGTCGCCGAGGACGCCGCGAAGGCCCGCGACGCCGAGGAGATGGCCGCCGAGACCGACCCGATCCGCCCGGCCCGGGTCTACGGCGAGCTGCGCCGGGTCCTCGCCCCGGACGCCATCACCATCGGCGACGGGGGCGACTTCGTCTCGTACGCCGGAAAGTACCTGGAGCCCGCCCAGCCCGGCACCTGGCTCGACCCCGGCCCGTACGGCTGCCTCGGCACCGGCATGGGCTACGCCATGGGGGCCCGGGTCAGCCACCCGGACCGGCAGGTCTGCGTGCTGATGGGCGACGGCGCGGCCGGATTCTCGCTGATGGACGTGGAGTCCCTGGTCCGCCAGCAGCTCCCCGTGGTGATCGTGGTCGGCAACAACGGCATCTGGGGCCTGGAGAAGCACCCGATGCGGGCCATGTACGGCTACGACGTGGCCGCCGACCTCCAGCCTGGACTTCGCTACGACCACGTCGTCGAGGCCCTCGGCGGAGCGGGGGAGATGGTGGAGAAGGCCGCCGACCTTGCCCCGGCGCTGGACCGCGCCTTCGCCTCCGGCGTGCCGTACCTGGTCAACGTCCTGACCGACCCGGCCGACGCGTACCCCCGCTCCTCGAACCTGGCCTGAGGCTGCCGTCAACCCCCCCGGCGTGATCCGCCGAGGGCGAAATCACCGAATTGTCAGCGCCCGTCGCCGTAACGTCAGCCGCGCCTCGGCAGTTTGTCAATGCCGTCGGCCATGGTGGCGTGACAAGCGAGACGACGGGAGCTTTCCATGACGTACGCGATCCGGGCGGAGGGTCTGGTGCGGCGCTTCGGCGCCACCACGGCCCTCGCCGGAGTCGATCTCGCGGTCCCCACCGGGACCGTGTTCGGGCTGCTCGGGCCCAACGGGGCCGGCAAGACCACCATCGTGCGGGTGCTCGCCACCCTGCTCGCCGCCGACGAGGGCCACGCCACCGTCGGCGGGTACGACATCCGCCGCGACGCCCACCGGGTCCGTCAGCTCATCGGCCTCACCGGCCAGTACGCCTCGGTCGACGAGGCCCTCACCGGCACCGAGAACCTGCTGCTGATCGGGCGGCTGCTCGGGCTGAGCCGGGCCGACGGCCGGGCCCGGGCGCGTGAGCTGCTCGCCCGGTTCCAGCTGACGGACGCCGCCGACCGGGCGGCGAAGACCTACTCCGGCGGGATGCGCCGCCGCCTGGACCTGGCCGCCAGCCTCGTCGGCCGGCCGCAGGTGCTCTTCCTCGACGAGCCGACCACCGGGCTGGACCCGCGCAGCCGCAACGAGCTGTGGGACACGGTCCGCGAACTGGTCACCGACGGGGTGACCGTGCTGCTGACCACGCAGTACCTGGAGGAGGCCGACCAGCTCGCCGGCGAGATCGCCGTCGTCGACCATGGCCGGGTGATCGCCCAGGGCACGCCGGAGGAGCTGAAGGCCAAGACCGGCGGCCAGGTGCTCACGGTCCGCCCGGCGGATCCGGCCGACCTGGCGACCGTGGTGTCCATCGCCGGCGAGGTGGCCGCCGTCCCCCCGGAGGTCGCCCACACCACCGTCACGGTCCCGGTGACCGACCCGGCGGTGCTGTCGGCCGTGGTCCGCCGCCTCGACGCCGCCGAGGTTCCGGTGGCCGAGCTGGCCCTGCGCGGCTCCAGCCTCGACGAGGTCTTCCTCTCCCTCACCGGCCACCGTGCTGAGTCCGACGCCCCGGCCGGGGCCGACCTGGAAAGGACGCCGGCATGACCGCCGCCACCGTCACCGCCCCACTGGCCCCGGCCCGACGGCTCGGCGTGTCCGCCGGGCTGCGGCACACCCTCACCCTGGCCTGGCGCAGCCTGGTGCAGATCAAGCACAACCCGATGGAGCTGCTCGACCTGAGCATCCAGCCGGTGATGTTCGTGCTGCTGTTCACGTACGTCTTCGGTACGGCCATCTCCGGCTCGCCGGGGGAGTACCTGACGTTCGCGCTGCCCGGCATCATCGTGCAGAACGCCCTCTTCGCCACCATGACCACCGGGTTCGGGCTGAACAACGACCTCACCAAGGGCGTGTTCGACCGGCTGCGCGCCCTGCCGATCGCCCGTTGGTCGCCGTTGGCCGGGCGGATCCTCGCCGACACGGTGAAGCAGGCCTGGTCGGTGTCGCTGCTGATCGGCGTCGGCGCGATCCTCGGCTTCCGGCTGGGCAACGGGGTGCTCGGGCTGCTCGGGGCGTTCGTCCTGCTGCTCGGTTTCTCGCTGGCCGCCGCGTGGATCTCGGTGCTGGTCGGGGTGCTGGTCAGCGAGCCCGAGAAGGTGCAGATCTTCGGCTTCATGGTGATCTTCCCGCTCACCTTCACCAGCAATGTCTTCGTCCCGACCGACCGGATGCCGAGCTGGCTCCAGCACTGGGTCGAGGTCAACCCGGTGACCATCCTGGCCGACGCCCTGCGTGGACTGCTGGTCGGTGGCCCGGTGGCCACCCCGGTCGTCCAGTCGATGCTCTGGGCCGTCGCCCTCGCCGCCGTCTTCGCGCCTCTGGCGGTTCGGGCGCTCAGGCGTCGAGTGTGACCCGTACCAGCTCGCGGACCGGCTCCAGACGGGCACCCTGACCGGGCAGCCTGGTCGGGCTCGCCGCCGCGTCAGGCCCCCGGCCGGTCGTCCTCCCGGGGCGGGTCGCCCTCCTTACGGCGCAGGTCGTCCTCGCGCCGGCGCAGGTCGTCCTCCCAGCGGCGGAACAGCTCCCGGTCCTGCTCGCGGGAGCGCTCGGCGAGGGAGCTGAGGAACTCCGGGTCGTCGTCCGGGGCGACGGGCCGGCGGCGCTCGGCCGGAGCGCGGCCGAGCGGCCCGGCCGCCCGGGGCCGGCCCGCGGCGGGCTCCCGTCCCGCGACGAACCAGGCGATCGAGCCGACCAGCGGGAAGATCAGGATGACCAGCACCCAGGCGATCCGGGGCAGGCCGCGGACCTGGCCCTCCTCGGCCGAGAGACAGCTGATCAGCGCGCAGACCGCGAGGACGATCTGGATCAGGAAGAGTAGGACGTACAGCCTGGCCATCCCCCCATCATGGCGCACCTTCGCCCGATCACCACAGTCCGCGCACCGTCAGCAGCACACCCACTGCGGCCTGCCCGAGGGCGGCCAGGGCGACCACGGGCATGGTCCGCGATGTGCCGCGCATCGGGCCCGAGCCGACGGCCCGCCCCCAGCAGAGGGGCAGCGCCGCCGCCCAGCCGGCGATCGCCACGCCGGCCAGCACCGCCCCGATCGCGTCCCCGGTGAGGGCCAACCGGACGGTCAGCACGGTGACGACGGTGAGCGCGAGCAGGGTGCGCCGCCAGGCCAGCCGGGTCCGTTCGGGTTGCAGCCCCGGGTCCCCGGTCACCGGCCGCCGACCGCCCGGACGAGCACGGCCACCACCAGCAGCAGCGCGCCCAGCCCCACGGCGAGGGCGAGGACGGCGGGGAAGCGGGACGCCGGTAGCTCCTCGCCGAGCCGGATGGCCCGTTCGGTGCGGGCCCAGTGGTCCACGGCCCGCACCGCCACCGTCCCGCCGAGCAGCAGCAGCGCGACGGCGATCGCCTCGCGCAGGTGCGCCAGCGGCAGCGGCGGCAGGAACTGGGCCGCGGCCAGCCCGCCGGCGACCAGCGCCAGCCCGGTGCGCAGCCAGGCCAGGAACGTCCGTTCGTTGGCCAGGGAGAACCGGTAGTCGGGCGTGCTGCCCACCGACCGCAGCTCCCGCGGGTCGAACCACCGCCGCACCGTCTCCCACACGACGCCGATTATCCGCTTTGCCCCGGGCATAACCTGGACCGGTGACCGATCTTGACGCGATGACGCTGCGTGAGGCGTACGACAACCAGCTGAAGGCATGGGTGCCGGACCCGCTCCCGGCCGGGGTGACCGTGGAGCGGGACGGGCCGCTCTGCCGCATTCTCGGCCTGGACCGCGGGGGTTTCCTCAGCTACCGGGAGCTGGGCGGTCTGACCGGGGCGGCGCTGGACGAGCTGATCGCCCGGCAGGTGGAGTTCTTCCGGGCCCGGGGCGAGCAGGTGGAGTGGAAGCTGCACGGCCACGACGAGCCGGCCGACCTGCCCGACCGGTTGCGGGCCGCCGGGTTCGTCCCGGAGGAACGGGAGACCGTCGTGATCGGCCCGGTCGCGCCGCTGGCCGCAGCCCTCCCGGTGGTCCCCGAGGGGGTACGCCTGCGCGAGGTGACCGCCCGCGCCGACCTGGACCGGATCGTGGTCATGGAGGAGGAGGTCTGGGGCGACAGCCGGGGTCACCTCGCCGACGGGCTGGAGCGGGAGATCGCCGCCGACCCGCAGTCGATCACGGTGGTGGTCGCCGAGGCGGGGGAGACCGTGGTCAGCGCCGGCTGGGTGCGCTACGTCCCCGGCACCGGCTTCGCGACGTTGTGGGGCGGCTCGACGCTGGAGGGTTGGCGCCGCCGGGGCATCTACCGGGCGTTGGTCGGCCACCGGGCGCGGTTGGCCGCCCAGCGCGACCGCACCCTGCTCCAGGTGGACGCCTCCGACGACAGCCGGCCGATCCTGGAGCGGCTCGGCCTCGTCCCGGTCACCACCACCACGCCCTACATCTACACTCCGTGACCATGGGGCAGCGACTGACGGACGACGAGCGGCTCACCCTGAAGACCGGCGCGTTCGGCGCGGTCTTCCTGGTCTCGAACGCCGATCCGGGCATGCTCGCGTTGCTGCGGGAGAGCTTCGCCGCGTCCGGGGTGTTGGCGCAGGCGGGCGGCCCGGTGAAGGAGGCCCTCACCACCGGGCCGCTGCCGATGCTGCCCCGGGACTCGGCCCTGGAGATCGAGTCGGTGGTGCTGCCGGCGCTCGGCCGGGCGGTGGAGATCCTGCGGGAGAAGTCCCCGGAGGACGTGGCCGGCTACCGGTCGCTGGTGCTCGCCGCCGCCGACCGGGTGGCCCGGGCGCACCGGGGGGTGGTGCCGGCCGAGGAGGCGGCGATCGACAAGATCAGGGCCGCGCTGGCCGAGCCGGCCTGACCCCCGCCGTACGCGCCCCGGCCGGGGCGCGTGCGGTGAGTTGTGTCACTCCGGGGCCCCCGGAGGCTGAACCTACTTGTGGGTAACATTGGGTCGTGGGCAACTGCACAGCAGCCCGCTGTTGACCGGGCGTCAACGGACGCGCGAGGCTGCGCCCGAGACCGGGCGAGCAATCGCAACACCAACAGGAGGGTCGTCGAAGCGCGATGAACATCGTCGTACTCGTCAAGCAGGTGCCCGATTCGGGCGCGGACCGCAGCCTGCGCACTGACGACAACACCGTCGACCGCGGTTCGGCGAACAACGTCATCAACGAGATGGACGAGTACGCCATCGAAGAGGCGTTGAAGATCAAGGAGGCGCACGGCGGCGAGGTCACCATCCTGACCATGGGTCCGGACCGGGCGACCGAGTCGATCCGCAAGGCGCTCTCCATGGGGCCGGACAAGGCCGTGCACGTCGTCGACGACGCCCTGCACGGGTCCTGCGCCGTGGCCACCTCGAAGGTGCTCGCCGCCGCTCTCGGTCAGCTGGGCGCCGACCTGGTGATCTGCGGCGCCGAGTCGACCGACGGCCGGGTCCAGGTCCTGCCGCACATGATCGCCGAGCGCCTCGGCGTCGCCGCGCTGACCGGTGCGCGCAAGCTCACCGTCGACGGTGCCACCCTGACCGTCGAGCGGCAGACCGAGGAGGGCTACGAGGTGGTCACCGCCTCGACCCCGGCCGTCGTCTCCGTCTGGGACACCATCAACGAGCCGCGCTACCCGTCCTTCAAGGGCATCATGGCCGCCAAGAAGAAGCCGGTGCAGACGCTCTCCCTGGGCGACCTCGGTGTCGCCCCGGCCGAGGTGGGCTTCGACGGCGCGACCAGCACCGTACTCGGGCACACCAAGCGCCCACCGCGCTCCGGCGGCGCGAAGGTTACCGACGAGGGCTCCGGCGGCGTGCAGCTGGTCGAGTTCCTCGCCACCGAGAAGTTCGTGTGAGGGGTCTGGACATGTCTGAGGTTCTCGTCGTCGTCGAAGCCACCCGGGAGTTCGGCGTCAAGAAGGTCACCCTGGAGATGCTCACCCTCGCCCGCGAGTTGGGCACGCCGAGCGCGGTCGTGCTCGGTGGCCCCGGCGCCGCCGAGGCGCTGAGCGCCAAGCTGGGCGAGTACGGCGCGGAGAAGATCTACGCCGCAGAGGGTGAGGAGATCGACGGCTACCTGGTGGCCCCCAAGGCCACCGTGCTGGCCGAGTTGGTCAAGCGGGTCCAGCCTGCGGCCGTGCTGCTCGCCTCCGCCCAGGAGGGCAAGGAGATCGCCGCCCGGCTGGCCGTCAAGCTGGACAACGGCATCCTGACCGACGTGGTCGGCCTCGCGGCCGACGGCACCGCCACCCAGGTCGCGTTCGCCGGCTCGGCCATCGTGAAGTCCAAGGTCACCAAGGGCCTCCCGCTGGTCACCGTCCGGCCGAACTCGGTCCCCCCGGTGCCGGCCGCCGCCACCCCGACCGTCGAGCAGCTCACCGTGTCGGTCACCGACACCGACAAGCTGGCCAAGGTCGTCGACCGGGTCGCCGAGCAGAAGGGCTCGCGCCCCGAGCTGACCGAGGCCGGCGTGGTCGTCTCCGGCGGTCGTGGCGTCGGCAACGCCGACAACTTCAAGCTGGTCGAGGAGCTGGCCGACCTGCTCGGCGGCGCCGTCGGCGCGTCCCGCGCGGCCGTCGACTCCGGCTTCTACCCGCACCAGTTCCAGGTGGGCCAGACCGGCAAGACCGTCTCCCCGCAGCTCTACGTCGCGCTGGGCATCTCCGGGGCGATCCAGCACCGGGCCGGCATGCAGACCTCGAAGACCATCGTCGCCGTGAACAAGGACGGCGAGGCCCCGATCTTCGAGCTGGCCGACTTCGGCGTCGTCGGCGACCTGTTCAAGGTCGTCCCCCAGGCGGCGGAGGAGATCCGCAAGCGCAAGTGACCGCCGCCCCCTGAGGGCTCGCAAATACACGGAAAGAGTGGCTATCCCGCGCGGGATAGCCACTCTTTCCGTGTATTTGCCGCCAGGTGGGCCGGGTGGGGTGGGGAGGGGGTGGGGTGGGGTGGGGGAGGGGGCTGATCGGCGGGTCGGGGAGCTGAGCCGGCCCGCCGATCAGCCCGTCAAGGTGCCTCCCGACAGGGTTCTGTCGGGGTGGGCGGGGTTGTTGGGTCGATGGGGTAGTCCTTGTAGTACCCCGGAATGCTCTGGAGATTCGCCACGTGCGGGTCGGTGGCTCTGCTCTGCGCCCCGGTGGGCTCCCCGGGGCAGGGCGCGAGCGCCCTCCGGCGTCGGGGCACCGGTGCCCCGGTCAGTAGGCTGAACGGTGATGGCATACCTGGATCACGCCGCGACGACTCCGATGCTCGACGAGGCACTGGAGGCGTACCTGGCCGCCGCCCGCGAGGCCGGCAACGCGTCGTCACTGCACGCGCCCGGCCGACGTGCCCGGCGCTGGGTGGAGGAGTCCCGCGAGCGGGTGGCCGCCGCGCTGGGCGCCCGCCCGTCCGAGGTGATCTTCACCGGCGGCGGCACGGAGAGCGACAACCTCGCGGTCAAGGGCATCTTCTGGGCCCGCCGGTCCGCGTCCCCGGGCCGGCGGCGGCTGATCTCCAGCGCCGTCGAGCACCACGCCGTGCTCGACGCGGTCGACTGGCTGGTCGACCACGAGGGGGCCGAGGTGGGGTGGCTGCCGGTGGACGCCGCCGGTCGGCTCGCCCCGGAGACGCTGCGCGCCGAGTTGGCCGCGCACGGCGACGACGTGGCCCTGGTCACCGCCATGTGGGCCAACAACGAGGTGGGCACCCTCCAGCCGGTCGCCGCGCTGGCCGCCGTCGCCGCCGAGCACGGCGTGCCGTTCCACACCGACGCGATCCAGGCCGTCGGGCAGGTGCCGGTCGACTTCACCGCCAGCGGCGTCTCAGCGCTCACCGTAACCGGGCACAAGCTGGGCGGCCCTGCGGGCGTCGGCGCGCTGGTGCTCGCCCGGGATGTCGCGGCCACCCCGCTGCTGCACGGCGGCGGGCAGGAGCGCGACGTCCGCTCCGGGACGTTGGACACCGCCGGCATCGTCTCCTTCGCGGTCGCGGTGGAGGCGGCCGTGAAGGGCCAGCAGGAGTACGCGGCCCGGGTGGCCGCCCTCCGCGACGACCTGGTGGAGCGGGTCCGGCACGCCGTCCCCGAGGTGGTTTTCAACGGCGACCCCACCGACCGGCTCCCGGGCAACGCGCACTTCTCCTTCCCGGGTTGCGAGGGCGACGCTCTGCTCCTGCTGCTCGACGCCCAGGGCATCGCCTGTTCCACGGGCTCGGCCTGCTCGGCCGGCGTGGCCCAGCCCTCGCACGTGCTGATCGCGATGGGCGCCGATGACGACCGCGCCCGTTCCTCGCTCCGTTTCACCCTCGGCCACACCAGCACCCAGGCGGAGATCGACGCCCTGGTGACGGCCCTCCCGGCCGCAGTCGACCGCGCCCGCCGCGCCGCCGCCCTCCGCACCCCCCGCTAGCCCTCACCCCCGCCGACCAGATGGACTCGTGGGCCCGGTTCGGCGCCGCGCGCCTTCCGCCCCCGGCACCGTTCCATGATCGACGGGGCGACAGGGCGGGGCCGGTACGCTCGGGTGGGGAAGGGAGCGTGACGGGGTGAGGGTTCTTGCGGCCATGTCGGGCGGGGTGGACTCCGCCGTGGCGGCGGCGCGGGCCGTGGAGGCCGGGCACGACGTGACCGGCGTCCACCTGGCGCTTGCCCGTAATCCGCAGACGTACCGCACGGGGGCGCGGGGGTGCTGCACGCTGGAGGACTCCCGGGACGCCCGGCGGGCCGCCGACGTGATCGGCATCCCGTTCTACGTGTGGGACATGGCCGACCGGTTCCACGAAGAGGTGGTCGACGACTTCGTCGCCGAGTACGCGGCCGGTCGTACCCCGAACCCCTGCCTGCGCTGCAACGAGAAGATCAAGTTCGCGGCGGTGCTGGACCGGGCCGTGGCCCTGGGCTTCGACGCCGTCGTCACCGGCCACCACGCCCGGCTCGGCCCGGACGGGCTGCTGCGCCGCAGCGTCGACCTCGCCAAGGACCAGTCGTACGTGCTGGCGGTGCTGACCCGCGCCCAGCTCGACCGGTCGGTCTTCCCGCTCGGCGACTCGACGAAGGCGCAGGTCCGCGAGGAGGCGGCCCGCCGCGGGCTGGCCGTTGCCGACAAGCCCGACTCGCACGACATCTGCTTCATCGCCGACGGCGACACCAGGGGCTTCCTGGCCGGACGACTCGGCGAGGCGTCGGGCGACGTGGTCGACGCGCTCACCGGCGCGGTGGTCGGCAGCCACACCGGCGCGTACGCGTACACGGTGGGGCAGCGGCGCGGCCTGCACCTGGACCGGCCCGCCCCGGACGGACGACCGCGTTACGTGCTCTCGATCACACCGAAGACCAACACCGTCACCGTGGGGCCGGCCGAGGCGCTCGAGGTCTTCTCGGTGCGCGCCGAGCGTCCGGTGTGGACCGGTGGGGGGCGGCCGACCGGGCCGGTCGGGTGCGAGGTGCAGCTGCGCGCCCACGGCGACGTGGTGCCGGCCACCGTCGAGCTGATCGGGGACACGCTGCGCGCCGAGCTGCGCCGTCCGGTGCGCGGAGTCGCCGCGGGTCAGGCCGTGGTGGCGTACCGGCCGGACCAGGCCGGCGACGTGGTGCTCGGCTCCGCCACCATCACCGCCTGATCCGTATACCCTTCGCCCGTGACAGATCTTGCGTGGCCCTGGCCGGCCGGCGCGGCGACCGGTATCGGATCGCTGCCCGGCACCGACGTCGCCGAGGCGCAGCGGGTCGTCCTCGGGGAGCTGCCCGCGCTGCCCCACCTGCCCGAGCTGCCCGAGCGCGGCCCGGGCGCGGACCTGATCGGCCGCACCAGCGGCCTGCTGGTCGAGCTGCCGGTCGAGCTGTACGCGGGCCGATGGCGGGTCGCCCCCCGGCCGGGCCGGGACCTGCGCCGGGCCCGGGACCTGATGGAACGCGACCTCGACCAGCTCGCCGAGCAGGCCGAGGAGTACACGGGGACGGTCAAGGTGCAGGCGGCCGGGCCGTACACCCTGGCCGCCTCGCTCGATCTGCCGATCGGCGGGCGGATGCTGCGCGACCCGGGCGCGGTGCGGGATCTCACCGGGTCGCTCGCCGAAGGGCTGCGCGCGCACGTCGCGGCGGTGGCCCGCCGGCTGCCCCGGGCCACGGTGCTGCTCCAGCTCGACGAGCCGTCCCTGCCGACCGTGCTGGCCGGGCACGTGCCCACGGAGAGCGGCCTCGGCACGTACCGTCCGGTGGCGCAGCCCGACGCGGCGGACCTGCTGCGCACGGTGATCGAGGCGGTCGGGGTCCCGGTCGTGGTGCACTGTTGCGCGCCGGACGTCCCGCTGGAGCTGTTCCGCAGCGCCGGCGCGGCTGCGGTCGCGCTGGACCTGAGCCTGGTACGGGACCTGGACCCGCTCGGCGAGGCGATCGACGCCGGGCTCGGGCTGCTGGCCGGCGCCGCCCCGGCCACCCCGCCGCCGGCCGGTGGCGCGCCGACCTCCGCCCAGGTCGCCGACCGGGTACGTCAACTCTGGGACCGCCTCGGCTTCCCGCGCCGTCGCCTCGCCGAGCAGGTGGTGGTCACCCCGGCCTGCGGCCTCGCCGGGGCCAGCCCGCAGTACGTCCGGGCGGTGCTCGCGGCGTGCCGGGACGCGGGGCGGCGCCTCGCCGAGGACTGAGGTTTCCTGTCGGATCCGGTGGGCAGAATGACCCCATGGTTGGACAACTGCGTTCCACGGTGATCGACTGCCCTGATCCCCGCGCCCTCGCGGCTTTCTACGCCGAACTGCTGGGTCTGCCGGTGGCGGAGGAGGATTCCGAGGGCGACGAGTGGGTGGTGCTCGGCGGCCCGGTCGGCCGCCATCCTCGGCTCGCCTTCCAGCAGGCGCCCGACCTGCGCCCGCCGGCCTGGCCGGACCCGGAGCGGCCCCAGCAGTTCCACCTCGATGTCACCGTCTCCGACATCGAGGCCGCCGAGGAGGCGGCGCTGGCCCTGGGCGCGCGGCGGCTGCCCGGCGAGGGCGAGGGTTTCCGGGTCTACGCCGACCCGGCCGGGCACCCGTTCTGCCTGTGTTGGGACTGACCCGCGCTCCCGTGGCGCGGTTTGCTGCCGCCGGGCATGATCACGGGGGTGATTGACACCTCGCTCCGGCGGGCCTCCGGCTCGCTCTTCGGCCTCGCCTACGGTGACGCGCTGGGCCGGCCGACCGAGTTCCTGACCGTCGCCGAGATCCACCGCCGGTACGGCCCGTCCGGCCCTCGCGAGTTGGAGGGCGACCCGGCGCTGGTCACCGACGACACCCAGATGGCGCTCGCGGTGGGCTGGGCGCTGCACGACGCGCCAGCGTTCACCCCGGAGGCGGTCGAGCCGCTGCTGCGGGAGCGTTTCATGGCCTGGGCGGTCAGCCCGGACAACAACCGCGCCCCGGGGATGACCTGTCTGCGGGCCTGCGCCGAACTGTCCCGGGGGGTGCGCTGGCAGGAGGCGACGGTCGCCGGCTCGAAGGGCTGCGGCGCCAACATGCGGGTCACCCCCGTCGGGCTGCTCCCCGTCGACCTGGACACCCTGGCCGGCCTCGCCCAGTTCCAGGCCGGGCTGACCCACGGCCACCCCACCGGGCTGGCCGCCAGTGAGCTGACCGCCTACGCGGTCCGGCTGCTGCGCGACGGCGTCGCCCTGGCCGAGTTGCCGGTGCTGCTCGCCGAGCGGGCCCGCGAGCAGCGTCGGGTCTACCGGGCGGACTGGCTCGGCGACCTGTGGCAGCGCCCGGGGGTGGACTCCCCGGAGGAGTTCATCGCCCGAGGCTGGGACGAGTGCTTGGCCGCCCTGGGCCGGCTGACCACGACGCTCACCCGCCCCGACGACGGCGGCGACCCGTGCCGGCGTACCGGTGAGGGGTGGGTGGCCGAGGAGGCGCTGGCGACGGCGTTGCTCTGCGCGCTGTGGCACGCCGACGACCCGGTCGGCGCGCTGGCCCGGGGTGCGACCACCTCCGGCGACTCCGACTCCATCGCGGCCCTGGCCGGCGCCTTCGTCGGTGCCGCCCACGGGCTGTCCGCCTGGCCGCGCGACTGGTCCACCCGCATCGAGTACGCCGACCAACTAACCACCCTCACCACCCCCCACGACTGACCCCCTCCCGACCAGCCCGTTGATCAAGAGGTTTGCGTCACGCCAAGCCCCGCCGCTGACGCAAACCTCTTGATCAACTCTCTGGGGTTCGGGTGGGGTGGGTGGTTAGGGGGTGGGCAGGTGGGGGAGGGTGCGGAGCTGGCGCCAGAGGGTGGGGTCGCACCTGCCCGCGTTGTCCCGGAAGGCCGAGGTGGTGATCCGGATGGGTTCGCTGATGTCGAGGTAGCTGTCGTGGTCGGCGCCGGGGTCCCAGTCGCGGGTGGGCATGCGGACGTGATCGTCCCGGTCGGACTTGTCCTGGCTGGTGACCTTGAGCACGTCGGCGTCCCGCTCGTCGGCCCGCAGCACCACGCAGGGGCGGACCTTCGAGCCGGTGCCGTCGGCGTACGGGACCTCGGCCCACCAGACCTCGCCGGGTCGGGGCGTACCGGCGGGGGCGTTGGTTCGCTCGGCGGCGCGCGGCCGGGGCGGGGCGGCCGGTCGGCCCGGGGCCCGCGTGCCGGCTCCCCGGCCGGGACGGGTGGCGGTGGATCCGGGGCGCGGCCGGTCCCGCTGCGGCCGGGTCCGGTCCCGCCGGGCGCGGGTGCGCTCGGTCCCGGCGTTGCGCCGGCGCCACTCGCTCCACGCCCAGCCCGCCGCGACGGCCAGCACGATCGCCAGTGCCCAGAGCAGCCAGTCCGTCATCCGCGCCTCCCTCTGTCCGGCGTCGGCCCGGGCCCGCCGACGTGCGGCGATCCTCGCACGCCGGCGGGGTGACGGCCCGCTGGGCGCGGTGGGCGGCCGGCGGATTGTCACACCCGACCGATACGGTGCGGGGGTAGCTTGATCACGGGAGGTCGCGCGACGTGTCCGGTGGCGGCAAGGTGTCGGGAAGCGGCGGGATGTCGGGGAGCGGCGGGGTATCGGGGAGCGGCGGGATGTCCGAGAGCGGCGGGGCGTCGGGGAGCGGCGTGGCGTCCGAGAGCGGCGGGGCGTCGGGGGACGATCCGGCGTCGACGGCGGGGCCGGCCGCGCCGGACGGCGCTGAGGGGGCAGTCCCGCAGCAGGTCACCCCGGCGCAGGAGGCGGCGGCGGGGGCCGAGCCGACCCCCGAGGCGCGGGAGCGGCACGCCACTCTCAGCCAGGAGTTGACCGATCACCAGTACCGCTACTACGTCCTGGACTCCCCGATCGTCACCGACGCCGAGTTCGACCGGCAGCTACGCGAGCTGGAGGCGCTGGAGGCCGAGTTCCCGGCCCTGCGCACCCCGGACTCCCCGACCCAGCGGGTCGGCGGCACCTTCTCCACCGACTTCACCCCGGTCGCCCACGCCGAGCGGATGCTCTCCCTGGACAACGCCTTCGCCGATGAGGAGTTGGCGGCCTGGGCCGAGCGGGTCGAGCGGGACGCCGGCGGCCCGGTGTCCTACCTGTGCGAGCTCAAGGTCGACGGGCTGGCGATCAACCTGACCTACGAGCAGGGTCGGCTGGTGCGCGCGGCCACCCGGGGCGACGGGCGCACCGGCGAGGACGTCACCGCCAACGTCCGCAGCATCCGGGACGTGCCGGCCCGGCTGGCCACGTCGGCCGAGTTCCCCGAGGTGCCCGAGTTCATCGAGGTGCGCGGCGAGATCTACTTCCCGATCGCCGGCTTCGCCGACCTCAACGCCAGCCTGGTGGAGCAGGGCAAGGCCCCGTTCGCCAACCCGCGCAACGCCGCCGCCGGCAGCCTGCGCCAGAAGGACCCGCGGATCACCGCGTCCCGGCCGCTGCGGCTGGTGGTGCACGGCGTCGGCGCCCGGCGGGGCTTCGCCCCGACCGCCCAGTCCGAGTCGTACGCGGCGCTGCGGGCGTGGGGGCTGCCGACCAGCGACCGCTGGCGGGTGGTGCCCGACCTGGCCGGCGTCGCGGAGTTCATCGCGTACTACGCCGAGCACCGGCACGACGTCGAGCACGAGATCGACGGCGTGGTGGTCAAGGTGGACCCGGTCTCCATCCAGGGCCGGCTCGGCTCCACCAGCCGGGCCCCGCGCTGGGCGATCGCCTTCAAGTACCCGCCGGAGGAGGTCAACACCAAGCTGCTCGACATCGACGTCAACGTCGGCCGCACCGGCCGGGTCACCCCGTTCGCCGTCCTGGCACCGGTCCTGGTGGCCGGCTCGACGGTGGCCCTGGCCACCCTGCACAACGCGCAGGAGGTGGAGCGCAAGGGTGTGCTGATCGGCGACACGGTGGTGATCCGTAAGGCGGGCGACGTGATCCCCGAGGTGCTCGGCCCGGTGGTCGACCTGCGTCCGGCCGACGCCCGGCCGTTCGTCATGCCGACCACCTGCCCGGCCTGCGGCACCCCGCTGCGGCCGGAGAAGGAGGCGGACGTCGACATCCGCTGCCCGAACAGCCGTGGCTGCCCCGCGCAGTTGCGCGAGCGGGTCTTCCACCTGGCCGGCCGGGGCGCGTTCGACATCGAGGTGCTCGGCTACAAGGGCGCGGCGGCGCTGCTGGACGCGCAGGTCATCGCCGACGAGGGTGACCTGTTCTCCCTCGACGCCGAGAAGCTGGCCCGGTCGCCGTTCTTCGTCAACAAGGACGGCAGCCTCGGCAGCAACGCCGTGAAGCTGCTCGACAACCTTGCCGTGGCCCGTGAGCGCGACCTGTGGCGGGTGCTGGTGGCGCTCTCGATCCGGCACGTGGGCCCGACGGCAGCACAGGCCCTCGCCCGGCACTTCCGCTCGATGGCGGCCATCGAGGCGGCCGGCGAGGAGGAGCTGTCCTCGGTCGACGGCGTCGGCCCGACGATCGCGGCCAGCATCAAGGAGTGGTTCGCCGTCGACTGGCACCACGAGGTGGTCCGCAAGTGGGCCGAGGCGGGCGTACGGATGGCCGAGGAGGCCGTCGACGAGGGGCCACGCCCGCTGGAGGGGCTCACCGTCGTGGTGACCGGCACCCTGGCCGGGTTCTCCCGGGACCAGGCCGCCGAGGCGATCCAGATCCGGGGCGGCAAAGTCACCGGCTCGGTCTCCAAGAAGACCGGCTTCGTCGTGGTCGGGGACAACCCCGGCTCCAAGGCCGACAAGGCGGTCAGCCTGAAGGTGCCGGTGTTGGACGAGGAGGGCTTCCGGGTCCTGCTCGACCAGGGCCCGGACGCGGCCCGTGAGGTGGCCCGCGTCGGCGAGTGACCCGGCCGCCGCCGCCGAGCGCCTAGGCCGTCACCGGCCCGGGTGACCCGGCCGGAGGGCCTGCGGGGCGGGTCGTGAATCTTGACCCCACCTGGTCGCGTATACCAACTTAATCACGACTACGACCGATTCGTGGCTGTCGTCTCGGAAAAAGCGGCACTCAGGGCGTTTCATGGGGGCACGACGGGCGCAGGGCCCGCCGTGGCCGCTGCCCGGGAGGTGCGATGGAGGCCGCAGATCCGCGAAACTTCGTCCCGCCGGGACGGGTTGCGCCCTTCTACGGCTTCGTCGCCGCCGTCGCGGTGCTGGCGCTGCTGGTCTCGGCCGGGCCGCTGACCGAGCTGCCGGGCCGACTCGCCGGGCTGCCGGTGGCGTTCTGGACGATGGCGGCCCTCGCCGTGGTCTGCGACGCGCGGCCGTTCGTGCCCCCGGGGCGCCGGCAGTCCTCGGCGGTATTCCCGTCCACCTGCTTCACCTTCGCCATCCTGCTCGGCTGGGGGCTCGGTCCGGCTGTGGCGGTGCAGACGGTCGCGGTGGTCGTCTCCGGTTGGCGGATGGGACACTCCGCCTGGCGGTCCGGCTTCAACGCAGCCCAGTACGCCTGCGCGCTGGCCGCCGCTGCGGCGGTCACGGGCCTGGGGCCGGGCGGGATCTTCGAGGGCGGGCACCTGGGCTGGAGCGACGTGCTGGCCGTCGGCGGGGCGGCGGCGGCCTGGTTCGTGGTCAACTACGGTCTGGTCAGCACCGCCATCCGGTGGCGTTTCGGTGGCCGCTGGTGGCCCGGGTTCCGGTCGGGCCTGGGGTACGAGCTGATCTCCACCGGTTCGTTGTTGCTGCTCGCCCCGGTGCTGGTGACCGCAGCCCGGGCCAGCGCCGCACTGATTCCGCTGGTGCTGGTGCCGCTGTTCGCGGTGTACCGAATGGCCCACCTCGCCGCCGAGCAGGAGCAGTTGGGCGCGCTCGACCCGCTCACCGGCCTGCCCAACCGCAAGGCGTTGCTCGCGGAGGTGGCCGAGCAGGTCCACCTGCACGCCGAGCGCGCCGCCCGGGGCGAGCCGGACGCCCACCTGGCGCTGCTGCTGATCGACCTGGACCGGTTCAAGAACGTCAACGACGCGCTCGGTCACGCCGTGGGCGACCGGCTGCTGGTCGAGGTGAGTGCCCGGCTGGCCGGCGCGGTGGGGGAGCGGGATCTGCTCGCCCGCCTCGGCGGGGACGAGTTCGCCATCGTCAGCACCGGCCTGACCGGCGTGGACGCCGCCCGGGAGACCGCCGAGCGGCTGGTGGGCGCTCTCGCCGAGCCGGTGGCGCTGGACGGGCTGCCGCTGGACGTCGGCGGCTCCATCGGCATCGCGCTCTACCCCGAGCACGGGGAGGACTTCGCCACCCTGATGCGCCACGCCGACGTGGCGATGTACGACGCCAAGCAGCGCAGCGACACCGTCGCCGTGTACGCCGCCGAGTCCGACCACAACTCCGCCGAGCGGCTGGGCCTGCTGGCCGACCTGCGGCGCGTACTCGAAGCGGGGCCGGCGGGGCGGGACGACGGTCGGGGGGCGGCCGGGGTGCGCGGCGGGGACGGCGCCGCCCTGCCCGCCGCCCTCGCCCCGGCGGTCGCCGGCCGTGGTGGCGCGGGGCGCTCGACCGGCGGGTCGGCCCGCTGGGGCGCCCGCCGGCGCCGGGAGCGCTCGGGGCCGGCCCACCCCGACGAGCTGATCCAGCGGATCGTCACCGCCGCCGACCCCATCCGCCGGCGGGCCGCCGACACCGACACCGGGCCGGAGCAGCCGGCCGACACCGGGCCGGAGCAGCCGGCCGAACCGGGCGGCGGGGCGACGGAGTCGGATCCCGGGACCGGCCCGGGGGCCGGGGCCGCGTACGCGGAGCCGACCGGCCGGCGGCCGGGGCCCGACGAGCCGGGCAACCCCGGCGAGATCACCATGTACTACCAGCCGCAGGTCGCCATCGCCACCGGCGAGGTGGTGGGCGTGGAGGCGCTGCTGCGCTGGCGGCATCCGCGCCGGGGAATGGTCGACCCGGAGGAGCTGATCCGGGTCGCCGAACAGAGCGCGGTGATGCGGCTGCTCACCCGCCGGGTGGTCGACGACGTGGTGGAACAGCTGGCGAAGTGGTCGGCGGCCGGCATCAGCCTGCGGGCGGCGCTCAACGTCAGCGTCCGGGACCTGCACACCGGCGAGATCGCCGACCAGATCGCCGACCGGCTGGCCCGCTTCGGCGTCCGGCCGGAGCGGCTGCAACTGGAGATCACCGAGGGCGCGCTGATGGCCGACCCGCGCCGGGTGCTGGCCACCATCTCCCGGCTGCACGCCATCGGGGTGGCCATCGCGCTGGACGACTTCGGCACCGGGTACTCGTCGATGCAGCACCTGCGCCGGTTGCCGCTGTCCGAGGTGAAGGTGGACCGGTCGTTCGTACTCGGGATGGCCGACGACGCGGACGACGCCGCGATCGTCCGGTCGATGATCGAGCTGGCCGGGGCGCTCGGGCTGCGGGTCGTCGCGGAGGGGGTGGAGGACGAGCGGACCTGGCGGCTGCTGCACGCCGCCGGCTGCGACGTGGCGCAGGGCTGGTTCTACGCCCGGCCGATGCCGGCCGAGGAGTTGGCCGCGTGGCTCGCCCGGTACCGCCCGCTGCGGCCGGCCGCGCGGGAGGCGGAGAGCCGGCCCCCGCGCGCCCGCTGACCCGACGGCGTCCTGGGCGCCGCGGGGCCGGAGGGGGAGTCGGGGACGCCGGGCCGGTGCTGGACAATAGACTCGCTCCGGTCACCGCACGTCATCGTCATCCCGACGCGCGGCGGGCCACCGCCAGAAACCAGCACGACAGCCACGAAGGGGGCACTGATGGCCGCCATCTCCCGCGAGGAGGTCGCGCACCTGGCGCGACTGTCGCGGCTCGCCGTCACGGAGGAGGAGCTGGACACCTTCGCCGGCCAGCTCGACACGATCCTCCAGGCGGTCGCCCAGGTCGGCGAGGTCGCCGCGGCGGACATCCCGCCGACCTCCCACTCCGTACCGCTGACGAACGTGCTGCGCGAGGACGTGGTGGTGCCGGGCCTGACCCCGGCGGAGGCCCTGTCGGGCGCGCCCGACGCGGAGGAACAGCGGTTCCGCGTCCCGCGGATCCTGGACGAGGATGTGGCGTCGTGACTGATTTGACCAAGCTGACCGCCGTCGAGATCGCCGGTCTCGTCGCCGGTGGGGAGACCTCGGCCGTCGAGGTGACCCGGGCCCACCTGGACCGGATCGCCGCCGTCGAGGGCCGGGTGCACGCCTTCCTGCACGTCGACACCGAGGGCGCGCTCGCCGCCGCCCGCGCGGTCGACGAGCGCCGGGCGGCCGGGGAGGAGTTGGGCCCGCTGGCCGGCGTCCCGGTGGCCGTGAAGGACGTGCTCACCACCAAGGGCGTGCCGACCACCGTCGGGTCGAAGATCCTCGAGGGCTGGCGCCCGCCGTACGACGCGACGATCGTGCAGCGGCTGCGGGCGGCCGGCACGGTGATGCTCGGCAAGACGAACATGGACGAGTTCGCCATGGGCTCCTCCACGGAGTACTCGGCGTACGGGCCGAGCCACAACCCGTGGGACCTCGACCGCATCCCGGGCGGCTCCGGTGGCGGCAGCGCCGCCGCCATCGCGGCGTACGAGGCGCCACTGGCGATCGGCTCGGACACCGGCGGCTCGATCCGCCAGCCGGGCGCGGTCACCGGCACCGTCGGGGCGAAGCCCACCTACGGCGGCACCTCCCGGTACGGCCTGGTGGCGTTCTCCTCCTCGCTGGACACCCCGGGCCCCTGCGCGCGTACGGTGCTGGACGCGGCGCTGCTGCACTCGGTGATCGGCGGCCACGACCCGCGCGACTCCACCTCCATCCCGCAGCCGGTGCCCGACGTGGTGGCCGCCGCGCGGCTCGGCGCGACCGGCGACCTGACCGGCGTGAAGCTGGGCGTGGTCACGGAGTTCACCGGCGAGGGCGCCGAGCCGGGCGTGATGGCGGCGTTCCGCGAGTCGGTCGACGCGCTGGCCAAGCTGGGCGCCGAGATCGTGGAGGTGTCCTGCCCCCACTTCAAGTACGCGCTGCCGGCGTACTACCTGATCGCCCCCAGCGAGTGCTCCTCCAACCTGGCCCGGTTCGACGGCGTCCGGTTCGGCCTGCGGGTCGGCGACGACGGCAACCGGTCGCTGGAGGAGGTCATGTCGCTGACCCGGGAGGCCGGCTTCGGGCCCGAGGTCAAGCGCCGGATCATGCTCGGCACGTACGCCCTCTCCTCGGGCTACTACGACGCCTACTACGGGCAGGCGCAGAAGGTCCGCACCCTGATCACCCGGGACTTCACCGCCGCGTTCGAGCAGGTCGACGCGCTGATCTCGCCGACCACGCCGTTCGTGGCGTTCCCGATCGGCGCGCGCACCGCCGACCCGTACCAGATGTACCTGGCGGACCTGTTCACCATTCCGACGAACCTGTACGGCGGGCCGGGCATCTCGGTGCCGTGCGGCCTCTCCGAGGGGCTGCCGGTCGGTCTTCAGGTGATGGCACCGACGATGGCCGACGACCGGATGTACCGGGTCGCCGCCGCGCTGGAGTCCGCGGTCGGCACGTTCACCCCACCGGCATTGTGAGGCAGGAGCACCGATGACGACCACCTTGCCCGCGTACGACGACGTCGTTGCGCGCTACGAACCGGTGATCGGCCTGGAGACCCACGTCGAGCTGGGCACGAACACCAAGATGTTCTGCGGCTGCCCCACCGACTTCGGCGGCGAGCCGAACACCCGGGTCTGCCCGGTCTGCCTCGGTCTGCCCGGCTCGCTGCCGGTGGCGAACAAGGCGGCCATCGAGGCGACGATCCGGATCGGCCTGGCGCTGAACTGCTCGATCGCGCAGTGGTGCCGGTTCGCGCGGAAGAACTACTTCTACCCGGACATGCCGAAGGACTTCCAGATCAGCCAGTACGACGAGCCGCTCTGCGTCGACGGGTACCTGGACGTGGAGGTCAACGGCGAGCTGGTCCGGATCGGCATCGAGCGGGTGCACCTGGAGGAGGACACCGGCAAGTCGCTGCACGTCGGCGGCGCCACCGGCCGCATCCACGGCGCGACCGAGTCGCTGGTCGACTACAACCGGGCCGGCATCCCGCTGGTGGAGATCGTCACCAAGCCGGTCCCGGGGATCGGGGCGCTCGCCCCCGAGGTGGCCCGCGCGTACGTCGCCGAGCTGCGCGACGTGATCCGCTCCCTGGGGGTCTCCGACGTGCGGATGGAGGAGGGCTCGCTGCGCTGCGACGTGAACACCTCCCTCAACCTCCCGGGCGCGGAGTGGGGCACCCGCACCGAGACGAAGAACGTCAACTCGCTGCGTTCGGTGGAGCGGGCGGTCCGCTCGGAGATGCTGCGCCAGGCGTCGGTGCTCGACGCGGGCGGCCGGATCATCCAGGAGACTCGGCACTTCCAGGAGGACACCGGGGGCACCCGGCCGGGCCGGTCCAAGGAGACCGCCACCGACTACCGGTACTTCCCGGAGCCGGACCTGGTGCCGCTCGCCCCGGACACCGCGTGGGTGGCCGAGCTGAAGGCCGCCCTGCCGGAGCTGCCCCGGCTGCACCGCCGCCGGCTCCAGGAGCAGTGGGGCCTGTCCGACGCCGACATGCAGTCGGTGCTCAACGCCGGCGCGGTCGAGCTGATCGAGGCCACCATCGCCGCCGGGGCCACCCCCGCCGCCGCCCGCAAGTGGTGGTTGGGCGAGCTGTCCCGCCGGGCCAACGAGGCCGGCGTGGAGCTGGCCGACATCGGGGCCACCCCGACCCAGGTCGCCGAGCTCCAGTGCCTGGTCGACGCCGGTAAGCTCAACGACAAGCTGGCCCGGACCGTCCTGGAGGGCGTGGTGGCCGGTGAGGGCTCGCCCACCCAGATCATGGCCAACCGGGGCCTGGAGGTCGTCTCCGACACCGGCGCGCTCACCGCCGCCGTGGACGAGGCGATCGCCGCGAACCCGGGCATCGCCGAGAAGATCCGCAGCGGCAAGGTCGCGGCGGCCGGCGCGCTGGTCGGCGCGGTCATGAAGACCACCCGGGGCCAGGCTGACGCCAAGACCGTCCGCGAGCTGATCCTGGAGCGCCTCGGCGCCCAGGGCTGAGGCCCGACCCGGGAAGGCCGCCGCCGGGACCCGGCGGCGGCCTTCCCGCCTCTTTCGAGTACGCGGCCCCCGCACCCCCTCGGAGGGCGTCAACGGCGACGCCCGGATGGAGCCACCGTGAACCAGCACGACCTCGATGTCCTCGACGAGATCCAGCGGCGGGTGCTCTGGCTCGCCACCCGGATCGTCGACGCCGCCAACCACGACCGGGACACCGGCGACGGGGTGAAGGTCGGCGGCCACCAGGCGTCCAGCGCCTCCCTGGTCACCGCGATGACCGCGCTGTGGTTCGCCCACCTCGACGCCGAGGACCGGGTCGCGGTCAAGCCGCACGCCTCTCCGGTCTTCCACGCCGTCCAGTACCTGCTGGGCAACCTGGACCGGTCGTACCTGCCGAGGCTGCGGGCCCGGGGCGGCCTCCAGTCGTACCCGTCGCGCACCAAGGACCCGGACGGCGTCGACTTCTCCACCGGATCGGTCGGCCTCGGCGCCGCCGCGCCGCTGTTCGCCGCCGTCACCCGCCGGTACGTCGACGCCCACTTCGGCGAGCGCCCGCACTCCCGGTTCGTCGCGCTGATCGGCGACGCCGAGCTGGACGAGGGCAACATCTGGGAGGCCGTCGCCGACCCCGCCACCACCGGGCTGGGCAACGTGATGTGGCTGGTCGACTTCAACCGCCAGTCGTTGGACCGGGTCGTCCCCGGGGTGCGGATCAAGCAGTGGCGCGGCCAGTTCGAGGCCGCCGGCTGGCACGTCGTCGAGGTCAAGTACGGCCGCCGGCTCGCCCAGGCGTACGCCCGGCCGGGCGGGGAGGCGCTGCGCGACTGGATCGACGCGATGCCCAACGAGCAGTACCAGTCGCTGTTCGGGCTGGCCGGCCCGGCGTTGCGCGCGCAGTTCCTCGACGGGGCGCCCGCCGGGATCGCCGAGCTCATCGCCGACATCGCCGACGACGAGCTGGGCCCGCTGGTCACCGACCTGGGCGGGCACGACCTCGCGGCGATGCTCGACGCGTACGCCCAGTGCGACGCGGTCACCGACCGGCCCAGCGTGGTCTTCGCGTACACGGTGAAGGGGTGGGGGCTGCCGATCGCCGGCAACCCGCGTAACCACTCCGCGCTGCTGTCCACCGAGCAGGTCGACGTCCTGCGCGCCGCGCAGGGCCTGACCGTCGAGACCGAGTGGGACCGCCTCGACCCGGCGACCCCGGCCGGCATCCGGGCCGGCGAGCGCCGCGAGGCGCTGTCCCGCGCGCCCCGCGAGCGGGCCCTGCCGGTCACCGTCCCGGAGACCACCCGGGTACGCGCCAACAAGCCCGTCTCCACCCAGGAGGTCTTCGGCCGGGTGCTGGTGGAGCTGGCCCGGGACGAGCACATCGCCCCGTACCTGGTCACCACCGCCCCGGACGTGGCCACCTCCACCAACCTGGCCGGGTTCATCAACAAGACCGGGGTGTTCGCCCCGACCGCGCAGCGGTCCTGGACGGAGGACCGGATGCTGCGCTGGACGGAGAGCCCGTCGGGCCAGCACATCGAGCTGGGCATCTCGGAGATGAACCTGTTCCTGCTGCTCGGCCAGCTCGGCCTGTCCTGGGACCTGTCCGGGCAGCCGCTGCTGCCGGTCGGCACGGTCTACGACCCGTTCGTGCTGCGCGGGCTGGACGCGTTCCTGTACGGCACGTACTCCGGCTCCCGGTTCGTGGTCGCCGGCACCCCGTCGGGCATCACCCTCGCCCCTGAGGGCGGCGCCCACCAGTCGACGATCACCGCCTCGGTGGGGCTGGAGTTGCCCGGGGTCACCTTCGTCGAGCCGGCGTACGCGGCCACCCTCGACTGGCTGCTCTGCGACGCGCTCGGGCAGATCGCCGCCGGTGGCGTGCCGGCCACCACCGCCGCGCCGGCCGAGGACGGGGCGTACTACTTCCGGCTCAGCACCCGCCCGATCGACCAGGCCCCCTTCGAGGCGGCCCGGGCCCGGATCGGCGACGCGGTGCTGCGCCGGCAGGCGGTCGCCGGGGCGTACCGGCTGGTGGACGCGCACGAGGCGTACCCGCACCTGGCCGACGCCCCGGTGGTGCAGCTCGCCGCGTCCGGCGCGGTGCTGCCCGAGGTGCTGGCCGCCGCCGCCGAGCTGGCCGAGGAGGGCGTGGCCGCGCACGTGGTCGACGTGACCAGCCTGGACCGGCTCTACCGGGCCTGGCAGCGCACCCTGCGCCAGGGCGTGCGGACGGCCACCGTGCCGAGCGTGCCCGGGGCGCTGCGGTCGGCGTTCGTCGACCGGGTGCCGGTGGTGACCGTGCACGACGCCGCCTCGCACGCGATGGCCTGGCTCGGCTCGGCCCTCGGCGCGCACGCCGTGCCGCTGGGCGTGGACGAGTTCGGCCAGTCCGGCAGCGTCCGCGAGCTGTACGAGCTGCACGACCTGCTGCCGGGCAGCATCGTCAACGCCGCCCTGGCCGCCCTGGCCCTGCGCTGACCCGTTCCCGCCGTCCCCGGCCCGCCGCGCTCAGCGGGTCGGGGTGGGGGTGACGGGGACCTCGGCGCCGGCCTTCGGGTCCCGCACCACGTGCCGTTCCAGGCTGACCTGCGACTGGCCGGTCCCGCCGACGGTGATGTCGTCGTACGCCTGGAGCAGCTTGTCCTTGTCGAGGTAGAGCACCGTCATCGACAGCGGGGTGGGCTCCTCGCCCTCCAGGCCGCGCAGCCCGGCCCCGCCCGTGGACCCCTCCACCATGAGCTGGGTGGGCATCTGGCCCGGCACCTGCGGCAGCTTGGAGACCTGCCGGGCGTGGGTGTGGCCGGCGAGGACCAGCGGGCAGGTGCCCGACAGCGGCCCGGCGGACGCCGGGTCGTGCACCAGGGCGATGTTCACCGGCTTGGGCGAGTTGCGGACGGTGGTGGCGAGCTGGTCGCCGGCCCCGATCACCTGGTCGGCGACCTGCTTGGTCAGGCCGCTGCCGGCGGGCGAGGTCTCCTTGTCCGGGGTGAACCGGGGGTCGCCGATGCCGGCGATGGTCAGCCCGGCGACGGTGGTGGTCGAGTTGTTCAGCACGATCGCGTTCGGCTGCTGCGCCACCGCCGCCGCTGTCTTCCCCGAGTCGTGGTTGCCCCGGATGTACACGTACGGCTTCTTGAGTAGCCCGATCGACCCGACGTAGGACGCCTCCGGCTCGCTGCCCCAGTCGGTGAGGTCGCCGGTGTCGATCACCACGTCGATGCCGAACTGCTCGACCACGGTGCGGATGAGCTGCCAGCCGGTCGGGTTGAGGTGCATGTCGGAGACGTGCAGGATCCGGGTGGTGCCGGGCGCCGGCTCGTACACCGGCAGCGCCGACACGGTGGTGTAGAGCTGGCTGACGTTGCCGACGAGGCGTTGGAGCTGCTCGGCGTACTTGGTGTAGTCGTTGGCGATCTTCCGGGCGTCACCGACGATCGCTGGGGCGTTGACCAGCAACCCTTCGTACCGGGGCTCCTCGATGGCCTGCGGGCGGAGGGTGGACGCGGCCAGGCCGAGGCTGCCGGCGGTGACCGCCAGGGCGAGCCCTCCGGCCCAGGCGGTGCGCCGGGTGTCCCGGAAGACCAGGGCGGCCAGCAACAGGGTGACCAGCAGCGTCGCGCCGGCGGTACGCAGGCCGAGGCGCATCACCCCGGTGCGGACGTCGGTGACGGCGGACTGGCTGGCCCGGCTGATGCTCGCCGGGTCGTCGATCAGCGCTACGGTGCGTCGCTGGTCCAGTGCCCCCAGCCCCACGGTCAGATGGGTCGGCCCGTCGTGGCTGTTCAGTTGCAGGGCACCCAGCGGCGGGATGTCGACGGTGGTGCTGCCGGTGAGCGCGGGCGCGAGGGTCAACTCGGCCCGGAACGGACCGATGTCGGTCTGCACCCGTCCGCCGGCGAAGGTGCCGATCACCACCCCGGCCAGGGCGATCGCCACGACGGCGAGCGCCACGCCCACCCGGCGGGCCAGGGCCCGGCCGGACGAGACGTCCCCGCGTCGGCGCGGGAGGGCCCAGCGCCGGCCACGACCGGTCGCCGGGGTGTCGGCGTCCCCGGTGTTTCGCTGTTCGTTCTCCTGGCCGTCCATGCTGAGATTCTGACCTGCCCAGTGAAGGATCTTGGCAAACCGGGGATTCCGCCGCGCCGCGCCGCGCGGGCCGGGGTGCTACGGCCGCTGCGCTTCGCGGCTAGCCACGCCCCGCGCCGCCGTCGGGGAAGACCAGCCGCAGGATGCGGTCGTCCTCGGGGGCCGGCTGGCCCCGCCCGTCGTGGTTGGAGGTGGTGACCCAGATCGACCCGTCGGGCGCGGCGACCGTCGCCCGCAGCCGACCGTATTTTCGGGTGAGCAGCTCCCGGGGCTGGCCGAGCATGGTGCCGGTGTCGGTCAGCTCGGCCAGCCAGATCCGCTCCCCGCGCAGGCAGGAGGTGACCAGCAGCCGGTCGGTCGCCGCCAGGCCCGAGCAGGACGCGTCGGAGGTCTTCCACTGCACCAGGGGGTCGGTGTACCGCTTGTCGCCGGCCTTCCCCTCGACCAGGGGCCAGCCGTAGTTGCCGCCCTTGGTGATCTGGTTGATCTCGTCCCAGGTGTTCTGGCCGAACTCGACCGCGTACATCCGCTTGCCGGCGTCCCAGGCGAGGCCCTGCACGTTGCGGTGCCCCAGCGACCAGACCGGGGACCCCGGGTACGGGTTGCCCGGGGCCGGCTTGCCGTCCGGGGTGATCCGCAGGATCTTGCCGCCGAGGCTCTTCTGGTTTTGCGCGGACTCCCGGTTGCCGGCGTCGCCGGTGCTGGCGTAAAGGTAGCCGTCCGGGCCGAAGGCGAGCCCGCCGCCGTTGTGGGTCCCGGACCGGGGGATACCGGTCAGGACCGGCGTCGGCCGGCCGCCCAGTTCCAGCTTGACGATCCGGTTGTCCTGCTCGGCGGTGTGGTAGACGAAGACCGTCCGGTCCGTCGCGTAGCGGGGGGACACGGCGATGCCGAGCAGGCCGCCCTCCCCGCCGGCCGCGACGTCGGGCACGGTCTGCACGGCGGTGACGGTCAGCCCGTCCCGCCCGGACCCGGGCCCGACCTTGAGGATCCGGCCGCTGTCCCGCTCGGTCACCAGCGCGCCGCCGTCGGGCAGGAACGCGATCCCCCACGGCACCCGCAGGCCCTTGGCCAGCACGGTGGCGACCATCTGCTGGCCGCCGCCGGGGGCGGAGGCGGAGGGGGTCGGCAGGTTCGGCGGCTCGCCGGCCGGGTCGGGGTCCGGCTCGCCGAAGCTGCATCCGGCGGTGGCCAGCAGCAGCGCCGCGCACGACGCCGCAGCCACCGCGCGCACAGAGGTCTTCCGGGCGTACGGGCGACGGGGGCTCACCCGGCCCAGCCTAGCCGCCCGGACGGGTCCTGCGCGGTGGCCGCGCGGTAGCCCTGCCCGGATCTGTCGCCGGTGCGGGCGGCCGGTCACCGCCGCGTGGGCCCCGCGCCGGGTGGTTCGGCCCGCACCAACGGGGGACCGGCGCCGCCGGGCGACTATCGTCGTCGGGCGTGAAGGTATGGATTCCGCACCCGGCCGGTCGCGGCCTGCTCGGCGACGTGCCGCCCGGGGTGACCGTCGAGGTGGTCGAGTCGCCGTCCCGCCTCCCGTCCGACGTTGCCGACGTGCGGTTCTGGGTGCCCCCGTTCCTGTCCGGCGGGGACGCCACCGCCCTGCTCGGCGAGCTGCCCGACCTGCGGGTGGTGCAGCTCCTCTCCGCCGGGGCCGACGCCTGGGTCGGCCGGGTCCCGGCCAGGGTGACGCTCTGCGACGCGCGCGGGGTGCACGACTCCGGCACCGCCGAGTGGGTGGCCACCGCGGTCCTATCCCAGCTGCGCGGCTTCCCCGCCTTCGCCGTCGCCCAGTCCCGCCGCGAGTGGGCGTACGACCGGGTCTGCCCGACCGACGAGCTGGCCGGCAAGCGGGTGCTGATCGTCGGCGCGGGCTCGATCGGGGCGGCGGTGCGCGCCCGGCTCGCACCGTTCGAGGTGACCTTCACCCTGGTCGCCCGGACGGCCCGCCCCGCCGAGGGGGTGCACGGGGTCGACGAGCTGCCGGCGCTGCTGCCCGAGGCCGACGTGGTGGTGCTGCTGGTGCCGCTCACCGAGGCGACCAGGGGCATGGTCGACGAGGAGTTCCTCGCCGCGATGCCCGACGGCGCGCTGCTGGTCAACGCCGCACGCGGCCCGGTGGCCCGGACGGACGCGCTGGTCGCCGAGCTGGCTTCCGGCCGGCTACGGGCCGCGCTGGACGTCACCGACCCCGAGCCGCTGCCCGCCGACCACCCGCTGTGGGGGCTGCCCAACGTGCTGCTCACCCCGCACGTCGCCGGCTCGGTGCGCGGGCTGTTGCCCCGGGCGTACCGGCTGGTGGGGGAGCAGGTGCGGCGGTTCGCCGCCGGCCAGGCGCTGATCAACACGGTCTCGGACGGCTACTGACCCGTCCGCCGGCCGACCCGCCGATGTGGTCCGGCCCGCCGGTCGGCCGGGCCGGGCCCGGTCAGGTGGGTCAGAGTGTGCGGCCGGGCAGAGGCTGGCCGGTGACGGCGACGAGCCGGGGCAGTTCGGTGCCGTGTACCGCGGGCAGGACCAGCCACTCGCCGTCGTCGAGCCGGGCGACGGCCCGGCCCCGGGCGTCGGCGGTCAGCTCGACGATCCGTTCCCAGCCGATCCGGCGCTGCCCGGTCAGCGCCCGCAGGCGCAGCTCCCGGGCGTCCGCCTCGGTGCCTGAGCGCCAGGCCCAGACGGCGACGGCGAGGGGGACGAGCAGCACCGGCAGGAAGTACCACCCGGCGGCGGCCAGCGGCAGCGCCCCGATGAAGGCGATCACCGCCGCGACCAGGATCGCCTGGTTGGGGCGGAAGCGGACGGTCTCGGCGCGACTCACCCCCAGATGATCCCACCTGGGCGGGGCCGGCCCCCGGGCGGGCGGGGGCGCGGGTGACCGGTGCCATGCAAGTGACTTGAATCACTCATCTTCATGGCCTGATAGCCGTTTCCTGCGGTGACGGTGGATCGTTTCATCATGTTGGGCCGGCGAACCAGCCGCGCCCACGTCGTCCCGGGCCGCCACGCCGGGCGACGCCGCCGACCGCAACCCCGCACCGTCGTACCGCACCGCCCGTGCCCCCTCACGAAGGCGATCGCCGTGCCCGTCGCGTATCCCTCCGGCACCTCCCGCAGCCTCCCGCGTCCCGCCGACCTCCTGGTGCTGGCGACGGCGGCGCTGCTCGCCCTCGCCGGCCTGGCCGGCGTGATCCCGCCGCTGGCCGCGGTGGCGCTCGCCGGTGCCGCCGGTAGCGTCCTGGCCGGCGTCCGGCTGTCCCTGCTGGCCGTGCCCGTCCGGTACGCCGGGCCGCCCGGCGGCGGCCCCGACCGGGCCGGCCGCCGCGCCATCCGCTGCCGCTCGGCCGCTGGGCTGCTCGACGCGGCGGTGGCCACGGTCGGGCTGACCGTCGCGGTGCTTCCCCTGGTCGGCACCGGCCTGCGGGTCGCCGTCGGCGCGACCGGTCTCGGGATCGCGGCCCTGCTGCACACCGGCGGGCTGCTCCTGCTGCCCGGCCGTAGCCGGCTGCCGAACCGGGCCCGGGTCCGCCGCGTGGTCGACATCGTCAGCCTGGGCCTGAGTCTGATCTTCGCCGCCTGGGTGCTGCTGCCGCCGGGGGAGACCCCGCCGGCAGCCCGGGTCGCGGTGGTGGCCGGCGGGTTCGGCCTCGCGTCGATCGGCGTCGCGGCGCTGGCCGACTGGCGACGCCGGCCGGGCGCGGCGATCTGCCTGCTCGGCGCCGGGGCGGCCCAGTTCGGCCTGCTCGCGCTGATCGTGCTGCTCGCCTACGACGCCATGGACCGGGCCCTGCTGGCCACCGTCGGGCCGCTGGTGGTCGGGGCGCTGCTCACCGCCGACGGGGTCCGCCGGGTGGCCGCCGGTGACCCGCGCCGCCCGGGTGGCCCGACGCCCGTCTGGCCCCGGGTCAGCGCGCCGGCCGCGATCGCCGCCCTGGCCGCCGTCGGGCACCTCTACGCGCACGGCGACTTCACGCCGGGGGCGATCCTGCTCGGGCTGGCGGTGACCCCGCCGCTGGTGGTCCGGGAGCTGATGACCGCCACCGACAACCGCCGGTACGCCACCCGCCTCGCCGCCCAGGAGGCGCACTTCCGGGCCCTGGTCTCGGGCGGCGACGACCTGATCCTGCTGCTGGACGACGCGCTGCGGGTGCGCTGGCAGTCCCCGGCCGCGACCCGGCTGTTCGGGCTCACCGATGCCGACGTGCTCGGCCGGCCCTTCGCCGACCTGCTGCACCCCGCCGACGTCCCGCGCGCCGCGCTGCTGCTCGACGGGGTGCGCGCCGGCGTCCGGCCGACGCTGCTGGCTGCCCGGCTGCGCGACGGGCACGGGGCGTGGCGGGAGACCGAGTCCACGATCAGCGACCAGCGCGGGGTGCCCGAGGTGCACGCGCTGGTGCTGCACATGCGTGACGTCGGCGAGCGTCGCCGGCTGGAGCGCGTGGTGCGCCAGCTCGCCGCGACCGACCAGCTCACCGGGCTGGCCAACCGGCGCGAGCTGCTGCGCGAGCTGGCCGCCCGGCGGGACGGGGCGGGGGCGCTGCTGGTGGTGGACCTGCACGGCCTGGGCGCGGTGAACGACGGTCGCGGCCACGCGGTCGGCGACGTGGTCGTGGTGGAGGTGGCCCGCCGGCTGCGCGCGGCGGTCGGCCCGGACGACCTGGTGGCCCGGCTGGTCGGCGACGAGTTCGGCGTGGTCACCACCGCCGGCCCGGTGCTGGCGTACGCACTGGGCACCCGGCTGCTGGAGGCGCTCGGCGAGCCGTACCGGGTGGCGGGTGCCGAGGTCCGGTTGCAGGCCAGCATCGGCCTGGCCGAGATCCCCGGCGCAACCGCCGACGACGTGCTGCGCCAGGCGGACCTGGCCCGCCGGCGGGCCGCCCAGCTCGGCCGGGACCGGATCGAGTGGTACGACGCGTACCTGGAGGAGCAGCTCGTCCGCCGGCTCGATCTGGAGCGGGAGCTGCCCGGCGCGGTGGCCCGGGGCGAGCTGGACCTGGTCTACCAGCCGGTGCTCGGGCTGGCCGACCGGCTGCCGGTGGGCACCGAGGCGCTGCTGCGCTGGCGCAGCCCGGTGCTGGGCACCGTGCTCCCGGCCGAGCTGCTGCCGGTCGCCGAGGACCTGGACCTCGTCGGCGAGGTGGGCCGCTGGGTGCTGGACCGGGCCTGCCGTCAACTGGCCGACTGGTCGGCGGGGGGTTGGCAGCTCTGGATGTCGGTGAACGTCACCCCTCGGGAGTTGGCCGCGCCGGACTTCCTCCAGCGCACCGCGGCGGTGCTGGCCACCCACGGGCTGCCGCCGGAGCGGCTGGTGGTCGAGGTGGCCGAGCCGCGTGTCGGTGCGGAGCCGTCGACGATGGTGGCCCGGCTCGCCGGGCTGCGTTCGCTCGGAGTGCGCACCGCGCTGGACGACTTCCGGGCCGCGCACGCCTCGCTGGCCCAGCTCCGCCGGCTCCCCATCGACCTGCTCAAGCTGGCCCCGCACGGGGTCGACGGGGCCGACGGCGGGCACCACCAGCTGGTCGACGTGGTGGTCAGCCTCGGCGACCGGCTCGGCCTGGAGATCATCGCCGCGCAGTTGGAGACGCCGGCCCAGGCGGACGCCGCCGGCCGGGCCGGCTGCCGCTACGGGCAGGGCTTCGCGCTGGCCCGCCCGGCGACGGCCGAGCGGGTGGAGGCGTACTTCGAGGAGTTCCCGTCCGCGTCCCGGTGAGGGCGTCCGGGCCGGTGGGGCGCGCGGTGCTGAACCGGTTCACCTGACCCGGGGCGGCGCGGTGCTGCCCCGGGGCGTGAGGTGGGCGGTCTCGTCCTGGAGCTCGCCGGTCGGCTCGCCGGCGATCACCCGGAGCAGCTGCCGGGCGGCGTGCGCGCCGTACGCGGGGATGTCCCGGCCGAGGGCGGTCAGCGGCGGGTGCACGAGCTGGCACAGCGGGGAGTCGTCCCAGGCGACGATCGACAGGTCGCCGGGGACCTGAAGGCCCATCTCCTGGGCCACGGACAGCCCCGCTATCGCCATCACGTCGTTGTCGTAGATGACGGCGGTGGGGCGGTTCGGCGAGCTGAGCAGCCGCCGAGTGGCCCGGGCCCCCTCCTCGCCGGTGTAGTCCGACCAGACGGTGACCGACTCGTCGAGACCGAGCCGCCCGCACACCTCGGTGAACGCGTCGCTGCGGATCTCGGTGTGCAGCAGTGCGGGCAGGCCGCCGACCCGGGCGATCCGTCGGTGGCCCAGGGCTACCAGGTACTCCACCGTCTCGGCCAGCGCCGCGGCCTCGTCGGACCAGACGCTGGCCAGCGAGCCGGTGTGCCCGGGGCCGCCGATCACCACGGCCGGCAGTTGCAGCTCCTCCAGCGCCGGCACCCGCCGGTCGTCGGTGTGCAGGTCACAGACGAAGACCCCGTCCACCCGGCGCTCGGCCCACCAGCGCCGGTAGACCGCGATCTCCGCATCCTGGTCGGCGACCACCTGGAGGGTCAGCGCGTACGACCGGGCCGACAGTTCGGCCTCGACGCCGCTGATCAGCTCCATGAAGAACGGCTCGATGCCGAGGATCCGGGCCGGGCGGCACAGGGCCAGGCCGACCGCCTTGGCGGTGGCGCCGGAGAGCGCCCGCGCGGCGCTGCTCGGGCTGAACCCGATCTCGGCGGCGATGGCCAGGATGCGCTGCCGGGTCGCCTCGGAGACGCCGGGCTGTCCGTTCATCGCGTACGAGACCGCGCCCTTGGACACCCCGGCCCGCCGCGCGACGTCGGCGATGGTCGGCCGCTTCACCGGCGTGTCTCCTCCACTTGCTGGGCCCGCCCCGGGCGGGTGTCACGGCGCCGGGGTGAACCGGCGGCCCTCACGCTACTGCAACCGGCCCCGCGGGCGACCGGGCCGGAGCCGCCCCGCCCCGCGACCGAACGGATTACTTGCCCGGTTAAGGATACGGGTCGTCGGCCGGGCGCGGGTGACGCTGTCGCCGATCGGGATGCTGCGGAGGGGTCGACCACGCATGGTCGCGCTCCCATGGGGTCGAAAGTTACGGAACGGCCCCGGGCTTAACCATTCGTTGACACTGCGGAGACGGGATCGTACGGTGGCTTCACTTATCCGGTTCAGTCAACGTCTCTCGATGTCGGGAGCGTTCCCATCTTGCTCGGAGGATGACATGAGACGGTCCTGGACCCACTGGGCCCGCGCGGTCGCCGTGGGCGCGGTCAGCCTGGCCGTGGTGGCCGCGTGCAGCGGCAAGAGCACCAGCGGCGGCGACGAGGCGGGCGGCGGCGCGGTCACCCTGAAAATCAACTTCTGGGGCGACTTCGGGCTCCAGGACCTGAAGACCAAGTACGAGGCCGCCCACCCGAACGTCAAGATCCAGCTCAACTCGGGCGAGTACAACGCGCAGCACGAGGACCTGCAGAAGAAGCTGGTCGCCGGCTCGGGCGCGGCGGACATCGCCGCCATCGACGAGGGCTTCATGGTCCAGTTCCGCAGCCAGTCCGACAAGTTCGTCAACCTGCTGGACAAGGGTGCCGGGCAGTACGAGAGCAAGTACCTGCCGTGGAAGTGGAAGCAGTCGCTGTCCGCCGACGGCAAGACCCAGATCGGCCTCGGCACCGACGTCGGCGGCCTGGCCATGTGCTACCGCACCGACCTGTTCAAGGCCGCCGGCCTGCCCACCGAGCGGGACCAGGTCTCCGCGCTCTGGCCCACCTGGGACCGGTTCATCGAGGTCGGCCAGCAGTACACCGCCAAGACCGACAAGAAGTTCCTCGACGCCGGGACCAACCTGTTCAACCCGGTCCTCGGCCAGCAGCAGGCCGGCTTCTACAGCGAGCAGGAGCAGCTCCAGATGGAGGGCGGCCCGAAGGTCGCCTTCGACTACACGGTCAAGGCCCTCCAGGCCGACATCTCGGCCAACCTGACCAGCTTCCAGGCCGACTGGGACAAGGGCTTCACCAGCGGCGCCTTCGCCGTCCTCGCCTGCCCGGCGTGGATGCTGGGCCACATCAAGGACACCGCCCCCGGCACCAAGGGCAAGTGGGAAATCGCGGCGGTGCCCGGCGGCGGCGGCAACTGGGGCGGGTCGTTCCTGACCGTCCCCAAGCAGAGCAAGCACGCCGACGAGGCGTACAAGCTGCTGGAGTGGCTGGTCCAGCCGGAGCAGCAGATCGAGGTCTTCAAGAAGGTCGGCAACCTGCCGTCGCAGCCGGCCCTGTACTCCGACCCGGCCATCGCCGAGTTCAAGAACCCGTTCTTCAACGACGCGCCGGTCGGGCAGATCTTCCCGAAGATGGCGCAGGGCCTCACCCCGCAGTACCTGGGCAAGAAGAACGGCCCGACCCGCGTCGCGGTGGAGAACGTCATCAAGCGGGTGGAGAACAAGACCCTCAAGCCGGACGCCGCCTGGGCGGAGGCGGTCAAGGAGGCCGAGAAGGCCGGCAGGTCCTGACGATCCGGTGACCGGTGGCGGGGCCGCCCCGCCCCGCCACCGCCCCGGCGTCCCACCCCGGAGACAGTCCACCTCGGCCCAGGAGCGTCCCATGCCCTCCACCCGTGCCGCGCCCGCCCCGCCGGGCCGTCGTACCCCGCGCAAGCGTGGCGTCGACGGCCCCGGGGCCGACGAGCGGCAGCTCACCTGGCGCAACCGGCTGTACCGCTTCGACATGCGCTACATGCCGTACCTGCTGATCGCACCGTTCTTCCTGATCTTCGGAGTCTTCGGGCTCTTCCCGCTGATCTTCAACGGGGTCGTCTCGCTGCGGAACTACCAGCTCGACGACCCGACCCTGCCGCCCTGGGCGGGCTTCGACAACTTCGCGAAGCTGCTCGGCGACGAGGACTTCTGGAACGCGCTCTACAACACCTTCGGCATCTTCCTGCTCTCCTCGATACCGCAGCTCCTGCTCGCCCTGGTGGTCGCCTCGCTGCTGAACCGCAAGCTGCGCGCGCAGACCTGGTGGCGGGTCGGCATCCTGCTGCCGTACGTCACCCCGCTGGTCGCCTCGACCATGGTGTTCAGCGTCTTCTTCTCCCGCGACTTCGGCATGGCCAACTGGCTGCTCGGCCTCGTGGGCCTGGGCGGCGACGCCCCGGCCGACTGGCGGGCCGACAAGCTCCACTCCTGGATCGCCATCGCCACCATGGTCAACTGGAAGTGGATCGGCTACAACGCGCTGCTCTACCTGGCCGCGATGCAGTCCATCCCGCGCGACGTCTACGAGGCGTCCGCCATCGACGGCGCCGGCCCGTGGCGGCAGCTCTGGCGGATCACCGTGCCGATGATCCAGCCGGTCGTCGTCTTCACCGTGGTGCTGTCCACCATCGGCGGGCTCCAGCTCTTCACCGAGCCGATGCTGTTCGACCTGA
Organism: Micromonospora sp. NPDC020750; assembly: GCF_044334565.1. Classification (NCBI taxonomy): domain Bacteria; kingdom Bacillati; phylum Actinomycetota; class Actinomycetes; order Micromonosporales; family Micromonosporaceae; genus Micromonospora; species Micromonospora sp. NPDC020750. The sequence continues at coordinate 942,413 of NZ_JBIRTH010000001.1, forward strand.
ACGCGCAGGCGGCCACCGGCGGCCCGAACGGCGAGTGGCAGACCATCGCCCAGCTCATCTACAAGGTCGGCTGGAAGGACCTCGACCTCGGGTACGCCGCCGCGATGTCCTGGGCCCTGTTTCTGATCATCCTCGTAGTCGCCGGCATCAACACCCTGCTGACGAACCGTCTGTCCGGAGGCCGCCAATGAGTGCCGTCGACACCGTGCCGCGGGCGGCCGACGCCGGGCCGCGCGGGCGCAACCGGGCGCGGCTGCTGGGCCGGGCCCCGCAGGACACCGCGGCCGGCGTCTGGACGTACCTGCTGCTGGCGACGACGATCCTGCTCTCCGCGTTCCCGCTGTACTGGATGTTCGTCATCGCCACCAGCAACGACGAGGCGCTCGCGAAGATCCCGCCGGCGGTGGTCCCGGGCGACCAGTTCATGACGAACCTGGACGAGGTCTTCTCCCTCCAGGACGTCTACTTCGCCGCCGGCCTGGTCAACAGCGCCCTCGTCTCCACCGCGGTCACCGCCTCGGTGCTGTTCTTCTGCTCGCTGGCCGGGTTCGCCTTCGCGAAGCTGCGGTTCAAGGGCAGCAGGTGGCTGATGCTCTTCGTGGTGCTCACCCTCACCGTGCCCAACCAGCTCGGCATCGTCGCGCTCTACATCGTGATGGGCAAGCTCGGCTGGAACGGCACCCTGCTCGCGGTCATCGCCCCCGGCCTGGTCACCGCGTTCGGGGTGTTCTACATGCGGCAGTTCATCCTCAACACCGTGCCCGACGAGCTGGTCGAGTCGGCCCGGATGGACGGCGCGACCACGATGCGCGTCTACTGGAACATCGTGCTGCCGGCGATCCGCCCGGCGCTGGCCGTGCTCGGCCTGCTCACCTTCGTCGGCACCTGGAACGACTTCCAGTGGCCGCTGATCACGCTCAGCGGCACCGACTTCCCCACCTCGATGGTGGCCATCTCCGACCTGGCCAGCGGCAACTACGTGATCTACCGGCGGGTGCTCGCGGGGGCGTTCGTCGCCACCGTGCCCCTACTGATCATGCTGTTCGTCGGTGGCCGCCAGATCGTCCGCGGAATCATGGAAGGTGCGGTGAAGTCGTGACCCGGCAATCGTTGTCCGAGGGGTGGGTGCTGCGGGCCGTTCCCGGTCCGCAGGTGCCGTCGGAGATCATCGACCGGGCGGTCCCGGCGACCGTGCCCGGCTGCGTGCACACCGATCTGCTCGCCGCCGGCCTCATCCCCGACCCGTACCTGGACGACAACGAGACGGCGCTGGCCTGGATCGGGCGCACCGACTGGGTGTACGAGACCACCTTCGACGCGCCACCGGGCGACGCCGACCGGGTCGACCTGGCCTGCGCCGGCCTCGACACGGTCGCCACCGTCACCCTCAACGGCGCCGAGGTCGGCCGCACCGAGAACATGCACCGAGGCCACCGCTTCGGCGTCACATCCGTGCTGCGGCCGGGGGCCAACACGCTGACCGTCCGCTTCGACTCGCCGTACCGGTACGCGGAGGAGCACCGGGACCGGCTCGGCGACCGGCCCAACGCGTACCCGGAGCCCTTCAACTTCATCCGCAAGACGGCCTGCAACTTCGGCTGGGACTGGGGACCGACGGTGGTCACCGCCGGCATCTGGCAGGACATCGCCCTGGACGCCTGGTCCACGGCCCGACTGGCGACGGTCCGCCCGCTGGTCACCGCCGCCGACGGCGTCGGCCGGGTCGAGCTGCGCGTCGAGGTCGAGCGCGCCGCCGAGGAGCCGGTCACCGTCCGCGCCGAGGTGGCCGGCGTCGCCGTCGAGGCCGTCGTGGCGGCCGGACAGCGCACGGCCGCGCTGACCGTGGAGGTCCGCGACCCCGCGCTGTGGTGGCCCCGGGGGTACGGGGAGCAGCCGCTGCACCCCCTCGCGGTGACCCTGCATGCCGCCGACGGGCGGAAGCTGGACGCCTGGTCCCGCCGGATCGGCTTCCGCGTGGTCCGCCTGGACACCGCCCCGGACGAGCACGGCTCCGCGTTCGCCCTGCACGTCAACGACGTGCCGGTGTTCGTGCGCGGCGTCAACTGGATCCCCGACGACGCCTTCCCCAACCGGGTGACCCGGGAGCGGCTGGCCGAGCGCTTCGACCAGGCGGCCGGGGCGAACATCAACCTGCTGCGGGTCTGGGGCGGCGGCCGGTACGAGTCGGGGGACTTCTACGAGCTGGCCGACGAGCGGGGGCTGCTCGTCCAGCAGGACTTCCTGTTCGCCTGCGCGGCGTACCCGGAGGAGGAGCCGTTCCGCTCCGAGGTGGAGGCCGAGGCGCGCGAGCAGGTCACCCGGCTGGCCGCCCACCCGTCGCTGGTGCTGTGGACCGGCAACAACGAGAACATCTGGGGCTGGCACGACTGGGACTGGCAGGAGCCCCTCGCGGGCCGCACCTGGGGCCGGGGCTACTACCTGGACCTGCTGCCCCGGATCGTCGCCGAGCTGGACCCGACCCGCCCGTACTGGCCGGGCAGCCCCTGGTCGGGCAGCGAGGACGTCCACCCGAACGACCCGGCGCACGGCACCACGCACATCTGGGACGTGTGGAACACCGACGACTACACCAAATACCGGGAGTACGTCCCCCGGTTCGTCGCCGAGTTCGGCTACCAGGCGCCCCCGGCGTACGCGACCCTGCGCCGGGCGATCTCCGACGACCCCCTCGCCCACGACTCGCCCGGCATGGCCCACCACCAGAAGGCCATCGACGGCGACGCGAAGCTCCAGCGTGGCCTGGACGCCCACCTGTCGCCGCCGGTCGACTTCGACGAGTGGCACTACTTCACGCAGCTCAACCAGGCCCGGGCCATCCAGCTCGGGGTGGAGCACTTCCGCTCGCACCGGCCGGTCTGTATGGGCACCATCGTCTGGCAGCTCAACGACTGCTGGCCGGTGACCTCCTGGTCGGCCGTCGACGGCGACGGACGCCGCAAACCCCTGTGGTACGCGCTGCGCCGCGCGTACGCCGACCGGCTGCTCACCGTCCAGCCCCGCGACGGCGGGCTGGCGCTGGTTGCGGTCAACGAGACCGGCCGGCCGTGGCGGGCCCCCGCCACGGTCACCCGGCTCACCCTGGACGGCGAGGCGCGGGCGAAGACGACGTACGACCTCGACGTGCCCGCGTACGCCTCGGTGACGCTGGAGTTGCCGGCGGACCTGGCGCGGCCCGAGGAGCCCCGGCGCGAGCTGCTGGTCGCTGAGGCGGGTGAGAGCATCGACCGGGCGTTCTGGTTCTTCGCCGAGGACCGCGACGCCGACTGGCCGGCGGCAGCGTTCGACGCGACGGTGGAGGAGGTCGACGGCAGTCAACGGGTACGGGTCACCGCACGGACGATCCTGCGCGACCTGACCCTGTACCCGGACCGGCTCGACCCGGCCGCGCAGGTCGATGACGCACTGGTCACCCTGCTGCCGGGCGAGTCGGCGACGTTCATCGTCCGTGCCTCGCGCCGGCTCGACCCGGCGGCCCTCACTACCCGGCCGGTCCTGCGCACGGTCAACTGAGCGCAGCAGATGACTGCGCGCCGGCCGGCCGCATGCGCTCTCGTCCGCGCCCATTCCTCCACACAGGATCAGCCGTCCGGGCAGGACACCGGATCCATGCGTCCCGATACCGCTCGGCCCCGTGGTGAGCGATGAGAAGCCTGTCGGATCTCTGACTTTGCGGGCCTTCGTCGGCCGGTACGGTCCACCGGATCCCAAACAGCTGAATAGGTGGGAGTGACCGTCATGGCGGCGCGGGGGCGTGCGGTGCGGCGGTTCATCTCGTACTCGAAGGCGGGCCGGGACAACGACGGCACGGAACTGCTCGGCTGGGCCGGGTGGGACCACCTCGCGCAGGCCCAGGCGTTGGTGACCGTGCCACCCTGGCGGTGCACGCGAACGGCTGACCTCACAGTGGTGGACGAGGCCAGTAGAGCGAACCTGGAGACCAATTGAGCGGCCACTCCATTCGATCATTCAGTGTCACGCGGCTCCTGCGCTCGTTGGCCGGGGCGCGCGAGGACATCCTCACCCTGGTGCCCAGCGAGCGGATCCGGTACACGAGCCTCGGGTCCGTGGTGCTGATCACGAGTACTTTCGCGACGCTGTCCCTCGGTTTGGCCCTCTACTACTCCTTCGGCTATTTCAACTGGTCGATTCCGTTTATCGCGCTGCTCTGGGGAGCCCTGATCCTCAGCCTGGACCGGTGGTTGGCTACGGCCTCCGCCGTCAGCGCCGTACGGCAGGCGATTTCGAGGACCCTGAGCAGGCTCGCGTTGGCGGTCCTGCTCGGAGTCATCCTGGCTGAGCCGTTGCTCCTGGGCATCTTCCACACCGCCATCGAGGAACATGTCGCGAGATCGAGGCAGGAGTCCGTCCTACGGCTGGAAAGCGAGTTGCGGGCCTGCAACGGGCTCGTGGCCGACGGGACGCCGCCCGTCCCCGACTCCCCGGCGTGTGAAGGGCGGCGGCTGGAATCATTCGGCCCGGTGCTGGGAAAGCTCGATAATCTCTCGCGCACCAGACGGGAGGCTGCGACGCTCCAGGCGGAGATCAAGTCGATCTCCGCCGAGGCCAGTCGCTTCCAACAGGACGCGGTCGCGGAATGCACCGGGAAAGCCGGCGAGAGCGTTAGCGGCAGGCCGGGCCAAGGGCCGAGTTGCATGCTCAAGCGCCAGATCGCGGATCGCTACGCCAAAGACAGCGGACTCTCCGACAAGCAGGACCAGCTACGGAAGCTGAACGACTCGACCGCTGCCCTCCGCGAGGAATCGGGGCAGTTCCTGGCCCGTGCCTCCGAAAGTGTCGAGGGGGAGATCGAGACAGAGGTCGCCAGGGCACGCCAGAGCCAGGGCAAGGTCGGCATTATCGAGCGCCTGAAGGCCCTGGGCGAGCTGACCGCCGAGGGGGGATACGTAGCTGCCGCTGAGTGGACCCTCCGCCTGACGATCATCCTGATCGAGATGCTTCCCGCCCTGATGAGGATCCTGATGGGCGTCACGGGCCACGATCGCGTCGTCCGAATGCTCGAAAAGGAGAACATCGACTCGCTGGTGGCCCATCGAGCGACTGTCGCAAGGGACCTGTTCAGGGCGTTGGAAGAGCGCCAGCAGGACTTTACGTTCGAGATTTCCGGCCGGCCGGAGGTGCGAGGATGACCGAGACCACCAGCCGGGACGGGGCGGGGACGGATGGCTGGAGCACTGGCGACGACTCGGTCGGTGCGCCTTTCGACTTCGCCGGGGGCACCAGGGACCTGCATGAGGCGCTGCGGCAGATTCAGGAGGAACTGACCGGTGGCGACACCCCGCTCGACTTCGGCCGGCAGGGCGCGGCCGAACTCCTCAAGACGAACACCCGCTTGATCAGGGAGATCGGGATTCGGGCCATCCGGATCGCCCGCCTGCGCGGCCTGGAGACCGTCTCCAAGATTCACATCGATGCCGCCACGAAGGAGCTGATCCGCACCGACGGCGACACTTGGCGCATCTCGGCCCTGGCCTTCGGCGGTGCCCTCCTCGGGGCTGGCATACAGGAACTGATCACCTTCTGGTTCACCCCGGCTTCTCCCAAAGGCCGGGTCCTCGTCATGATGACCTGCCTGGTTGTGGGCGCGGGTCTGCTCGTCTACGGCTTGGATCTCCGACGCAAGAACTGACCCGCCCCTTCGCGACCGTCAGCGAGCCGGTCTGACCTTACGGACGTAGGTGGACCACGCGGTGCGGCTGAAAGGTGAGGGTGGGGCCGTCCGGATCCTTGCAGTCGCGGAGAAGCTGCCGAAAGGGCTTCCTTGTCGCTCGGGTCCGGTCTGATCAGTACGTCGATGATGCCCACATCGGCGGCCTGCAACAGGTCGACGATGGCCCGCCGCATCTCCTCGACGTCCGTCCCATCGGTGCGGACCGTAGCGGGCGATCCGAACTCCGTGTCGGCGCGTTGACCGGTTAGGTAGAACCAACGATAGGTGTCGTGCAGCGGCTGCGGGTTCGCCGGATCGAACACGGGACGGCTGTGGCCGAATCGAGCGACGGTGCTCAGGAACAGGGCGGCTGGCGCGGTGATGCCAGAAGGAATGGCATTCTCGGCGTGCGGGTCGACGACCCAGGGCTACGGCCAGTGCTGTTCGCCGACGGGACCTACGCGGAAGGCCCAGTGGCGCACGACTTACCTGCAACGGCTCGCTCATAGCTTCACATCTGCTTCGATGCGCGCCAGCGCCGTGGTGGGGCGGGCGACTGGCCGCCGGCAACCGGACGTCGACACGCCGGCATCGTCTGACCGTCGCTGCCGGCCTACTTCTCGAAGACGGCGAGGACGTTGAGCCCTGGCCCGGACTTCAGCGTGCCGACGATGCGCAGCCCGTGCTGGTTGCCGCGGCGGATCATGGAGTACGCGAAAATTCCTGTTTCGAACTTGCCGCGGCCCCGCAGGGAGAGCTGAAGGGCCCTGTCCTCGATGTGAACCCGGTAGTCCACCCAGCGAGCCAGACCGCCGTCACCTATGCCGCGTTCGAGCACGTTCATCGCTGAAATGGGATTGTAGTTGTCTGAGAACCAGCGCCAGTATTCGCGTTTCGTCTCAGGCTCCTCGGTCGCCGCGTAGGTCGGCGGCAGCGTGCGGACCGTCTTGGAGACCTCGGTCGCCAGTTCCTCGAAGATTGCCACCACTTTTCCGGTGGTCAGCTCTGCGGCCAGCGGAATGATCGCTCGTCGCGCAGGCAGGTCGAAGAAGACGAGTGCCCGGGGGCTGTCCTTGATGTATGCCTCGTCGAGGTCATCCAGCCACATCTCATCTTGGGCGAATCTCACCCTGCTGGGCAGATGCGCCGCGTAATGCAGGGCAAGTTGAACGAGCTGGCGGTGGGGATTGCTGATGGGATGGAGTTCAATCGTGTCTCCATCCTCGGCCTGCTTCGACTTCTCGCGACCGCGACTCCCCTCCAGGCTGATCTGGGCGTCCAGGAAGGGGAAGATGGCCGCCAGCAACTCTCTGGTCCCGATGCGGGCCCCCAACTTTCCGTTGGTGCTGGTCCTCGAAAGACGGATGTCTTTCGTGGAGATTGAGATCTTGCCGGCCTCGTTCTCCGGCATGACCACTGCGTCGTAGAAGGCAGACACCTGTTCACCGTCGATGAACAACGGGGCGTCGGCAAGCCAGGAAAGCGGAACTTCCAGCCCGGAGTCTCTACTCGGTTGATCGTCCATCTCTCCCCGTCGGAAGTCGGTGGTCCTGTTACGTTCCACGCCTAGCAAGCCCTGCTGCACCGTCCAAGGTAGAGCAATGCTCCTGCCTGGGGTACACCGTGCGACAGGTCGCCGATACCCGACTCCAGGCCCTCGGCGGCGCTGATCGCGAGGTTGCGGGGAGCGGAATAGGCTTCAACCATGAGTGGTGTGCTCAGCGGTGGCGGAGACGCGATGAATCCCCTGCGCCAGCTCTCGCTGGACCAGCTCCGGCAACGGACGAGCGTCAAGTGGCGGGCGTACCCGGACGACGTGCTGCCGCTCTGGGTGGCGGAGCTGGACGTCCCGCTGGCCGAGCCCGTCGCGCGGGCGATCACCGACGCCGTCGCGCGCGGTGACACCGGCTACGCCGCCGGCACGGCGTACCCGCAGGCACTGGCGGAGTTCGCCCGGCGGCGGTGGGGTTGGGACGGGCTGGCCGTGGAGCGCACCGCGCTGGTGCCCGACGTGATGCACGGCGTCGTCGAGGTGCTGCGGGTGGTCACCGGTCCGGGGGACGCGGTGGTCGTCAACTGTCCGGTCTACCCGCCGTTCTACGACTTCGTGGCGCACGCAGGCCGTCGGATCGTGGAGGCCCCTCTCGGCGAGGACCTGCGGATCGACCTCGGCACGCTGGAGGACGCGTTCCGGGAGGCGCGGGCCGGTGGACGGCCGGCGGCGTACCTGCTGTGCAGCCCGCACAACCCGACCGGCGTCGTACACACCGCCGACGAGTTGGCCGCCGTCGCCGGCCTGGCCGAGCGGCACGGGGTGCGAGTGGTCGCCGACGAGATCCACGCTCCGGTGGTGGCCGGGGGAGCGCGGTTCGTGCCGTACCTCTCGGTGCCCGGCGCGGAGAACGGTCTCTCGCTGATGTCCGCCTCCAAGGGGTGGAACCTCGCCGGCCTGCGCGGTGCGCTCCTCGTCGCCGGCCTGGCCGCGGCCGGTGACCTCGCCCGCGTTCCGGTCGAGGTCAGCGTCAGCACCAGCCACCTCGGCGTGATCGCTCACACCGCCGCCTTCCGTGACGGCGGCGAGTGGCTCGACGCCCTGCTGACCGGCCTGGACGACAACCGTCGACTCCTCGCCGCGCTGCTCGCGGAGCACCTGCCGGCCATCCGTCACCACCCCGGTCAGGCCACCTATCTCGCCTGGCTCGACTGCCGCGCACTGGGCCTCGGCGACGACCCCGCCGCCGTGTTCCTCGATCGTGGCCGGGTGGCGCTCAACTCCGGCCCGGCCTTCGGCACCGGCGGTGCCGGCCACGTCCGGCTGAACCTGGGCACCGCACCGGAGTTGATCACCGAGGCGGTACGCCGGATGGCCACCGCCGTCGCCTGAGAAGCGGCCTCGGAGCTTGTTGGCTCCACCGCTAGTCTTGTCGCTCTCCTGGCAGAGATGCCGCGCGGTGAACTCGACGATCCCGATGGGTTCTCGGAATCGAAGTAAGGCGTCGACCGTGCCGTCCCTGCGCGGCCCTGGCGATTGAACCGTCAGACTCCACCGCACCGGGCGAGGGCGCTCGGTAATGCCCAGCCCGAGTTGGGCGTAGGGACGGCCGGGTGCCCAGCGACTCGGCGGTGTGGTGCACGAACGGGCGGTCGCCTCAGGTCGGCGAAGACGGTGCGGCGGCTGCGCCGGTTGGGCTGACCGCCCCGACCCAACGACACGCATCAGCAACCGACCCGGGGGTCCCTCGCTGTCTGCCGTCCCGGCTACGGTAGGAGACCGGCATGGCGACATGCCGGCAACTCCCGAGGAGACAGCAACAAACATGGTTGTGGACCGGTGCCCGACGTGACCGATCGATACGCGCGGGCCTCCGCGACGACCCATGACACACTCGCCATTCCACTGAGCCTGTCGGAGTTGGAGCAGTACCTCGCCAAGGCCGCTGACCTGCTGCGCGGAAGCATCGACCAGGCGGATTTCAAGGCGTACATCTTTCCGTTGATGTTCTTCAAGCGGATCAGCGACGCCTACACCGAGGAGTACGAGCGGGCGCTCGGGGAGTCGGACGGCGACCACGAGTACGCCTCGTTCGCGGAGAACCACCGCTTCGGCATCCCGGAGGGCAGCCTGTGGGAGGACGTGCGCGCCCGCACCGAGAACGTCGGGCAGGCCCTGGTGGCCGCTTTCCGCGCGATCGAGAAGGCCAACCCGGATGTGCTGTACGGCATCTTCGGCAACGCAGCCTGGACGAACAAGGACAAGCTTCCTGACGCCAAGCTGCTCGATCTCATCGAGCACTTCTCGACCAGGAATTTGAGTAACGCGAACGTCGCGCCGGACGTGTTCGGGCAGGCGTACGAATACCTCATCAAGCGGTTCGCGGACCAGTCCAACAAGAAGGCCGGCGAGTACTACACCCCGCGCCCGGTGGTCAAACTGCTCGTCGACATCCTCGACCCGCAGGAGGGCGAGACGGTCTACGACCCGGCGTGCGGCACGGGCGGCATGCTCATCGAGGTCATCGAGCATGTGAAGCGCCAGGGTGGCCGGCCGCAGACCCTCTGGGGCAAGCTCTACGGCCAGGAGAAGGTGCTCGCCACCTCCGGCCTCGCCAAGATGAACCTGCTCCTGCACGGGGTCGGAGACTTCGACATTGCCCACGACGACACCCTGCGTTCGCCGGCCTTCTACGACGGCTCGCGCCTCGCCCAGTTCGACTGCGTCATCGCCAACCCGCCGTTCTCGCTCAAGAACTGGGGCGAGGTGGCGTGGGCCTCCGATCCGTGGGGCCGCAACCGGCTCGGGGGCGTTCCACCCAAGGGGTATGCCGACTGGGCCTGGGTCCAGCACATGCTCACCTCTGCGGCGCCGGGGAGCGGCCGGGTCGCCGTCGTGCTGCCGCAGGGCGCGCTGTTCCGCCAGGGTGCCGAGGGGCGCATCCGCGAGTTCGTCCTGAAGGCGGACCTGGTCGAGGCCGTGATCGGTCTCGCGCCCAATCTCTTCTACGGCACCGGCCTAGCCGCGTGCGTGCTCATCCTGCGCCGACGTAAGGCCGACGATCGCAAGGGCAGGGTGCTGTTCGTCAACGGCGAGACGCTGTTCAAGCGCGGCCGTAACCAGAACACCCTCGAACCGGAGCACGCCGACACCCTGCTGCGGACCTGCCAGGCGTTCGCCGATGCACCCGGCCTGGCGGCGGTCGCCACGCTCGACGACATCAAGGCCCACGGTTTCAACCTCAACATCCCGCTGTACGTCGCTGCCGCCGATGACGGCGAGCAGCGCACCCTGGAGCAGGCCCTGACCGACCTCGAAGCGGCCCACGCCGCCGCCCGGGAAACGCGCTCCGCGCTGGAAGCCGAACTTGCCAAGTGGGGCTTCACCCCGACGGAGGTGACGGCGTGAGCGCCCGCATGTCGCAGCGTGAACTGGAGTCCTACCTGTGGGGCGCGGCAATCCGGCTGCGCGGCCTGATCGATGCCGGCGACTACAAGCAGTACATCTTCCCGCTGGTCTTCCTCAAGCGGCTCTCCGACGTGTACGACGAGGAACACGCCGCGGCGCTGGAGATCTACGGTGACGACAAGCTGGCCGACCTGCCGGAGAACCACCGCTTCGCCATCCCCGACGGGGCCCACTGGCAGGACGTCCGCAAGGTCACCAACGACGTCGGCGCGGCGATCCTCGCTGCCATGCGGGCGATCGAGTCGGCAAATCCGGACACCCTGGCCGGCGTCTTCGGCGACGGCGACTGGGGCAACAAGAACCTGCTGCCCGACGCGACCATCAACGATCTCATCGAGCACTTCTCCACCAAGACGCTCTCGGTGGCCAACCTGCCAGAGGACGAACTCGGTCAGGGGTACGAATACCTCATCAAGAAGTTCGCCGACGACTCCGGTCACACCGCGCAGGAGTTCTACACCAACCGCACCCTTGTCCACCTGATGACGATGATGCTCAAGCCCGAACCGGGGGAGTCGGTCTACGACCCGACCTGCGGCACGGGCGGCATGCTCATCTCCACCGCCGCTGAGCTGCGCCGCCAGGGCAAGGAGTGGCGCAACCTCCGGCTCTACGGGCAGGAGCTCAACTACGGTACGTCAGCCATCGCCCGGATGAACCTGTTCCTGCACGGCATCGTCGACGGCCGCATCGAGCACGGTGACACCCTCACCAGGCCGGCCTTCCACGACGGTGCCCGGCTGCGTACCTTCGACGTGGTGCTCGCCAATCCGCCGTACTCTATCAAGGCGTGGGACCGCACCGCGTTCGTCAAGGACCCGCATGGCCGAAATATGTGGGGCATTCCGCCGCAGAACGCAGCCGACTATGCGTTCCTGCAACACATCGCCAAGAGCCTCGATCCGGCATCGGGTAGGGCAGCGATCCTGTTGCCACACGGTGTCCTCACCCGAGTGTCCGAGAGCGCGGTCCGTCAGGTGATGGTCCGGTCGGACCTGGTCGAGGCGGTGATCGGCTTGGCACCGGGTCTGTTCTACAACTCGTCGATGGAGGCGGTTGTACTCGTCCTCCGGTCCCGCAAGCCCGCTGAGCGCCGTGGTCGGGTTCTGTTCATCAACGCTGCGCGCGAGTTCGCCCGAGTGCAGGCGCAGTCCTTTTTGAGCGACCGGAACCAGCAGCGAATCCTCGATTCCTATCAAGGGTTCGACGAAGAAGAAGGATTCGCGGCTGCCGCGACCATCGAGCGGATCGCTGACAACGGTTACAACCTCGCCATTCCGCTCTATGTCAAACCACCCAGCGGTCGACGGGGAGCAACCGCCAGCGACCATATCGAGGCCACGGTCGCCACTTGGCGCGAAGCCGCCGCTGGAGCCGACACCGCCATCGAAGACGTGTTAGCGCTCCTACGGCAGGAGGCGGCCCGGTGAGTCTCAACCTCGACAAGAGCACCTGGAAGCGGGTTCGACTGGGCGATGTGATCCGTCGCTCGCGAACTCAGGTTGATCCGACGAGTAGCGGAGTCGAGCGGTATGTCGCTGGTGGGCACGTCGACAGTGAAGGCGTGACAATCGAGCGCTGGGGTCAGGTCGGTGACGGCCAGATGGGCTCCACCTTCCGGTACGTCTTTCAGCCGGGGCAGGCCCTCTTTGTGTCGGCGCGTCCATACCTGCGCAAGGTCGGGGTGCCTGACTTCGCCGGTGTCGTTGCTGACAAGACCTACGTCCTCGACGCAGTCCCAGAGAACGGCTTGCTTCAGGAATTTCTGCCGTTCGTGCTCTCCTCAGAGGAATTCGTCGAATACGCAACCACCGAAGCGACCGGTTCCATGAACCCTCGGTTGCTGTGGGGGCCAATGCAGCGTTATGAGCTAGACCTGCCGCCCCTCGACGAGCAGTGGCGCCTCGCCAGCCTCCTTTGGTCCATCGAGCGTCACCGGGGGGCATTGCGACGTTTGGCTAATGCGGCATCCCCAGCAGTCGATGGGGTGCTTAGCTGCGAGGTCGTTTCAGGTGGACAGTCGATTCGCGAGATTGCGGATGTACTTGTCGGATTCGCGTTCCCGAGTGTTGGTTTTAGCGACGAAGCGAGTGAATCGTCGCGGCCGCTCCTCAGGGGTATTAATATTGGGATCGGCGAAACTCGCTGGGGTTCTTCGGATACTGTGCATTGGAGATTGCCGCTGACGGCTCAAATGTCGAAGTATGCATTAACTGTCGGGGATGTTGTGATCCCTATGGATAGGCCCTTCACTGCAGCCGGTCACTTGCGCTGGGCGGAACTCCAGGCGGAAGAGGATGGCGCGTTACTTGTGCAGCGAGTAGCACGGCTTCGGCCGCGAGATCGGTCAAGATCACCTTTGTTGCGCGCGATCGTTCGAAGTTCCGGATTTCAGCGATCCCTAAGCGGTTCGCTCACTGGTTCTTTCGCCCCCCATCTGGCGCATGGGGACTTCGCTAGTTTTCTATTTACCGTCCCAGACCCCGACGGTGCCTCATCTCGACTCATTCAGGCTGAGTGGGCCGAGCAAGCGATTTCGACTGAGCGCTCTCGGGCGGCCGATCTCGCAGATGTGATTCATGGCAGCATTTTCGGAGGTGTCAAGTGACCTTCAACGAGGCCAACACGGTTCGGGACTTTGTGCGGGATCTTGTTGAGTCGCCTGACATCCAGTTCGTGCCGGGTAGGGAGTTGCCGCGCCGGGAGGATGAGGTGCTGCTGGAGGGGCCGGTCAAGGAGGCCCTGAAGCGGTTGAACCCGGTGATCGAAGCCGACCCTCGGCTGGCGGACGAGGTGATCTATCGCCTTCGGGCGATCATCCTGACCGCGCGGCGTACGCCGAATCCGGTGGTGGCGAACGAGGAGTTCGCCGCGTGGCTGACCGGGCAGAAGTCGATGCCGTTCGGCCCGGCCGGGGAGCACGTCACGGTCCGGCTCATCGACTTCGACAACCCCGAGCCGAGCGCCAACCAGTGGATGATCTCCACAGAGGTGACATACAAGGTTGGGCGGGTCGAGCGTCGCTTCGACCTGGTGCTGTGGTGCAACGGCTTCCCGCTGGTCGTTGGTGAGGCGAAGTCCCCGGTTCGGCCGGCCTACACGTGGATCGACGCGGCGGCGCAGATCAACGAGGACTACGAGGTCAACGTACCGGCGTTCTTCGTACCCAACGTGTTCAACTTCGCCACCGAGGGCAAGGACTTCCGGTACGGCTCGGTCGGCATGACGGTCGACCTGTGGGGCCCGTGGCGGGAAGAGTCCGCCGCTGACGCCCCAGCGCGGACCGGCCTGGCGGCGGTGCGGGAGGCCGTCGAGGGTGTGCTCTCACCGGGGGCGGTGCTGGACTTCCTACGGTTCTTCACGGTGTTTGCCACGGACAAGAAGCACCGCAAGATAAAGATCATCGCCCGATTCCAGCAGTTTCAGGCGACGAACCTCATCGTCGAGCGGGTGCTGCATGGGCGGGTCAAGCAGGGCCTGATCTGGCACTTCCAGGGTTCGGGCAAGTCGCTGCTCATGGTGTTCACCGCGCAGAAGTTGCGCGCCACGGCGGGACTGACGAACCCTACGGTGATCATCGTCGTCGACCGGATCGACCTGGACACCCAGATCACCGGCACGTTCAACGCCTCGGACGTGCCGAATCTTGTCTCGGCCAAACTCCGCAGTGAGCTTCAGGATCTCCTCAGCGCCGGCGCGCGCAAGGTCATCATCACCACGGTGCACAAGTTCGGCGAGGCACCCGGGGTGCTGGACGACCGCGACAACATCATCGTCATGGTCGACGAGGCCCACCGCTCCCAGGAGGGTGACTACGGGCGCAAGATGCGCGAGGCCCTGCCGAACGCGTTCCTGTTCGGCCTGACCGGCACTCCCATCAATAAGCGCGACCGCAATACTTTTATGTGGTTCGGGTCCACTTTGGACGAAGGTGGGTACCTGTCGCGGTACTCCTTCCAGGACTCGATCCGGGACGGGGCGACGCTGCCGCTGCACTTCGAGCCGCGCCTGTCGGAGATCCATCTCGACGAGGCCGCGATCGACGCCGCGTTCGCGGAGCTGGCCGAACAGCACCGGCTCACGGAGGCCGACAAGACCACCCTGTCGAGGCGGGCCGCCTCGCTGGAATCGCTGATCAAGGCCGACGAGCGTATCCGCAGGATCGCTGCGGACATTGCCGAGCACTTCCGGGCCAAGGTCGAGCCGCAGGGATTCAAGGCGCAGGTGGTCGTCTACGACAAGCCGACCTGTGTCGCGTACAAGGCGGAGCTCGACAAGATCCTCGGACCCGACGCCTCCACCGTGGTCATGAGTCACAACGCGCGGGACCCGAAGGCGTGGAAGGAGTACACCCCCGACCGGGACGAGTTGGAGCGGATCACCGCCCGGTTCAACGACCCGGCCGACCCGCTGAAGATCATCATCGTGACGGCCAAGCTGCTTACCGGGTTCGATGCTCCGATTTTGTACGCGCAGTACGTCGACAAGCCACTCAAGGAGCACAACCTGCTCCAGGCGATCACCCGTACCAACCGGGTCTACCCGCCGAGCAAGACGCACGGGCTGATCATCGACTACCTGGGCATCTTCGACGACGTCGCCAAGGCGTTCGCCTTCGACGAGAAGAGTGTGCAGCAGGTCATCAGCAACATCGCCGTACTGCGTAATCAGCTCGGCCCGGCCGTCGAAGCCGCGTTGGCTTTCTTCCCCGGCGTCGACCGGACCGTGGGCGGCTACGAAGGGCTGATCGCCGCCCAGACCGCGATCAGCAGCGACGAGGCCCGCGACGCCTTCGGCCAGTCCTTCAGCGTAGTCGCCCAGCTCTGGGAGACCCTCAGCCCCGACCCGATCCTCTCGACCTACGCGACCGACTACCGGTGGCTCACCGACGTGTACGAGTCGGTGCGGCCGGCGGACGTCGCCGGCCGGCTCGTGTGGCACACCCTCGGTGCCAAGACGTTGGAACTCATCAACGCGCACATCACCGTCGAGGTGCCTCGTACCGACCTTGACACGATCGTCCTGGATGCTCAGGTGATCGAAGACCTCATGACGGGCAGGAAGAAGGACGTCGACCCGGTCGAGGTCGAAAAGTGGATTACCGCCCGCGTCGCCAGGCACATCGGTAATCCTGTCTTCATCGAACTCGGCAAGCGGCTCACGGCTCTGCGGGAGAAGTACGCGCACTCCCAACAGGCCAGCCTGGAATTTCTCAAGGAGCTGTTCGCCCTGGCCAAGGACACCGTGGCTGCCGAGAAGGCCGCCACCGAGGTCCCCCGCGAGGAGCGAGGCAAGGCGGCGCTGACGGAGCTGTTCCAGTCCCTCAAGGGCAACGGAACCCCGATCATCGCCGAGAAGATCGTCAGCGAGGTCGACGAAGTCGTTCGGGCGGTGCGGTTCGAGGGCTGGCAGGACACCCGTGACGGCGACCGCCTGGTCCAGCAGTCCCTCCGTAAGACGCTCTACATCAAGTTCAAGATCCGCGACAGCGACGTGTACGAGCGTGCCCTTGGCTATATCCGCGAGTACTACTGACGATCCGTCCGACCTACGTGATCCTAAGGCGGGTTGCGCCGGGTGCGGCGGTCTTCGTACCCGCCGCACCCGGGCTGTTTCGTCAGTGGGTGCGCTTGACCCGGTGGGTGAAGGCGGTCCAGGCGGCAGGGGTGAAGCTGAGGACCGGCCCCGCCGGGTCCTTGCTGTCGCGTACGGCGACGATGCCAGGCAGGTTGTCGGCCACCTCGACACAGTCGCCGCCGTTGCTGCCGCTTCGGGTGCTCTTGCGCCAGTGGGCGCTCGTCAGGTCAACCATGGTGGACCTCTCCAGTGATCTTGTTGATCAAGTGCCTTGATTGTCCTTCATCGAGGGCAAGCTGATCCAGGCTCGTCCAGACCTTTTCGTAGGCGGCGAACTCCTCCGGCCGGTCGAGGTAGAGCGCCCCGGTCCACGACTCGCTGTAGATCACCGGGGGGTCCGGAGTGGCGCGGTTACCCAGTGGGAACTCCAGCATCACGAAGGTCCCTGCCTCGACGCCTCGGTGTAAGCCAACCGAGAGTGGCAGGACCCGGATGCTCACGGAGGCATGCTCGCCGACATCAAGCAGGTGGCGCAATTGCTCAGCCATCGTCGGTCGATCGCCTACGATCCGCAGGAGCGCGCCCTCCGAGATTACGACATCCATCCTGGGTGCTGCCGGCAGCCGACGTGTCAGCAGCGCCTGTCGTTGTAGCCGCACCTGAACCAGGCGTTCCCGCTCATCCTCGGTCACCTCGGAACGGTGCTGATAGACGGCGAGCGCATAGCTTCGGGTTTGCAGTAGGCCAGGAATCAGCGATTCATCGTATCGCCGAATCCGGCAGGCGGCGGATTCGAGGCCGACGTATAACTCGAACCAGTCCGGGATGGCATCGCCGTAGGCGTGCCACCAGCCCTTCGCTCTGGTCTCGCCGGCCAGGGCCAGGAGCGCGCGGGTCAGCTCGCCCTTCGTCCGGTACAGCTCGCACATGGCCCGGACGTCCACGCTGCGCGCCGAACCGAGCCCGCTCTCGATCCGCCACACCTTCTGCCTGCTGCACTCCAGCGCCTCGGCGGCGGCGTCGAGGGTTATCCCCGCCTCGTTGCGCAGGTCGCGCAGCGTCCTGCCGAGCCTGCGCCGGGGCACCGTCGATCCCATGTCCTCGGCCATCCGGCCTCCTTCCCGGTTCCGTTTTGCAACATCTCGACGCCCGTCCTGAAACACCGGAATGTTGCAGACAATTGGCTGAACAGTGTGAGCGAACCTTCGTTGTGATAGCGCTTCCGACCTTACAAGATGGCTCTGACAAAGGCGATTACCGAGAAATTCCTACGGTTCACCAATTGCTGATTCGGTCAGCCGTCCGAGAGGGAGTGGGTCTGTCGTGCGCGCGTTTTATCGTCAACCGTGTTCGGTCGGGTCGGTGAATCCGGCGGTCGGCCGGTGAGCCCGCGCTGGGTGGCGCACCTGCCGTTCACCGCCGCCGACCTGCCCGCCGCGCGCCGGTTCGCCGGGGCGCTGGCCCGGTCGGTGACCTTCCTGCCCGACGTGGACGCCGGGGAGACGACCGTCTCCGCCGAGGACGAGCAGGGCGTACGCCATCGGATCTTCTGCGACCTGCCGCTGCCGGACCGCACGCGCTGCGTGCGCCGCACCGACCACGACGGGCCCTGCACGGGCCGGCAGCCCCGGTGACCGGCGCGCCCACCGTCGCCTGCCCCGACTGCGACGGCGTGACCTTCCGTCTCGACCCCTGCCGCTGCACCCGCTACGGCGACCGGCTCCTGGCCGACGACGGCCCGCCCGGCGACGCGGAGCCGCGCCGGGAGCCGTACCGGAAATGCGAGCTGTGCCGGGGCGTCGGGACCGTCGCAGTCGCCTGCCTGCGCTGCGGCCGGCGCGGTCGCCGCCGCGCGCAGCTCGTGCTGACCGTGGCCAACCTGGACACGGGCGCGGTCGCGTCCCACCTGGTCGCGCCCGGCACCCTCGACCCCCGTCCGGACCCGGCGGGTGACTGGGTGGCCGACCTGACTCCCCGGGTACGCGAACTGGCCGCCACGACCGGCGTCGCCGCCACCGTCGACCCGCTGACCGTACGGCTGCCGCCGGCCTGGCGGCCCGACCTGCCGGCGGACGAGCGGCACGAGCTGGAGGGTCGGGCCGTCGCGGAGGCCGCCCGACCGGCGTGGCGGGTGCTGGTGGGCCGGTCGACCGCGCCGCCCCCGCTCGACCCCGCCGCCAGGCTGGCCCGGCTCTGTGCGCTGGCGGATCTGCTCCTGCTCGACCTGGTCGTCGAGGCCCGCCGGCACGGCGATGCCCTCCGCTGGGACGTCCGGTACGAGGTGCCCGGTTCGCCCGTGCCCGCCGTGCTGCCGGAGCCCCACGCGGACCTGTCGGCAGCCCTGGCCGCCACCGACATGGTCGGCGCGCTGGCCGGGCTCGGTGAGCGAGGCCGCTGCGCCCCCGCCCGGATGCTCCGCCCCGACCTGCCCCGCCCCCTGCACCCGACGGCGACCGACGTGGCCGGGATCGAGCACCGGGTCCACGCAGGCTGCGCCGGCCCGGCGGGTGGCGGCGGGCTGCCCGGTGCGCAGGCCGTCTGGCGGGACGGGCGCTGGTGGCACACCGGCCTGGGCCACGGCGAGGCGGTCGAGACCCTGGTCGGGCACCCCACCGGCCAGGTCGTCCGCCGGGTGCGGGTGCCGCTGCGCCGGCTCGCCGAGCCGCCGGACCCGGCCTGGCTCGGCGAGCCGGTGTCGTGGCGGCCCTGCCCGGACTGCCGCCCGTCCGGGCTGTCCTGCGTCACCTGCGGCGGCACCCGCCGCCTCCACCGGACGGTGCTGGTGACCATCACCGACCTGCGGCACCGGGTGGTGCACCTGGCCTGGCACGCGGGAGCGCCGGATGTGGCGACCCTGGCCGGTAACACGTCGGGCGGGCGGGCGTCGGTGCGGCTGTCCGGCCGCTACCGGCTGGGCGCGTGGGCGACCGGCTTCGGGGTGCGCCCGGAGGACCTCACCGAGGCCGATGGCGGCCACGAGATCCCGCCGGACGTGCGCGAGGGCTACGTCACCCTGCCCTGGGCGGGCGCGGACCCGGTGGGGGAGCAGGTGGCCGCCGTCCGCCCCGGGCTGCCCGCCGCGCGCCTGCTGGTGGCCGCGGTACGCCCGGACGCGCCCCCGCTGGCCGATCTGCTCCGGCTCACCCACGGCCTCGACCTGGCCCTGGTGGTGGGCGTGCTCGACCTGCGGGGGCACCCGGCCGACCCGCTGCGGGCGCACGGGCTGCTCTGGTCGGTCGACCTGCGATCCCTGGCCGCCCCGGTCTGCCCCGACGACCTGCCGTGCCGGCCCAGCCTGGAGGCGGCCTTGGCGGACTGCCTGGACGGCCTCGACGCGGCCCTCCCCGAGACCGTCCCGACCGACCCGGAGGTGGCGGTCCCGCTGCCGCAGTCGGCTCCCCGCCCACTGCCGGCCGACCCGGTGCCGGCCCTGCTGCGGCTGGCCGCCCAGCACGCCGGGCAGACGGTGACCGCCCGGTTCACCCGGGCCGGCTGCGCCGTCCACCGCCACGACGACGAGGGCATCCGCCCTGTATCCGCAGGCCCCGACCTGGAGATCCCCGATTGACGGGCCACGCGGGGAACATATGTTCGACGCGTGTGGGGGAGATCCGGAACGCGCCAGGTTGCTTCGTCACCATCGCGTGGCCAGCGGGCCGGTGAGCCGGGTCGGGCCTCTACGATCGGGGCCATGGACCGGGCGACGGCGGAGCGGGCGGCGCTGGTAGCGCTGCTGTGGCAGCCCGACCTGGGCTGGTCCGACGCCGCCCACGACGTCCAGGAGACCGGTAGCGCGCTCGGCGTGCTCGGGCGGGTCGTCGGGCAGGCGGACACCCTCTTCCCAGACGAGCGCTCCGTCGACTCGTTGGTCGAGGCCGCCGCCGCCGATCTGGCCGCATGGCAGTCCGAGGGCATCACGGTGCGGGCCTTCTTCGACGACGACTATCCCGCCCAACTCCGCGACATCCGGGAGATGCCGCCGCTGCTGTTCACGCGGGGAGACCTCCGGCCCGACGCCCGAGCCATCGCGGTGGTCGGCAGCCGCGAGGCGAGCGGCCGGGGGGGTGGCGATCGCCCGCTCCGTGGCGACCTCGCTGGCAGTCCGAGGGGTGACGGTGGTCAGCGGCCTGGCGAAGGGCATCGACACCGCCGCCCACCAGGCGGCGCTGGCCGCCGGGGGGCGCACCGTCGCGGTCATCGGCACCGGCATCCGTCGCCACTACCCGGCCGTCAACCGGGCACTGCAGGAGCACATCGCTGAGGTCGGCCTGGTGATCAGCCAGTTCTGGCCGGACGCCGCCCCGACGAAGCAGAGCTTCCCGATGCGCAACGCGGTGATGAGCGGCTACGCCGCCGCCACCGTCGTCGTCGAGGCTGGCGAACGCAGCGGTGCCCGGATCCAGGCGCGGCTCGCCCTTCAGCATGGCCGCCCGGTGGTGCTGACCAGCCAGGTGATGCGACACGACTGGGCGCGTTCGTTCGCCGACCGGCCCGGGGTTCACGTGGCGCATGGCACGGCTGAGCTGGTAGAGGCCATCGACGCCATCCTTGACAGGATGCCGGCCGCGACCGAGCTGGAGGGATTCCCTGAGTTCGCCAGCCTCTGACCCCTGGGCCCGTATCCGGGAACACGTCGAGACCCAGCGGAACTTCCTGCGCAACCCGCTGCCCGCCGCCGAGTGGGTCTGCCCGACCTGCCGAGGCGTGCGCACGCCGGGGTTCGCCTACTGCTACCCATGCCAGGAGCAGCAGACCGAATCCGGAGGTCTGCTCGCCGACGTGGTGGTGCCGATCTCGTACTCGCCACGTACGGGCCAGCATCACCACCACCTGCGCTCGTACAAGTCGCTTCCGGCGTCGACACAGGCGAGGTGGAACCTGCTGGCGCTGCTGCTCCTGTTCCTGCGGGAGCACCTCGACTGCGTGTCCCGACGGATCGGCGGTGCCCCGACCCATGTTGTCGCGGTCCCCAGCACTCGGGGGAGGCCCGGCCCGCACGCACTCCAGGAGCTGATCGGGGACCGGCTGGGGCTGCCCTGGCTCGCCGTTGTGCCGAACCCCGCTACGGGCCTGACGTCCGGAGCTTTCAGCCCGACTGGTTCGGCGTCCGGCTCCCCGAGCACGTCGGCCTCGTCCGGCCGCTGATTGTCGATGACACCTGGACGACCGGGTCTCGGGCGCAGTCGCTCGCCCATGCGTTGAAGACAGCCGGTGCCTCGTCGGTGGCGGTTGTGGTGCTCGGCCGGCACGTCAGGCCGGAACACGCGGCTTCCCGGCCGCTGCTGAAGGCGATCGAGGAGCCGATGTTCGACCTGTCGGTGTGCGCTGTCGAGCGATGATCCCCGATCCTTTGAGAACTTGACGCTTATCCTGGTCGCCGACGCGGCCCTGCGGATCTGCCTGCCGGAGACCGGTATGCGGGTCCTGGCCGGGCTGAAGTTCAGCAGCTCATGCCCGCCCCCGATGCCTGCCCACTCCGATCGTAGGCAAGGATCTACCAAGATCAGGCGGGCCGTCGTGTCGGGAGATCGGTCTGCGGACGGCATCGCCGACGCCGCACCACCGAGAGGGAGCCATGATCGCGGAGCACGTGCGGGACGCGTCGGCCACAGCAGTCGTGTTCGGCTTCTTCGCATCGAGCTGGTTCGGCTGGGCCCAGGAGGCGCCGCCCAAAAGCTGGCGTCCGGTGCTCACCATCGGATCGGTGCTCTCGCTGCTCACCGCCGTCGCCGGCGGGGTTCTCACCTGGCGTCGCTGGTCCGACCCGACGGCCTTCGACGCCGACACCAGCCGCACCTTCGGCCTGGTCGTCGGCATCGAGTTCGGCGTCGCGGCGCTCGGTGCCGGGCTGCTCGCCCTGCGGGGCCGCCGGGAGCTGATCCCCGTCTGGGTCGCGCTCGTGGTGGGGGTGCACCTGTTCCCGGTCGCGGCGCTGCTCGACTATCCGTTGATCCACGTGGTCGCCGCCCTGGTGACGGCGGCGGCGCTGGCGGCGGTTCCGGTCGCCCGGGCCCGCGCCGTGCCGGTGAGCGCGGCGGTCGGAATCGGCGCGGGCGGGGTGCTGCTCGCCGCCGCGGTGTCGTCGCTCGTCATCGCCCTGGTCGGGTACTGAGCGTCGCTCGCGGACGGAGCCGGGGAGCCCTGGCCGGACGGGTGAGCGGCGTCGGGGAGGCCCCTGCCGGGCACGGGAGTGACGGCAGGGGCCCCACGCCTACTCCGGCACCCGGCGGTAGGCGCCGTCGCTGGCCGAGGTGGCCATCGAGGCGTACGCGCGCAGCGCCGCCGACACCGGCCGCTGCCGGTCGAGCGGCGTGTACGGCTTGTCGCGCTTCTCCTGCGCGACGCGGCGGGCCTCCAGCACGTCGTCCGGCACGTTCAGCGAGATCGACCGGGCCGGGATGTCGATGACGATCTCGTCGCCGGGCTCGACCAGGGCGATCAGGCCGCCGGAGGCCGCCTCGGGGGAGGCGTGCCCGATGGACAGCCCCGAGGTCCCGCCGGAGAACCGGCCGTCGGTGAGCAGCGCGCAGGCCTTGCCCAGCCCCCGGCCCTTGAGGAACGAGGTGGGGTAGAGCATCTCCTGCATGCCGGGGCCGCCCTTCGGGCCCTCGTACCGGATCACCACCACGTCCCCGGCCACGATCTCCTTCGCAAGGATCGCCGTCACGGCGTCGTCCTGGGACTCGTACACCTTTGCCGGGCCGCGGAAGGTCAGGCACTCGTCGGGCACCCCGGCGGTCTTCACCACGCAGCCCTCCGGGGCGAGGTTGCCGTGCAGGATGGCCAGCCCGCCGTCGGCGCTGTAGGCGTGGGCGAGGTCCCGCACGCAGCCGCCGGCCGCGTCGGTGTCCAGCGTGGACCAGCGGTTGGTGGTGGAGAACGGCTCGGTGGTGCGCACCCCGCCGGGGGCGGCGTGGAACAGCTCGACCGCCTCGGGGGTGGCCGAGCCGCCCCGCACGTCCCAGTCGGCGAGCCACCTCGTAAGGCTGGGGGAGTGCACGGCGTGCACGTCCCGGTGCAGCAGGCCGGCGCGGTCCAGCTCGCCGAGCAGGGCCGGGATGCCGCCGGCCCGGTGCACGTCCTCCATGTGGTACTGCGGCGAGTTCGGGGCGACCTTGGCCAGGCACGGGACCCGACGGGAGATCGCGTCGATGTCGGCCACCGAGAACTCCATCTCGGCTTCCCGGGCGGCGGCGAGCAGGTGCAGGATCGTGTTGGTCGACCCGCCCATCGCCACGTCCAGGGCGACCGCGTTCTCGAACGCGGCCCGGTCGGCGACCCGCCGGGGCAGCACCGAGGCGTCGTCGCCGTCGTACCAGCGCTTGGCGATCTCCACGACGGTGCGGCCGGCCTCGACGAAGAGCGACCGGCGTGCGGCGTGGGTGGCCAGCGTCGAGCCGTTGCCGGGCAGGGCCAGGCCGATCGCCTCGGTGAGGCAGTTCATCGAGTTCGCGGTGAACATGCCGGAGCAGGAGCCGCACGTCGGGCAGGCCGACCGCTCGATCTCGCCGAGCTGGTCGTCGGTGACCGCGTTGTTGGACGAGGCGACCATCGCGTCGATCAGGTCGATCTTGGAGTGCACGATCCCCTCGATCGCCATCGTCTTGCCGGCCTCCATCGGGCCGCCGGAGACGAAGACGGTGGGGATGTTCAGCCGCAGCGCGGCCAGCAGCATGCCGGGGGTGATCTTGTCGCAGTTCGAGATGCAGACCAGGGCGTCCGCGCAGTGCGCGTTGACCATGTACTCCACCGCGTCGGCGATCAGCTCCCGGCTGGGCAGGGAGTAGAGCATCCCGCCGTGACCCATGGCGATGCCGTCGTCGACCGCGATCGTGTTGAACTCCCGGCCCACCCCGCCGGCCTCGGCCACCGCGTCGGCGACGAGGCCGCCCATGTCCTTGAGATGCACGTGGCCGGGCACGAACTGGGTGAAACTGTTGGCGATGGCGACGATCGGCTTGCCGAAGTCGTCGTCGGTCATCCCGGTGGCCCGCCACAGGGCCCGGGCGCCGGCCATCGTCCGGCCATGCGTGGAGGTCTTCGACCGCAGCTCAGGCATGCGTACCAGTCTTGCACCGTCGGCCGGGGTGCTCCCAGGGGTGCCGCGCTGTGTCCCAACAGTTGCGCACCCGGCCCCCCACGCCGAGCGGGCATCCGGCACAGTTGAGGACGTGCACTTCCCCCCGGGCATGATCGCTGTGGCGGTGCTGAGCGGCCTCGTGGCCGCCGGCGCCACCGCGCTGCTGGTCGTCCTCGCCCGCCGGGCGGGGCGAGGGTGCGGGCAGGCCGCCGCGCTGGTCGCCGCCGCCGGGGTGTTCGCGCTGTTCAGCCTGCTGATCGGGTGGGCGGTGCCGCTCGTCGGCGGCGCATACCTGGCTGATCAGCAGGGTCTGCGCGTCGGCTGGGCCACCCTGGTCTCCGTCGGCACCGCGGTGAGCGCGTTCGCCTTCGGCGCGGGCCTGCTCCGGCTGACCTGCGCGGGGCCCACCCGGGCGGCGACGGCCCGGCTGGTGCTCGACGGCCTGATCATGGCGACCGCGCTCTGGTTCGTCGGCTGGGTACTCCTCTCCGAGCCGACCCGGCTGCTCGCCACCGCCATCCCGGCGGCCTGCGCGCCGATCCTGCTGGCCAGCGTCAGCGTGGCGCTCACCGCCGGGCTCACCCTGATCGTGCTCATGCGGGCCGCCGCGCCCCGCCGCCGGCTGGCCTGGCTCGGCGCCGGGATCACGGCGGTCACCTGCGGCGGGTTGGGCATCGCCGGCGGGCTCTGCCAGTCCGTGCCCGGCATGCTGCTGGCCGGCACGGTCCTGCTCGCGGCCGGGCTGCTGACCGCCGCGCTGGCCGTGCACCGGGCCGTGCACCGGGCCGCCCCGCCCGGGCAGCTCGACGTCGACCTGATCCGCCGGGACGGCGCGTACGCCTTCGTCCCGATGGTCGCGATGGCCGCCTCCGCGATGTACCACCTGCTCCAGGGCGGCCGGTTCGACGCGCTGGGCATCGTCGCCGGCAGCGTCGAGGGGTTCGCGCTGGTGGCCCGGCAGTACTTCGCCCTGCACGACGTTCGCCGGTACGCGAGCCGGCTCGCCGAGCGCGAGGCGCACTTCCGGGAGCTGGCCCACACCGACCCGTTGACCGGCCTGGCCAACCGGCGGGGGCTGCTGCGCGCCCTGCAGGACAGCACCGGTTCCGGCGTCCCGTGCGTGCTGCTCGGCCTGGACCTGGACGGCTTCAAGAACGTCAACGACATGCGCGGGCACGACGTGGGCGACGAGGTGCTGGCCGAGGTGGGCCGGCGATTGCGCGGCAACCTGCGCCCCGGCGACCTGGCCGCCCGGCTGGGCGGCGACGAGTTCGCGGTGCTCATGCCCGGCCGCCCGCCCGACGCCGGCCGGGTCGCCGAGCGGCTGCTCGGGCTGCTCGGCCGCCCGTACGAGCAGCCGGGCGGGCCGGTCTTCCTCTCGGTCAGCATCGGGGTGGCCGGGCAGCCCGACGAGCCGGACACCGAGCTGCTGCTGCGCCACGCCGACCTGGCCCTGCGCTACGCCAAGCAGCGCGGCAAGAACCGGATCGAGCACTACGACGTCGCCTACGACGAGCTGCTGCGCCGCCGCACGACGCTGGAGCACGAGCTGCGCGGCGCGATCGAGCGCGACGAGCTGCGGTTGGTGTTCCAGCCGGTGGCGTCGCTGCCGTCGGTGCGCCCGGTGGGCGCGGAGGCGCTGCTGCGCTGGCGCCACCCGGAGCTGGGCAACGTCCGCCCGGACGAGTTCATCCCGCTGGCCGAGGAGTGCGGGATGATCGCCAAGCTCGGGGCGTGGGTGCTGCACCAGGCGTGTCACCAGCTCTCCCGCTGGCTGGCCGACGGGCACGACGTGTGGGTCTCGGTGAACGTCTCCCCCCGGGAGCTGCACGCCCCCGAGTACGTGATCCAGGTCGCCGAGGCGCTGCGCGCCCACCACGTGCCGCCGCAGCGGCTGGTGCTGGAGGTCACCGAGCACGCCGTCGCGACCGACCTCGACGAACTCGTCCGGCGGCTGACCGCGCTGCGGCGCACCGGCGTCCGGATCGCCCTGGACGACTTCGGCGCCGGGTACTCGTCGCTCGGGCAGCTACGCCGGTTGCCGATCGACATCCTCAAGATCGACCACAGCCTGGTCGCCGAGCACGAGCCGGTTCGGCCCGTGGGCACCGACGGCCCGGCCTTCGCCCCGATGGTCGACATCGTCATGCGGCTGGGCCACCAGCTCGGGATGGAGGTGATCGCCGAGGGAGTGACCACCCCCACCGAGCTGGCCGCGGTGGTCGCCGCCGGTTGCCGGTGGGGCCAGGGCGCGCTCTTCGGCTGGGGGGTGCCGGGCGAGCACCTGGAGGCGATGCTGGAGGCCGCCACGTCCGGTGGCGCGCGTCCCGCCCCGGTGTCGGCGCCGCCCGCCGGGCACCCCGCCGCCGTGCCGGCCCCGCCCGCGGCGGCGCGTCCACGGCGGCTGCCGACGATGCCCGCCCAACGCCCCGACGGGGGCGCGTCCGTGCAGCTGGGGGCGGTCGGAGCCGGTGTGCCGGAGAGCACGTCACCGACGCCCGTTAACCAAAATGTGGGATCAGTTGACTCATCGCGTGAGATGCGGCAGGCTTGACCGCATGCCGTCGACCTCTCCGCGAGTACTTACCTGAGCGCACTCTCCGTCATCGAGAGTGCGCTGGCCCCGTGCATCTGCACGAGGGCCGTTTTTATTGCCGTCGGACCCATCCGGGTGTGCCCCGCCCGCGTTGCACCGCCTGAAGAGCATCAGCCACTCCAGCCGAAGGCCTGAACCGCCATGACGAGACCCACGCCAGAGACCCTCGCCCATTCCGCCCGCCGGACCCGTGCCGGCGCCGAGCCGGCGACCGCCGACCAGGTCGCGCCGTCCGCCCCGGCGGTACGGCAGCCCGCGCCCGCGCAGATCTCCGGAGCCGGGTCGCTCGTGCGGTCCCTGGAGGCGCTCGGCGTCGATGTCGTCTTCGGCATTCCGGGCGGGGCGATCCTCCCGGCGTACGACCCGCTCTACGACTCCACCGTCCGGCACATCCTGGTCCGGCACGAGCAGGGCGCCGGACACGCGGCCACCGGGTACGCCCAGGCCACCGGCAAGGTCGGGGTCTGCATGGCCACCTCCGGCCCGGGCGCGACGAACCTGGTCACCCCGATCGCCGACGCGTACATGGACTCGGTGGCCATGGTGGCGATCACCGGTCAGGTGGCCCGGCCGTCGATCGGCACGGACGCCTTCCAGGAGGCCGACATCCAGGGCATCACCCTGCCGATCACCAAGCACAACTTCCTGGTGCAGACGCCGGAGGAGATCCCGCAGGTGCTCGCCGAGGCGTTCCACCTGGCCTCGACCGGTCGCCCCGGCCCGGTGCTGGTGGACATCCCGAAGGACGTCCTCCAGGCGCAGACCACCTTCTCCTGGCCGCCGACGCTGGACCTGCCCGGGTACCGGCCGACCCTGCACCCGCACGGCAAGCAGATCCGGGAGGCCGCCCGGCTGATGACCTCGGCCCGCCGGCCGGTGCTCTACGTCGGCGGCGGGGTCCTCAAGGCCGGCGCCACGGACGGGCTGCGTCGGCTGGCCGAGCTGACCGGCATCCCGGTGGTCACCACGCTGATGGCGCTCGGGGCGTTCCCCGACTCACACCCGCAGCACCTGGGCATGCCGGGCATGCACGGCACCGTGTCGGCGGTCTACGGCCTGCAGAAGTCGGACCTGATCGTGGCGCTCGGCGCCCGGTTCGACGACCGCGTCACCGGCCAGCTGGACTCGTTCGCCCCGGACGCGACCGTCGTGCACGCCGACATCGACCCGGCCGAGATCGGCAAGAACCGGCACGCGGACGTGCCGATCGTCGGCGACGCCCGGCACGTGATCGACGAGCTGATCGCCGCGGTCACCACCGAGCGGTCCGCCAGCCGTCCGGCCGACCTCGGCGACTGGTGGGCCCAGCTCGACGAGCTGCGCAAGCGGTACCCGCTGGGCTACGAGGAGTCAGCCGACGGCTCCCTTTCCCCGCAGTACGTGATCGAGCGGCTCGGGAAGATCGCCGGGCCGGAGGCCGTCTACGTCGCCGGCGTCGGCCAGCACCAGATGTGGGCGTCGCAGTTCATCTCGTACGAGCGGCCGGGCACCTGGCTCAACTCCGGCGGCCTCGGCACCATGGGCTACGCGGTCCCGGCCGCCATGGGGGCCAAGGTGGGCAGGCCGGACACGGTGGTCTGGGCGGTGGACGGCGACGGCTGCTTCCAAATGACCAACCAGGAGCTGGCCACCTGCGCGCTGGAGGGCATCCCGGTCAAGATCGCCGTGATCAACAACGGCAACCTCGGCATGGTGCGGCAGTGGCAGACGCTGTTCTACAACGAGCGGTACTCGAACACCGAGTTGGGCACCCACAAGCACCGCATCCCCGATTTCGTCAAGCTCGCCGAGGCGCTCGGCTGCGTCGGCCTGCGCTGCGAGAGCGCGGCCGACGTGGACTCCACCATCGAGGCGGCGATGGCGATCAACGATGCCCCCGTCGTGATCGACTTCGTGGTCGGCAAGGACGCGATGGTCTGGCCGATGGTGGCCGCCGGCACCAGCAACGACGAGATCATGTTCGCCCGCGGCGTCCGCCCGAACTTCGACGAGGACGATATCTAATGAACCTGCACACCCTGTCCGTGCTCGTGGAAAACAAGCCGGGCGTCCTGGCCCGGGTCTCCGGGCTGTTCTCCCGGCGCGGCTTCAACATCGACAGTCTCGCCGTCGGCGAGACCGAGAACCCGGACGTCTCCCGGATCACCATCGTGGTCAACGCCGAGTCGTCCCCCCTGGAGCAGGTCACCAAGCAGCTCAACAAGCTGGTCAACGTGCTCAAGATCGTCGAGCTGGACCCGCAGGTCTCGGTCGCCCGGGAACTGCTGCTGGTCAAGGTCCGCGCCGACCGGGCCATCCGTGGCCAGGTGCTCGAGACGGTCAACCTGTTCCGCGCCCGGGTGGTCGACGTCGCGCCCGACACGCTGACGATCGAGGCCACCGGCACCCCCGACAAGCTGGACGCGCTGCTACGCGACCTCGAAACGTTCGGGATCAAGGAGATGGTCCAGTCCGGCACGGTGGCGATCGGGCGCGGCTCGCGTTCGATCGCCGCCGGCCCGGCGCTGAGGGCCGCCTGAGCCCCTTGCCCGCCACACCACCCGCACAAGCCACGACGGGCCGCCCGGGCCGCCGTACGAAAGGGAAGTCAATGAGCGTTGAGGTGTACTACGACGACGATGCCGACCTGGGCCTGATCCAGGCCAAGAAGGTGGCGGTGATCGGGTACGGCAGCCAGGGCCACGCCCACGCGCTGTCGCTGCGGGACTCCGGCGTCGACGTGGTGATCGGCCTGCCGGCGGGCTCGAAGAGCCGGCCCAAGGCCGAGGAGCAGGGCCTGCGGGTGCTCACCCCGGCGGAGGCCGCGGCCGAGGCCGACGTGATCATGATCCTGGCACCGGACACCGCCCAGCGGACCCTCTACACGGAGGCGATCGCGCCGAATCTGGCACCCGGCAAGGCCATCCTCTTCGGCCACGGCTTCAACATCCGGTACGACCTGATCAAGCCGCCGGCCGACGTGGACGTCGCGATGGTCGCCCCGAAGGGCCCGGGTCACCTGGTCCGCCGCCAG
Source organism: Micromonospora sp. NPDC020750 (assembly GCF_044334565.1). Taxonomy (NCBI): domain Bacteria; kingdom Bacillati; phylum Actinomycetota; class Actinomycetes; order Micromonosporales; family Micromonosporaceae; genus Micromonospora; species Micromonospora sp. NPDC020750. The sequence continues at coordinate 972,328 of NZ_JBIRTH010000001.1, forward strand.
TACGTCGACGGCAAGGGCGTGCCCTGCCTGGTGGCCGTCGAGCAGGACGCCACCGGCACCGCCCTCGCGTTGGCCCTGGCCTACGCGAAGGGGATCGGCGGCACCCGGGCCGGCGTGATCCGGACCACCTTCAAGGAGGAGACGGAGACCGACCTCTTCGGCGAGCAGGCGGTGCTCTGCGGCGGCGCGGCGGCCCTGGTGCAGACCGGGTTCGAGGTGCTCACCGAGGCGGGCTACGCCCCCGAGGTGGCCTACTTCGAGTGCCTGCACGAGCTGAAGCTGATCGTCGACCTGATGTACGAGGGCGGCATCGCGAAGATGCGCTACAGCATCTCCGACACCGCCGAGTACGGCGACCTCTCCCGCGGCCCGCGCGTCGTCGACGCCCGGGTCAAGGAGGAGATGCGCAAGATCCTCTCCGAGGTCCAGTCCGGCGAGTTCGCCCGCGAGTGGGTGGCCGAGGACGAGGCGGGCCGGCCGAACTTCACCAAGTGGCAGGCCGAGGGCGCGGCGCACCCGATCGAGGAGACCGGTCAGAAGCTGCGGTCCATGATGAGCTGGGTCGACCGGCCGATCACCGAGACCGCCTGACCCCGGCGTGGACAGCGGTGGCCCGCCCGACGCCCACCCGGCGCCGGGCGGGTCGCCGCTGGTGTTCTCCCGCCCGGAACCCCACTGACATGTCGGGTTTGTGAGGGCCCTCACCCCACAGTCCGGGGCACGCCGGCCGGCCCGCGCCCTAACATCGCGGGTAGGTGCGTAGCCGCCACCTGACGGCCATGGCACGACTCGGCGCAGGGCGCAGCGCGGCGCCCCCACGTCCCGGCCGACCGCCACACGACCTCTACGAGGACCGATGACTCCTGTCGTACTGATCGCCGAAGAACTCGCCCCCGCCGCCATCGAGGTGCTCGCCCACGACTTCGACGTCCGTCACGTCGACGGCACCGACCGTCAGGCCCTGCTCTCCGCGCTCTCCGAGGCCGATGCGGTGATCGTGCGCAGCGCCACGCAGATCGACGCCGAGGCGATCGCCGCCGCCCCGCGGCTGAAGGTGGTGGCCCGGGCCGGCGTGGGTCTGGACAACGTCGAGGTGCCGGCTGCCACCGCGCGGGGCGTCATGGTCGTCAACGCCCCCACCTCCAACATCGTCTCCGCCGCCGAGCAGGCCGTCGCGCTGCTGCTGGCCGTGGCCCGCAACACCGCCAGCGCCAGCGCCGCGCTGAAGGCCGGCGAGTGGAAGCGGTCCAAGTACACCGGCGTCGAGGTGCAGGGCAAGACCGTGGGCGTGGTCGGCCTCGGCCGGATCGGGGTGCTCTTCGCGTCCCGGATCGCCGCCTTCGGCACCCGGCTGATCGCGTACGACCCGTACATCCAGCCGGCCCGCGCGGCGCAGCTCGGGGTGCGCCTGGTCGGGCTGGAGGAGCTGCTGCGGGAGAGCGACTTCATCTCGATCCACCTGCCGAAGACCCCGGAGACCGTGGGCCTGATCGGCGAGAAGGAGCTGGCGATCGTCAAGCCGGGCGTGCGGATCGTCAACGCCGCCCGCGGCGGACTGATCGACGAGCAGGCCCTCGCCGACGCGCTCGCCGAGGGCCGGGTGGGCGGTGCCGGCGTCGACGTGTACGTCAAGGAGCCGTGCACCTCCTCGCCGCTGTTCGCCTTCGACAACGTGGTGGCCACCCCGCACCTGGGCGCCTCCACCGCCGAGGCGCAGGACAAGGCCGGCCTGGCCGTGGCCAGGAGCGTGAAGCTGGCGTTGCAGGGCGAGTTCGTTCCGGACGCGGTCAACGTGCAGGCCGGCGGCGTGGTCGCCGAGGACGTCCGCCCGCTGCTGCCGCTGGCCGAGAAGCTCGGCCGGGCGTTCACCGCCGTGGCCGGCGGGGTGGCCGCCAGCGTCACCGTCGAGGTGCGCGGGGGAGTCGTGAACCACGACGTCTCGGTGCTCAAGCTCGCGGCCACCAAGGGGCTGTTCAGCTCCGTGGTCGAGGAGCAGGTCACCTACGTCAACGCGCCGCACCTGGCCGCCGAGCGTGGCGTAGAGGTCAACCTCGCCAGCCTGGCCGAGACCGCCGAGCACCAGACCCTGGTGACCGTCCGCGGCGCGCTGCCGGACGGCCGCACGGTCAGCGTCTCCGGCACGGTCGCCCACACCGGTGCCCGCGACATCCTCAAGCTCACCGAGGTCGACGGCTTCGACGTGGAGATCGGCGCGGAGGGCATCCTGCTCTTCCTGCGCTACGCGGACCGGCCGGGCGTGGTCGGCACCGTCGGCACCCTGCTCGGCGAGGCCGGTATCAACATCGCGGCGATGCAGGTGGCCCGCCGGGAGGCCGGCGGTGAGACGCTGATGACCCTCACGGTCGACCAGGCGCTCGGCGCGGACCTGCTCACCTCCGCGGCTGACTCGATCGGCGCGACCTCGGCCAGCGCCGCCGACCTGCGCGACGAGTAGGTCCATCCAGGAACGAGTGACACGGCGTCCACACAGGACGGATCAGGGGCCCGGCCGGACGGCCGGGCCCCTCGCCGTCGACCGGTCAGCGGCGCGCCGGGGCGGGTGGCGGGTAGACCGAGCCGTCCTGGTAGTCGAACAGCATCAGGTGGCACTCGCCGGCCAGCCGCTCGATGTCGAGCAGCACCTGGTCCTCGCAGGCCGGGTTGAGGTTCATCTCGATGTGGTCGTTGGCCGCGTGCAGGGGCGCGACCACCCACGGGGAACCCGGGCCCGCCGGCCGGTCCGGATAGCGGGCGGTGATCGCCCGGTAGAAGGCGACGACCCGTGGGTCCGGGTAGCGGTCGTCGTGCTGCCCCTGTCGGCACCGTTGCACTGCTGCCCGCACGTCCATGGGCGTGGCCCTGTCCGGAAGGGCCCACACGCTCAGATCGAAACTCACGGCGGACAGCGTGCCATCCCGGGCCGGGTAAGTCACCGTGACCCCGCCGCAGGTCAGTCGTGAAACTTCCGATCGTCCTTCGGGGACGGTCCGCTGTGGAGACCCTTGCATCGAGTGACGGCGATTCGCTAGCGTACTCGTGCGGTCACTGGTTGAGTTCGGCGTCGACCCGTCTTCGGGTGACGCGGTTGACGTCCACCCCGGCCCGGGTCCGCACCCCTCGATTGCGCGAGCCACGCGCACTCGTCGCTGACCGGCCCCCACGGCCGTTGCCGAGACCGTGGGGGCCGATCGCGGGTCACCCACGGCCGGGAGCGAAGACCGGCCGCCGAGGGTGGCCCGGTCGGATCTCAGCGGCGGCGGTGCGCGAACAGCGCCCGGTAGTCCGACCCGTCGCGGAACCAGTCCAGCCCCGCCGGGCCCGCGGCGTAGAGCGCGGTGGCGTAGGCGTCGGCCACCGCCAGGTCCGGCCCGATCACCGTGGCGGCGTCGAGCTGGTCGGCGGGCTCCCCGGTGTGCGGGTCGACCACATGCCCCCGCCGTCCGGTAACCCCGGAGGTGCCCACCGCACCGGCCGTCATCTCCAGCACGAGCGGAGGCCGGCGGGAGTCGGTCGGGTGGTGCACGGCCACCCGCCACGGGCCGCCGTGCGCGGCGTGCCCGCGTACCACCAGGTCGGCGCCGGTGAGCACGGCGTAGTCGTGGATGCCTGCGGCGCGCAGCCGGGCCGCGGCCCGCTCCACCGCCCAGCCGCCGAGCAGGCCGCCCGGGTCGAAGCCGCCGGGCACCGCCCACGCGTCGAACCAGCCGTCGGTCGCCGCCCGCATGGCGGCGCACCGGTCCACCAGGTCGGCCAGCGGTGGGTACGACTCGGGGCTGATCTCCCCCCGGCGCAGCCGGGAGACGAGGCTGTCGCGCCGGTTCGGGCCGTAGGTGAGGTCGATGGCGCGCAGCTCGGCGACGGCGTCGGCGAGCGCCTCGCCCACCCCGCGCCGGCCCAGCCAGCTCGGGGCGTTGAGCAGCAGGGAGTACTCGGCCGTGCTGGTGCCGACGGTGTGCTGCACGGCGATCCGGTCGGCGGCGGTGCCACCGGCCCGGTCGAGGCGGTGGGTGCGGCTGCCCAGGCGCAGGTCGGGGCGGCGGCTGGCGAACGTCGACTGGTCCACCCACTGCGTGCGGGGCTGCTCGTCGACCCACCGGTGCCGGGGCTGTTCCTCGATCCGCATGGCAGTTGCTCCTTCGCTGACGGCGCCGCAGCGCCGCGACGAATCCCGTCCGGGCCCCGTGACCCGTTCACCACCGACCCTAAGCAGCGAAGTTGGCCGCACCATGAATCCCACCTGGGAGCCTGCTGTGCGTTCCAATTCCCAGAATGCGGAAGCATCGTACCGGGAGGCGGGACAGAGTCGTACCGTTGCGGAAGACGACGAGGCGAGGGAGCTCACGACGTGGCACGGATCGCGGTGGTGGCCGGGGACGGGATCGGATCCGAGGTGGTCGCGCAGGCCCTCAAGGTCGTCGACGCCGTCCTCCCCGGGGTGGAGACCACCGAGTACGACCTCGGTGCGGCCCGTTACCACCGCACCGGCGAGGTGCTGCCGGACTCCGTCCTGACCGAGCTGGCCGGGCACGACGCGATCCTGCTCGGCGCGGTCGGCGACCCGAGCGTCCCGCCGGGCGTGCTGGAGCGCGGCCTGCTGCTCAAGCTCCGGTTCGCCTTCGACCAGTACGTGAACCTCCGCCCGTCGCGGCTGTGGCCAGGCGTGGCCGGCCCGCTGGCCACCGTCAAGCCCGGCGAGGTCGACCTGGTCGTGGTCCGGGAGGGCACCGAGGGGCTCTACGCCGGCGCGGGCGGCTCGCTGCACCGGGACACCCCGGCCGAGGTGGCCACCGAGGAGAGCCTGAACACCCGGCACGGGGTGGAGCGGGTCATCCGCGACGCGTTCGCCCGGGCGTCCCGCCGCGAGCGGCGCAAGGTCACCCTGGTGCACAAGACCAACGTGCTGACCCACGCCGGGTCGCTGTGGGCCCGCGCCTTCGCGGCCGTGGCCGCCGAGCACCCGGACGTGGCCACGGAGTACCAGCACGTCGACGCCGCCGCGATGTTCCTGGTCACCCAGCCCCAGCGGTACGACGTGGTGGTCACCGACAACCTCTTCGGCGACATCCTCACCGACATCGCCGCCGCGGTCACCGGCGGCATCGGGCTGGCCGCCAGCGGCTGCATCAACCCCACCGGGGCGTACCCGTCGATGTTCGAGCCGGTGCACGGCTCCGCGCCGGACATCGCCGGCCAGGGCATCGCCGACCCGGTGGCCGCCGTGCTCTCCGCCGCCCTGCTGCTCGACCAGCTCGGGCACGCCGACGCCGCGACGCGGGTGACCGCCGCCGTCGGCGCGGAGCTGGCCGGCCGCGCCCCGGGCGTACCGTTGCGCACCGCCGAGGTGGGCGACCGCCTCGCCGCGCACGCGGCGGCCTGACGGCGGCTCCGCCCCGCCCCGATGCCCCGAGGAAAGGGCGTCTGAACAGCCGGAACGCCCGTTCGGGGCGTCCGTCCCGCCGGTACGCGGCTACCCGCTGAACGACCGTTCGGGGTAAGTTTCTGGCACCAGTGAATCCGGCGTGCGGTCCCGGCCGCCGTCGTCCCCAGGGAGGTCCGCGCGATGAGCGGTGGTGACATGCTCGACTTCGAGATCCGTCCGAATTCCACGCCGGTATCCGCCGTGGACCGGGCCGCCCTGCTCGCGAACCCGGGCTTCGGCCGGGTCTTCACCGACCACATGGTCACCATCCGGTACGCGGACGGCAAGGGCTGGTACGACGCCCGGATCGAGGCGCGTGCGCCGATCCCGATGGACCCGGCCGCCGCGGTGCTGCACTACGCACAGGAGATCTTCGAGGGCCTGAAGGCCTACCGCACCGGCGACGGCGCGGTGACCATGTTCCGGCCGGAGGCCAACGCCACCCGGTTCGCCGAGTCGGCGCGCCGGATGGCGATGCCGCAGCTGCCGCCGGAGACGTTCGTCGAGTCGCTGCGCCGGCTGGTCGAGATCGACCGGGAGTGGATCCCCGAGGGCGACGGGAGCAGCCTCTACCTGCGACCGTTCATGTTCGCCAGCGAGGTCTTCCTCGGCGTCCGCCCGGCCAACGAATACCTCTACGTGGTCATCGCCTCCCCGGCGGGGGCGTACTTCTCCGGCGGGGTCAAGCCGGTGACGGTGTGGGTGTCGCCGGACTACACCCGCGCGGCCCCGGGCGGCACCGGCGCGGCCAAGTGCGGTGGCAACTACGCGGCCTCGCTGGCCGCCCAGGCCGAGGCGATCGAGGCCGGCTGCGACCAGGTGGTCTTCCTCGACGCCGTGGAGCGCCGCTTCGTCGACGAGCTGGGCGGGATGAACGTCTTCTTCGTCTACGACGACGACACCCTGGTCACCCCGCCGCTGACCGGCACCATCCTGCCGGGCATCACCCGCGACGCGATCCTCACCCTGGCCGCCGAGGCCGGCCACCGGGTCGAGGAGCGGCCGGTCAGCTTCGCCGACTGGCAGGCCGACGCGGCCAGCGGTCGGCTGCGCGAGGCCTTCGCCTGCGGCACCGCGGCCGTGGTCACGCCGATCGGCAAGGTCCGCTTCTCCGACGGCGAGTTCATCGTCGGTGGCGGCGACCCGGGCCGGGTGACCACCGACCTGCACCGACGGCTGGTGGACGTCCAGCGCGGCCGGGCCGCCGACCCGCACGGCTGGGTCACCAGGGTCCTCTGAGCACCGGCCCCGATGCCCGGGGCGCCCGCCGCCCCGGGCATTTCCCGCCGCCCCACCGCGCCCGGCGGCCGTCGCCGGGTCGGGGAGCGGCCGGGTCGGAGGTCAGTCCAGCAGGTGGTCGCGGAGGGCGGTGAGTTGGGCGTCGGTGACGCCGGCGTGCCGCAGGTACTCCTCGACGGAGCCGTGTCCCGCGCGCAGCTCGGTCAGGAACAGCGCCATCGCCTCGGCCGGGGACGCCAGGAACGGCGCGGGGAGTTCCTCGGCCTCGGGGGTGGTGGCGGCCACCCAGGCGCTGAACCGCGCCGACGCCTCCGTGCTCAGCGCGTAGTCGGCGACGATGTCGGCGTCGCTCACGCCGAGCACCGCGAGGGTCAGCGCGCAGACGATGCCGGTGCGGTCCTTGCCGGCCACGCAGTGCACGACGACCGGGGCGGCGGCGCCGTCGGCGATCAGCCCGACCGCCTCGGCCAGCCCGGCAGCGCCGGTCCCGGCGAGGGCGGCGTACCGGTCGGCGAGGTAGCGGGCCAGGCTCGAGCCGGGCTCGTACTGCGACTCCGTCCACGGGGTGTGCTCCGGGTGGATGTGCCGGTAGGTGAGCCCGTCCAGCTCCGGCACCCGGCCGTCCCGGGCCACCTCGTCCGGGCGGCGCAGGTCGATCACGGTGCGGACGCCGAGGGCGACGAAGGCGTCCCGGTCGGCGCCGTCGATCCGGTGCGGTGAGTCCGAGCGGTAGAGCCGTCCCCAGGCGACGGTGCGCCCGTCGCCCGCCGGGTAGCCGCCGACATCACGGAAGTTGAACATCGCGGAGAAGGGAATCCTGCGGGTTACCTCGATCGCGTCCACCCTGACACGGTAACGGCCGGTGGGGGTGAACCCCACCGGCCGTGACGGTGAACCTGGCCCCGCCGGCCGGGCCGGCGGCCCCGCTCAGCGAGCGGTGCCCGGGGGCAGGTTGCCGTAGCTCTCGTCGTAGTAGCCGCCGAGCTTGTCCCGGTACGCCGGGTCGCTGTGGCTGTCCTCGTCGTACTCGGGCGCGGCCTTGATCTGGTCCTTGTCGCGGTCGACGTGCACCTTGCGCTCGTCGTGGTCGACGTGGTTGACCGTGCCGGCCGGCAGCATCACCTTCTTGCCGAAGATCCACGGGCCGGTGTCGACCACGAGGTAGCTGCTGCCGACCTCGTGACTCGCGCTGTCGATCTTGCCGATGCCGCCGTCGGTGGCCTCGACCTTGTAGCCGACCAGGTCGGCGTCGGCCGCCGACGCCCGGTCGCGGTAGCTCCACGGGTCGAACGCGCCGGCGGGGGCGCCGCCGGCGACCGAACCCTGCCCGCCGTGGGTCATGGGCTCCGGCGTGCCGTGTGTGGTGTGCGGGTCGAGCCTGTCCATGGGGTGCTCCTGCCTCGACTGTCGTAGTCGTCTCGGAGAGGGGGTGTTCTCGTTGTCCGAAATACACCTACCCAGCCCGGTCGGCTCCTACACACGTACCGCCGGAAACGCCGACTCCGCCGGCACCGCGGTAGCGGCGCCGGCGGAGTCGGGGCGGCGGGCTCAGGCCAGCGCGGCCTGCGCGTCGAGCGCCACCGCGGCGGCGTGCACCACGGCGGCGATCCGCAGTCCCTCGTGCACCTGCTCGCGGGTGAAGCCGGCCCCGCGCAGCGTCTTCTCGTGCGACTCCAGGCAGACGCCGCAGCCGGTGATCGCCGAGACGGCGAGGCACCACAGCTCGAAGTCGCCCTTCTCCACACCCGGTCGGGCGATGATCTGCATCCGCAGCCGGGCCGGCATCGACGCGTACTGGTCGTCGCCGATGAGGTGCTTGGCCCGGTAGTAGACGTTGTTCATGGCCATGATCGTGGCGGCGCCCTTGGCCGCCTCGACCGCCTCGGGGGTGAGGTGACCGGCGGCCTCGGCGGCGATCTCCCGGAGCACCACCGGGTTGCGCGCCGCTACGGCGCAGGCCAGCGCGGTGCCCCAGGCCTGCTCCGGCTTCAGCGTCGAGGCGCCGACGGTGGAGCCGAGGTTGAGCTTGATGTCCTTGGCGTACTCCGGCAGGGCTGCCTTGACCGCGTCGAGACCCATCGTCAGGCCCCGGCGCCGGCGAGCAGCTTGGTGGCGTCGAGGGTGTCGCCGCCCTTGTTCCAGTTGCACGGGCACAGCTCGTCGGTCTGCAGCGCGTCGAGCACCCGCAGCACCTCGGAGACGTTCCGGCCGACCGAGCCGGCGGTCACCATGGCGAACTGGATCTCGTTGTCCGGGTCGACGATGAAGGTGGCGCGCTGGGCCACGCCGTCCTCGCCGAGCACGCCGCAGTCGGCGGTCAGCTCGCGCTTGATGTCGCTGAGCATGGGGAAGGGCAGCTCGCGCAGGTCCGGGTGGTCCTTGCGCCAGGCGTAGTGGACGAACTCGTTGTCGACCGACACGCCGAGCACCTGGGCGTCCCGGTCGGCGAACTCGCCGTTCAGCCGACCGAACTCGGCGATCTCCGTCGGGCAGATGAAGGTGAAGTCCTTCGGCCAGAAGAAGACAACCCGCCACTTGCCCTGGTGAGACTTGTGGTTGATCGACTCGAACGCGTTGTCGGCGTCGAGAGACACGCAGGCGGTGAGTTCGTACTCGGGAAAACGGTCACCGACAGTGAGCACGGGGTCCTCCTTGGCAGCGGCACGAGGCCGTAACTGGATCTGTTCCAGATACTGCCGCAGCGGTGTTTCGGCTTGATAGCGGCCAGGTGACTTGTGAACCCGATCACCGGCGGCGGGTTCTGCCCCGCAGGTGAGGGCGGATGAGGTATCGCAACCCTGCGTCACCGTCCCGACATGTGGATTGTGCCTCCCAAAACGGTGGGGCGGGTGGCAGAGTGGTGATCGTGACCAGCAGCGTCGTCATTATCGGCACCTAGCGCGCCCGGCCTCCCTCCGCCGAGCGCGCAGACCTCCCGCATCCGCGGGAGGTCTTTTTGTTGGTCCCACCCCGCCCCGCCGCCCCGTCCCACTCGCGCCCGAGAGGACCCTCCATGACGTTCCAGGTCTACGACACGACGCTGCGCGACGGCGCCCAGCGAGAGGGGCTCACCTACTCGGTGGTCGACAAGCTGGCCGTCGCCCGGCTGCTCGACGAGTTCGGGGTCGGCTTCATCGAGGGGGGCTGGCCGGGCGCCGTGCCGAAGGACACCGAGTTCTTCCGCCGGGCCCGCACCGAGCTGGACCTGAAGCACGCCCAGCTCGTCGCGTTCGGGGCGACCCGCAAGGCGGGCGTCGCGGTGGCCGACGACCCGCAGGTCCGGGCGCTGCTGGACGCGCGTACCCCGGCCGTCGCGCTGGTCGCCAAGGCCGACCTGCGGCACGTCGAGCGGGCGCTGCGCACCACCGCCGCCGAGAACCTGGCGATGATCCGGGACACCGTGACCCACCTCGTCGCCGAGGGGCGGCGGGTCTTCGTCGACGGCGAGCACTTCTTCGACGGCTACCGGCACGACCCGGCGTACGGGGCGGCGGTGGTCCAGACCGCGCTGGCCGCCGGCGCCGAGGTGATGGTGCTCTGCGACACCAACGGCGGGATGCTGCCCTCCCAGGTGACCGCCGCGATCGCCGACCTGGTCGCGCGGACCGGCGTCGATCCCGGGCGGCTCGGCATGCACGCCCAGAACGACACCGCCTGCGCGGTGGCCAACACCATCGCGGCCGTCGAGGCCGGCGTCCGCCACGTCCAGGGCACCGCCAACGGGTACGGCGAGCGCCCCGGCAACGCCGACATCTTCGCCGTCGTCGCCAACCTCCAACTCAAGCTCGGGCTGCCGGTCCTACCGGACGGCTGCCTGGAACAGATGGTGCGGGTCTCCCACGCCATCGCCGAGATCGCCAACATCGCCCCCGACACCCACCAGGCGTACGCCGGGGCCGCCGCCTTCGCTCACAAGGCGGGGCTGCACGCGAGCGCGATCAAGGTGGATCCGCTGCTCTACAACCATGTGGACCCACGCGTGGTGGGCAACGACATGCGGATCCTGATCACCGAGATGGCCGGCCGGGCCAGCGTCGAGCTGAAGAGCCGCGAGCTGGGCCTGGACCTGGCCGGCCATCCGGAGACCCTGTCGAAGGTGACCAGCCGGGTGAAGGAGCTGGAGGCCGAGGGCTGGTCCTTCGAGGCCGCCGACGCCTCCTTCGAGCTGCTGGTCCGCTCCGAGCTGCCCGGCGCCGCGCCGACCCGGCCGTTCGCCCTGGAGTCGTACCGGGTGCTGGTCGAGCACCGCGAGGACGGCGCGGTCGTCTCCGAGGCCACCGTCAAGATCCGGGTGCGCGGCGAGCGGGTGATCGCCACGGCCGAGGGGAACGGCCCGATCAACGCCCTGGACGAGGCACTGCGGGTCGGCCTGTGCCGGCACTACCCGGAGCTGCGCGACTTCGAGCTGGCCGACTACAAGGTGCGCATCCTGGAGGGCAGCCACGGCACCGGTGCGGTCACCCGGGTGCTGGTGGAGACCGCCGACGGGACGGGCCGGGACTGGACGACCGTCGGCGTGCACCCGAACGTGGTCGAGGCGTCCTGGCGCGCCCTCGTCGACGCGCTCACCTATGGCCTGGACCGCGCCCACGTCTGAGCGGGGGCGCGGTGCACGCTGGGCCGGTCGGTGACCGCGTCGTACTGCCCGACGCGCAGGGGCCGCTCGCTCACCCGCCCGTTGGGGGTGGGGCGGGCACCCGCAGCCCCGCCAGGACCGCGCGGTGGTCGCTGCCCGGCAGCGGGTGCACCGCCACCGACCGGACGGCGATCCGCCGGTCCACCAGCACGTGGTCGATCGTCACCGGCGGGATCAGGTCACCGTCGTAGGGCCCCCAGGTGCCGGTGAGCCCGGCGTCGGCGGCGTCGGCGGCGTCGGCGTACCCGGTGGCCAGCAGGGAGCGCAGCGGCGCGTGGTCGAGGGTGGCGTTGAAGTCCCCGGCCAGGATCGACAGCCCCGCCGTCGGGGTGGCGGCCGGCTGCGCCTCCAGGTCGGCACGCCAGGCCCCGACCTGGTCGACCGCGTACGGGGCCGCCGGGTGGGCCGACTCGATCCGCACCGGCGGCCCGCCCGGCGGCAGCACCGTGCCGTACGCCTGGCTGAATCCCCAGCCGCCGCGGTTCTGCCGGATCCCGCCCCCGGCGATCGGGAAGCGGGCGTAGAGGCCCGAGCCGGTGGTGCCCACCTGCGGGTTGAGCTGCCGGTGGGGCAGCAGGCCGGCCAGGCCCAGCCGGTCCAGCTCGGTTGCCGCGCCCGGGGTGAACTCCTGCACGGTCAGCACGTCGACCCGGTGCGCGCGGACCAGGTCCACCACGGCGCCGGCGTCGGCCGCGCCGGCCAGCAGGTTGGCGGTGAGCAGCCGCAGCTCCGGCCCTTGCGCGGCGGGCCGCCCGCCGGGCAGCGCCCGGGGCGCGACCGTCCCGATCAGCGCCACCGCGACCAGGGCCGCGACCGCCGCCGGCCAGCGGCGTCGCAGGGCGAGCGCGAGCAGCAGCGGCACGGGCGTCCAGGCCGCCACGTACGGGGTGAAGGCGACCGCCTGCACGAGCGGGCCCCGTTCCAGGCCGGTCAGCCGGACCGCCGCCCAGGCCAGCCCGGGCGCCACGGCCAGCCAGCAGAGCCACACGCGGGCCCGGGCACCCCGGTCGAACCCGGGCGGCGCCTTCTCGGACGTGTCCACGGCGACACGCTAGCGCCCGTGTCGAGGTGCGGGAGACGCCCGCCACGTCTCCGGCGGCGGGCAATCGCGATCGCCGCCAACCGGAACCGGCTGCTGCCGCTGCCGCTGCCGCTGACGGTGACGGTGACGGTGACCGGATATCTACCGACGGTGGTGGGTGACGCGACGGCGGTGGCCCGACCGGCGGTGACGACGTGGACGACTCAGCTCCATAGGCGCCGCCCCACGGCATCGGCCGCCTCGCCCCGGCCACGGTCCCCGGGCCGACCAGGGACCGCACCCGTGAAAACGCAATGACCCTGAGCCTGGGCGCCTTTCGTGAATTTCCCAGCGCTCATGTTTCGCAATTCTCCGATCGCCTGAATAAATCCGAAACGCCGTGGTCATCTATTGACCCTGCACTTTTCCCGGTGCTAGTTTCCACCTGGTTCCAGCCCTGGTGTTCTCGGCAGTAGTAGCTGCTCAGAGGTCGTCTGGTGGCCCGCTTTTCGGCACGGTCAATGTGTCGGCGGCGGCTGTGCCGACGCTTTACGAAACACCGATCAGGCTCGGAGGCTATCCGACTCGTTGCCTGACGAGCCGGTCGTTTCGACACGGTCGACAAAAGGGGGACCTGTCATGGCGAGATTCATTTCCGGTAGGGCGGCTGCGGTCACGTTCGGCGTGCTGGCGCTGACGCTGACCGGTGGCGGCATCGCCGCCGCCCAGACGACGACGGCGAAGCCCGCGGCCCAGACCGGGCAGCCGGGGGCCCGCCCCGCCGCGCGGGTGGGCCAGCCGACGGTGACGCCGGCCGAGGCGGCCCAGGCCAGGGCGGCGCTGCGGGACGTGAGCCCGTCCTTCGTGGCGGGCTCCACCTCCTTCGCGGTGGTCAGCAGCGCCGGCGTGCTGCTCCGCGGGCACGACGCGGTCTCCGCGACCAGGTACGGCCCCGGCCAGTACCAGGTCATCTTCAACCACAGCCTGGTCCGGGGCGCGTACGTGGCCAACGTCGGCGATGCCGCCAACTGCTGCGTCCCGCCGGCCGGCGAGGTCTCGGTCGCGCCGCGGCTCGGCACGCCGAACGGCGTGTTCGTGCAGACGGTCGACTCGACCGGCGCCCCGTCGGACCGACCCTTCCACCTGGCGGTGTTCACCCCCTGATCCATGCCACCCGACGACGCCGGCCCCCGGTGGGCCGGCGTCGTCGCGTCCGCTACCGGACCCGGGGCGTGCTTCGCGGCGGATGGCGACGGTCGCCCCGGTCAGGGGGACAAAGGGCCACCGAGTGGCGTAATTTCCGACGTTTGCCGGACCGCCGCCCGGGAAGCAAGCACCGTGACGGACATCTCGGACACCCTGGCCAGCCTGCCCAGCCCGGTCGATCCCGATCCGACCGGCGCCGAGCTGCAACAGACGCTCTTCGAGGTCAAACGCGTGATCGTCGGGCAGGATCGGCTCGTCGAACGCCTGCTCACCGCGCTGCTCGCGAACGGCCACTGCCTGCTGGAGGGCGTCCCCGGCGTGGCCAAGACACTCGCCGCGCACACCCTCGCCACCGTGGTCGGCGGAACCTTCTCCCGGATCCAGTTCACCCCGGACCTGGTGCCCTCAGACATCGTCGGCACCCGCATCTACCGGGCCTCGAAGGAGAGCTTCGACGTCGAGCTAGGCCCGATCATGGCTAACCTGCTGCTCGCCGACGAGATCAACCGCGCCCCGGCCAAGGTGCAGTCCGCGCTGCTTGAGGCGATGGCCGAGCGGCAGGTCTCCATCGGCGGGCGGAGCTGGCCCGTCCCCGACCCGTTCCTGGTGCTCGCCACCCAGAACCCGATCGAGTCCGAGGGCGTGTACCAGCTCCCCGAGGCGCAGCGCGACCGATTCCTCCTCAAGATCGTCGTGGACTACCCGGGGGACGCCGACGAGCTGGCCATCCTCTATCGGATGAGCGCCGGCCGGCCGAGTCCGCGCCCGGTCCTCGACCCCGGCCGGCTGCGCGCGCTGCAACGCCGGGCCGGCGACGTCTTCGTGCACCACGCCCTCGCCGAGTACGTCGTCCGGCTGATCCTGGCCACCCGGGACCCGGGCCGGTTCGGGCTGCCCGAGATCGCGCCGTTGCTGGCGTACGGGGCCAGCCCCCGGGCCACCCTGGGTCTGGTCGCCGCCGCCCGGGCCCAGGCGCTGCTGCGCGGCCGGGACCACGTGCTGCCCGAGGACGTCCGGGAACTGGCGGTGGACGTCCTCGCCCACCGGCTGGTGCTCTCCTTCGACGCGGTCGCCGACGGGGTCTCCGCCGAGGCGGTGGTGCGCCGGCTGGTCGACGCGGTGCCGCCGCCCCGGATCGCCACCCACCACACCGGGTACGCCACCGACCTGGCGGCGGCGTGAGGGGCCCCGCCGTCCCGCCCGCGCGGGGCGGGACCACGCGGTCGTCGAACGGCACCCCGCCGACGTGGAGCGGGGCCCCGCCGGCCGACCCGACCCTGGCCGACCCGACCCTGGCCGACCTCGCGCCGGGCGGGCGGCTGCGCCGGCTGGAGCTGACCGTCACCCGCCGCCTGGACGGGCTGCTGCACGGCCAGTACCGCGGGCTGCTGCCCGGTCCGGGCAGCGAGGTCGCCGGCAGCCGCGAGTATCGGCCGGGCGAGGACGAGGTGCGCAGGATGGACTGGGCCGTCACCGCCCGGACCACCGTCCCGCACGTCCGCGAGGTCGACGCCGACCGGGAGCTGACCACCTGGCTGCTGGTGGACGCCAGCCCCAGCATGGAGTACGGCACCGCCGAACTGGACAAGCGCGAGCTGGCGGTGGCCGCGGTGGCGGCGGTCGGCTTCCTCACCGCCGGCTCCGGCAACCGGCTCGGCGCCCAACTGCTGGCCCCGCACGGGCTGCACCGGTTCCCCGCCCGCAGCGGCCGGACCCACCTGCTCGGGCTGCTCCGCACGTTGCTGTCCGCGCCGCGCGTCGGCGGGTACGAACCGGACACCGCGCCGCTGGCGCCCCCGGACCTGACCGACGGGCTGGCCGCGGTGGGGCGGGTCGCCGCCCGACGTGGCCTGGTCGTGGTGGTCTCCGACTTCCTCGACGGCCTGCCCGACGACCCGGCGGCCCCGCCACCCTGGGAGGCGCCGCTGCGCCGGCTCGCCGTGCGGCACCAGGTGCTCGCCGTGCAGGTGACCGACCCGCGTGAGCTGGAGCTGCCGGACGTCGGCCTGATCACCCTGGTCGACCCGGAGACCGGCCGGCGGCGGGAGGTGTGGACCGGCGACCCCCGGCTGCGCGAGCGGTACGCCGAGGCTGCCGCCGCCCAACGCGACCAGATCAGCCAGGCGCTGCGCCGGTGCGGGGCGGCCCACCTGCCGCTGCGCACCGACCGGGACTGGTGCGCCGACATCGTCCGGCACGTGCACGCCCAGCGCCGGCTCGCCCTGGCGCCGGCGGCGAGCGGGGGCGGCCCGGCGCGGGTGCCGGGCGCGGCGCGGGGAGGTGCCGCGTGAGCTGGCAGTCACCCGCCCGGCTCTGGCTGCTGCTCGGGGTCGCCGCCCTGGCCGCCGGCTACCTGCTGGCCCAGCGCCGCCGCAGCCGGTACGCCGTCCGCTTCACCAACCTGCGGCTGCTCGACCGGGTCGCCCCGCACCGCCCCGCGTGGCGCCGGCACCTGCCGGCGGGCCTCTTCCTGGCCATGCTGGCGCTGCTGGTGGTGGGCTTCGCCCGGCCGCACGACGAGGTGCGGGTGCCCAGGGAACGGGCCACCGTCATGGTGGCCGTGGACGTGTCCACCTCGATGCTCGCCTCCGACGTCGAACCGGACCGGCTCAGCGCGGCCAAGCAGGCCGCCCGGCGGTTCGTCGACGGCCTGCCCGACGAGTTCAACGTGGGGCTGGTCGCGTTCGCCGGCAGCGCTGCGGTGCTGGTGCCGCCCGGCACCGACCGGGAGGCCCTGCACGAGGGCATCGACCGCCTCGCCGAGGGTGCCACCGGCGTGCAGGGCACCGCCATCGGGGAGGCGATCAACACCTCGCTCGGCGCGTTGAAAGGGCTGGACAGTCAGGCGGCCAAGCAGCCACCGCCGGCCCGGATCATCCTGCTCTCCGACGGGGCGAACACCTCCGGCATGGACCCGATGGAGGCCGCCGACGAGGCGGTCGCGGCGAAGGTGCCGGTGCACACCATCTCGTTCGGCACCCCGTCCGGGTTCGTCGACCGGGGCGGCCGACCCATCCAGGTGCCGGTGGACGGGCAGACCCTCAGGGCGGTCGCCGATTCCACCGGGGGCGGCTTCCACGAGGCGACCAGCAGCGCGGAGCTGCGGGCGGTCTACGACGACATCGGCACCTCGGTCGGCTACCGCCGGGAGCGGCAGGACGTCTCCGCCCGGTTCATCGGGCTCGGGCTGGTCCTCGCGATGGGGGCCGCGGCGGGGTCGATGCGGTGGTTCTCCCGGCTGCCCTGAACCGGTCGGGCGCGGGTCCCGGCACGTCAGCACGCCGACCCTTCCGGGTTCCCGAGACGGACATCCGCGGTGACAAGGACGTGAGGAGCGCACGCATGGCAGTGCAGACCGGACTGGGCGAGCCGCGCGGACCGTGGTTCGTCTCGCCCGAACTCGACCCGGACGGACGGGGCCGGTGGGACGTACCCGGTCAGGAGGGGGGCGGCCGGCGGCGCGGCTGGCGGGACCGGCTGCTGGCCGCGGCCGGGGTGGTCGCCCTGTCCACCCTGTCAGGCGCGGCGGCCGGCATGTGGGTCGCCGACCAGGCCGGCGCGCCGGGCCCGTCGGCGGCGTCGGCGGCCCCGGTGCCCGCCGAGCTGGTCACCGCCGCCGAGCGGACCGTGCCGGGCGTGGTGTCGGTGCTGGTCGGGGGCGGCTCCGGCGCCGGGGCGACCGGCTCCGGGTTCGCCATCGACGACCAACAGCACCTGATCACCAACGACCACATCCTGGCCAAGGGCGGCGGGACAGCGGTCACGGTGGAGCTGCCGGACGGCCGGCGGTTCCCCGCCGAGGTGGTCGGCCGGGAGCCGGGCAGCGACCTGGCCGTGCTCCGGGTGCCCCCGGACGCCGGCCTGGCCCCGCTGCCGCTGGCCAAGCCGGGCGCCACCCGGGTCGGCGAGCCGGTGCTCGCGGTCGGTTCCCCGCTCGGGCTGGCCGGCACCGTCACCGCGGGCATCGTCAGCGCGCTCGACCGCCAGGTGCGGCTCGGCACCAACCGGCACCGGGCGGTGCAGACCGACGCGTCGATCAATCCGGGCAACTCCGGCGGCCCGCTGGTCAACGCCCGGGGCGAGGTGGTCGGGGTGAACACCGCCATCGCCACCATCGACGGCAGCGGCTCGATCGGCATCGGCTTCGCCATCCCGATCGAGCAGGTACAACAGACCGCCGACACCATCATCGGCAAGGGCGGCTGAGCTGACCGGCTCTCGGCCCTTCGGCGACCCATGCCCGACCACGGGCGCGGGTGGGGCGCTAGCCTCGGGGCGTGGACGACGGACTGCGGGTGACCGACCGGCTGGTGGTGCCGGGAGCCGAGCTGCGCGAACGGTTCTCCCGCTCGTCGGGCCCGGGTGGGCAGGGCGTCAACACCACCGACTCGCGGGTGGAGCTGAGCTTCGACGTGGCCGGCTCGCCGAGCCTGCCGGAGCCGCTGCGCGCCCGGGCGCTGCAACGCCTGGCCGGCCGGCTCGTCGACGGGGTGCTCACCGTCGCCGCGAGCGAGCACCGGGCCCAGCTCGCCAACCGGGAGGCAGCCCGGGAGCGGATGGCGGCGCTGCTGCGCGAGGCGGTGGCCCCGCCGCCCCCGCCGCGTCGCCCGACCCGCCCGTCGCGGCGCGCCAAGGAGCGCCGCCTCACCGACAAGAAGCGCCAGTCCCAGCGCAAGCGCGACCGCCGGGCCGACGACGACTGACCGTCCCGGCGGAAAATCGGGTATGGCGGGGCCGGAACGGGCCCTAGCGTCCCAGGGCATGAACACCGCCCCGACGCCCGACTTCGCCGTCAAGCCGACCCTCACCGGGGAACGCGTCGTCCTGCGCCCGTTCGTCGACGGGGATGTGGCGGCCCTCGGCGCCGCCATGGCCGACCCCGAGGTCGGCCGGCTGACCGGCAGCCCGCCAGGCGGCTTCGACGAGCGGCGGCTGCGCGACTGGTACGGCAGCCGCAACGCGCAGGCCGACCGGCTCGATCTGGCCGTGGTCGACCGGGCCACCGGCGACTGCGTCGGCGAGGTCGTCCTCAACGACTGGGACGGGTGGAACCACAGCTGCAACTTTCGCACCCTGTTCGCCGCGTCCGGCCGGAACCGGGGGCTTGGCACCGAGGCGGTGCGGTTGGTCGTCGGGTACGGCTTCGAGCGGCTCGGCCTGCACCGGATCTCGCTGGAGGTGTTCGCCTTCAACCCCCAGGCCCGGCGGGTCTACGAGAAGGTCGGCTTCGTCGCCGAGGGGGTGCTGCGCCAGGTGCTGCGCGACGGCGACGACTGGGTGGACGCCACGGTGATGTCGATCCTCGCCCCCGAGTGGGCCACGCATCGCGGTCACCCCTGACCGGGGCGCGACGGCCCGCGTCGGGACCTCGACCGGGCCCACGCCGGTGGGCGATCCCGGAGCGGCCGGGGGCCGGTATTCGGGAGGCCGTTGAGGGACGGGCGGCGATCTGGTGGAATGGCCCTGGGAGCAACCGGGCCGTCACCGACCGTACGACGTCACGTGACAGGAGCCCCCTCACCATGCTTCGAAGGCCAATCGTTCCGGTCCTGCTCGCCGCCCTCGCGGCGGTCTCCCTCACCCTGCTGACCGGGCTGTTCGCCGCCGCGCCCACCCTGCCCGCGTCCGCCGCGCCGGCCGTCGCCGCACCGGTGCGGGTCATGCCGCTCGGTGACTCGATCACCGGCTCGCCCGGTTGTTGGCGGTCGATCCTCTGGAACCGCCTCCAGTCCACCGGCCACACGAACATCGACTTCGTCGGCACGCTCGGCCCGCAGGGCTGCGGGCAGGCGTACGACGGTGACAACGAGGGCCACGGCGGGTACCTGGTGACGAACGTCGCCAACCAGAACCTGCTCCCCGGCTGGCTCTCCGCCACCCACCCCGACATCGTGCTCATGCACTTCGCCACCAACGACGTGTGGAGCAGCATCGCGCCGGCGACCATCCTGGCCGCCCACTCGAAGCTGGTGGACCAGATGCGGGCCAGCAACCCGGCGATGCGGGTGATCGTCGCGAAGATCATCCCGATGGCCCCGGCCAGCTGCGCCGAGTGCGGGCAGCGGGTGGTCGCGTTCAACAGCGCGATCGACGGCTGGGCGGCGGGGAAGACCACCGCCCAGTCCCCGATCGTGGTCGTCGACCAGTGGACGGGCTTCAGCACCGCCACCGACACGTACGACGGGGTGCACCCCAACGCCGCCGGCGACCAGAAGATGTCGGACCGCTGGTACCCGGCGCTGGTCGCCGCGCTCTCCGGCACCACCCCCACCCCGACGAGCACGCCGACGCCGACGCCCACCGCCACGCCCACGGCGGGCCCGACCTCGGGGGTCGGCTGCACGGCCGGCTACCGGATCGTCGGGCAGTGGCAGGGCGGCTTCCAGGGCGAGGTGGTCGTCAGCAACACCGGGACCGCCCGGACGGTCGGCTGGACGGTCGGCTTCACCCTCCCCGACGGCCAGCGGATCAGCCAGTCGTGGAACGCCGAGCTGGCCCAGACCGGCGGCGCGGTCACCGCCCGCAACGTGAGCTGGAACGGGGCGCTCGCCCCGGGCGCGGAGGCCACCTTCGGCTTCCTCGGCAGCAGCACCGCCGCGCCCACCATCCCCACCCTGAGCTGCACGGCGAGCTGAGGCCGGAAGGATAAGCAGGGGCTCCTGCCGCGCCACGGGCGTCGGGAGGGGCCCCTGCGCTCAGCCGAGCGCGGCGAGCAGCCGGGCGCGCAGGACGGCGGCCCGCTCGGCGAACCCGCGCTGCGCGGCGGCGTACTCGGCGCGGCCCTCGGGGGTCTCCACCCGCACCGGCGGGTACCCGAGCGCGGCCAGGTCGTACGGGCTGGCCCGCATGTCCAGCGCGCGGATCTCCCGGGCCAGGGCGAAGCCGTCGGCCACCAGCTCCGAGCAGACCAGCGGGGACAGCTTGTACGCCCACTTGTAGAGGTCCATGTTGGCGTGCAGACAGCCCGGCTGCTCCAGGTCGTGCTGGCTCTCCCGGGTCGGGGCGAGCAGGTTCAGCGGCCGGGCCGGCGCGGTGAAGAACCGGTACGCGTCGAAGTGGCTGCACCGCACGCCCCGCTCCTCGACCACGGCTGCCGTCTCCGCCGGGCTGAGCCGCAGCGGCCACGCGTTGTGGCGTACCTCCTCCTGGGTCTGCCGGTAGACCATCGCCCACTCGTGCATCCCGAAGCAGCCCAGGTGCGCGGGCCGGCCGGCGGTCGCCGCGAGCAGGGCGCGGATCCAGTCCACCGAGCCGGCCCGCCGGGCGCGTACCGCCTCGGTGTCGAGGGTGAGCCCGGCGGCGGTGGCCCGGTAGTCCGGGCCGAACCCGGCCGGGTCCGCGCCGCGCAGCACCACGCCCGCCCCGGGATGCCAGCGGCGCAGCTGGGCGGGGCGGTGCGAGTAGTAGGTGAAGAGGAAGTCCTCCACCGGGTGCTTCGCGCCGGTGCGGCGGCGGGCCAGGTGCGGGGTCAGCCATCCGTCGACCCGCTCCTCGTGGGCGCGCCGCCGGGCCTGCCAGTCGGTCAGGTGCAGCGGTGCGGCAGGGACGAGGGCGGCGGTCACCGTCCCAGCGTACGACCGCCGCCCGCCCACCCCCCGTGCCCACCCCGGCCTGGCCCGGGGCGGCGCCAACGGTCTCCGCCCCGCGCCCCGGGTCAGGGCACGTCCACCCGGACCCCGGCGGAGAACACTCCGCTGCGCAGCTCGAGTTGCTTCGGCCGGGCCGGGCCGTCGACCGTGAACACCAGCGGCAGCACCAGCCGGCTGCCCGCGGCGAGCGGCTGGGCGAACACGTCCCGCCCCTGGTTGGCCAGCCGG
Organism: Micromonospora sp. NPDC020750; assembly: GCF_044334565.1. Taxonomy (NCBI): domain Bacteria; kingdom Bacillati; phylum Actinomycetota; class Actinomycetes; order Micromonosporales; family Micromonosporaceae; genus Micromonospora; species Micromonospora sp. NPDC020750. The sequence goes on from NZ_JBIRTH010000001.1 coordinate 993,666, forward strand.
GTCGCCGCCTCGTCGGTGCTGACCCAGGTGCCGCCCGGCAGGTACGCGCGCTGCATCTGACCGTGCCAGGTCTGCTGCTGCGGGCTGACGTTGCGGACCCCGACGGTGGCCTGGCACTGCCCGCCGGCGACCGGCCTGCTCGGGCAGGCGACCCGGTAGACGGTGAACTCCAGCGCCTGCTCGCGCAGCGGCACGCCGACCACCCCCGTCGCGCTGCGCCCCACCCAGGCGCCGCTGGTCGGCTGCTTGGTCGTGTCGATCGCGGCGACCCGCCGGGTGGCGGTCAGCGTGGCCGCGAGGACCACCCCGGCCAGGAGCGCCAGGGCCGCCCCCACCAGCAGCCAGACCGGAGGCCTGCGGCGGCGGGTCGCAGCCGTCGGCGTGGCGGGCCGGGGGTACACGGTCCCCCGGTCGATCGTCCCCGGCACGGTCGCCCCGGCGGTCCCGGCCGGCGCGGTCGCCCCGGGCTGCCGGGCACCGGAGCGTACGCGTCGGCGCCGCTGCCACCACCACAGCCCGCCGAGCCCGGCCAGGAGGACCACGGCCAGCGCGGCGAGCAGCACCGGGGGCCGGCGCCACGGCGGGGCCGCGGTGACCTCGGCCGCCGGTACCGTCGCGCCGCTCCAGGTCGCGGTCGCGCAGTCGTACGGCCGGTTGCCGTCGCTCGTGAAGGCGCAGGCCGGCGCGGCGAGCGGTCGGCCCGGCGCGGCGGCGGAGAGCGCGGTGTGCAGCGTGGTGGTGCTGCGGGCGGGCAGGTTGAGCTGCCAGGTCACCTCGGTGCTCGCCGCCGAGCGGGTGGCCCGCCCGCCGGGGGTGATCCAGGTCGCGGACGTCCCGGCCGGCAGTTCCTGGCGCACCGTGGTGGCCAGTGGCCGGCTCCCGGTGTTGCGGACCTGGACCTGGTAGCCCGGCGCGGGTGTGCCGGCCGGGGTGACCGCCACCGTCACCGGTGACGGTGCGCCCTGGGTCGGCACCACCACGGACGGCGAGACCAGCGGGGGCGGCGCGGGCGCCGCCGGCGTCGGCGCCGTCGCCGAGTCGGTTGGTGTCGGGGTCTCCGTCGGCGTGGCGACGGCCGCGGCCGGACGGGCCGCCGCTGCCGGCGTGGCCGCCTCCGGGGCCGCCGTGGGCAGTGCCGGCACGGCGGCGAGGATGCCGAGGCAGTGTACGAACACTGCGAGGGCCCTGTGGTTTCGTGTCGATGCAGGCATACGAACGAACCTCCGGTAGCCGACGCTAGGCGCGACGCCACGTCGTGCGGGTACGAAGTGGCGAACCCGGTCCGCGCCGGCGACGGACCACGTAGGGTGGCCGCCCCGGACCCTCCCCTCCGACACCCCCGCCCCGCCGCCTGGGGTGCCTCCCGTACGCGTAGCAGGAGGGCACTCGCCGCCCCGGCGTGCCCGTCGGCGCGGCCGGACGTCGTCCCGGGGCTAGATTGGCCTGGTGCGTATCGCTCGTTTCGCTCATGCCAAGGGAATGTCGTTCGGGGCCGTCGAGGGCGAGCCGGAGGCGGGCCCACAGGGCCTGACCATCGCCGAGATCGAGGGCCACCCGTTCGGCCAGATCCAGTTCAGCGGTGCCCGGTGGGCGCTCTCCGACGTCCGACTGCTCTCCCCGATCCTGCCCAGCAAGGTGGTCTGCGTCGGCCGCAACTACGCCGAGCACGCCGCCGAGCAGGGCAGCGCGGTGCCGAAGGAGCCGCTGCTCTTCCTCAAGCCGTCCACCTCGGTGATCGGCCCGCGCGACGCCATCCGGCTGCCGATCTTCTCCAAGCGGGTCGAGCACGAGGCCGAGCTGGCCGTGGTGATCGGCGCCCCTGGGGCCCGCCGGGCCGACCGGGCCGCCGCCGAGCGGGCCATCTTCGGCTACACCTGCGCCAACGACGTGACCGCCCGGGACCTCCAGCGCTCCGACGGGCAGTGGACCCGGGCCAAGGGCTTCGACTCGTTCTGCCCCATCGGGCCCTGGATCACCACGGACCTGGACGTCACCGACCTGGAGGTCCGGTGCGAGGTGGGTCGCAACCCGGAGGAGATGGAGGTGCGGCAGCTCGGCCGGACGCGGGACATGGTCTTCGACGTCCCGGCCCTGGTGTCGTACGTCTCGCACGTGATGACGCTGCTCCCCGGCGACGTGGTGCTCACCGGCACCCCTGCGGGGGTTAGCCCGCTGGCGGAGGGGGATACCGTCACCGTTCGTATCGAGGGGATCGGGGAGCTGACCAACCCGGTCGTCCCGGTCGGCTGACTCGTCGGGGCCCGGAACCGCAGTACAGCACGGGTTCGGGCCCCCGATTTGGCCTAGCCGGGGCCGGGAGGGTAAAGTTTCTCTCCGGTGCCGCAAGGCACCGAACGGCACCGTGAGGTGCCAATGGGGTATGGGGTAATTGGCAGCCCAACTGATTCTGGTTCAGTTAGTCTAGGTTCGAGTCCTGGTACCCCAGCAACCGGTGGTCGCGAGAGCACCGGTCGCTGGATCCCGCTGGAGAGCGCTCCGGTCGCCCGCAAGGGGGGCTGAGAAGAATTCTCTGGTAGAGTTCGGCGGCACCGCCCGGCAGGGTGGTGCAGGAGAAGGTTCTGGCCCCGTCGTCTAGTGGCCCAGGACGCCGCCCTCTCAAGGCGGTAGCGCCGGTTCGAATCCGGTCGGGGCTACAGTTCCGATCAGCCCGTCTCACCTCGGTGAGGCGGGCTGTTTCGCGTTCCGGGCCCCGTGGTGAGCCCCCGGGAGCCGGCTCACGAAGGAGCCCACAGCCGGGGTCATGCTGGCGGCGCTGTGCTCGACCCCGCCAGCCACCCCCTGCGCGCCCGCGAGGGGACCCGCCGCTAGACTACAGCGGCGCCGACCGTCAGGCCGGCGATGCAGGAAAAGTCTTGGCCCCGTCGTCTAGTGGCCCAGGACGCCGCCCTCTCAAGGCGGTAGCGCCGGTTCGAATCCGGTCGGGGCTACGTACTCCACTCGGCCCGTCTCACCTCGGTGAGACGGGCCGTTCTCACACCCGGGGGTGGGGGAGGGGCTAGAGGCCGGAGAGGCGTTGGCCGGCTCTCACCACCGCCATGGCGTGGCGTTCGCCGGGGCGGCGGCCAAGGCGCTCGATCGGGCCGGAGATGCTGATCGAGGCGATCACCCGGCCCGTGCGGTCGCGGATCGGGGCCGAGACGCTCGCCACACCCGCCTCCCGCTCGGCGACGCTCTGCGCCCAGCCCCGCCGGCGTACCTCGGCCAGTGTGCGGCCGGTGAACTTCGACCGGGGCAGCAGCGGCATCACCGCCTCCGGCGGCTCCCAGGCCAGCAGGATCTGCGCCGCCGAACCCGCGGTCATCGGCAGCACCGAGCCCACCGGCACGGTGTCCCGTAGGCCGCTGGCCCGCTCGGCGGCGGCCACGCAGATCCGCTCGTCGGCGCGGCGCAGGTAGAGCTGGGCGCTCTCCCCGGTGGCGTCGCGCAGCGCGGCCAGCAGCGGCTCCGCCGCTGTCAGCAGCACGTCCGGCGCGGCGTTGGCGAGCTCACCGAGTCGAGGGCCGGGGCGCCAGCGGCCCTGGGTGTCCCGGACCAGCATCCGGTGGATCTCCAGCGCCTGCGCCAGCCGGTGCGCGGTGGCCCGGGGCAGCTTGGTGCGTTCAACGAGTTCGGCCAGGCTGGCGCCGTCGACACAGGCGGCCAGGATGACCACCGCCTTGTCGAGAACGCCAACACCGCTCATACTGTGTCCCACAAACCGAAACTTACCTCCCAGAATTTAGGATGTCCAGATGGTGGGAGTCACTCGACCGAGGACCCTGGCCGAGAAGGTCTGGGACACGCACGTCGTCCGGTCCGCCGAGGGCGAACCGGACCTGCTCTACATCGACCTGCACCTGCTGCACGAGGTCACCAGCCCGCAGGCCTTCGACGGGCTGCGGCTCGCCGGCCGCCGCGTGCGCCGCACCGACCTCACGCTCGCGACCGAGGACCACAACACCCCGACGGGGTACGCGGATCCGGCGTTCCAGCAGCGGCGCGGCGACCTGCTCACGATCGCGGACCCCACCTCCCGCACCCAGATCGAGACGCTGCGCCGCAACTGCGCCGAGTTCGGCGTCCGGCTGCACCCGCTCGGCGACGCCAACCAGGGCATCGTGCACGTCATCGGCCCGCAGCTCGGCGTCACCCAGCCCGGCATGACGATCGTCTGTGGCGATTCACACACCGCCACCCACGGGGCGTTCGGCGCCCTCGCGTTCGGCATCGGCACCAGCGAGGTCGAGCACGTGCTGGCCACCCAGACGCTGCCGCAGGCCCGCCCGAAGACGATGGCCGTGAACGTCACCGGCCAGCTCGGCCCCGGCGTCACCGCCAAGGACCTGGTGCTCGCCCTGATCACCCAGGTCGGCACCGGCGGCGGGCGTGGGCACATCGTGGAGTACCGGGGCGAGGCGATCCGCGCGTTGTCCATGGAGGGGCGGATGACCGTCGCCAACATGTCCATCGAGTGGGGCGCCAAGGCCGGCATGATCGCGCCGGACGAGACCACCTTCGCCTACCTCAAGGGACGGCCGAACGCGCCGCAGGGGGTTGACTGGGACGCGGCGGTCGACCACTGGCGGACGCTGCCCACCGACGAGGGAGCGACCTTCGACGCCGAGGTGACCCTCGACGCGAGCCGGATCACCCCGTTCGTCACCTGGGGCACGAACCCCGGTCAGGGCGCCCCGTTGGGCGCGGTCGTGCCGGACCCGGAGGAGTTCGGCACCGACTCCGAACGGGCCGCCGCCCGCCGGGCCCTGGAATACATGGACCTCGCGCCGGGCACCCCGCTGCGTGACCTCTCCGTCGACGTGGTCTTCGTCGGCTCCTGCACCAACGGCCGGCTGGAGGATCTGCGCGCCGCCGCCGACGTGCTGCGCGGGCAGAAGGTCGCCGACCGCGTACGGATGCTCGTGGTCCCCGGCTCCGCAGCCGTCCGGGAGGCCGCCGAGGCCGAAGGACTGGATAAGGTGTTCACCGACGCCGGGGCCGAGTGGCGGTTCGCCGGCTGCTCGATGTGCCTGGGCATGAACCCGGACACGCTCTCCCCGGGGGAGCGTTCCGCCTCGACCTCCAACCGCAACTTCGAGGGGCGCCAGGGCCGGGGTGGCCGCACCCACCTGGTGTCGCCGCCGGTCGCCGCCGCCACCGCCGTGGCCGGCCGGCTGGCCGCCCCCGCCGACCTGTAGAAGGGCAGCCGCGACAGATGGACAAGTTCACCGTGCACACCGGCACCGCCGTGCCGCTGCGCCGTTCCAACGTGGACACCGACCAGATCATCCCCGCCGTGTACCTCAAGCGGGTGACCCGGACCGGATTCGCCGACGGGCTGTTCAGCGCGTGGCGGGAGGACCCGTCATTCGTGATGAACGATTCCGTGTATTCGGGCGCGTCGATTCTCGTGGCCGGCCCGGAGTTCGGTACGGGGTCGTCTCGGGAGCACGCCGTCTGGGCGCTGCGGGACTGGGGGTTCCGGGCGGTGATCTCGCCCCGGTTCGGCGACATCTTCCGCGGCAACGCCCTCAAGGAGGGCCTGCTGCCGGTCGAGTTGGAATTGAAAGCCGTCGAGGAGCTGTGGCGCCTCGTCGAGTCCGACCCCACCACCGCCGTCACCGTCGACCTGACCTCCCGTGAGGTCCGGGCGGGGGATGCCGCCTGGTCGTTCCCCCTCGACGACTTCAGCCGCTGGCGGCTGCTGGAGGGGTTGGATGACATTGGACTCACGCTCCGCCACGAGGCCGAAATCACCTCGTACGAGCGCGGTCGGCGGCCGTTCCTGCCCGCCGTGGCATAGCCGTACGCCCGATCCGGCATCGCTTTCCGCCCCCACCGGCCCGCCCGGTGGGGGCGAATCCGTTGCGACACAAGGCCTTTTTTCGACCGAATGTTTGTGTCCAGGCAGCACAGGGCATACCGTGCGCGCAGAATGGCTCGCGTCGAGTCAGTTGCACAATCGGGAGGAAGTCGTGAACAAGGCCGAGCTCATCGAGGCGCTCGCCGTTCGCCTGGGGGACCGGAAGACGGCGACGGCCGCGCTCGACGCGGTCCTCGCTGAGGTCCAGGCGGCGGTCACCAAGGGCGAGAAGGTGGCGATCACCGGATTCGGAGCGTTCGAGAAGCGCGTCCGGGGAGCCCGAACAGCGCGCAACCCGCGGACCGGCGAGGCGGTGAAGGTCAAGAAGACATCCGTCCCGACCTTCCGGCCGGGTGCCGGGTTCAAGGAGATGGTGGCCAGCGGCAAGGTGCCGAAGGCCACGGCGGCGGCGAAGAAGACCGCCACGGCCGCCACCAAGACCACGGCCGCCAAGGCGACCGGGGCCAAGACGACGACCGCGAAGGCCACGACGGCCAAGGCGGCGGGCGCCAAGGCCACCGGTGCGAAGGCGGCGGGTACGAAGGCCACGACGGCCAAGGCGTCGGGTACGAAGGCCACCGGCGCCAAGGCCACCGCCGCGACGAAGAAGGCGGCCCCGGCCAAGGCGACCAAGACAACGGCGTCCACGGCCACCACCAAGAAGGCCGCCCCCGCGAAGAAGACCGCGGCGGCGACCAAGTCGACCACGGGGAAGAAGACCACCGCGGCGGCGACGAAGAGCGCGGCGACCAAGAGCGCGGCGAGCAAGAGCACGGCGGCCAAGAAGGCGCCGGCGAAGAAGTCCTCGGCCAAGAAGGCGGCTACCAAGCGCTGACCGGCCGAACCGTCGAAGGGGCGCCCACCGGACCGGTGGGCGCCCCTTCCGCTTGTCCGGGTACGGGTTCCGGCCCGTTGACCGACGGCGTGCGGCGCGCGCAGAATCGCCGGACCCCCACCGGTCGGCGAAAGGCATCCCGTGCGCTACCGCCACCTCCACACCGCCACGCTCGCCCTGGGCATCGTCGTCCTGATCGACGTGCTGCGGGTCTTCCTCCCCTCGGTCATCACCATCTTCGGGCAGGCAGCATCCACCCCCGCCGAACTGCTGGGAGCGTTCGCGCTCGGCTGGTTCGTGCTCGCCCTGGCCTTTCCCGCGCTGCTGCGCCGGTCGGGCGCCCGCCCGGTCACGCTGGTCGCCGCCGTGGCGCTGGCCGGCCTCCGGCTCGCCCTCACCGCCGCCCCGGGCGGCCGGGCGCAGCTCTGGCTGGCCACCGCAGGCCTGGTGGCCGGGCTGCTCTGGCTGGCCGGCACCGCGGCCGGCACCCACCGGCCGGTGCCCGGGCTGACGCTGGGGCTGGCCCTCGGCGCGGTCGTGCACGCGGGGCTCGGCACGTACGACCTGGTCTGGCGGGGTGGCTGGGCCGGGTGGGCCGGCAGCGTCGTCCTCGTGGGGCTCTTCCTGGCCGCGACGACCCGCCCCGCGCCGCCGGTGGAACCGGGCCGCGGTGCCCGCGCGTGGCTGCTCGCCGGCCCGGCGTTGCTGTTGACCGGGATGGTGGCGCTCTCCCCGGCGGTGGCGGAGACCGCGTCCTCCTACCGGCGTGGCCCCGGCGACGTCCTCGCCCACTCGGCGGCCGGTGACGTGTCCGCCCTGTTCAGCTACGCAGTCGCCTTCTTCCTGTTCGCCGCGCTGGCCCGGCCGCCGCGCGGGTACGCGCGGCTGCTCGGCCCGCTCGCGCTGGTACTCGGGGTGGTGCTGTTCGCCGTAGGGGATCCGGGCTGGCTGGGGCCGGCGGTCCTGCTGACCGCCGCCGGCGTCGGCGCGTGCCTGAGCCTCGCCGGGGCCGCCGCCCCGATCGTCGCCCCGGCCACCGCACCCGCCGTTCCCGATCCTGCCGGCTCCCCGGACGCCTCCGCATCCGTCGAGCCCGCGGCCCCCGCCTCCGCCGGGGCCCCGGGCCGGCCCGACCGGTCGCCGCTCGCGGCGGTGCTGGGCATGCTGCTCTTCGCCGTCGCCGCCGTCGGCTACTACGCCGCCTACGACCTCGGCTACCCGAACGCGGCGGTGCCGGTCGTCGTGGCCGGCCTCGTCGCCGTCGTGGCGCTCGCACCGGGCCTCCGGGGCGGGACGGCCGCGCCGGCCGGGGCGGCGTCCCGGGCGTGGACCAGCCCTGTCGCTGCGGTCTCCGGCCTGGTCACCCTCCTCGTGACGAACCTGCCGGCCGCCGAGGTCGCCCCGCTCCGGCCCGGCAGCCCGCCCGCCGACGTGCGGGTGGTGGCGTACAACGTCCGGATGGGGTTCGGGCTGGACGGGCGGTTCGACCCGGACGGGCTGGCCCGGGTGGTCGCCGCCGAGCGGCCCGACGTGGTGCTGCTGAGCGAGGTGGACCGGGGCTGGTTGCTCAACGGCGGCCACGACACACTCACCCTGCTCGCGGCGCGGCTGCGCATGCCGTACGTCTTCGCGCCCGCCGCCGACCCGGTGTGGGGCGACGCGGTGCTCAGCCGGTTCCCGATGGAGTCGGCCCGCAGCAAGCGGCTGGCAGCCCTCGGCGCGCCCACCGGCGCCCAGGCGCTCGGCGTCACCGTCGACCTCGGCGGCGACGCGCGCCTCGCGGTGGTCGCCACCCACCTGCAACCGCCGCCCGGCCAAGAGCCGGTGGCGCAGGCCCGCGCCGTGGCGCGGTTCGCCCTGGGGTACGCCGCCGGCCGGCCCCTCGTGGTCGCCGGGGACCTGAACACCGAGCCGGACGCCCCGGCGTACGCGGAGTTCACCCGCGCCGGACTGGTGGACGCGCTCGCCGCGGCCCGACCCCTGTTCACCAGCCCGGCCGACGACCCGCGCGAGCAGATCGACCACGTCCTGGTCTCGCCGGGCGTGGTGGCCGGTGGGCCGGTGGCGCCGCGCAGCACCGCCAGCGACCACCTGCCGGTGGCGGTGACCCTCACCCTGCCGCCCACCGCCGCCGGCTGACGCCCGCGCCGAACCCCGTCGGCCGCGACCTTTCGTCAGAGGCGGCCGGCTGACGCCGTCACAGGGGGTCGGCGGCGAGAAGGCGGTCGGCGGCGAAGGCGAGCAGCCAACCGCCGCCCTTCGGTGTGGTGAAGTCGTCGGCGCGGCCGGTGAGGCGTTCCATCGCCCCGGGGATCACCTTGCCCTGGGTGCACACCCCGGCCCTGGCCTGCTCGGCGGCCAGCTCGGTGAGGCAGGCCGCGGCGGCCAGCGCCCGCTCGTCCGGGTCCTGGCCGGGCTGCGGCTCGTCGAGGTCGCCGGCCACCTCGATCGGCAGGTCCAGCAGGTCCGCCGCCGGGTCCAGTGTCTGCACGCAGCGGCGGGCCGAGGCCGACAGCAGCCGGGCCGGGCGCACCAGGGCCACCAGGGGCGCCAGGGCGTGCGCCTGCGCCCAGCCGGTGTCGTCGAGCGGTCGGCCGGCGTCCGGGCCGGACCAGGTCCCGCGCCTGCCGGCGTGGGCGTGCCGGACCAGCGCCACCGTCGCGGTGACCGGCGGCAGGGCGGCGAACGCGGCCAGCACCTCGGCGTCGTGCGGGTAGCTGACCAGGCGCGTCGCCTCCCCGGCGGGGAGCCAGCGGATCCCGTCGACCTCGGTGTCGGGCTGGAAGCCCCCGTCGGCGACCGCCCGCATCGACCAGTAGTCGACCGCCTTCGGCCGGCCCTCGCTGCGGTACCGCATGGTGGGCAGCCGGACCTGGGGTACCGCCCGCACGTCGGCCTCCTCGGCGACCTCCCGGACGGCGGCTGACAGCGGATGCTCGCCCGCCTCCAGCTTGCCCTTGGGCAGCGACCAGTCGCCGTACCGGGGGCGGTGCACCAGGCAGACCAGCACGTCGTCCTGGTCCGGGCGCCAGACGACCCCGCCCGCCGCCCGGATCATCCGTTCCCCCTCCGACATCCGCTCAGCCTAGGCTCAACCGGGAGTGCCGCCGACGCGGCGCAGCAGCAGATCCTGCAGATGGGTCAGCGGACCGCCCGGCGCTCCCGTCCGCCGGGTCCAGGAGCCGTCCCCGGCCAGCTCGAACGCCTCCACGTCGGGGCTGAACGCCGCGGCCAGCACGTGGTCCAACTCGGCCCTGGCCACCGGGTCGCTCACCTGCACCAGTGCCTCCACCCGGCGGTCCAGGTTGCGGTGCATCAGGTCGGCCGAGCCCATCCAGAACTCGGCGGCCCCGTTGTTGCCGAACCGGAAGATCCGGGAGTGCTCCAGGAACCGGCCGAGGATCGACCGGACCCGGATGTTCTCCGACAGCCCCCGCACTCCCGGGCGCAGCGTGCACATGCCCCGGATCAGCAGGTCCACGTGCACCCCGGCCCGGGACGCCCGGTAGAGCGCGTCGGTGACCTTCTCGTCGACCAGCGAGTTCACCTTGAACTGCACCAGCCCCGGCATGCCGAGCCGGACGTGGGTGATCTCCCGCTCGATCCGCTCGATCAGCCCCCGCCGGATCCCCTGCGGAGCCACCATCAGCCGCCGGTACGCGGTCTGCCGGCTGTAGCCGGTGAGCACGTTGAACAGGTCGGTGAGGTCGGCGCCGATCTCCGGGTCGGCGGTCAGCATGCCGAAGTCCTCGTACAGCCGGGCGGTCTTCGGGTGGTAGTTCCCGGTGCCGATGTGGCAGTAGCGGCGGATCTGGGTGCCCTCCTGGCGTACCACCAGGGCGGTCTTGCAGTGCGTCTTGAGGCCGACCAGGCCGTACACCACGTGGCAGCCGGCGCGCTCCAGCGTGCGCGCCCAGCCGATGTTGGCCACCTCGTCGAACCGGGCCTTCAGCTCCACCAGCACCACCACCTGCTTGCCGGCGGCGGCGGCGTCGACCAGCGCGTCGACGATCGGGGAGTCCCCGCTGGTGCGGTAGAGGGTCTGCTTGATGGCCAACACGTCCGGGTCGGCCGCCGCCTGCTCGACGAAGCGCTGCACGCTCGTCGCGAACGAGTGGTACGGGTGGTGCACCAGCACGTCCCCGTCCCGCAGGGTGGCGAAGACGCTGCGCGGCACCTCGCCCTCGGTGAGCCGGGGGTGGGTGGCCGGCACGAACGGCGGGTCCTTCAGGTCGGGGCGGTCGGCGTCGCCGTAGAGCTGCCACAGGGCGGACAGGTCGAGCAGGCCACGGACCCGCAGCACGTCGTGGCCGTCCATGTCCAGCTCGCGGACCAGCAGCTCCAGCATGTGGTCGGAGATGGAGGCGGCCACCTCCAGCCGTACCGGCGGGCCGAACCGGCGGCGGGCCAGCTCCCGCTCCAGGGCCTGGAGCAGGTCCTCGTCGCGGTCCTCGTCGACCTCCACCTCGGTGTTGCGGGTGACCCGGAACAGGTGACACTCGACCACCTGCATACCGGAGAAGAGCTGCTCCAGGTGCACCGAGATCAGCTCCTCGACCGGGAGCACCCGCACCCCGGGGGAGTCCCGGCCGACCCGGACGAACCGGGGCACGTTGTTCGGCACCTTGACCCGGGCGAACAGCTCCGAGCCGCCGTCGGGGTCGCGGACGGCGACGGCCAGGTTCAGCGACCGCCCGGAGATGTACGGGAACGGGTGCGCGGGGTCGACCGCGAGCGGGGTGAGCACCGGGAAGATGTGCTCGCGGAAGTAGGTGCGTAGGCGCTCCCGCTCGGGCGCGTCCAGGTCCGACCAGCGCAGGATCCGGATGTTCTCGGCGGCGAGCTTCGGCAGCACGTCGTCGACGGAACAGGCGGCGTGCCGGCCGACCAGGTCGGCGGTCCGCTCGGTGATCAGCTCAAGCTGGGTGCGCAGCGGCAGCCGGTCCCCGCCGCGCACCGGCAGCCCCGCCGACAGTCGGCGCTTCAGCCCGGCCACCCGCACCATGTAGAACTCGTCGAGGTTGCTGGCGAAGATGGCCAGGAACTTCGCCCGCTCCAGCAGCGGGGTGCGCGGGTCCTCGGCCAGGGCCAGCACCCGGGCGTTGAAGTCGAGCCAGGACAGCTCCCGGTTGAGGAACCGGTCCTCGGGCAGTGGCTCCGGCGGTGTCGGCTCGTCGTCGGAGCCGGGGTCGGAGCCAGACCCGGAGCCGGAGCCGGGCGCGGGCAGGGCCGCCGCCGTCGGCTGCTCGCTGGGCGCGTCGAGCACCTCCTCCAACCCGGCGGAGGCCGCCCCGGCGGCCGGGCCGGACGCCGCCAGCTCGTCCTCGGCGGTCTCCCGGGGGCGGAAGCGGCCGTCGACGCCGCGCCGGCGGGACCCGTTGCGGACGGGCGTGGGGTCGACGGCTTCCCGCCCACCGGTGGGGCGGTCGTCGGCGGGTGGGTGATCGTCGGTGGACGGGCCGGCGGGTTGCTCGCGAGGGGTGCTCACCCGCTCATAATGTCCCGGAACGGGTTAACGCAAAATGAACTTGGGCGGGTAGCTCACGGCATCGTCGGCAACGTCACCCGGACGATCTCCCCGGCGGTGTCGGTCTCGATCCGGACCCGCTGGCCCAGCCGGAGCAGCCGCAGCCCGGAGGCGTCGAACGCCCGGGCCGGGAAGGCCAGCTCGGTGCCGTCGTCGAGGAGCAGCACGCCGCTGCGCGTCGCCGCGTCGTAGGTGGCCACCGTGCCCTGCATGGCAGCACCGTACACCCCGCGCCGGGCCGGTCGGGTCAACCCGGGTGGGCGGCCGGCCGGTCGACGCCGGCCAGGGCGGCGGTGCGTGGCCCGAGCCCCAGCCGGAGGGCGGCGGCCAGGTCGGCGGCCGTGTCGACGTCCCGGCGCAGGGTCGGCCAGTCGCCGGTCAGCGGCAACGCGCCACCCGCCAGGTGAGCCGCCGCCGAGTCGACCCCGAACCGGGGGTCCAGCGGCACGCCGGGCGGCGCGGCGAGCAGCACGGTGCCGCTCCCCGGGGCGTCGGCCACGAATCGGCGTACCCCGGCAGGGCCGGCGGTGACCGCGTCCAGCGCGGTGGCCAGCTCGGCCGGGCGCAGCGCCGGCAGGTCCGCGGTGAGCCCGGCCACCCACGCCCCGCCGCCGGCGGTCGCGACCTCGGCGCCGTGCCGGAAGGCGGCGTTCAGGCCGGCGTCCGGCACGTCCGGCACGGCCCGCGCGCCCGCCGCGCCGGCCATCGCCGCCACCAGCGGGTCGTCGGTGATCACCACCACGGCGGACACCGCCGGGCACGCCCGCACCGCGGCGACCGTGTCGGCCGCCAGGGCCAGTGCCAGCTCCTCGTGGGGTACGCCGGGCAGCGCCCCGCGCAGCCGGCTCTTCGCCGCGCCGAGGCGCTTCACCGGTACCACCACCGTCCAGGTTCGCTGCTGCACGGGACAATCCTGCCAGTCGGGTGGCGGCACCCGCACTGGCCGTACCCGGGGCGAGCAGGCATGATTTCGCTGCGGGCAGCGCGGGCGGGTGCGGCGCGGGTCGGGGCTACGAGGAGGCAGGGTGACACGGCGCAGGCTGGGGTTCTGGCAACGGTTCGCCGTGCTGCTGGTCAAGCCCGTGATGATGGTCTGGACCCGGCGCACCTGGCGGGGCATGGAGCAGCTGCGCCGCGACGGCGGAATCATCATCGTGCCGAACCACCTCTCGCACGCCGACCCGCTGGTCTCCGCGCACTTCGTCTACGACGCGGGACGCTGGCCCCGGTTCCTCGGCAAGGCCAGCGTCTTCCGGGTGCCGGTGGCGGGCTGGATCCTGCACCGGTGCCGGCAGATCCCGGTGGAACGGGGCACGGCGGACGCCGTCAAGTCGCTGGACACCCTGGTCGCCGCGCTCTCCGAGGGGGGCGCGGTGGTGATCTACCCGGAGGGGACCACCACCCGCGAGCCGGAGCTGTGGCCGATGAAGGGCAAGACCGGCGCCGCCCGGCTGGCGCTGGCCACCGGCGCCCCGGTGGTCCCCGTCGCCATGTGGGGCCCGGAGAAGCTCTTCGACCCGCGGACCAACCGGTTCAACCTGCGGCCCCGCATCCCGGTGACCGTGGTCGCCGGTCCGCCGGTCGACCTGAGCCGGTGGGTCGGTTCGACGCCAACCAAGGCCACCCTGGAAGAGATGACCGAGGCCATCATGCTGCGCCTGCGCGACCAGCTCGCCGAGATCCGCGGCGGGACGCCGCCACCGCTGTGGGAACGGCCGTCCCGTCCCGCCGTCACCCGTTCCCTGCCGGCCGAGGGGGGTGCGGCGTGACCGGCCACGTGGCCGTGCTGGGAGCCGGATCGTGGGGGACGGCGTTCGCCAAGATCCTCGCCGACGCCGGCCGGGACGTGACGATCTGGGCCCGGCGGCAGCCGGTGGCCGAGGCGATCCGGTCGCGTCGGCACAACCCGGAGTACCTGCCGGACCTGCGGCTGCCGGAGCGGGTCACCGGCACCGCCGACGCCGCCGAGGCGATCACCGGCGCGGAGATCGTGGTGCTGGCCGTGCCGTCGCAGACGCTGCGCGGCAACCTCGCCGAGTGGACCGGCCACCTGCATCCGGACTCGACGCTGGTGTCGCTGATGAAGGGCATCGAGCTGGGCACCACCAGGCGGATGAGCGAGGTGATCGTGGAGACCGCCGGGGTCACCCCGGACCGGGTGGTGGTGGTCTCCGGCCCGAACCTCGCCCCCGAGATCGCCGCCGAGCAGCCCGCCGGCACCGTGGTCGCCGGCACCGACGACCGCCGCGTCCAGCTAGTCCAGTCGTCGATCCGGACGCCGTACTTCCGGCCGTACACCAACGACGACGTGATCGGCTGTGAGCTGGGCGGGGCCGTGAAGAACGTGATCGCCCTCGCGTACGGCATCGCCACCGCGATGGGGTTCGGCGACAACACCCGGGCGATGCTGATGACCCGGGGGCTGGCCGAGACCGCCCGACTCGGGGTGGCGCTCGGCGCGGACCCGATCACCTTCGCCGGGCTGGCCGGGATGGGCGACCTCGTGGCGTCCTGCTCGTCGCCGCTGGCCCGCAACCGGACCTTCGGTGAGCACCTGGGCCGGGGGGAGACCCTGGAGCAGGCCCAGGCGGCCACCCGGCAGACCGCCGAGGGCGTGAAGAGCTGCCTGGCCATCCGGGACCTGGCCCGCTCGCACGGGGTGGAGATGCCGATCACCGAGCAGATCGAGCGGATCTGTCACGAGGGGATGGACCCCCGGCTCACGGTGGACCTGTTGATGAGCCGCACCGCCAAGCCCGAGTCGTACGAGTGAGGCCCGCATGAGCGCACGGGCCAGCGACGGCGACGGCACCCGCTGCGTCCGGGCCGGCCTGCCCGAGCCGACCCCGGGGCAGCCGTTCCTGCCCGGGCCGGTCTTCGCCGCGACGTACCACCTCGACCCGTGGCAGGGGCCGGCGGCGACCCCGAACGGGTACGGCCGGCCGGACAACCCGACCCGCCGGCTGCTGGAGGCGGCCATCGGCGAGCTGGAGGGCGGTGACGTCCGGGTCTTCGCCAGCGGGCAGGCGGCCATCACCGGCCTGCTGCTGGCGCTGCTGCGCCCCGGCGACACCGTGCTGCTCCCCGCCGACGGGTACTACCCGATGCGGACGTTCGCCACCGACACCCTCGCCGGGATCGGCGTGCGGGTGCTGTTCGCGCCGACCGCCGGGCCGTACCCGTCGTTCGACGGGGTCCGGCTGGTGCTGCTGGAGACCCCGGCCAACCCCGGCCTGGACGTCGCCGACATCGCCGCGCTGGCCCGGGACGCGCACGCCGCCGGGGCCCTCGTCGCGGTCGACAACACCACCGCCACGCCGCTCGGCCAGCGCCCGCTGGATCTCGGCTCGGATTTGGTGGTCGCCTCCGGCACCAAGGCCCTGACCGGGCACTCCGACCTGCTGCTCGGCTACGTGGCGACCCGTACGCCGGAGCTGCTCGACCCGGTCACCGCCTGGCGCACCGTCACCGGCGCGGTGCCCGGGGCGTTCGACGCGTGGCTGGCGCACCGCTCGCTGGCCACTCTCGACCTGCGGCTGGCCCGGCAGTCCGCCAACGCCGAGGCGCTGGCCCGGCTGCTCGCCGGCCGTCCCGACGTGACGGGCCTGCGCTGGCCGGGCCTGCCCGACGACCCCGCGTACCCGGTGGCGGCGGCGCAGATGCGCCGGATGCCCGGGATGCTCGCGTTCGATCTGGGCGACGCCGAGCGGGTCGGCCGGTTCGTCGACGCGGCCCGGCTGGTGGACGCGGCCACCTCGTTCGGCGGCCTGCACACCACGGCGGACCGCCGGGCCCAGTGGGGCGATGACACCGCCCCCGGCTTCGTCCGGCTTTCCTGCGGGGTGGAGGACACCGCCGACCTGCTGGCCGACGTCACCGCCGCTCTCGACGCCTGAGCGGAAGGCCACCGCCTGCGGTCGCCGGGGCGCGGGGTGGGGTGCGGTGGTGGCCCACCCGCCGGCCGGCGGTGCGGACCGGGCGGCGGGTGGACCACGACGAGAGGCCGGCGGGTGCCGGCCGGGGTGGGCCGCGCCGGCCGGCCGGGGCGGGACCCCCCGGCCGGCCGGGCGGCGGTCAGCGGCGGGGCGGGGCTGTGGCGAAGGCGGTCCAGGCTGTCGGCGCGAAGATCAGCGCCGGGCCGGCCGGGTCCTTGGAGTCGCGGACCGCGATCGCGTCGGGCACGACCGCCATCTCCACGCAGGCACCTTCGTCGCCGCTGCGGCTGCTCTTGCGCCATCGCGCCGCAGCCAGTGCCGCGCTCGTCGTCGGGGTCATTGTCCTACCGTCCTTTCAGGATGCGGAAAAGCTCTTCCCGGCTGGCCCCAGGGCTGAGTGCGACCGTCCGTAGATGCTCCATGATCTTGGTGCAGGTACGCAGGTCACCGGCCCGGTCCAGGACCATCTGCCCGGCCACCGTCTCCACCGACGCGATGATCGGATCCTCCGGGTCGGGAAACTCCAGGATGTGCAGCGAGCCCCGGGTGCCCCGGTGGTAGCCTGCGGCCAGCGGGATCACCTGGACGGTGATGTTGGGCAATTCGGACGCCTTGAGCAGGTGGCGCAGTTGCTCCTCCATCACGCTCTCACCGCCCACCGGGCGCAGCAGCGCGCCCTCGTCGATGATCGCGTCGAGGATCGGTGGATTCTCGTCGGTGAGCCGCTGCTGGCGGTCGAGTCGCAGGTGGACCCGTTGCTCCACCTGGTCGTCGCTGAGGGTGTGCGGGCCGCCCCGCATCACCGCCCGGATGTAGTCCGCCGTCTGCAACAGGCCGGGCACCACCGAGGGCTCGAAGTTGGCGATGCCGGTCGCCTCCGCCTCCAGCGCGATGAAGTCGATGGTCCGCCGGTCCAGCAGGTACGAGTAGGACACCCACCAGCCCGGCTTACGGGCGTCCTTGGCGAGCTGGACGGCCGCGGCGAGCTCGTCGGCGCCCACGCCGTAGAGGGTGAGCAGGGCGCGCACCGTGGCCGGGCTGATCAGCGTCTGGGCGTTCTCGTACCGGGACAGGGTGCTCCGGGTGCTGTTGATCTCGTCGGCGGCGGCCTCGAGGGTGAGGCCGGCCGCCTCCCGGTGCGTACGCAGCGCGATGCCGAGCCGTCGGGCCCTGGCGGTCTTCGGTGCCATGCATTGATGGTGACACACATCTTCGGGAAGGTGTGCATGAGAGAACGCCGATGAGAGTTGCATTCACGCCCATCCACATGTCAATGTGTGACCAGTTCCTCACTGCCGGTTGTCGTGGCGACGGCGGTGGTGAGTGACCGGAGGGGATGGGGCGCGTGGCGATCGGGTTTTCTCCCCCGTACCCGATCGCCGCGTGCCGCCACCCGGGACGCACCGGAAGGGAGTCGCATGACGGTGACCGCCTCCTGGCCCAGGGTGTCGCGGTGCCGCTGGTGCGCGCATCCGGTGCTCCGCGACAACGACGACGCGTGGATCCACGCGAGCCTGGCCTACGTGTGTCGGGACCGGTCGGGCGGCCTCGCGGCGACCACGGCGGAGCCCGAACAGGCGTCCGCCCGGTCGGAGTGGGGCGGGACCGGAGGGCGGCCATGACCCGGTTCCTGGTGGTGCTGACCGACGTCCGACCCGTCGACGGACCCCTCCGGGACGAGCGGCGTGCGCCCGAGCGGCGCCGTCAGGTGGTCGGCGCGAGCAGCCGGGAGGCGGCCGACCGGATCGCCGGCGCGTTCATGGCGCTGGGCATGGTGCGGGCCGGCCGGCAGCGGGTGAAGGTCATCGCGGTCGGCCGCCGCTACGGCCTCTGACCGCCGGTCGGCCGCCGACCGCCCCGAGCGTCCGAGCTGATGCGATTACGCTGCGTGTAGGCGATGTTGACCGGTTGCGGTGTATTGCCGCCCTCCCCGGGTATCGGCATCCATGTCTCGCCACCCACAGTAAGGTCAACCGGGTGAGCGCCATCAGCCTCGCAGTCGCGGACGAAAGGGTGACCGAGTGACCACCCCAGGCAAGACCCGTGTGGCCCTCGTCTTCGGCGGCCGAAGCCCCGAACACGGCATCTCCTGCGTCAGCGCCGGCAGCGTGCTCGGCGCGCTCGACCCGGACGAGTTCGAGGTGGTCCCCGTGGGCATCACCCGGGCCGGCAAGTGGGTGCTGACCAGCGGGGACCATCGCGACCTGGCGATCAGCGCCCGGCGGCTGCCGGAGATCACCGCCGAGGCCGGCGTCGACATCGTGCTGCGCGCCGACCCGACGGGCAACGGGCTGATGGTGCTCGACCCGACCCAGGGCCCCCAGGTGCTCGCCGACGTCGACGTGGTCTTCCCCGTGCTGCACGGCGCCTACGGCGAGGACGGCACCATCCAGGGCATGCTGGAGATGGCCGGCATCCCGTACGTCGGGGCGAACGTCTTCGCCTCCGCCGCCGCCATGGACAAGGAGTTCACCAAGAAGCTCTGCGCCGCCGAGGGCATCCCGGTCGGGCCGTACGCCGTGCTGCGCAACGGGGTGACCCTCTCCGGGGAGGACAAGCAGCGGCTCGGCCTGCCGGTCTTCGTCAAGCCGTCCAGGGCCGGCTCGTCGTTCGGCATCACCAAGGTCGACGACTGGGCCGACCTGGAGGCCGCCGTCGCCGTCGCCCGGGAGATCGACCCGAAGGTGCTGGTCGAGGGCGCGATCGTCGGCCGGGAGATCGAGTGCGGCGTGCTGGAGGGTGAGGCCGGCGGCGGGGCCGAGGCGTCCCTGCTGGCCGAGGTGCGCGCCGGGGGCGAGCACGCCTGGTACGACTTCGAGGCGAAGTACCTCTCCGAGCCCGAGTACGACCTCCCGGCGCCCCTGCCCGAGCACGTCACCCGCCAGGTCCAGGAGTACGCCGTCCGGGCGTTCGCCGCGCTGGACTGCGCCGGGCTGGCCCGGGTCGACTTCTTCGTCACCCCCGAGCTGGACGTCTACCTCAACGAGATCAACACCATGCCGGGGTTCACCCCGACGTCGATGTTCCCGTTGATGTGGGCCGCCTCCGGGCTGGAGTACCCGAAGCTGGTGAACCGCCTGATCCGCACCGCCCAGCGGCGCGGCGTGGGCCTGCACTGAACCCGCACCCGGCCCTCCGCGCCGAGCGGGCCCGGCCCGCGCTCAGCCCGTGCAGCCGGCCGGCACGGTGCCGCCGGAGGGCACCGTGGCGACCACCACGTCGGAGATCGGGCTCACCCACTGCAGGGCCGACCCGTGCGTGTGGGGGACGGTGACCCGCACGGCGGTCTCCCGGTCGAGGGTGGTGAGCACGGTCGCGTCCGGCCCCTCGACCGGGTACCAGCAGACCTTGTTGACCACCCAGACGTCGTCGGTGGTGCCGGGGGTTGGCTCGTCGCCGCCGCAGGCGACGGTGAGCGCCGGATCGCCGTACGCGGCGTTCTGCTCGGGGCCGGCGGTGACCGGCCGCTGGCCCAGGCCCCGCACGGTCGACGGGAGCTGCGACGTCAGGGCGCGGCACACGATCTCGGGCCGCCCGGGCAGCTTCGGGGCGGCCATCTCGACCGGCGCGGTGGACTGCGGCTGGGCGCTGGTCGCCGCCGGGGCCGGCTCGGCGGCCGGGGTGTCCGGGGCGAGCTTGGCGAAGGTGAACCCGGCGACGGCCACGGTCACCGGGACGGCGATCAGCGTGGCCATCAGCGCCGCGCTCCGGTTGGCCCGGTCCCGGCGCGGCGGGCCCGGGGCCTGCCCGTCGGCACCGCTGGCGCCGTGGGTGTTGTCGGTCTTGTTGGGGGAGGAGATGATCTCGTCCACTTACAGGCGCACCACCGAACACGTGAGGGTGCGGGTGATGCCGGGCACCATCTGCACGTTGCTGACGATGAGTTTGCCGAGCTCATCGACCGTGTTGGCCTCGGTGAGCACGACCACATCGTACGGGCCGGTGACGGCGTCGACCCGTACCACGCCGGCAAGGTCCGCGATCAGATCGGCCACGTCACGCGCTCGGCCGACCTCGGTCTGGATGAGGATGTACGCCTGTACCACGACTCGACCTCCGTCCGTCGCCGCCCGCAGGCGGCCCGAAGGGTGAAAGTACCTTACGGACCAGGTCTGATCCCTATCGGTGGCCAAGGAGAAGCGGTGAGCGAGCGCGACGGGCGCGACAGCGGATGGGGCGCGGGACGGTTCCGGGCCCACGGCGGGTACGGGCGCGACGGGGGACGGGCATGAGCGTGGCGGGGATCGGCGAGTTCGGGTTGATCGACCGGGTCACTGCCCGGCTGCCCCAGGGAGCGGCCTGCCTGCTGGGGCCCGGCGACGACGCGGCGGTGCTGGTCGCGCCGGACGCCCGCGTCGTCGCGTCCACCGACGTGCTGGTCGAAGGGCGGCACTTCCGGCGGGACTGGTCCAGCGCCCGGGACGTGGGGCACCGGGCGGCGGCGGCCAACCTGGCCGACATCGCGGCGATGGGCGGCACCCCGACCGCGCTGCTGGTGGCGTTGTGCATGCCGGCGGACCTGGACCCGGCCTGGGCCGAGGAACTGGCCGACGGGCTGGCCGCCGAGGCGGCCACGGTGGGGGCGAGCGTGGTCGGCGGCGACATGTCCGCCAGCCCGACGCTGACGATCGCGGTCACCGCCCTCGGCGACCTGGGCGGGCTGGCCCCGGTGGTCCGCTCGGGCGCCCGGGCGGGGGACGTGCTGGCCCTGGCCGGCCGCAGCGGGTACGCCGCCGCCGGGTACACCGTGCTGTCCCGGGGCTTCCGCACCCCGAAGCTGCTGGTGGAGGCGTACCGGCGGCCCGAGGTGCCGTACCCGGCCGGCCCGCACGCCGCCCGGCTCGGTGCCACCGCCATGATCGACGTGTCGGACGGGCTGCTGGCCGACCTCGGACACGTGGCCCGGGCCAGCGGGGTCGGCATCGACGTGCGCCGGGACGCCTTCGAGGTGCCCCGGCAGATGCGTGACGCCGCCCAGGCGCTCGGGGTCGACCCGTACCTGTGGATCCTCGGTGGCGGCGACGACCACGCGCTGGCCGCGACCTTCCCCCCGGCGGTGGCGTTGCCCGCGCCGTGGCGGCCGGTCGGCCGGGTGGTCGAGGGCGGGGGCGGGGGCGTGACCGTCGACGGCGTACCGTACGCCGGGCCGACCGGCTGGGACCACTTCCGGTAACGGCTGGTCAGCGACGTACCCTTCACCGGTGAGTGAGATTGAGATCCGCGCGACCCGCTTCGACTCGCCGGAGTCGCAGCGGCTCGTCCGGGCCGCCCTGGCGGACCTGGGTCAGCGGTACGGAGGCAGCGGGGACGACACCCCGGTCGACGCCGTCGAGTTCGAGCCGCCGGGCGGGGCGTTCCTGGTCGCGTACCTGGCCGGGGAGCCGGTGGGGTGCGGCGGCTGGCGCAGCCACGGCGACACCGGGGACACCGCGGAGCTGAAGCGGATGTACACCAGCCCCGTGGCGCGCGGCCGAGGCGTGGCGCGGGCGGTGCTCGTGGCCGTCGAGCGGTCGGCGCGTGAGCACGGGCGCAAGCGGCTCATCCTGGAGTGCGGGGACAAGCAGCCCGAGGCGATCGCCATGTACACCTCGGCCGGGTACGAGCACATCCCGAACTTCGGGTACTACCAGGACGCCCCGGGCTGCCTCTCCTTCGGCCGTACCCTCTGAGGCCCCCATCCTCGCCGTGCCCCGCCCCGAGGGCGGACACGAAAAGCCGGCGGGCCCTCGGGGCCCGCCGGCTTTTCGGCGAAAGGTGGGTCGGCGCTACCGCGTCAGGCGCGGGTGACCTTGCCGGCCTTGATGCAGGAGGTGCAGACCTGCAACTTCTTGGTGTTACCGCCACCGGCCGGAGTGCGCACCGACTGGATGTTCGGGTTCCAGCGGCGGTTGGTCCGCCGGTGCGAGTGGGACACGTTGTGGCCGAAGCCCGGTCCCTTGCCACAGACGTCGCACACGCTAGCCACGGGATACTCCTGGGTGTTTTGAAACGTTCATGAGGTCGCCGCCAAGCGCTGCCCGGGCAACCTGGCCAGGTTACCCGATGCCCCCGTGCCTGGCCAACCGGCCCCTGTCGGGCGGACACGCCGGAACGGGACGGTCGGCCCGGGCGCGTGTCGGTGCCGGCCCGGGCGCGTGTCGGTGCGCGCCAGTAGGCTTCTCGCCGTGCTGGACACCCTCGACGCCGCCGCGGTGCGCCGCTGGTGCGCGGGCGGGTTGGCCGCGCTCCGCCGGCACCAGGGGGAGATCGACGACCTCAACGTCTACCCGGTGCCCGACGGCGACACCGGCACCAACCTCGTGCTCACCCTCACCTCGGCCCAGCAGGCCCTGGCGATGGACCTGGCCACCGTCGGCGACGGCGGGTCCACCCCGCACGGGCACGCGCTGCGGCTGATGGCGCGCGGCGCGCTGCTCGGCGCCAGGGGCAACTCCGGGGTGATCCTGTCGCAGATCCTGCGCGGCTTCGCCGACGCCCTGGCCACCGTGCCGGCGGTGCGGGGCCGCCAGCTGGCCGCCGCGCTGCGCGACGCCACCGCGGCGGCGTACGCCGCTGTCGCCCGCCCGGTCGAGGGCACCCTGCTCAGCGTGGTCGCGGCGGCGGCCGGGGCGGCCGAGTCGGCGGACAGCGACGACCTGCGCATCGTCGCCCGGGAGGCGGCTGGAGCGGCGGCCCGGGCCCTGGCGCGCACCCCCGAGCAGTTGCCAGCCCTGGCCCGCGCCGGCGTGGTCGACGCCGGTGGTCGGGGGCTGTGCCTGCTGCTCGACGCGCTGGTCGAGGTGATCACAGGGGAGAGCCCGGCCCGGCCGGCGTTCGCCCCGCGCGAGGCCCGCCCGCCGGCCACCGCCGCCCGGGAGACCGGCTCGGCGGAGTACGCGTACGAGGTGCAGTTCCTGCTCGACGCCGGGCCCGAGGGGGTCACCCGGCTGCGGGAGACCCTGGCCGGGCTCGGCGACTCGCTGGTGGTGGTCGGCGACGGGGCCACCGATGCGGCGTCGACCACCTGGAACGTGCACGTGCACGTCAACGACGTGGGCGCGGCCGTGGAGGCGGGGGTGGAGGCCGGCCGGCCGTACCGGATCTCGGTGACCCGCTTCGCGGACCAGGTGGCCACGCCGACCCCGGCCCACCACGGCCGGGCGGCCGTGGTGGTCGCCTCCGGCGTCGGCATGGCGGAACTGTTCGAGGGCGAGGGGGCGACGGTGGTGCCGGGCAACCCGTCCATCGGTGAGCTGCTCGACGCCATCCGGGCCACGGCGGCGGCCCGGGTGGTGGTGCTGCCCAACGACCCGAACACCCAGGCCGTGGCGAGCGCCGCCGCGCGAGAGGCGCACGCGCTCGGGGTGAAGGTCAGCGTGGTGCCGACCCGGTCGCCGGTGCAGGCGCTGGCAGCCCTCGCCGTGCGCGACCCGGAGCGCCGCTTCGCCGACGACGTGATCGCGATGGCCGAGGCCGCGGGCGCGTGCCGGTACGCCGAGGTCTGCTGGGCCAGCCGGGAGGCGCTGACCGTCGCCGGCCCGTGCCGCCCCGGCGACGTGCTCGCCCTGGTCGAGGGGGAAGTGCACCTGATCGGCGTCGACCTGGCCGACACCTGCGCCGCCGTGGTCGACCGGATGCTCGGCGGCGGCGGCGAGCTGGTCACCCTGCTCTCCGGCGCGGGCGCCCCCGACGGGCTGGCCGAGGCCGTCCGAGAGCACGTCGCCCGGCGCTGGCCGTTCGTGGAGGTCCAGGCGTACCCGGGCGGCCAACCGCACTATCCACTCCTGGTGGGGGTCGAATGACGACGTCCGAGCCGGCCACGGTCGACACGCCGCTGAAGAAGCTGGTCGGGGACAAGACGGCCAAGGCCCTGGCCGCGCACCTCGACCTGCACACCGCCGGTGACCTGGTCTACCACTTCCCCCGCCGGTACGACGAGCGCGGCGAGCACACCGACATCCGCTCGCTGGACGTCGGCGAGCAGGTCACCGTGCTGGCCCAGGTGCAGAGAACCGCCGTGCGGCCGATGCGCCAGCGCCGGGGCAACCTGCTGGAGGTGACCGTCGGGGACGACTCCGGCGGCGTGCTCACCCTGACCTTCTTCGGCAACCAGGCGTGGCGGGAGCGGGAGCTGCGCCCCGGCCGGTGGGGCCTGTTCGCCGGCAAGGTCACCGAGTTCCGGAGCAAGCGGCAGCTCAACGGCCCGGAGTACGTCATGCTCGGCGACGGTGACGACGGCGAGGCCGCGGTCGGCGAGGAGGTCGAGGAGTTCGCCGGTGCGCTGATCCCGGTGTATCCGGCTGCGGCGGCGGTGCCGACCTGGGTGATCGCCCGCTGCGTGCGGGTGGTGCTGGACACCTTCACCCCGCCGGAGGACCCGCAGCCCGCCACCGTCCGGGCCGACCGCAAACTGGTCGGGATCGGCACCGCGCTGCGCGAGATCCACCGGCCGTCCAGCAAGGAGAACCTGTACCGGGCCCGCCGCCGGCTCAAGTGGGACGAGGCGTTCGCCGTGCAGCTCACCCTCGTGCAGCGCAAGCTCCGGGCCGCCGCCTGGCCGGCGAAGGCCCGGCCGCCGCGCGCCGGTGGGCTGCTCGACGCGTTCGACGCCCGGCTGCCGTACGAGCTGACCCCCGGCCAGCGGACGGTCGGCGCGGAGATCGCCGCCGACCTGACCGTCCCGCACCCGATGCACCGGCTGCTCCAGGGCGAGGTCGGCTCCGGCAAGACGGTGGTGGCGCTGCGGGCGATGCTCCAGGTGGTCGACGCCGGCGGGCAGGCCGCGCTGCTCGCCCCGACCGAGGTCCTCGCCGCCCAGCACCACCGGGGGATGCTCGACCTGCTCGGCCCGCTCGCCCGGGCCGGTGAGCTGGGCGCCGCCGACGACGCCACCCGGGTCGAGCTGGTCACCGGCTCGCTCGGTGCGGCAGCCCGCCGGCAGGCCCTCGCCGAGGTGGCCGGCGGGCGGGCCGGGATCGTGCTGGGCACCCACGCCCTGCTGTACGAGGGGGTGGACTTCGCCGACCTGGGCCTCGTGGTGGTCGACGAGCAGCACCGGTTCGGCGTGGAGCAGCGCGACGCGTTGCGCTCCAAGGCTGACCAGCCGCCGCACGTGCTGGTGATGACGGCCACCCCGATCCCGCGCACGGTGGCGATGACCGTCTACGGCGACCTCGAGACGTCCACCCTGTCCCAGCTCCCGCAGGGGCGCTCGCCGATCGCCTCGCACGTGGTGCCCGCCGCTGAGAAGCCGGCCTTCCTGGACCGGGCCTGGCGCCGGCTCCGCGAGGAGGCCGCCGCCGGCCACCAGGCGTACGTGGTGTGCCCCCGGATCGGAGAGGGGCCGGCGTCGGAGGAGGAGCCGCCCCGGGAGGACGACACCGGTCGACGGCCCCCGCTCGCGGTGACCGAGGTCGCCCCGCTGCTCGCCGAGGGGCCGTTGCACGGGCTGCGGATCGGCGTCCTGCACGGGAAGCTGCCCGCCGACGAGAAGGACGCCGTGATGCGCTCCTTCGCCGCCGGCGATCTGGACGTGCTGGTCGCCACCACGGTCGTCGAGGTCGGCGTCGACGTGCCCAACGCCACCGTGATGATCGTGCTGGACGCCGACCGGTTCGGCGTCTCCCAGCTGCACCAGCTTCGCGGCCGGGTGGGCCGGGGTTCGGCGGCCGGGCTCTGCCTGCTGGTCAGCGAGGCCGCCGAGGGCTCCTCGGCCCGGGAGCGCCTCGACGCGGTGGCGTCCACCACGGACGGTTTCAAGCTCGCCGAGCTGGACCTGGAGCAGCGCCGCGAGGGCGACGTGCTCGGGGCCACCCAGTCCGGCCGGCGTTCGCACCTACGGCTGCTGTCGCTGCTGCGCGACGCCGACCTGATCCGGGACGCCCGGGCCGAGGCGATCGCCCTGGTCGAGGAGGACCCGGAGCTGGAAAGCCACCCGGCGCTGGCCGCCTCGGTGGCCGCCCTGGTCGACGAGGAACGAGCGGAGTACCTGGAGAAGGGCTGATCCCGCCCCGGGCGGGGTGATCGACTCCGGGTGGAGCACGGTGCACACCTCGGTCGGGCCGTCGGCGTCGAGGTCGGGTGGCCCCCTCGTCGGGCGGAGCGCTGGGCGGCACACCGGGAGGGGCGGCTTCGCCCGCCGTTAGGGTCGTCGGCGGCCCCACCGGAGGCGCGTCCGCGCCTAGGCTCGGTCGATGTCGACCCCATCTCTCCTTCGTGGCATGGCGCTGCTGGCCCAGGGCGACCGGCGCTCCGTAGAGCAGGCCACCGGCCTCGCCGACGACGCCACCGGTCAGCCCTGCTCCGGCCGGACCCGGTTCCAGATCGCCTCGATCAGCAAGAACATGGCCGCCGCGGCTGTCCTGCTCCTCGCCGAGCGGGGAAGGCTCGACGTGCACGATCCCGTCGACCGGTGGGTGCCGAACTGCCCGCCGGCCTGGCGGCCCATCACCCTGCACCACCTGCTCACCCACACCTCGGGCCTCGGGCACTGGGAGGAGTACCCGCTGCTCGACCTGGCCGGCGCGATCGACCCCGACGAGCTGCTGGCCAGGTTCCGCGCGCTCCCGCCGCTGTTCGCCCCCGGTGCGGGCTGGCACTACAGCAGCCCGGGTTACGTCCTGCTCGCCCGCGCCGTCGAGCGGGCCGCCGACCGGCCGTACCGGGACTTCCTGGCGGAGGAGGTTTTCGCGCCGCTGGGCATGACCGGCAGCTTCGCCGGCTCCGGCGCGGGACGCGCCGACGTGGCGACGGGCCACTCCGGCGGCCGTCCGGTGCCCTCCTGGGACCTGGACACGGTGAGCATGGGCGCAGGTGACGTCTGGTGCACCGCCGACGACTTGCTGGCCTGGCTCGACGGGCTGCGGGACGCCCGACTGCTCACCCCCGCCTCGGTCGCGCGGATGATCACCGCGTACGCGCAGGCCAGCTTCGGGTCGCAGGCGTACGGGTACGGCTGCTTCGTCGGCCCGCTGGCGGGGGAGCGGTCGGTCGGCCACTCCGGGCACAACCTCGGCTTCAAGGCGTTCGTCGCCTGGCTACCGGACTCCGACCGCCGGCTGGTCGTGCTGACCAACGACGACGAGGACCCGGTCGCCCCAACCCTGATCGACCACCTCCTCACCCCCAACTGACCACTCCCACCCGCCGCGTCCCACGCAGGCGCTCTTTCACGGAATTAGTGGCCTCCGGCGAGCACGACGCCACTAATTCCGTGAAAGAGCGCGACTCTGCGGGGGCGGGGGACGGCCCGGATGGGGCGAGGGCGCGTCGGCCGGGTGGTCGACGCGCCCTCGGTTCGTGCGGTTCGGGGGAACCCGGTCAGGTCAGCGGGTCAGGGTGGGTCGGTGGGTCAGGAGGTGAAGCGGATCCGCCGACGCCGGGCGACCACGAAGAGCACCGCGCCGGCCGCCAGCAGGGCCACCGCGCCCGCGGCGATGCCGCCGGCCGCCGCGCCGGTCACCGGCAGGCCACCGTCCTGGTCGCCGCCACCGGTGCCGCCACCGTCGCAGCCGGAGATCGGGGCGGTCCACTCGATCGGCTCGGCGGACTCCAGGTCGCCGGTGATGACGACGTTCAGACCCTTGGAGGCCGGGAAGCGCACGGACTTGTTGGTGCCCGGCTCGATGGTGACGGTCTGCGGCTTGCCGGTGCTCGGGGTGAAGGTCACGGTCAGGCTGACGCCGTCCTTCGGGTTCTGGACCAGCAGGAACAGCTCGTCGCAGGTGGACTCGTAGGAGGTCTCCGGCTCGCCGACCTCGGGCTCCTGGCACTCCGCCGGGGCCTTCCGGGTGCCGGTCCAGAGGCTCTTCTCGTTCGCGGTGACGGTGATCTGGCCGTCCACCGCGGCGGCGTCCAGCTCGACCTTCTCGATGCTGCGCAGGGCGACCGTGACGGCCTTGCTGAAGCCCTTGTCGGTGGTGATCACGAAGTTCGCCGCGGCGTTGCCGTCGCGGTTGATCAGGTTGAACGTGACCTTGCCGGTGCAGTCGGACTCGACGATCACCTCGGGGGCGGCCTCACAGGTGCCGCTGCCGCCGTTGTACCAGGCCTGCGGGCCCTTGGACTGGGAGCCGATGCCCTTGGGGCTGCCGACCTTGCGGTTGCGGTAGAGGTCGCTCTCCGTCAGCGGGTCAATGATCTTGTCGCCGAAGACGAAGTCGACCTGGGTGTAGCAGGTGGGGACCTCGACCTTGAACTTCAGCGTGGACCGGGTGCCCACCTCGCCCTTGGCGACGGAGGTGAACTTGTCCACCGACTTGCTCAGCACGTACTGCGGGAACTCGACCTTCGTCGACGGGGCGACGTAGGAGACCAGCGCGAAGGACTGCTCCTCGCCCTCGCAGAGCGGGCCGTTGACCAGCGTGATGCTGGCCTCGCCGCGCTTGCCGCGGAAGGTGTGCGTGTACCGCGCGTCGGCCGCGCTGACGCAGGTCGGCCCCTCGGGGGCGGGCGAGGCCGGCGACGTGCTCGCGGACGGCGTCGGCGCGGGCGAGGCCGGGGTGGCCGACGGCGTCGGGGACGGGCTGGTGGCCAGCGCCGGCGACGACGCCGCGAACGCTGTGGCGAGGCCGGCCAGGGCGGCGGCGGCCACGACGATCGGCCGTCGTGGCGACAGCTTGGGACGGATCACGCGTACTCCCGGGGTGAAGAAAGCATCAGGGGTGCGGCGCGGGGTAGCGGGGGTCAGCGGTCGCGGCCGGGTGCGGCGCGCCCGCGACGACGCCTCCCGGCGCCGGTGGGCCGGCGGGACGCGGCCGGCACCCGGCAGACCCTAGCGAGAACGGGGCGGCCGGCACAGCGCACGGAAACCTCCGGAAGTGATGTTATTGATTTGAGATCATTGATGCACGCCGGGTGATCGCGGCGCGACGCCCCCGGCACGTGCCGGGGCGCGCCGCAAGTCGCGTAGCGTCGGGGCATGAGCAGGAGCAGGCGGTGACCCGGATCGTGGCCGGGACGCTCGGCGGCCGGCGGATCGCCGCGCCGCCCGGCGCCGGCACCCGACCCACCTCCGACCGGGTGCGGGAGGCCCTGTTCAGCGCGGTGCAGGCCGACGTCGACCTGGCCGGTGCGCGCTTCGCCGACCTGTACGCCGGGTCCGGCGCGGTCGGGCTGGAGGCGCTGTCCCGGGGCGCGGCACACGTGCTGCTGGTCGAGTCCGATCCCCGGGCCGCCCGCGTGGTCCGGGAGAACATCGCCGCGCTGCGGGCCGCCCCGGCCGCCCGGCTGGTCACCGGCCGGGTCGCCACGGTGCTGGCGGCCGGGCCGGACGGCGGGCCGTACGACGTGGTGTTCGCCGACCCGCCGTACGCCGTGTCCGACGCCGAGGTCACCGAGCTGCTGGCCGCGCTGGTCGACGGCGACTGGCTGGCGGCGGACGCCCTGGTGGTGGTGGAACGGTCCAGCCGGACCGGCCCGGTCGCCTGGGTGCAGGGCGTCACCGGGGAGCGCAGCCGTCGATACGGCGAGACCACCCTTTGGTACGGTCGCCGCTCATGAGACGTGCGGTGTGTCCCGGCTCGTTCGACCCGGTCACCAATGGACACCTCGACATCATCGGGCGGGCCGCCCGACTCTTCGACGAGGTGATCGTCGGCGTGCTGGTGAACCAGTCGAAGAGCGGCCTGTTCACCGTCGAGGAGCGGATCGACATGCTTCGGGAGGTGACGTCCTCGTACGACAACGTGCGGGTCGCGTCCTTCCGTGGCCTGCTGGTCGACTTCTGTCGAGCGCAGCAGGCCAGTGTGCTGATCAAGGGCCTGCGGGCGGTCAGCGACTTCGACTACGAGCTCCAGATGGCCCAGATGAACATCGGTCTGGCCGGGGTGGAGACGTTGTTCATGCCGACCAACCCGCTCTACTCCTTCCTCTCCTCCAGCCTGGTGAAGGACGTGGCCAAGTGGGGCGGCGACATCTCCTCCCACGTCCCGGACCTGGTTCGCGACGCCCTCCGGTCCCGCCTCACCCCGCACCCCTGACCCGCGCGCCGGATCTCGTGCGTCGGCACCGGATCGCCCCGTTGCGGGCGATTCGTCGGGCCTACGCGTGCCCGATCGGCCCCGTCGGGCGCGACACGACGCGCGCCGGGCGGGGTGGACCGGCAAGCGGTGGCCCCGGCGCGACATGATGGGTCGAGCGGGAACCCGGCCGTAGCCCGCATCATGTAGGTCGGCCGACGAACGACAGGAGTGAGGTACCGGTGGACCCGCTCGATCGCATCGACGAACTGATCGCCATGGTGGAGCAGGCTCGCTCCGTCCCGATGTCGCGGAACAACTGCATGGTCGACCGGGGCGAGATGATCGCCGTCCTCGACGAGATGCGCGCCGAGTTCCCCGCCAACCTGCGCCGGGCCGCCGTCCTGCTGGAGGAACGGGACAAGATCATGGACGCCGGCAAGCGCGAGGCCGACCGGATCATCAGCGAGGGTGAGGCGGAACACGCCCGCCTGGTGTCGGTGAACGAGATCACCGTCTCGGCCGAGCACGAGGGGGCACGGATCATCGCCGAGGCCCGGGCCGAGGCGCAACGGCTGCGCGAGGAGGTCGACGACTACGTCGACACCGCGCTGGCGAACTTCGAGCAGTTCCTCACCCGGGCGCTCGCCTCGATAGAGCGCGGCCGGGACAAGATGCACGCGCTGCGGGAGATCGGCACCTTCGGTGGGGACGAGGCGGATCGCCCGCTACCCTTCTGAGCGGCACCTCAGCAGCCGACAGGCGGGTCGGGCGCCGCCCCCGGTTCGACGGTCCGGCGGTCGCCCAGGTAACCTGCTTTGTCGGCCTCTCACCGGCCGGAGTCTGACTATGCCCAAACACTCGTCTTCATCACTCAACCCCAAGGCGCCGCTGGTCCTCGACACGAGGGACCTGCCGCGTCGCCCTGGCGCGTTGCGTACGGTCAAGCGGGTCGTCCCGGCACCGGCGGACCTCGGCGGGGAGTTGATCGGCGTACCGGAGGGCACGGACCTCGACCTCGACCTGAGGCTGCAGTCGGTGTCCGAGGGCGTGTTCGTCTCGGGGACCGTCAGCGGTCTCGTCAGGGGCGAGTGCGGCCGGTGCCTGCGCGAGATCAACGACTCGGTGGCCGTGAACGTCCAGGAGCTGTACGCGTACGAGGACAGCACCACGGACGAAACGACCGACGAGGACGAGGTGGGCCGGATGCAGGACGATCTGATCGACCTGGAGCCGGCGCTGCGGGACGCGGTGGTGCTCGCGCTGCCGACCAACCCGCTCTGCCGGGAGGACTGCCCAGGCTTGTGCCCCGAGTGCGGGGTGCAGTGGGACGATCTGCCGGCCGACCACAGTCACCAGCAGATCGACCCGCGTTGGGCGGGCCTGTCGCAACTGACCCGTACAGAGGAGTAAGAACCGTGGCCGTCCCGAAGCGCAAGATGTCGCGCAGCAACACCCGGTCCCGCCGGGCGAACTGGAAGGCGGCCGTGGTCGCGACCGTGGCCTGCCCGCAGTGCAAGTCGGCGAAGCTGCCGCACACCGCCTGCTCCGTCTGCGGCACGTACAACGGCCGCCAGGTCATCGAGGTCTGACCTGGACGCCGAGTGACGCCCCCGACCCCAGGTCGGGTGGCGCGTGCATCCTGGCGATCGCCCGGTGCCCCGGCTCCCGCCGTCGCCGGCCGGCCCGTTCCGGCCGACGTCCCGGTGGAGCCGGGCACCGTGCGGATCGCCGTTGACCTCCTCGGCGGGGACGATGCTCCCGCCGTCGTGGTTGACGGCGCTCTGTACGCCATGCGTGCCGACCCGGACCTGCACCTCCTGCTCGTCGGCCCCTCCGAGGTCGCCGACAGGCTGATCGGTGCCCTCGACCCGGTGCAGCGCAGCCGGATCACGGTCCGGCCGGTGCGGGCCGCCGTCGGCATGGCCGACCACCCCGTCGCCGCCCGCGGCGACAGCACCGTGCGGGCGGCGGTCACCGCCGTCCGCGACGGGACCGCCGACGCGGTGGTCTCCGCCGGCGCCACCGGCGCCACCGTCACCGCCGCCGCACTGGGTCTCGGCCGCTGGCCACACGTGCGACGGCCGGCGCTGGTGGCCACCCTGCCGGCGGTCGCCGGCCCGGTGGTGCTGCTCGACGTCGGTGGCTCCCTGGAACCCGGCCCCGCCACGCTGGCCCGGCACGCCGTGCTCGGTGCGGCCTATGCGGCCGTCGCGCACGGGGTGGCCGAGCCCCGGGTCGGGTTGCTGTCCGTGGGGACCGAGGCCGGCAAGGGGGACCGGCTGCGGCGCACCGCCGATCCGATGCTCGCCGCCGTGCCGCTGCACCACGAAGCGCGCTACGTCGGCCTCGTCGAGGGGTACGACATCGCCTCCGGCGCGCGCGCCGACGTGGTGGTGACCGACGGCTTCACCGGAAACGTGCTGCTCAAGGCGATCGAGGGCGCGTACGCGATGGCTGGCGGGCCGCCCGCCAGCGGCGGTGTCCCCCGGGCGGCGGCCCTGCTGGGGGTGGCCGGGACGGTGGTCGTCTGCCACGGCGCGGCCCGGGAGGACGATGTCGCCTCCGGCATCGCCCTCGCCGCCCACCTGTGGCGTCGGCGGGCCACCGAAACGGTCTCCGCGCTGCTCGATCGTGCTCCGCAAACCCCCGCCCAGCCCGGTGACCACGCCGATCGCACCACCGACACCGAGGTGAGCCTGTGACCGCCCGTCCCGTCCCGGCCCGACCGGCCGCGTGCTCCGCGCCGGCCCCGGGGGGCCCGCCGCGCGCGGCCCGCCCGGTCGCGAACGAAGAGGTAACCGCATCATGACCAACGACAAGCGGCGGCGGGCCCCCGTCGGCCACCTGGAGTCCGCCTTCGGGGTCTCGCTGAACCCGGAACTGCTGGAGCGGGCCCTGACCCACCGCTCGTACGCGTACGAGAACGGCGGCCTGCCCACCAACGAGCGGCTGGAGTTCCTCGGCGACTCGGTGCTCGGCGTGGTGATCACCGCCGCGCTCTTCCACAACCACCCCGATCTTCCCGAGGGGCAGCTCGCGAAGCTGCGGGCGAGCGTGGTGAACATGCGCGCGCTCGCCGACGTGGCGCGTGGCCTGGGCCCGGACGGGCTGGGCGCGTACCTGCTGCTGGGCAAGGGCGAGGAGAGCACCGGCGGCCGGGACAAGGCGAGCATCCTCGCCGACACCCTGGAGGCCCTGCTCGGCGCGATCTACCTCCAGTACGGCCTCGACACCGCCGCCATCGTGATCCACCGGCTGTTCGACCCGCTGATGGCCGAGTCGGCCGGTCGGGGCGCCGCGCTGGACTGGAAGACCAGCCTGCAGGAGCTGACCGCCGCGCTGGGGCTGGGCGTCCCGGAGTACCGGATCGAGGGCACCGGCCCCGACCACCTCAAGACGTTCACCGCCTGGGTGGTGGTCGCCGGCAACCGCTACGGCGGGGCGGAGGGGCGCAGCAAGAAGGAAGCCGAGCAGCGTGCCGCCGAGTCCGCCTGGCGGGAGCTGACCGCCCAGGCCGAGCGGGACCAGGCCGAGCGGGACACCGCCGAGCTGACTGCCCAGGCCGAGCGGGACGCCGCCGAGCTGACTGCCCAGGCCGAGCGGGACGCCGCCGAGCTGACTGCCCAGGCCGAGCGGGACGCCGCCGAGCGGGCGGCGACCGAACAGTCGGCGGCCGGAGAGGCCGGGACGCCGGCGGCGGTGGGGGCGAGCGCGTCCGGCGGGGTGAACGGGTCCGCCGTGAACCCGGCCGGCGGCAGCGCGCTGGACGCCCGGGCGGCGGACGAGGCGGGCCGTGCCTGAGCTGCCCGAGGTCGAGACCGTCCGGCAGGGCCTGGCCCAGTGGGTCACCGGCCGGCGGATCGCCACCGTCGAAGTGCGCCACCCCCGGGCGGTCCGTCGCCACCTGGCCGGCCCGGCGCACTTCGCCGACGTGCTGGCCGGGCGGACGGTGCGCGACGTGCGGCGGCGCGGCAAGTACCTGTGGCTGCCGCTGGACAGCGGTGACGCCATCGTCGGCCACCTCGGCATGTCCGGCCAACTGCTGCTCCAGCCGGCCACGGCGGCCGACGAGCTGCACCTGCGGGTCCGGTTCCGGTTCGCCGACGACGGCCCCGAGCTGCGCTTCGTCGACCAGCGCACGTTCGGCGGGCTGTCGGTCTCCGAGGGCGGGGCGGAACTGCCGGGGGAGATCGCGCACATCGCCCGGGACCCGATGGACCCGGAGTTCTCCGACGACGCCTTCGTCACCACCCTGCGCCGCCGGCGTACCGAGGTGAAGCGGGCGCTGCTCGACCAGACCCTGATCTCCGGGGTCGGCAACATCTACGCCGACGAGGCGCTGTGGCGGGCCCGGCTGCACGGCGCCCGGCCGACCGACGCGCTGACCGGGCCGACCGCGCTGCGGCTGCTCGGCCACGTCCGCGACGTCCTCAGCGAGGCGATCACCGAGGGCGGCACCAGCTTCGACGCCCTGTACGTCAACGTCAACGGCGAGAGCGGCTACTTCGACCGCGCCCTCAACGCGTACGGCCGGGAGGGTGAGCCGTGCCGACGGTGTGGGACGCCGATGCGCCGCGAGGCGTTCATGAACCGCTCCTCGTACAGCTGTCCCCGCTGCCAGCCCCGGCCCCGGGGGGCGCTCCGGGGATGACCCTGGGCACCCCGGAGCGGCCCGACCGGCCCCGCCGCCCGGGGTGCGTCCCGTCGACGTGACGGCAGGATTAGCCGCCCGGTCCGCGGGGCATCTGGGCCGCCATGGACGTACAGCGCATGCCGGCGGTCGGCCACCGCGCCGGTGCCCCGGACGAACCCGAATCCCCGCGGAGCCGGCCATGAGCGCCGACGTGCGGACCGGCACGGTACGGACCAACGTGCCGGCCCGGCTCGACCGGCTCCCGTGGTCCCGCTGGCACTGGATGATCGTCATCGGCCTCGGCACGGTGTGGATCCTCGACGGCCTAGAGGTCACCATCGTCGGCAACCTCTCCGGCAAGCTGGCCGAGCCGGGCAGCGGTCTGGACATCACCCAGAGCCAGGTCACCGGCCTGGCCGCCGCGCTCTACGTGGCCGGCGCCTGCACCGGCGCGCTCTTCTTCGGCTGGCTCACCGACCGGTTCGGCCGGAAGAAGCTGTTCCTGCTGACGCTGGGCGTCTACCTGGTCGCCACCGCGATGACCGCGCTCTCCTTCGACACCTGGTGGTTCTTCCTGTTCCGGTTCCTGACCGGCATGGGCATCGGCGGCGAGTACGCGGCGATCAACTCCGCGATCGACGAGCTGATCCCGGCCCGGCACCGGGGCCGGATCGACATCATCATCAACGGCACCTTCTGGCTGGGCGCCGCGCTGGGCGCGCTGCTGACCGTGCCGCTGCTCAACGGCCTGCCCACCGGTGTCGGCTGGCGGGTGGCGTTCGGCCTCGGCGCGGTGCTGGGGGTGGTGGTCCTGCTGGTCCGCCGGCACGTGCCCGAGAGCCCACGATGGTTGTTCATCCACGGCCGGGGCGAGGAGGCCGAGCGGCTGGTCGACTCCGTCGAGCGGGAGGTGGAGCGGGAGACCGGCCGGAAACTCGACGCCGCCGACAGCTACCTCGAGATCCGCCAGCGTCGCAGCACCGGCTTCCTGACCATCGCGAAGACCCTCTTCGCCCGGTACCCGAAGCGCGCCGTCCTCGGCTTCTCGCTCTTCGTCGGGCAGGCGTTCCTCTACAACGCCATCACCTTCGGCTTCGCCCAGATCCTGGAGACCTTCTTCGAGGTGCCGCCGGGCAACAGCGGCTACTACTTCGCGGTGATCGCGGTCGGCAACCTGCTCGGACCGCTGCTGCTGGGCCGGCTCTTCGACACGGTCGGCCGGGTGCCGATGATCGCCGGGTCGTACATCATCTCCGGCCTGCTGTTGCTCGGCACCGCGTGGCTGTTCCACGACGGGGTGCTCAGCGCGACCACGATGACCGCCTGCTGGTGTGCGGTGCTCTTCTTCGCCTCCGCGGGGGCCAGTGCGGCGTACCTGACGGTCAGCGAGATCTTCCCGATGGAGACCCGGGCCATGGCGATCGCGTTCTTCTACGCGATCGGCACCGCCGTCGGCGGCATCACCGGCCCGCTGCTGTTCTCGAAGCTGGTGGGCAGCGGTCAGGTCGGCGACACCGTGCTCGCCTTCGTCATCGGCGCCTCCGTGATGATCGTCGGCGGCATCGTCGAGCTGGTCCTCGGCGTCCGGGCCGAGGGGAAGTCGCTGGAGGAGCTGGCGACGCCGTTGAGCGCCGAGGAGGCCGGCGTGCCCCGGCAGCGCGGGGCGGACGACGCCGCGACCCCGGCCGCCACCGGCTGACGCGGCACACGCCGCGACGCCGCTCCCGCCGGCCGGGGGCGGCGTCGCCGTGTCGGGGCTTTCTACGGTGGCATGGTCCCCGCCCGCAACGTGCTCGCGATGCTGCACCGCCCCGGGGGTACGCCGCGACCGGCTCCGGGTGCGACCTGTCGGGCTCACGGCCCGGCGGGACACCGCGATGTGCCGCGAACGGAGTGATGGGCCCGGGCGGTCAGGGGGCGGCCGGGCACGGTGCCCGCCACGCGTCGAGCCGGCGGTCCTTGCGCATCGAGGCGAAGCCGTACCCGACCGTGGCCACGCAGAACTCGGTGGGGTCGCCGGTGTACTCGACGTGGAACACCGGCTTCCCGGCGTCGGCGAACGGCAGCAGCTTGGCGCACCGGCGCAGCCGGACGCACTCCTCGTCGACCGCGAAGTCGAAGTCCGGCGCCAGCGCGGCCACCTGTGGCACGTCGCCCAGCAGGCCGGGGGAGAGGCTCAGCGTACGGGCCAGCGCGGCGACCCGCCGGTTGAACAGCAACTGGTCGTCGAAGTCCAGGGGGAGGCCGGGCCGGTGGGCGTACCCGTCGGCGTCGGCCAGCGCCACCGCGCCGAAGCCCTTCCCCCGGCAGAGCCGGAACCGGTCGGCGAGGATCGGTTCCAGCACGTCCCACCGCCGGACGTCCACCCAGCGGGTGTCCGGCCGCAGGCCCGCCCCGCCGCGCGCCGCCGCCGGGTACCGGTCGGCGTCCGGGTCCGTCCCGGCGTACGAGCCGACGGCGACCTGACAGACCAGCCGGCGGTCCCGGGCGCGCAGCGCCGCAGTCTCGGTGGCGGTGGTACGCACCGGGTCGAGCAGGAACACCTCCGCGTCGACCGTGGTGTCGAGCGGCCCGTTGAGCTGCCACTGCCAGCGCCAGTGCCGGGCCGAGTCGGCCGGCCACGGGGTGGGCGCGCCCGGCGGGAGCAGGTCCGCCCGGCAGCCGTACGCCGCCGTGAGCAGCGCCACCGCGACGAGGGACCGCAGCAGCCGGCGCGGCCCACGCCACACGCCGGGCGAGCGCAGCCGGATCCGCATCGGCAGCTCCCGGGTAGCTGGCGGCCCCCGGCCGCCCGGTCGGGCCCGCCGCCCCCACGTACCGCCTCGGCGGGCCTCACCCGGTGCAACGAACGTGACCCCTGCGACGACTCGCCCGGGTCGCCGGGGTCACGTTCGTCGCCTCAGCGCGGGGTGCCGAAGTCCTGCGTCCAGTACGGCCCGTTGCTGGTGGCCACGCCGACGCCGATCTCCGTGAACGAGCAGTTCAGGATGTTGGCCCGGTGCCCGGAGCTGTTCATCCAGGCGTTCATCACCGCGGCCGGGGTCTGCTGGTTCCAGGCGACGTTCTCGCCGTACGCGCGCCACGCGTACCCGACCCGGTCGAGCCGCTTGCCGACGCTGCTGCCGTCACTGCCGTCGTGCGACATCTTCCGGTGGTCGGCCTGGTCCTGGCTGTGCGCCTGGGCGGCGGCCGTCAGCTTGCTGTTGATCTTCAGTGCGCCGCAGCCGGCCTTGGCCCGTTCGGCGTTGACCAGGTCGACGACCTGCCGCGCCTGGCTGCTGACGCCCGTCCCAACGACGCTGCGGGACGCCGTCGGCGGGGTGCTGCGGTGGTTGCTCCGCGACGCGGCGGTGGACCGGCTGGGCATCGGCGTCGGCTTGGCGGTCCGGCTCGGTGCGGCCGACGGACGGGCGGTGGTGGGTGAGGCGCTCGGCGGGAGGGCGGCCGGCGCGGACGTCGCATCGGGGTCGGCCGGCGCGGCGGCGACCGGGCCGTCGGCGGCGGCCGGCTCGGTCCGCGGGTCGTCCCCGCCCGGCAGGGCCAGGGCGCCGACGCCGAGGCTGACGACCAGGGTGGCCGCCGCGGCGGCCCCGCCGATCAGCAGCGGGCGCGGGAACCGGCGGGCCGGCCGGTGCCGCCCCTCGCCGTCGGCCGGGGCGTCCCCGGCCCGGCCTCCCCGGTACGTCGTGAGTCCCGCCTGCGGCCCGCCGGCCACCGACGCGCTGGGCCCGACGACCGGCACGACCCGGGTGCGCTCCGCGTCCCCCTGCCCGGTCGGCTGGTCGTGCCCTTGCTCGGTCGGCTGGTTGTGCCACTGCCCGGTTGGTTCGTCGTGCCACTGCCCGGTCGGCTGGTTGTGCCACGGCTCGGTCGGCTGGTTGTGCCACGGCTCGGCGCCGGGCTGCCACGGCTCGCCTTCCGGCCGCCGCGGCTCGCTCGCGGGCTGCCACCGGCCGGTGGGCTCCTCCCGCCAGGGCTGGTCGCCCGGCCGCTCCGGCCGATCGGTGGGCTGCCGTGCCCACGGCCGATCGGTGGGCTCCGCCCGATCGGTGGGATCCGCGCGGTGCGGATCGGCGGCCCAACGGTCACCCGGCTGGTCCGGCTCGTCCCCGAACAGGTACGCCGACCGCGGCTCGGGCCGGTCGGTCAGCCAGGCGGGCCTGCCGGTCGGGAATTCCTCGCGCCGGCGGGCGCCCTCCGGATCGTTCGGGTCGTTCGAGCCATACACGCCTGTCGCCTCCACGGGTCGGTTGCGGACCGGGCTGAACCTACGGGTGCGGCGCGAGCCGCGGCAACGTGGCTAAGGAAGAGTTAAGCGAATCCGGCTCGCATGGACGGCCACTTCCGGTGATCCGAGGCGTACAGTTAACGCGTCCGGACAGAGCGTGTCCGTGCCTGGTGGCAGCCCCCGACAAGTGGACCGGCAGACGTGGAGATGATCTACGGCCTGCGGGAACTTGACGAATGGCGGTTGTCGGCTCAATATGTAGGTGTCGCCAGTCGCGCCCGGTCATGCCCAGAATCGCTGGGAATGACAGCCGCGAACGAGTGGGCGCGCGTTGGCCGGTCTTTCTGGCAGCGCATATCAAGGAGTCAGTATGGCGAAGGCCCTCTACGGCCACGTAGGTGCAGCGCCCGATCGGCGTCTGCTCGACGAGGTCACCCGACTGCGGTCCAGGGTTCAGGCACTTGAGTTCGAGATCACGCGCCTGCGTGCCGAGAATGATCGGCTCGCGGCGGCTGTGGCGGAGGCGGACGATCTGCTCCGTCTGGCCGAGCCGG
Source organism: Micromonospora sp. NPDC020750 (assembly GCF_044334565.1). Classification (NCBI taxonomy): domain Bacteria; kingdom Bacillati; phylum Actinomycetota; class Actinomycetes; order Micromonosporales; family Micromonosporaceae; genus Micromonospora; species Micromonospora sp. NPDC020750. Next base: position 1,033,178 of record NZ_JBIRTH010000001.1, read on the forward strand.
CGCTGACCTGATCTTCGGTTGTCGGACAACTGAATCGCACCACGCAAAATCGCGCGCCGACACTTATGTGCCGGCGCGCCGCCATGTCCGGGCCATTCCCCGGCACCATTTCCTGATCTTGAATAATTGATCAAGCTTCGGTCCGGCGATCCGTCCGATCCGTACCGTGGACGCCCGGCGCCGGTCGCGACGCGCCGGTGGAGAACGGACGCCCGGGGCGGGTCGCGTGCGCGACCCCCGGCGACGCCGGGTTAGTCTGCGGGTCACCAGGGTCCGCGCAGCCCACGACGGTCGGCGACCACCGGACGAGGATCGAGAAGGTGTATCTCAAGAGCCTGACGGTGAAGGGGTTCAAGTCCTTCGCCTCCGCGACGACGCTGAAGCTGGAGCCCGGGATCACCTGCGTGGTGGGCCCGAACGGCTCCGGCAAGTCCAACGTCGTCGACGCCATCGCCTGGGTGCTCGGCGAGCAGGGCGCCAAGGCGCTGCGCGGCGGCAAGATGGAGGACGTCATCTTCGCCGGCACCGCCGGGCGGTCGCCGCTGGGCCGGGCCGAGGTCACCCTCACCATCGACAACACCGACGGCGCGCTGCCGATCGAGTACACCGAGGTCTCCATCACCCGCCGGATGTTCCGCTCCGGCGAGAGCGAGTACGAGATCAACGGCGACTCCTGCCGCCTGCTCGACATCCAGGAGTTGCTGTCGGACTCCGGCATCGGCCGGGAGATGCACATCATCGTCGGGCAGGGCCGGCTCGACGGGATGCTGCACGCCAAGCCGGAGGACCGGCGGGCGTTCATCGAGGAGGCGGCCGGCGTCCTCAAGCACCGCAAGCGCAAGGAGAAGGCGCTGCGGAAGCTGGACGCGATGCAGACCAACCTCAACCGGCTCACCGACCTCACCGCCGAGTTGCGCCGCCAGCTCAAGCCGCTGGGCCGGCAGGCCGAGATGGCCCGACGGGCCGCCGCGATCCAGGCCAACCTGCGCGACGCCCGGCTGCGGCTGCTCGCCGACGACCTGGCCACCCTGCGCGCCACCCTGGACAAGGAGATCGCCGACGAGAGCGCCCTGCGCGAGCGGCGCGAGCAGATCGAGGCGGAGCACGTCGAGGTACAGGGCCGGCTCGGTGAGCTGGAGGCGGCACTGGCGGAGGACGCCCCGCTGCTGGCTGCCGCCCAGGACACCTGGTACAAGCTCTCCGCGCTGTCCGAGCGGTTCCGCTCCATCGAGCAGCTCGCCCGGGAGCGGCTGCGTCACCTCAGCGCCACCGGCGACGACGAGCGCCCCGGCCGCGACCCCGACCAGCTGGAGGCCGAGGCCGAGCGGGTCCACGAGCAGGAGGAGGAGCTGCGGGCGGCGCTCACAGACGACCAGATCCGGCTCGCCGAGGCCGTCGAGCACCGGCAGGAGCTGGAACGGCAGCTCGCCGCCGCCGAGCGGGAACTGGTCGCGGCGGCCAAGGCCATCGCCGACCGGCGCGAGGGGCTGGCCCGGCTCACCGGCCAGGTGAACTCGGCGCGGGCCCGCACCACCAGCGCCGGTGAGGAGATCGACCGGCTCGCCGCCGCGCACGCCGACGCCCTGGCCCGCGCCGAGCAGGCGCAGGCCGACCTCGACATGGTGGCCGAACAGTCCACCGAGGCCGACCGGGACAACGCCGACCTCGACGCCCGGCACGCCGAGGCGGTCGCGGTGCAGGAGAAGGCGCAGGCAGCGGTCCGGTCCCTCGCCGACGCCGAGCGGGCCGTCGAGAAGGACGCCGCGACGCACAAGGCCCGCGAGGAGGCGCTCGCCACCGGGCTGCGCCGCAAGGACGGCGCAGGCGCGCTGCTCGCCCGCGCCGACGAGGTGCCCGGTCTGCTCGGCAGTCTGGCCGGGCTGCTCACCATCGCCCCCGGCCACTCCGCGGCGCTCGCCGCGGCGCTCGGCGGGCTCGCCGACGCGGTCGCCGTCAGCGGCGTCGACGAGGCGGTCGAGGCGATGCGGCTGCTGAAGATCGCCGACGCCGGTCGGGCCGGCCTGCTGGTCGGCAGCCCCGCCGGGCCGGGCATGACCGGGTCGGCCGACGCGCTGCGCCCGCAGCTGCCCGAGCACGCCCGCTGGGCCCCCGACCTGGTCGAGTGCTCGGCCGAGCTGCGCCCGGCCGTGCACCGGGCGCTGCGCGACGTGGTGCTGGTCGACGACCTTGCCGCCGCGTCCGAGCTGGTCGCCGGGAACCCGGAGCTGCGCGCGGTCACCGGGGACGGCGACGTGGTCGGGGCGTACGCGGCGGCCGGCGGGTCGGCCAAGGCACCCAGCTTCATCGAGGTGCAGGCCGCCGTGGAGGAGGCCCGGACCAACCGGACGGCCGCCGAGCGGGCCGCCGCCGAGCTGCGCGACCAGCTCGGCGAGGCGCGCGCCGAGGTGGCCGCCGCGAAGGAGGTGGTGCAGCATGCCGCCGCCGCGAGGCGGGAGGCCGAGAGCCACCGCAACGCCGCCGCCCGTCGGCTCGCCGAACTGGGCGCCGCCGCCCGGTCGGCGAAGGCGGAGACCGACCGGCTCGGCGACTCCCGGTCCCGTGCCGAGGCGGCCCGGGAACGCGACCTGACCGCCCTGGCCGAGCTGGCGGAACGGCTCCGGCTGGCCGAGGCCACCCCGCTCGACGCCGAGCCGTCCACCGAGGAGCGCGACCAGCTCGCCGCGATGGTGCCCCGGGCCCGGCAGAACGAGATGGAGGTCCGGCTCGCGGTGCGTACCGCCGAGGAGCGGGTTTCCTCGATCGCCGGCCGGGCCGACTCGCTGCGCCGGCAGGCCACCGCCGAGCGGGCCGCGCGGGAGCGCGCGGCGGCCCGTCGGGCCGCCCGGGCACGGGGCGCGGACATCGCCCGCGCCGTGGCCGGCGGCGCCCGCGAGGCGCTGGCCCGGTTGGCCACCACGATCGCGCGGGCCGAGGAGCACCGGGATGCCGTGGCCCGCGAGCGCGCCACCCGGGAGGCCGAGCTGTCCGAGGTACGCGGCGCGGCCAAGCGCCTCGGCGCGGAGCTGGAGCGGCTGACCAGCCAGGTGCACCGGGACGAGGTGGCCCGCGCCGAGCAGCGGCTGCGCATCGAACAGTTGGAGGCGAAGGCCGCCGAGGACTTCGGCCTGGACGTGGAGACCCTGGTCGCCGAGTATGGCCCGCACCAGCCCGTACCGCCGACCCAGGCGGACGTGGCGGCGGCCGAGCGGGACGGGCTGCCGGTGCCCGACCCGGTCGCCTACGAGCGCCCGGTGCAGGAGAAGCGGGCCGCCAAGGCGGAGCGGGAGCTGGCCCTGCTGGGCAAGGTGAACCCGCTCGCGCTGGAGGAGTTCGCCGCGCTGGAGGAGCGCTTCAAGTTCCTCACCGAGCAACTGGAGGACCTCAAGGCCACCCGCCGGGACCTGCTCACCGTGGTCAAGGACGTCGACGACCGGATCCTGGAGGTCTTCGCCAGCGCGTTCGCCGACACCGCCCGGGAGTTCGAGCAGGTCTTCACGGTGCTCTTCCCCGGCGGCGAGGGTCGGCTGATCCTCACCGAACCCGACGACCTGCTCGTCACCGGCGTGGAGGTGGAGGCCCGCCCGCCGGGTAAGAGGATCAAGCGGCTCTCCCTGCTCTCCGGCGGCGAGCGGTCGCTGACCGCGGTGGCCATGCTGGTGGCGATCTTCCGGGCCCGGCCCAGCCCGTTCTACATCATGGACGAGGTGGAGGCGGCCCTCGACGACGTCAACCTGGGCCGGTTGATCACGTTGCTGGCACAGTTGCGGGAGAAGAGTCAGCTGATCGTCATCACGCACCAGAAGCGGACGATGGAGATCGCCGACGCCCTGTACGGCGTGACCATGCGCAACGGGGTGACCCAGGTGATCAGCCAACGGCTCAACCGGGCCGACGGGGACGACGAGCGGCGTGGCCGCGGCGAGGAGAACGAGTAGTGGGTCGGGAACGGGCGACGGCGCTCCTGGTGGATTTCGACGGCGTCCTGCGGCGGTGGGACCCGGCGGTGGCCGCCGGGGTGGAGCGGGAGTACGGCCTGTCCGAGGGCGTGCTCACCGAGATCGCCATGCATTGGGGGCGGCTCCAGCCGGTGCTGACCGGCAGGGTCAGCCACGCCGACTGGATGACCAGCGTCTCCGACGCGCTGACCGACTCCGTGGGCGACCCCGAGCGGGCCCGTGCCGCCGTCGAGCAGTGGCAGCGCTACCGCGGCGAGGTGGACCCCGAGGTGCTCGACTTCGTCCGCGAGGCGCGGGCCGGCGGTATCCGGGTCGGGCTCGGCACGAACGCCACCGACCTGCTCGACGCCGACCTCGTCGCGCTCGGCCTGGTCGGTGAGCTCGACGTGGTGGTCAACTCCTCGAAGATCGGGGTGCACAAGCCGGCGAAGGAGTACTTCCAGGCCGCCTGCGAGGCGCTGGAGACCCCGCCGGCCCGGGTGCTCTTCGTCGACGACGAGGACCGGGCGATCCGGGGCGCCCGCGTCGCCGGGCTGTCGGCGCTGCGCTGGAGCGGCCCGGCCGATCTGCGCTACCTGCGGGCCGCGCTGGCATTGACCGGCTGATCCGTCTCGGCCGGGACCTCGCCGAGCACGCGATGGAGCAGGTTGCGGGTGGCCCGGTCCACCCGCGGGTCGGCGATGGCCGGGTCGTGCAGCGCCCGCGTCCACCCGAGGGACCCGGCGGCGAACACCCAGGCGCCCGAGCGGGCCCGGTACAGCTGGGTGTGCTGCCGCTGGGCCGTCCCCTTCCGGTGAAAGGGCGAGTCGGCGAGCTGGACCTGTTCGACCGCTCGCGGACCGCCCACGCCGGGCATCCGCTGGTCGGCCTCCCCCCACACCACGTCGGGGATGCAGTCGCCGTCGCGTACGCCCGTCCCGGCCCAGAACCAGTGCCCGCTGGCACGTACCACCAGCGGCGCGCGGCCGTCGACGACGCTGACGTACTGGCTGCCGATCAGGTGCTGCTCGGGACTGCCGGTCTTCCGCCACATGGGGGTCGTCGGAACGACACCGTTGCGCGGCTCGTCGACCTTGTCGCATCGGACCAGCCGCTCGTCGTGGTCGTCGACCCCGTACCGGATCCGCCAGTAGCAGTTGTTGGCACCGAGGAAGACCAGGCTGGTGCCGCCGTTGCGAGCGGTGACGACTGCCGTTCGCATCCGCGCCGACCAGTACTCGTCGTGCCCGGGGAAGATCACTGCCTGATGACGTCCCGGCTCGACCCGGCCCGTGTGCAGGTCCTCGCTGGTGGCGTAGGTGAGGTCGTGCCCCTGCGCCTCGGCCCACTGCACGAAGCCGATGTCGTCGGCAGCCAGGTGGGGCAGGCCGCTCTCGGCGTACGGGCGGTCGTGGCTGACCGCCCGGGACCGGTGCGTCGGCGAGCGTCGGCCCGTGCCGTCGTGGCCGTAGTAGAGGCTCGCGCCGGTGCGGCCGTCCAACGGCCACTGGTTGTACGCCTGGTAGGTGCTCGTCGGGATGACCACCAGCGCGCCGCAGGTACGGGCCGGACCGCGAACCACGAACGGAACCCAGTGGTGGTGACCGGACGCGGTGCTCAGCAGGGCGAGGTACTGCCCGCTGATCCAGTCCGGGCCGATCCGCAGCCGCCATCCGGGTGACCATGCGCACGACACCGTGCCGGTCTCCGCCGAAACCGTGGGAGCGGGCTGGGTCGTCCCGTCCAGCCAGGGGCCCTGGGCCACCATCCGGGCACCCGCGCCGCCGTAGTGCCCGATCCGGAATACCGCGCCACGGTACTGCTGGGCGGGTGCCACCGAGACCCGGAAGACCAGTTCCTCCCCGGGCTCGATGCTGGTCGTCGAGGCGTAGCCGGCGATCTCACCGGACCGGTCGGTGCCGAACCGGTGGCCGGTGAGGCGGAAGCCGGCCGCGCCCGGCCGGCTGTTCTCCAGGACGACCGGGAACCGGCCGGGTGTCCGGTGGACGACGCCCGGCGTGCCGGCCTCGACCAGGTCACCGGGATAGTGCGGGTCGGCGGGCGCCGCCGCCGGGCGACTATCGAGCCGCCATCCGAGCCCCACCAGGGCGGCAGCACCGGCCGCGCCCACCGCGCCGATCATGCCCAGCGTCCTTCTCCTGGAAGGCGTCAGGCGTTCCCCGTCGACCATCGTCAGCTCCCCGTCGTGTCCACCGCCACGCCAGGCAGGCGTACCGGTCGGTAGGACGGGGTCGGCCACGCCCCGTCCTACCGGAAGACGTCACGGACGGGTCGTGAGTTGCTGTCGTTACGTCGAAATGGACGCCCGGCGTGGGCGGCGGCTCGGTTCGGCGGGAGAGGGGCGCCGGTCGGGGGAAACGGTGTAGGTCACTCGCCGGTGCGGCCGTCGATGCGTTCGCGGATCAGGTCGGCGTGGCCGTTGTGCCGGGCGTACTCCTCGATCAGGTGCACGTAGACCCAGCGCAGGTTGAACGTCCGGCGCTTCGGGCCGACCTCGGTGAAGGTCTCGTCGAGCGACCGGCCGGCGGTGGCGGCCCGGGCCAGCGCGATCTCCCGGTGGTAGGTGGCGAAGTCGGCCTCTGCGTCGGCGGTGCCGACGTCGAGGTCGGCGTCCGGGCTCTCCGGCGTGCAGTAGGGGTGGTCGATCCGCTCGCCGGCGAAGTCCTCCCGGAACCAGGAGGCCTCCACCTCGGCCAGGTGCCGGACCAGGCCGAGCAGGGTGAGCCCCGAGGGCTCGACGCTCGGCGTGCGTAGCTGCTGCGCGGTCAGCCCGGCGCACTTGAGCAGCAGGGTCTGCCGGTGGTAATCCAGCCAGCCCTCCAACATGGTGCGCTCGTCGCCGACGTAGGGCTCGGGGGTCCGGGTGATCTCCGGTGCTCGCCAGGTCATGCGGCCATCCTTGCCGGGAACCCCGACGTTCGTGAACCGGTTTGTCAGGGCGGCGCGACGACCGGCCGGTCGGTCGGGCGTTCGTGAGCCCGTGTACGTCGGGGGTCGGCCGGCGCGCCGGCCCCCGACGTACACGGGGTGTTCCGATCGTGGGCCGGGTGCCGGTGCCAGCCCGCGGGCCGGGGGCGGCTCATCGGCCGCGCCTCCCCCGGCAGCGGGCCCGCGACATCTCGATCGCGGGTCACTGACGGGGGAGGGGGCACTTTCCCGCCTTCAACCGGCGGGCCGCTCGGAGCGGTTCCCGAGGTGCTTCGTCAACGCCTGCCGACGATGGTCACCTGGGCGGAGCCTTCGGGCATTCCGGCGATGCTGACGCGATTTCCGGCGGCCGTGGTGGGGGTGCCCCTGCCGGGGAGCGGTTGGAGTGCGTCCCAGGTGCCGTTGGGGTGGCGGATCTTGTGGTAGATGCCGTTGTCGGCGCCGACGATGAGTATCTGGGCGGAGCCGTCGGGCATGCCGGTGATGGCGACGTCCTTGCCGGCTGCGGGGGATGACGTGTTGTAGCCGCTGATGGGTTGGAATCCGGTCCAGGTGCCGTTGGGGTTGCGGATCTGGTGGTGGACGATGTTGTTGGCGCCGACGATGAGGACTTGAGCGGAGCCGTCGGGCATGCCGGCGATGCTGACGTTGCTGCCGGCGGCCGTGGTGGGGGTGCCCATGCCGGTGAGTGGTTGGAGTGCGTCCCAGGTGCCGTTGGGGTGGCGGATCTTGTGGTAGATGCCGTTGTCGGCGCCGACGATGAGTATCTGGGCGGAGCCGTCGGG
>NZ_JBIRTH010000001.1:1040945-1115803 GCF_044334565.1 Micromonospora sp. NPDC020750
GTGCCGTTGGGGTTGCGGATCTGGTGGTGGACGATGTTGTTGGCGCCGACGATGAGGACTTGAGCGGAGCCGTCGGGCATGCCGGCGATGCTGACGCGGCTGCCGGCTGCGGGGGCTGAGGTGCCGAGGCCGGCGAGTGGTGCGAACCCGGTCCAGGTGCCGTTGGGGTTGCGGATCTCGTGGAAGATGCTGCTGTCGGCCCCGACGATGAGCAACTGGGCGGAGCGGTCCGCCATTCCGGTGATCGCCATGTCGCGTGCCTCGCCGGGGGCTGTCGTCTGGTAGCCGGCCAACGGCTGGAACCCCGTCCACGACCTGTCCGGGTACCGCGCCTGGTGGTACATCGGGCCGACGCTCGGGTCGGGGCCCGGGCCGCCGCTCATGGCGGCTGCGACGTCGCGGCGCATCGCGTCGAGGTCGATGAAGGAGGGGTCGATCTTTCCGGTGGTGCTGGTCTCGCGGTGGCCCCGGGCATAGCTGGCGTCGCGGCCCAGCGTGCGGAGCACCGCGGCGGTGGCGGCGACGGACGCGTTGTACTGGGCCTGGGTCATCGACTGGTTGACGCCGTTGTAGTCGATCTCCCACCCGATCAGCATCGTGTTGCCGCTGCCCGCGGGGATGGGTCCGCTGCCCCGGCTGTTGCCGGCGTGGTTGGCGCGGTTGGCGGAGATCAGGTGGAACACGCCGTTGTAGTCAACCAGCGCATGGCACAGTGGACCGGGCAGGTCGGATCGGCCGCTGATGCAGACGCCCAGTGCCGGTGCCGGTCTGCTCGGGCTGGATGTGGCGGCGGTGTGATGCCACAGCACCCCGATCGGGGCGAACGAGCCGCTGACACCCCGCGAGCGCCAGTCTCCTTCCTCGACAACCGCGACGCCGGCCGCTCGCAGGACATCGGCGAGCCAGGGAATCCCCATGCAAGTCTTCCTTCCACCCAAGGGGTGACCATGCCCTCACACAGCAAGGGCAGAGAGTGTTCTGACGGAACACGGGAAGATCATCGCTGCTGAATGTCTCGTTTTGGCATCAACCATGTTCCCGCCGCGGGTATGGGCAGGTCGGCCACGTCACGGAGTGGAACAGGCCAAAGTCGAGATTCGATGCCTCACCGCGCCAACTCCCGAAACCCCAGGCGGTACGGCGGAGGTCAGCCGTTGGACGTGAGGCGCTGCCGCATCACCTCACGCAGGTGGCCCGCGCTGGTGGTGCCCTCGACGGTCACCTCGGCTGTCCGCCCGGCGTGTACCAGCGTGGCGACCGCGTTGCCGAAGTACGGCCCGGCCAGCCGCTTCCACCGCAACGGCGGGCGGCGGACCCCGGCGGTGCGGGCGAGGGCCCGGGTGGCCCCGGCCGGTCCGGACGACCAGCCCAGCTTCATCAGCGGGCGCAACCCGGCGGGCACCTGGTTGTGGATGGGCGAGCAGGTGAGCTGGTGCACCGGGGTGACCACGTCCGGGTCGTCGAACCGCGCCCGAGCCACGTACGAGTGGTGCACGTCACCGGAGAGCACGCTGATCGATGCCGGTGGCGCGTACGCCGGCCCGGCCCCGACCCGCTCGCCGGGCTCGCCGGGGGTGCCGCTGCCGATGCGGGCGAAGAGGGCGCCGAGCGCGTCGAACGAGCGGCGGAACGCGGCCCAGTGCTCCAGGTCCAGCGCCCGGCGCAGCTTCTCCGACAGCCGGGCGACCCGGTGCTTCCGGGAGTCGGCGAGCTTCTCGTTCCACGCCTCCACGTGGTGGATGCCCGGCGGCAGCAGCCAGGGCAGGGACGCGCCGACCACGAGGTGGTCGTAGACGCCGTGGGCCCGGTCGAGGAACCACGACCACTCGCCCGGGGGCAGCATCGCCCGCTGGTCGGACTCCAGCACCCGGCTGCACCGGTTGTCCAGCATGACCAGCCGGGTCCGGCCCAGGTCCAGCGCGTAGCTCCACTGGTACTGCACGGCCCGCCACCGCTCGGTGTCGTGGGCGAGGTCGGCCTCGGTGTCGACCCGCTGCCCGAACTCGCGCAGCACGCCGGTGGCGTCCCCCGCCGCGCTGACCTTGGCGAAGACCGGGTCGGCGGCAATCTCGTCGGGGGAGAGGTTGCCCAGGTGCTGGTAGACCCAGTACGAGGCGAGGCCGCTGCTGATCCGCTCCGCCCACCAGGGCTGGTCGCGCATGTCGGCCCGCCACTCGGCCGAGGTGTTCCAGTCGTCGATGATCTCGTGGTCGTCGAAGATCATCACGCTCGGGATCGTGGAGAACAGCCAGCGGATCTCCGGGTCCCGCCACGACTCCAGGTAGAGCTTCGTGTACTCGTCGAAGCTGACCACCTGGTCGCTCGGCGCGTCCTTGGGTCGCCGACGGCGCCGCTTCAGCAGCCGCCGGACCGTGGGGGAGGTCACGTCGGCGTAGACCTGGTCACCGAGCAGCACCAGCAGGTCGGGCTGGGCGGCGGCCCGGTCCGGCTCGACCATCAGCCGCCGGGCGTACGCGTCGAGCGCGTCCGGGGGCAGCTTGCGGGCGGTCGAGTGCTGGGTGGTCTCCCGGCAGGAGCCGAACACCAGACGCACCGGCTGGTCCAGGTCGTCGGCGGCCCGGGTGCGGATCACGCTGGGCGGGAAGCCGCCCTGCGGCTCCGGCCAGGCCACCTCGTCGTCGACCAGCACCTCGTACGCCGTCGCGCTGTCCGGGGTGAGCCCCGTCACCACGACGAGCGCGTAGTGGTGGTCGTACGCCGAGAAGGTGACCGCGGTGCCCTCGGCGCCGTCTGCCGTGCGGACCCGGACCGTCGCGGGCGCGCTGGTCTCCACCCAGACCGTGGCCCGCGTGCCGACGACCCGGCGCAGCAGCGGGCCGATGAGCAGGCGGGGAGCCGGCATGGGTGACCTCCAGGGGTGAGCCGATCTCATCATTTCTACCCGGTCGGCGGCTGCGCCAGCCACGGCTGGGCGAGCGTACCCGCAGCTCGGTTGCCCGCCGGGTGCGGTGGCTGGGACGCCGTCACCGGCATCTGACAGGATTTCGGCATGACGGAATACCTCCTCATCGCGCTCGCCCTGCTCGGCGTGCTGATCCTCGGCGGCCTCGGGCTGGTGGTGCCACGGTTGCGCCGGCGCCCCGAACCGCCGCTGCCGGAGACGGAGGTGGACACCCGGGCCGAGGAGGACCTCGCCGGGCCGCCCGTCGAGGCACCCGAGTCCGACCTCTCCACCGGGATCCTGGTCGAGCCGCCGCCGGTGGTGGAGGCGCCCGCGCCCACCGTCGAGGTGCCCGAGCCGACCGCCGGCCGGCTGGTCCGGCTGCGCTCCCGGCTGTCCCGCTCGCAGAATGCCTTCGGCAAGGGCCTGCTCGGGCTGCTCTCCCGCGACCACCTCGACGAGGACGCCTGGGAGGAGATCGAGGACAGCCTGATCACCGCCGACGTCGGAATCGACGCCACCCGGGACATCGTCGACCGGCTCCGGGAGCGGACCCGGGTGCTCGGCACCCGATCCGCCACCGAGCTGCGCGCCCTGCTCGCCGCCGAACTGGTCAACGCCCTCGACCCGAGCCTGGACCGGTCGCTGCGGACCGCCCCGAAGGAGGGCGTCCCGGCGGTGCTGCTGGTGGTCGGGGTCAACGGCGCCGGCAAGACCACCACCTGCGGCAAGATCGCCCGGGTGCTGGTCGCCGACGGCCGTACCGTGCTGCTCGGGGCGGCCGACACCTTCCGCGCCGCCGCCGCCGACCAGCTGGAGACCTGGGGCGGCCGGGTCGGCGCGGAAACCGTCCGTGGCCCGGAGGCCGCCGACCCGGCCAGCGTGGCCTTCGACGCGGTCAAGCGGGGCATCGACACCGGCGTGGACACCGTGCTGATCGACACCGCCGGCCGGCTGCAGAACAAGGTCGGCCTGATGGACGAGCTGGGCAAGGTCAAGCGGGTGGTCGAGAAGCACGGCCCGATCGACGAGACCCTGCTCATCCTCGACGCCACCACCGGCCAGAACGGCCTTGAGCAGGCCCGGGTCTTCACCGAGGTGGTCAACGTGACCGGTGTGGTGCTGACCAAGCTCGACGGCACCGCCAAGGGCGGCATCGTGATCGCCGTGCAGCGCAAGCTCGGCATTCCGGTCAAGCTGGTCGGCCTCGGCGAGGGCAAGGACGACCTGGCCCCGTTCGACCCGGCGCAGTTCGTCGACGCGCTGCTCGGCACCGAGCCGCTCGCCCGCGACGCGTAACCTCGCAGTGACCAGTGACGATCGCGCCCATGCCGGATGGCGCGAGGACCGCCACCCGGCGCCGGGCCTCGGGAGACCGTACGTGACTTCGCAGGAAATCCCGCTGCACGGCGGGAACGTGAGCACCGTGGTCCGGGTGGGCGACACCGTCCGACGCAACGCCGGCCCGTGGACCCCGTCAGTGCACGCCCTGCTGCGCCACCTGGAGTACGTCGGGTTCACCGGCGCTCCCCGGGCACTCGGGATGGACGAGCGCAACCGCGAGGTGCTGTCGTACCTGGAGGGGGAGTGCGGGGAGTACCCCCTGGCCCCGCACTGGGTCACCGACGAGGCGCTGGTCACGGTCGCCACCATGCTGCGGATGTTCCACGACGCCCAGTACGGCTTCGCCCCGCAGCCCGGGGCGGTGTGGCGCTCGTTCGGGCCGCCGCCGCCGGACACCGAGGTGATCTGCCACCACGACGCCGCCCCGCACAACGTCATCTGGCGGCCGGACGGCACCCTCGGGCTGATCGACTTCGACCTCGCCTCGCCGGGCGCGCGGATCTACGACGTGGCGTACGCGGCGTGGACCTGGGTGCCGATCTTCTCCGACCGGGACTCGATCACGCTGGGCTGGAATCGCCCGGACCGGCCGCGTCGGCTGCGGCTGTTCGCCGACGCGTACGGGCTGATCCCGCGCGACCGGCACCGGCTGATCCGGACCATCCGCAAGCGCGTCGTCGACCACGTCGAGGGCATCCGCCGGATGGCCGCCGCGGGGGAGCCGGCGTTCGTCCGGATCGTGCACAAGGGCCACCTCCGGCGCCCCATGCGCGACCTACGCCTACTCGACTACGAACGCCACGCCCTGGAATACGCCCTCCGCTAACCCCCCCCCGCCCACCCCACCCACCTGCGCGCCGCCCCGCCCGCGCCCGCCCGCCCCCCGCGCCCGCCCCCCGCGCCCGCCCCCCACGCCCGCCCCCCGCCCCACCTGCGCGCGCATTTTCACGGAAAGAGTGGTCATTCCGGCGGGAATGGCCACTCTTTCCGTGAAAGAGGGGGTGGGCGGCACGGGGGGGCGGGGACGGTGAGGGGTTCTTCACACGTATGAAACACAGCGTCACGGGCTGGAAATCGACGGGTGACGGTGAAGGAAACAGGAGGCGACGAAGCTTCCGCCCATCCGGCGTACGGGCGACGTTGCCTCGGAAGCCGCGAAGGAGGGAACTTCACCTTTAGGAGGCCAGCGTGCCTGAAGCACCGACGATCGACGGCGCCAACACCGTTTGGCTGCTGGTTTCGACCGCGCTCGTGCTGCTCATGACGCCCGGGCTCGCGCTGTTCTACGGCGGGCTCAACCGGGCCAAGGGCGTGCTCAACATGATGATGATGAGCTTCTCCGCCATCGGGCTCATCTCTGTTCTGTGGTGGTTCTACGGCTTCAGCGTCGCCTTCGGGGCCGACGTGAACGGATTCTGGGGCGACCCGGGCGCGTACCTCGGCACCAAGACCTTCCTGGCCGAGACGGACCTGTGGGGCGCCACCGCGGAGAACCCCAGCGGCATCGGGGTGCCGCTCTACGTGTTCATGGCGTTCCAGATGGTCTTCGCGGTGATCACCGTCGCGCTGATCAGTGGCGCCATCTCCGACCGGGCCAAGTTCGGCGGCTGGCTGCTGTTCGCCTTCGGCTGGGCGACGCTGGTCTACTTCCCGGTCGCGCACTGGGTGTGGGGCGGCGGCATCATCGGCGGTGACATCCACGCGTTGGACTTCGCCGGTGGCACCGCGGTGCACATCAACGCCGGTGCGGCGGCCCTGGCCGTGGCGCTGGTGCTCGGCAAGCGGCTCGGCTGGCCCCGCGAGGGCATGAAGCCGCACAACATCCCGCTGGTCGCGCTCGGTGCCGGCCTGCTCTGGTTCGGCTGGTTCGGGTTCAACGCCGGCTCGGAGCTGACCGTCGACTCGGTCGCCGGGCTCGCGTTCATCAACACCCAGCTCGCCACCGCCGCGGCGGTGCTCGGCTGGCTCGCGGTGGAGTGGATCAAGGACAAGCGGCCGACCATGGTCGGCGCGTCCTCCGGCGCCGTCGCCGGTCTGGTCGCCATCACCCCGGCCTGTGGCTTCATCGCCCCCTGGGCCGCGGTCCTGCTCGGCATCGTCGCCGGCGTGGTCTGCGCGCTGGCCATCAGCCTGAAGTACAAGCTCGGCTACGACGACTCCCTCGACGTGGTCGGCGTGCACTTCGTCGGCGGCTGGATCGGGTCGCTGTGGCTCGGCCTGTTCGCCACCAACTCGGTCAACGCCGCGATCAGCGACGTGGTCGGCGCCTCCGACGGCCTGTTCTACGGCGGCGGCGTCACCCAGCTCGGCCGTCAGGCGATCGCCGGCCTGATCGTGACCGTCTGGTCGTTCGCGGTCGCCTGGGTGCTCGCCTTCGTGATCGAGAAGACCATCGGCTTCCGGGTCAAGCCCGAGGCCGAGGTCGAGGGCATCGACATCGCCGAGCACGCCGAGAGCGGCTACGACCTCTCCCCGGCCGGTGGCGGCGGCAGCGGCAGCGCGTTCGCGCTCGCCGGGATCGGGACGCCGGGCGGTACCGCCGGCACCAAGCCGGCCTCGGAGCAGCCCGCCGAGCCGGTCAGCGCGAAGGTCGCCGGTTAACGTTCCTGGGATGGAGGGGTTGGACATGAAGCTGGTGACCGCGGTCATCAAGCCGTACCAGCTGGACTCGGTGAAGGAGGCTCTGCACGCCCTCGGGGTGGCCGGGCTGACCGTCAGCGAGGTCCAGGGGTACGGCCGGCAGAAGGGGCACACCGAGGTCTACCGGGGTGCCGAGTACACGGTCGAGTTCCTGCCCAAGATCCGGGTGGAGGTGCTTACCGACGAGATCGACGTCGACAAGATCGTCGACGCCATCGTCGGGGCCGCCCGGACCGGCAAGATCGGCGACGGCAAGGTGTGGGTCACGGGCGTCGAGGAGGTAGTCCGGGTCCGCACGGGCGAACGCGGCCTCGACGCCCTCTAGGGCGGGAATACGGGAGATGACCTCGTTGATCAAGAGGAATGCGTCGGAAAGCGTCGGCGACGGTGACGCAAACCTCTTGATCAACGAGGTCGTCGGCGTTGTCGGAGGGGTGGGGGAGAGGGCTCGGAGGGCTCGGGCGGGGGTGTTTGAGCGGTGGCTGGGGGGACTGTTGCCGTGGCCGGGCGGGGTGGCGTTGGTGGCCGTGGGAGGGCTGGGGCGGCGGGAGTGTGCGCCTTACGGGGACCTTGACCTGGTGTTGCTGCATGCCGGGGTGGGTGGGATGGACGAGTTGGCTCCGAAGGTCTGGTACCCGATCTGGGATGCGGGGCTGCGGCTGGACCACTCGGTACGTACCGTCGCCGAGGCGCTCTCGGTGGCCCAGGACGACGTCAAGGTCGCCCTCGGCCTGCTCGACGCCCGGTTCGTCGCCGGGGACCGGGAACTGGCCGACACGCTGGTCCGGACCGCCACCGACCACTGGCGGCGCACCGTCGTCCGCCGCCTCCGGGGCCTGCGGGAGATCACCACCGCCCGCTGGCAGGCCCACGGCGAGTTGGCCTTCCTGCTGGAGGGTGACCTCAAGGAGGCCGCCGGCGGCCTGCGCGACGTGGGCATCCTGCGGGCCATCGCCGCCGCCGGCATCACCGACGCGCTGCGCCCCGCTGTCCGGGCCGCCCACCTGCGCCTGCTGGACACCCGCGACGCCCTGCACGAGCAGGCCGGCCGCCGCATCGACCGGCTGGTCGCCCAGGAACGCGACGGGGTCGCAGCCCGGCTCGGGCTGCGGCAGCCCGGCGCGCCTGACGCCGCCCAGCGGCCTGAAGCCGTCGGGGGACGGCTTCAGCCCGGGCCTGGGCCCGACGACGGTGACGGCGACGCGCTGCTGCGCCGTCAGCCACACGAGGCCCCGGCCCACAAGCGAGAACAGGGGCCCGACGACGGTGACGGCGACGCGCTGCTGCGCCGGGTCGCCGGGGACGCCCGCACGATCAGCCACGCCCTCGACGACGCCTGGCGGGCCGCCGACCGGCTGCGCTCCGGCCGCCGCCGGGGCGTCGGTTCCCGGCCGGTGCGCCGCCCGGTCGCCCGGGACGTCGTCGAGCACGACGGCGAGCTGGTGCTGGCCCGCACCGCCATCGGCGCCCGCCCCGACCCGAGCCTGTCGCTGCGGATGGCCGCCGCGGCGGCCACCACCCGGTTGCCGATCGCCCGGGCCACCTGCGAGTGGCTGGCCGCGTACTGCCCGCCGCTGCCGTCGCCGTGGCCCGCCGAGGCGCGCGCCGCGCTGGTCACCCTGCTCGGGGCCGGTCCCGGCCTGGTGCCCGCCTGGGAGACCTGCGACCGGTACGGGCTGATCGACGGCTGGCTGCCCGAGTGGACCCGAATGCGCAGCCTGCCCCAGCACAACCCGGTGCACCGGTACACCCTCGACCGGCACCTCGTGCAGGCCGCGTACGAGGCAGGTCGGCACACCCGCGAGGTGGACCGGCCGGACCTGCTGCTGCTCGGCGCGCTCCTGCACGACATCGGCAAGGGGCTGCCGGGCGTTGGTGCCGCCGGGCGGGCCGGCGGGCAGGGGCCCGCCCACGCGGACCACAGCACCGTGGGCGCGCCGCTGGCCGAGGCCGTGGCCGCCCGGATCGGCCTGCCCGGGCCCGAGGTGGCGCTGATCGGCACGCTGGTCCGGCTGCACCTGCTCCTGCCCGACGTGGCCACCCGCCGCGACCTGTCCGACCCGGTGACCATCGCCCGGGTCGCCGAGCAGGTCGGCGACCCGACCACCCTGGACCTGTTGCACGCACTGGTCCGCGCCGACGCGGCGGCCACCGGCCCGGCCGCCTGGTCGGACTGGAAGGGCCGGCTCGTCGCCGAGCTGGTCACCCGGGTCCGCACGGCGCTGGACACCGGCGTGCTGCCCGCCCCGCCCGCCCCGGACCCGGCGCTGATCGCCGGGCCACTGCCGGTCGTACACCTGACCGGGGACCGGGTGGCGGTGGCCGCGGCCGACCGGCGGGGGCTGCTCGCGACGGTGGCCGGCTGCCTGGCCCTGCACCGGCTGGAGGTGCTCGCCGCGGACGCCGCCACGGTCGACGGTCGGGCCCTGGTCGAGTGCCGGGTGCAACCCCGGTACGGTCTGCCGCCCGACCCGATCGCGCTCGGCGGCGACCTGCGCCGGGCGGTCGCCGGGGACGTCTCGGTCACCCAGCGCCTGCGCGGCCGGGCCCTCGCGGCGCGCGGCGGCGGGGCGGCGCCCCGGGTGGTCTGGCACCGGGAGGCGGCCACCGACGCGGTGCTGCTGGAGCTGCGCGCCGCCGACGCGGCCGGGCTGCTGTACCGGGTGACCTGCGCCCTCGACGAGGCCGGCGCCCAGGTCCGCGCGGCCCGGATCTCCACCCTCGGCGGCGACGTGGTGGACGCCTTCTACCTGGTCGGCGGGTGGCCCTCCGACGACGAGCGGGCCCGCCTGGAGGCCGCAGTCCTGGCCGCCGTGTGAGGGACCGCCGTGGCCACGGTGTGCGGCGGGAACGGCCGTGCCCGCCCTCGGGCCCGCCTCCCGTCGCCGCGATCCCGCTGCTCGGCGGCGGGGCCGAAGCGCGGGCGCGGTCGGCGGGCTACCCTAGCCATGGCCGGACACCTGAGCCCGGCCGCGTTGTGCCCGCCGGAACACTGACAAACGGGATGTTCGCGTGTTTGACACCTTGAGTGACCGCCTCTCCGGGATCTTCACCAAGCTCCGTGGCAAGGGTCGGCTCACCGACGCCGACATCGACGCCACCGCGCGCGAGATTCGCATGGCGCTGCTGGAGGCCGACGTCGCCCTGCCGGTGGTCAAGGGCTTCATCGCGAACGTCAAGGAGCGGGCGCGCGGCGCGGAGGTCTCCCAGGCGCTGAACCCGGCGCAGATGATTGTCAAGATCGTCAACGAGGAGCTGATCAACGTCCTCGGCGGCGAGGGGCGGCGGCTCCAGTTCGCCAAGCAGCCGCCGACCGTGATCATGCTGGCCGGCCTCCAGGGTTCCGGCAAGACCACCCTGGCCGGCAAGCTGGCCCGCTGGCTCAAGGCCCAGGGCCACCAGCCGCTGCTGGTCGCCGCCGACCTCCAGCGCCCCAACGCCGTCGGGCAGCTCCAGGTGCTCGGTGGCCGCGCCGGCGTCGAGGTGTACGCCCCGGAGCCCGGCAACGGCACCGGCGACCCGGTGCAGGTCGCGCGCGCCTCGATCGAGCACGCGAAGCGGTCCGCCCGGGACATCGTCATCGTCGACACCGCCGGCCGGCTCGGCATCGACGCCGAGATGATGCGGCAGGCCGCCGACATCCGCGACGCGGTCAACCCGGACGAGGTCATCTTCGTCATCGACGCGATGGTCGGTCAGGACGCCGTACGCACCGCCGAGGCGTTCCGCGACGGCGTCGGCATCACCGGCGTCGTGCTCTCCAAGCTCGACGGCGACGCCCGGGGCGGCGCCGCGCTCTCGGTCCGCGAGGTGACCGGGCAGCCGATCCTGTTCGCCTCCACCGGCGAGAAACTGGAGGACTTCGACGTCTTCCACCCCGACCGGATGGCCAGCCGGATCCTCGGCATGGGCGACGTCCTCACTCTGATCGAGCAGGCCGAACAGGCCTTCGACTCCGATCAGAAGGAGAAGATGACCGCCAAGCTGATGGGTGGCGAGCAGTTCACCCTGGAGGACTTCCTCGACCAGCTCATCGCGGTCCGCCGGATGGGCCCGATCGCCAACGTGCTGGCCATGATGCCGGGCATGGGGCAGATGAAGGACCAGCTCGCCGAGCTGGACGACAAGCACTTCGACCGGGTCACCGCGATCATCCGGTCGATGACCCCGGCCGAGCGCACCAACCCGAAGATCATCAACGGCTCCCGTCGGGCCCGGATCGCGGGCGGCTCGGGCGTCACGGTGATGGACGTCAACCAGCTGCTCAACCGCTTCACCGACGCGCAGAAGATGATGAAGCAGATGGGCGGCATGATGGGCCTGCCCGGCGGTGGCCGGCGCAAGGCGACCAAGTCGCCGAAGAACAAGCGCAAGGGCACCAAGGGCGGCAACCGGCCGCGCACCGGGGCCGGCGCCGGTATGCCGGGCGGCTTTCCGGGCGGCATGCCGCAGCTCCCGCCGGGTCTGGACCCGAACGACCTGGCCGGCGGGCAGGGCCTCCCGCCCGGCTTCAAGCTTCCGAAGATCGACTTCAACAAGCTCGGCAAGGGCGGCGACAACCACCCCCGCTGACGCGTGTCGGTGACGGTGGGCGACGTGGTGACCGCCTAGGGTGATGTAGCCCCTTGGAAGGAGATGTCATGACCGCAGCCCCGATCCTTCCCGAACGGCACGAGTGGACGGTCGACGACCTCGGCGACCTGCCGAAGGACCTTCCGTACGAACTGATCAACGGAAGGTTGATCGTGCCGTCGCCCACTCTGCTGCACCAGGACATGTGCGTCGAGCTGCTGCTCGCGCTTCGGACGAATTGCCCCACCGAGTACCAGGTCGGCATCGACCTGTCGATGCGGGTCGACCGCCGCAACGAGCCCCGGCCGGACGTCGTCGCGGTCCGCCGGGGCAACGCCGACCGCAGCCCGCTGCCGGTCGAGGACGCCCTGCTCGCGGTGGAGGTCGTCTCGCCGACCTCCACCTTCCGCGACATGTACGACAAGGCGAAGGTCTACGCGCACGCCGGGGTGCGGTCCTACTGGGTGGTGGACCCGCTCCCGGAGCGGGTCACGCTGACCGAGTACGCGCTCGGAGCGGGCCGCGAGTACGCGCAGGTCACCCACACCGAGGACCTGTTCGTCACCGAGCTGCCGTGGAAGGTCTCCGTCGACCTGCCGGCCCTGACCGCCCGCCGGAACGGCCTGCTCGCCACCGACCGGGAGTGATCGGGTAGGACTGTGTGCATGGCTCTGCATGTGCGCGGTGTGCTGCTCCCCGACGACGAGGTCCGGGATCTCTGGCTGGTCGGCGACCGGGTCACCTTCGACCCGGTGCCCGGGGCGGAGACGGTCGTCGACGGCGGCTTCATCCTGCCCGGGTTGACCGACGCCCACTGTCACCTCGGCATCGCCCGGGGCGGTGCCCCGGTCACCTCCCTGGACCAGGCCCGCGCGCTGGCCCGCGTCGACCGGGACGCCGGGGTCCTCGCGATCCGGGACGCCGGCTCTCCGTACCCGTACCCTGAGCTCGACGACGACCCGGAGCTGCCGCGACTGGCCCGCGCGGGCCGGCACGTCGCCCCGCCGAAGCGCTACCTGCGCGACATCGGCGTGGAGGTCGACGCGGCGGAGGTGGCCGCCACCGTGGCCGCCCAGGCCGCCGCCGGCAACGGCTGGGTCAAGCTGGTCGGCGACTGGATCGACCGGGGGGTCGGCGACCTCGCCCCCGCCTGGGACGCCGACACGATGACCGCCGCCGTGGCCGCCGCGCACGCCGCCGGGGTGCGGGCGGCGGTGCACACCTTCTCCGAGTCCGCCGTCGAGATCATGGTGCGGGCCGGGGTGGACTCGGTCGAGCACGGCACCGGGCTCAGCCTCGACCTGATCGACCTGATGGCCCGGCAGGGCACCGCCCTCGTCCCCACGATGATCAACATCGCGACGTTCGGCGGGATCGCCGAGCAGGCCCGCTCGAAGTTCCCCGGGTACGCCGACCACATGCTCGCCCTACGCGACCGGTTCCCCGAGGTGGTCCGGTCCGCGTACGAGGCGGGGGTGCCCATCTATGTCGGCACCGACGCGGGCGGCGGCATCGACCACGGGCTGGCCGCCGAGGAGATGATGCTGCTGCACGAGCGGGCCGGCATGTCGGCGGTGGACGTCCTGGCCGCCGCCTCCTGGAAGGCGCGGGAGTGGCTGGGCTTCCCGGGCCTGGTCGAGGGCGGCCTGGCGGACCTCACGGTCTACCCGACGGACCCCCGCCGCGACCTGTCCGTGGTCCGCACCCCCACCCGAATCATCCTCCGCGGCCAGCCCCTCCGAAGAGGGTGAGGGTCAGGTCGGTCAGGGACCGGGCGGTTCGGTCGACCGGGGAGCGGGGGAGCACGATGTGGCTGACCACCAGGCGGACGATGGTGTCGGCGGCGAACGCCAGGGCGGCCGGGTCGGCCGCCGGGAGGCGGACGGTGGCCCAGTCCAGCAGCGCTCCGGTCGCCTCGGTGAGTACCAGCTCGGCGCGGGTGGTCAGGTACGGCAGCAGCTCGTCCGAGCCGCCCCGGGCGCTGGTCAGGATCGCCTTGAGCAGCGGGTTGTCCGCCGCCGCGGCGAGGGTGTGCGAGATCGCCGCGTACGCCCCGGCCGGGATGTCGTCGCCGTGCGCGTCCAGGTTGGCCCGTACGTCGGTGACGAACCGGTCCACCTCACGCCGGGCGAGGGCCTCGGCCAGCCCCGCCTTGCTGGCGAACTCGTTGTAGACCGTCTGCCGGCTCACCCCGGCAGCGCCGGCCACCTCGCCCATCCGTACGCCGTCCCAGCCGCCGGCCACGGTCTGCGCCCGGGCGGCGTCGACGATGCTGTTCCGCAGTCGCTGCCGGGCGGCGTCCCTGAACTCACCCATGGTGGTCGAAGTCTACGGCCGAGGCTGCCCGACCCGCCGCCACGGGCGGCCGGGACCGCCGCCCGGCGAATGGTGCGGTGGCGGTAGGCGGCGTGCCCCCGACGGCCGCCCGGCGGGTGGTCCGGGAGCGGCATGTCGCGCCCGATGGCGGCCGTCCGGCGGGGGCCGCATAGGATGTGCGGTCATGGCACGCGTGCTCACTCCCCGAGCGGAGGACTTTCCCCGCTGGTACCAGGACCTGATCGCCAAGGCGAAGCTGGCCGACAACGGCCCGGTCCGAGGGACCATGGTCATCCGCCCGGCCGGCTACGCCATCTGGGAGCGGATGCAGGCCGAGATGGACGCCCGGATCAAGGCGGCCGGCGCGGAGAACGCGTACTTCCCGCTGTTCATCCCGGAGAGCTACCTCAAGCGCGAGGCCGAGCACGTCGAGGGCTTCTCGCCGGAGCTGGCGGTGGTCACCCACGGCGGCGGCAAGCAGCTCGCCGAGCCGGTGGTGGTGCGCCCCACCAGCGAGACGGTGATCGGCGAGTTCATGGCCAAGTGGATCGACTCGTACCGGGACCTGCCGCTGCTGCTCAACCAGTGGGCGAACGTGGTCCGCTGGGAGCTGCGCCCCCGGATCTTCCTGCGCACCAGCGAGTTCCTCTGGCAGGAGGGGCACACCGCCCACGCGACCCGCTCCGATGCCCAGGCGTACGCCCGGAAGATCCTGCACGAGGCGTACGAGGACCTGATGGTCAACGTGCTCGCCATCCCCGTGGTGGTCGGCCTGAAGACCACCCGTGAGCGCTTCGCCGGGGCCACCGCCACGTTCACGTGCGAGGGCATGATGGGCGACGGGAAGGCCCTCCAGCTCGGCACCAGCCACGAGCTGGGGCAGAACTTCGCCAAGGCGTTCGACATCAGCTACTCCTCCGCCGAGGGCGGCCGGGAGCACGCCTGGACGACCTCCTGGGGCACCTCCACGCGGATGCTGGGCGGCCTGATCATGGCCCATGGCGACGACAACGGGCTGCGGGTGCCGCCGAGGCTGGCGCCGGTCCAGGCGTACGTGATGGTGGTCAAGGCCGGCGAGGGCGTCGGCGAGGCGGCGGCCAAGCTCTGCGACGCGCTGCGCGACGCCGGGGTCCGGGTCGCGCTCGACGACCGCACCGACACCCCGTTCGGCCGCCGGGCCGTCGACGCCGAGCTGCGCGGCTACCCGGTACGCGTCGAGGTCGGCCCCCGCGACCTGGCCGCCGGCAACGCGGTCGTGGTCCGTCGTACGGACGGCTCGAAGTCGCCCACCCCGTTGGCCGAGGTGGTCGGCGCGGTGCTGGCCGCCCTGGAGACCGACCAGCGGGCGCTGCACGACCAGGCCCTCGCGCACCGCGAGTCCCGAACCGTCGAGGTCGCCACGCTCGCCGAGGCGATCGAGGCCGCGGCCACCGGCTGGGCCCGGGTGCCGTGGTCGGCGGTCGGCGTGGCCGGCGAGGCTGAGGCGAACGGCCAGGGCGTCACCGTGCGCTGCCTGCTGCGCGCCGACGGCTCGGTCCCGGACTCCGAGGACGAGCCCGACCTGGTCGCCATCCTGGCCCGCGCCTACTGACCCACCGCCTGCGAGGGGCGGCCGGCACCCCCGGCCGCCCCTCGACGCGTTCCCGGCCACCGAGACCCGAGCCGGTCGACCGGGCGGGCTGAGCGGGGCGGCTCAGGTCGGCGGGAGCTCCACGTCGCAGTCCAGCCGGGTGCGGGCCGCCGCGGCCTCGGCCTCCGGGTGGTCCCCGCCGAGGGTGCGCTCGTAGCTCGCCATGGTGTCCCGCAGCAGCTCGCGGGCGCCCCCGTGGTCCTCGTCGGCGCGCCGGTCGCCGCTCAGGTTCGAAGCGCAGGCCAGGGTGTAGGGGTGCGCCGCGCCCCGGACCGCGCGTAGGCGTTCCAGCAACTCCTCGCCGAGCTGCCGCGCCGCCCGCACCTCACCGAGCGCCCGCAGGTCGCTGGCGAGGTTGGTGCCGCAGGCAAGGGTGTACGGGTGGTCCGGGGCGAGCGCCGCCGACAGCCCGGCCCGGGTGCGCTCGTTGAGCCTGCGCGCGCCCTCCGGCTCGCCGGTCAGCCGCAGGCAGATCGCGAGGTTCACGGCGGCGCAGAGCGTGTACGGATGCTCCTCGCCGGCCGTGTCGCGCAGCCGCTCCAGCGTGTTCTCGGCGCGGGCCCGGGCCCCGGGGGTCTCGCCGAGGCACCGCAGGTCGTTGGCCAGGTTGCTGGCGGCGGCCAGCGACTCGGCGTAGTCCGGCCCGAACCGGTGCCGGTGCTGGGCCAGGCAGCCGCTGGCCAACTGGTACGCGTCGAGGTAGCGCCCGGCCTTGCTGCGGGTGACCGCGAGGTTCTTCATGGCCTGCAGCGAGTCCGGATGGTCGGGGCCGAAGAGCACCCCGTAGCGCCGGTGGACCTCCTCCTGGAGTTCCCACGCCCGGGCGTACTCCCCGCACTCGCGCAGGTCCCGGGCGACGTTGTTGGCGGAGAACAGCGTCGACCGGTTCTCCTCGCCGCCGAACCGGATCCGGTACCGGCGCAGCGCGTCCTCGTCGAGGGCGAGTGCGGCCCGGAACTCGCCCATCATCCGCCGGGACACCGCGTAGTTGTGCGCGGTGAGCAGCGTGCGCGGATGGTCGGGGCCCAGCGCCAGCAGCCCGCGCTCGTGGGCCCGGCGGTCCAGGTCGTACGCGGCCTTCCAGTCGCCGAGCCGGCGCAGGTCCGCCGCCAGGCCGTTCGCCGCGCCGAGCGTCTCCGGGTGCCCCTCACCGAGGTCGGCGCGGGCCCGGGCCAGGTTCGCCTCATCCAGCGACCGGGCCTGCTCGTACTCGCCCCGGCTGCGCAGCGCGTTGGCCAGCGTGACGCTCAGCGCCACCACGTCCGGGTGGCTCCGAGCGATCACCTCCACCCAGGCCGCCCGGGCCCGGGTGCCCAGTCGCTGGCACGCGGTGTACTCGCCCCGGGCGAAGAGGTACCGGCACAGGTTGATCACCAGGCCGCGGACCGCCGGGTCGTCCGCCGCGGCGGCCACGTTGGCGGCCTCGGCGTGCACCAGCAGGTCGGCGTACCGGGGGCGGTGGACGATCTGTTCCGGCTCGCCCGGGTCGGCGGCGGCGAGCAGCCGTCGGGCCGTTCCGGCGTACGTGTGGCGCTCGGCATCGGTGAGCTGCTCCCGGAGGAACTGCTGGAAGACCCGGTGCAGCTGGACGGTCTCCCGGCCGTCGCGCTCGCCGATCCGGGCCAGCCCGTACGCGCCGATCTCGTGGAAGATGCCCGCCCGGGACATGGTGTCCCCGATCTCCTCGCCGAGCGGGGTGGGCAGCCCGACCGCCGGCCGGCTGCCGTCGGGCGGGCCGAGCAGCAGGGACATCGGCACCGGGTCCGGCCCCAGGAACGCGCACAACCGCAGCAGCTGGGCGGCGGACATCCGGCGCTCCCGGAGCCGGTTCATCGGCAGCACCCAGGCCATCACGACCTGCCGCTCGTACGACGAGACCTGGGCCTGGTTGAGCAGCGCGGTCATCCGCTGCTCGCTCTCGACCAGGTAGTCCCGCACGGGCAGATGCGAGGTCGACAGGTACCCGGCGCTGGCGTCGAGGGCGAGCGGCAGGTCGCCGAACCGGTCGGCCAGTTGGAAGGCGTCGTGCTCGGTCAGCCGGGGCACCCGCCGACGCAGGAAGTCGAGGCTCTCCACCCGTCGGTAGACGTCCAACTCCAGCACGTCGGCGCGGGACCGCCAGGCCTCGTCCCGCGAGGTCACCAGCACGTGGCACCGCCCCCGCGGCGCCCGGCCGTTGGGCAGCAGCCGGGCCAGCTCGTGCGGGGCGGGTGCGTTGTCGAAGACCAGCAGCCAGTCGCGGACCGGCTCGCCCCGGCGCAGCGCCTCCAACACCGTGTCGGCGGTCACCCCGAGGTCGTCGCTGATCCGCAGGCCGATCGAGGCGGCCAGCCCGGCCAGGTCGGCCCGGACCGTGGAGAGCTGCTCGCTGCGCACGTACCAGACCAGGTCGTAGCAGGCCGCGAAGCGGTACGCGTACTCGACCGCGAGCTGGGTCTTGCCGACCCCGGCGGGGCCCAGCACCGCGGTCGGCACCACCGCCGTCACGTCCCCGGTGAGCAGCTCCCGCAGCTCCCGCAGCTCGTCCTCCCGGCCGGTGAAGTTCGGGTTGCGGGGCGGGAAGGGCTGGCGCCAGTACCGGGGCTGGTGCAGCGGCCAGGGCGCGGATGACGACCGGCGGGGGGCCGGGGCGTCCAGCCCGAACAGGGCGAGGACCTCGGCGCGGGCTTCGGCCTCGTCCAGCGCGCCGAGCACCGGGCACTCGCCGGCGGCGAGGAACGTCGGCCGGCGCAGCCCGACCGCCACCGGGCGGAACGCGACCTCCCGATCGGCCCGCAGGGCGGCCACCGCCTCCGCCCACTCGGCGACCGAGCGCGTCCCGGCGCGCAGCAGCGCGTCGCTCAGCACCAGCAGCAGCCCGGCGGCGTCTCCGGCCGCGTCCCGCAGCAGCGCGGCGAGGTCGTCGGCGGGCCGGGGATCAAGCTGTCGTGGCTCAGTGCCGGTCCCGCCCTGTTCGAGCTGCTCGCAGAGCCACTCCGCCCACAGCCGGTCGGCCCCGGCATGGGCCAGGACGATCCGCGGCCGGCCTTCGGCGGCGCTGCGCTGAGCACTCATCGAGCCTCCCTGGTCCCGGCCGCCGGACTTCCGAGGCCCGGTTGGCGCGGCCCGACCGAGCTACGAGGATAGCCTTCCGCACCCTCCACATCACCCTCCGTCCGTCCTATCGGGAACCCGACACCGGCCGACGGGGTCAGGCCGCGGCCGGGTCCGGTGCCGTCCGCTCCGCCGCCCGGGCGGGCCGACCGCCGGCCGGCGCCCGGCCCGGCGGCGCGGCCGGCGCTGGCGGTCCGGGCGCCCCGGCGACCCGCCGGGCCAGGTGATCGATCAGGCGGTACAGGTCAGCGCAGTACACCGACGGGTTGTCGAAGCCGCGCCCGGCGCGGAACCGGTGCGGGTACAGGCCGCCCCCACAGATCCGGTGCACCGGGCAGGCCCGGCACGCCCCGGGCAGCCCGGCCGCACCGCCCTGGCCGGCCCGCACCGCGGGGTGGGCCAGCGCCGCGTCGAACCGGTCTGAGTGCACGGTCAGCCCGGTCGCCGCGGCCCCCGGGTAGGCGGCCTTCAGCGTGTCCACCAGCTCGATCTCGCCGTCGGTCTCCACCACCACGAACGCCGCCGGGGACAGCCCGACGGACTCGACCCGGCTGGCCCCGCCGAGCAGCAGCACCAGGATCTCCTCCAGCATCCGCACGCCGGTCTCCCGGCGGGGCGCCGCGTACCAGCGCTCGAAGACCGCGATCAGCCAGTCGGCGTACGGCGTCGAGGCCGGGTCGGCCGGCCGACCCGGCGGCGGGTCGGTCCAGGTGCCGTGCGGCAGCAGGAAGTCGACCACCGGCGGGTCGAACTCCAGCAGCGCCTCGTAGGCGCGGACGGGGTCGGTGCGGAGGTCCACGGTGGCCAGCAGGCCGGCGAAGAGGGGCCGGTAGCGCGGCCCGGACAGCAGTTCCAGGGCGCGGACGGTGGCCGGGTAGCTGCTGCCGCCGTCGCGGCGGCGGCGGTGCCGGTCGGTCGCGGACCGGTCGCCGTCGAGGCTCACCCCGACCCGTACGTCGTGTCGCCGGAACGTCTCCAGCATGTCCCGGTCGAGCAGGGTCCCGTTGGTCTGCACCACGAAGGACAGCGCGGTCCCCGGCCCGGCGAGCCGGCGCAGCTCGGTCACCACGTGTTCCAGCCGGCGGGCACCGGCGAGCAGCGGCTCGCCGCCGTGCAGGACGACGCTGGCCTCGGCGACCCCGTGGTCGCGCAGGTGCTCGGCGATTCGCTCCCCGGTCCGCCGCACCACCTCGGCGCTCATCACCCGGGGCCGGCGGGCCCAGCTCTGGTCGGCCATCTCGTAGACGTAACAGTAGTCGCAGGCCAGGTTGCACCGGCTGTGCACCTTGAGCACGAACTCCTGGAACGGCACCGGGGCCGCCGGAGGGCCGGCGTCGGTCACCGGCCCCCCTCGTCCGCCCCGGGCCCGGCCGGGTCGTCCCGGTCCCGGTACGGCGCGGTGGGCACGCCGCCGTTCTGGTTGTTGAACCGGGCCACGACCCGCCCCCCGGCGCTCGCCTCGGCCCGGACCCGCCGGATCACGTGTCGGAGCACGTCGGTGCCGCTCTCCGCCAGCTCGTCGAGCATCTCCTCCGGCAGGATCGTCGGTGCGGACCCGAACTCGGCTTCCCTCATGCGCTCGGCCATCCCTCCGCCAAGTGCCGCAGGTCGCGCTCCGACGAGCGACCCAGCTATGAACGTCGATCCCAAAGGCCGAGGATAACTCGCGGGTGCTCGGTCGAAGGGCCCGTGCGAGCTGCGGCGGTCGGCGGTTACCTGGAAGCGGGTGGCGGCGGGAAGGCGGGACGGACGTCCCGCCGGTCCTCGGCGGCCCGCCCCGGCCGGCTAACCGGCCCCGGCCAGCCGGTCCAGCAGCCGCCGGGTGGCCGTCGGGTCCGCGTCGTCCGCGCCGAGCGAACGGACCTGCCCGGCCAGCACGTCCCGCAGCTCCCGGCGGGCCCCGCCGAGATCGCCGAGACCGGCCAGCGCCTCGGCCGCTGCGGACCGGGCGGCGAGGGCCCGGCGATGCCCGGGGCCGAGCCGCTGGGCGAGGATGTCGGCCACCGCCCGCAACTCCTCCCGGGCCTCGGTGAACCGCTCCGCCGCCAGCAGCGCCCGGCCGAAGGCGACCCGCACCTCGACGGTGGGGGCACCGTCCGGGCCGTGGCGGCGGCCGTGCAGCTCCACCGCCCGGCGGTAGCACGCCACCGCGGCGGGCCGCTCACGCAGCGCGAGCAGCACCTCCGCCAGCAGCCGGACCCGGTCGGCCAGCCGGGGGTCGTCGGCGGGCGTGACGTCGACCGCCCGGGCGAGGGCCTGTCGGGCGGCGTCCAGGTCGGCCCGGGAGCCGAACCGGTCGGCCCGCGCCCGCAGCGCGTCGCCGAGGTCGGCCAGCCGCCTGCCGAGCTGAGGGCCGGAGGCCGGTGACGTCCGCACGGCCTCCTCGTACCGGGCGCACGCCTCCTGGATGTCGCCCGCGTCACCGGCCGCGTCGTACCGCAGCCGCAGGGCGTCGCCCAGCGCGGCGAGGTGGCGGTGCCGGTCCGGGTGGAAACCGGGCACCGCATCGAGCAGCCGGCGGGCGGCCTCGACCAGCGCGTCGCGGTCGCCGTCCCGACCGTCCCGGTCGACGCGCAGCCGCAGCAGCCGGCCGAGGGCGGCCAGGCACTCGACGTGCGTCACGTCGTCTTGGCCGCCGGCCGACACGGCGGCCCGTGCCGTCGCCACCGCCGCGTCCAGCTCGGCGGGATCGCCGGTGGCGACGGACAGCTCGCCACGCGCCTCGGCGAGGCCGTGCAGGACCCGGGCGTCGCCGTCCGGCCCGGAACGCTCGGCGGCCTCGGCGTAGAGGGCTGCGGCGCGGCGCAGCAGTTCCGGCTCGCCGGCCTCCCGGGCGGCGCGGCGTAGCAGGTCCGCCAGGCGTACCCGTCGACTGTGCCGCCCCGGCGTGTCCGCCACGTCGCCGCTCACCGAGTCCGCCCGGGTCAGCGCGGTCCGGTCCCGGGTCAGCGCGTACCGGCGCAGCAGCGCGTCGACAGCCCGCAGCCGCAGGTCGTCCCCGCCCGCCCCGGGGACCGCCCCGGCCGCCGCGAGGTAGAGCCCGACCGCCTCGTCGAGGTCGGCCACCGTGCCGAGCCGGTCGGCCCGGACCACCAGCGCGCGGGCCAGCCCGACGGTGCCGCGCCACCGCCCGGAGCGGGGGCCGTCGGGCGCGGCGAGGGCGCTGCGGAACAGGGCCACGGCCTCGCTCAGGTCGGCCGTGGCGCCGCGCTCGGTGCACAGCGACAACCGGACCTCGGCGAGGTCGAGCACCGCGTCGGGGTCGTCCGGCTCCGTGCCGCCGTCGGCCCACCGCCGCACCTGCTCCAGGATGGAAGCCGCCTCGACCAGGTCGGTGACGTCCCCGGTGAGCTGGAACCGGGCCCGCAGGGCGCGGGCGAGACCGGTCAGGTCGGTGCGGTCCGGGCCGGCGGCCGTCGCCTGCCGCAACACCCGGATGGTCGCGTCGAGCCCGTCGAGGTCCTGCTCGTCCACGGACGGGCCCGGCTCCGCCGTCACCAGAGGGCCCGGCTTCGCCGTCACCCGGCGGACCGGGTGGTGGCCATTGCCCGGGGACGGCGGGCCCCGGTCCGGCTCCCGCTGCTCGACGAACTCGATCAGCTCCCGGTGTCGACCGCCGAGCCGGGTCAGCACCGTGGCCGGGAGACGGCCGAAGGACTCGCCGAGCCCCGCGTCGCCAGCGACCCCGGCCGGAGCGCTCAGCGCCGCCGCGAACTCCCGCATGCTGATCCCCATCTGGCGGGCCAGGAACCGGGCGATCTCGTGCCGTAGGCGCAGCAGGTCGGTGTGCAGCAGCAGGTCCCGCAGCATCGGCCGGATGCCCTGGTGGAAGTCGAACCGCAGGTCTCCCGCCGGGTCGGGCTGCCGGACGAGCAGCCCACCGAGGAGCACCTCCGCCAGGTGCGCGGGGTGGGCCGGCGCCGCCGACGCCTGCTGCACCAGGCGCATGATCGGCAGTGTCACCGGAAGGTCCGCGAGCTGGGTGGCCAGCCGCAGCGCCTCCGGGCTGGCGGTGGCCAGGAACCGGCTCAACCGCCGGGTCGCCTCGTCCTGCGGGGGACCGCCGACCGGCTCGACGGGGGCCGGCGGCCCGGGCTGCGGCGGCAGCGTGACCACCGCGTCGATCGTGCCGTGGCCGGTGCCGGTGAGCCGCGCCCAGCCGGCCAACCAGTCCGGCTGGATCTGCAGCACCGGCACCGGGACGATCCCGCGCAGGCCCGCGCCGGGCCGCCACTGCCGGGGTACGAACCGGAGGCGGCGGTTGGCGCTGTCGCCCCCGGTCGCGGTGAG
Organism: Micromonospora sp. NPDC020750; assembly: GCF_044334565.1. Lineage (NCBI taxonomy): Bacteria > Bacillati > Actinomycetota > Actinomycetes > Micromonosporales > Micromonosporaceae > Micromonospora > Micromonospora sp. NPDC020750. Next base: position 1,063,733 of record NZ_JBIRTH010000001.1, read on the forward strand.
CCGGCCGCGCACCGGCACCAGGCCGCTGCGCCGCCACATCCGCTGGGGCAGCGGTTGCAGGATCGCCACGGTCTCGTGCCGGGCCCAGGTCTGCAGGGTGTGGAACATCGAGCCGTCGTGCCACTCCGGCCCGGCGCAGTCGCTGACCACGAGGATGAGCTGGCGCCCCCGCGGGTCGAGCAGTTCCCGCGTCGAGTGGCCGGGCACGCCGGGCCCGTCGGCCGGGCCCACGGTGAGCCGCCGCTCGGGTCCGGACGGCAGCCGCACCAGCCGGACGTGGCGGAAGGCTCTCAGCCGGGTCAGCGCCGACTCCAGGTCGGCCACCAGCGGACGCCAGACGGCCATCGACGCCCCGCCGTCCACGGCGAGGGTCAGGTCGAACCACGGCTGGGGCGTCGGGCGCAGGACCGGCACCCACAGTCCCTGCTCGACGACCCGCGCCGCGGTGGCCTCCTCGTCGAGGGCGAGCGTGTTCGGGTCGGGCACCCGGCGGCGCAGCGGACGCAGGCTCCGGGCCAACGCCCGGGTGTCCAGGGCGGGGGGTGCCGGGGCGCGGACCGGCAGGCCCGCGCCGCCGCTTCCCGCCGGCCGTCCGGCCGGCCGGGGCACGTGCAGGCGTACCCAACGCACCGGTTCGGGCGCGTCGGTGCCATCCACCCGCGACGGGGTGGGCCGGCGCCTTTTCAGGGGCGTCCGGGGCGTGGGGAGCTGGCTGGGTTCCGCCCCCTCGGGCGTCGGGTCCGGCGGTTCGGTCGGGTCGGCGTCCGCCGGTTCGGTCGGCGTCGGAGACGTTCCCGCTTCGGTCAGCGGACCGCTGCTGCTGGGCAGGAACCGGGCCAGCCAGAGGGCGTCCGCGAGCTCCCGCGGCTGCACGTCGAGACCGCGCAGCGCACCCACCAGCCGGACCGTGCTCATCAGCTGTCCGGCCCCGCGTCGAGCTGCCGCAGCACCAGGTCCGCGAGCCGCTCCCGGTCCGGCCGCCCTCCTTCGGGTGCCTGGACGGTGAGGTAGATGGCGTTGAGGAGCTGGTCGGTGGCGAGGGTGCCGCGCTCCCGCCGGGACAGGAACAGCTCGACCAGGTCGGCCGTCTCGGCCGTCGGCTCGGTTCCGAAGTGCGCGGCGACGATCGCGGCGAGCTGCTCGGCGTCCGGCTGGCCCAGGTCCAGCCGCAGGCACCGGCGGTGGAACGCGGGGGAGAACTCGCGCTCGCCGTTGCTGGTCATGATCACGAGCGGGAACGCGTGGCAGCGCACCACGCCCTGGTGCACCGCCACCTGGTCCGCGCTGCCCTCGACCGGCAGTTCGACCTGCGGCTGGCTGGTGGCGATCCGTTGCAGCTCCGGGACGCGGTACTCGCCGTCCTCGAAGATGTTGAGCAGGTCGTTCGGCAGGTCCACGTCACTCTTGTCGATCTCGTCGATCAGCAGCACCCGAGGGTGCTCGTACGGCAGCAGGGCCGTGCCGAGCGGCCCCAGGTGCAGGTAGCGGCCGATCGGCAGGTCCCCCGCAGTGCCGAGCTGATGGTGCAGGCTGGCCTCCTGGAGCCGGCCGATCGCGTCGTAGCTGTAGAGCCCCTCGGCGAGGGTGGACCGGCTGGTGATCGGCCAGCGCAGCACCGGCCCCAGGGCCAGCTCGTGCGCCACCGCGTACGCCAGGGTCGACTTGCCCACCCCCGGCTTTCCGGTGATCAACAGCGGGCGCCGCAGGTAGAGGGCGGCGTTGACCAGCTCCAGCTCGTCGGGGCGGGGCTGGTAGCTGACCGCCCGGTGCAGCTCACCGAGCCGTCGGCCGGCCGCGCCGTCCGGGCTCGACGGCGGTGGCGCCAGGGGGGCGCCGTCGAACACCCGCCAGGGCGGGGGAGGCGGCAGCCGGAGTATCCCGGAGTGGGGACTCCCCGTGCCCCGATAGATCCACCAGTCCTGCAACGTCTCGTCCCTCCTGTCGGCCGGCCCGCGCCGGTCTCACCACTGCGCGTCGAGCGTCGAGGGGTCCCGGAAGCGCCGGAACGGGTCGTCCCAGAGCAGGACCAGCCGGTGCCCGCAGTGGTCGTCGTCGCGGGCCGCCACCGCCGCGGCGCGCAGCTGGCGGACGTCCAGCGGCAGCGACCCGATCGGCCGGCGGCGCAGCCGGGACTCCAGGTCGGCCAGGAACGTCACCCCCCGGCAGGCGCTGGCGCCGCCCGGGGCGGGGTGCCGGTCGCAGCCCGCCCGGCTCCACAGCGCCACCGGCGCCCCGGCCCGCACCCCGACCTCCAGCAGCGTGCGCTGGGCCGGGTCCGTGGTCGGGCCGGGCAGCAGCACGCCCCCGGGATTGGTCGTGGTGAGGTGGGCGTAGAACCAGGTCGGATCCGTCTCGGCGCGGCAGTCGACGGTGGCGAAGGACATCCCCTCCGCCGACGCCGACAGCGCCTCCCACCGCTCCTCGGCCTCCGGCCCGGCCGCCCCGTCCTCGCCGTCGTCGGCGATCCGCACCAGCACGGGCCGGACCAATCCGAGCGGGGCGACGTCGTGCGGGGCGAGGACCCACTCGTCGATCGGCAGGTCGAGCAGCTCCGGCGGCAGTGCCAGCTCGACCATCACGGTGCGGCCCCAACCGAGTTGGCGGAGCCCGACGTGCAGCTCGCGGCGCAGGGCGGCCTCCAGCTGGGGCAGGGCCATCGGCTCGTCGTGCTGGGCCAGGCAGCGCACGTCGTCCCGGCTCCGGTAGACGGACACGGACAGCAGGTAGCGCCGCTGGTCGTGGCCGGCGGGGGTGACCTCGACCAGCACCGACGACCGCTCCCCCGACGGCACCCGCTGGGCGGGGAGCAGGGCTGGCCGGTGCTGCGCGAGCTGCGCCCGTTGGCCCAGCCGGAACGCCAGGTCGTCGACCCAGTCCTGGAGCCGGCCACGCTCGGTGGCCGGGCAGCGGGGGATCAGCGCGGTGGCGAAGACGAGCAGCGGGTGCAGCTCCCCGCGCCGGGCCCGCGCGACGTCGTCGAGGGCGCGGACGACGTCGCGCCGGTCCAGCAGCGGCTGGGTCGGCGTCGGCGCCCACCGGCCGCACGCCCGCTCGTAGAGCTGGTGCGCGTCGTCGGCTGCCGGCAACCGGGCCAGGATGCCGCGCACCTTCGCCTCCTCGGCGGCCCGCAGCACCGGCAGCTTCGCCCCCGGGTCCAGCAGCTCGGCCACCTCGGGCGCGGTGGCGGCGGCACGCCGGGCCCGCAACCGGTCCACGGCGTGGGCCCAGGAGCCGTCGGAGCCGTGGTGCCGGTCGTGGCCGCGCCACAGCTCGCGCAGCAGGGCCACGGGCAGCCCGCGCAGCTCGCCGAGGGGCACGGCCAGCCCGCCGTACGGGTCGCCGGGGCTGCGGGCGGTCTTCACCACGGCGCACACCTCGCCGCTGGTGAGGTCCACGATCGGGCTGCCGGAGCTGCCCTCGGCCAGCTCGTCGTCGCGGACCCGCAGCGCCGTGGCACCCCGGACGCCCTGCCGGCCCGCCGAGAACAGCCAGGCCGAGGTGGGCTCCGCGGTGCCGTACGCCCCGGCGAAGCCGAAGGTGTGCAGCGGCGCGCCGTCGGGCGGCGGTTGCTCGCCGAGCCACACGCAGGGGTGGTCGGCGGGCGCGTCGGCCACCCGCAGCACCGCGAGGTCGGGCAGGGGCCAGATCGACTGGCCGCCGGTCGAGGCCGGGGCGGCGTGTACGACCCGGGCGCTCAGCGGCCGGCCGCCCCAGCGCACCGGCAGCGTGGCGCCCTCCCGGCCGTTCACGACGTGCGCGCAGGTCAGGGCGTAGCCGGGGGCGACGAAGAAGGCTGTGCCGCCGCGGATGCCGTCGCCCCGGGGCACCTCGATCACGGTGGACCGCAGGGCCCGGCTGATCTCGTCGAATCCGTCGGCGATCAGCGGGACCCCCATGATGTGCGGCCCCTCAGCCGTTCGTGCCCGTGGGCGCCGGGCGGTCGTCGGCCTGGCCGGTCTGCCAACCCAGGGTGATCTTGAGGTTGGCCTCGGCGCCGGCCTCGGTGAGCACGCTGAGCACCCGGCCGGTCTTCGCCGACATGGTGACCCCGAACTCCACGCTGACCGAGTCGGGGCGGGCCTCGCGCAGCCCGGCGCGGACGCTGCCCGCCACCCCCCGTACCGTCTCCAGCAGGCCCTCCAGGCGGTACACCTGGTCCTCCCGCCAGCCCACGTCGGCCGGGCCGGCGGTGCCGGCGACCCGGACCCAGACCGTCTCGCCACTGGGCAGCTCGACCCGTACGTCCTCCGACACAGGCCCGTCCTTCCGCTCGGCGACGCGTGTCCATCACACCGTAGCGATTCAGCGACGGGGATCGACAGTCCGAAACGGCCGATCGGGTGTCGGAACAACGGCGCACCGGCCGCCCGGCCGAGCCCCGGTAGGGTCAGCGCCCATGACGTTCTCGCCCGGCCGGTTGATCATGCATCGCAACGTGCGGCACGGCCGGATCGGTTGGGTCCGGGCGGGGCGGGTGGTCAGCGACGACGAGCGGGGGCTGCTCATCTTCGTCGCCCGCGACTCGCCGGTGGCCCACGAGGTCACCGAGGCCGGCCTCGGGATGCGGGCGATGCCGTTCGCCGAGTGGGTCACGTCGTCGTACCGGCTGGCGCTCGGGCGGTGGAACGGGCCGTCAGTGCTCAAGTTCCTGCCCGTGGGCGCGGCCCACTCGGTCTGGTGGTTCTCCGACGCCGACGGGCGCTTCGCCAACTGGTACGTCAATCTGGAGGAGCCGGGTGTCCGCTGGGACGACGGCGAGGTGGTCGGGGTGGACATGGTCGACCAGGACCTCGACGTGGTGATCCGGCCGGACCGCAGCTGGGAGTGGAAGGACGAGGAGGAGTTCGCCGAGCGGCTGGCCCTTCCCGACGACTACTGGGTGGCCGACGAGGCGGCGGTGCGTGCCGAAGGGCTGCGGGTGATCGCCCGCGCCGAGGCCGGCGAGTTCCCGTTCGACGGCACCTGGTGCGACTTCACCCCACCGCCCGGGTGGGAGGTGCCGGAGAAACTGCCGGACGGCTGGGACCGGCCGCCGGCCCGCTGAGCAGTTGCCGCGAGCGCCTGAACAGTCGGACAAAGGGCGTGAAGGGGCGGTATCCGGCAGTCGGGCGAGTGACCTGGCCCGCCGGTGTGAAGGATCCCGGCCCGATCTGGCAGAATGGGTCGCTGGTATCCGGCACGCGTCCGGCGCCCTCTAACCCGAACGCGTCGCCAGTCCACCGAGCAGTCTCCGGCCCAAACCCCACTGTGCCGGTCGGCGCTCACCCGTGCACCGCCCGTGTTGGGTCGGTGAGATCGCAACAGGAGCGAAACAACTGTGGCCGTAAAGATCCGGCTCCTGCGGATGGGCAAGATCCGCAACCCGCAGTACCGCATCGTCATCGCCGACTCGCGTACCAAGCGTGACGGTCGCGCGATCGAGTTCGTCGGCGTGTACCAGCCGAAGGAAGACCCTTCGGTGATCGAGGTCAAGTCGGAGCGGGTCCAGTACTGGCTGTCCGTCGGCGCGCAGCCGAGCGAGGCCGTGCAGCGCCTGCTCGAGCTGACCGGCGACTGGCAGAAGTTCAAGGGCCTGCCGGCCCCGCCGCCGCTGCTGGTCGCCGCCGAGCGCGTCGACCGCAAGGCGGCGTACGAGGCCGAGGCGAAGGCCGCCGCCGGCCTGACCGAGGCTCCGGCGAAGCCGGCCAAGAAGGCCGCCAAGGCTGAGGCCGCTGCGCCGAAGGCTGAGGCGCCGAAGGCTGAGGCTGAGGCGCCGAAGGCCGAGGCGCAGCCCGCCACGAACGCTGGCGAGCAGGCCTGACATGGCACTGCGTCCGGCGCTCGAGCACCTGGTCAAGGGCATCGTCGATCATCCGGACGACGTCCGGGTCCGGATGGCCGACTCCCGTCGGGGCAAGCGGCTGGAAATCCGCGTGCACCCGGAAGACCTCGGCACGGTGATCGGGCGGTCCGGCCGGACTGCCAAGGCGCTGCGCCAGGTGATCGGCTCCATCGGTGGGCGTGGCGTGCGCGTCGACATCGTCGACTCGTACTGATGCGGCTCATCGTCGGCAGGATCGGTAAGCCGCACGGCCTCCGCGGTGAAGTCACCGTGGAAGTGCGCACCGATGAGCCCGAGGCACGCTTCGCGCCCGGCTCGGTACTCAGTACCGAGCCGGGCGCGGCGCCGCCGGCCAACCCCGCCCCCGGCCCCGGAGTGCCGTTCCGGGTCCCGGCCGAGCTGACCGTGGAGTCCGCCCGCTGGCACCAGGGGCGGATGCTGGTCGCGTTCGAGGGCATCCTCGAACGCGATGTCGCCGAGGCGCTGCGCGGCACCCTGATCGGGGTGGACAGCGCCGGCGTCGCCCCGCCGGAGGACCCGGAGGAGTTCCACGACCACCAGCTCGTCGGCCTCGCCGTGGTCACCCCGGGTGGCGAGCCCCTCGGTGAGGTGGCCCGGATCGATCACGCACCCGCGTCCGACCTGCTGGTGTTGCGCCGCCCGGAGGGACGTACCGCGCTCATCCCGTTCGTCAAGGCGATCGTCCTTGAGGTGGATGTCGCCGGCGGACGTGTCGTCGTCGACCCGCCGGCCGGTCTGTTCGATCTCTAGACCGCTGGAGCACCCGCGCATGCGCGTCGACGTCGTGTCGATCTTCCCCGAGTACTTCACCCCGCTGGACCTCTCCCTGATCGGTAGGGCCCGGGCCAACGGCGTGCTGCGGCTGGCCGTACACGACCTGCGGAGCTGGACCCACGACGTGCACCGCACCGTCGACGACACCCCCTACGGCGGCGGGCCCGGCATGGTGATGCGGCCCGAGCCGTGGGGGGACGCGCTCGACGCCCTCACCGCGGCGGAGCCGACCCCCGACGGCCTGACCCTGCCCAGGCTGCTGGTGCCCTCCCCGGCCGGGGAGCCGTTCACCCAGGCCATGGCGCACGAGCTGGCCGGCGAGTCGCACCTGCTGTTCGCCTGCGGCCGGTACGAGGGCATCGACCAGCGGGTGCTCGACCAGGCCGCCACCCGGATGCGGGTGACCGAGGTGTCGCTCGGCGACTACGTGCTCTTCGGCGGCGAGGTGGCGGTGCTGGTGATCCTGGAGGCGGTCACCCGGCTGCTGCCCGGGGTGCTCGGCAACGCCGGGTCGCTGGACGAGGAGTCGCACGCCCACGGGCTGCTGGAGGCGCCGATGTACACCAAGCCGGCGGCCTGGCGGGGGCACGAGGTGCCGGAGGTGCTCCGCTCCGGCGACCACGGGCGGATCGCCCGCTGGCGGCGCGACGAGGCGCTGGCGCGCACCGCGACCCGCCGGCCCGACATGTTCGCCGCGCTCGACCCTACGAGCCTGGACAAGCGGGACAGAGCGGCCCTGGACCGGGCCGGATTTCAGCTGCCGCCGGGGAATGTGGCAAAGTAGGGGGGTTGCCGCAACCGTCCGCGCCGTGGGCGGCTGCGAGGATTCCCGACCGGGGCCGCCCGTCGGTCGCCACCCGGGGATCAGAATCACCCATCCGCGCACCGACTGACGGTGCGCCGTGAGCCTCACGAGGACACAGCGATGAATATCCTGGACGCCCTTGACGCCCAGTCGAAGCGGGTCGACATTCCCCAGTTCCGTGCCGGTGACACCGTCAAGGTGCACGCGCGGGTCGTCGAGGGCAACCGGTCCCGTGTCCAGATCTTCCAGGGCGTCGTCATCCGCCGCCAGGGTGACGGCCTGCGCGAGACCTTCTCGGTCCGCAAGGTCAGCTTTGGTGTGGGCGTCGAGCGGACCTACCCGGTGAACAGCCCGGGGATCGACCGGATCGAGATCGTGACCCGCGGTGCCGTCCGTCGCGCCAAGCTCTACTACCTGCGCGAGCTGCGGGGCAAGAAGGCCAAGATCAAGGAGCGCCGCGAGAAGCAGTCGAGCTGACTGCTCGCTAGCCACACCGCCTGAGCTGCGCGGATGTCGTACGGGCCAGCCCCGGTTACGCTGTTCGCACGGGCGCGGGCGGGCATCGGCGCGTCGCGGCGGCAGCTGCGGCCACAGATCGTCCCACTACCGCCCGTGGGGCCTCGACGAGGCTCCCGGGCGGTAGTGGCATTTCTGCGGACCGGGGAGTGGTCAGGTGCGGACGCTTGACGAGGACGGCGCTGTCGATCCGTTGCGCCGGCGCCCCCGGCGCCCCCGCCGGCAGATGCCGCTCTGGCAGGAGCTGCCCCTGCTGCTGATCGTCGCCTTCTGCCTGGCGGTGCTGATCCGCACCTTCCTGCTCCAGGCGTTCTTCATCCCGTCCGGGTCGATGGAGGACACCCTGCTCATCGGCGACCGGGTGCTCGTCAACAAGGTCGTCTACGACGTGCGGGACCCGCAGCGCGGCGAGGTGGTGGTCTTCCGGGGCACCGACAGGTGGGTCGCCCAGCAGGCCCGGGAGCCCGAGCCCGGGATGGCCGGGAAGTTCGCCCGCACGATCGGCGACCTGGTCGGGCTCAGCCGCCCCGGCGAGAAGGACTTCATCAAACGGGTCATCGGCCTGCCCGGCGACCGGGTGAAGTGCTGCGACGCCCAGGGTCGGGTCACCGTCAACGACATTCCGCTCGACGAGCCGTACGTGATCCGGGACTCCCCGCTGGACCTGCCGCCGAATCCAACTGAGTGCCGGTCGCGGCGCTTCGCCGAAGTGGTGGTCCCGCCCGGCCAGATCTTCGTGATGGGCGACCACCGGCTGGTCTCCCAGGATGCCCGCTGCCAGGGCCCGGTGCCGATCGACAACGTCGTCGGGCGGGCGTTCGTCGTGGTCTGGCCGTCCTCCCGGTGGGCGTCGCTGTCGGCGCCGGACACCTTCGCCGGAGTCGCCAGGCCCGTCACGGCTGCCGGCGACCCCCCGGCCCCCGCGCGCCCCACCGGATCGGGCGGTGTGCTGCTGCTCCTCCCGGTCTCGGCCGCGGTGTCCGTCCTCGCGCGTTCCGGGCGGTCCGGGTGGTCGCGGCGACGTAGGCTCCACCCGTGATTGACGAGCAGACCGACAAGAAGAGCGGCTCCTTCTGGAAGGAGCTGCCCATCCTTCTGGGCGTGGCGATCCTGGTCGCGGTGCTGGTGCGGGCCTTCGTGCTGCAGACCTTCTACATCCCGTCGCCGTCCATGGAGAACACCCTCCAAATCGACGATCGGGTGCTGGTCAACAAGCTGGTGTACGACTTCCGGTCGCCGCACCGCGGCGAGGTGATCGTCTTCAAGGCGCCCACCGAGTGGAGCGGCAACCCCGACGGCGAGGACTTCATCAAGCGGGTGATCGGCGTCGGCGGCGACCACGTGGTCTGCTGCGACCCGCAGGAGCGGTTGGTGATCAACGGCAGGCCGCTCGACGAGCCGTACATCTACTCGGCAGCCGGACAGCAGGACAAGCCAGCCGACCAGGAGTTCGACATCACCGTCCCGAAGGGGCGGCTGTGGGTGATGGGTGACCACCGCTCGGCCTCCGGCGACTCGCTGGAGCACTGGCAGCAGTCCGGCCAGAACATCCAGAGCGCCACCATCCCCGAGGACCAGGTGGTCGGCCGCGCCTTCACCGTCTTCTGGCCGGTCGGCCGGGCCACCTGGCTCACCGTCCCGGAGTCGTTCGACGGCATCCCCAACCCCTGATCCGCCCGCCGACCCCCGGGTGGGCGTGGGCGACGCGGGCCGGGTCTGGCAGGCTGGGAAGGTGACCGTCTACACCCCTCGACGTGCGGCGCGCGTGTTGCTCGTCGACGACGCCGACCGGGTGCTGCTCTTCGCCGGTTGCGACCCGGCGCGGCCCGAGCACCGGTACTGGCTCACCCCCGGTGGCGGACTGGAGCCGGGTGAGTCCCCGGCGGCCGGCGCCGCCCGGGAGTTGGCCGAGGAGACGGGCCTGCGGCTGGCCCCGGCCGAGCTGGGCGAGCCGGTGTGGCGGGAGACGCTCCGGTTCCCCTTCGACGGCGTGCGGTATCAGCAGGAGCAGGAGTTCTTCGTGGTCCGGGTGCCGTCCTGGGAGGTGGACACCGCCGGCTTCAACGCCGTCGAGCGGGCCAGTGTCTCCGGGCACCGGTGGTGGCCGGCCGACGAACTGGCCGCCACCACCGAGCGGTACTACCCGGCCGACCTGCCGGCCCTGCTGCGCCGGGTGCTGGCCGCGCGGCCCGACGCGCCGACCCCGCCCGCCGGGTCCGCCGGGGCCGTCCCCCCGGCCGGAGGTACGCCGTGCTGACCCCGCCGCGCACAGTGGTCCGCCGGGAGGCCGGGCTGTACGCGCTGGAGCGCGCCCTGCAACGCCGAGGCTTCCGGCACGTGGCGGGCGCCGACGAGGCCGGCCGGGGCGCCTGCGCCGGCCCGCTGGTCGCGGCGGCGGCGGTGCTGCCCGAGGGGCGACGCGGCGAGATCGACGGGCTGGCCGACTCCAAGCTGCTCACCCCGGCCAGCCGGGAGCGCATCTACGAGCAGGTGGTCACCCGCGCCCTGGCGTACGCGGTGGTGGTGATCCCGGCCGACGAGGTGGACACCCGCGGCCTGCACGTGTGCAACCTCGCCGCGATGCGCCGGGCGCTGGCTTCGCTGGACACCCGCCCGGACTACGTGCTGACTGACGGCTTCGGCGTCGACGGGCTGGACGTGCCGGGGCTGGCGGTCTGGAAGGGCGACCGGGTGGCCGCCTGTGTGGCGGCGGCGAGCGTGCTGGCCAAGGTCACCCGGGACCGGATCATGGTCGAGCTGGACGGGACGTTCCCCGACTACGGCTTCGCCGAGCACAAGGGCTACATCACGGCGGAGCACACCGCCGCTCTGCGGGAGCACGGACCGTGCCGGGAACACCGCTTCTCGTACGTGAACGTGGCCGCCGTGTCCGGCCTGGACGGGCGGCCCCCCAGGTCCCGCCGACCGGTGGGTGCGCGCCCGGACGAGCCGATGGAGCGCTTCGGGGCGTCAGGAGGTACCGTCGGCGTGGCGTTGGGCGAGCAGCCCCGACCTCCCGCGCCGGTGGGGGAAGATGTGGTCATGGAAGGCGGAGTGCGATGAGCGCGGAAGATCTCGAGAAGTACGAGACCGAGATGGAGCTCCAGCTCTACCGGGAGTACCGCGACATCGTCCGCCAGTTCTCCTACGTCGTGGAGACGGAGCGCCGCTTCTACCTGGCCAACCAGGTGGACCTGCACGTGCGCAACTCCGACGGCGAGGTCTACTTCGAGGTCGAGATGCACGACGCCTGGGTGTGGGACATGTACCGTCCCGCCCGGTTCGTCAAGAACGTCCGGGTGATGACTTTCAAGGACGTCAACGTCGAGGAGTTGGAGAAGCCCGACATCTCCCTGCCGGCCGACTCCGGCTTCGGCGGCTGACGGTCCTTCCGGCAACCCACCGCGTCGACTGTTCCGGCGCCGGCCGCGCGTCCCCACCGCCCGCCCCCGCCGCACTCCGTCGGCACCACCGCGCCGGCCCCCGCCTGACGGTACCGCCGTGGTTGCGGGCGGCCAGCCGAACTCCTCGATGCTGATCGCCTCGTCCGGCCCGGCGACCCGGGAGGGTCGGCTGATGTCGTCCACAGTGGTCATCACGCGCTGGCCTGGTTCGGGCCGGCGGCTTGCCCGGCGGTGGGCCGGGGTGCCGGTTGCGACGCACCGGGCCCGCGCGGGCCGGGCCGACCGGCTGGGCCCATAGCAGATCATCGGTCCGGACGAGGGCTGTCCACAGCCCGTCCGGCCGTCCACAGGCGAGCGGCCTGTGGCGGCGGCGCGTCCCGGGATTCCGGCACGCTGCCGGGCATGTGGACGAGGATCAGGGCCGGTGGCTCAGGCTGGGGCGGGACCGGTGCCGGCGGGCGGCGGGCCCGGGGTGAGGGCGCCCGCAGGCCGGCGCGACCGGCCATGGCGGTGCTGTCCGTAGCGGCGCTCTGCGCGGCGGTCCTGGCCGCCGGGGCCGGTCCCGTGGCTCCGCCGCAACCCGGCGCGGCCGGCGTGGTGATCGTGTCCGCCGTCGGGCTCGGCCCCGTCCCGCCGGGTGTCGGGCCCGGCCCTGTCCCGCCCGGTGTCGGGCCGGCGGCAGCGCCTGACGCAGCGGCCCGGGCGCAACCTCCCACGCCGGACGCGCGGTTCCGGTGGCCGCTCGACGGCGTTCCTCGACCGGCCCGCCGCTTCGCGCCGCCCCCGCAGCCGTGGATGCCCGGCCACCGGGGCGTCGACCTGGTCGCCGCGCCGGGCGCCGTGGTCCGGGCCGCCGGGTCGGGGGTGGTGCTGTTCGCCGGCCCGGTCGCGGGTCGTCCCGTGGTAACGGTCGGGCACGACGCGGGGCTGCGGACCACGTACGAGCCGGTGCGGCCAGGCGTCCGCGCCGGGGACCGGGTAGCCGCCGGGGCGCCGTTGGGCCGGTTGCGGCCCGGGCACCCGGGCTGCCCCGAGCCGGCCTGCCTGCACTGGGGGCTGCGCCGGGGAGCGGAGTACCTGGACCCGCTGGCCCTGCTCGGGCTCGGCCCCGTCCGGCTCCTGCCCACCTGACCGCCCCCGCCGCCTTCCCGCCGCCGCCGCCACGGCGCCGCCTTCCCGCCGCCGCCCTCACGGTTGCCGTCGCCCTTGACCTGGTCGGGCGGCGGCCCGTGACGTGCTCGCACGCGGTCGCCGGTGTAGCCGCCGGTCAGCGCCGGGTGAGCAGCGCCGGCAGCCGCGCGGCGAGCCGCTCGTACTCGTGCGGCGCGTTGTAGACCTGGCCGCACAGCCGTAGCCAGCCACGGTCGTTCCAGGACATCACCGCCACCTCGGTGGACAGCTCCTCGGCGATCCGGCTCCGCAGGGCGAAGGCGTCGTCGAACGTGGCGGCCAGCCCGGCCGGCAGCGGGACTACCCGCATCGCCACCGTCGGCCCGCCCGGATCCGGCAGGTCGGCCGGTGCCACCCCCAGCGCGTCCCCCACCACCCGCTGCCCGTACGCGGCCAGCGCGGCGTTGTGCGCCCGCACCCGGTCGACGCCGAGGCTGCGCAGGGTCCAGAGGCCGGCCGGCGCGGCCAGCCACGACGTGTAGTCCAGGGTCGCCTGCCACTCGACGTTGCCCGGGAAGCCGGCCCCCTGTTCCCAGGAGACCACCAGCGGTTCCATCCGGTCCCGCCACGACGGGGCCACCACCAGCACGGCGGTGCCGCGCGGCGCGTACCCCCACTTGTGCAGGTTGCCGACCCAGAAGTCCGCGCCGATGTCCCCGACGGGGGTCGGCAGCATGCCCGGCGCGTGGGCGGCGTCGACGAGCACCGGCACCTCGTGCCCGTGGGCGGCCCCGACGATCGCCGCGGCCGGGAAGAGGCGGGCGGTGGCCGAGGTGAGCTGGTCGACGACGAGCAGCTTCGTCCGTCCGGGCCGCAGCCCCGCCCGGACGAGCTGGACGACCTGCTCGGCCGTCGCGGTCAACGGCACGTGCAGGGTGCGGCGGGTCGCCCCGGTGCGCCGGCACTCGCGGTCGACGGACAAGCCGACCGCGCCGTAGCCGTGGTCGGTGGTGAGCACCTCGTCGCCGGGGCGCAGGCCGAGCGACTGGAGGACCACGGCGACGCCGGTGGTGGCGTTGCCGACCAGCGCGGTGCCGTCGGGGTCAGCGCCGAGGAAGGCGGCCAGGTGCCGGCGGGTGTGGGCGATCCGGTCCACCAGGCTCGGCCCGAAGAAGCGCAGCGGGTTGGCCTCCATCTCGTCGCGGAGCCGCTGCTGGGCGCGCTGCACCCCGATCGGCACCGCGCCGAACGAGCCGTGGTTGAGGTGGCTCACCGCCGGGTCGAGGGAGAAGAGCAGCCGGGCGCCGGGGATGGGCTCGGGCGGCTGCGGCGCGCTCATCCCATGATCGTAGCCCGACAGCCATCGACGGTGTCCCCCAACAACTACGCGACGGCGGGCGGCTTCCCCGGTCACGCACCGGTCGACCCGTGCGGCGGTCGGCCCGCGCGGCGGTCGACTCGTGCGGCGGTCGACTCGTGCACCGGTCGACCTGCGCGGCGGTCGGTCCGAGGGGTGCGTCGGCGCGGGACCGGGCCGGCGCAGACGCATGTGGCACGGACTCAACCGGCTCAGGCGCGCGGGTGCGCCTGCCGGTACGCGGCCCGCAGCCGCTCGACCGAGACGTGGGTGTAGATCTGCGTGCTGGCCAGCGACGAGTGGCCCAGCAGCTCCTGCACCGCCCGCAGGTCCGCGCCGCCCTCCAGCAGGTGGGTGGCGGCCGAGTGACGCAGGCCGTGCGGGCTGGTCCGGGGCAGCCCCGTCGCCTCCGCGTACCCGGCGACGGCCCGTCGGGCGGTGGTCGGGTGGAGTCGGCCGCCCCGAGCCCCGAGCAGCAGGGCCTCGCCGGACGCCGGGCCGGCGAGGATGGTCCGCCCGGCTCGCAGCCACTCGTCCAGTGCCCGTTGCGCCGGGACCCCGTAGGGCACGGACCGCTCCCGGGAGCCCTTGCCGAGCACCCGGACCACCCGGCGGGCGTCGTCCACATCGGCGGTGTCCAGGCCGCACGCTTCACTGATCCGCACCCCGGTCGCGTAGAGCAGCTCGAGCAGAACCCGGTCCCGTAGCACCACGGCCCGCGCCGTCTCCTCGTCGGCGGGAGCCGACGGTGAGGTGGTGGAAGGATCCGGCTCCGCCAGGAGACGTTCGCCGCCACGCCCTTCCGTCCTGGTGGCAGGGGCCGGGGTCGTCGGGGGGGAGACCGGGGCCTCGATCAGGGCGGTCACCTGGTCGGTGCGGAGCACGGTCGGCAGGTCCCGGTGGGCCCGGGGGCTCGCCAGCGGGGCGGCCACGTCGGTGGGCAGCAGGCCGGCGCGGTGGGCCCATGCGCTGAACGTGCGCGCCGAGGCGGCCCGCCGGGCCATCGTGGTCCGCGCGGCCCCGGTCGTCCGCTGCTTCGCCAGCCAGCTGCGCAGCACGCCGAGGTCGAGGTCGGCCACCCCGACGCAGCCCATCCGGGCGGCGTGGTCGAACAGGGAGACCAGGTCGCCGACGTACGCCCGGACGGTGTGCGCCGAGCGGTTGCGCACCCGGGCCAGGTGGTCGGCGAAGTCGTCCACCGCCTCCCGCAACGCCACCGGAAGGGCCGCGTGCGTCTCCCTCGTGCCGCGCTCGCCGCGGTTCACCGGGCGCCTTCCGGCCTACCCGCCGCGGCCGGCCAACCGGGCCGCGCCCCTCCGTCGCCTCGCACCGGCTCAGCTTACGAGCGCCCCGTCACCCGGGCAGCACGACGGGCCGGCGGGCCGGCTGGGCGGCGGGTCGGCAGGCCGGCTGGGCGGCTGGGCGGCGGGCCGACTGGGCGGCGGGCCGACTGGCCGACTGGACGGCGGGCCGACGGGCCGACTGGGCGACGGGGCGGCAGGCCGACTGGGCGGCTGGGCGGCGGGCCGACGGGCCGAGCGGCGGCGTGGCCGCCGAGCCGGGCGAGCGCGGGCGGGCGGGTCTGAGCGCGGGGCGAGGTGAGCTGAGTGCGGGGTGAGGTGAACGGTGCTGGCTGGCCGGAGGCGAGCGGGGGAGACTTTGACGTGGTACGCCGTCGGTGCCAGCGCCGTCACCGGGCCGTACCCGGAATCCGCCCGTGCCGACGCGAGGCCGCCGGACGGGCACCCTCAGGAAGGAGGGGACCGAGCATGGGCCTGGATGTCGTCCTCTACCGGCTGGTCCATCCCGGCCCCGGCCGCCGTCGCCCGTCGTACGCCAGCGTGCAGGTGGTGGCGGATCCGCGCGACGTGCTGGTGGACCTGTTGGCGCGGGTGCGTGGCGGTGGGCGCACCCCGTTCCTGGATCGGCTCGACCCGGGTGGCGAGCTGGTCGTGGCAGTCGGGCAGGTGCCGCAACTGCTCGCCGAGCTGCGCTACCTCGGCGAGGCGGCCGGGAATCCGGCGGAGGCGGAACAGGTGCGTCGGCTGGTGGGCCTGGCCCGGCGCTGCCTGCGCGACCACGACGTACAGCTCCGCTTCGAGGGCGACTGAGCGACGCGGCTGGCCTACGTCCGCGATGACGCCGACCGGCCGTGCCGAGCAGGTCGCGCGGCGGACCGGTCCCGGCCGGGTCGTCACGGCGGCGGGCCCGCGATGGAACCGGGGGCGCGGGCCGGAGGGGTGCCGGGAGCGCTGGCCGGGCGGGCGACCAGCGCGTACCCGTCGTCGCGGCGGCGCACCATGCCCAGCTCCTCCAGCAGGGAGAGCTTGCGCAGGGCGGTCCGGAGGTTTACGCCGGCGCGGGCGGCCAGCCGGTCCACGTCGACCGCTCCGCGCCGGGGCATCGACTCCAGCACCAGCGCCGCCTCGTCGTCGAGCAGGTCCCGGGGATGTTGCGGGGCGCGGGCCGGTGGCGCCAGGTCGGCGCCGATGTGGCCCACCTCCTCCAGCACGTGTGGCACGCCGGTGACCAGCCTCGCCGACGGCTGCTCGCGCAGCAGTTCGTGGGTGCCCACCGACATGGCGGAGGTAACCGGGCCGGGCACCACCATCGGGCGCCGGCCGACCGCGAGGGCCCGGTTGAACGTCTGGGTCGCGCCGCTGCGCGCTGCCGCCTCCACCAGCACCGTGCCCAGCGTCGCCGCCGCGATCACCCGGTTGCGGATGAGGAACCGGGGACGGAACGGCTCGGCGCCCGGCATCCACTCGCTGACCAGCAGCCCGGTCTCGGCGATCCGGTCGAACAGGCCCGCGTTGCCCATCGGGTAGGGCCGGTCGATCCCGCAGGCGAGCACCGCCACCGTCAGCCCGCCGGCGTTGAGCGCGCCCCGGTGCGCCGCGGCGTCGATGCCGAAGGCGCCTCCGGAGACCACCGTCCAGTTCCGGTCGGCCAGCCCGTAGCCGAGCTCGGTGGCCACGTGCAGGCCGTACCCGGTGGCGGCCCGGGCGCCGACCACCGCGACCGACCGGTCCAGCGCCTCCCGGAGCGGCCAACCGCCGCGCGTCCAGAGGCAGAGCGGGGGAGCGACCTCCCGGTCCACCCGCCGGTTGGCGCCCGGCAGGACCATTCGGCGCAGGTCCTCCACGCGGGCCGGCCACTCCTCGTCGTCGGGGGTGACGATCCGGGCACCCAGCCGCTGCGTACGGGCCAGGGCGTCGGCCGCCACGGCCCGGGCGTCCCCCTCCCGGGACCGGGCCGTCACGGCGGCACGCAGCCACTCCTCGGGTGCCCCGCCGTCGAGCAACAGGTCCAGCGCGCCCGCCGGGCCCAGCTCGTCGACCAGCCCGTGCACCGACCGGGTGCCGGGCTCGGCGAGCCAGGTCAACGCCACCCGGGCCAGCAGGTCCTCCTCGGTGTTCACGCCGCGTCCCCTGTCCTGAGCTGGATGGCCTCCCGGACGTCGTCGGAGTGCGGCCGGTCCCGCCCGTCGAGGTCGGCGACGGTCCACGCCATCCGGATGATCCGGTCGAAGCCGCGCGCTGACAGCGAGCCGGAGTCGAGCCGGCCGCGCAGCTCGCGGGTGTCCCGGTCGGGCAGCCGCCAGGGTGGACGGCGCAGCCGGGGACCGGGGACCTCCGCGTTGACCCGCCAGCCGGCGTCCGCCCAACGCTCGGCGGCGGCCCGGCGGCCGGCGGCCACCCGGGCCGCGACGGCGGCCGACGGCTCCTCGGTCATCGTCGCCTCCATCAACTCCGCCGCCCGTAACGGCGGCAGGGTGACCTGCACGTCGATCCGGTCCAGCAGCGGGCCGGAGAGCCGGCCGAGATAGCGCCGGCGGGCCAGCGGGGAGCACTCGCAGTAGGCGTCCCCGGCTGGCTTCGCGCAGGGGCAAGGGTTGGCGGCGAGCACCAGTTGCGTCCGGGCCGGGTACTCGGTGCCACCCCGGCTGCGGGCGAGCTGCACCCGGCCGTGCTCCAGCGGCTGGCGCAGCGCTTCCAGCGAGCCCTTGGCGAACTCGGGTGCCTCGTCGAGGAAGAGCACCCCGCGGTGGGCGAGCGACACCGCGCCGGGGCGGGCCAGCCCTGACCCCCCGCCGACCAGCGAGGCCACCGTCGCGGTGTGGTGCGGCGCCTGGAACGGCGGTCGGCGCAGCAGTCGGCCGCCGGCCGGCAGCAGCCCGGCGATCGAGTGCAGCGCGGTGACCTCCAGCGCCGCCTCGTCGTCCAGCTCGGGCAGGATGGACGGCAGTCGCTCGGCGAGCATGGTCTTGCCGGCCCCGGGCGGCCCGAACAGCGCCAGGTGGTGCCCGCCAGCGGCGGCCACCTCCAGGGCCCGCCGGCCGAGCGCCTGCCCGGCCACGTCGGCCAGGTCCGGCCCGTCGGGGCCGGCGGACGGCGTCGGGGCGGGCGGCTCGATCAGCGGCGTGCCGTCCCGGACGAACTCGACCAACCGGTGGAGCGTGTCCACGGCGCGGACCCGGACGCCCGGGACGACCGCCGCCTCGGCCGCGTTGTCGGCCGGGACGATCACCCGCTCCAGGCCGGCCTGCGCTGCGGCGGCCACCATCGGCAGCACCCCACGCACCGGCCGGACGGTGCCGTCGAGGCCCAGTTCGCCCAGGACCACCACCCGATCCAGCGCCAGCAGCGGCAACTCCCCGGAGCCGCCGAGCAGCGCCACGGCGATCGCCAGGTCGAAGGCCGAGCCGAACTTCGGCATCGTGGCCGGAAGCAGGTTGAGTGTGATCCGCCGGTTGGGCCACCGCTGGCCGGAGTTGACGACCGCGGCGCGGACCCGGTCGCGCGCCTCGTGCAGGGCGGTGTCGGGCAGTCCGGAGATCACCACGGCCGGCAGCCCGGGCGCGAGGTCCGCCTCCACCTCCACCACGTGCCCGGCCACCCCGACCAGGCCGACGCAGAGCACCTTCGCGTAGCTCATGCCTGGCAGCCCATCTCAGAACGCACCCTTGAGGTGCTCGACCCGGGCCGCGCCCGCGTCGGGCAGTTCGACCGACAGCACGTCGAACCGCACCTCGTCAGCGGTGGTGCGGGTCTCCGCGAGCCACCGGGCGGCCAGCCCCCGCAGCCGCCGCGCCTTCGCCGGCACGACCGCCTCGGCCGGCGTGCCGAAGTCGGCGGTGCGTCTCGTCTTCACCTCGCAGAAGGCGAGCACCGCGCCGTCCCAGGCGATGATGTCGATCTCGCCGGCCGGGCAGCGCCAGTTTCGGGCGACCGGGCGTAGCCCCGCCCCGATCAGGTGCCGGACGGCGCATCGCTCCCCGTACGCGCCGACCGCCTGGTTCCGCTTCGTCATGCGTCGCACCATGCCGGGCCCGGCAGCCCGCTGGGGGGAGCCTGTGGACGACGGGGCTGCTGTGGACGACCGGACGATCATGCCCCCCGCGTGCTATGGACGGCCGCGTCGCCGGTGTCCGCGACGGGGTGGGCGAGGACGCGGCCCACGCACGGTCCGGGTCCCGTTCGGGAGGAAGCCGGCATCCGGATGGCGCGGGGGTACGACTGTCACATACGGTGCCCGTCGTGAACGCACGACGGAGCTTTCCCGATGATCAGGAGTCGAGCTGGTACCCCGGCGAGCGCGGGTACGGCGAGCCGGACTGGCGCCCGCCGGGCGACGACCGCTATCCAGCGGACGAGTTTCGCGTCTCGGACCAGCGCGGGGACACCGGTGAGCGACGCTATGACGAGCTGACAGACCCGCCCGTCGGCCGGTATGCCGAGGCTGGGCGGCACGGGGCGGACGACGCGTTCGGGCTCACTGACACCGACACTGACAGTTACCGGCCATCGCGGTCGAGGCGGGCCGACGCCAAGTCGTTCGGGGTGTCGGTGGACGAGCTCGCCGCGGAGCGGGAGGCGCGCCGGGCGGCCCGGGCCGCCGAGACCGGGCTGTCCGCCGGGTCGCGAAGTGCGGACCCCGTCCTGCCGGGCGGCCAGAGCTCAGGCACGTTCCCGCCGCCTGCCGTCGAGCGCGCGGTCGAGTTTCCGCTGACCGTCGGCCAGCGGCCCATGCCGGTCTCCGGCGCCCCGTACGACGCCGCCCCCCGGGACACCCCGCCGCAGTCGGACCCGCTCGGCGTCGACCCGGTCGGGCGCAGGTCGGAACCCGGCCGCTCCGTGCCGCTCGGCAGTTACCCGATCGTCGACCCGAACCGCCCCGCGGAGGCGGACCGCCCCGGCGGGGCGGACCGGGATGCGGGCCCCGGCCCGGCGGTCGAGGCGGGGCGCTCGGCCGAGCCCGTACGCGGGGCCGAGGCGGGACCGGCGGCCGGGACGCCGCACCCGCTGGAGATGCCGACCGGACCGATGCCCTCCATGGCTGTCCGACCGGATCTGTCCCCGCCGGGTCTGGACCCGGCGTACGCCCCGGACGGGCTGCGCCGCCCCGGCCCGCCGCCGTCCGACGGCGTCTACCGGACCCGCCGCCCGGCGCTGGCGGTGTTGATCGCCCTGCTGGTGGCGGTCTTCGAGGTCCCGGCCCTGCGGGTGCTGCGGCACGGCGTGCTCGGTGATCCGCTCTCCGCCGCCGACGTCGTGGTGGGCATCTTCCTGGTCGCCGGGCTGCCGATCTTCGGCGTCGGGCTCTACGGGCTGCGTACCGGCGGCCTCGCGCTCGCCGAAGGCAGCCGGGGCTGGCTGCGCCCGCCGACGGCTTACCTCACGGTCGGCCTGGTGCTCTTCGTCGCCGCGGCCCTCGCCACCCGCTGACCGGAGGGCCGCGCAGAGGCGTACACTGGTCGACTGGCGACCGCCGCACGCGGTCGACCTCGCGCGCCCTCCCCACGCCCCGTCGTGGGGCGGCGGCCTCCCTGGTCCCGATCTTGGTCGGGCCCGCCATGGCCGGCGACCGGGCGCCAGGACGCCCGGCCGCCGGCCGGGCGGCACAACCAGGGATCACAAGGAGTACCCACCATGGCCGTCGTGACCATGCGTCAGCTGCTGGAGAGCGGTGTCCACTTCGGGCACCAGACCCGGCGCTGGAACCCGAAGATGAAGCGCTTCATCTTCACTGAGCGCAACGGTATCTACATCATCGACCTGCGCCAGACCCTCGACTACATCGAGAAGGCGTTCGAGTTCATTCGCAACACCGTCGCCGAGGGCGGCAGCATCCTCTTCGTCGGCACCAAGAAGCAGGCCCAGGAGGCCATCGCCGAGCAGGCGACCCGGGTCGGCCAGCCGTACGTGAACCACCGCTGGCTCGGTGGCATGCTGACCAACTTCCAGACGGTGTACAAGCGGCTGCAGCGGATGAAGGAGCTGGAGGCGCTGGGTGACCTGAGCGGGACCACCGCCGGTTACACCAAGAAGGAGACCCTGCAGCTCTCCCGCGAGAAGATCAAGCTGACCCGCACCCTGGGTGGTCTGCGGGACATGCAGAAGCTTCCGGCCGCAGTCTGGATCGTCGACACGAAGAAGGAGCACATCGCCGTCGACGAGGCCCGCAAGCTGGGCATCCCGGTGATCGCGGTGCTCGACACCAACTGCGACCCGGACGAGGTCGACTTCCCGATCCCGGGCAACGACGACGCGATCCGCTCGGCCGAGCTGCTGACCAGGGTCGTGGCCGCCGCCGTCGCCGACGGTCTGATCGCCCGTTCCGGCCGTCGCCGGGGCGGCGACGAGAAGCCGGAGCCGGGCCAGGTCGGCACCGACGAGCCGCTGGCCGAGTGGGAGCGCGAGCTGCTCGAGGAGCCGAAGAAGGCCGACGAGCAGCGCGCGCAGCCCGCCGAGCAGCCGGCGCAGTCGGCCGAGCAGCCCGCCGAGCAGCCGGCGCAGCCCGCCGAGCAGCCCGCGCAGCCGGCGGCCGCCGCCGCGGAGTGACCGCACCGCCGTTCCTCGCCGTCCGGGAAACCGGACGGCGAGGAACGGCAGGTACGCCGGGCACAGCCGGCCCGGATCCGGGTAACCGGGACCCAGAACATCCCACCCGCTGTCTCAAAACCGAAGAGAGAGTCATGTCCAACTTCACCGCCGCGGACGTCAAGAAGCTCCGCGACCTCACCGGCGCCGGCATGATGGACTCCAAGAAGGCGCTGACCGAGGCCGAGGGCGACTTCGACAAGGCCATCGAGATCCTGCGCGTCAAGGGCGCGAAGGATGTCGGCAAGCGGGCCGGCCGGACGGCCGCCAACGGCCTGGTCGCGCACTCGGGTAAGGCGCTGCTGGAGCTCAACTGCGAGACCGACTTCGTCGCCAAGAACGACGCCTTCATCGTGCTGGCCCAGCAGCTCGTCGAGCACGGCGAGGGCAGCGGCGCGAGCACCGCCGAGGAGCTGCTCGCCAGCACGATCGACGGCAAGCCGGTCGCCGACCTGATCCAGGAGCAGTCCGCCAAGATCGGCGAGAAGCTGGTGCTCAACCGCTTCGCCAAGCTGGACGGCACCGTCGCGGTCTACCTGCACCGCAAGAGCCAGGACCTGCCGCCGGCCGTCGGTGTGCTGGTGGAGTACTCCGGCAAGACCGACGAGGCCGGTGACGCCGACGCCCGTGGCGTGGCCATGCAGATCGCGGCGATGCGGCCGAAGTACCTCACCCGCGACGAGGTTCCGGCCGACGTCGTCGAGGCGGAGCGGCGCATCGCCGAGCAGACCGCCCGCGAGGAGAACAAGCCCGAGGCGGCGCTGCCGAAGATCATCGAGGGCCGGGTCAACGCCTTCTTCAAGGACTACGTCCTGGTCGAGCAGGCATCGGTCGCCGACAACAAGAAGGCCGTGAAGCAGCTGCTGGCCGAGGCCGGCATCGAGGTGACCCGCTTCCTGCGGTTCGAGGTCGGCCAGGCCTGAGCCGCCGGTCGGGCGTGACGCGCCTGCGGCAGGGAACGTCGACGGGGAGGCCGCTGGTGTACGTGACAGGCACCGCGGCCTCCCTGTCGCATAGGGTCAGCGACGGCAGGTACGCGGTAACCGGCGCACGTTTGTGCGCGTGGGGAGGGACGGGGCGGATGACGCAGGTTGTTGGTGACCGGAGCCTGGAAGCGGATGATCCGACCGCCCCACCGCCCGGCCGGGCCCGTCGGGTGGTGCTGAAGCTCTCCGGCGAGGTCTTCGGCGGCGGGGCGATCGGCGTCGACCCGGACGTTGTGCAGGCCATCGCCCGGCAGATCGCCACCGTGGTCCGCCGCGGCGTGCAGGTCTCGGTGGTGGTCGGCGGCGGCAACTTCTTCCGCGGCGCGGAGCTGCAGAAGCGCGGTATGGACCGGGCCCGCGCCGACTACATGGGCATGCTGGGAACCGTGATGAACTGCCTCGCCCTCCAGGACTTCCTGGAGAAGGAGGGCATCGAGACCCGGGTGCAGAGCGCGATCACGATGGCCCAGGTCGCCGAGCCGTACATCCCGCTGCGCGCCATCCGGCACCTGGAGAAGGGCCGTGTGGTCATCTTCGGCGCCGGCGCGGGCATGCCGTACTTCTCCACCGACACCGTGGCCGCCCAGCGCGCGTTGGAGATCCGCGCCGATGTGGTGCTGATGAGCAAGAACGGCGTGGACGGCGTCTACTCCGCCGACCCCCGGATCGACCCGACCGCCAGCAAGTTCGACTCGATCACCTTCTCCGAGGTGCTGCGCCGTAACCTGCGGGTGGCCGACGCCGCCGCGTTCAGCCTGTGCATGGAGAACGGCCTGCCGATGCTGGTCTTCGGCGCGCAGGGCGAGGACACGATCATCCGTGCGGTGGGTGGCGACAAGATCGGCACCCTGATCACCGCCTGAGCGTCCGGCGGCCGGCGAGCGACGGTCCTCCGGACACGACAGCACAGCCCACCACGAACACAAGAAGGAGGCGAGGAGACCGGTGATCGACGACACCCTCCTTGAGGCCGAGGAGAAGATGGAGCGTGCGATCGAGCACGCCAAGGAGGAGTTCGGCGCCATCCGCACCGGTCGCGCCAACGCCGCCATGTTCTCCAAGGTCATCATCGACTACTACGGCACCCCGACGCCGCTGCCCCAGATGGCGTCCATCGGGGTCCCCGAGCCACGCATGGTGATCATCAAGCCGTACGACAACTCGCAGATCGGCGCCATGGAGAGGGCGATCCGCGACTCCGACCTCGGCCTCAACCCGAACAACGAGGGCAACCAGCTCCGCATCCTCGTCCCGCAGATGACCGAGGAGCGGCGCCGCGAGATGATCAAGGTCGCCCGGCACAAGGGCGAGGAGGCCAAGGTGGCCATCCGCAACATCCGCCGCAAGGGCAAGGAAGAGCTGGACCGGCTCGTCAAGGACGGCGAGGTCGGCGAGGACGACGGCCGCCGCGCCGAGAAGGACCTCGACGACCTGACCCAGAAGTACGTCGCAAGCGTCGACGATCTGGTCAAGCACAAGGAGACCGAGCTCCTGGAGGTCTGATCCGCGACCGGCCCGGGCCGGTCGCGTGACCTGCCGTGGCACCGGTGTGCCGTCGCCGTCGGGCGGCGGGACGCCGGTGCCTTCGTCGTCGCGGGCCGCTGCTGCCCCGGTGGGCGGCCACCAGGCCACCACCCGGGCCCTCGCCGTGCAGGGGAGAGTCCGCGCACCGTCGCCGGCCGGCGACGGTGGCCCATCGTCCGCCCGGCCCGGGCGGCCAGTGCAGTAGGCTCGGCACGATTCCGACCACCACGCGGTGAACGGTCGGAATCGGCCGGCCGTCAGGCCGGTCAACCGGACGGAACTGTTGTTGTAGGGGATGGTCTTGGTCGTACGTCATGTGGTGAACCCCGTACCGCGTCCGCTCGGTGCGTGATGTCCCACCTCGACCCCTACCGCAGCGCCGAGCCTCGAGGCTGGGACCAGCCGGACGCCCCTGCCGCGCTTCCCTGGCCCGACCGTGACCTCGAACCGGGGCAGTGGGCCCACGGCGCCGTCACCGACGCGTACCCGCCCTCGGCCCCCGACACGCTCGGCGCCGCCGCGACCGACCCGATCGCGCCGGCCGCGATCGGCACGTCCGAGCCCGAGGTCCGGGCCGAGTCGCGCCGGCTGGGGCCGCTCGACGCGGACCGCACCGACCCGTACGGCGCCCCCCCGCTGCCCGGCGGCGACGCGGTCTGGCCCGGCCTTCCCGACGTCGGGAACCCGGGTCACCCCGACCAGGACCGCTCGGCCGGCCCCGGTCACCCCGCCTGGCCGGTCGACGAGCCCGTCGCCGGGCGCGAGTCGGCCCCGCCGCCGTACCGGCCGGAGGAGCCCTCCGCGACGGTGGCCGGCGTAGGCGCGGAGCCGGGGCGGCCCCGGGGCCGACGGCAGCCCGGGCGCCGGCGGGCCCGCGCGGACCGTCCGCCCACCCAACAGGCGCCGCCCAACCGCGGGGGACGTAACCTGCCTGCCGCGATCGGGGTGGGCGTCGGTCTCGGCGCGGCCGTGCTGGTGCCACTCTTCTTCTACCTGCCCGCCTTCCTGTTCGTGCTCGCCGCCGCCATCGCGATCGGCACCTGGGAGATGGCCCGAGCGGTTCGCCGTGGCGGGGCCCACCCGCCGCTGGTGCCGCTGCTCACCGGCGGCGTGCTCACGGTCGGCCTGGCGTGGTTCGCCGGCCCGGACGCGCTCAGCCTCGGCCTGCTGGTGACCGTGCTGGGCACGATGGTCTGGCGGCTGGGCGACGGCCCGGGCAACTACCAGCGCGACCTGACGGCGGCCACCCTGATCGCGGTCTACGTGCCGTTCCTCGGCGGGTTCGCGGCGATGCTCGCCGCAGCGCCCGGCGACGGGCACCTGCGGGTGCTGGTCACCCTGGTCGCGGTGGTGCTCTCCGACACCGGCGGGTACGCCGCCGGGGTCAACCTCGGCAAGCACCCGATGGCCCCCTCGATCAGTCCGAAGAAGTCCTGGGAGGGCTTCGCCGGGTCGATCACCGCCGCCGCCCTCGGCAGCGCCCTGCTGATCTGGCTGCTGTTCGACGTGGCCCCGTGGTGGGGCGCGCTGTTCGGGGTGGCCGTCTCCTGCGCGGCGGTCCTCGGCGACCTGGCGGAGTCCATGATCAAGCGGGACCTCGGCGTGAAGGACATGAGCAACCTGCTGCCTGGCCACGGCGGCCTGATGGATCGCCTTGACTCGATTCTGTTCGCGGTCCCCACCGCGTACCTGCTGCTGGCCGTGTTCGTCCCGGTGGTGGGCTGAGGCATGGATCACGCCGGGCACCCCGTGCCGGCCGCCCGGTCGGGGGCGATTCGGCACCTCCGGCCAGGCGCGTCGTCCGTTCGGCGTGGGAGACTGGGAGCGCCATGACGAGCCTTCCGCTGATTCCCGTCGCCCCGGACGCCCCCGCCGCACGCCGCGCGGCCATGCCGCCCCGCCACCTCGCCGACCTCGATCTGGCCGGTCGGCAGGCGCTGGTCACCGAGCTGGGCGAGCCGGCGTTCCGCGCGAAGCAGATCTCCACCCACTACTTCGGCCGGCTGGTTCGCGACCCCGCCAAGATGACCGACCTGCCTGCCGCCACCCGGGATCGGCTGGCCGGCGCGCTGTTGCCCACTCTGCTCACCCCGGTTCGCGAGCTGGCTTGCGACGACGGGGCCACCCGCAAGGCGCTCTGGCGGCTGCACGACGGCTCGCTGGTGGAGAGCGTGCTGATGGGCTACCCGGACCGGGTCACCGTCTGCATCTCCAGCCAGGCCGGCTGCGGGATGGCCTGCCCGTTCTGCGCGACCGGCCAGGCCGGTCTGACCCGTAACCTCTCCACCGCCGAGATCGTCGACCAGGCGGTATACCTGGCAGGCGTGGCCGCCTCCGGCGCGGTCGCCGGCTCCCCGCCACGGCTGTCCCACGTGGTGTTCATGGGGATGGGCGAGCCGCTGGCCAACTACTCGCGGGTGATCGCGGCGATCCGCCGGCTGGTCGCCCCCGCCCCGGACGGGCTCGGGTTGTCCCAGCGGCACATCACCGTCTCCACGGTCGGCCTGGTCCCGGCCATCCGCCGCCTGACCAGCGAAGACCTGTCGGTGACCCTTGCGTTGTCCCTGCACGCGCCCGATGATGAGCTGCGCGACGAGCTCGTGCCGGTCAACCAGCGCTGGAAGGTGGCCGAGGTGCTGGACGCAGCGTGGGACTACGCCGCCCAGACGGGACGCCGGGTGTCCATCGAGTACGCGATGATCAAGGACGTGAACGACCAGCCGTGGCGGGCCGACCTCCTCGGCCGGTTGCTGGCCGGCAAGCTGACCCACGTCAACCTCATCCCGCTCAACCCGACCCCGGGCAGCCGGTGGGACGCGAGTCCCAAGCCGGTCGAGCGGGAGTTCGTCCGGCGCCTGCGCGCCGCCGGGGTGTCCACGACGGTGCGGGACACCCGGGGGCGCGAGATCGACGGCGCCTGCGGGCAGCTCGCCGCGGCCGAGGACAACGACACCGACGCGCCGCAGGAGGCGACGGCGTGACCGGGCGTAGCGAACGAGACCAGGAGACATAGTGGCGAGTCAGGGTCAGCGTTTCCGGCGTAAGGCGCTCCGTCGGGGCTACAAGGTCGACGAGGTGGACGCCTTCCTGGACCGGGTCGAGGCGACGCTCGCCGGACAGCCGGTCGGCGCGCCCGTGGCCTCCCAGGAGGTCCACGACGTTGTCTTCCGGGTCCGCTTCAACGGCTACGACGAGTGGCAGGTCGACCTGCACCTCGACCGGGTCGAGCGGCAGCTGGCCGAGCTGGAGGAGCGCGGCGGCGTGGTCAGCCGTGGCACCGACTCCGGGATGTCCGACCGACTCGGCCCGTCGAACCGGATGGGCCCGCCGATGCGCGACGACCGTGGCCCGGTCCCGATGCGCGACGACCGTGGCCTGCGCGATGACCGTGGCCCGGTCCCGATGCGCGATGACCGTGGCCTGCGCGATGACCGTGGCCCGGTCCCGATGCGCGATGACCGTGGCCCGGTGCCGATGCGTGACGACCGTGGCCCGGTGCCGATGCGCGATGACCGTGGCCCGGTGCCGATGCGCGATGACCGTGGCCCGGTCCCGATGCATGATGACCGTGGCCTGCGTGATGACCGTGGCCCGGTCCCGATGCATGATGACCGTGGGCCCGGGCCCGTGCCGCCCCGACCGATGCCCGCGCAGGCCGGTCCGCCCGCCGACCGGTACGGCCGCTACGACGAGCCGAGCGGCGCCTTCGCCGCCGGCGGCTACGACGCCCCGCGCGGCGGATACGACACCCCACGCGGTCCGGGTGGCCCGATCGTCCCCGGCCCCGGCCCCGGCCCCGGCCCCGGCCCCGGCCCTGGCCCCGGCCCCGGCCCCGGTCCCGGCCCTGGCGCGGGCCACGGCCACGGCGGCCCCCCGCCGCGAGGGCTGCCCGCCGGGACGGGTGGCTACGGCCCAGACGGCCGGTTCGACGGCTTCGAAGCGGGCCGACACGGTCGGGCCGACATGACCGCCGAGATCCGGATGCCCGAGCGGGACCTGCGTGAGCTGCGCGGTCGCGGCCCGGCCGGGCCGCCGCCCCTGCCGCAGCAGCCGCTCGGTGGCCCGCCGATGGGCGGGCCGTCCCCGGTCGCCGGGCCGCCGGTGGGTGGCCCGCCGCCGATGGCCGGCCCCCCGATGGCCGGTCCCCCCGGCGGCGACCTCCACCGCGTGGACCAGATTCGCCGCGGCTTCCAGGTGCGCCGCTTCGGCAGCGGGTACGACCCGGAGCAGGTCGACCGGCTCTTCGACGGCATCCTCGGCGGCATGACCGGCCGCAGCCCGATGCCGGTCAACCCGAAGGACCTGGACACCCTGCGATTCGGCCTGGTGCCTGGCGGCTACTTCGAGGCGGAGGTCGACGCGGCGCTGAAGGATGTCCAGGACATCCTCTTCGGTCGCTGACCGGCAGCAGGCGGGTTCCGACGCAGACGTACGCCGAGGGCCCGTCCCCTGCTCAGCAGGGTGACGGGCCCTCGGTGTCTGACGTGGTCGGCGGGCCGCCGGTCGTGGTCAGGAGCGCAGGCCGTTGCGCCGCAGCACCGCGTCGCCGATGACAACGGCCAGCAGCAGCACGGCCAGGCCGACCAGCCAGATGTCCTCGACCCTGCCCTCGTGGTTGCCGCACAGCATCGCCAGCAACGCCAGGGCGGAGAGCACCGCGCCGATCCGCCCCGCCTTCCGGTGCCCGGGCTTGTGCTGATCTGGCGACGTCACCGGCTCGCTTCCTGCCACTGTCGGTCCTTCCCTCGCGATTCGGATCTCCGGTTAGTCTGGCACGCCCCGCGCCTGTCCTCGTCCGGTGGGGGTTTCCCGGTGCGCGTCCGCTGTCGGGTGCCGTCCGTCGTCGGGTGCCGTCCGGCCTGGAGCGCCGGGCCGGACGGCACTACCGGCATCGCGGGTTGTCGACGACACTGCCTCCGGTAGCGTTCTGACGTACACCTTGATTGCCTGTTTGAGGGGGACTGCGGTGCGAGTGACCGGTACGGGACATGCCAGCATGCGGATCGACACGGCCGCGGGCAGCATCCTGTGCGACCCGTGGGTCAATCCCGCCTACTTCGCGTCCTGGTTCCCGTTCCCCGACAACTCCCTGCTCGACTGGGAGGCCCTCGGCAAGGTCGACTACCTGTACGTGTCGCACCTGCACCGGGACCACTTCGACGCGGCGCACCTCAAGCGGCACGTGTCGAAGGACACGACCGTCCTGCTGCCCGAGTTCCCCACCTCGGAGATGGAGGACGAGCTGCGGGAGCTGGGCTTCACGAAGTTCCTCCGGGCGCCGAACGAGCAGGTCGTCGAGCTCGACGGCGGTCTTAAGATCATGATTCAGGCGTTGACCAGCCCCACCGACGGCCCGATCGGCGACTCGTCCCTCTGGGTCGAGTACGACGGGGTCCGGCTGCTCAACCAGAACGACGCCCGTCCGACGGACCTGAGCGTCTTCACCGAGCTGGGCCACGTGCACGCGCACATGCTCCAGTTCTCGGGCGCGATCTGGTACCCGATGGTCTACGAGCTGCCGCAGTCGGCGAAGACCGCGTTCGGCAAGCAGAAGCGGGAGCGGCAGTTCGACCGCACCTGGCGCTACATCGCCGACCTGAAGGCCGACCACGTCTTCCCGATCGCCGGCCCGCCGTGCTTCCTCGACGACGCGCTGTGGCAGTTCAACGACATCCACGGCGACGAGGGCAACATCTTCCCCGACCAGTCGGTGTTCCTGTCCGAGTACGCCAAGGTCGGCGGCACCAACGGCATCGTGCTGCTGCCGGGCAGCGTCGCCGAGGTCACCACCGAAGGCGCGACGACCACCCACCCGGTTCCGATCGAGGAGTTCTTCGCGAACAAGGTCGCCCACCTGGAGGAGATGCGGGAGCGCAAGCGCGGCGTCATCGAGGCGGAGAAGGCGTCCTGGCGGCACCCCGAGGTCGACGTGCTGGCCGGGATGAAGCGCCGGATCGAGCCGCTGCTGGAGGAGTCGATCTACCTGGCCAAGGGGGTCGGCGGTCCGGTCCGTTTCGATCTGGTCGGCTACGACGGCGAGAGCGTCGAGTCGATCGTGGTCGACTTCCCGGGCAAGGAGGTACGCCCGTACGCCGAGGAGAAGGTCCGCTACCGGTTCCGCACCGACCGGGCGCTGGTCGAGCACCTGCTGCACATCGACGAGGTGGACTGGGTCAACTCGCTCTTCCTGTCCTGCCGGTTCTCCGCCGCCCGGATCGGCCAGTACAACGAGTTCGTGTACGCCTTCTTCAAGTGCCTGTCCACCGAGCGCCTCCAGTACGCCGAGGGCTGGTACGACGAGCACGAGCGGAGCACCGACGCCGAGGACGTCACCCTTGGCGACTGGGTGGTGCAGCGCCGCTGCCCGCACCTGAAGGCGGACCTGACCCGGTTCGGCATCGTCGAGGGCGACCAGCTCACCTGCCAGCTGCACGGCTGGAAGTTCGACCTGCCCAGCGGCCGGTGCCTGACCAGCGTCGGTCACAAGGTCCGCGCCCACCGCGCCACCGCCGAAACCCCCACCCCCTGACCGCCACCGCCCCACCGCTCCACCCGTTCACGATCGACGGGGTGGGTGGGCGGTGGGGTGGACGGGTCAGCGACCCAGGTCGGTGAGGATGCGACGGGCGGCGTTGTGGCCGGCGGCGCCGATGACGCTGCCGGCCGGGTGGCAGCCGGCGCTGCCCGCGTACACGCCGTCGACGCCGGTGGCGTAGGGCATCCGGTCGGTGAACGAGACCGTGTTGTCGACGTGGTGGATGTGGCCGCCGGTGATGCCGAAGTGGGCCTCGATGCCGGGCGGGGGGAGCGGGACGGCGTCGGCGATCAGGTCGGCGGTGCCGGGGGCGTACCGCTCGCAGATCTCCACCAGCCGCGACACGTACCCGGGCAGGGCCTCGTCCCAGGTGGTGCCGGCCAGCTCGTAGGGGACCGACTGGACGAACAGCGCCGAGGAGTGGTGGCCGGCGGCGTCGGACAGCGACGGGTCGACGGTGGTGTGCAGGTACCACTCGATGGTCGGCTCGTCGGGCAGCCGCCCGGCCTGGACGTCCGCCCACATCGCCCGTAGCGCCGCCATCGGCGGCTCGCCCCCGCCGCCGACCAGCGACGCCGAGCCGGGCAGCAGGTGGATGGTGGAGCCGAACGGGCTCGGCGCGCCCTCGGGCAGGCAGGAGAAGCGGGGCAGCCCGGTCAGCGCCAGGTTGAGCTTGAGGGTGGTGCCGGGGCGGCGGACCGCCGCCATCCGCTGGGTCAGCGGCGCCGGCAGCGCGCCGTCGGGCAGCAGGTCGATCAGCCGGTACGGGTCGCAGGCCCCGAGCACCACCCGGGCGGCCACGTGCCGGCCGTCGGCCAGGGTCACCCCGCCGGCCGCGCCGCCGTCGAGGGTGATCGCGGCGACCGGCGTACCGGTGAGGATGCGGGCCCCGGCGGCGCGGGCCGCGTCGGCGAAGGTGCGCGAGACCGTGCCCATCCCGCCCTCGGCGATCATCCAGGTGCCGTCGGAGCCGGGCAACCGGCACATGTTGTGCACCAGGAAGTTGTGCCCGGTGCCCGGGTCGTCCGGGCCGGCGTTCAGCCCGGACAGGCCGTCGGTGACCGCGTACATGCTGACCAGCAGCTCGGAGCGGAAGTCGAAGCGGGCCAGGTGGTCGGCGACCGAGCCGCGCACCAGGTCGACGAAGACCTGCCGCAGCGCGGGCCGGACGTGCCGTTCGGCGGTCTCCTCGACCGGCAGCGGCTCGGCCAGCCAGGCCGGTGCCAGGTCGTCGCGCAGGGCCGCCAGTTCGGCCTGCATGGCGTCGTCGGCGGCCACGTCGGCGGGGGAGAAGAACTCCGTGAGCTGCCGCCGGGTCGCCGTGTGGTCGCTGCCCATCAGCAGGTACGGCGATCCGGTGCCGCCCGGGGTGGGCAGGAAGTAGTGCGGGTCGCGGCGCAGCACCGGGATGCGCACGTCGAGCGTGGCGAGCAGTTCCGGCGGCATCAGCCCGAGCAGGTACGACCCGGTGGAGTGGCGCAGCCCCGGCACCTTCGGGAACGGGTTCTCGGTGCGGGTCGCCCCGCCGATCACGTCGGCGGCCTCCAGCACCAGCACGTCCAGCCCGGCACGGGCCAGCAGGATCGCCGAGACCAGCCCGTTGTGCCCGGATCCGACGATCACCACGTCGGCCCGGGTCGGCAGCTCGCCCGCCCCGCTCATGCGGCCATCACCACGGCACTCGCCCCGCTCATGCGGCCATCACCGCTGCGCTCGCTCATGCTCGGGCAGCCTAGTGCCGCGCCGCCCCCGGCGGGAGACCGTCGCCGGTCCCGTTCGGGCCGGGAGCGCCCCGGGAAGCCCGTCATCCGTTCGGGCCGGGAGCGCCCCGGAGAGCCCGTCATCCGTTCGGGCCGGGAGCGCCCCGAGAGCCCGTCATCCGTTCGGGCCGGGAGCCGGCACCTGGGCGCGGGTGCGCCAGCAGGACAGGGCGAGGGTGGCGGAGTAGCCGGCCAGCACGATCACGTGGAAGAGGTAGAGCCAGAGCAGGACCGCCACCCCCGCGCCGATCTCGTCGAAGCCGCCGAACGGCATGCCCAGGTCGATCGGGAGCGAGGCGAAGAGGACGAAGCCGTGCAGGAATCCGGAGAGGTTGGCGGCGGTGAACGACCCGATGCCCAGCGCGGAGAGCCAGTCCGGCGACGCCGGGCCGACCACCCGGAACAGCCAGAGCAGCACCGGGGTGAGCACCAGCCAGACCGCCAGGAACGACAGCACCACCCCCAGCGCGCCGCTCCACCCGCCCTGTCGGACCAGCCTGGTGGTCGTCGGCAGCGCGAGCAGGATCGACAGCAGCAGGGCCGGGGCCGGTGCCAGCAGGGGGAGCAGCAGCAGCCGGCCCCGCCAGCCGACCAGCGACTCGTCGCTGCGCGGCATGGCGACCGAGACGAACGCGCGGCGCAGCCCCTCGCCGTAGAGCGACGCCGGCAGCAGCGACGCCAACGCCGGCAGCGGGGTCAACCCCACCCCCGCCTCCACCAGTGCCTGCACCGCGTGGGGCGCGCCGATCGCGTCCGGCAGCGTCTCCACGGCGTACGAGGTGAGCCGGCGCACCCGGTCGGCTCCCGCCAGCAGCGAGGTGAGCCAGATCGCCAGCAGGGCCACCGGCACCACGGCGATCGCCCCGTAGAAGGTGATGGCGGCGGCGTGCAGGGACAGGTCCCGGCCCCGCAGCGGGCGGAACGCCGCACTGGTGATCCGCTTCGCCCGTTGCCATCCGCTGCCCATCGCGGCTTCTTTCCCCGTACCGCCCCGCGTCACTCACGACAGCGCAGGCCGCGCAGGTCGGCCGTCGCCGGCCGGGCCGTCCGCCGCTCACTAGGATCGCCGCCATGGGAATCCTCGCCACGGAACGCCTGGTCCTGCGGGACTGGACCGCCGACCCGGCCGACCTGAACCGGATCTTCGACATCTACTCCCGGCCCGAGGTCACCCGCTGGCTGGGCGCGCCCGGCCTGCCGCTCACCGACCCGGCGCAGGCGGCCGACCGGCTCGCGATGTGGCGGGATCGGCACGCGGAGCACGGCGACCGGTACGGCACGTGGGCGATCGAGGTCCGAGACACCGGCGTGGTGGTGGGCACGGCGCTGCTCAAGCCGCTGCCCGGCCGGGACGAGAGCGTGTTGACCACCGACATCGAGGTCGGCTGGCACCTGCACCCGGACTCGTGGGGCCACGGGTACGCCACCGAGGCGGCCCGGTCGCTGGTGGCCCGGGAGTTGGCGACCGGCACCCCGCAGGTCTGGGCGGTCGTGTCGCCGGGCAACGCCGCGTCGATGGCGGTGGCCCGCCAGCTCGGCATGACCCACGTGGGCCGACGCACCGACTGGTACGGCGGCGAGGAGGTGGAGGCCTTCGTGCTTCGCGCCGCCGCCTGATCGCGCCGCCGCCTGACAACACCGACGGCGGGGCGGGCAGTGGCCCTTCGTGGCCCTACGGAGCTGCCCCGTCTGTGCGCCCGCCTAGGTGCTCTTCCCCGCGTCCCTCCCTGCACCCTTCCTACCCTCCCTGCAACCCTCCGCGCCCCTGCCTCCGCGCGCCCCTGCCTCCGCGCGCCCCTGCCTCCGCGCGCCCCTGCCTCCGCGCGCCCCTGCCTCCGCGCGCCCCTGCCTCCGCGCGCCCCTGCCTCCGCGCGCGCCTGCCTCCGCGCGCGCCTGCCTCCGCGCGCGCCTGCCTCCGCGCGCGCCTGCCTCCGCGCGCCTGCCTCCGCGCGCGCCTGCCTCCGCGCGCCTGCCTCCGCGCGCCCGCCTCCGCGCCCGCCGGTCCCCGGCGGAACCCGTGCGGAATCTTGGACACTTAGTGGCTTCTGGGAACGGGAAGTGTCCAAGGTCTGCGGGGGATCGGGTCGGCGTCGACGGCCGGGGATGGTGAGCGGGGCGACCAGGGGCGGGTCCAGCCGACGAAACGGGCGAAGTGGCCCGTCGGGTCGACCTGGTTCGGGTGGGTGCGCAGCCGGTCCGCGACCGTGTCGTGCATCAGCACGCAGGTAGATCGCCAGCGCGACCCAGTCCCGGGCGTACTCGGTGCGCAGGCCCAGCTTCGCCGGCTGGCACGGCCACGGTGCGGCGCAGACCCGGCACCGCCACGTCGGGCACCGCCACCCCCGTCGCCCGGGCGAGGCCCGCCGCGCCGGTCGCCGTGACCGCGGGCCGCGACGTGCTGGCGCAGCTCGGCCAGCGGCACCCCGTACTCGCTCACCGCCGTCGCCCGACCCGGCGCAGGGCCCGGCGGCCCGGTGGGCCGGTGGGTCGGCGTCGCCAGGGCCGCCGCGTCGACGCGGCGATGACCGCGGGCCCGGCCCACTGGTGCGCGCGGCCCGTCCGCCGGTTCGGCGGGGGAGCCGGGGCGGGGGCCGGCTTCGTCCGGGGGACCCGGTCGGGAGCCCTCGACCGCCCGTAGCGGATGGTTTTGCGGTGCCCCGCCTCGTGCAGGCACCGAAAATCAGGCCGTCAGCCCGCGCTGCCGGTCGAACGACCTGCCGTCTGACCCTAGCGATGAGATCTTGGAAGAATTCGGCCCCCGGAGGGGCCGTTTCCTTCCAAGATCTGCCCAACGCCTGTCCAAAGAGCAGCATCAAACGGTCAGGGAGCTGTGTTGATCTTGGGGTAGGTCCATGATCCTCGTGGACGAGTGCGTTATGCCACCTCGACGAAGTCGAGTTCCGCCCAGCGGCTCAGGTGGGTGAACCGCAGCGTGTTGTAGCCCGCGTTGAGCGTCACGTCGACGCCCACCTGCCGCCAGACGTCCCAGCCCGTGTTGGGATAGCTGACGACCTTCGGGTTCGCGCCGTTGACGGTCAGCGTGTGCTGGGCGTCGCCGTAGCCCGCCGCGTAGGCGACATTGGCGCGGTACCCGCCCGCCCGGGGCGCGAAGACCGTCATCTCGACCCAGCTGTCCGCATAGTCCATGTACGCCACGACCTGGCCCTGCGACGTGTTCGGGGCGGCGCGGGCCGCGCAGTGGTTGAGCGTGCCGCGCTCGGTCTCGTACCGCACGCGGCTGCCCCGCACCACGGGGTACCCGCCGGACCAGCCCAGCGCCGCCACGTACATGCCGCGCGCCGAGTAGTTGTTGATCCAGCCGTGGAAGACGATGTGGTCGCCGCTCGCCTCGCGTACCACGTCGGCGCCGCCCGGCCCGCGCACCGCGGAGTCGAGCGACGCGGTGGTCATCAACGAGCGGTACGCCTTCGTGTACGGCCCGGTGAGCGAGGTCGACGTGGCGTAGCTGGTCTGGTAGCCGTCGCCGCCGTAGCCGCCGAGGGAGTAGAACAGCACGTACTGCGCGCCCACCTTCGTCAGCACGGGTGCCTCGATGATGCCGGCTTCCTCGGCGCGACCGCTGCGCAGCAGCTCGACCCGGCCGCCCTGGAGGGCGACGCCGTCGGCCGCGACCTGTTGCAGCCAGAGGCTGGTCGGCTGGCCGATGGCGTTGCCGTCGTCCTTGTAGAGCAGGTAGCGAAGCCCGGTGCTGTCGGTGAAGCTCGCCGCGTCGATGTCCCCGCCCTCGCCGGCGTTGCAGACCAGCGGCTGGGTGCCGACCGCGCTGAACGGCCCGAGCGGCGACGTGGCCAGCGCCGCGCCGAGGCACTGCCGGCCGGTGGCCCGGCTGCGGGCGGTGTAGTAGAGCAGGTACCGCCCGTCGGCCCGCTGGGAAACGTCGGGCGCCCAGGTCAGCCCCCCGTTCGCCCAGGCGCCGAGGGTCGGCATCGCGTCGGGCCGCCGGGTCCACGGGCCGGTCAGCGAAGCGGCCGTGGCGACCGGAACGTTGCCGTTGCCGTTGTTCGTGGAATACGCGTAGTAGGTGCCGCCGAACTTGACGACGTCGGGGTCCGGGAAGTCGCTGGCGATGACCAGCGACGGCGCGGCGGTGGCGGCCCGGGCCACTCCCGGGCTGACGAGCAGTGGTGCGGCGACCAGTGTGGCCGCCAGCCAGACGAGAGCTTTCCGCATGGCAGGATTCAACCACATTCATCGATGCGTCGAAAGATTCCTGCGGGCGGCCCCTGCCGGCATCGGCGGGCGGACGACGATGGACATCGGGCACGCCGTACTGCTCGGTGAGATCGCCTCGCCCGGCAACAGGCGCAAGGACATCATCGACTCGAGTTCTCCACCGATCCGGCCGACCTGCTTGGCGAGGAAGCGCCGCCGGAGGATCCCGACACCGAGGGCTGAGGCTCCCAGCGGGCGCTCAGCGACGCTGGGGAAGAATGGGCGGGTGACAACTCCCCGCGATCTCGTCCTGCTCGGGTCGACCGGTTCGATCGGCACCCAGGCCATCGACATCGTCCGGCGCAATCCCGACCGGTTCCGGGTGGTGGCGCTCGGTGCCGGTGGCGGCAACGTCGAGCTGCTCGCCGCCCAGGCCCTCGAACTGCGCGTCGACGCGGTCGGGGTGGCGAAGGCGTCCGCCGCGCAGGACCTCCAACTCGCCTTCTACGCCGAGGCGAGCCGGCGCGGCTGGTCCAGCGGCGACTTCAAGCTGCCCAAGATCGTGGCCGGCCCGGACGCGATGACCGAGCTGGCCCAGTGGCCCTGCGACATCGTGCTCAACGGCGTGGTCGGCTCGCTCGGGCTCGCGCCGACCCTCGCGGCGCTGCGCGCCGGACGTACCCTCGCCCTGGCCAACAAGGAGTCCCTCGTCGCCGGCGGCCCCCTCGTCAGGGCGGCGGTGACGCGGCCGGGGCAGATCGTGCCCGTCGACTCCGAGCACACGGCGCTGGCCCAGTGCCTGCGCTCCGGATCGCGTCCCGAGGTGCGGCGGCTGATCGTCACGGCCAGCGGCGGCCCCTTCCGGGGCAGGCGGCGCGACGAGTTGACCGAGGTCACGCCGGAGCAGGCCCTGGCGCACCCGACCTGGAACATGGGGCCGGTCATCACGATCAACTCGGCCACCATGGTCAACAAGGCGCTGGAGGTGATCGAGGCGCACGAGCTCTTCGACGTGCCCTACGCCGACATCACCGTGATGGTGCACCCGACCTCGGTGATCCACTCGATGGTCGAGTTCGTCGACGGCTCCACGATCGCCCAGGCCAGCCCGCCGGACATGCGGCTGCCGATCGCGGTGGCCCTCGGCTGGCCCGACCGGGTGCCCGACGCCGCCGCCGCCGTCGACTGGACGACGGCCCACACCTGGGAGTTCGCCCCGCTGGACGACGAGGCGTTCCCGGCGGTGGCGCTGGCCAAGGCCGCCGGGGAGGCCGGGCGCTGCCGCCCGGCGATCTACAACGCGGCCAACGAGGAGTGCGTGGCGGCGTTCGTCGCCGGCCGGTTGCCGTTCCTCGGCATCGTGGACACCCTCCGGCGGGTGTTGGAGGACACACCCGATTTCGCCGAACCAGGTACCGTCGAGGACGTGCTCGCCGCCGAGTCGTGGGCACGCGCGCACGCGCAGGAGATCATTGTGGCGTCGGTGGAAGGATCTTGATGGCGTACCTGCTCGGGGTGGTGCTCTTCGCCCTGGCCATCCTCGTCTCGGTCAGCCTGCACGAGGCGGGGCACATGCTCACCGCCAAGGCGTTCGGGATGAAGGTCACCCGCTACTTCGTCGGCTTCGGCCCCACCCTCTGGTCGGTCAAGCGCGGCGAGACCGAGTACGGCGTCAAGGGCATCCCGCTCGGCGGCTTCTGCAAGATCGTCGGCATGACGCCGCAGGACGACGACGTCGACCCGGCCGACCAGCCCCGGGCGATGTGGCGCTACCCGGTCTGGAAGCGGACCATCGTGATGTCCGCCGGCTCCATCACCCACTTCGCGCTCGCCCTGGTCGCGACCTGGATCATCGCGATCTCCGCCGGCCTGCCGAACCCCGACTTCCCGACCACCGACGCCGAGGTTCGCCAGGAGCCTGCGGTGATCGCCCTGGCCAAGTGCGTGGTGCCGGAGAACACCATCCGGGAATGCGCGGCCGCCGACCCGGCCAGCCCCGCCGCCCAGGCCAACCTGCGCGACGGCGACCGGATCACCTCGATCAACGGCACCCCGGTCAACAACTACGGCGACATGCTGGTCGCGCTGCGGGCCACCAAGCCCGGCGACAAGGCCGAGATCGGGTACGTCCGTGACGGCCAGCCGGGTGCCACGAGCACCGTGCTCGCCCAGACCCAGCGCCCGCCGTTGGACGACCCGAAGGGCCAGGTCGGCCCGGTGTCCGCGCTCGGCGTCGGCCTGCGGTACAGCACCCCCACCCGGGTCGAGTACGGGCCGGTGTCCGCGTTCGGCGGCACCGCCCGGTTCACCGGCGACATGGCCGTCGGCACGTACGAGGCGATGAAGCGCATCCCGCAGAAGGTGCCCGCCCTGTGGTCGGCGATCACCGGCGGCGAGCGGGACATGGACACCCCGATCAGCGTGGTCGGCGCGAGCCGGCTCGGCGGGGAAGCGGTGGAGAACAACGCCTGGCTGATCTTCTTCATGCTCTTCGTCTCGCTGAACTTCTTCATCGGCGTGTTCAACCTGCTGCCGCTGCTCCCGCTCGACGGCGGGCACATCGCGATCGCCTGGTTCGAGCGGGCCCGGTCGTGGCTGTTCGCCCGCTTCGGCAAGCCGGACCCGGGCCGCGTCGACTACCTCAAACTCATGCCCATCACGTACGCGGTGATCCTGATCGGCGGTGTGTTCACGCTGCTGACCATCACCGCGGACGTCGTCAACCCCATCACGCTCTTCTCAAGGTGAGTGCCTGAAGTGACCGCAGTCAGTCTCGGTATGCCCTCCGCGCCGCCCCCCGCGCTCGCCCCCCGGCGGCTCAGCCGCCAGATCATGGTCGGCTCCGTGCCGGTCGGTGGGGGTGCGCCCGTGTCGGTGCAGTCGATGACCACCACCCTCACCTCCGACGTCAACGCCACCCTCCAGCAGATCGCCGAGCTGACCGCGTCCGGGTGCCAGATCGTCCGGGTGGCCGTGCCGAGCCAGGACGACGTCGAGGCGCTGCCGGCGATCGCCCGCAAGTCGCAGATCCCGGTCATCGCCGACATCCACTTCCAGCCCAAGTACGTCTTCGCCGCGATCGACGCCGGCTGCGCCGCCGTGCGGGTGAACCCGGGCAACATCCGGCAGTTCGACGACAAGGTGAAGGAGATCGCCAAGGCGGCCGGCGACGCCGGGGTGCCGATCCGGATCGGGGTCAACGCCGGCTCGCTGGACAAGCGGCTGCTCGCCAAGTACGGCAAGGCCACCGCCGAGGCGCTGGTCGAGTCGGCGCTGTGGGAGTGCTCGTTGTTCGAGGAGCACGGCTTCCGGGACATCAAGATCTCGGTGAAGCACAACGACCCGGTGGTGATGATCCGGGCGTACCGGCAGCTCGCCGAGAAGTGCGACTATCCGCTGCACCTCGGCGTGACCGAGGCCGGGCCGGCGTTCCAGGGAACCATCAAGTCGGCGGTCGCCTTCGGCGCGCTGCTGGCCGAGGGGATCGGCGACACGATCCGGGTCTCGCTGTCGGCCCCGCCGGTGGAGGAGATCAAGGTCGGCAACCAGATCCTGGAGTCGCTGGGGCTGCGCGAGCGGGGCCTGGAGATCGTCTCCTGCCCGTCCTGCGGCCGGGCGCAGGTCGACGTCTACAAGCTGGCCGAGGAGGTCACGGCCGGTCTCGAAGGGCTGCCGGTGCCGCTGCGGGTGGCCGTGATGGGCTGCGTCGTCAACGGCCCGGGCGAGGCCCGCGAGGCCGACCTCGGCGTCGCCTCCGGCAACGGCAAGGGGCAGATCTTCGTCAAGGGCAAGGTCGTCAAGACCGTCCCGGAGGCGCAGATCGTGGAGACCCTGATCTTCGAGGCGCTCCGAATCGCCGACGAGATGGGCGCGGAACTCCCCGAAGACCTCCGGGGCCTGGTCCCAGGCCCCACGGTCACGGTCCACTGACCCACCCACCCGGGCACGTCGCGCCCCGGGTGGACACGCCCCTGCCCGGGCGGCAAATTCAAGGAAAGAGTGGCCATTCCGCAGGGAATGGCCACTCTTTCCTTGAATTTGCGCGGAAGGCGGGCGCGGAAGGCGGGCGCGGAAGGCGGGCGCGGAAGGCGGGCGTGGGAGGGGGCGTGGGGTGGAGGTGGGCGTGGGAGGGGGAGCAGGCGGGGTGGGTGGGTCAGTCGGATTCGGCGAGGATGGCGTAGAGCTTGCGGCGGGTTTCGGCGAGTACCTGGGCGGCCCGTTCCCGCTGGTCGTCGGTGCCGGTCGTCATCACCTGGCGTAGCGCGTGCATCGCCTGGTTGCCGGCGTCGCGGATGTCGTGCCAGCTGTTGACCGTGTCCTCGGCGAACTCGCCCCACGGCGGGGCCTGCGCCGCTTCGTCGGCCTCGGCGCGGCCCGCCTCGGTGACCGTGAACCGCTTCCGGCCGCCGCCGGCCTCCTCGGTCGCGACGGTGACGACGCCCTCGTCCTCCAGGAGTTGGAGCGTCGGGTAGATCGACCCGGGGCTGGGCCGCCAGGCCCCGCCGGTGCGGGAGTCGATCTCCTGGATCATCTCGTACCCGTGCATCGGCCGCTCGGTGAGCAGGGCCAGCACGGCGGCCCGCACGTTGGGCCGGCGTCCCCGGCCGCGCCCCCGGTGACCGCCCCGGCCGCCGCCGTGCCCGTGCGGGCCGGGTGGGAACGGCGGCCCGGGGGGACCGGGCGGGAACGGCGGGAAGCCGAAGCCGCGCCTCCGGGCCTCGTGCTCGGGTACGTGCATCCGTTGGTGGAAACCCATCAGGGCTCTCCCTTCCGTGTTCTGTCGCTGATGCATCAACGATATATCGGCAACGTGTCGGCGACAAGGCAACGTGCTGTCGCACGTGCGTCGGGGCCGCTCCGGCCCGATGTCCTGCGTGCCCGTCCCGGTGGGCTCGGCACTCGGCCGGCGAGGCGGCGGGGTGATCTGGCAGGCTGGTAACCGTGCTGACGGTGCCGGTACGGCAATTGGG
Source organism: Micromonospora sp. NPDC020750 (assembly GCF_044334565.1). Lineage (NCBI taxonomy): Bacteria > Bacillati > Actinomycetota > Actinomycetes > Micromonosporales > Micromonosporaceae > Micromonospora > Micromonospora sp. NPDC020750. Next base: position 1,105,372 of record NZ_JBIRTH010000001.1, read on the forward strand.
GGAATCGGAGCGCCGCGCGGTCGAGCGGCTGCTCGACCTCGACCCGTTCGCGGGAGCGCAGGTCGCCGAGCGAATCGCCGCGCGAGGGCTGGCCTGGTGGCGGGCCGAGGGGCGGATCCTCGGGTACGGCGCACGCCGTAGCCTGGAGTCGATCTGCTGGCTCGGCGGCAACCTCACACCGGTGCTCGCCTCGGAGCCCGCCGTCGCCGCCTACGCCGAACTGCTCGCCGCCGAGGAACGCCTCTGCTCCTCCATCGTCGGCCGGGCGGACGCGGTGCTCGGGCTGTGGGACCGGCTCTGCGGGCACTGGGGGCCGGCCCGGGACGTCCGACCCAACCAGCCGCTGCTGGCCGCCGACGCGCTGCCGTCGGTGGTCGTCGACCCCGAGGTGCGACTGGTACGCGCCAACGAGATCGACCAGCTCTTCCCGGCGGCCGTGGCCATGTACACCGAGGAGGTGGGCGTCTCGCCGTTGGCCGAGGACGGCGGGCACGGCTACCGGCGGCGGGTCACCGACCTGGTCCGGGCCGGTCGGGCGTACGCCCGGTTCGTCGACGGCCAGGTGGTGTTCAAGGCCGAGCTGGCGGTGGTGACCCGGCGTACCGCGCAGGTCCAGGGGGTCTGGGTGTCGCCGCAGTGGCGCGGCCGGGGGCTCGCCACTGCGGCGATGGCGGCGGTGACCAGGGACGCGCTGCTGCGGGTCGCCCCGACGGTCAGCCTGTACGTCAACGACTTCAACCTGCCCGCCCGCCGCGTCTACGAGCGGTGCGGCTTCCGCCCGGTCGGCACCCTCGCCACCGTGCTGTTCTGAGTGTGCGGGGAAGCTCCCCTTGCTGACACCCGCGCCTGACCGGGCTACCTCCGGCGGCCCCCGGCCCTCCGATGGTCCTCCGGCGTCCCGGGCATGGCCCCGGCGGCGTACCCCGATGGGGTAAATGCGTTGAACGGCCCGGCCGGATCAACCAGGGTGAAGGTGCCGCCGCCCGGAGTCCGGAGGGACCGACATGCGCCTTTTCCGTGACCTGTGGGCCACCTCGGCTCGCCGGATGACGATCGTCGCCGTGCTGATCGTCCTCGGCGCCGCCGGCCAGGCCGTCGCGGCGGCGCTCGCCGGCCCGGTGCTGGTGCACCGCTCGGGGGTGCTGTTCGCCGTTCTCGCGGTGGCGCTCTGCGCCGCGGTCGTCACCGACCTCGCCATCGGGCTGGTGATGGCCGGGCTGACCGCGGACTGGTCCGCCGACGTCCGGCGGCGGCTGTGCCGGGTGGCGTTCGGGCAGGATCTGCCCACCCTGGAGGGAACCCCGGTCGGGGAACTGCTGGACCGGATCGACGGGGACGTCTACCAGGTGGCCTCCGAGGTGCGCGGGCACGGCGTACGGATCGCCCAGATGTCCGCCACGGGCCTGCTCTCCACCGTCGTCGCGCTGGTGGTCTGGTGGCCGGCCGGGGTGAGCATGCTCACGCTGACGGCGTTGCTCGTGGTCGTGCTGCGCCGGCCGACCCGGCGGATCGCCCCGGCCCGGATGGCCGAGGAGGAGGCATGGACGGACCTCGCCGCCGTGATGGAGGAGGCCGTCCACGGCCAGGACGACGTGCGCACCAGCCTGGCCCGGCCGTACGTGCTGCGGCTCTACGCCCGGCGGGCGGCCGAGGTGCTGGCCCGGGGGCGGCTGGTGTGGCGGATGTCGGCGGAGGTCACCGCCGTCGGCGCCGGGATCATCCGGGTCGGCATCGTCGGGGTGGTCCTCGGCGGGGCCTGGGCGCTGGCCTCCGGCCGGATCGACGCGGCCCGACTGACCGCCGTCTGGCTGCTGGTGCTCGCCTTCGGCGCGACCGTCGAGCACATCAGCCGGATGGTGCCCGAGTTGCAGTACGCGCTCGGCGCCTGGGGGCGGGTGCAGCTTCTCCAGGACTCCCGGCAGGAACCGACCGGCGGCCGGGAGCCCGTCGAGGGCGACCTGGTCGTGCGGAACCTCACCTTCCGCTACCCGGAGGGCGGAACGGAGGGCGACCGCGCGCCGGCGCTGCGCGACGTCTCGCTGAACTTCGTCCGGGGCCGGTCGTACGCCCTGGTCGGGCGGACCGGGTCCGGTAAGTCCACCCTGGCCAAGGTGCTCACCCGGGCGGTGGACCTGCCGCGCGGCACCGTGCTGCTCGGCGGGGCGGACCTGCTCGACCTGGACGTCGAGCGGCTGCGTCGGTGGGTGGCCGTGGTGCCGCAGCGCACCGAGATCCTGGCCGGCACGCTCGCCGAGAACGTCGCCCTGTTCGACCCGGCCCTGCTCGACGACGCCGCCCGGGCGCTGCGCGAGCTGGGCCTGGCCGGTTGGGTCGCCGAGCTGCCCGACGGCCTGGACACCCGGCTCGGTGAGGGCGGGCACGTGCTGTCCGCCGGGCAGGAGCAGCTCGTCGCGTTCGCCCGGATCCTGGTCCGCGACCCGCACGTGGTGATCCTCGACGAGGCCACCGCCCGGCTGGACCCGGTCACCGAGACGCTGGTGCAGCGGGCCACCGAGCGGCTGCTCACCGACCGGATCGGCATCGTCATCGCCCACCGGCTCTCCTCGGTCCGCGGCTGCGACGAGGTGGTGGTGCTGGCCGACGGGGCGGTGGTCGAGGCCGGCCCGCTGCGCTCCTCGGAGCGGTTCGCCGAGCTGTTGGCCGTCAGCCACGCTTCCGCGTACGCCGAGGCGGGAGCGGCCGGGCGGAGCGGCGGCACGGCGCTGCTGACCGATCCGCCGCCGGCCCCGGCCCCGGGTGCCGGTCCCGCCGGGGCGAGCACGCCGGGTGCCGGTCCCGGCGTGCCGGTCGGCGTGGCCCGGACGAAGGTCGAGCCGCCCCCGCTGCCGCCGACGCCGCCCGCCCGGACGATGCGGGAGATCCTGCGCCTGACCACCAACGACCCCCGGTACGGCCTGACCGCGATCGCGCTGTTCGGGTTCGGGGGGCTGCTCGGTCTGGACGGTTCGGTGCTGCCCTGGCTGTGGGCCGACCTGGTGGACGGCTCCGGCGGGCCGTGGTGGCCGGCGGTCGGGATCGTGACCGCGCTGCTGGTGACCACGCCGGTGCCCTACTTCACCAGCTTCTGGTTTCCCAACTGGTGGGTGCGCCAGATGCTGCGGATCAGCCTGCGGCTGGTGCACGGGCAGACCGGCCCGCGCCGGATCAGCGGACACACCCCGGCCGAGGTGGTCGCCCAGGGCGGTGACACCGAACGGGTGGTGATCCTCGCCGACAACCTGCTCGACCAGGCCATCGCCCTGCTCATCGTGGTCGCCATGACGCTGGTCTCCGGCAGCCTGGTGCCGGCCGCGTTCTTCGCCGGGACGGTGGTCGTCTCCGGGCTGGCGGCGACGCTGTTCGGGCCGCGCCTGGAACGGTCCGCCCGGGCCACCGTCGCGGCCCGGGCGGCGTTCGCCACCTCGCTGGTGTCGTCCCTGTCGGCCGCCCGCACGGTGAAGCTCGCCGGCGCCACCCGTCCGGTGCTGGGCCACCTCGCCGACCTCGACGCCACCCGCAGCGAGCGGCAGCGCCGGGAGATCTCCGTGCAGGTCTGGTCCCGTTCCACGCCGGCCCTGGTCAGCGGCCTGCTGCCGATCGGCGCCTGGGCGCTCTACCTCAGCGGCGGGCTGTCCGCCGGGGCCACCCTGGTCGCGGTGTCCACCCTCGGCGCGGCCCGCTGGTTCGCGTGGACCACGGCGTCCCTGGTCTCGCAGCTCCCGTCGGCCCGGGTGTGGACGCGCCGGACGGTGACGATGGCCGGGGTGGGGGCGTACTCGGCGCCGGTGGACGGGGTGGACCTGGCCGCCGGAACCGCGTCCGCGCCCGAGCCCCCGCCCCGGCACCCGCTGCGCCGGCTGGACCTGGTCGGCTTCGGCGCGCTGCACACCGACGGGACGCTCGCCGTCCGGGACGTCGACCTGACCGTCGAACGCGGCCAGCTCGTGCTCGTCGTCGGGCCGGTCGGCTCCGGCAAGTCCTCGTTGCTGCGCGCCCTGGCCGGGATCGTGCACCACACCGGCGCGCTGCGCTGGAACTCCGAGCCGGTCACCTCACCGGAGCTGTTCCTGCGCCCCCAGCAGGTCGGCTACGTGGGCCAGCTCCCCCGGGTGCTCTCCGGCACGGTCTGCGACAACGTCGCGCTCGGCCATGACGTGGACGCGGCCGGCGCGGTGTCGACCGCCCAGCTCGACCACGACCTGGCCGCCGCCGGGGGCGGACTCGGGCTGCTCATCGGGCACAAGGGGACCCGGCTCTCCGGCGGGCAGCTGCAGCGGCTGGCGCTGGCCCGGGCGCTGGCCCCGCGTACCGAGCTGCTGGTCGCAGACGACGTGTCGTCGGCGCTGGACGTCACCACGGAGCTGGAGCTGTGGGCGGCGCTGCGGAAGAACGGGGTGACGGTGGTCGGCTCGACGTCGAAGCGGGCGGCGCTGGTCCGGGCCGACCAGGTGGTGGTGCTGATCGGCGGGACGGTGGCGGCCCGGGGCCCGTGGCGGGACCTGGAGGACGACTGGGGTCACCTGGCGGGCTGACCGGCCCTTCCCCGCGCGCCCCGCCCCCGCCGGACCTTGGACAGTTGCCGTTGCGTGCGAACGGCAACTGTCCAAGGTTCCCGATGTCAGAGGGCGCGGGCGTACTGGGCCGGCCAGGACGGTGCGGCACCGAGCTTGGCCGCCGCCCGGCGGGGCCAGTACGGGTCGCGCAGCAGCTCCCGGCCGAGCAGGACCAGGTCCGCCTCCCCTCCGGCGACGATCTGCTCGGCCTGCTCGGGCTCGACGATCAGGCCGACCGCGCCGGTCGGCACCCCGGCCTCCCGGCGGATCCGCGCGGCCAGCGGCACCTGGTAGCCGGGGCCGACCGGGATGGCGGCCCGAGCGGAGGCGCCGCCGGAGGAGGCATCCACCAGGTCGACGCCGGCCGCCGCCAGCTCCCCGGCGAGCACCACGCTGTCCTCGACGGTCCAGCCGTCCTCGGTCCAGTCGGTGGCGGAGATCCGGGCCAGCACCGGCACGTTCTCGCCGACCGCCGCGCGGACCGCGCGGGCCACCGCCAGGGTCAGCCGCATCCGGCCGGCCGGGTCGCCGCCCCAGCCGTCGGCGCGGTGGTTGGTCAGGGGGGACAGGAACTCGTGCAGCAGGTAGCCGTGCGCGGCGTGGATCTCCACGGCGGCGAACCCGGCGTCCACCGCCCGTCCGGCGGCCGTGGCGAACGCCTCGACCACGCCCGCGAGCCCGGCCTCGTCGAGCGCGGTCGGCACCCGGTACTCGGGCACGAACGGCTCCGCGCCGGGGCCGACCGGGGTCCAGCCGCCCTCGGCGTCCGGCACCCCGCCGCGATGCTCCGCCCACGGCCGGTACGTCGACGCCTTGAACCCGGCGTGCGCGAGCTGGACGGCCGGCACCGCGCCCTGCGCGGCGACGAAGGCGGTGACGGGCCGCCACGCGTCGACGTGGGCGCCGGACCAGAGGCCGGTGTCCTGGGGGCTGATCCGGCCCTCGGGCACCACGGCGGTCGCCTCGGTGATCACCAGGCCGACGCCGCCGACCGCACGGGTCCCCAGGTGCACCCGGTGCCAGTCGGTGGGCAGGCCGTCCGGGCCGGCGCTGTACTGGCACATCGGGGCCAGGGCGACCCGGTTGGGCAGGGTGACGGCCCGTAGGGCCAGCGGGGTGAACAGACTGCTCATGTACGGATCCTCTCCGGCCCAGGCGCAGGCGCGGGCTTCAGGGACGCGTGATCAAGAGGTCTACGTCAGGAACGATCTCCGCAGTGACGCAAACCTCTTGATCAACATGGGTGTCAGGCGGGGACGGGGGTCGGGTCGTCGGTGCGGACGGGAGCGTCCGGTTCGGTCAGGTCCCGGCGGCCGGCCGAGTCGTACGCGGCCCGGTCGAGGGTGCCCTCGCGGGCGGCGACGATGGTCGGGACGACGGCCTGACCGGCGACGTTGGTGGCGGTGCGGATCATGTCCAGGATCGGGTCGATGGCCAGCAGCAGGCCGGCCCCGGCCAGTGGCAGGCCCAGCGTGCTCAAGGTCAGCGTGAGCATCACGATCGCGCCGGTCAGGCCGGCGGTGGCCGCCGAGCCGACCACGGAGACGAACGCGATCAGCAGGTAGTCGCCGACGCCGAGGTCCACCCCGAAGACCTGCGCCACGAAGATCGCCGCGAGGGCCGGGTAGATCGCCGCGCAGCCGTCCATCTTCGTGGTCGCGCCGAACGGCACCGCGAACGAGGCGTACTCGCGGGGGACGCCGAGGCGCTCGACGGAACGCTGGGTCACCGGCATCGTCCCGACCGAGGAGCGGGAGACGAAGGCCAGCTCGATGGCCGGCCAGGCGCCGGCGAAGAAGCGCAGCGGGTTGAGCCGGCCGGCGACGGCCAGCAGCAGCGGGTAGACCACGAACAGCACGATGGCGCAGCCGACGTACACGGCGGTGGTGAACTTCGCCAGCGGGGCCAGCAGGTCCCAGCCGTACGAGGCGACGGCGTGGCCGATCAGGCCGAGGGTGCCGATCGGGGCCAGCCGGATCACCCACCACAGCGCCTTCTGCACGATGGCCAGCAGCGACCGGTTGAGCGCCACGAACGGCTCGGCGGCCTCGCCGACCAGCAGTGCGGCGGCACCCACCACCAGGGCCAGGAAGACGATCTGGAGCACGTTGCCCTCGACGAACGCGCCGACCGGGTTGGTCGGCACGATGCCGGTGAGGAAGTCCGTCCACGAGCCGGTGGCCTTCGGCGGGGCGGCCCCGCCGACGTCCAGGGTGACGCCCCGGCCCGGGTCGGTGAGCAGCCCGAGGCCGATGCCGATGCCCACCGCGATCAGGGCGGTGACGCCGAACCAGAGCAGCGTCTTCAGCGCCAGCCGGGCGGCGTTGGCCACGCCGCGCAGGCTGACCACGCTGACCACGATGGCGGTGAAGACCAGCGGCGGCACGGCCAGCTTGAGCAGCTGGACGAAGAGGCCGCCGACGGTGTCGAGGGTGCTGGCCAGCCAGCTCAGGTCGTTGACGCGGGCGAGGAAGCCCAGCGCCACGCCGAGGACGAGACCGAGCAGGATCTGTAGGGAGAAGGGGAACTTGCGCAGGGCGGAGGCCATGAGGATGCGTCCAGGGGTCTGGGGGTCGGGCGGGCGGGCGTCAGGAGACGGGCCGCGCCGGACAGATGCCGCTGGCCTGCCGTCGGAGGTCGACGTACAGGCGCACGGTGAGGTGCCAGACGTTGGTCATCGCCCGCCGACGATACGCCGGCTGATCCTCTGCTGGAAGGACCGACCGGCGTGAGACGCCTTACAGGCGTGAGTCGTCGCCCGGCCGGGACGCGGGGCGTGGTGGCCGGCGGGGAGGGCGCACGTCCCTCCCCGCCGGCGGGCTAGCCGAGGGTCCTTGGCTGCGCGGCGAGCAGCACCTCCGTCCAGCCGGACGCGTCCACGGGGTCGGTGGTGAAGCTGGCGATGTCGGTGCCGACGCCGTCGTACGGGTTGGCGTCCAGATAGCGGTAGAGGGAGGTGTTGGAGTGCTGTCCGTAGATGACCCCGCCACCCGGCGAGGCGAGGTGGCTCATGACCTGCCAGGTGCTGGAGCGCAGCTCGTACCGGAGCCAGTCTCCCGGACCGTTGATCTTGTAGGTGAGCAGGGCGCCCGCACTGGTGGTGCCCATGATCCATCCGGGGCCGGTGGACGTCAGGGTGCTCAGGGCGAAACCGCCGTCGATCAACGTGTTGTTGATGATCGTCGCGCTGGTCGGCTTCGCACTGGTGACGTCGTACCGGCGCAGGTAACCGTCGGCGATGCCGAACAGCTTCCCGGCGCCGTCGTAGGTGAGGCGGTCGTGGGTCCAGCCCCCGCCGATCTGCGTCAGCGGCCCGATCGTCAGGGTGCGGTCGTTGGTCAGCACGTCGAGCCGGTACAGCACCCCGGCCGGGGACGTCACCAGCAGCGTGTTGCCGTTGAGGACCGCCATCGCCTTCGGCACGAAGGTCAGCGGCGATGCCGAGACCAGGGTCTTGGTCCGGTTGCCGGTGCCCGCGTCGATCTGTGAGTAGGTCAGCCGCCCGTCGGGACGCACGCCGTACAGGGTGACGTTGCCGATGAAGACCTCGTTCCAGGTCTGCACCATCGCCATCTCGCCGGAGAACCAGCCGCCGTGGGCCGTGGCCGACGTGCGGTGGCTGCCGATGCGGACGTTGCCCGTGGCGTTGAAGACGGTGCCGTGCGTGGCGTGGCCGACGTTGGTGCCGTTGACGTACAGCGTCATGGCGCCGGTGTCCTGGTTGAACGTCGCCGTCACCTGCGTCCACACGCCGGGCCGGAGGCTACCCGCGCCGGAGGTGACGGTGTCCCAGACCGGCGCCGCGACGTCGGTGCGGGGCATCGCGAAGCGCCAGGAATTGTCACTGCCATCGGCCCAGAGCCGGTATCCGGCGGTGTTGACGCCGTTCTGGGACAACACGGTCCCGCCCGCCGAGGTGGGGTTCACCCAGGCGGAGACGGTGAAGTCGGCGTTGGTGGCGAAGGCCGGGCCCGTGGTGGTCAGCGTTCCACTAGTGCCGTTGAAGACCACGTCGGGGTCGAACATGTCGCCGGTGTTCCAGGTGACCCCGGCGGTGCCGGTGGCGTGCAGCGTGCCACCGGTGTCCCGGGCCGTGCTCACGGTGCCGCCCGTGTTGTCGTTGAGCTGCCAGGTGTGGTCCGAGGTGACCAGGGTCTGGGCCGGTTGGGCGGCGATCGTCCCGGTGCCACCGGTCAGGCCGGAGACCAGCCAGGTGGTCCCCGTCGCCGCCGCGCCCGTCGCCCAGAGGTCGGGGGTGCCGTCGGCGTTGATGTCGGCGGCGCGCAGGGTGATGGCGGCTCCGGTGTTCCAGGCGGTGGAGAGGGCGTGCGGGGTGTAGGTGAGTTCGCCGGTGTCGGGGTTGACGGCGAGGCCGGTCCACAGGTGCAGGGCGCCGGTGGTGCGGTTCCAGAGGAACATGGCGGCGCCGGTGGCGAGTTGGGTGGTGGTGATGGTCCAGTTGTTCCAGTCGGTGCCGCCGGTGGGGGTGGTGGCGGTGGTGTGGAATGCGCCGAGGTAGCTGCCCGGTGCGCCGAGGTTGGGGTGGTAGGTGAGGTGGTAGCCGGTGGTGGGGTTGCCGCTGGTGCCGATGAGGTCGGGGTATGGGGAGTTGAGGTTGCGGGTGTCGCCGGCGTTGACGAGTTGGAGAGGACGGTTGTCGTCGGGGTCGAGGAGTTGGCTGGGGTCGATGGAGTACTGGTTGCCGCTGAGGTGGGCCTGGATGGTGGAGCCGTCGCCGTTGGCGCGCAGGACGCCGGCGCCGCCGGGGTTGACGCCGCCGGGGTAGTAGACGAGGACGTCCTGGAGGCCGGTGCCGGTGAAGTGGCCGGTGATGGCCTGGGCGCCGTCGAAGTCGGCGGGGGTGTTGTTGCCGGTGACGCCGTTGCCCCGCGCGCCGATGTCGGTCGCGGCGGCCAGCGCCCCGGCGCTGCGGCCGGGCAGTAGCCAGAGCCCTGACGGCATCGAGTTGCTCGCACCGACCGTGAGCAGGTCGGCCGCGCCGTCCCCGGTCAGGTCGGCGTCGGCGGCGGCGGTGGCGGCCGGGTTGGAGTTGAACGTGACGCTGGCCGACTCGCCGACGTTGCCGCCGGTGGACACGCTGGTGACGGTCAGGGTGTTGGTGAACCGGGTCGGAGTGAGGTCGACGGTCGCCGCGCCGCTGACGTCGGCTGGGACGTCGACCGGCGGGCCGGCGTTGAGCTGGTAGACGTAGCCGCTGGGCGTGGTGCCGGTGGCCGGCGGGGTGACGGTGAAGGTGGCAGCCTGGCCGATGGTGGTGTCGGCCGGCGGGGTGACCTCGGGTGGGCCGGCGCGGGTGGGGTCGAAGGTGAGCTTGCAGGTGGCCGACCAGGTGCTGGGGGTGCGGAAGTCGGTGGTCTGGACCTTCCAGGAGAAGCCGGTGACCGCGTTGGCGGCGGCGGTGCGCAGGGTCGTCACCGGGACGACGAGCACGGCGGTGCTGCCGGAGGAGTAGGTCAGCAGGTTCGGGTTGGACGTGGCCAGGGCGGTCTCGGTGGTGTCGGTGGTCTTCCAGAGTTTGAAGGTGACGCCGAGGGTGCCGCCGTTGCGGTCGGAGACCGGGGCGTAGAGGGATACCGCGCCGTCGCCGACGACCGTGGGAGTGGTGGCGGTGCAGGAGGTCTTGGGGGAGGTGGTCATCCCCGTCGGGGTGTTGGGTTTGTGGTTGTAACGGATGGTGAGGGTGGGGCTGGTTTCGAGGAACTCTTTCCAGCTCTGGGTGTCGGTGGCCTCGTTGGCGGCGATCATGCGCAGGGTGCGGGTCGGCTTCTGCGCGGTGACGTCGGTTTCGATTTGGTTGGTGATGTCGAAGGAGACGGCGGTGGCGTCGCAGCCGCTGTAGCCGTGGGCGAAGCTCTTCG